>NZ_AP042450.1:0-47500 GCF_055397825.1 Methanothermobacter crinale
TTATTTTGACTGGGTTTTGGGAGCCTACTTTAACCCTCATTTCGGTCCCTTTTTTAGTATTTTGCCTTTTTTGTCTATTTCTCCTTTTCTGATCCTTGTGGATGATATGGGTTGGCCGTCTTCTGCCTTTACCATGCTTATTGTTATTATATCTAGTGGGGGTAGGCCTTTTTCTTCTCGGATTTTGTTTATTTTTTCTGCTCTGGGTCGGGTTTCTTCACTTACTATTATGGCGTCAAATTCTTTATCATGTATGGTTGGACCGTAGGGGTCTTCTAGTTTTTCTATGTAGAAGTTTTTGTATCCTTTTTTTTCCAGGTATTTTTTCAGGTTTTCTATTCGGGTTTGGCAGGGTTCTATTGGGTCTTTTTGGGCTGCGAATTTGTCTGATGTTACTCCTATGGCTACTGTTCCACCTACTTTGAATGCTTTTTCGAGGAGGGTTTGGTGGCCTTTGTGGAATTTGTCGAATGTCCCTCCTACTGCTACTAGTTTATATTTCAATGTCATTATCTCCCCAAGTTAATATAGGTTCTATGATATAAAATTAGATTGATGTTGCGCGAGTATAATATTGTTGTTAAGAATCCGCGGCTTGTGGATGTGAGAGTGGCTAGTGTTTATCCTAGTTTTTATAAGGTTGCTATGTCATCTCTTGGTTATCATATTATCTATGATTTTCTGAATTCCAGGGAGGATACGTGGTGTGAGAGGTTTATTTATCCTTATCGTGGCAGTTTTGAATCTTCAACCCCATTGGAGGATTTTGATATTATAAGTTTTTCTATACATTATGAGCAGGATTATTTTAATGTCCTTGAGATGCTTTATAGATCTGGTATACCTGTAAGGAAGGATGAGAGGAGTAATTTTGTCATTGCTGGGGGTCCGACCGTAACTGCTAATCCTCTCCCATTGGCGGATTTTGTCGATCTTTTCATTATAGGCGAGGCCGAGGCCGTGTTGGATGATGTGATAGACACTTTTATCGGCTTGGATGATCCCAAGGCGGATATTGATGAGTTTAAGGATATAGATGGTGTTTATGTGCCCGATAATCCTGCGGAGCGGGTGGTAGTCGAGGATATGGATAGTGCTTGTCATCCTGTCCGTCAGATAGTCTCTGAGTCTGATGATCCTAATTTTGTACCGGTACTTGGCCGTTCATTCCTTTTAGGTGTTTCGAGGGGTTGTGTGCGTGGTTGCAGGTTTTGCATGTCAGGTTACCTTTATCGTCCGAAAAGGGAAACATCACTTAAAAGATTATTTGAGGTCTCAGAGCAGGGACTGAGGGCTACTGGCCTCAATAGGATATCATTGATAGGTGCCGCGGCATCTGATTATTCAAGGATTGATGAACTATGTGAAGGACTGGTTGATATGGGCTTTGAGGTTAGTATGCCATCACTTCGCATAGAATCTGTGACAGAAAACCTCCTAGATGTTCTAGTTGAGAGTGGTCTTAGGAGCATAACCTTGGCCCCTGAGTCCACATGGAAGCTTAGAAGGCGGTTGAACAAACCGATAAGGGATGATGAAATATTTAGGGTTACGAGGATGGCTACCGAGAAGGGATTTAATGTTAAAATGTACTTTTTGATTGGGGTGCCGGGGGAGACGATACAGGATCTTGAAGAACTTGCAAAGCTTATAAGGGGATTATCTAGGCTTGGATATGTTAAATTTAGTATAAATCCGCTTATACCTAAGCCACATACTCCGCTACAATGGGAAGCTTTCAATTTTAATGAGATAAAAGCTAGGATGAAATTTCTAAGATCAAGGTTAGGTGGTTTGCCTGTTAAAATGGAAAATCCGAAATTGGCACTTATACAACATGTATTATCAACTGGGGGCCCCGAAATTTCAAAGTTGATAGAGAAGGCTTGGCGGGGAGAAGCAACCTTGAGGGATTGGAAGTTGAAAGCTGGGGGTTATAGGATTGGAGAAGAATTGCCATGGAATAAAATAGATGTTGGTCTAAGGGATGATTTTATAATGGAAGAATATTTGAAAATGAAAGAGGATAAGATAACACCCTATTGTGAATTAGGTTATTGTTACAAGTGCCTTAAAAAACCATGCAGAAGCTGATAAAGATGTATGCGAAAAGATTAAGGGGTATAGAGTTGTCCAGGATACGTAAAATGTTCGATATCCAGGGAAAGGATATAATAAATCTTGGTATTGGAGAACCAGACTTCAACATACCAGAAAATGCTAAGGATGCTATAGTAGATGCTCTAGAAGAGGGATTCACACATTACACGCCAAATAATGGTATAGAAGAGCTTAGAGAAGCTATAGCTAAAAAATTAAAGGTTGAAAATAAGATAAAAAGGAGCCCTGATGAGATCATAGTAACCGTAGGGGCAAGTGAAGCCCTCTACATGTGCACCCAAGCCTTAATAGACAAGGGAGAAGAAGTGCTAATACCAGACCCAGGTTTCCTATCATATAATGCATGTGTAAAACTCGCAGAAGGCAAACCCATACCCATACCACTAGAAAAGAAAGATTTCAGGACGAAACCAGAGACCATAGAATCCCTAATAACCAAGAAAACAAAGGCTATAATACTGAATTCGCCATCAAATCCTACAGGGGCTGTCATGGAAAAAGATGACATCAAAGCCATTGCAGAATTGGCAGAGGAAAAAAATCTTATAATAATCTCTGATGAAGTCTATGAGAAAATAATCTATGAGAAGAAACACTACAGTCCTGGCCAATTCACAGAAAATGCCATAATCATAAATGGTTTCTCAAAAACTTATGCAATGACCGGCCTACGCATAGGCTATGTCACCGGCCAACATGAAATCATAGAAGAACTTTTAAAAGTCCACCAGTATAATACTGCATGTGCACCATCAATATCTCAGGCAGCGGCCCTAGCAGCACTCAAAGGATCCCAGAAGGTGGTTGATAGTATGGTGGCTGAGTTCAAGAGGCGAAGAGACCTAATGTTTAACAGATTGAAGAAGATGGGGATGGAATGTAACAAGCCGGCCGGAGCATTTTACATGTTCCCATATGTCAAAGATGAAAAAAGTTTCACAGAGAATGCGCTCAAAGAGGGTGTTGTTGTCGTTCCTGGGAGTGCTTTCGGTTCCAATGGCAAAGATCATGTAAGGTTTTCATATGCAACCTCCTATGATAAGATAAAAGAAGCCATGGACCGGATCGAAAAAATATGGTGAATACCCTTGAATAATGAGAGGGCAGAATTGGGTAAAAAGGCAGCATATACAGGTATAATAGGTAATATTCTCCTTACCCTGTCGAATTTCACAGTTGGGGTGATGGCTGGGAGTGTTGCCCTAGTTGCTGAAGCTGCCCACACACTCTCAGATATACTAACTTCCATTATAACCTTTATAGGGTTTAAGGTTGGTATGAAACCAGCAGACCTAGAGCATCCCTATGGTCATGGTAGGGCCGAGGCCCTGGCAGGGCTCATTGTAGTATTATTCCTTGGCATAGTAGCCTATGAGATACTATCAGAGGCCTATAGTAGATTTTTTATTGTGTCGGCTCCACCAGATTATACCGCCGCGATCATGGCCATTGTGGGTATAATTGCAAACTCTTTCATGACCATTTATATGATGAGAATCGGTGAAAAGATTAATAGTCCCGCTATCATAGCCGATGCCCAGCACCAGAAGATCGATATTTTCTCATGTACACTTATACTGGTAGGTGTTATAGGATCCAATCTTGGATTAAGATTCCTAGACCCACTTGTTGCCATGCTAATAGCATTTATAGTCCTAAAAACGGCATTTGATGTTGGACGTGAAAACATAAACAACATAATGGGTAAGGTTCCTTCGAGGAATATTATGGCCGAAATTAGACGATCCGCAATGTCCATAGAGGGTGTTATGGGCATACACAATGTCCGTATAAATTATTTTGGACCTTATGCTGCTGTAGATCTTCACATAGAAGTTGATGGTGATATGAACCTTAGAGAAGCCCACTGCATAGCCCACAAAGTTGAAAAAAAGGTAATTGAAGACATAGACCTTATAAGGATAGTGAATGTCCATGCATGCCCATTCAACGAAAAAAACCACTAAATAGGGAGATCATCCTTTCTTTGTCAACTTGTAAGCTGCCAGAAGCCCCAGTAATAATATGGGTAATATTATATCAAAGTATAATGGAGCTCCAACATTTCCTGGAGCATAATTCCCCCTAAACATATCTTGGATGTGTATATAGGCCGCACCCAAATAAAAGACTGCGAAGCCTATTATAGTGGCAGTCCAAAAATCATCTCTAAACTTCAAGCATAAAAGTCCAAGAATCCCATAGGATAGGTTAGCCACCGCGACTTCTAATTGGAATGGATTACCAGCCGGCCAACCTATATATGCTGCTATCCTAGCCCCCATGAAGGCATGGCCAATGAAAGCCCAGATGGAGGATAATCCAACCATCACCACAAGTAATGCTAAAAGTAGAGATTCGATAATCATGTTCTTTGTCTTAGGCTTCCTATAGATCAGAATCAAAACTAATATCAAGGTTAAAATTGGCCATACATATAAGATATCCATGATAAAAACCTCTGAGGTTGTTTTGAGCGCCGGGGACGGGATTTGAACCCGCGAGATCCCAAGGATCATTGGCTTAGCAGGCCAACGCCATACCAGACTAGGCGACCCCGGCCATGATGGGAGGGGGCTTGTCCAAGAGTGGACAGTCCTCCTAGCTACTAGTGGTCCAAGTGTCCAGCTCCACCCCGCTGACCCGCAAGCATCAGCTGTCCACGGTAGGGCTGCTCCTTTCCAGGCCTGACCCGGTTCCCGTGGTTAAGATAGTTCACCCCAGCCCTCCAGCCGGGGCCCTATCACCGCTGATCCTGCGGGACGAGGCTTCCACACTAGACACCTGGGCTAGCAACTAGTTAGACTGCCGCCCCTTGGACTTCGACCGCGCCATATAGGGGATTTGCGCTTACAGAGGACCCCTAACCCTCCGGTCTAGCCCCATGGTTATATTGTTTTGATCTGATATTTTAAGGTTACCCTTTTATAAAGACTATGGTGGATAATATTATATATGGATTCTCTCCTCTTGTTAAGTGTTCTCTTGGGTTTGTATTTCGCCTTTAATATCGCGGCTAATGATATTGGTAATTCTATGGGAACTGCCGTGGGTAGTGGTGCTCTAAGTATGAGGAGGGCTCTTCTTCTAGGTGCTTTCTTCGCTTTCTTAGGGGCTCTATTATTTGGCGGTAATGTTATAAGGACCATCGGAGAGGGTATTATACCCTCTGATGTTTTTAATGTGATTGCCGGTTTTGCTGTTATTTTAACTGCCGCCCTTTGGATAACCATAACATTGTTGCATGGTATACCTATTTCTGGTTCGGATGCTATGGTTAGTGCTGTTATTGGTGTTGGTCTTGTGAGTGTGGGCTGGACTGGTATGAACCTCAATACTATAACTTATATAATCCTGAGTTGGATTTCCTCACCCATGATAGGCTTTTTTTCAGGTTTTTTAACATATTATATTATAAGGGCGGGGGTTATCAGGCGGGTGAGGAGTGTTTCTGTCAAGGACAGGCTGGAGAAGCTCTTCGCATACCTTCAAGTGCTTAGTTCGTCTTTTTCAGCGTTTAATGTTGGCGCTTTAGACTTTGGAGTGGCTATGGGCGTATTATTCACCTTATCAGATGGGAGTTCAAGTTTTCTGAGGATTGTTGGGGCCCTGGGACTTGTTATGGGTATACTGTTTCTTGGTGATCGGGTGACTGAAACTATAGGTAGGCGCATTACTGAACTTGTACCTACCAGGGGCTTCTCGGCCCAGGTGGCTGCTTCTGTTGTCATTTTCTTTTTTGTATATTATGGCATGCCTATTTCACCAACCCAGACCCTTGTTGGTTCTGTGATAGGGGTTGGTTTGGCCCATGGTACTTCCACGCTAAAATTCGACGTTATAAGGGATATAGGATATACGTGGATTTTGACTATACCGGCATGTCTATTATTGGGTGCGGTGACCTATTCTGTCCTTAGAGTTCTTTCAGGACTTTTATGATGTCACCATCTGAGATTATACCCACGATTTTATCATCTTCTAATACTACCAGTTGGTTTATGATGCCATCGTCTTGGCCATATTGGTACATTTTATCTATGGCATCCTTTAGGGTTTCCTCGGGTGCAATTGTGGCAACATCCTTTACCATGACTTGTTCTACTGTTGTGCCTAGCTTGTAATTGTCTAGTATGAGGTTGTGGCCGAGATCTGTGGCTGTCACTATACCTAGGAGTTTTCCATTGTCTTCAACTGGTAATGCGCTTATTTTATGTTTCATCAATTTTTCGAATGCGAAGACCACATCCTCTGATGGTTTGACTGTGATGGGATCCTCTGTCATAACTTCTTTGACTTTTATTTCATCCAATTTCTTCGGCAACGTCTTTACCTCCTTTGACGGTTGTCTTTGTGAGGGATTTTATGATTGAATCGATTGTGGTGACAACATCAATGTTTTCGATGACTGGCACATTATATTTCCTGGCCTGGGCTTCGAAGTACCTGTGTATCCTCCTTATAGCCCAGAAGTAGCTTATGTACCTTTTCAGTGGTCTTCTGGCCCATGTTTGTCTGCATCTTGAATAAAATCTTCCCTTGTGGACGTTCTCATCCGGCACTGTCAGGACGAACATTGCAACATTTTCCTTGTTCACGAGGTCTTCCCGTATGAATCCAGGTACGATGTGAACGCCCTCGATTACGATACTTATACCTTCCCGGAGTGCCCTTTCAATTACGGCCTCCACGCCAACACTCACTGTGTCTACATGGTCTCTGAATCCTATCAGGACCTCGTCGAGTTCTGGTGGGGGTGGTATCCTAAGTGACTGGTATGCTGTGTAACTTGACTCATATAATGATGGTAGAAGGTCTCGAGATACTATTTTACGCATCACTTCCCTTATCATGTCAGTGCTTATCATGTTCCTTATACCTAGACGGTTGGCAACTTCAAATGCTATTGATGAGGTGCCGACACCAGACGCTCCACCTATCAGTATTATGAGAGGTTCTTTATGTTCCCTTATACGCCTCCAGAGCATGTATTTTTCCGCTATCTCCTTGTCTTCCTCTTTAAGTTTATTAAAAACTATCTCTACCAGTTCATCTATTGTTATAAGGTCTATTTTCTTCTTCTTGAGGTAGGTTTCTATCTTTGATGCGAAAGTATAAGCTTTGTTCGGGTCCATTTCGGCCCTGGTTAATGACCTTGCGAGAACGCCCTTTGAGAATGGTTCTGTATACTTTTTACCACCTACTTCTCCTTGGACCATTATCATGGATTTTCACCCCAAAAAAGAGAAAATCCCCCCCACGCAGTCTTTGTGGGAGGGTCGCTGACCCCCCCTACACAACCATAAAACCTTAGGGGGGGTCATTTTAATTTTATGAATTCTGTAGTTATTTTCCCATCATCTATTCTTATTAGGCATGCTTCTCCCTTGGAGGTTTCTCCAGGGTTTATTATGATGGTGTCTCCTATCTTGTCCTCTCCTCTGCCCTCGTGGATGTGGCCACAGATGTTAAGTTTTGGTTGGTGTTCTTCTATTATCCTTCTTATGCTTTTGCTGCCTACATGTTCTCCGTTGGGTAGTTTGTCTGCCCGCGTACCATATGGTGGTGCGTGTGTTATAAGGATCGTTATATCATCTCCTATTGTGTCTTTTAGGATCTGGTATATTTCATCTTCTTCAAATTCTAGTGGGGTGTTGAATGGTGTTGGATTCGATCCTCCAAGGCCACAGAATGAAATTCCTTTTATGTTAGTGGTTCTTGCGTGGATGTTTAATGCCTTGGAATTTTCTATGTGGGAGTGTATACTATGGGGGTCGCAGTTTCCTGGGACTGCTATTATCGGTATTTTGTGGGCTGCTATGTCATCTAGTATCTCCCTTGCAAGTTCTGGTGGTCCGAAGTGTGTTATGTCCCCTGCTATTATTATAAGGTCTACTTTATTCTCTTCGAGGTATTGGTGGATTGTACTCGGGTTCATGCCATGGAGGTCACTAAGTGCAAGTATATTCATGAGTACCACTCCATATAAATCTTCTAATGGCATCGGAGGGGTGTTCACTTGTGAAAAAAGGAGCCTATCTCCTTGAGACCCTTCTTTATATCCTCTTTTTCGCCGTAGACTGCTATTAGGTCATCCTCTTCAAATTCTATGATAAGGTTGTATTCTTCTGCTATTTCTTGGACTCTGTCTTCTGCTAATGGTTCTTGTAGGTGGACTCTTGCAATTGAGAATCCTGGGGGCGCCCCGACTATGAAGCGTGCTTTTGGCTCCGGCACTTTATATACTTCCTCTCCTAGTGAGGCTCTTTTAAGTTTTTCAATCCATTGTCCTTGGTAGTTTTTGTTGACAGACCCCGCAATCTCTAGGAGAGTCTCCTGGATTTCATTCAACATTTCATTTATCCTTTTCAATTCTTTCATCATCTGAGGGTTGGTCGTGTCTGTTTTGTAAAAGTTTATTGACGCTTTTACTAGTCGCATTTCCTCGTTTATATCCTTGGGTACTTCCAATCCCCTTTTTTTCAGGTCTGTTAATAATCCTAGGAGTACCATCCAAGTTTGTTCTACTGATAGGGTCATAAGTGTCCTTCCAGTATTTTTAATGTAGTGTGGTTTATCTTGGCACCTGCTTCTTTAAGTTCTTCTTTGATCTCATCCAAGCTATTATAGGATTCTAGGAATAGTATGTGGTAGCTGTTGGTGCCTACTATGTTAAGTACTGCTATTTCCTCATCCTCTTTGATCTTCTTCTTCTTTTTTAGTGCTGCGTGGAAGTCCGCAAATTTGGCGTATTCTCCGGGCAATTCTGCGTATTTGTAGATTCCGCGCAATGTTGCTATGAACAATATGGACACACCTCAAATTTTATGTGAACTACATCCCCTCATATGGGGGAGTTCCATGGGGGGGTTACCCCCATCTTCTGGGAGGTCTTATTCCTCCACTGCAAGTTCACACCCACCCCTCTCCTCATGGACTCTGGGGGGGTGCTACCTTCCTTGAAATATTATCTTTGTATTTTGAGTTATTTAAAGTTAAATACTCACCTCCCCTATGGGAGGGATGGTCTATTGCAAGGAACAGAAGATGAAAAAACTAGGGGTGTTTGTTATATAAGTAATTTTCTAAGAAGAATGGAGAAAAAGGATAAAAAATTGGGAGGGTTTCTATTCTCCCCCTATTGTGATATCCTTTTCGGCTAAGGATTCTTCTATCTTCCTTATCACTGGGTCGACTTTGATATTGTGAGCGTCTATGACTATGTCTCTTATGTCGAGGTCCATTGCAAGTCCTAGTAATTGTGCAAGGTGAAGTACTGGCATATTGAATTCTTCTCCGAACTTCTCTTTGATCTCTATTTGTCCCCTGTCGAATTGTAGGTGGCAGAATGGGCATACGTTGACTATTACGTCGGCTCCAGCCTCTTGCATGTTTATTATCTTTTCTCTTGTGAAGTCTAATGCCACTTCTAAGTCTCGGGATCTTACACCTCCACCTGCACCGCAGCACATCATCTTATCCTTATATGGTACTGATTTCGCACCCGTAACTTCCACTAATTCATCTAGGATCGTTGGATTTTCTGGATTGTCAATACCTATTTCCTCGCTTGGTTTTAGGAAGTGGCAACCATAGTGTACTGCCACGTTTAAATCTAGAGGTTTTTTAACTAGTTCTGATAATTTGTCGAGTCCAACATCATTGTATAATATCTCGGCAAAGTGTCTTACTTTGATTTTTCCTTTGTATTCTCTGTCAACTTCTTTGAGTACTTCATTGACTTTATTTCTCATTTCTTCGTTCTCTTTGAGTAGATGGTTTGCCTCGAATAGTGAACCGAAGCACCCGTTACATTCTGTCATAAGGTCAACGCCCATTTCCTCTGCGATTGTTATGTTCCTTGCTGCGATGGATGCCCATGTTGTCCTGTCGAATGATCCGAACACTCCAGGGGCTGGGCAGCAAGATGCACCTTCCATGTCCTTTAATTCTATTCCTAGTTGGTCGAATAGTACGCGTGTTGCCTTTTCTATCCCAGGGTACCTGTTGTTCATTATACAACCTAAAAAGTATGCGAATGCCATCTTTTCAGCCTCCAATTATTCTATTTCACCTGTTTCCCAGTTGTATCCTATGAGCGAATCGAATCCCGTTGTTTTTATGATCTTCTGAACTTCCTCTAGAGCTCCTGGGAATGAATGCGTTGTTGGTGGCAATTCTCCCAGGCCTACCGCATCTCTTAACTGTTTTGTGGCGTCGTCTATTGGCACTCCATGGCCTGTCTTTATGACGAATGAACCGACGGCCTTGTGTACTGGGGACATGTATCCTGCTTTGGCTGCTTCGTTCCTTATTAGTTTTATAACGTCAACTATTTTAACTTTCCTTGGGCATCTTTCCTGGCAGGCATAGCAGGTTGTGCACATCCATAGTGCAGGGTCTGATAGGAGCTGGTCCTTCAGGCCCATGTTTGCTTTTCTGATTATCTGCCTTACTTTATAGGGTGTTCTCCTACCTGATGGGCAGGATCCTGTGCATGTTCCACATTGGAAGCAGTATTCAAGGCTTTCTCCACCAGCTGCTTTAACTTTCTCGGAGAATTCCTTGTCTACCTCGCTTCTTCTTATAAGTTCTTCTTCTCCTTTTAACAGAGTCATTATATCACTCCTTTCAGGTTTTTCTTCCTCTTCAGTCTCTTCAACTTCTTCCTCTTTGATCTCCTCACTAACTTCCTCTTTAGGTTTCTCTGGTTTCTCCTCAGCAACTTCCTCTTTAGGTTTCTCAAGCTCTTCCTCTTTGACTTCCTCAGTAACTTCCTCTTTAGGTTCCTCTGGTTTCTCCTCAGCAACTTCCTCTTTAGGTTTCTCAAGCTCTTCCTCTTTGACTTCCTCAGTAACTTCCTCTTTAGGTTCCTCTGGTTTCTCCTCAGCAACTTCCTCTTTAAGTTCCTTTGGTTTTTTTTCTTCGGGTTCTTTTTCACTTCTTAATAATTTTTTTAGGCGTTCTAATATAGACATTGTTTTCACGCCCTAGTATTGGGGGTGTCACTGGTTCCCATGTTTCCGGTCTGGAAGTGCTCAGTATATATAAGTTACTAAAAATCACAAGAGTGTAACCTTTTAGGTTACACTATAGGTTATATGCTAACACAAAGAAGATAGTATTCATGCCCACCAGGAAATGGGGGGAATAGGCTTTCATATAATCGGTGGCAAATATGAAAAAGTTTGAGATAAAACTTCATGATGGCCCAGCCCGTCTAGGCATGATAAATGGGATGGAAACACCAACAGTCATAGAATATGAGACCATGGACTTTGCACCGGATCAGCCCACACCTTATAATGTGCCCATTGAAATAGCCAAATGGAGTGTGGAAGAAACAATAAAAAATGCCAAATCTTCAAAGGGTGAATATGCCGTTATACACGGCGCTAAATACTTAGATCTAAGGATTAAATGTGCAATAGAACTTGAGGCCTTAGGCTTTAAGAAGCTTATAATAGCAAATGGGGATGAATTACTCACAAAACCCATGGATCTTGTAAGATTAACGGTTAAACTCCGTGAAAGTATAAAACCAGACACCCTATTATGTTTTCCATACTCTGAAGCATCATTCATACCTATACTGGTTTATATGGGCGTCGATTTTTTCACAGATACTATATGCAAATTCTACAGTTACCTTAACATTCTAATGGCGCCTAACCATTCCTATAGGTTAGACAAATATGAGATATACAAATTGAATGAGAGCGAACTTTACAACTACAATAAGGAAACTCTTGATTTTGTTATAAGAGAAGTGAGAGAGCATATAAAGATGGGAACCCTCAGGAACCTTGTAGAGGAAAAAGCAGCCACTTCACCAGCTAACATGACAGCCCTGCGCATACTAGACAATGAATTCCAAGAATACCTCCAAAGGTATACACGATTATACTGACTTCCTCGCCACTAGAATATAATGGTAGGGTCCAACGTCCTCTACCCTTACTGGGTGAAAACCATAAACTTTTATAATATCAGAGGTTTTATCAGGGTCTAATCTTAGGGAGGGGTGAGGTCCTAGTTTGCTTCTTTTTTTGAATTCTACAATGGCTAGTCTACCATCAGGTTTCAGCACCCTGATTATCTCCTTCATAGCAGGTTTAATTCTCTTATTGGCTACTAGACCATGTAATACATTAGCCATGAAATATATATCTACTGTAGCGTCTGGGATTGGGAGTTTCCTTGTTATATCCCCGAGTATTGCTTTGATGTTTTTTATGTTCTCCTTTTTTATTGTCTTCTTTAGTATGTTGATGGATTTTTCATAGATGTCGATGGCATAGATTTTACCAGTGTCAATGGTCTTTGAGGCTTCAATGGATATGAAACCGTCACCGCAACCTGCATCGACTAATATCATCCCATCTTTAATTTTTAAAACTTTTATGACATTCTTTGCATTTAGTATGTCTCTTGTTGTTTTACCGGCGTCGTGATGTTTCATATTCTCCCCTCTAGTATTTCTGGTGGTGCTCTCCCTATTTCTATGAGGTATTCTGCTTCAAGGAAGTGTAACTTGGATGGGATGATTAGACAGTGCAGGGGGCCCCCAAAATCTTCCACTATGAGTTTCTTTATCCTATCAGCCCTTATAAGCGGATTTGATGACCCCACCCTGGCTAATACAACAGCTAGCGAATCTAAGCTGATTATATTCTCTTTTCTCTCTTCTTCAACTTTTAGGAGGTATTTTAGGCCTTGGTTTGCGTTCATATACTTGTTTTCTTCGGCTTTTATATCTAAGAGTATTAGGGTGTGGGCATCATATTTAAGGTTATTTTTGATTGTGAGATATGGTGAATGTGGGAAATAGTTTTCTTCTGGAAATGGTATTGTTGTTGTTTTACCGAACTTGTATATTTGTAGGCCTGCGAGGCCCGGGGCCGCTGAGAAAATAGATGATGAGTGTATGATCCTTGTTTTAATGTTTTTTCTCTGGGCCTCTAATATGAGGGTGGAGTGTGTTGTGGCGGCTAACGGATCCCCTGGCACTAGTAATGCCACATCTTCCCTTTTAGCGTATTTTAGTGGTTTCATTTCCTCTTCTATCTCCTTCCTTCCTATGATCTGAATATCTTTCCCTGTTTTCTCTTTTATTGTTGATAGGCTCTGGTCTTTTAGTTTTGCTGTGTAAAATTCGGCGAATATCCTATCACATTCTTTTAGTGTTTTCATGCCTTTGATTGAAATGTCATTTTCATCATAGAGTCCTAAACCTATAATATAGAGCATATGGGATCTGCCCCCAAGGATACAAAGTTTAAATCATATTATGGTTATTATTATTGTAGGATTTAAAGACTGTCTAACTGAAAAAGAAAAAGTTATGGTTATTATTATTGCAGGATTTAAAGTGGGGAGGTCAATTATTTTGAAGGCTCTTAGGGTTCCTAAAAGGTACGCGAACACTATAATAAAAAGACTTGCTAAGGACTCCATTATAGATCCTAATTTTAAGATTAAAAGGGATCAAAGATCCGTTTTCATACCATTAAAGGAGTCTGTAGACCCTAAAACGATCCATGAAAGCGCTTCCATCGTTGAAACGAAATTCCAAGAGAATGAAAGGCATCCACGAAACTTTAAAGAGATCTTGGAGGATAAAATAGAAGATAGACTCCTTATGGATATAAGAAGATCCTTTGACATTATAGGAGACATTGTAATCTTAGAAATCCCAGAAGAACTAGAAGAATACAAACACTTAATAGGAGAGGCCGTGTTAAAATTCACGAAAAGGCGCGGAGTATTCCGGAAAAAAAGCAAAATTAAAGGCGTTAAACGTATAAGGGAGTTTGAGCATCTTGCAGGTGAAGATTCAACCGAGACAATCCATGTCGAATATTCCACAAGGATAAAACTAGACATAAAAAAAGTCTACTTCAACCCCAGGCTCGCGAATGAAAGAGAAAGAATCGCAAGACAAACAAAAAAAGGGGAAGTAGTCCTTGACATGTTCGCGGGTGTTGGACCATTTTCCCTCGCCATCGCAAGACACAAAAGGGCTTCCCGGATCTATGCCGTTGATATCAACCCCGCGGCCATAGAATACCTAAAACAGAATATCAAGCTGAACAGGGCCAATGAGATTATTCCATGTCACGGAGACATAAGAGAAGTTGCAGAGAAAATCCCCGAGAAAGTTGACAGGATCATAATGAATCTCCCAGCAAATGCCAAAGAATTCTTAAGCCTAGCATTAAAACTGATAAAGGAGAATGGGATAATACATTATTACGAGTTTGCAAGAGACTTCAAAACCCCAATAGAACATCTGTTAGAGGCTGCAAGACCATTTAAGGTGAAAATACTCCACAAGAGGAGGGTTAAGTCAAAGAGTCCAGGGGTTTGGCAGATTGCAATCGATGTAAAAATCCAGAAAACCTAAATGGGGTCTATTACACCATCTTCAGTGATTATAGCAGTTATAAGATCAGAGGGTACAATATCAAAAGCAGGGTTAATGACTTGAGTATCCCTTGGGGCTATCCTACAACCCCCATAATATAAAACCTCATCAGGGCCCCTCTCCTCGATAATAGTATCATAGATACTATTCTCCTCATCAAAAGTGCTGCTAGGGGCCGCCACATAAAATGGCACCCCAAACCTTTCAGCAGCTAATGCAATCATCAGGGAGCCTATCTTATTAGCAACACCACCCCTGGCAATTCTATCAGCCCCAATTATAACCTTATCGATTTTGCCTTGTTGCATAAGGTACCCGGCTGCACTGTCCACTATAAGCTTTACAGGGATGTTGTCCCTTTGAAGTTCCCATACACTTAAACGGGCCCCTTGGCCTAGTGGCCTTGTCTCATCACAAATTACTTTCACATGTTTACCATTATTATGGGCTGCCCTTATAACCCCAAGGGCTGTCCCATAATCCACACATGCAAGGGCCCCGGCGTTACAATGTGTGAGAATAGTATCCCCATCATCAATTAGAGCAGCCCCATGTTCCCCAATGGCCCTTGTAGTCTCCATATCCTCCCAGTATATCCTTAAAGCTTCTTCTAGTGGAGAATCAGAGGATAATGTTCTTTCAACTGCCCATTGGAGGTTTATGGCTGTTGGTCGTGAATTTTTAATCTCCTCAGCGGCCTTTTCAAGGTCTTCGTTGGTTAGGTCTGCTAGTGCAACTGCGAAGGCTGCTGCAACTCCTATTGCTGGGGCTCCCCTTACCACCATATTTTTTATGGCGAATATAACATCCTTGTAATCTTTGCATTCGAAGTATTCGAGTTTGTCTGGTAGTTTGCGCTGGTCTATTAGTAGTAGGCGGTTTTCTTTCCATTTTATGGTTTTCAATGGGGGTCACCATCCCTAGTAGTGGCTTGCTGGTGTGATGTCCAGGTGTTTGTCTTTTTCACCTGGTATTCCATAGGCGTCTGCACGACATTGCATACAAGCCCTGAAGACTGGTAATATCTTTTCTACTTCGGCTCTTGCTTTTTCTATCTGTGCACATGTTGGCCTGGGATAATCTTTCATCTCACCTAAGGGTATTAGGGGTATTATGTTCATTAGAGATGCTCCTCTCTTTTTAACCTCATGGGCTATATCAATGATATGATCGTCATTTAATCCTGGTATGAGTACTGTGTTGACCTTGACTATGATACCCTTTTTGGCGGCTTTTTCTATGCCTTCGAGTTGGTTTTTAGAGAGTATCTTGAAGGCTTCTTTTCCCTTGTAGATTTTCCCATGGTAGGTGACATGTGAGTATATTTTCTCTCCTATTTCAGGGTCTATAGCGTTTACTGTGACTGTTATTGTCTTCACGCCGAGTTTGGCTAATTCATCCGCCTTTTCGGGGAGTAGGAGGCCATTAGTGCTCATACATTTTATGAGGTTTGGGAATTTCTCATTGGCCCGTTTAAAGAATTCGAATGTTTCCTCGTTGGCTAGGGCATCGCCAGGACCTGCGACGCCTATAACGGATATTGGCATCTCACTTGTGACTTTTTCAACGTGTTTTATGGCGTCGTCCACGCTCATAATCCTCGCTGTCACCCCTGGGCGCATTTTGCATTCGCTTATCTCCCTGGTGCAGAATTTGCAGTGTATGTTGCATTTGGGTGCGATGGGTAAGTGTATTCTTCCTACTTTGTCGTGGATTTTTTCATTGAAACATGGGTGGGCCTTTGTTATGTGGGCGAATCTTGTCTGGCGTGGTATAACCATCTCTTTTCAGCTCCTTATTTCTTCAACTATCTTATATGCTTTTTTTATCCATTCTTCGGGGAGTAGTTCATCGGTGCATACCATTGCTATTATATTATCCTGGGAGATGTCTCTTATGACGCGGAATCCCTCTGGTATTATTCTGAAGATTGCATCATATATTTTCTTTTTAAGGGTTTCCTGGGGGTCGTGGACTATCAAGCCCTCTATTTTTCTTGTGGGGTTTTCGATTATTATCTCGAATCTTGTTGGTTGTTGTATTTTTTCTCTTCCTTCTAGTCTCCAGAGTTTTTCAAGTAATTCTGGTAGGTATGTTTCATCTGTTATGCGTAGGTGGAGTTTGTTTTCTTCTTTGTCATATTCTTGTATTGCCATATCCTCTAGGTAGATTGGGGATGCTGCTCTGGCGAATTTAACCACTATTATGAAGATTGGTTCTCTCGGGTCTGCGAATATTCGCAGGTCATCTATTGCCCGTCCGAGTTGCAGGTCCTGGAGTACCTGTCTTACTACTAGTTCATATGCTTCGGCGCCTTCCCGATCATAACATTCTACTTTCATCCCCCTTCCCCTATTCTGTTTTTGCCATGCCTGATACTAGCAAGGCCGCTCCAACAGCCCCTATATATTGGGAGTTTTCCGGTACTATTATTTCTATGCCTCCTAGTATGTCGCTCATGGCCTCTACTAGTCCTTCGATGAGTGATGTGCCACCTACCTGTATTACTGGTTCTCTCACGTCTATTTCTTGGAGTTGTTGTTCGTAGACTTGTTCTGCTACTGAGTGACATGCTGCTGCTGCAACGTCTTCTCTGGTGCTTCCTGCTGCTAGTGCTGTTACAAGGTCTTGGATTCCGAATACTATGCAGTAGCTGTCTAATGGCGTTTTATGGTAGTCTCCTTGGATGGCGAGTGAGCCTAGCTCGGTTATGTCTACCCCTAGTCTTCTTGCCGTTATTTCGAGGAATCTTCCTGAGGCTCCTGCGCAGATTCCCCCCATTGTGAAGTTGTCTGGTATGCTGTCGTGTACTGTTATGACCTTGTTGTCCATTCCTCCTATGTCTATGACTGTCGCTTCACCTTTTTGGTGATTTGCTAGGAATACTGCGCCTTTGGAGTTCACGCTTAACTCTTCTTGTATTAAGTCTGCGTTGAAGCGTCTTCCTATTGTGAGTCTGCCGTATCCTGTGACCCCCATGCCTTCTATATCCTCTATTTTGTAGTCTGTTTCCTTGAAGGCTTCTTTCATACCTTCTTCCGCGGAGCTTATAACGTCTGTTGTAGGTATCCATCCCGTGCCTATGATTTCATTGTTTTCCATTAACACTACCTTGGTTGTTGTCGAGCCTGAATCTATCCCTAGTGTGAGTCCTTCCTGTTTTTCCCTTGCTAGTATGCTTTTTCTTGATACTATGGTTGAAAGTGCTTCCATTCTAATGAATAGTTCGTCTGCCTTAGTTCTTTCCGTGAATGAGTAGGTTACAACTGGTAGTCTTGTATTTTGTTGGATGAATCTTCTTATCTCATTTCTTACTAGTGCTCCTTCAGCGCATCTGAAACATGTTGCTATGAATACGGCGTCAGCGTCTGTTCTTCCCTCTACGACTGACATGGCCCTTGCTATCATGAGTTTTATACCTGAACTTGCGCATTCAAAGCCGAATTTTTCATATGCTTCTTCTATATAATCTATGTCCGTTTCTGGGATGATTATTTCGGCTCCGAATGTCTCAGCCGCCCTTTCTATCTCTTTTTGAACGCCACTATATTCTGTACCACATGATATTTGGGCTATTTTAACCATTTTCAGCCTCCAATCTATCTAGGAATGTGTTTATCTTATTAACTACTTCTATTGTCTCTTCGCGACTTCTTGGATACTTTAATTCTAGTATGGGTACTTTTTTTTGTCTTAGGTAGTATACGCAGAGTTCATTGGTCCTTGAGCATCCCATGCAACCGAAGCCGAATGGGGCGTCTTCCATGATTATAGCAGCGTCAGCTTCCTCGATTAGGGGGCCGAATATTGACATTCGCCCTCTAACTCCTGATGGGACTTCTATCGCGGCATATTTGAGCCCTTTTAGGGGGTCTTCTTGTGTTATGTTGAATGGTGGTGAATCGATTTCAGGGTCTGTTACCTTTTTCCTTATCTCTTTTTGTAGTATGAGGGGTTCGTGGCCTTTTCTCTCCACAAGGTCTGCTAGTATAAGGGAGTTTGGTGGGAATATCGCCACTTTCAATGTTTACTCCTCCTTTCCCTTGTTTGTGGGGGTTGGTCTTCTTGAAATTTCTCTGACATCTGTGAATATGCCCTTTGTTATGTCGACGATGCCTATGGCCCCTATAATTTCCCCTTTTTCTTTCAGTGGGACTACGATGACTGGCGTGCCCTTGTATGGTCCTGTTTCTGGGATTTCTCTCGCGGTTTTCCCTGTTCTTAGAACTTTTTCAAGTACTGGTCCCGTGTAGTTGTAATCTAATATTTCGCCCTCTTCTAGTCTGAGGCCTTTTTTTTCTCTGCTTCTTATTGTGAGGGGTAGGCGTCCTACAAGTTCGTGTATACAAGTTGCGAGTTCTTTGAGTTCTTTCCCGGTTGATGATGGGGTTATCTCCATTTTAAACCCTCATTATATCCTCGGCTATCTTCTTGAAAGTTTTAATGTCTATTCTTTTCTTCTCATGGAGGCTTACCTTCTGTGGCTTTGATAGGGCTTCGCTCACATATCCTAATAATTTGAATTCTTTTTCGAGTTGGTGGAAGCCTTCTCTGGCACCACCCCTGTGTGCCCTGCACCTTCTAGGGTCTCCTGGTGGGAATCCTCTCTCTTTTAGGAATATGTTGTTCGGGTCGAATTCTCTTATCTCCTTGGCGGCTCTTTCCACGAGTTCTTTTTCTCCGTGGATTAACGCACCATAGCAGGTGGATTTTATTGTGAGTGGTAGGCCCATCATGTGAATCTTGTGGACGAGTTCGGCTGGGCTTAAGTTTGCATTCGGCCCCAGTATTACCATCCTCGTGGATTCATCTTGACTTTTTTTCTCTAACATAGACTGTATCTCCCTCTTTGAATTTTTCAACATTTTCCAGGCCTTTTGTTATCCTCCCTATTATGTTTGTGGCGTTGAATGGTTCGCCTGTTGGGCCAAATTCGTCGTTGTCTTCGAGTCTTACTCCGATCAGGCCCACATGGTGGCGTGACATATTGGTCACTCCTAGTTCCCCTGCCCTGACGCATCCTGTTGGCGTGTTCTCTGGTATTATGCCCTTGGCTTCGCTTTTCTCGCCTTTGAACATCACTACTTTCATGCCTGGGAAGGCGAAGTGGACTTCTATTGATCCTATGGGCGAGTCTATGAGTCCTGAGATTTTTTTGAAGTACCATGTTGAGCGTGGTGCTTTTTCATCCATCTCTATTTCTAGGAGTTTGTCTTCTTCGACGCCGAATGTTTTAACTTTCTTCTCTTTTAGGATGTCCATTGTATATTTGGGATCTTGTTTTACTATGATGGCTTTATCGTCTTGCAGGCCATCTCTTATCTGCTCTATTCCATGTTCTTGGAGGTATTTTTCCGCTTCTTTTTGTGTCATGTTAACTGTCATTATCCTGCCTGGTTCGCATTCTATTGTTATCTGGTCTCCTTGTCTTGCTATATCTATTAATTCCATTCCCTTTTGGACTGTTCCTATTAGGTTGTGTGATGGTGTTGAAACTCTGTCTTCTCGGTAAATGTATACGCGTCCAGCCCCTCTCCCCCTGTTCCTAAGGGTTACTGTCCCCCTTTTTCTCTGTTCTATGCGCTCTAAGCCCTTCCTGATACCCTCCAACGTGTAGAATCCTATGAATGAATTGGATTCGTAGTCTACTTTGACTTTACCATCCTCTACTAGTGAGAAGAAGTGTTCAACCGATTCTGGGGAATCCTCTGTGGGTTTTACTTTGACGTAGGTGAATATTTGGTTTCCATCTTCTAGTATGGTGTTAAGGTCTGTTACGGCGGCGCTTTCGATTATGCTTCTACGTTCTATCACGGGTTCGACTTCTTTAATGTGGTCGTCTTCTGTGAGTAGTAGTAGTGTTCTTCTACCTCCTGTTATCTTCGCGAAAACCCCCCTGTTGTATGGTGGGGCACCGTATATGCTTGAGTGTTCATCTTTGCTGAATATTACATGTGTAGATTCCGGGCTGAAACCTGAGAGGCTTAATATTACCTCGTTTTTATTGTATTGGTGTTCTTGGTGTGTGGGTTCTAGGCTTGTTTTGATGGGGCCTATGGCCACCTCGTCTGGTGTTGTCCATCTTATTCTTTGGCCTTTGAATTTTTTGTAATTTTCTCTCCAGGCTTTTATGAGTGGGTTGATCTTTTCATCTTCTAGTATTTCGATTATGATGCTTCCTGCTGTTGTTTTGATCTTGTATTTGTTGATGTGTTTTTCGAATTCTTCTTTTCCTTTTATGACGCCTATGACTGAACCTTCTATGTGGGGGGCTTTTGTGGCTTTTATAGCATCCTTTACTGTGGAGCCTTCGGGTAGTTCGACTTCTTGGCCGTTGATTTTAATCAGCAAATTATTCTCCCCCATTTTTTTGGGTTTCTTCTCGTATCCCCATTATCAGGTCTTTTTCAAAATCGAATAGTGTCCTTTTTTCATCATCTAGGGTGATGTAGAGTTTTTTTTCGTTTATTATCTCCCCAGCGACGGTTGAGGTTATGTTAACGGATTCTAATAGGCTTATACATTCTTTTGCATTTTTGGGTTTTGTTGTGAGGACGAAGCCGGCGCCTGGGTATAATCGCAGCCAATCCTCCCATTTGATGCCTTTTTTCTTGGGGATTTTTTCTAGTTGGATGGTTGCGCCAACATTCGATGCCTCTAGGAGCATTCCAAGGGTTCCTAGCGTCCCGGGGTTGCTTATGTCCTTGCCGGCTGTTACTAGTTTTTTTGATGCGATTTCTTCCATGATTTTTATCTGGGCTTTTACAAGTTCTGGTTCTTTGTGGCTTGTGGTGTCCCAGTTAAGTGGGAAGCTTGGGTGTTGTCTGCCATCTAGGTCTATGCCTATTATTATCTTATCTCCTGGTTTCGCATCACAGCTTGTTATAACAGCATCCTCAGAGACTAATCCCGTTATTGAAACGTCCAATGCATTATAGGGGGTGTCTGGGTGTACGTGGCCGCCTACCATGGGTACTCCGAATTTTTCCACACCGTCCTTTATGCCCTCCAAGACCTTCTGGCAGGTTTCTTTGTCCTTTACTGATAATACATTAACCATTCCAATGGGTTCCCCGCCCATCGCTGCAATGTCATTGACATTGACTAGTACTGAGCAGTACCCGGCCCAGTATGGGTCTGCTTCCATCAGACGCCCCCAGATGCCATCAGCGGCTATTAGGAGTAGTTTACCGTCCCCGATGCGTATTGCTGATGCATCATCTCCAAAACTAATATATGTTTTACTTGATACCTTGTCAACTTCATTGAGTAGGGATACAACCTCTCTTATGGGTTTTTTCCGTGTTATTCCCTCATAATTTTTCACGGATTCTATTATTGAATCTAGGTCCAATTGCCCACCTCAAAACTTATATTTCTTTTATAAGGTAGTGCACATTCATGTTATTTATAATCTTTAAGATCTTCTTTTTAAAATTTTCTATCTTCTCTATTTCAATTGTATACTTTTTCTTAAAGATTTCATTGAAGATTTTGCGGCCTATTATATCATCCCATCCCTTTTCGAATTCTATTATCATGGACCCTTTTGTTTTGAAGCCTTTCTCCACTACTTTGTCAATGTCTCCGTCTGTGATCCCGATGATTGGCACGTCAAACCTATAGAGTATGTCAGCCGCTACAAGGCTTGTGTCATCCCCTACTGTGACAACCAAGTCAGAGCCTTTTAGGGTGTAAATGTCCTCCGCGGCATGATCTAGGAACGCTACTTTAAGCTTCTTTTTGGGTTTTCTTGCCTTCACTTTCCTTGGTTTAATCTTATCAGATCTTCTGAGGAGTCCTGTTTTGACTATGGCCTTGTCGAGGTCTACTGGTCCCAGTTTTTCCACTCCATGTTTTTTCAGTTGCCCGCCGATGATCTCTTTTATTATCCCATCCTCAGCGACTAATATGACATTGTCTGAGGTTGCTTTGCCTATTACTATACCGTTTACGAAGATGTTCTCATCCTTGGATACCCCTATTATTCTCCGGTATACTCGCCCATCAGAGGGTCTATCATGCTCGTCTATATGCATTTTTTTTATTATATCTTCTGTTTTGACTAGTTGGAGGCCTAATTTGTCTGCGATTTCCTTTGCGAGTCTTTTGGCCGACTTGTGCCAGGGGATTACTGTACCGTCTTTTTCACCGGGTCTTTCGATTTGTATGAGTTTTGGTTTTGTTTTTGTTTTCATGAAGACTTTGTAGCCGAATCCATGGCCTGTAACCTTTGATTTTCCATAATTTAGTAGGAAGATTATGTCGTGGCCTTCTTTTGCGAGTTTGTCTATTGATTGGCTTGGGAGTCTTTTTTTGGAAATGTCGATTAGGTTTTCTAGGTGGGCGTCGTAGACTGCTGTTCTCCCCATTGTACCGCCGAGGAGTGCTTTGACTTTCCCATATTCTTTTAAGAGTTTTATTATTTTGAGGGCGTATCCTGAGTCTACAATCTGTGGGCCGTGGACTACTACACCGATTTTCATGGGTTATCATTTCCTTTTCTTTTTTATGATCTTGGAGCCACAGATTTCACATTGTGTTGATGGGTAGTTGTGGGGGTATCTTTTTTTGCATCCTATACAGATTTTTTCCCATTGGTATATTTCATTTATGCCCTCTGTTATGATTGCCTTGAACGGCACTTTTATTATTTTCATGATGTTTTGGATGGAGTAATCGTCTGTGATCATCATCACTTTTTCTTGTTCGTTTTTTAATTGTAGTGTTAATGCTATGATTTTTTTGTCTATCTTTGACAATCTCAGAATGTCGCCGGATCTTTCAGCGAGCCTTTCAGTTTCTTCAATGTATTCTTTTTTGGGGTTGATTATTTTGAGGTTGCCATCCTCTAGTGATTTTTCGAGGAGTATCCTCGATTTTAGGTCTTTTAGTTCTTCTGTAACCTCTGGTATTGTATAATTTTTTTCATCGGATGGGGTGTACCCTCCAATGAATGCAGAAGAATCTAGTATTTTATGATATTCTTCTAGTTTCATATTTTCACACCATATTGGATCCCTATTCTTGGATTGGGGGTTCTATGATCATCCTATTATTGTATGGTACCATTATATTCTTTTTATTAGATCTGGCGAAAAGTTTTTAAATGTTTGAAAACATATACTTGGAATGGGTAGGGTTTGGGACATTCAAACTTATTTTGGTCGTCCAACTTGGAATCGAAGCCGCCTCCAATCCAAAGAAAAACCCTACCCCCGCCATTTTAAGGTAACTATAATATATTATCTCTTTGATAAAGGGTTTTAGGTATGAAGAGTAGGACGATGGAAGAGCATAGGAAAACGGCACCATCCATGATAAAATGTGCTATAATAACACTAAGTGACTCCCAGGCACGTGAACATGGAACAGTTGAAAGACCCCCATCTACTGACATTTCAGGCCGGTTACTCTATGAAAATTTAAAGGAGAAGTATCAGGTTATGGGATACAAGCTTATAGGTGATGATCCAGAGAGTCTTATAGCAGCGGTGAATGAAATGATCCGCCAGGGTGCTATGGTCATATTCACAACTGGTGGTACAGGGATTGGGAAAAGGGATATTACCATTGAAACTTTAAGGGGATTATTCGAAAAAGAATTGGAAGGTTTTGGGGAGATCTTCAGATACGAGTCCTATAAGGAGTTAGGGGCTGGTGTTATCATAACAAGGGCCACTGCAGGCATATACAAGGATTCTCTTATCATAGCCCTCCCAGGTTCTCCTAATGCCGTTAAGATGGGGTTAGGTATTATCCTAGAGGAGCTTGGACATATTATCAAACATGTGAGGGAACACCCAAACCATTAAGTTTATATATGAGAACCTTTAGAGATAGGAAATGCAACTTCACCCCCCAAAAAAAAAAAGACTATTTTTTTATTCCACAGAAGGTGGCTTCCAAAAAATAGTGGGAGAGTTTCCAGCTCCCCCCACCATCTAATTTGTTTTCACCCCCCCAAAGGTATCGAGGAAGCCACCACACCCCCAACATATTTATTAGAATAAAAACCCAAATTATTATTATGAAAACCCTTGTAGCATATTATTCAAGAAGTGGGAACACCCGTAAAGTCGCGAAGAGGATTGCTTCAACACTCAAATGCGACATCGAAGAAATACATAGCAAACAAGACTTTTCAGGGCCTATTGGACTTCTGAGGCTAGGCTATCATGCTCTAATGAAAAAAGAGGCCATGCTAAAAGCCTATGAAAAGGATCCTAGAGATTATGAGCTTGTTATCATTGGAACGCCTATATGGGCTGCTAGACCATCACTCCCCATCATCACATATTTAAAAGAGAACAAAGAAAAGTTCAAAAAAGTCGCCTTTTTCTGCACATATGCTGGTTCAGGATTTGAAGATACAATAAAGGTCATGAAAGAAATAACAGGAAAGGAACCAGTAGCCACTCTAGATGTTACCGGCTCAGAGATAAAAGACAAATCCTACCATGATAAAATAGAATCTTTCATAGAAGATGTGAAGGCGGGGGATTAGGGCGAGTCTATATCCTCAAAGTAGGGTTTTATGTCGATGACATAGGAGCCGTCAACAGCATCTAAACCATTCACAGTAAGATCACAATCCTCCACCTTCTTCAATTCAACAAGACATAAACCTATGGGATTAGGCCTTGAAGGCGCCCTTGTTGAAAAAACACCCCTTTTTCTCCCACCACCCCGTGGAACGACTTTGAGAAGGTTACGCTCAGCCTTATCCATCCAATAAAGGATGAAATAATATTCATATTTCATGATACCATCTAATGCTTCCTGAAATTCTGGGAAGATATGGATTACACTGTCTTTTTTTGAATAAACGCCCTGAGGCGGTGCCTCTGAAACATTTTTATAAGGGGATCTAATAATACCCACAGGCTTCAAAATTATTTTCATATAAACTCACCTAAGATATGCTAAACATAATATTATATGCCTATGAATATCAATAATAGGTAACCTAGGTGAGATGATGATCTTTTTTGATATTGATAAAACATTGCTTATAGGTTCACATTGCCACTTTTATTCATTTAAAAAGGCCTTTAAAGACATTTATGGCGTTGATGTCACCCTAAATATCCATAATATCCAGGGGATGACTGATAAACAGATAATATACTATTTTGCAAAGGAAAATGATATACATATACATGATTTTGATGATATTAGAGAAAAGATAGTATACCATTACAAGAAAAACCTGAAAAGAGAGAAAATAAAGCCTTTAGATGGGGCTCATGAAATACTAGACACCATAGAGGATATGGAGATTCCCACGGGAATAGTTACAGGTAACATAGAGGATATAGCCTGGCTTAAATTAAAAAAGGCGAAATTTGATGACCATTTCAGTTTCGGCGGTTTTGGGGATGAAGGATGTAAAAGGAGCACAATCCTACAAATAGCCTTAAACAAGGCTAAAAAAATCTACAATAATATAAACCCAAAAAATAGCATATTAGTAGGGGACACTCCAAGGGATATGAAAGCCGGGAAAAAAGTGGGTACACTTACAATCGGCGTGGCCACGGGAGACTTCACCATAGAGAATCTAAAAAAGGCCGGGGCAGACCATGTGCTTAAAAGTCTAAAAGAGAGGGAAAAATTCATAAAGATAATCCGAAAAAATATGATATCATGCGAATATTCATAACCGGCGCCACTGGGATGCTCGGCAAAGACCTAGTAAAAACGCTTTCAGATCATCATAAGATAATCACAAAAAAGAGTGGACATCACCATCCTTGAGGATCTGCTAGAGTTTATCGGCAGATCCAAACCAGATATAATAATACACACAGCAGCGTTCACAGACGTTGATGCCGCAGAATCAGAAAAGAACAAAGCCTATAAGGTTAACGTCCTCGGCACAAGGAACGTTACATTAGCTGCTTCCAAGGTTAAGGCTCCAATAGTCTACATATCAACCGATTACATCTTTGATGGCGAAAAAAAGAGAGGGCTATTATGAATTCGACAAACCAAACCCTATAAACTTTTATGGACTCACTAAATACCTTGGGGAAGTATGTGTAAGAGAGTTTACCAACAAATTCTACATTGTAAGGACATCATGGCTTTTCGGAAAACATGGAAGAAACTTTGTAAAGACAATCCTAAAATTAGCCGAAGAAAATGAAAAGATACAAGTAGTTGATGATCAGATAGGATCCCCAACCTACACTTTAGATCTTGCAAAGGCCATAGGAAAACTCATTAGAAAACAGGCCTATGGTATCTACCATATAACTAGCAGTGGCCATTGTTCATGGTATGAATTTGCAAAAGAAGTGTTTAAAGAGGCCGACATTAACATAAGCCTAGAACCAGTGAATAGTAATGAGTTCAAAAGACCCGCCAGAAGACCTAAATGTTCCATTCTAAAAAATTATAATTGGAAAATGGAAGGATTCCCCACTCTAAGAAATTATAGGCTGGCTTTACAAGACTATCTCATGGGGTTGGAATTTTGAAAGGAATAGTACTCGCTGGAGGGTCCGGAACCCGCCTCTACCCAATAACAAGGGCTGTTTCAAAACAATTACTCCCAGTATATGATAAGCCAATGATATATTATCCATTATCTGTTCTAATGCTCGCAGGTATAAGAGACATCCTAATCATATCAACACCCCGTGACCTGCCACTCTACAAGGACCTTCTAGGGAGCGGGGACCAATTTGGTGTTAAATTTTCATATAAGATCCAGGAAGAGCCCGGGGGGACGCGGACGCGTTTCTGGTGGGGGAAGATTTCATCGGCGATGAAAAAGTAGCCCTCATACTCGGAGATAATATATTTTATGGTTACCGTTTCACTGAGATACTTGAAAGGGCCGCTTCACTCAAAGAAGGTGCTATCATCTTCGGATATTATGTTAAGGATCCGAGGGAGTTTGGCGTGGTTGAATTTGATGATGGGAATGTCATATCATTAGAAGAGAAACCTGAAAAGCCAAAATCAAATTATGTTGTCCCAGGCTTATACTTTTACGACAATCAAGTGGTTGAGATCGCCAAGGAGATAAAAACCCTCTGAGAGGGGTGAACTAGAAATAACATCAGTTAACCAAGTCTACTTTAAAATGGGGAAAGTGAAGGTTGAAATACTTGGAAGAGGGATGGCTTGGTTGGACACAGGAACCCCAATTGGATTGCTCGAGGCAAGTAGTTTTATTGAGGCAATACAGAGAAGACAAGGATTCTATATAGCATGCCTAGAGGAGATAGCATACAATAAAGGGTGAATAGATAAAGAAAAGTCCTTGAACAATCAGAGAAGCTTAAAAATACGGATTATGGAAAATACTTGGCCGATCTTGTACGAGAGTGATATTAATGGGAAAATTCAAATTCACGAAGGGTAGACTCGATGGCCCCTTTGTTATCAAACCATTGGCTTTCGAGGATGAAAGAGGATACTTCATGGAACATATAATATGAGAGAATTCGAGAAAGCTGGACTGAAGGTAAAATTTGTCCAAGACAACGAATCAAAGTCAAAGAAAGGCGTCTTAAGGGGTTTGCATTTCCAGTATAAGAAACCCCAGGGCAAACTTGTAAGAGCTATAAAGGGGAAGATCTTTGATGTTGCAGTGGATCTCCGCAAAGGCTCGCCAACATATGGGGAATGGGAAGCTGTCATATTATCCGAAGAGAACAAAAAACAATTTTATATACCTGAAGGGTTCGCGCACGGCTTCTTAGTCCTCTCAGACCATGCTATAGTAGATTATAAGTGCACAGAATTTTACTACCCAGAATATGAGGGTGGCATACGCTGGGATGACCCTACCATTTCCATCAAATGGCCTCTAAACCAGGTAGATAAGATCATATTATCAGAAAAGGATAAAAATTGGAAGACCCTAGATGAGAAGCCCATAAAATTATAGGCTTGATAAAAAATGAGGATTATAGTGACTGGGGGCGCCGGTTTCATAGGAAGCAACTTCATAAGATACATGCTAAAAGAGCACCCAAAGTATGAGATAATAAACTTGGACGCTCTCACATACTGTGGAAACCTTGAAAACCTTCAAGGAGTTGATGACAGTCCAAATTACAAGTTCGTGAAAGGTGATATCACGGACAAGAGGCTGGTGAATGATCTTACCAAGGACGCGGATGTTATAATAAACTTCGCAGCCGAATCGCACGTGGACAGGAGCATCCAAAACCCTGATAAATTTCTTAAAACCAATGTAATAGGGACGCAAACATTACTAGAAGCCGCTAAAAGGCATGATATACAAAAATATATACAAATGTCAACAGATGAAGTGTATGGATCCTGTGAAAAGTGCTATTTCACTGAGGAAACGCCACTATCCCCTAACAGTCCCTATGCGGCGAGTAAAGCCTCAGCAGACCTATTTGTAAGGGCGTACCATAAAACCTACGACCTCCCAGTTAATATCACACGTTCATCCAACAATTACGGCCCATACCAGTTCCCTGAAAAATTCATACCCCTCATGATAACAAACGCCCTCGAAAACAAACCCCTACCTATCTACGGTGACGGGACGAACATAAGGGATTGGATCCACGTATATGATCATTGCAGGGCCATAGACCTGGTACTTCACCATGCCAAGCCAGGGGAAATCTACAATATTAGTGGGGGTAACGAAAAAAAGAACATAGAAGTTGTGAAACTCATCCTAGAAATACTTGGAAAGGATGAATCATTCATAAGATTCGTGGAAGACAGGCCAGGCCATGATCAGAGGTATGCCATGGACTCCAAGAAGATAAAAAGGGAACTAGGATGGAGGCCAACATATAAATTCAGGGAGGGAGTGGAGGAGACAATAAAATGGTACATCCAGAATAGGAGATGGTGGGAGAATATAAAAACCGGCGAATACCAAGAATATTATGAGAAAATGTATGGAAAACGATTATATGATTAAAGGGCCGATATTCACAGGGAGAACATACCAAGAATACATTCAAATGTTCAATTTAAGCATTGAAAAATTGAAGGGTAAGAGTATATTGGATTGTGCAGCGGGTGCAAGCTCATTCACCCCGATCATGCACAGTCTAGGATTTGATGTCAAAGCAGTTGACACATTCTATGATAAAAGTCCCAGGATACTCTATCAGATGTGCGCCGAGCACTTGAAGGTCCTTAAAAAGGCCTTGGAGAAAAAAGGCTCCTATATTTGGAAGTTTTATAAGGATCCTGATGAGATGTTCAGGGAACGTTTAAAGGCTTGTAAGATTTTCATGTCTGATTACAAGATGGGTAAAGGTGAAAGGTATATAATGGCTGATGTTAGGGAGCTTCCATTTCCGGATGACAGTTTTCATCTTGTACTATGCTCCCACTTACTTTATATTTATGATCACAGACTTGACTGGAAATTCCACCTAGAGAGTATTAATGAAATGTTAAGGGTATCAAAGGGTGAGGTGAGAATATACCCTCTTGTAAAAGAGGATGGTAGAAAGTCTATCTACTTGAAACGGACATTAGAGCATCTCCAGGGAAAGGTTGATGCTAAACTAGAAAGGGTGGATTATATTTTCAGACCATCAGCAGATGAAATGCTTCGCCTAGTCAAGTCTTTATCTGTTCTATGATGGCTTTGTGCATCCTTTTTATGAACTCTATCCTTTCTTCATATTTTAGAACATCAAGGTATCCTTGTGCGACTAGGTTGAATGCAAATGGCGATGGTATCCTCGTGTCTATCTTCTCTATCCTCATCGCACCATCTTTTATCCATTTAAGGACTTTTTTAGCATTCTTTATATCCATGTAGTCTTCTAGGACCTCTCTTCTCGCCTCTTTTAGTATTGGGAAATTTTCATCCAATTCTTTAACAAAATTTAATAATATTCTGCTTTTTACTTGTTGTCTCCCAACTGATTTTTCTTTGCCTTTGTAACGGCGGAGTATCATTAGTGAACGCGCAGCACAGTGCCTGAACCTGCCTGTTAGTGTTTCTGTCTTGTCAATGGCCCATGTGAGGATCCTCCGCAGATTTTCAGGGTCTAATCTTTGTAATGATTCCAGTCCGCCCATTTTACCATCAGAGCTCAGATAAAACCCATTGTCTGTTACTGATATCATAACATCCCTCTTGTATTTTTTGGCGATGATATATGCTATGGCACGGGATAGTGCGTCATTAACTCGTCTGCCAAACAAACCATGGAATACTATGAATTTCCTCCCACCGAATCCTTTATAGAATTCAACGAGTAAACGGCGCTTGCTAGGTATCTTCGCATAAAGGTATTGTTCTCTGAAATACTGGTAGATTGCATGGGCTGCATTATAATCAAGGTGAAGATAATCCACTATAAACTCTATTATCTCACTTTTACTCCTACCATAATGAAACTTAGCATCTAAGACGTCCCTGAAACGTTGTATGTCAACTGCCAGGTCAAATGATAAAGGTAATTGTTCTGAGAACCATGATGGTATTGTTGGGGGTCCAGAAGCTGGGGTTACGTTAACTGTCATGCCCCTGGTATAATTGAACCTGTAAATTTTACCTCCTAATACGAATGTGTCACCTTTTCGCAATTTCTCGAGGAATTCTTCATCTATTCTACCAACAACTTTCCCTTTACATTTCACAACAGCAGAGCTTCTGTCAGGTATTGTTCCGATGTTCGTGGAATAGAGCATCCTTGCAAGTTTTCCGCGGCGTCCGAACTCTCCATTTTCATGGTCCAACCAAATCTTAGCATAAACATAACGTTCCTCGAGGTCTGCATATTCACCTGCAAGATACTTTAAGACCTTCATATAATCTTCCCTTGAAAGGTTCCGGTAACAGTAGCTTCTCTTCACAACCTCTAAAGCATAATCCAAACTCCATCTGTGTTCTATAGCCATACCATATAAGTGTTGGGCTAATACATCCAGGCAATTTTCTGGTATGTTTATTTCATCGATTTTGCCCTCGAGACAATTTTTAAGTATCATGGCACATTCAACTAAATCGTCCCTGTCAGTTACTATGATACGACCCTTTGATTTTTCATGTAATCGATGCCCACTTCTCCCTATGCGTTGCAAGGCCCTTGAAACTGACTTGGGTGAACTTAGGAGTATGACTAGGTCGATGTATCCAATATCTATTCCAAGTTCCAATGATGTTGATGATACGACTGCCTTTAGTTTACCATTTTTTAGTTTGTCCTCGGCTTCTAGTCTCAGTTCCCTTGAGAGGGATGAGTGGTGGGCCATTATATTATCATCATTGTATTTGTCGGGGAAACGGCTTTTTAGGTTGTAGACTACGCTTTCTGTGCCGCTTCGAGTGTTGGTGAATATTAAGGTTGTTTTATGTTCGCTTATAAGCTCGTCGAGTATGTCATAAATGGCATTGTTAACTTCTTCAGGGTCTGCGGCTACTATATCATCTACTGGGCATATGAGTTCTAGGTCCAATTTTTTCCTATAATCTACGTCGATTATTAGACAATCACGGGGTTTTCCTTCATGGTATCCTACAAGGAATTTCGCGATCCTCTCTAGTGGGTGTACTGTAGCTGATAATCCTATCCTTATGAAGTCTCCTATAATGTGCTGTAAACGTTCAAGGCTTAGTGAGAGGTGAACTCCCCTCTTGTTATCTGCTAGGGCGTGTATTTCATCAACTATAACATATTTTACATGGGAGAGTTTTTTCCTGAACTTTGGGGCTACTAGTATGATTGCGAGGGTCTCTGGTGTTGTGATGAGTATGTGTGGTGGTTTCCTGAGCATCCTTGAACGTTCGCTTTGTGTTGTGTCACCTGTTCTAACAGCCTTTCTTATCCCAAGTTTTTTTCCTGCTATTTTTTGGATCTCTTTAAGGGGTTCGTCAAGGTTCTTTTCTATGTCATTGTCGAGGGCCTTAAGGGGTGATACATAGATACAATAGACCTTATCTTCTAGTTCTCCTTTTTCAGCTAGTCTAGTTAATTCGCTTATTATTGATAGGAATGCTGTGAGAGTTTTACCCGAGCCGGTGGGTGAGGATATTAGCACGTTTTTCCCATTGTGTATTTCCTTTATAGCATACCTTTGGGCTTCTGTGAAATCCTTGAACCGGCTTTTGAACCATCTTCTAACCCATGGGTGGAGTATAGCATATATTTCCTTGGAGTTGTACTTTTTCTCTTGTTTTTTTATCATCACAATCCCCTTACCAGTTGCTCTCCCATAATCCTTGTGATGTCCTCCACCGTCCCAAAATCGAACACTTTGAAATCTTCCACTGCATATACTCTGAACTTTGATAATTTGCTTTCTTTTAGAAAGGGTGAGATTATAGCCTCGTGCAGTATATCTGAACCTTCGGTCACGAAATTGAATGATGGCATAACAACCAATTTTTTACCCTGGAATGGGCCTTTAATGTAGCATTTAATCTTTTCTATCCTCTCACCACTCCTAAGGCCTATGCAAGGGTGTTCATGGCCTATTATTATAGTTTGGGTTTTTATTTTCTCTGGGATGTGGTGGCCATGAGTTATGAGATGATTTTGGAATTCCATAGAATCTACTATCTTAAAGTTTTTCAGCTGTGATAGGTATGGTATGATGGGGTCATGGTTGCCTTTTATTAAAGTGATTTTTTTGAAATTTTCTTCTAGATAATCTAGTAGTTTTTTAAGTTCCCTGTTCTCTTGGTAGCTGACTTTACCAAATTCGTGTTTTAGGTCGCCATTTATTATTATGTTCTCGGCTCCTGAAGATTCTTTTATCTTGTCAATCCTGTCTATTATCTTCCTGAATTGGAAACTGGGGAGCATGAAACCTTCCCTGTTGAGGTATTGTTCATATCCTAGGTGTAGGTCTGCGATTATCATCGTATCCTCTATCAAAAGTGCCAAGTCGCAAATTTCAAGGTTTTTGGTTATCTTGAATAAGCCGATCATATTCCCCCATCTTATTTAATTAGAGTAGGTTAAAAGTTTGGAGAATGTTTTTACAATCACCCACACGGTTTTTTTTTTTGGAATTTTAGGTGATTTTGAGACTATTTAGTATGAAGTCTAAATTCTTTTTTTCCTCTTCAAACTTTTCGATCCTGCAACTGAATACTAGTTGGTAATATTGCTCTCCTCGTGTCTTCTCGATGAAAATAACCACATACTTGTATTTGCCATTATGTGATGTTGAGATTATCTGATATGCTCTCATTCCATTTATTGTTAAGGCGTTTTCGGAATCTATCCTAGAACCTTGATGGATTATCATTAATCCAGTGTTTGGCCTATAGTAGGATGTTCCACTTCTGGCACTCTTGTAGAAATTTACAATCTCTTCTAGGGAGGTTGCTGAGCCAACATTTAATACATCAAAACGGGTTTTTTTATCATGAACATCACGGACACTGAACATTGAATAATTTAACATTTCTCCTAGTTGTTCTGAAACTTTTGTAACATTACTTTTCCCCCAACCAGCGGGGTAGGTGAGTGATGGGGCTTCTTCCCAACCCGCAGGGTAAACAAAGGAAACATTGCCCTTGGAGAATGTTTTAGGCCCACTATCCTCTGGGGACTTGAAGGAGATTATGAGAAAAGCCATAATTAAAACAGCAACTACTATTATTATTAGATGTTTACGTGACATTTATCCCTCCCCTTTGACATACTATGATAGAGATCATTTATGTACTTTGGGGCATACTTGATGTGGAGGGACCCTTTATCAGTTAGGTGACCGCTTCTTGGATAACAATAAGGCCTTTAAAATTTTGGTGGATTTGACTAGGGGTAAACCTGAATAGATGATTCCGAGGGGATGATTCTAATGATTAACGAGAAAGATGACAAGATTATTATGATTGATAGTCTTCCATGCACCCTTGAGTCAGTTGATGTTCTTATCAACCTTCTTGAAGATGAAAGTCACCCTGTAAGGTTCGCCGCGGCCGAGAAATTAGCCAAGTGCGGTAAAATATCAGTTAATAGGCTTCTTGAAGTATTAAATAAAAAAAGGGGACTTGTGAGGAGGTATATTATATTCGCTCTTAAAAAGATTGGCGATCCCAAGGTTACAGACCATCTTATTAAAGCGCTTGAAGATGAAGACTGGGGTGTTAGGAAGTTCGCTGCACGGGCCCTTGGGGAATTAGGTGATAAAAGAGCCGTGGAACCCCTTATAAATGTCCTTGAGGATGAAGATTGGGGTGTGAAGCTTGCAGCTGTAAGGTCCCTCGGCGACTTGAAGGATGAGCGGGCAATAGAACCCATAAAAAAGGCAAGGAGGAAAGGTGATAAAGAATTTAAAAAGGCTGCTAATCAAGCCCTAAAGAAAATACAATCTTAATGGGGATGTTCCTTGTAGATTTCCGGGCGTCTGTTTTCCAAGACTGGTAATCTTCTTCTAACCTTTTCCACCCGTGAAAGGTCTATTTCAACGTTTTTAATGGTCTCATAAGCGCCAGCCTCATATATGATAGACCCCCAAGGATCCACTACCATCGAATGGCCATAAGCCACATACTCCGCCTTTTTATCACGGGCAGGGGACACTGCAACCACGAATACTTGGTTATCTATAGCCCTGGCCCTTATCAACGTTTTCCAGTGGGCGGGGCCTGTTACCATATTAAAGGCCCCTGGGAATGTGAGTATCCTAGCCCCTTGGAGTGTCATGATCCTTGAAAGTTCTGGGAATCTTATATCATAACATATACCTATTCCTATCTTCGTATGGTCTATTCTAACTATTGTAGGGGTTTCCCCAGCTAATAATGTGTCTGATTCTTTGAAGACTATCTTATCCGGGATGTTGATATCGAATAGATGAATTTTCCTGTGCTTTCCTATAATTTCACCTTCTGGGTTTATGACAAATGACGTGTTATATATGCCCTTTTTTGTTTTTTCAGGTATTGAACCTGCTATAATATGAACTTGGGATTCCATTGCAACTTCCCTTAGTTTAGTTATTGTGGGGCCGTTTTGCATCTCGGCATATTCTCGGAATTTACTATTATCATAAGGGCAGTTAAACATCTCAGGAAGTACTATGGTCTCGGATCCTTCCCTAGCGAGTTCTCTGATCATCTTCTCCGCCCTTTTGAGGTTTTCCTCCTTTTTATCCACGACCTTCATTTGACACAATCCCAGGTTCATTTTAAACCCCCACACATGTGGACATCCCCCTTTTTCCGCAGATAAAAAAATAATAATATTATAATGATTATAATCATAATTAATCTCTGGGATATAAATTGTACCCCCCCGGGGTTTTTTGAGGTAGTGATTATGGATCCTTATAATGAAATGGATAGGATAAGAGAATCTCTGCGACGTGAAGGTTATATAGCTGATGATAATATCCTAGTTGTCATCTTCCTAGCTTTTAATTTGAAGAAACCCATCCTAGTGGAGGGGCCCCCAGGCACTGGTAAAACCGAACTTGCAAAAAAGGTTGCCAGTGCATTTAACCTGGATTTTTTCAGGATACAATGTTATGAGGGCATAACCTTTGAGCAGATCGTTGGTGAATGGAATTACCAGAAACAACTGTTAACACTTGAGAAGGCTAGGATAACTGGTGTTGATGAGGATGTTTTCAAGGAGGAGTTCTTCATAAAGAGACCCTTACTTTCGGCTTTCATAAATGATAGACCATCCCTTATACTTATAGATGAGATAGACAAGGCCGATGAGGAAGTTGAAAGTTTCCTCCTCCAGGCTTTAGGCGAGAAACAGATTACAGTTAACGATCTTGGAACATTCGAATTAGAAAATGACTTAATGGTATTTTTAACATCTAATTCCCAGAGGAACCTCCTTGATGAGACCAGGGACCGCTGTTTATACCTTTATATTGATTATCCGAGCCCTGAAAAGGAAATGGAGATAGTGAAAACCCAGGTGCCATCCGCGCCCTCCAAGTTGATAGAAGAGGTTGTTAAGGTCATCCAGGAGATAAGAAGATTAGATATTATGAAGAAGCCTTCCATCAGAGCCACCGTGGATTGGGTTAAAACCCTCATAACCCTTGGAAGGGACAGATTAGACAGGAAAACCCTCGAGGATACGATTGGTGTCGTGCTTAAAAACCAACACGACAAGGAAAGGATGAAAAGTTTCGATTTCCGAAGATAAAAAAGGGGGTATAGTGGGAGGGGTGTAATGTATAAAATATTAGAATTATCTGATAATCTTCGGAGAAAAGGAGTGCCCGTAAGTATAAGGAGTACAAAACTGGCATATTCAGTATATGAGATCTTTAATAAGGGAGAGCATCTTAGGAGGGCTCTTGCATCTGTTTATGTGAAGGATAAAAGACACATGGAACTTTTCCAAGAAGCTTTCGACGAGGTATTCCATGGTAAAGAAAAGAAAAGTGAAGAAACACAATTAAGGGTTAGGAGAGATTCCAGGATAAAAACTGAAAAAACCAAGGACATGCCCCTAGTTGAGGATGAGCTGGACTTCCAACCCCCAATTGAGGAACTTCTCGACCTTGACCGCGATGAAAGATCACTCCTTGAAATGGATGTTAGCAGACTAGACTTCTTTGACACTAGACTATTCGAGTTGTGCAAGAAACTCGGTCTTAAAATTGCTAATAGACGCTCTAGAAGATTTAAAGGTTCAAAGTTTGGCCGCCCAGATATAAGAAAAAGCATACGCAAAAACCTTAAATGTGGTGGCGCGCTCATAGAACTTGTCAATAAAAAGCCCCCGGTTAAAAAGAGTCAACACATTTTCTTATGTGATGTTAGCGGATCCTGTGACTGGATAAGTAACTGGTTTTTTTGTATAGTCTACGCGGCACAACACACATTTTATAATTCCCGTTTTTTCGACTTTGATAATAAAATCGTTGAGACAACTAAAGCCCTCCAAGAGGACGATCTCCTAGCAGCCTTCCAGAACTTGAGAGTTTCCAGGCAACAAAATATGATGCTACATGGCACATCCAACATGTACACTGCATTTAAGGAATTCAAAGAGAAAGTTGTGTTCCCACCACGCTCCCACCTTATAATATTAAGTGATTGTCGTGACTGGGCCGGGCCACGTGAAGGTGGCGTCCCATTAAGTGCCATGGTCCTTGAGGAGATCTGTCAACGTTGCCGTAAGGTTCTAATATTGAATCCTGAAGATAAAAATAAGTGGGATGTTGTTGACAGTTGCGTCTCATATTATATAGATGCAGGTGCTAGTGTAAGGGAGGTTAGAAGTCTCAGACAACTTGCAGAGACTATCGAGAAGATATAAACTTGTCCAAGGTCATCTTATAGCCTTTTTTCAATTCCCGGGGCGGTTCTAGGCTCTTAAATTCTAGGCCTTCTGCTTCTAGTAATTCCCTGGCATCATGTGTTATTGATGGCGCGACTAAAACACCCCTCACACCATGTTTGTCGTCCTTGAAATCTTCCAAGTATCTTTTAAGTTGCCTCACAGCACTTACACCAGCCCTTCTACTCTTCAACTCCAACACCATCAATGAGCCGTTCTCATCCTTCCCTAGGATGTCTATAAAACCATTTGATGTCTGATATTCCCTTGTTATGGGCCTGAAGCCTTTTTCGATAATATCAGGGGATTCTAGTATGAGCCGTCGCATGTCTTCTTCATGGCCAGCTACTTCCAATTCATGGACGTCCTTGACAAGATAATAGGAGAGGGTGTGAACCTTTTCCATTTCTACCATGAGCTTCTCTGCCGGTTTCCTCCTTATACTCTCAACTAAGATCTTCCCATCTTCTATTTTCACTTTTGCCTTCGATCCTGGAGGTTGCCAGTTAACTGGTTCCACTTTCCGATCCTGGTGTATCAGAAATGACCCATCAGGTTTTATTATTATTAGTCTTTCCCCGGGGCCTAGTCTGCTCTTGGCACGACCATAATAGCGTACCTTGCAACATGAAAATATTATGATCATGGCCTTTTTACGGAGGCCCTCTTTTATTATCCTGCAGCTTTCTTCGCTTGTGGGGTTCTCCAAGCTTATGAATCTCGTATTAGCCATCTTCAATCACTTTATATAATTATTGTTGCTTATTATACTCTAAAGTTTCCCCAATGTGGGGGGGTAAAATGTTAAAGGAGTTTATTATAGAAGCCGAGGTTGCGCCCGCATATTATGTGGACCTTTTAGAGTTTATACTCAAGTATTCTGATTTTGATGATGCTAGGATAGTATATGATAGGCTAATCTTCACCCTGGAACACCCACTTGGGGTTATAAACGGTGATTTACAAGTTGGGAAGAACATCAAAATAAACTTTACTTATCCTCCCAGTTTAGAGGACAAAGTAGAAAAATTGTATGATGATATTTTTTTCCTTATACAATTATTTGAAGAGGAGTTAAGGAAGAGCACATTATATTTCGCATGGGTTGAAGGACAGGACATAATCCCTGAAAAACCTTCATCATTAACTAGAAGGGTATCCAAGGCGCTTTTTGGCAGCAACCTACTAATCTTGTTTATTATCTTCCTTTTCATTAATATTATATTGTTCATCCTATTTGGGTTATATGCAGTTATCATAATCTTGCTTATGCAGCTTTCCATCATATTATTATCTGACAAACTATTTTCGATAATGGGTGAATGGCAGATAACACCTGAAAACCCTTTTTGTCATATACTCATGTACCAGCTGCCGGGTAGGGATCTTAAGTTTTTCAAGGAATTCTGCGGGGATCTTCTGATTAATATAAAAAAGGAGATCTATGATAAGTCTCTTGCGTTAGGCGAACCACCCACTTGCGAGCTTGGGAGGGAAGTTCTCAGAAAATATGGTTTCGAATGCACACCCTTAAATGAAAAATCGAAGATAATAAACGTTTATGATCTCGTCAAGTCTGCAGCTTCCAAGTTCGGGATACCAACACCCAAGATAATAATATCTAATACCATGCTCCCTAATGCCGCTGCCACAGGCCCTAATCCGCACAGAGGCCTTATACTTTTAACAACAGGCATTTTAACCCGTTTGGATGATGAAGAGTTGCTTAGTGTCATAGGTCATGAGTTAGCCCATCTTATGGGCAGAGACCCCATAATACTCTTCAGTATAATCGCTGGGGAATTTATATTAAGGTTGACTGTGCTTTTACCTATTGTAGCCGTGGCACCATTATTGTATGTGATTGTCATATTTTGGCTGATATTCTTCGTGGCGAAAATTTTCGAAGCCCGGGCAGATCTTCTATCCGCAATTGTTATCGGCAAGCCCGATAAGCTTGCAATGGCATTGCAGAAAATAGGGTATAGGAGATCTGAAGGGGGTGGTGATGGGATATTCTCATGGATTTCATGGGATCCCCATCCACCATTATATTTCAGGATAAAGAGGTTGAAGAACCTTAAAATTATAAAAGTTGAAAGTCCATTCCTTAAATCTGCGAAGGATGTTATTCATGGTTTCATAGATTCCATCAGATCCTCTTGAGGAGTTTTTCAATGTTGAGTTTGTTAAAATCCCATGAATCCCTCATCCCATACCTCCTGGCCATGAATTCAACATCCTCCCTGTTCAAGACATGATAGAACAGATCCTCTGATTTCTCCACCCCGGGATCTATAATCTTCTCTAATTCAAGTATGGCCTCCTTCAGGATCTTCTCAGCTCCTGGGCTCTTAAGGAGTCTTTTAATAAGCTCTGATTGTTCTGGTGGATTGTAATCAAAGAATCTTTTCAGGTGTTTCTGTTGGGATATAAACTTGTATATGATTATTAGTTTATCCTGCAATTCCTTGGCTTCAATTCTATTTAACATTAGAGCCCCCCATGCTTGGGTGTTTTTTATTATCCTTTTAACAATATAATGTATAGGGAGGGGATGCTATTTGTATCGTTTGGAACTTGACCGTACAATTTGTGTTTCTTGTGGTACCTGTATTGATATTTGCCCTGAAGTTTTTGAATTTGCCGATGACGGGCTATCATCGATAAAAGGTGTTGAACTCGCGAACTTGCAAGAATTAGATATGGATGATCCGCTATGCACTATAGATGCCATGGAAAATTGTCCAAGTGGGGCTATAAACGTCCATGGAGGATGATGGGGTGATCAGAGCCTCATATTTCACCATACCAGAGTTCACTTTTGAATCCGGTGAAACACTAAAAAACCTTAGAGTAGAATATACTTGTATAGGAACCCCAAGGGTCGACCCTGATGGCTTTATCACTAATGGTCTTCTCCACATACATGGATGGAGTGGGGACTATTCATCAGTAAAAAGGCTGCTACCTCTAATAGGAGAGGGCAAACCCCTAGATAGTTTCTTTATAATAGCCCCAACATCTTTAGGATCCCCCGGATCAAGTTCGCCTTCAACAACCGGCCTCGGAGCCGAATTTCCCCAGTATACCATCAAGGACATGGTTAATTTCCACTATGAGTTTATCAGGCAAAAATTCAAGATTCGGAAACTTAAGGGTATTATCGGCGCGTCCATGGGGGGTTTCCAGGCTCTGGAATGGGGTGTGTCCTATCCAGATTTCATGGATTTCCTAGTGTTACTAGTTACAACATTCAAGGTTAGGGGCATTAATTATGCCATCTTTGAATACATGAACAGGCTCATCAAAGCAGATCCAACCTATAAAAGTGGAAAATACGAAAAAAATCCCAGTTTGGGGGCTTGCCTCGCTTCAATGTTCATGTACCTTTATGGATTTTCAAGAGAATACTATAACAGTCTAGATAATAGGGAACTTCAAGCTTCAATGATAAAAGCCGGGAAAGAAGGCGTGGAACTTGATGCAAATGATATCATATGGAGGAACAATGCCGCCATGGGATTCAACCTAGAAGATCAACTAGGGAATATTAGGGCAGATACATTAGTTGTGGGTATTAGACAGGATCAGTACTTCCCACCCTCCACTGATACCATTCCACTTTCAAATATGATCAAAAATTCAAAGACTATAATCTATGATTCAATCTGTGGGCATCTTGGCGTGAACGAACTTGAAAAAATCCAAGAGGAACTTGGAAGGTTCATAGGATCCCATTCTATCAATTAGGGGATGAGTATGAAGGTTAAAATTGTCGATTTCGGCTTTGATAGGGGAAAATCCCTAAATTATATAAGATATCTTGTATTTGGACTTGAAAGAAGTTTAGTGGAAAAACTCGCAGGGAAACTTGAAGAAGAAACAGAGATACAAGATGACAAATTATTGATAACAGTCTATTACGAGGACAAATACTATCCTCTCGGCTCGGAGGAGGCTGAAACCCGCCTTGAGGATTTCATCGCAAGAGAGGAGATAGAAATGACAGTTTATCTTTCAAGCCTCCTTGAAGATTGAATCCTCCACGTGACGGGGTGTTCATCCCATGAAACTAGATGAAAGGTACAATTTTGGTGATTATCTTTATGAGAGGGATTATTGGATTGTATTCTTGTCACCGAACCAGGGAAATCTTGGAAGCTGTGTCGTGGTCCTGAAAAGGAGAGAAGAATTCTTGAGTAATATAAAGGAAAATGAATGGATTGAATTACGCATTATCATAAAAGAGCTTGAAAACGCCGTTAAGAGAGCTTTTGGCGCCACATTATTCAATTGGGGGTTTTTGATGAACACATTCTATCGCGAGAATAGTCCCCCACCATGGCTTCACTGTCACTTCATTCCAAGATATGATCACAAAGTTGAACTTAATGGGGAGATATTTGAGGATCCATACTTTGGTTACATGAGACCATGGGGTCCTATTAAAATATCCAAGAGAACCCGAAAGATTATAAAAGAAAAAATACTTGAAAATATAGGATAATATCATTTGAGTTTTTCTAGTTTTTCCTTGAATTCCTTTCTGTGCCTCTTTTCCTCATCTATTATATGCCTCAGAACCCCCACAACCTCTTCATCATCTATCAACTTTACATGTTTCTCATATTTCCTTATACCCTCCGTTTCTTTTTGTATTTGCACCCTAAGAGCCTCTTTAACGTCTTCTTCCATATATTCTATTTTTCCATGTTCCATTGATGGTCTACCACCCCTCTTTGTTATTAAATCGGCAAGCCACCACATGTGCCTCATTTCATCCGCTGCAGCACCCTCTATTAATCTGCTTATCTCACAATCATCTATTATAAAAGCGTTATAAGTGTACAACATTGTGGCTTCAAGTTCTCCTTTAAAATCCAAGTTTAAAAGTTTTATTACTTCCAGATTATCCATGAGTATTCACCCCCCCAGACTGTGGAAACCATGCAACCCCAACCTTATTATACTGGGCTTCGGGAAGGAGTTTACCCCCACGCCTATTGTGGTCTTATCCATTCACTGGCAGGTTCACCCCCTCCTCTGTCCTCACAGACCCCCCCATGGGGCTGCCCTCAAAATATATTGTATCTGAACTATTATAAAACTACCTAACCCCCCCGAATGTGGGGGGTCTATGCAAGCAACGGAAGGACAAACCCATAGAGGTGAGATTTTTTGGGTGGATTAAGCAAAGTTTTGTTCTACGCGGCGCTTTGAAACTAATAAAATTTAAATCCCCCCAGCTAAACTGAGAAAAATAAATGCATTAGCTTTGATTTATCCCCTCATAATGGGGTGGATGAAAAAACTTAATCTGCGTTGGCTTATAATTTCAACCCCCCACCACATACATCATGGTAATATTATTGTCTTATATGTTGCAAATGCAACCCCTTGCCAATCTTTCTTCAGCTTTTGCACTTTGGGTTCATGCAAACATTTATCCCATTACCTAGAATCGCCATCTAGTATTCTCCAACATTCCATCGCTGGCTAAGCCCCCCAGTTCCATGTTGTGTGCACACCAAATAGAAAATTATATTAATCATGCCCATAGGATGTGAGGACCGCCCTCTTAAATTGCCCACAGAAAAAAAATCCCCAACCTATAGGGAAAAATTCATCGGATGATTACACAGAATTTAAACCAAAGAAACATTCTCTGCAGCATCCCCCATGTAATTCTAACTTAAAACATGCACCTAATCCAGATTAATGTAAACTCTCATCATGGATCCCCATTTTCCATATCCATATTGCAGGTATTGAAATGTTTAAAGCTTTGAAGAGTCCAACTTCGCTTGTTCTGGTTTTTATGTCATTGCAGATATTGAAAAGAGGAGTCAAGTTTTTTCGAGATCAAAGAGGTTAGTTGTTAAGGAAGATAATTATTGTAGGCGAGTATTAAACTTCTCCTATAAAAAAAGGAGGGGGGAATTAAACCCATACCATTTTTTTGGCGGATGTTAATCCTCCAAGGACTAGAAGAATAGAAATTATTATCCCTGCCAGTGGCGAGCCTGTTATTTCCATCCCCACGACACTGGTAATATTTGTCGTTTTAGCAGGACCTGGAGCTCCTTGAATATTTACAATGGTTTGAACGATTTGGTAATCTGCGGCAGTGAGTGTAGCACTACCCGGGCCTTCATCGGCCCTTAAAATTGCAATTGCTAGACCATTGACCCAGGGGACTGTTATTGATTTACTACCCAAGTTTCCCAGGTTGGTTGTGAAGGTCACTCTGGGGCCGCTGAAGAATAATGCAGCATCTGCACTGTGATCACCACCCGCCACATCATGGTAGACATTAGCGGTAATGGTTGAAGTTTCACCAAGATTTATAGTGGATGGATTGGCGCTGATATTCAGAACCAGCCATGGATAATAGTTTAGGGTTCCGTTGCCAAGGAAGAATTTAGCGGCATCTGGGCTATTGGTGCCATACCAGTTGTAGCGGGCATTGGTGTTACTGTTTTCCAGCTGATGTAAGAGCTTGTCTAAATCGTCCCGTATAGGTTTTAGGATGGGTTCTAGTTCTGGATGTTTTTTAATGGCATCATCAAGGGGTTTAAGCATTTCATCAATGCTGGGTCCGAAGTTGGAAAATAAAAAGTTCTGGATATAATAGTTATAATTGGTGATATGGTTGTAGTTTATTGTCCCATTGGGTGAGCAGATTACGATACCTATTCCTGCACCATCCCCCTCTATGTTGTTACCAGTAACTTTGGTGGTGTTAAAACCAGCAGCTACCATGGAAACATCATTAGTTCCATTTACTCCATTTACCCTGTTATGGATCATGTCAAGATGTGCTAAAGCAACACCCACAATACCTGCAGCTATACTGGGAGAGGTGATATCTGAAGCACTGTTATTCTTCAAGGTTGCATTATTTAACAAGCCCAAACCTAGCATGGCTACTGATGCCTTGGCTTTGCTGATACTGGAAACTTGGTTATTTTCCAGGCTTAGATCCCCCATGGCGACGATTACCATCCCAACTGCCTGTTGCCCCGCCACTATGTGAGATATTATATTTTTAGAGATTTTAACAGTCCCATTTCCTATTATGGCAGCTTCGAGTGCATAGACAGAACTGCCGGCCGACCCTTGTAAATGGGAGATTTTATTACTGGAAATCATGGCATTAATACTGTTACTGACTATTTCCATTCCCATAATGGCACTGGAAGCACTGACACTCTCGATGATGTTCCCAGTAACCATTAAATTGATTACATTGGCCAGCTCGGGATTTCCACCAGCACCCTTGCTCTTTCCCAGTTGGAATCCAAATATGGCACCATTAGATGTGCTTATATTGGACAATGTGTTCCCAATGAGATTAAAATTGGTTAAAGTCCCATTTGTGGAAACAGTAACCCCACATATGATTCCTTCACCATTCATGTTTAATATGTGATTTCCAGAAACTGTGAAAAAACCATGGGAAAGGTTACCTAATATACCATTTTCACTTTGGCCAGAAATAACATTGTCTATGATTGTGGTGTTGCCTCCCGAAACAACGATCCCTGTTTTACCACCGTTAATCTTATTATTTTTAATGGTACAATCATTTGTACTTATATTAATTCCGGTCCCATTCTGTGGGTTGTTTAATATGAACCCGCTTATCGTGCTGCCACCATCACCAGTACTGTCATTTACAAGGGTGAATGCTGTGTTGGTTGGGTTTATTTCCACTCTGTCACCTGTATTGGCTTGTATGGTGAGTTTTTTGTTTACAATAACATCCTCGTGATAGGTTCCACTGTGTACATTGATCACATCACCATTGAGGGTGTTGGAATTATCAATTGCTGATTGTATGGTGGTGTAAATCTGACCAGAACCTACTTCCCATTGAGTCGCCGATGCATCACCTGCACATAAAAACAAAATAGCAACCAAAAAAAAAAAGACTTTTAGAAAATGTAGATTTAGATTTCTTCAAGTTCTCCACCTTCTAGTACATAACAATTATGTTAATATTATATTTAAGGTTTAGTGATTCTTTTTTTTGTTTTAGTTTGGCTGTTCAAGCAGGAGCGCTTCTGAAAGGGTTAGGGGCACAATTCTTTTTACAGTCACCGGGGGGATTATATATCTTTGTAAAGGTTATATCTTATAGGGGGGAATATTCGTATGGTATCTAAGGTTTATTTCACGGACTTGAGGGCACGGTCTGCCGATGAGAATAAGGGGAGTAAAATACAGAGACTTTTTGATAATGTATGTGAGAATATTTTCTCAGAGGATGATGTAGTGGCCTTGAAGGTCCATTTTGGCGAAAGGGGGAATGATTCTTTTGTAAGTCCCGTGCTTTTAAGGTATATCGTCGATAAGGTTAAAGAGAGTGCTGGGAAGGTTTTTTTGACGGATACAAATACGTTGTATTATGGTTCGAGGCATGACTCGGTGGATCACCTTATCACAGCAATACTAAACGGTTTTGACTATGCTGTTGTCGGGGCTCCGCTTATAATCGCGGATGGACTCCATGGGGGAAATGAGAGGGTCGTGGAGGTGAACCAGAAGCATTTTGATGTTGTGAAGATAGCTGGTGACATTTATGAAGCTTCTGGGATGGTTGTAGTGTCACATTTTAAGGGCCATGGGATAAGTGGTTTTGGAGGGGCTCTTAAAAACCTTGCAATGGGTTGTTCAACAATAAGTGGGAAACTGGAACAGCATGAATGTGCAAAACCAATAATAGGAGGGGGTTGTGATCTTTGTGGTGTTTGTGTGGGGGAGTGTCCCGTTGAGGCTCTCACCCTCGTTGAGGATGGTGTGAAGATAAACTATGATAAGTGTATAGCTTGTATGAATTGTGTGGACATTTGCCCAAATGAGGTTTATGATCTTAATTGGGAGGAGGATGTGCCAATATTTATTGAGAGGATGATAGAATATTCACTTGGCGCTATTAAAGGTAAAGAGGATAAGGTTGCATATTTTAATTTCCTTACGAACATAACACCTGACTGTGATTGCGTACCTTGGAGTGATTATCCGATCGTACCAGATATAGGGATATTGGCCTCAAGGGATCCTGTTGCGATAGACGCTGCAAGTTATGATCTTGTGAACGAGCAAGTGGGCTTCAAGGCTTCTATACTTGAGAAGAATTTTGAGGAGGGTGCTGATAAGTTCAGGGGGGTGTGGAGTGAGGTTGATTCAAGATACCAGCTGGTATATGCTGAGGAGATTGGTCTTGGATCACGGGAGTATCATCTTATAAAAATATGATCCTTATGCTGATACCTCTAACATCCTCTCAACAGCCCTTTTGGCCTTTTTAGCTATCTCATCCGGGACTTTGACCACATGTTTTTCCTTGAGGAGTGAGTTTTTCACCCTGGGGAGTGTGTGTAGTTTCATGGGGTCGCAGATGGCCTCCCTAGATAATGGTATGGGGTTTTTGTTTGGGAATTCCATTTTGATTCTTGTGGTCATGTCTACTTCTGTCCCTATTATAAAGTCCCGATTTGAAGATTCTCCAACCCTTCTCAGCATGCCCCCAGTGCTTAGTATCATATCTGCCAATTCCTGGACTTCTGGGTCGCATTCTGGGTGTATTAGCACCTCTGCGTTCGGGTATTCTTTTTTTAGTTTTCTGACTTGCTCTGCTGTGAACATTTTGTGGACATAGCAGTGGCCGTCTTCTGGTACTGGTATGATTTCCTTGTCGGTG
>NZ_AP042450.1:55000-1521583 GCF_055397825.1 Methanothermobacter crinale
AATAATCTAGGACCGTCTCAGGTGCTATTTGGTGTTTTTCGGCGCCGGCGGGGACCATGATTATGTTGTGTGCTCCTTCAATTTCGAACAGTCCTTCTGAATAGACATAGACTATAAGCTCATATTCTTTTAATTCTATTGGGTTGGGGTTTATGAGTATTGGATGGTGCTTGTTAAGGCCCATTTTTATGAGTCTTTCATATTCTGCTTCGTCTTCTGTTAGAATGGCCCTTGTTGGGTTGAATTTTGGTTTCGGCTCTTCTGGGGCTTTCATATTCTTGAGTAGTTTCCTGATTTTCTTCATTGGGAGTCTCTTAATCATCTTTTTGGAATCCATCACCATCTGTACATGTTTTTTTATCCATTTAGGATCTTTTCTAGGGTATAGAAGGAGTATCCTGTTACGTGAGTATTGGGTGTTGGCATATGAGAGTATTTTGTCGATTATGTCCTCGTATGATCTTCGGGCCCACTCCCCTTTTAGAAAATGGGGTAATGGGTTTCCTAAGAGGTTGCTTATGATCTCGATGGCTTTTCTTTGGCTTATACCATCTATTCTTGTTAGACGATCCACTTCTCTGTTCTCAACTAGCCTTGTAAGTTCTTCTTCTCCTCCAAGTTCTTTTAGGATTTTGTCGGCTAGTTTATCCCCTATACCTTTTATTTTTTTGAGGTCTTCCCGTCCAAAAATAGTGCTTGACATTGCCATTGGATCGTTTATTTAAGTTCTTCAAGAACCTCTGATACTATCTTCAAGAATTTTTGGATGATGATACTATTCTTTTCCTCGTCTTGTTTCCTTTTTATGGCGATTGAATATAAGTCTGCTAATCTTTCCACTATTTCAATGTCCTTTTTGTCATAGTTACCATCCTTGTTTGCAAGGACTATTATACCCACAAATTCTTCTTGTAATAGTGCCGGGACTATGAGAAGGTTTTTGATTTCCACATGACCCTCTGGCAGGCTAATATGCTCTTGGGGATTGTTGGATAGTATCGGTTTTCTGTTTTCCATGATCCAATCATATAAGCCGTCCATCTTGGGTTCTTCTTCTAGTTGGCATTTTTTTAATGTCTCCTGTGGTATGATACACTCCTTTAGTTCTCCGCTGTCAACGGCTCCTATGATACAAAATTGACTGTCTGTAAGTTTCCTCGCATATTCTATAACATTATCCGATATTTTTTCGAGTGATATGGGTTCTAGAAGTTTCTTGGCAAGATTTGCTAATGCCTTGTCTATCTTGTTCTCCTTTTCAAGGGCCAGCTCATACTTTTTAAGTGCTGTGATGTCCTTGAGTATTCCAGTTATCCCGATAATTTCACCCCTAGAATCTCTCAAGGGTGAAAGTGACACCATAAAGTATGATCTTTTACCATCTTTTTCCCATTCCCAATGGTATGTCCTTGATTCCCCCTTTAATACTTTCTGGTTTTGTTCGTGGTGTATTTCACCAGCAGATCCGAAGACTTCCCTGGGGGTTTTCCCTATCATCTCTTCCTCGGCCAAGCCATAATCTTGTATTTGACCAGATACCATGGTGTATTTTTCATCAGCATCTAGGGTGAATAGGACATCATTTAATGATTTTATAATGGCACGATAACGTTCCTCGCTCTCCCTCAATTTCTTCTCTATTTTATCCTTGTAGAGTGTTATTTCAATTACACTGTGGAGTTCTTTATCCTCGAAGGGTTTTATAATGTAACCGAATGGTTCTGTCACCTTCGCCCTCTCAAGGGTCTTCTTATCAGAGTAAGCCGTTATATAAATGATTGGGATTTTGAACCGTCTTCTGATCTCCTCAGCCGCTTCTATCCCATCAACTTCGCCCTTGAGGACGATATCCATGAGTATAACATCTGGTCTCGTTTTCTCGGCTAATTCAATAGCCTCCTCACCTGTGGCTACAGTAGCGGTAACCTTATATCCTAACATTTCCAACCTTTGCTTGATATCCATAGCAACTATGTTCTCATCTTCCACTATCATTACACTTGCCATGATCCAAACCCCAAGCTTGAATTAACCCATTATATTATTATACTCTATTTATATAAATTGGATTCAATGTATATTTGTATCGAAGGAATAGATGGAGCCGGTAAAACAACACAATGTAAACTCTTGAAGGACTGGCTCGAGGAAAATGGGTGCAGGACAGAGCTTATCGGAGAACCTACCCAGTCACCTATCGGGAGGCTTATAAGGAGGATATTAAATGAACCAAGCTTACCAGACGATGACCAGCAAAAGATACTCGGCCTATTATTTGCAGCTGACAGGCTCCTCCTAAAGGACAAAATCGAAAAGGCAAAGGATGAAGGAACCATCATAGTAAGTGACCGATGCTTTTACTCTAGCATGGCATACCAAGAACCTGAAGATTGGATCATTGAAATAAACAAATTCGCCATAAAACCAGATATCGTCATAGTATTGGACATAAACCCTGAAAATGCCCAAAGGAGATTTGAGGGCCTTGAAAGGTTCGAGGATAGATCATTCCTTGAGAGGGTGAGGAAGAAATACCTTAGAATAGCGGAAGAAAACGGGTTCTTCATAGTGGATGCTAACAGGGGTGTTAACATCATACAAGATGATATAAGGAGGATAATAGCACCATACCTTGGCATTTGCCGATAATGATTATCTACCCTCTAGTTCTTTTATGCGCTCATTAAGATACTTTATGATCTCATCTTTAACCTTTTCAAGCTCTTCCAGTTCCCCTTGTAGGACCGGTCCCTCATCTGTCTGGACCAACTCTACATTATATTTCTCCATGATCTTCATAACCATACTACCTGTTATCCCATGTGGCAATCTCATCTCATATAACATATGACCACCTACTCAGGGCATGCCCTGGCGGGTTCAAAAATCTCTATCAAATATTCGCTAACAGCATTTTTAAGGTCAAGGGGGTGTAATTTACCGGTAGAATATGCTCTTATGAGTTCTTCACGGTTAACTTCGAGGTCGCCTCCGAATTTCCTAGGCCTTTTTATCAGCATATTACCATATCTTGGTAATATAAGATATTCGGCCATTTCTATTATGGGATTGCCTTTTATCTCCCTCATTGGACAATAGCTTTTCTTTATCTTTTCCCTGATAACCTCTGGGGGGTCGTCAACTGCTATGAAATTCCCTTTACTAGATGACATTTTCTCCCCACCATCTGTTCCATGGAGTAGGGGTGTGTGCATACATACTGGTGCATTGTAGCCAATCCTTGGGAGGTTCTCCCTTGCGAGCATATGTATTTTTCTCTGCTCCATACCACCCAATGCAAGGTCCACTCCTAGGAATATCATGTCAATGACTTGCATCAGGGGGTATATGACCTCCGCGACCTTGGGGTTTTCAGCTTCTCTTGTTATCTGCGCCATACTCCTCTTAGCCCTTGCCAGTGTTGTTATAAGTGACAATTCATAGAGTTTATGGGTGTACTCTTCCTTGGTCTGGAAACTTGAACCTAATATGAACTCTGTATCATCTGATAGGCCGAGGGCCTTGAAACATCTCTTGTTGTATTCTGCCATTTCTTCTATTTTTTCCATGGAGCCTTTACCATTAAGGTGGGCATGATAATCTGCCAGGAGCACCTTTACCTTGAATCCTATCCTTTGAAGGTCTAGGAGTTTCATTACCGTGATTGCATGACCTACATGTATTTTCCCTGATGGTTCATAGCCTATATACGCGACTGGCTCCTTCTTTTTTTGGAGTGTTTCCTTGAGTTCTTCTTCGGTGATCACTTCTATGGTGCCCTTCTTCGCGATTTTTATCTTTTCTTCGATATCCACTCTTATCACCCTAGGATGTAGGTTTTGTTGTTTATTTGGATTACTGATACTTGGTCACCGATTTTTAAATTTTCCATGCCAGGTTTGAGTTTGAGGTCTATGGGCTCATAGCTTATAGGGTCTAGTATTTGTATTCTGCTAGGGGATATTGCTGTGACTGTTGTCTTCTTTATATCCGCTGGGGTTGCGATCCTTTCTATTCTCTGGTATTCACGCCAGAGCACGGTTGACATCTCCTGCCTGTCGAGGTCGTAGAAGAGTATACCATGGGAGTCCATGGCCTTTATAAGCCCGGTTCGGCCTTTGTAGGATATGAAGTCCCCTTCTTTGAATTTGGGTAGTTTGAATGAGATCCATATCCTGTAGATGTTTTTGCCGGTGGATTTGTCTCTTCCCATGAGCTTGGGGGACTCCCCCACAATTCCCCCGAACTCTTCTCTGAGAGCTGTTATAACCCGCTTCGCCGCCTTGTATGATCCTATATAGTAATCCGCACCCTCTTTTTGCCGGGTTTTCTTGGCAAGGTATGCTAGTTTGTCTTTCCCCCAAGATTTCTGGAGGGTTTTGTTTATCAACTGTTCCGCCTTTTTTATCTCCTCTAATTCTAGGCTTCTTTCATCTGCTCTTAATTGTATGACCGCCTCATAGTATCCTGATTTGTATCTACTGCAATATGGGCATGCCCTCTTTTTTAATCTTACCTCTGTGTAGAAGTCTTGTGTTATCTTCTCTCCTAGGATCTTTGCTTCTGCCCTTACTAGGCAGGAACTTATAGTCCCTCTTTTCTGGAGTATTTCAAGGTCTATTATAATATCCTCTACTTTCTTGATGATATTGTTTTCGAGGGCGCGATAGATTATCTCATCCTCTGGGATGCCCCTCCCAGTCCATTTACCATTAATTAATTGTGCGTTGCAGTGTGGGCACACTTCAACTTCTATCCTTTCAGGAACTTCTAAAGGCTTGTACTCCTTGAGGAAACATTCTCTGCATAACCCTTTGAAAAGTTGGGTGTTGGAGCGCCCGCATTTTATGCAAAAATTTCCACCCATATAAAACTCCTGATCTAGACTGGCTTTAAGGGGGCTTTAGCGCCGCAAGCCTCACATTTTAGGAGGGATATGCGGCCTTCTTTTATTATACGAGTGTCTGGACGGTTGCATTCTGGGCATAATACAAACTTTTTCACATAATCTTCTATCCTATCATTTATAACGAAGTGGGTGAATTTTCCTTGAAGGATGGCCCTTTTACCCTCAACGTTTCCTGCTGTTCCAAGTTCCCTTAGAAGATATCTTAGAAGATGTTGAGGGTCCCTGTTTAGTTTAGCTGCTATCTCCTTGAAATTTTGGATGAGCGTCCTATTACCTTGGATGACGGAATAGGCCTTGGGAGTGGTGAAACGTTTAGTTTCTAGGACCTCTGGTGGTAATTGTTCTATGGCCCTATCTAGTAATTTTTTATAATCTTGCAAGGTTTATCATGCCTCCTCTTTTTTTAGACTATTTTTACGTAGCCTCTTTGGGGTTCAAATATTACTCCTTTTTCTTGTAAAAATCTTAGGAGTTCTTCCACTTTTTCTTCACTTATATTGTATCTGTCTAGCATTTCTGATTTAAGGATGTTGGTGGGTGCTTTTCCCCCGTATTCTTCTTCAAGTTCCTTTATTAACTCTATTAGTATGTTGAATTTGTCTCTTTCTGATTTTGGTGTTCGGCCTTCTACTTTGTCAATGTCGATTTTGCCTGTTTCTGGGTCGTAGCCTACTTGTTTGAGGCAGGATTTCGCCAGTCTTATGGCCCTTTTAGCATCTTCTGCTTCGACTTTATTTTTGAGTCTTACTCTGGCGCTCGCCTCTGCTAATCTTATTATGGCCTCTAGTTGGCGTGCTGTTATTGGTACTGGTGAGTCTTCGTCTGTTGCGCTGCTTCGCATTGAAACATAGAATTCCTCGAGTACTTTCATTGCTTGGTCTGTTAATGTGGGGTGAATATTCTTTCTCGCATATGCTATATATTTTCTCAGCAATTTTGGTTCGATTTCTATATGTAGTGTATCTTCTTTGTGGGTTTTGAGGATGTGCTTTGCAAGTTCCCTGTCTCTTTCTTCGTGTGGTTTGTCTTCTATGACGAATATTAAATCGAACCTTGAGAGTATGGTTGATGGCAAGTCTATCTGCTCTGCTATGGACTTGTAAGTATCGAATCGGCCGAATTTTGGGTTTGCGGCTGCTAGTACTGCGCAACGCGAATTTAAAGTTGCCATGATACCTGCCTTGGCTATGCTTATTGTGTTGTGCAATACCAGACCATGGGAGACAAATAGATGATATGGTTCAACAGTTATATCATAAACCCATTCTGAGTCAGTGTTTTCAATCATTTCAACACTTTTAACCTTAATAAGGCGTATATTGGACTCTAACCCCCCCATCAAACATTTCGGTAGTTTTTTACCCTTTATTTGATGGTGCCATGTGGATTGTGGGGTGTTCTCTTCTTCAACTGTGATTTCTCGGGTCGATATTATTCCTTTTAATGGGTCCTGGATTTTTTCATTGGATGGTATCATGTTCTTGGTTGTCACCCTTTCATTGGGATCTGCTAATCTTGGATCGTCAATTATCTGGGCAAATCTTTGCATATTGTCTTCGCTGATTATAACCTTATAGTTCCGCCCGTGTTTGAGAATGTAAGAGTAAATCCCAGATATTAAAAGCAGATCCTGTATGTCCTCAGCCATTTTAAACGAAACTGTACAATAGCCTGTTTGATGATCATCTACAAAACCATCAACTTTGAAATAAGCATTTAAAAATGCTCTTTGGGCATCAGCAGAACCCATGAAAATCCTATCTGGGATCCTTCTCATATTAGATGGTAATGAAACCTCTTGAAATTTATCAAAATTGTCAATCTTAACAGTATATAGGGTTTCCCCACCTTCTTCTTTCATGGAAACTTCATACCCTATCTTCTGTTCTTCTAATACTCTCTTAAATTCTTCAATTAATTTTTCATCACTACTTGTAAATTCAACCCCATTATAGTATTTTGAGAGTGCGAATCCTAAAAATTTAGCATCGACAGTATCAACATCCCCTTTTGCAGATATCTTGTAATTATTCACTCCCAAGACTAATGTATCTTTTTTGATTTCATCTGCACGCACTGTCTTGACATCACCATCCCAGGTCACAATTGGATGCTCAGGTGTTACAGTAATGCTCCTACCATTTTCAAATTCTATTCTTATAAAATTATCAGGGGCTTTATGCCGGCTTATCCTATCAGCGGTGACTGGAATTACCCTCAAATTTTTCAGGTCATAGGCCATTACCTTAAGGTTGTCTGTCATCAAGATCTCAGTGTCCCTTCCATGGATGATTTCATTCTTTCTTTTTTTCATGAGTTCATCTACGAGGTCGCCTATCTTCACTTTCTTCCCATCTGCGAGAAGAATCTCGAAATCCTTGTGATAGCTTTGCTGCTCAAGTGCCTCGTGTATGGCGGAACGATCCTCCTCACGCATCTTATCTAGTTCGTCAACACAGACAATTCCACGATCTCCTAGGACTAGTGCACCGGCTTCAAGTGACCATCCGCCGAGTTCGTCTCGAACTGCTGCAGCTGTGTTATGAACCACTATCCCATTTGCTATGAAGCTATGAGATTTTTTGACTGTTAGATCATAAACATGATCATATGGTGAAGTGAAGATCTCAACCTTCTTTATTTTTTCAAATAGGATGTCTGAATAAGCCAAATTTTCTAGGTATCGGAGCTTTTCTCGAATTTTCAACTCACTTAAAGATGTGCACACTTTTTTATCTGTAAGAAAAGGTGCTTTTTTATTCGATTCTTTCCCCAGCATTGAATTTACAATCGAAGCTTTTGATTTTAGGTTTCTGATAACTCTTTGAAGCGTTTTTCTTGAAATGCCGTCCTTTTTTTCAACCAGATTTCCAAGGTTTGGGTTATAGGCCTCTTTAACGTTTATTCCATAGAAACTTGTTATTTCTTTTATAATTTCTCTAATTCCGGGGATTATATCTATGGTTGTACTACTTCTTTTTTTTAGTAATTTTTGGAGTCTATTTTTCTTCTTAGGATGTTCAGATCCGATTAACTTTGCGAATTTTTTAATGTCATCTCCAGAAATTCGAATGACACAATCTCTTAAATGTGCTATTATTCCAAATCTTAGAAGTGCAAGTTGGAGTTTCTTAGCTAATTCACGTGTAGAGTGAAATTCGATGGAAGATGAACCATTATCTTTTATGATCCCGCTGGAATCGAATAATCCTCTGATAAATGCTGCAAGTTCTTTATTTGGAAGAGAAAGTAGGATTTCACTAATATTTGATTTGTTAGATTTGGAGGTTTTTAAAATGCCGAGTCTGGTTAAAATGTGTGCGATGATCTTCGAATTGAAGCTGAGACTTGGCACGCTTTCTTTTGGCTCGATCCCAAAAAGTTCGTTGACAAGAGATTTGAATTTTTCTCTAAGTTCTTTATTGCTATTTGAGAACCTTATAGAATAAACCCTATCGGTTGTAACTCCGATATTCCCATCCCCAGCCATCAAGCCTGCGAAGTACAAGAATTTCTCATCTAAGTATTTAGGGAGCTTTATTGGACGTTCATGATATTGTGAAAATCCTTGGACTTTATCATATAACTTTTCCAGACTGTAATTGGCCTTTTTAGCAAGTTTTAAGATCATCCTCAAGTTAGTTGGGGGTTCATCAAATCCAAGCTCTTGGACGATTTTTTTCGTGCCTTTCTCTTTTTTAAGTCTCTTGATAAGTTTTTTTACTAGGGATTCTGCTCCATGGACCACAACATCATCCATGTCCTTGATAAGTTCAAATGTTAAAAGATTTTGTCCCTTGTATTCTAATCTTCTTGTCGTTGCCACATGGTCGTCTTCTTCAAGCCTTTTAGCTTCCCTCCACTTTAATTTCCCATCTTCTAAGCTTAAAACTTTCGTTTCGGGGGTTAGAATCAGTTCTTTACCAGTTTGTGTTGTTATTTTAACCAGTTTTTCCGGGGCTTTAAGCTTCCAAACTTTATCAGAAACCTTTGAAGATATTTTCGTGGGATTAATAGTCTGAATTCTGATTGGTTTTTTAAGCTTGGATACATAAACCCCTCTTTTATATTCTATGGGTTTGCCAAGATTTTTTTCAACGAAATCACCGATCTTAAATGCTCTTTCTTCTGTAAAAATTAAGCTTTCAGGAGCTACGCACAAACCAACACCAGTGGTGCCTTTACCACTTGTATATATCCCCCTTGGGGCCAGTTTTGAAACGTATTTTAGCATTTGGGATTTTCCGATACCAGGATCTCCGACGATGAGGATGTGTATGTCACCGCGTAGTCTTGTTTTATCATCTAATTCCTTCCCGGTTCCCCCGAATAGTTGGAGTGCGATGGCTTCTTTGATTTCACGGTATCCGTAGATTGATGGGACTGTGGATTTCACTATCCTATCATAGATGTTATGGTCTGCTGCAAGTTTTTTTATTTTTTTCTCGTCTTCGGCTGTTATCTGTAATTCTTCGAATTCTTGTTCGAGGAATTCTGCGTAATTTCCATATATGAAGTTTTTGAAGCGTTTTGTCCTATCGTCTCTTATTGTTCTGAGGATGCCCGTGACCCTCACCACATCCCCTGGTGTTAGGGTGTCCACGAGATCGTCCTCTAAGACTATGGTTATCTGTCGAGGTTGCTCGCCACCTGAGAGGTTTTCAAGGGGCTCCTGTAATTTTAAAGTTTGGGTGTCGAGGAATTGGGAATCCTCTTGTAATAATCTGAATGATCGACCCCTACACTCTGTGCAAAATGAAGGTTCGACTAAACTGCTACTGGATTGGGGCACCTCTTGTTGGTGTCCGCAGCTTCTACATTCAAATACGGCCTTTAATATCCTTGGACGTATTTCATCAACCTTTCTCACGATACCGTCAACTGCAACTAGTTTACCTATGAATTTACTCCTCAGATCCCTTAATGGGATAATATTAGTGATATTTTTGAATCTTATGTTGAGATCTGCGTCCACTCCTACGGGGTTTATGTTTTGGATGGCTTTCTGGGCCGTTCTTATTATAGTGTCAGGTTTTTCTATTAGGAGATCTGCAAGGTCTGGGTCGAACATTTCAAGGTCTCTATAATCTATTTCAATAGATCTTACATGGGGGTATTTCTCCAGGACCTCGAATATCCTATCTTTATATTCTTTTGTGGAAAAGAATTCTTCAAATTTAACAGTGGGTGTTTTTGTTTTCTCTACTACCTTCATCATAAAAAATATATTATTATTGTTTTATAAAAATCTTTACAAAGAATGCAAAATAGAGTACAAAGGCATGCGCTGGAGGTGATCCAATGAGGAGATCAAGGCTAAGATTGTTCAAGTTCACTTCCATGACCATTTCAGTTCTTGGAGTGTTAATGATCATCGCAACAGTCATAGTCCTAGCATATATTGGAGTTGAGAGGATATCTTCAACAATATCCATGAACGTTGATAAAGGATCATTATATGATGAGTTCGCACAATTACAAAGAGAATATCAGGATCTGAAAATCGATTATGAATCAACAAGGAAGGTGATCTATGAGGGAGGGGACAAGGACCTTATGGAAAAATACATTAACACAGAGATCAAACTCGTGGAGGCTAAATCAGCCCTCGATGATGTTGAAAGCGCCCTTTCCACCGACAAACCAATACCAGAAGTTAAAAATAGACTGCAAACCGCGAAGTTAAAATTAGAGGAGGCTAAAAATGGCCTAGCCAGTCTAAAAAGCCTAATTTAATCCCTTGAATCCTCTGCAGACAATATACATCTCGGGGCTGCCTTTCCTAGAAGAGGCCGGTTTCGTGCTTTTAACCCTCCTAAATGATCTCTTTAATTTTTTTAATAATTCACTGAAACCGGGCCCTTGGAAGACCTTAACAAGGAGGTTACCATCCTTTTTAAGGAATCTGCCAGCAACTTTTACAACACTTTCAACAAGTTCTAATGACCTTAACTGGTCAATATCTTTTATACCTGAAAGTGAAGGAGAGACGTCGGATATTATAACATCGGCTTTCCCGCCTAGAAGTTCACCTATTTTCCCCTGCACTTTCTCATCTGTAAAATCTCCTTTTATAGTATGGAAATTATCCACTTGGAAAGGCTTAATAGGCTTAATATCCACTGCAATGACAAGACCGCTATCACCCACCTTCTCAAGGGCTACCTGTGACCAGCCACCAGGAGCAGCCCCAAGATCAACAACCTTATCACCCTCCCCAATAATATGGAATCTATTATCAAGTTGCAAAAGCTTATAGGACGCTCGAGACCTATACTTATGCTTCTTAGCACTCCTATAATAATAGTCTTTCCTCCTTTCAAGATACCATCTTCTACCCAAAGCTAATCACCTTATTTTACAGATTGGTGAACCCACCCTCACAATCTCTGCTTCAACCTTATTATCATAAACTTCAACCAACATGACACTAGGATAAGCTAATCGCGGCACAGTAGGACTCCCAGGATTCAAAAGTAATATACCATCAACCTCCTTGATAAATGGTTGATGGGTATGTCCTGAAATAAGAACATCAACACCCATCTCCAAAGCAATATACTTAAGCTGCTGAGTATCGCCACGAGGATAAACCTCACCATGATTCAAACCTATAACTAGACCATTTATCTTTAAAATCTCATCCCTTGGAAGTTCAAGACCATAATAACGGTCCATGTTACCCTGAACACACTTCACAGGGGCTAAATTATTAAACTTTTCCATAACATCCGATGATGTTAAATCCCCGGCATGAAGTATCATATCCACGCCACTGAAAACCTCAAAAACCTTATCTGGGATGACAGGCACCCTATCAGGTACATGAGTATCAGATACAACACCAACAAGCATGCTGATCACATTCATCTTTACCCAAACCCGCCATGGCTGGGGGTCCTCAAATATTTCATCTTAAAATAATCGTCTGTGTGGGGATGAAAAATCCCTAGTCTCCTGCTAAGAAACCGCCTATAGCCCCTCCAATCCCCATGAATATCATCGAGACTAAAAGTAAGACTATCACTACCATAATGCCACTGAAGAGGCCTATGAAAAAACCGAATATTCCACCGATGAGAGCGCCGAAAATGCTTAAAAGTATGGTTAATATTATACCACCAAACGCACCAGCCACCGTAGCATTCCAGAAACCTTCAAGAGCGCCCCCTTTCACCATTAAACCCACTACAAAGCCTGCTAGGAACAATCCCAGGACTGATGCGCCCTGTGGCACGAAGGACTTTAGTATGATTGGAAAGACAATAGATAGTATGAAACCCACAAATACAGGACCCCACTTCACCATATTAGTATGATAGGAGTAAAATAGTATTTAATTATATCGGCAACATGGTGAAAATCAAAACATGGATGGGAGATTTCAAAGCGTGCCCCCATTCCCTGCCATTTCATATCATTCGGACGAATCAGCTGTTCATGGTCCCTATAGGGAAGATTAGATACTTGTATCCTTGTCACGAACTCTAAAAGGGGGCAACTAGAATACACCTTCATGATTCTTCTCTATAAAGCACAGCCCCCCTAATTGGCTGGTCACAATCTGGGGCTTGCTGTTAACATCCTCGTCAGTGGAGGGGCTTCCTCGCCCCACCCGGGGATGGGAAGGCTTGTATCATCCGCTCTATTGAATGTGGATTCTTATATTCTGATAGATTTCATTGAATGTTTCGGGGCTGATATATTCTATTCCATTTGATGGATCTAGGAATATTATGAAACCATCTGGGGTCATCCCAGCATATACTGTGAAATGTCCATTAGACCCTGGTATCACACTATATGTTTTGGTATGGTTTTCATCATAGCATGGATATCCCATGTCAAGGATGCCATCGTCTATTATTATGATATCGTATTTTTTTGGTGGGCCTTCTTGTATACTGGCGTTGTATCCGAGATCTTCAGCGACTTTGACGATTTGGCGGGCGTTGTAACCTTTAGGGTTGTTGCCAAGATAATCCACTATCATCTTCTCGGTTAAATTGGCATGTTTTTTGTTTATAAGGGCTGTTGCAAGGGATGCCGGTCCGCAAGTGTAATCCGTTGTCTGATATACTATAGTATAACCGTTTATGGTCTCTCTCTTATCGTATGGTTCCTGGGTGAATTCGGGGCTTATCATAGCCCCTATCATGACTAGGAATATTATACCGAGGCAACAACTCCCTAAAACAGCTAATATAGCATGTGCAGATCTTCTGTGGAGTTTTTTACCGCAATTTCTGCAGAAATTGGCTTCTCTCCGATTGTATGCTCCGCATCTTGGACATTTCAATATAACCACGTTAATATGTAGAATTTTAGAGCTTTTGTCAAGATTCCGAGACCGAAACCTGCGGGGAATCCTGTTAAGAGTCTTAGTAGGTTATTGCTCTCCCTTAAACCTAAGAGTTGTGTGAAACCGTCAAGTATCATTGGGATTGTTATTAAGGTCGCTATCATAACTAGGATTGGAGTGTATCTTATGGGTGTGAGGTATGCTATTAGGAAATAGGAGAACGCTCCAATGTATATACCAGTGCATCTTGAACAAACTGGGAAACGGCGATCTCCTATGGAGAACGTCCTATCAGGTCTCCTATGACAAATCCAAAATCTCATGATATCACACATATTAGGACGGTTATTGAGAAATACTTCGTAATTTTATTTGGGGACTAATATAATAATATAGCAGGAGGGCTAAAATGTCTTGTGGGGGATAATATGGGAGATACTTTGAGGGTTTCTTCCTCTATACTGGATTTGGCAGAGGGTGCATGTGGTATATGTCATAGGGTCCTCGAGGAACTTTCAAATCATGGCATAAACGCGGAGTCAAGTGAATTTTTCGAAGGTGTGAATGCCAGACTAGTTAATACTCTAGGGGAGGCCATAGGAAAGGGTAGAGACATAACATGGGCCCCAGCCATACTCAAGGCGCAGATAGACGCTGATATCATCCCAGAGGATATAGCAACAGACCTAGAGGGTGTCCTGACAAAGAGAGCCGATCTTAGGAGGGTGGCTGGGATGTCAGGTTATGGGAGGGTCGTGACATCCGCAGGTTTGATAATATCCCATATTTGGGAAAATGGCGGGTATGTGGAGGTTAAAAGGGATGGTATAGGCGTTAGAGCAATATTTTATGACAAAGATGGTGATGAGATCTCAAATTCTGTCACAGGATTCTGCCCAGTCTGTGCAATAAACATATCAGCTGGAAGAGTTCCCAGTATAAGACGTAAAATAGCAGAAAAGTTGAAAGGATCTAAGAACACCGGCAAAATAAAATATGAAAGGGGCATTCTAAATAGGATCAAGTGGAAAAACAGGAGAATATACACCGACCTAATCGAAGATGATAAGATTATAGGCAGGAACTGGGGATGTTGCATAGCATATTCCACCGTAAGAGCTGAGATAGCAGCAGGATTAGGGAGCAAAAAATGGAATAGGATATTTAAACATTATTGCGATCAATGCCCCCTTAAACATTGTTGGATAGGGAAAGCTATGGGAGCTCTTGGGAACAAGGTACTCCATAGGATGAAAAATGTTAACGTAAAAGAGATTGTGAGAATGGAAGATTATATAACAGTAGATATCATGGACAATAACAAGAGAGTGGGTTATGGTATAGGGACCCTTTGTTCATTGAGCGCCTCTGTGAACGCTCTTATGAGATCCGACGCCATCAAAATCCTGAAACCAACACCCGCTGAGGGTTTCCCATACAAAGAAAGAGGGTAATAGAATGGATGAACATGTCATAGAAGCCCTAGGGAAGGCTAAAATCATAATAAGGGATGGTAAGATAGTCTCACTTGGAGAGCCCATGATAAAATACTGTCCATTATTCCATAAATACAGGGGCATCAAAGAACTAAACAAGAAAACTATACGTGAAAATATAGAATTCAGGATAAGAGATTTTGGGATGTGCACACCGGAAAGAGAACTTAGAATGAGAGATTTTCTCTCATTCGGAGTTTCAGAGATAATCTCAACCCTACTAGAAGAGGATTTGATAGACTGTGCAGTAATGGTATGTGAAGGGGCCGGGACAGTTCTAATCACTGAACCAGAATTCGCACAGGGAGTGGGTGGGAGAATCTCAGGAGTAATTAAAACAAGCCCTATAAAAAGGATCATAAAAGAACTTGGAGAAGAAAATGTATTAGAACCAAAAACTGGGAGGATAGACCAATCAATGGGGGTTAAAAAAGCTTTGAACCAAGGATATAATTCCATAGCCGTTACGGTAGCTGACGCAGAAGATGCAGTTAAGATAAGGGAGCTGGGTGGGAGAGTTTATATCTTTGCTGTTCACCTTACTGGTATAACAAGAAAAGAAGCTGAAACATTCTTCCAAAATGCTGATATCATAACATCCTGCGCTTCAAAGCACATCCGCCACATTGGCGATGAAAAAGCATTATTCAAGGCAGGATACTCAATACCAATATACGCAGCCACAAAAGCCGGTGAAAAATTCATAAAAAAGAGGATAGAGAAGATAGGCGGTCTCAAAGAAAAGAAAAACCCCCCACTACCATATCCGCTCATCTAACACTATTCTATTTAGAAGCAATCATCTTCTATGTGATCAGCTATGGCCTTTATCACACAACTCTGGGTTATAAGACCCAATAATCTCCCATCCTCCACCACAGGGATCCTCTGATAACCAGTCTCCACCATTATCTTACTTATCTTACCAATAGGGGCGTTCTTGTCAACCACAACAAGATCCCGGCTCATAATATCCTTCACTTTAAGTTTAAGAGCTTCGCTACCAGCCAATAATATATCCCTATGTGTTATGAATCCAACAAGCTTATCCCCCTCCACCACAGGCACTCCACCAATATTAGCCCGGACCATCTTCAACTTCGCAGCTGCTACAGACTCCCCTGGTTCCACCACAATAACATCCCTTATCATAATATCCTTTGCACAAAGTTTCCGTATCATAAACTTATTTGTGTTCCAAGTCATATATTAAAGATGAGGGGATCCAAAGTGACACAAATGGAAGAAGCAAGAAAAGGCAACACAACACCACAAATGGAGGAAGTGGCCAGATCAGAAAATTATAATATCCAAAAGATCATGAAAAGAGTAGCAGAGGGTAGAATTGTCATACCATCAAACCCAATCCATAACCCAATCCCATGCGGGATCGGTGAAGGCCTATCCACGAAAATAAACGCTAACATCGGCTCCTCACCCAAGTTGGAGGATCCTGACTTGGAAATTAAAAAATCGCTTGTTGCAGTCCAACACGGAGCCGACACCATAATGGATCTGAGCACAGGACCAAAACTAGCCAAGATAAGAAAAACCATCCTAGAAAAAGTGGACGTACCAGTCGGCACAGTACCCATCTATGAGGCTGGTGTAAAAGCCGCGCAAAAAAATAATGGTTCAATAGTCGACATGGACGAAGACGACATCTTCAATACAATAGAAAAACAGGCAAAGGATGGAGTCGATTTCATGACAGTCCACTCCGGCATAACACTCAACACAGTAGAAAAATTAGAAAGATCAGAGAGAATTATGGGGATGGTGAGCAGAGGAGGGGTGTTCCTCGCCACATGGATAAAACATAACAAGAGAGAGAATCCCCTCTATTCAGATTATGATTACCTCCTCGAGATAGCCCATGAATATGATGTTACACTCAGCCTCGGTGATGGACTAAGACCAGGCTGCTTAGCAGATGCATCAGACACCCCACAACTACAAGAACTAATCATACTAGGAGAATTGGTTGAAAAAGCAAGGAAATCTAAAGTACAATGCATGGTAGAAGGGCCGGGACATGTCCCAATAGACCAAATCCCCGCGAATATGAAAATTCAAAAAACCATCTGTAAAGGAGCACCGTTCTATGTCCTAGGTCCTATAGTAACTGACATGGCCCCAGGTTATGATCATATAAGCGCGGCCATAGGAGGGGCTATAGCAGCCTATCATGGAGCAGATTTCATCTGTTATGTCACACCAGCAGAACACCTAACCATACCCGGCGTGAAAGAAGTTAAAGAGGGTGTTATAGCATCCAAGATAGCTGCACAAGCCGCTGACTCCGCTAAAAGGATGTCGAAGGCGTGGAACATGGAATTGAAGATGGCAAGGGCAAGGAGAGACTTCGACTGGGAGAAACAATTTGAACTAGCATTTGACCATGAAAGACCCAGAGAATATAGGATGCGATGTCCAGTTGAAGAAGAAGACATGTGCTCAATGTGTGGCGAATACTGCGCCTTAAGACTCTTCAAAAAGCAATAAAACCCCTAATGCCAAGGGGGATGATGATGGAATACAAAAACCTAGCCAAACTTTATAACAGACTAGAATCAACAACCAAAAGATTAGAAAAGACCAATATAATAGCCGATTTCCTCAAGAAGACAGACCCCGAACTTTTACCACCAGTAACCCTACTCCTTCTAGGTCGTGTTTTCCCAACCTGGAGCGAGGAAGAACTCGGAATCGGGCCGAAACTTCTAATGAAGGCGATATCGATCGTCACTGGTGTGAGTGTTGATGAAATAGAAGAACAAGTCCGTGAACAAGGCGACATTGGCAAAGCAAGCGAAGCACTGTTCAAAAGGAAAGCCCAGGTAACATTCACACCACATCCCCTCACAGTCGAAAAAGTCTATGAAGATCTTAGAAAACTAGCATCTATAACAGGCCAGGGAGCCCAATCAAAAAAGATAGACATACTCCTCGGTATTTTATCATTAGCCTCACCAATCGAGGCCAAATATATAACAAGAACAATACTCGAAGAATTAAGGGTGGGGGCTGGTGAGGGTATTATAAGTGACGCCATCTCACTAGCATTCAACATTAATAAGGAAGTTGTTGAAAGAGCCTATATGCTCACCAATGATCTTGGAATGGTGGCCAAGGTCGCCAAGAGTGAAGGAGAAGCCGGACTCCGCAGACTTTCACTAGAACCTGGAAGGCCTGTGAAGCCAATGTTAGCCCAACTGGCAGAGAGCATAGAATCTGCCATAGAAGAACTGGGGGAGGCGCTCTGCGAAACCAAATATGATGGTGTGAGAGTCCAAATACACAGAAAGGGTGATGAAATCCTCGTATTCACCCGTAGACTAGAAAATATAAGCAATGCCGTGCCCGAGATCATCAAACGCGTGGAAAAAGCCTTACCCCCAGAGGACTTTATAGTGGAAGGAGAAATCATCGTAAACATTGAAGGAAAGCCAGGTTCATTCCAATACATCCTCCAGAGGGTGAAGAGAAAATACGACATCGAAGAGATGATAACTAGGATACCACTAACACTTTACCTCTTCGACATATTATATTATAGGGGGCCACTCATAGACGAACCCTTCAAAGAGCGGCGCAAGATCTTAGAATCCATAATCAAGCCAATAGAAGGTAAGATAGAATTAAGTAGGCAGGTGAAAGTCAACACCAAGAATATCAATGATGGTATAATGCTCTTCAATGAATCTATAAAAGAGGGACATGAGGGTATAATGATAAAGGATCCGAATGCACCATACATACCAGGGATACGGGGTAAAAAGATGCTCAAGTATAAGGCAGAACCTGAAACCTTGGATTTGGTGGTTATCGGTGGAACATACGGTAAGGGAAAACGCGCACACCTTATAGGATCATATCTGCTAGCAGCAAGGGATGATGAAACCGGTGAACTGAAGACCGTTGCGCATGCTGCAACTGGCCTAGATGATAAAACACTTAAAGAACTCACAGAAAGACTGAAAAAGATAACAATAGAGGAAAAAGGGAGGAAAATCAAGGTGAAACCTGAGATAATCCTAGAAGTGGCATATAGTGAAATAGTTAAAAGCCCCGAATATGAAAGCGGCTACTCCCTCAGGTTTCCAGTGGTGAAAAGGATAAGAGATGATCTCAGCCTAGAAGACGTCGACACCATAAAACGTATAGAATCACTCTTCAAAGCATAAATAACTTTTTTTATGGTGTTTATCGTGGAGGATGAGAAGATATTTAAAATTGCCATTTTCATGGCACTGGTGGGTCTTATAGGGATGATAATCTCCGCAGGTAGTATCACGCCACGAGAGGTTAAAATAAAAGAGATAAACAAGGGCATGATCGATGAAAAAATCACAGTAACCGGTTTTGTGGAGGATATAAAAAAGTCAAAGACTGGCAGAGCATCATTCATCACATTAAATGATGGTACTGGAAGAATAACAATTGTAATATTCGAATCGGTGAAAAATGAGATTGAAAGATCCAACTTGAACATGGAAATGCTCAAATATAAAAAAATAAAAATCACAGGGAAAGTATCAGAATACAAGGGTTCAACAGAGATCATACTTGAAGAACCCCAAAACCTGAAAATATTATGAAGGGTCAAATCTTGGAAGAATCAAGTTTTAAAAAGTTCATAGTATTCCTGCCTGCTGTCTTGGCATTCGCACTAGCTTTAATACCTACAATAAAATATGATTGGCCATTAAGCTGGGACATTTACTATCATATACATAATATGAAACTTTACAGTGAGGGTATATTTCTCTGGGATAATCTAACTGCAGCTCCTTATGGAAGGCCAATATTTTATCCCCCACTTTTCCATCTGCTCCTTTTATCTATTGTGAAAATTTTGAATATCAGCCCTTTTTTGGCGGCGAGGTTAGTGCAACCATTTTTAGCATTATTTGGGGTTTTTTCGTTTTCTTATGTTTCAAAGAAATTTTATGGGAATATTATAGGATTTTTAACAGGCTTGTTTATCATTATGAGCCCATTATTCCATAGGATGATGGTCCCAATCCCAGAATCCATGGCGGTGATATTCTTACCCATTCTTGTCTATTTTTATTATCTTGCAATTGAAAAAGCCGAGGATAAATATGCCATAGTGGCTGGTTTCCTATGGGGACTGGTTCTCCTCACCCATCTGTTATCGGCCCTCATAATATTATCAGTGATAACAGTTGCAACTATAGTCTTGAAAATCAAGGACGAAATAAACCTCGAAGGATACTGGATCATTATAATAATAGGTTTAATCACAAGTAGTCTTTGGTTAATCCCCCTCCTCATAAAATATGGTTTTGTATTCAGATCACCACCAACCCAAACATTACCATTTAAAAGCTACATACAACTTATAGGTCCCATCCCATTCTCCCTAGCATTAATAGGTTTCATCAACATCTTATGGGATCGTGAAAAAAAGGACATCATAATACTCTCCTGGTTTATCAGCGTGACATTCATAAGCGTAATCTATATATTCGGCATTAATGTGATCACAGAGAGAATAATCTACTTCAACTTGTTCGCGGTAGCAGTACTTGCAAGTTTATCCATAAAAGCCTTAAATTTTGAGAAAAAGAAGTATACCCTCCTCCTATTGATAATAATGGTCTTATCATTGTATAATGGGTATTCAACCGCCAATTCTATGAAACCCTCCATCTCCACCCCCGAGGTCGAAGTTGCGAGATGGTTCAAATATCATGGCGATCATGAAAGCGTTGTTGTAACTGCAGACTATCATCTGGATCCCATAATAGTATCTATTTCAGACCAACCAGTAGCCGGTGGAGGTTATGCACCAGGTACTGTTAAATCCATCAACAGAGATAAATACATAAGCGGGAACTTCAAAAAGGAAGAAATGATACGGGAAAAAATAGGATATATAGTCCTTAAAACTAATATGAGTCCACCCCCATACTCAAGATTAGTATACATGAATAACGATTTCAAAATCTACGAAAGGTTGATAGAATGAAGAGACTGTTCGGCACATTTGGTGTTAGGAGGATTGCGAATAAAAAATTAACACCAGAATTCGCTTCAAGGCTTTCAGCAGCCTTCGGCTCTCTCATAGATGGAAAGGTTGCCGTGGGTGGTGATACAAGAACCTCAACCCCAATGATAAAACATGCTGTTATAGCAGGCCTTTTATCCAGTGGATGTGACGTTGTGGATCTTGGGATTCTCCCAACCCCTACTGTACAGTATGCTGTTAGAAAGTACTATGATGCAGGGGTTATCATCACAGCATCCCATAACCCCCCAGAATACAATGGGATAAAATTCGTCGATGAACATGGTATAGGAATCAAAGAAGAACTAGAAGAAAAGATAGAGAGAATCTTCTTCGAGGAAAAAGTTGAAAGAGTTCCATGGGAGAAAATAGGCTCCACAACCAAAAATAGGAGGATTATCAGAGAATACATAGACGAGGTTATAAGGAGGGTTGATGCCGATCTCATAAGGGAGGCCAATTTTACCGTTGTAGTTGACTGCGGATCAGGAGCAGCCTCATATACAACACCATACCTTCTAAGAGAACTTGGATGCGAAGTCTTATCATTGAATTGTCAACCAGACGGTTTCTTCCCAGGCCGGGACCCCGAACCAACCCCAGAAAACCTGAAAGACTTGATGGATGTTGTTAAAGTCAGTGGGGCGGATCTTGGGATAGCCCATGATGGCGACGCTGACAGGACAATTTGTATAGATGAAAAGGGAGATTTCATCTTCGGCGATAAAACCTTCGCATTAGTAGAGAAGAAAATGCTAAAGGAAAACAAGGGAGGCTTAATCGTAACCACGGTAGCAACCACCTCAGCCATTTATGATATCGCAAAAGAAAACAATGGAAAAGTCATAACAACACCTGTGGGTGATCTAATCGTGGCAAGAACCCTCAAAGAGAAAAAAGGACTCTTCGGCGGCGAAGAAAATGGCGGATTAATATTCCCAGATTTTGTATATGGTAGAGACGGGGCCCTCTCAGCCGCCAAGATACTCGAGATAATGGCCGAGGAAAGCAAACCCATCTCCAGGCTCGTGGCCGAACTCCCAAGATACTATTCCGAAAAGATGAAAATAGAATGTCCAGACAAACTTAAACCTAGAGTAATGGCCGCTGTCCAAGAAAAAGTTGAAAAAGATCCTAGAGTAGATAGAATAGACACCACAGATGGTGTTAAAGTATTCAAGGAAGATGGTTGGGTGATAATAAGACCATCAGGCACAGAATCCATATTCAGATGCTTCGCAGAAGCCAAAAGCCAAGAAAAGGCCACTCAAATGGCAAAATGGGGTATTAACATCGTTAAAAGTTCACTCGATGAAATAAAAGGTTAGAATCCTGAAAAGGAACCCTTTTATGATAGGACTAATATATTTTATAAAAATTTCATGGCTTGTAAGAAAAATGGAATCCAAATATATTCTCCTGGTCTTAGCAATAACTGCAGGTATGGTTTATTATCTTAGAGAACAGCCCCCAAGAAAACGTCACAGAAAACATCAGCACCCCCCAAAAAAGATCCAATATAATCAAACAACTACCACCCCTCCCCTGGAGATAATATCTGCAGAAGAGGCTCGACATGGCAGAGAATCCCGCAGAATTTGGGAATACTAGAAGTGGAACGCCCTCACTAAAAAATGGAATATATTATGTTCCAGTAGTTGTAACTACAAGTGAAGGACAACATCCACCAGGAACCATTGTAGCCTACATCCGAGTAGATGCAAAAACAGGTAAAGTATTAGGCGCAGAATCCATGAAAATGTACTAACTAGGCCAAAAAAAGGAATGTGAAGTTTTCAGAGGTTTTGGGGTAGGTAAGTGTCTGCTATTGCAGCCACTCCTTCACCCATCTCCACATCGAAACCGAGCTCTCTCAAGGTCATCTCCAGTGCTGAGAACGTTGTTATAAGTTCCCTATGTGTTATGTTACCCATATGTCCTATCCTGAATATTTTGCCTTTCAGGTGATCTTGTCCACCTGCAAGTTCCACATGATACTTGTTCCTCATGGTACCTCGTAGTTCAGCATCTGTCACACCCTCTGGGAGTTTAACCGCTGTAACAGTTGTGGATGAAACCCTCTCATCAGGGAACAATTCAAGGCCCAGGGCTTTTATAGCATTCCTAGTGGCCTCCGCAGCCAACTCATGCCTCCTGATCCTGTTTTTAAGACCTTCCTCCTCCACGACCTTTAATGCTTCGTGTAAGGCGTATACTAACGAGACTGCTGGGGTGTAGGGCGTCTCTGGGGGTTCTAGGCTGCTGGTCTTCCTATACTTTTTGAGGTCTAGATAGTAGCATCTTGAATCTGTATTGTCAATAACATTCCATGCGTCGTCACTTAATGTTATAGCAGCTAAGCCTGGGGGTGCTGCCAGGCATTTCTGTGAACCAGTAACACAAATATCTATATTGTATCCATCAACATCTACTTCAGCCCCTCCTAGTGATGAAACAGTATCAACAATATAAAGTGTATCATAATCATATAGGATCTTACCTATCTCTTTTATGGGATTGGCAACCCCAGTGGAAGTTTCATTGTGCACTACAGTAACTGCTTTTATACTCTCATCTTCCTCAAGAGCTTCTTTAATATCATCAGGGTTCACCGCTTTCCCCCATTCAACCTCAATCCTCTTTGATTCGCCCCCAAATGCCTCGACAATATTACTGAATCTTTCCCCGAATTTTCCACCGACCACGTTAAGTATCTTATCGCCAGGCTCTAGTATATTAACTATGGCCGCTTCCATGGCCGCGGTACCTGAACCTGTAAGTATATAAGACTTATTATTGGTCTGGAATATGTTGGAGATCATCTCACTTGTCTCTGTTAAGAATTTGCCGAATATGGCGCTTCTATGGTTCACTATATTCTCTGACATGGCCTTTAATACCCGAGGAGCGACCCTGGTTGGACCCGGGATCATCAATAATGTTTCATCCATGTTAAAAACCCTCCCGATCATCATTATTTTCATATTATTAAAGAGGATGTTAAAAAGATTTATACTTATCCAATGACTATGACTTAGTAAAAAGGTTCCGCACTTATAAAGTATGGTTTTTTTGAACGTGATTATAATGGATCTCAAAACATGGATTGGATGGTATGAGAAAATCTTGGAAGATTTCAAATTCGATCCCATAGCTGATATGGAAGCTGCTGAATATCTTAACGATTTTCTCAAGAAGCATGAAAATATAAAAGTTGATGTGGATGATCTGCCACATAATGACAAATTCATAATTTTTGGGGCTGGGCCATCAATTAAGGAACATTTGAAGCTTTTGAAGGAGGATTTTGACCTTGGGGTTTTCATTTTGGTGGCTGCTGACGGGGCTACAAGCGCCTTACTAGAAGAGTCCATACTACCAGATATTATTGTAACAGACCTTGACGGTGCCATGGATGATATAATCAGGGCGAACAAGGCCGGTTCCTTCATAGTGGTGCATGCACATGGTAATAACCTGGAAAGGTTAAAAGTTTATCTTCCAAAGCTTAGGAACATCCTCGGAACAACCCAGACACCCCCTATAGGAGATTTACACAATTTTGGGGGTTTCACTGATGGTGATAGAGCCGTTTTTCTCGCGGTTGAATTAGGCGCTAAACTCATAATCTTGGCTGGTATGGATTTTGGTGATATCATTACAAGATATTCAAGGCCCCAGATCAGTGAAATGACAAGGAAAGCGGATGAAATTAAAAGGTTGAAACTGGAATATGCCAAGAAGCTTATAGAGTGGATAATAGAAAATGAGGATGTTAAAATTTATAATCTCGTGGAATCTAAATCATTGAAAGGTTAATATACTTTGAGGGATAACTATCATATTATGGGAATAGATGATATCCTATTACATGACGAGACAATATTCCGGAACTTGCACGCTTTTGACCCTGATTATATTCCTGAAAATTTTAGGTACAGGGATTCGCAGATGGAAGCCCTTGCAGTTTGTATAAGACCTGCCCTGATGGGTGGGAGGCCCATTAACGCTGTTGTCCTAGGGGCTTGTGCAACCGGTAAAACCACAGCTATAAAGAAACTCTTTGAAATGGTTGAGGCTAGCTCAGAGAAGATTGTATGCTCTTATATTAACTGTCAGTTGCACACAACACGTTTCGGCATATTTTCACAGATATACCATAAGATCTTTGGCTATTATCCCCCAGAGACTGGGGTCCCATTTTCTAGGATATACCATGACATAATGCATAAGCTCTCAACAGAGGACAAGGCTCTTATGGTCGCATTGGATGATGTTAACCACCTATTCCATAACAGGAACGCTAATAGGATATTCTATGATATTCTAAGGGCTTATGAGGCATTTGATAATCTTAGGACTGGTATATTCGCCATATTATCTGATATTGAGTTTAGGTATGCTCTTGACAAAAATGTTAACTCCGTATTTATCCCACAAGAGATAATATTCCCACCATATAGTCATAATGAAATATATGAAATATTAAAGGACAGGGCAAGGATAGGATTCTATGATGGTGTGATCTCCGATGAACTAATAGAGGAGATATCAGAGCTAACCTTTGAAACAGGAGACCTAAGATATGGTATAAACCTTCTAAGGGTCTGCGGGAACCTTGCAGAGGCTGAAGCATCCCCCAGGATGAAAAAGTCACACCTCGAAGAGGCTATAAAGGAAACAGCATGCACAAATTTCAAAGACACAATAAGAAATCTTTCAAAAAATGAAAGAGAACTCCTAAATATTATCACAGATGCTGGGGGTGAAAATTTAACAGCAGGCCAAGTCTATGAAGAATTTAAAAGAAGAACAGGGTTAAGTTATTCATCATTTAATAGGATAGTAGAAAAACTTGAATTTCTAAGACTTATTGACACCCCATTCACAGGTAAGGGTGAGCGTGGTAATGCACGACTTATAATCCCAAGATTCAACAAGGTAGATGAATAGGCCTCATGGATAATTTGGCGTGCTCGCGAAAAAATACACACCCCCAATTATAAATAAAAGGACAATGAATATTATGAGACAAGCTTCAATATTAAGGTCACTGGTTCCTCCTTTTTTCTTTGACCTATCCAACCTATACATTTTCCATCACCCCATAAGATAGTCACCTTATGGGAGAATATAAGAAAAGAGGTAGAGAGCATATGAAAACTAATAACAGGTTGGAGAGAACATGAAGAAAAAATTCGAATACTTCGAAGTAACGGCAGACGCAGGCTACTGGGCATACGGGTCAACAATAGAAGAAGCCTTCGAAAACGCAGCCCTGGCAATGTTCGAATTAATGACAGACACAGCCAAAGTCCAGCCAAAAAAGGAAAAAAGGATAGAATTAGAGGCTGAAGATGAAATATCACTCTTACATGACTGGCTCGACGAACTCCTATTCCTAAAGGATACAGAATTCCTATTCTTCTCAAAATTCAAAGTTAATATACAAAAGAACAGAGTATATAGACTAGAAGGAAAAGCCATAGGTGATACCATAAATCCTAGTATACATGAAATCCGCGATGAAGTAAAAGCAGTCACCTATCATCTGATGGATGTCCAAGAAGAAAAGGGCCAATATAAAGTTAGAGTGATAGTAGACTTATAAAAAGAGAACCCTCCTGGGGTGCATCAAATGAACGTGAAAGATATCGTGATAAAAGTTAGAGAATCGGTATGGGAAGTCCCCACAGACTATAAAGAGTGCATGCGCGTCCCTGGACGAATATTCCTAGATGAAGAAGCATTAAAAGACTTGGAGAAGGGAGCAATTGACCAAGTGGCGAATGTAGCATGCCTACCAGGCATACAAAAATTCTCAATCGGCCTGCCAGACATACACTTCGGCTACGGATTCAGTATAGGTGGCGTGGCAGCATTCGACGCCAGTAACGGTATCATAAGCCCCGGTGGCGTGGGATTTGACATAAACTGCGGAGTCAGACTATTAAAGACGAACCTAGACCATGAAGAAGTCAAACCAAAAATAAAAGAACTCATAGACACACTATTCAGGAACGTCCCATCAGGTGTTGGAAGCAAAGGCAAAATAAGACTAAAGGAAGGTCAAATCGATGACGTGCTAAAAAACGGTGCCGAATGGGCTGTCGAAAACGGATATGGTTGGGAAGAGGACCTAGAACACCTCGAAGAAAATGGTAAAATGGAAAACGCCAACCCAACAAAGGTAAGTGAAAAAGCAAAAAAGAGGGGTATACCACAACTAGGCTCACTAGGCTCAGGCAACCACTTCCTAGAAGTCCAAAGAATAGATAAAATCTTCGACGAGAAAGCCGCGAAAGCCTACGGCCTAGAAGCAGGGAAAGTAACAGTACTAATCCACACAGGATCCAGGGGCTGCGGCCACCAAATCTGCTCAGACTACCTAAAGATCATGGACAAAGCCTACAAAAAATACAACATCAGAATACCAGATCGCCAACTAGCCTGCGCCCCAGTAGGCTCAGAAGAGGCAATAGAATACTTCCAGGCCATGGCAGCAGCAGCAAATTATGCATGGGCCAACCGACAAATGATAGTACACTGGGTGAGAGAATCCTTCGAACAAGTGTTCAACAAACCAGCCGAAGACATGGAAATGGAAATACTATATGATGTGGCCCATAACATAGCCAAGAAAGAAACTCACCCAATAAACGGCTTGAAAAGAGAAGTCTACGTTCACAGAAAAGGGGCTACAAGAGCCTTCGGCCCGGGGAGAAAAGAAATACCCTCCAAGTACAGGAAGATAGGCCAACCAGTCATAATACCAGGTACAATGGGAACTGCATCCTATGTACTCCACGGGACAGAAACCGCTATGAAAGAAACATTCGGATCCACAGCACATGGAGCGGGGCGTAAAATGAGCAGAGCAGGTGCGAAGAGAACATACCGCGGAGAAAAAGTCCAAAGAAACTTGTTAAAGAGGGGAATATACGTAAGGGCCACTTCAATGCCAGTTATTGCAGAAGAAGCACCGGGAGCCTACAAAGACGTTGACATAGTCGTTAACACATCCCACAGGACAGGAATATCACGCCTAGTCGCTAAGATGATACCACTAGGCGTCGCCAAAGGGTGACCAACTTGATAGGGATAATAGGTGGAACAGGAATCTATAAGACACCCAAAAATGTGGAGGTGGAAAAAAAGATTATAAAAACACCCTATGGGGATTCCCCCACAATATCAATTTTCAAACTCCATGACAAAAAAATTGCATTCATACCCAGACACGCAGAAGACCACGACTACCCGCCACACAAAATAAATTATAGAGCAAACATATGGGCCCTTAAACGTTTAGGTGTTACTAGGATAATCGCAACCAACACAGCCGGATCACTCCACAAATCCATCAAACCAGGGACAATAGTCACGCCAGAAAATTTCCTAGATTTCACAAAAACGAGGATAGGAACCTTCTACGATGACAGAACAGTCCACGTGGATGTTACAAAACCATACTGTCCAAAGCTCAGAGACATATTATTATCCACCGGAGAAGTTGAGGATGGTGGAGTATATGTGTGCACAGAGGGGCCCCGTTTCGAAACAGCGGCCGAGATAAGAATGTTCAAGATCCTAGGAGGGACAATTGTTGGGATGACAGGATTGCCCGAGGCCGTGCTCGCAAGAGAACTTGAAATGTGCTATGCAAGCCTCTGTCTAGTATCAAACTATGCAGCGTCAATCTCAGAGGATAAACTCACCATAGAAGAAGTCTTCAAAGTCCTGGAGGATAAAAGGCCTGTTATCGTGGAAATTATAAGTAGAAGTGTTGAAATGATTGACGAATCCCCATGTGAATGTCATGAGGCGCTTAAAGGCGCTTCTGTAGATGAAATACTCAGAGGTGAGATGCTAAAATGAAAGTTTTATTATTATGTGGAAGTCCAAGGAAAGAAAGCAACACTATGAAAACCTTGGAAAGATGCGCCGAAAGGATTAGAGAAGAAGGTCTTGAAACTGAGATAGTTTCTCTAAGGGGAATGGACATCAAATCATGTAGAGCATGTCTAACCTGCGCCAAGACAGGTGAATGTGCAATAGATGATGGACTCAACACCATCATCCAAAAAATAAAAGAATCAGAAGGATTTATAGTAGGATCCCCAGTATACTTTGGAACAGCACGCGGCGATGTCATGTCAGCACTACAGAGGATAGGAATGGTCTCAAGAGCATCTGACAAGTTCCTAAAATGGAAGGTCGGCGGACCCATTGCGGTGGCCCGTAGAGGCGGTCAAACAGCCACGATACAAGAGATATTAATGTTCTATCTCATAAATGATATGATAGTCCCAGGTTCAACCTATTGGAATATCCTCTTTGCCTGGGCTGCTGGCGAGGTTGAAGATGATAAAGAGGGTATCGAGACCATAGAACATTTCGGGGAAAACGTGGCTAAGTTAATCAAAAAAATATACTAGGCCCCCTCACACTCGCATACCCCCCCATTGGAGGCTTGTTCAAATTTGAAGATAGCTGTCGCATCATCTGATGGTGAAAATGTAGACTCTCATTTCGGTAAAGCATCTAAGTTTATCATCTACGAGTTCGATGGTGAAAAGGCAGAGATCCTTGACGAGAGGGAAGTCAATGTTAACCCTGCTGAAAAACATCAATGGATAAAAACATTAGAAGCTGTCAAAGACTGTGATATCGTGATAGCGGTCCAGATTGGATTAAGGGCTAAATTCGGCCTTGAAGAGGCGGGTATACGATTCGTATCCGATGAAGGACCCATAGAGGATGTTATCATGAGGTATATTAGACATTATAAGTTCATGAAAAGCTAACCTTAATATTTAAATATATTCTAGGCTAATAATCTACTTCAATAATTTTGGAAAAATTAGGACCCAAGTCTTTCTGTAATTCTAATTTTTCATAAAAATTCACAAATTTTAGGGTGATCATAATGGCTAAAGTGAGAAGAAGAAGAGTAAGAGACACATGGAAAGAAAAAAAATGGTATACTGTAACAGCCCCAAGCCTATTCGGGGAAAAAGAGGTAGGTGTTACGCCTGCACGTGACCCTAAACTATTATCCAATAGGAGAGTAGAGGCCACGATGCGGGAACTTACCGGTGATTTTTCAAGACAATATGTCAAATTAAAATTTGAGATAGAAAACGTGACAGGGGATAAAGCAACTACAAAGTTCATAGGCCATGAGGTTACAACAGACTACGTGCGGAGCATGATAAGAAGAGGTACTAGTCGTGTTGACGCTCCAAAGATAGTGAAGACAAAGGATGGCTACAAGGTAAAAGTACATACCCTTGCCATAACAACCCGCCGAGCCAAATCATCACAGCAAAGATACATGCGTAAGATCATCGAGGACAAGATGGAAGAGCTTGCAAGTGAAAAAACCTTCAACGAGCTCGTGGAAGGTATTGTAACAGGGAAGATAGCCTCAGAGATATACCATGAAGCCAAGAAGGTCTACCCCCTCAAAAGGGTGGAGATAATAAAGACCAAAGTATTAGGGGAACCAGCCTAGGGAATAAAAGCCCCTTATGATGTGGGGGGTCCCCCATATGAAAGACTTTAATTGGATTTATGTACCCATATGCATACTAATAGGATTTTTAACCTACAATCGGCGTGCTTTAGATTTATGGGGATCCCTCCTAATGGTTATAATGGGTTTCCTTATAATAGTAGCCGCTGGGTTTAATTGGCTGGTTTTAATCCTCATTTTTTTGATTCTAAGCCTTTTCGCCACAAAATATAAGAGAAACTATAAGAAGTCTATGAAACTTTATGAAGGTAGGAGGAACGCGCGAAACGTCATATCCAATGGCATAATACCATTTATAATGGCTAGCTTCAGCTACTATGACGGGTTCCTCGGGGGATTCATAGGATCCGTGGCAACAGCAACAGCAGACACCCTAGCAAGCGAAATAGGGGTATTGCAGACTCCCAGATTAATAACAGATTTAAAAAGGAAGGTTAAACCTGGAACAGACGGTGGCGTGTCACCACTAGGAACTGCCTCGGGCATCATCGGCTCAGGTATCATCGGTCTATCAGCATATTTTCTCCAAATATGCCCCAACCCCCTAATCTCTGTTAAAATAGCTGTGATAGCAGGCACCATAGGATGCTTCATGGACAGCATCTTAGGAGCATTATTTGAACGAAAAAATTACATTAACAATGAACAGGTGAATCTACTAGCAACAATTACAGGAGCAGCTGCCGGGATAATCCTCCTCCATTTCTAACATAACCAGGTGGGAAAGTATGAAAAGCCTAATAATGATAATTGATGGGATGGCAGACCGTCCAATACCAGAACTTGGAGAAAAAACACCCCTAGAAGTTGCTAAAACCCCCAACATGGACAAATTAGCGGAAAATGGGATTAACGGTATCATGGACCCGATAAAACCCGGTGTGAGGGTTGGGAGCGACACCGCACACCTTTCAATCCTAGGATACAACCCATACAAAGTCTACACTGGCAGAGGACCATTCGAAGCCGCTGGCGTTGGAGTGGAAGTGAAACCAGGAGACATAGCATTCAGATGCAACTTCGCAACCCAGGACGAAAATGGGACAATAATAGACAGACGCGCCGGCCGAATAAGAGAAAAAACCGACAAAATAGCTGAAACAATCAACTCCATGAAAATAAAAGGCTTCGAAGACGTTGAAATAATCTTCAAGGAATCCACAGGCCACAGGGCAGTCCTAGTTTTAAGAGGTGAAAACCTATCAGATAAGGTATCCGATTCAGACCCTAAAAGAGAGGGCAAACCCCCCAAGACCGTGAAACCCTTAAAAGATTCCCCAGCAGCTGAAAAAACCGCAAAACTCTTAAACAGATTAGTCAAAAAATCATACCAACTACTTAAAGACCACCCAGTCAACATAGAACGCATAAAAAGGTCTGAAAACCCTGCTAACATCATACTACCTAGGGGGGCTGGGGCAGTGCCCCATATAACGAAATTCGAGGAAAAATATGGCCTAAAAGCGGCATGTATAGCTGAAACAGGACTTATAAAGGGTATAGGCAACCTAACAGGCATGGACGTCATAGAAGTTGAAGGGACGACAGGAGGTATAGACACTAACCTCAAAAATATAAAAGATGCAATCCTTGATACAATAAACAGCCAATATGATTTCATACTCGTAAACATTGACGGCGCCGATGAAGCAGGCCACGACGGAGACCTAAAAAGCAAAATAGAATTCCTAGAAAAAGTTGATAAAATATTAGATGACTTCCCACTAGACGAGATATACTTTGTTTTCACAGCCGACCACACCACCCCAATAAGTGTAAAAGATCATACAGGAGACCCAGTACCCATTGTAATCAATGGCCCAGGTATAAGAGTGGATAACATAAAAAGGTTCAATGAAAGAGAAGCAAGCAGAGGCGGACTCTGCAGAATAAAAGGATCAGATATAATGAACATACTACTCGACTTAATGGACAAAACAGAAAAATTCGGTGCATAAAAATGAGACTCTTTGGAACATCAGGCATCCGAGGAAAATTTAAAGAAAAACTAACAGCATCACTAGCATTAAATGTCGGGAAAGCCATCGCAACTTACCTCAAAGGAGAGGGCGAAGTCATAGTAGGATACGATCCGCGCACATCAAGCCAACTCATAGAAAACGCATTATCTGCAGGGTTAATGGAAGGAGGATGTGACATCATCAAAATAGGAATGGTCCCCACACCACTTGTAGGATATGCCACTCCCAAACTCAAAGCCAAGGCAGGTGTAATGATAACAGCCTCACACAACCCACCAGAATACAATGGAATAAAAGTATGGAACCATAATGGAATGGCATACTCACCAGCACAAGAAAAGGAAATAGAAAGGATAATCCAAGAAAAAGATTACATCACAGTAGACTGGGACAACCTTGGAAGTTCAGAACACTTAAACATTACAAAAATGTACATGGAAGATGTGATAGAACATGTCAAGGTGAAAGCTGGACTTAAAGTAGTTGTTGATTGTGGCTGTGGAGCAGCATCATATATAACCCCAGCAATCCTAAGGATGGTTGGATGCGAAGTTTTATCATTGAATTGTCAACCAGACGGTTTTTTCCCGGGCCGGGACCCCGAACCAACCCCAGAAAACCTGAAAGATTTGATGGATGTTGTTAAAGTCAGTGGGGCGGATCTTGGGATAGCCCATGATGGCGACGCTGACAGGATGGTTGCAGTTGACGAGAAAGGCAGGTTCGCAGACTTTGATAAACTTTTAACACTCATCGCAAGGGAAAAGGGTGGTAAGATCATCACCACGGTTGATGCGTCCATCAGCCTCGATGAATGCCTAAAAGAAGTTGACGGAGAAGTTATAAGGACAAAAGTTGGGGATGTGCATGTCGCAGAAGCCCTAATCAGGGAAGGAGGATCATTCGGCGGAGAACCATCCGGCACATGGTTACACCCAGAATTCTCCCTATCACCCGATGGGATATTCTCCGCCCTCAAACTCATTGAAATAGTATCCGAGAAGGGTCCATTATCTAAACTACTCGATGAAATACCATCATATTACAATATAAGGGATAAGATACCCTGTCCTGACACAAAGAAGGATAATGTTATGGAGAAAGTTAAAGAACAACTACCTCAGCAATTCACAGAGAAAATCCAAATAGATAACATAGACGGTGTAAGGATATCACTAGAAGACAACAGTTGGGTGCTAATAAGACCATCAGGCACAGAATCATATATAAGAGTTAGAATAGAAGCCAAAAGGGAAGAAACAGCCCGCAAACTTCATAATATAAGCCGATCCTTCATAGAAAAAACTATAAGGGGATTATGATGCAAGCAGTCATCCTAACTGCAGGTGAAGGGACAAGGATGAGGCCCCTCACACTAACAAGGCCCAAAACGATGTTACCAATAGCAGGCAAACCCATACTACAATACAACATAGAAGCCCTGAGAGAAAACGGCATCAAAGACATCCTAATGATAACAGGATACCACGAATCGAAGGTTAAAGAATATTTCAATAACGGGGAGAAATTTAACGTAAATATAAGATACCATACACAAAAAGAACAACTAGGAACGGCAAACGCCATAAAATACGCCAGAAAACATGTGGAGGATGAATTCATAGTACTCAACGGTGACATCATCACAGAACCAGCCACCATCACAGACCTACTATCCCATCATAAAAAAGCCGACACCACCATAGTACTCAGAGAAGTCGAAGATCCAAGCCAATTTGGAGTTGTTAAATTAAAGGAAGACAATATAAAGGATATCATAGAAAAACCACCAGCCGATAAAGCCCCAAGTAACCTGATAAATACTGGAATATACCTTTTCAACCATAAAATATTCGATTACATTGAAAAGACGAAAAAATCACCCCGAGGAGAATACGAGATAACAGATTCCATCAAAATGCAAATAAAAGACAATTTAACAATAAAAGGCATAATATCCAAGAGACGCTGGATAGACGTTGGAAAACCATGGGAATTATTAGAAGCCAATGAAACACTCCTCAAAGGCGTGAAAAAAGATATAAAAGGTGAAATAGAGGACAACGTCACGATCCACGGGCCAATCATCCTAGGAGAAGAGAGCATAATAAGATCAGGAACATACATCATAGGCCCCGTCTACATAGGGAAAAACTGTGACATAGGCCCCAATTCATACATCAGAGCAAACACATCAATAGGAGATAATGTAAGTATAGGGAACGCTGTTGAAATTAAAAACTCCATAATAATGGATAAAACAAACATAAATCATTTATCCTATGTGGGAGATTCCGTCATCGGAGAAAACTGCAACCTCGGCGCCGGTACAAACATAGCAAACCTCCGATTCGACAATAACCATGTAAAGATGACCATAAAAGGGGAGAAAATGGACACAGGCCGCCGTAAAATGGGAGTGATCTTCGCAGATAATGTTAAAACTGGTGTCAATTCCTCCTTTAACCCAGGTATCAAGGTAGGTGTCGGATCCCGGATAGGACCCGGGAGCATAATATCACATGACATATCATCGAACAGACTAGTCATAGCAAATCAAGAACATATAATCAAGAAAGAGTAAAATCTCCCCCCACATTGGATTGGGGGGGTGGCCAGGATTTTAAATTTTTCTACAAAACCCTTTTACAAAGATAAAAGTTTTTTTATTTAACCATTGCATCACAGGCTTTTTTTATCATGGGAATAAATCCTCGGGAAAATACTTATTAACTCTATATACTAATTATATCATAACAGCCTCTAATCGGGTGGAGAAGATGGGAAAGAACTTTAAAGTCTTCAGCGGAGCTAAGATAATAGGTGAAGTCGAAATAGGGGATCAATCATCAATCTGGTATAATGCTGTGGTGAGGGGTGACATCGAACCCATCAAGATAGGCTCATATTCCAATATCCAGGACAATTGTGTGGTACATACAAGCAAAGGCTTCAAGACTATCATAGGAGACTACGTGTCCGTGGGACATGCAGCTGTATTACATGGTTGCAGGATAAACAACAATGTCCTTGTAGGGATGAACGCAACCATCCTCAATGGTTCCACCATCAATCAAGACTCTATTATAGGAGCAGGTACCGTTGTCACCGAAGGGAAAGAATTCCCACCAGGGAGTTTAATACTCGGCGTCCCAGGGAGGCTCATAAGGGAACTTACAAAAGAAGAGATAAAGTCTATAAAAGACAACGCGCTAAGATATTCTAAACTCGCCAAGAAGGGATTATAATGATCAGGGTAAGGGATGCGATACTAGGAATAGAACCATACGTGCCTGGGAGATCAATAAAAGAAATAGCCAAAGAATACAACCTCAAAGAAAGCGAAATAGTGAAACTCGGATCTAATGAAAACCCCCTAGGACCCTCACCAAAAGCTGTTAAAGCAGTGAAACTTGAAACCAAGAACATGCACAGATACCCTGAATCAGGATTAGATGATCTTAAAAGGGCAATTGCAGACTATTCAGGAGCCTCCCCCAATCAGATAATAGTTGGGGGTGATGGTGCTGATGAGATAATAGACCTCCTTGGCAAAACTTTCATGGATCCTGGTTCAGAATTCATCGTCCCATTACCATCCTATATGTATTATGAGTATACTCTACGCCCATATGGTGCAAGGCCAGTCTATGCAAAATGGGATATGGAAGAAAACACCGTTGATACAGATTCTGTCATAGAATCTATAAATGATAGAACAAGGCTTATCTTCCTGTGCACTCCCAACAATCCTACTGGTGGCTTGATCAGCGAGGATAATATAATCAGAATACTGGAATCGACTTCTGCATTGGTTGTGGTGGATGAAGCCTATTTCGAATTTGCAGGTATCAGTAACATAAAACTCCTCGAAGATTATGAGAATCTGCTCATCCTAAGAACATTTTCAAAAGCCATGGGCCTTGCTGGTATGCGCATAGGTTATGGTATCTCAAATACTAGGATAATAGATTACATGCATCGTGTTAAGCCTGTTTTCAGCTTAACTAGGCTTTCACATGTGGCAGCCCTCGCAACATTATCTGATAAAGATTATATAAAAAAATCTGTTAATTTTTCAATTAAAAGCAGGGAATACCTCTATTCGAAACTTTTACAAGTGGATAAGATTAGAGTCCTTAAATCCTATGCAAATTATCTACTAATGGATGTACGTGAAACTGGCATGAACGCGGGCCAATTGACTGATGAACTGCTCAAGAGGGGTGTTATAGTTAGGGATTGCACATCTTTTAAGGGCTTGGATGAATATTGGATACGTGTGAGTGTGGGGACAATGAAAGAAGATGATAGGTTCATAGACGCCCTCAAGGAGATCATAGAGTGATTTTATGAAGATCGGAGATTATAGTATTTCTACAGTGGATTTTCCTGGCATGCCATCACTTGTAATATTCCTCGCTGGCTGCCCGTTCAGATGCCCATATTGCCATAACCCAGAACTCATAGACGGAGGAAAAAATGCACCACTCAAAGACATCTACAATAAAATACTTGAATCCAAGAATTTGGTTGATGCCCTTGTAATAAGTGGTGGAGAACCACTTCTCCAAATAGATGAACTAGAAAAGGTCTTAGAATTCGCTAAATCACAAAATCTTAAAACGAAACTGGACACCAACGGCTACCAGCCAGAATACATCAATAGGATAAAGGGGCTAGTAGATTATGTTGCACTTGACGTTAAAGCCCCATTTGAAAAATATGAGAAGATGTTCGGCTTTGATGGGGCTAGAGTCCAGGAGGCCATGAATATCCTATCAAAGTCAAATGTTTTCCTTGAATGCAGAACCACCTATGTCCCCGGACTTTTAAAACCAGAGGATATTATAAACATCGCCACCCAAATCCAATGCGACCTTTATGTGATACAACAGTTCAGGAACAGGATGGTGTTCGACCCCAAACTCAAAAATGTTAATCCACCATCACCCCCCATTCTAAGGGATATCGCGAAAAAAGCTAAAGAGTATTGTGAAAATGTGAAGATCAGAACACAAGAGTTTGGGGAAGAAGAAATATAAGCGAAGTTCTGCAATCTCATCATCTGAAAAATATAAATGACAGTGGAGGGGTAAATTGCCCATCCTATCATTCAGCAGCCGCCAAATCGACCTTATAACCGGTGAAAAGAACATGACCATACGTAAATTATGGAAGAAACCCCTAAAGGTAGGTGATAGGCTCTACTGTTACTGGAATCTCATATCAAAAGAGCGTCAAAAAGTTTTCGAAGCAGAAGTTACAAGTGTAGAGATCATAAAATTTAAAGATCTTATAAAAGATGATAAACTAGCCCAAGAAGACGGTTTCAAGGATGCTGACGAGCTTAAAAGAGAATTTGAGAGGATATATGGGGAACTTGATGATGAAACCAAATTTCAGATCATAAGATTCAAGAGGCTGCCAATCAATGAATGGGAAGGCGAAAAAATAGACCAAAAAGCCATGATAATCCAAAAAGCAGACATACTATTCGACCTTGGAAAATATAAAGAATCAAAAACATGCTATAATGCAGCCCTAAAATTAGATCCGGAAAACGTCTACATATTAAATAGGCTGGCAGACAACCTCACAAGACTTGGAAAGTTTCAAAAGGCAATAGAATACTATGACAAGGCACTAAGATTAGACCCAGAAAACGAATACATATGGAACAACAGAGCCATCACATTACTTAACGCAGGTGACATAAAAGAGGCGTTAAATTCTAATAATAGAGCCCTCATGATAAACCCAGAAGATACAACCATATTATACTGGCATGGAGTGATATTAGAGGTTACGGGTGAAACAGAGGAAGCGCTCAAATACTATGATAAGGCCATTGAAGCAGATGATAGAAATGTGGAGGCATGGAATGCAAGGGGCGATCTACTATCAGAACTAGGAAAAAAAGAAGACGCCATAAAATCCTATGAAAACGCATTAAAGTTTGCATTAGAAGACGATGAAAGCGCAACACTCTGGAATAGGAAGGGGAATGCATTATTCGAACTTGGGAGTTTTCAGGATGCCTTGGAATGCTATGAGAAAGCATTAGAGTTAGAACCAGAAAATGATATATTTTGGAGCAACCGTGGCGTAACATTACTCGAATTAAACCGCTTCGAAGAAGCCCTCGAGTCATTCAACAGAGCACTCACGATAAACCCAGAAAACGAAGACGCCAAAATACTTAAAGAAGAGTGCCTTGAAAACTTATAACCCCCTCCCACAGCCAGGAATTATAAGCTTTATACCCGATTCTGCAATCACCATCCCAAGATACTGCTTTTCCCAACCCAACTACTTCTCCACCTTCAAATCAAAACCTGTTGGTAATGGGATATCTTCTTCTTCAACTCTTATTTCAACCAATACCGGCTCATCCATCCTAAGAATATCGGGAAAAATACTATTTAACTTTTCTGGTTCTTCTATCCTAACAGCTTTTATATTATATGCTCTTGCCAACTTAACAAAGTCAGGGTTTTTAAGGCGGACTTGGTAGCTTTCGCCATACTCCATCTCCTGCCATTGCCTTACTATACCCAAACTAGAATTATTCAATACACATATTATAATGGGCAGTTTCCTCTCCATTATCGTCCCAAGTTCCTGCATGGTCATCTGGAAACCGCCATCACCTGTTATCAAAATTATCTTCTTCTCAGGTCTTGCCAGGCAGACTCCAATCGATGCTGGGAGCCCATAACCCATGGGCCCGAACGCCCCGGAATATATTAATGAGCGGCTTTCCAATACCCTCCTATAAAGTGTAACCCAAGTTGTATGGCTTCCAGCATCATTCACTATTATTGCATCAGGGGCCAATTCAAATATCCTAGGTATAACTTGGCTGGGTTTAAGAGGATAATCCTCCAAGAGTGGTGGAAGATCATATGCTGGGGGATTCACCATCGAATATTCTTCCAATTCTCTGATCCAAGTGGTGGGGGGAGCTAATCTAAATTTTATCCTCCTTATGAATTCTTTAACATCCATTTGGAGGTTAACATCACCTTTCAATGTTTCCCTGTCAATATTCACATGTACTATTGGCGAATCCCCAAATCCGGCCATGGTCCTCTCTGAAATCCTGCAACCTAATGCTATGATCAGGTCACAGTTTCTCCCAGCATAATTAGCCGTGGGAGTGCCCCTTGTACCTATCATTCCAAGGCATAGTGGATGATCCTCACCTATAACACCCCTTGCAGGGTATGTTGTCGCAATTGGTATATTATGGGTTTCTATAAGTTCTCTGAGATCATCGGCAGCTCGACCCCAGAGCACGCCAGCACCGGCAACTATGAGAGGCCTCTTAGAGGACTCTAATAAATTGATAGCCTTCTCCATATTAGTGTAATTCCTTGTGGGGGAATATTCCACCCCCTGTGATAGTATATCCTCCCTTATCTCTTCTTGGAATATGTCTTTATTTATATTAATGTGGATGGGGCCCATGGGCTCTATCCTAGAATAGAGTAGGGCTTTTTTCAATACTGATATGGTTTCTTCACCATTTTTTGGTTTGAAAGTGTATCTTGTGATTGGTTTGAACACCTTCTCTAATTCAATTTCTTGGAATACGTTTAATCCTATCTGGTCCCGTGGAATATCCCCTGTGATCACTATTAATGGTATGGAATCCTTGTAGGCTGTTGCAACACCCATAACAAGGTTCAAGGCGCCCGGGCCTCCTGTGGATATGCAGACACCGATTTTCCCGGATGCGCGCGCGTAACCATCTGCTGCATGGGCAGCCCCTTGTTCATGTCTTAAAAGTACATGTTCAATGCTCGAAGTCCTAATAGAATCATAGAGGGGTAATACATGTTCACCTGGATGACCGAAAACATATTTTATACCAGCGTCTTCTAATAATTTTACGATAGCATCAGAACATTTCATAGACAAAGTCTCCATAAGTTAACTTTAAAATATTATCTCAAACCAAAGATACATATAAGGTGAGATTTTATGACTGACCATCTAGATGCGCTCCTGCATGAGAAGAGAATATTCCACCCACCAGAAGAGCTTGTTAAAGAAAGCAATATTAGGAAATGGATGGATGAAAGGAATATAAAAAGTTACTCTGAACTGATTAAAAAATGTGAAGAAGACCCAGAATGGTTCTGGGATGAGTTAGCCCAGGAATTGGATTGGTTCGAACCCTACACTAAGATATTGGAATGGAACCCCCCCTATGCCAAGTGGTTTGCAGATGGTAAATTTAACATAGTCCATAACGCCCTTGACAGACACGTTAAGGGGTGGAGAAAAAACAAGATAGCCTACATATGGGAGGGAGAAGATGGTAAGCAGAGAAAATTAACATACTTCGACCTATACAGGGAAGTTAACCGCCTAGCAAATGCTCTGAAGAGACTAGGAGTCAAAAAAGGGGATAGAGTCAGCATTTATCTTCCAATGATACCAGAACTGCCCATTGCAATGCTAGCATGTGCAAAGATTGGGGCAATACACAGCGTAGTCTTCTCGGGATTCTGGGCCAAAGCATTCAAAGAAAGGGCAATAGATGCAGGCTCGAAAATAGTGATAACAGCAGACGGATTTCACCGGCGAGGAAAGATCATAAAACTTAAAGACACACTGGACACGGTTATAGATGAGATACCAACCATAGAGAAGGTTATAGTCGTGGAACACCTGAAAACAGAAGTGGATATGAAAGAGGGAAGAGACATCTACTGGGACGACCTCTTAAAAGGACAGGAAAAAGAATGCGAAACTGAAATACTAGGAGCCGAGGACACGCTATTCATACTCTATACTTCAGGGACTACAGGCAAACCAAAGGGCGTGGTACATACACATGGAGGATACGCTGTTGGAACCTACACGACCATGAAATTTGTCTTCGATATCCGAGACGATGACATTTACTGGTGCACAGCAGACATAGGATGGATAACAGGCCACAGTTATATTGTCTATGGGCCGCTGATAGCAGGGGCCACATCAATACTATACGATGGTGCTCCAGATTATCCAGACCCTGGAAGACTTTGGAAGATGATAGAAGATTACGGGGTTACAATATTCTACACAGCACCTACCCTAGTAAGGATGTTCATGAAATATGGTGAAAAATGGCCTCAAGATCATGATCTGAGCAGTTTAAGATTGCTAGGATCCGTGGGGGAGCCTATAAACCCAGAGGCGTGGATGTGGTATTATGAAAATATTGGTGGGAGAAGATGTCCCATAATGGATACTTGGTGGCAGACCGAGACAGGAATGCACCTTATAACGCCATTGCCCATAAACCCGTTGAAACCGGGCTCAGCATATAAGCCTTTCCCAACTATACAAGCTGATGTAGTAGATGATGATGGTAACAGTCTAAGGGGTGAAGGAGGCCACCTTGTCATTAAGACTCCATGGCCTGCAATGTTCAGAACACTCTACAAGGATGATAAACGCTATATTGAAACCTATTGGAGTAAATTCCCCAATATTTACCTTACTGGGGATGTTGGGAGGATAGACGAGGATGGCTACTTCTGGATACAGGGTAGGGAAGATGATATTTTGAATGTGGCAGGTCATAGGATAAGCACAGCTGAGGTTGAATCTGCGCTTGTAAGCCACCCTGTTGTGGTGGAGGCTGCTGTTGTTGGGAAACCAGATATACTCAAGGGGGAAGAGATAGCGGCTTTTGTAATATTAAAGGAGGATGTTGAACCAACCCAGCACCTTAAAGGAATGCTTAGGGAGCATGTACGTGAAGAGATAGGTCCGATAGCAACTCCAAGTTATATAGGGTTCGTGGATGATCTTCCCAAGACAAGATCCGGTAAGATAATGCGGCGGATAATAAAAGCAAAGCTTATAGGGGAAGATGTGGGTGATACAAGCACCCTAGCAAATCCGGAAGCTGTTGATAAATTGGAGAAGGCATTATAATGGTTCCTGATAGCTTCCATTGTATTCTCCGGATCCTTTGACCTTGAATACAATGGCCTGTGCTATTCTCTCCCCCTTTTTTATCTTATAGGGGAAGTCCCCGTAGTTATATAATAGGAATCTTAGTCTGCCCTGGAATCCTGGATCTCCAAGTGCTGTGTGCACTCCTATGAATGATCTTAGTAGTGTTGAACGGGGAAGGTATATCATAGCATAACCCTTTGGGATTTTTATTTTTTTGTCCACGGTTACTAGGTAGGCCTTTTTAGGTTTTAAATTAAAAATTGGAGGTTTTAACTTTCGGAGTTCTGGTAGTTTCTTCTCGTCATCTATGAGTGAGGCGGGTCCTGCTTGTTCAAATACTTCGTCTATGCGTAGATCTATACCTGCGGGTTGTATTAGGTCCTCAAATTCTGGGAAAATCCTTATGAGTTCTTTTTCTCCTAGCATTTTGTTTTTGCTCCCATTAGCCTATCCAGTATGCGTGGGTATAACCATGGTGTGGTTATATTGGTTCTTCCCAGAGTTTTTTAAGTTCTGGGTGTATTCCATTTATTATTCCAAGTTCTTTCATTGCCATGCCATATGTTTCATAGATTGATTTAAATTCCGGTCTTATCATACCCCTGAATGCATCATATCCCATTACTCTGCCATAATTTTCCGTTATGGACCATATTATACCATTGAGATCCTTTATGATGTCATCTGGCTTGTATTGGAATCTTTCTATATTGGATTTTATGGTGTTGAATTCTATGGCTGCATTTGCTTTAACTTCAACACCTTTGAGGATCTGTGGACATTTATTGTATGGTAATGATTTTTTCAACATTCCCCTGGCTGGTGCCACTCCCATTATTTTGCTGGCTCCAATTGACATTGCAAGTAGTATATTTTCATATATTTCAAGGGCTAATTCGATTTTTTCTTTTTCATTAATGGGTATTTTAACCTCCTTTTCCATGGTGGGGAATGAAATTGGCGGTTTTATTTCAGGTAAGCCTTTAACCTCCTCTTTTTCCCCGGGTAAGCTTCTGGGTTCTTCTGGGGTGGTTTCCTTTTTTATTTTGCTTGGAACTTCACTAACCTTTTCTATCTTGTGAAGTTTTTTCCTGTTTTTTTCTGATACGAGGATTACATGGCCAAGTTTGGCGCTTTTATCTGCTATTATCAGAAGGTGTATCTCTTCAATATCTAAGAGTATCATGTTGTTTTTTTGGAATTCTAGGATTATTGTCTTGCAGCGGCCTTGCCCTGTTCTTTTAAGCAACTTCTGTGATGATTCGTTTATAACTCTCGCCATGGATTCTATTTTCGTTTTGTCGACCTTTTCTGGTGTTATCTTGTCATATAGGATGCTCTGATCATCCATTACTATTATTCCATTGAATCCATTTATTTTCTTGAAATCTTGGTAGATTTCATCGAAGATGTGCATTTCGAAAACCTCTTATTGAGTGTTTACAAGTTCGCAGTATGTTATCCATGCAGCGTCTGTTCTCCCTGGGGGGTAACATGTTATGAGCATTAGTTTTGCTTTTCCTGTTTGTGCGAATCTTATGGGATTTTCTTTGTAGTCCCACCTTATATCTTCGCCATTGGATATTACTTTGTATGTGTATTTTTTGGAGTTTATGAAGTCCTCTATTATTACTATGTCACCTGGCTTTAAGTTTCCTATTAATTGGAACGGCCCTGAATATCTTGTTCTATGTCCTAGCAGGCCGCAGTCTCCGGGTTCTCCAGGCATTACACTTTCAGGGTAATGGTAAACAGAATCATAAGCATTAACTGTGTCCTCTCTTATCCATGCTTCTAAGCCAATGCTGGGTATTATCAATTTTCCTATGATAGTATGCTCCATATTAGTGTGGATTTCGGGGTTTAGAAGCTCCCTTGGAGCTTTCTTGTATTCTTCGAGGTGGCGTTGTGAATTCTTTACTTTTTCATAATCTTGGCATCCTTTTATTATGATTAGAGATGAGATCATTATACAAATAATGATTATAATTATCGAATATATTTTATATCTTCTCATTTTTCACCTTTTAATAAATTGTTTGATATTTTCTCCTATCATAGACTTGTAATAGACGACTTTATCTGTTTTATCCGTCCAAGCTGTTACCTTAGCGATTATACCAGTATCTGCAATCTCTAATATGATGAGACTGGGTTCTGGTTCTGGTAAGATACCATCTATTTTTTTGATTGTCTCTTTTATTTTCTCTTCAAATTCTTTTATATCAACCTCCAAGGGTATGTTCACTTTAAAGTCTATCCTACGTTTATGAGATGCAGTATAATTAACATATGGGTTCTTGGAAAATGAGGAATTTGGTATTGTTATAATCTTATTGTCAGGGGTGCAGATTCTCGTTGTCCTAAAGCCCATCTTTGTAACAGTACCTTTCTGGTTGGAAACTTCGATAACGTCACCAACCTTGAAACTCTTATCCGCGAGTATGAAAAGTCCTGATATGAAATTTGCTAACGTGTCCCTAGCAGCAAAGCCCACTGCAACACCTACAATACCTATACTCAGAATTAGTCCAGTGAGATCGATCCCAAACCATTTCAAGATTATGGCTGCCGCTAATATGTATAAGGTGTATTTTATTATATCATTCAATACTTGTATTAATGTTAAATCTAACTCCCACCTTTCCGCGCTTTTATAAAGTAAACGTGAAATCCACCTTGTTATAATAAATGTAAGAGACAGTGCCGCTCCTATAACGATTAAAGCTTCAATTATCATGTTTAGTTGCATATTTTCTCACCTCTACAGACATGAGATCATGGGCTACTATACTATCTTTAAATATTTCCCTAGCCGCCATTTCAATAATATCTGAACGTTTGTAACGGGTGCTCAAGTGTGTTAAAATCAAATTCTTCACATTAGATTTTTTAGCAATCTCAGCGGCTTCAGAAGCCGTGGAATGCCCGGTTTCCATGGCCTTATCCTCTTTACCCGCCTCAAATGTGGCTTCATGGATGAGTATATGGGAGTCTCTAGCCAATTTTACAAGGTTCTGGGATGGTCTTGTGTCACCTGAATATGTTATCTTAATACCCTTGCGCGGTTTTCCAAGAACTTCTTCTGGTTTTATGATCTTGTCACCTAAACGTACCGGGATGCCCCTATGGAGTTTCCCAAAGGCTGGTCCAGGTTTTAAACCTAACTTTATAGCTTTATCCCTTAAAAATCTAGGTTTTTTCTTTTCCTCGAAACAATATGATAAATTAGGTACTGTGTGCTCTGTCTCGGCACAACTTATAATATATTCTTCTGTTTCCATGATTTTACCAGGGCCTATCTCATGCACATAAATGTCGAAATTCATTGAAAAATATCCAAGTTTCATCGCCGCCTCAAGCATCTCTTTAAGGCCCGGGGGGCCGAATAAGTGTAGAGGTTCTTCTCTTTCCCTAAATGCCATTGTCTGGATCATCCCTGGCAAGCCTAAGAGATGGTCTCCATGTAAATGAGTTATGAATATTTTTTTTATTTTCATGGGGCTTACCTTTGCCTTTGCCATCTGCCGTTGGGTTCCTTCTCCACAGTCGAATAGGAACACTTCACCGAATGCCTTTAAAGCTATTGCGCTATGGTTCCTTTTCTTGGAGGGTATTGCTGCTGATGTTCCAAGGAATATTAGTTCCATTTTTATCACGCCATCCCCCTTTTGTAAAAGGTTTATAGTTCCATTGTTAATATATCATAAAGGAGGGTGAGTAGTTTGATTGATATGATGAGGAAATTAATAAAAGAGGATGTGGGCTTTGAGGATATAACAACTAACGCACTTATAGCGGCTGGTCTGGAAGCTGAAGCAGAGATCGTCTCCAGGGATAAGGGTATAATAGCCGGTGTTGAGGTTGCTGAGATTACATGTGATGATTTTAACTTGGACTTTAAGCCATATAAACTAGACGGTGATAAGATAAGAGAGAATGAAGCCATACTATCAATAAAAGGAAGTGCAAGGCATATCCTCTTAATTGAAAGAACCCTCCTTAATCTGATGATGAGGATGAGCGGTATAGCCACTACCACATACAAGCTAGTGCAGAAAGCGCGAAGATACAATCCTAATGTTATAATTGCTGGAACTCGTAAGACAACACCTGGCTTGCAATGGTGGGAGAAACAAGCCATCCGTATTGGTGGTGGTGACACTCACCGTTTCAGACTCGACGATTGTGCCATGATAAAAGATAATCATGTTTCCCTCATCGGAGACTTGGAGGAGGCTATCAAGAAAGTTAGATCTTATATAAGTTTCACAAAGAAGATAGAAGTAGAAGTTGAGTCTGTTGAGGATGCTATCCTAGCTGCGAGGTGTGGTGCTGATATAATACTCCTTGATAATATGGGACCATCACTTATCAAGGATGTTATCAAGGCCCTTGAAAGGGAGAACCTAAGGGATAATGTTATCCTCGAGGCCTCCGGTGGCATAAAACCTGATAATATCGGTGAATATGCAGCTACCGGGGTTGATGCAATATCATTGGGTTTTATCACGCATTCAACGCCTGTAATAGATTTAAGCCTGGAAATAAGCAAAATTTAGCCTCTTTTAATCCTAGTTAAAATTGTCTTTAATATTTTTCAACATATGATTTTACTCCACCCAAAAAATTCGAGCTTTTTTCAATTATCCAAATATTTATATAGAGGGCACTCTAACTATAAAATGGAAGGGAGGTAAATTATTATGGTTCAGGAAAGTGAGAAGGAAGAACTACCATTTGCAAAGGCTGAGGTTGTAAGACTTATGAAGCAATATCTCGACAGCGACAAGATGATAAGGGAGAGGGTCAAGGTCGAGATGAACAAATTCCTAGGTGAAATACTAGCGAAGATTTGCAAGGAATTAAATAAGTATCCCTATGCGACAGTGGAATATGACATGTTCAAAGAATGCATATACCCTTATAAGAACATAGAAAGGATAAACAAGGAAAAAGAGAGGATAATAAAGCATTTAGAGGCTATAAAAGCAGACTGTGATTCTCTAGTCTTAGACGTTGAACGTACAATGAAATTAAGAGAGGAATAACAGGGTTATCTCTCGATTGTTATAAAGCCCGTTTTAAGTTTTTTGATTTCTCTACTGGTCAACTTGCGCTTTGAAGCCCTTGGATGGTCTATGAAGCTCTGCCCCATAGGATCCTCCACTATAACCTTAACCTTTTTCTCACCATTCCTAACCTTTTCAAGATCCTCTAGTAACTCGAGAGACCTTTGCTGGGCCTTTTCATCCTCAAATAGTTCTAAAGCCATTTCAATAGCTGTTTGGAATCTATCAATAACCCCTTCAATATTTGAAATATAAGCTGTTGATCTTGACCCCGGCTCAACCTTTAAGCCAAGTTCTGGTATCCTTATAGTGGCTGATTGTGATTTAACCACCCTCGCATTTAGGGTTTCAGGTTCTACCCATAAAGAGTATCTCATGGGGTCTCCATGGTCTAAACAGAGAACGTCGCTGTAGCGGTATCCGCATTCATGGCATATGAGTGTGGATTCCATGATCTCCCCAAAGTAGGGTATATTCTCTAGGTGGGTGGTGATTTCCAATGATTTCCGGGCATGACATACTGGACAATCAATTTTCATGGTTGATCATCCTCTCCTTTGTATAGTAGTCCTTTTTTGTCAAGTTCTTGGATTATCTTACTAAGACTTTCTTTGTCTGGTGCGCATATTGTATGTGAGTGTATATTATTCGATAATCTGTAGAGTCTTTCAAGATCCCTTTTTCGTTTAGGATTGCTTTGAAGCCTGTCAAGGAACCTTTGAGCCTCCCTGGGATCATATACATTCACTTCCCTTTTAAGAGGCTCTGAAAATCCTGGTATATAATAGGAGACGTCTACTATACGTCCACCACATTTTCTAATCACTATATCTATCATTTCACTTAGTTTATCTACTGGATGCTTTAATGTTATCAGTTTGCAGTGTTCTCTTATAAATGACAGCATCCTTTTTATTGTACAGTTTACACTTTCATTGTCAATCACTGGTACATTATGTTCCTTCGCTTCATTCACTAGATGATCATGTATGATCCTGTTTTCCTTGAAATATTCAAGATGTTTACCGCCTCTTTTGATTTCCATCGCCCTTTTGACGAATCTTTCTTTGTGGAGTTCTTCATCCGCTGATAATATGAAAAAGTGTATTGAAGCTTCATCTTTGAATTTGGCTATGTCTATAAGGCCTGGGATTAAATGTACTCCCTCTATGACTAGGTCATCCGCATCGTCGATGGCCCTCTTTATGACCTTTTCGATGGCGGGTATGACAAAGGAAGCGTGTTCTTCAAAGCCCGCGCTTACTAGTGCTGTATAATCCTCAAATCTTTCTTTCTCTCTCAAGGCGGTGTAAGCATCAAATGATGATCTGTGGAGTACGGGAGCATAATCCGGTCCAATGATCCCCCTCACAACTTCCCGGATAAAATCGGTTTCTATAAGATGTTTTATACCCAATTCACTGGCTATGGCTGCGGCTATTGTGGATTTACCTATGCCGGAGGCGCTTCCTATCAATATTACATATGGTTTCCTCAATACCCCTACTCTCCAAAGGCCAAGTATTTTAGATGTTCCTGCGCATCTTTCCAGCCTAAAGTGAGATCCAAATTCATGTTAGTAGATCTTTCACCCTCTCTGCGCTTCTTTTCATCTCAAGCCTTATTAATCCAAGGTTTATATCAACATCTGTTATAACTGCAAGTATGCCTTCACCAGCATCAATCATCAATGTTTTACCCCTACTACCTTCTATTGTCACCTGTTCAAGCGGTTCTTGTTGGATTTCCTCAGCTGACCTCTCAGCCGTACCGAATACTGCTGACGCCATTGCAGCTACAAGTTCAGCATCTATACCGGATGGGACTTCACTCTCTATTATGAGACCATCCTTTCCGACAACCAAAGACCCGTTAACACCATTAATCCTACCCAGATCCTTAAGCACCCTTTCAATCATTTCAACCATATTATCTATCCCCTAGATTTATATATTTATCAACTTATTATATTAGGTAAGTACACATAACTAATTAAAGTTTCTATTATCCTCAAACATAAAATGTTAAGGAGTGATTCTTTGTACATTTTATCTTCTGTAAAAGAACTTCAAAAACTCAACCCATTCATTGTAATAGGCTGCGGTGGTGGAGGAGAAAAATTCGCAAACTTCGAAGGAGTGGAAACGGTAGGATTCGTAGATGACGACCCATCAAAGCATGGAAAAAAATTCTGCGGCTCCATAGTATCATCAAACCTCCTCGAGCTCCTCAAGAAGACACCTGCAAAGAGCGTCGCCATAATGTTACCTATTGGAGCCGAAGGAACTGCACTAAAATATGCAGTCCAAGCAATAAACGAAGGCAAAAATGTTGTAACCTCATTCAGATCACTGCCACTAGCCGAAAATCAGTCACTAGTAAAATTCGCCCAGGAAAAAAACGTCTCAATCCTAGAAATAAGTCCTCGTTTGGATAACGTCCGAAAAGTCATGGGAGTGGCCCCACCACACTGTACGGAAATCCTGCCAAAAATAAATTACAAACACAAAACCCCAGTAGTGTACATAGGGGGGACTTCACAAGAATGTGGCAAGAGAACCACCACAAGGATGTTAGGCATCGAAGCCAAAAACAGAGGCTTGAAACCCGCGGTAATATCCACTGATGAGATGGGATTAGAGGCGCCAATCGATATTAACTTCAGGGCAGGCAGCTTATCTGTAATGGACGTCGCAGCAGCCCTAATGGGCACAATAAAATACATGGAAGAAAAAAAGGATCCTGATATAATATTCATCGAAAGCCAAGCTAGTTTAACAGAAAGAAAAAACCCCCATCCAAGGGGCTTATCAGCCGCAATCCTAGTAGGGTCGATGCCAGATGCATGCATAGTATGTCACAGGCCCAAACACCCCTACAGGCACCCTAGGGGCATAAAAGAGGAAATAAGGGCAATAGAGGCTATTGAACCCACGAAAGTTGTGGGTATTTCCCTAAATCTGAGAAACATAAATGATTATATAAAAGAAAAGTTAATAAGGAAATATGAAAACCAATATAACCTTCCAGTCGCTGATGTGAAAATGGGGGGCTCCTCTAAATTATTAGATGCCATCATAGATTATATAGGAGAGATATAAATTGCGAGATGTTATAAATTTCCTAAAGGAAACCATGGGCTTGGACGAGGAGGAAGAAAAAGAAGAAACCGAGACAATCATAGTACCAGAACATTCCTTCTATGAGATAATATTAATGAAAGCAAAAAACCTCGAAGACATCGATGACGTCATAGTCCAGATAACAGAAGAAAAAAACCCAGTAATACTAGATTTAAGCCGCTTAAAAACAGAATCCCTAGAAGATTTCAAAATGGCCGGGGAAAAACTAAAAAACCTTAAAGAAACAGAGAAGGCAGAAGCCATACTATTATGTAAAAACGAAAAGGAGATCATAATCATCACACCCCCAGAGATAAAACTTATCAAAAAAGAATAAACCCCAAGAGGGGAGTGATAAATGGAATTACCAATCACAAGACCATCATACGTCTCCTATGGTGACGAAGTAGATTTCGATAAATTCTTAGAAAAACTTGCCAGAAAAAGACATAACGGATTTATCAGAATCACACACGCTTCAAGCGAAGGCCACATACTGCTCAAAAACGGCACCCCAGTCGCAGCCTCATACGACAGATACATGAAATCAGAAGCCATGAAAAAAATCCTAGAAATCGTCGACAAAATAGACACACTCATAGAATTATTCGAAGTAAGAGGATCCCAAATAGACTACTTAATAGATATAAACAAGGTATACAAACTCGAGCCCACACCCCCCAAAAAACTTGAAGAAATTCCTGAAGCCGCCAAACCAACAGAAAAAACACCAACAAAACCAGAAGAAACCCCTGAAATCACCAAAGAAACAGAAAAAGAAGAACACACAAAAATAACACCAACAAAACCAGAAGAAACCCCTGAAATCACCAAAGAAACAGAAAAAGAAGAACACACAAAAATAACACCAACAAAACCAGAAGAAACCCCTGAAATCACCAAAGAAACAGAAAAAGAAGAACACACAAAAATAACACCAACAAAACCAGAAGAAACCCCTGAAATCACCAAAGAAACAGAAAAAGAAGAACACACAAAAATAACACCAACAAAACCAGAAGAAACCCCTGAAATCACCAAAGAAACAGAAAAAGAAGAACACACAAAAATAACACCAACAAAACCAGAAGAAACCCCTGAAATCACCAAAGAAACAGAAAAAGAAGAACACACAAAAAGGCCTCTGAACAGAGAAGAAGTAATGAAAAAGTATGGATTGGCAGACGTTGATGAAGAAGAGGTTGAAAGAGTCCTTGAAACCTATAAAGGCGGCGCCATGACCACAATAGATACAGAGAAAGTAGAATTGACCTTGATGAACAAAATAAAAAAATCAATAATAGGTATCCCCAATATAAAAAATGTTGAAGTCATGGTCTTCCTTGAAAACGTGCCCGAACTTGAAGGGGATATAAAAGTACTTATCGAACGCGAAAGCAAAGGATTATTATCCCGTCTAATAGGTGGAGTGATGAAAGAAGAAGAACTAAAAGAACACATTTATGATATAATTGAAATGGAGATAAAAAAGACATTCAGAGGTTATCCTGAAATCATAGAAAAGTTTAGTGTGAATATCGAAATCCATTAGGACCGAACTTTGGAGGCATAAAATGACAAGAGTCATAACAATAGCTTCTGGCAAAGGAGGGGTTGGAAAAACAATAGTATCAGCCAACCTAGGAGTTGCACTCGCAAGTTACGGCGAAAGAGTAATTGTACTAGATGCAGATATCGCAATGGCCAATTTGGAGCTCGTACTAGGAATGGAAGGCAAATCCGTCACTTTACATGATGTGCTTGCAGGTAAAGCCTCAATAGAGGAAGCTATCTATGATGGTCCAGAGGGCGTGAAGATAGTCCCTGCCGGCATATCATTAGAAGGGCTCCGAAGTGTGAAACTAGAACGTTTGGAGGAAGTATTATCCCAGCTACTTGAAGATACTGACATCCTATTAATTGATGCCCCGGCTGGCCTTGAAAAGGATGCCATAACAGCACTTGCTGCTGCTGAAGAACTTTTGCTCGTCACAACTCCAGAGATCCCGTCCATAAGTGATGTTCTCAAGACAAAAATAATTGCAGATAAGCTAGACGTTAAAATAATAGGTGTTGTGGTGAATAGGGAGCAACATGATAAAACCTTCTTAACCATTGATGAGATCGAAACCATACTAGAGGTCCCAGTAATAGCTGTTATACCCGAAGACCCCGAGGTTAGTAGGTCAGCAGCATTTGGAGAGCCCATAGTTATAAAGAATCCTAAATCGCCGGCAAGCAATGCTATCATGAAATTGGCCGCTGATCTTTTAGGTAAAGAGTTCCATCCAATTGAACCGGATAAGAGGGGGATTATTGCAAAATTAATAGCGGGTTTAACAGGGCGCAGATAAACTTCTCCCATTTGGGGGACTCCTTTTGGATATTGTAAGTGTGGGAACCGCTAATATAGATTTCATCCTAAAGGTTCCATCTTTTGTAGAACCTGATACTGAAATGAACATTGAAAAGTTACATATTTCACCTGGCGGATCTGCCCTTAATTTTGCAGTCCATGCCACCAGAAATGGCTTGAAAACTGGCATAATAGCGAAGCTTGGTTTGGACTATTTTGGGGATATAATCTATAATAGACTCAAGGATGAAGGAGTTGACATAAGGGGTGTTTCAAGGACCGATGAAGATACTGGGATGGCATTCATAAGTGTGGATAGGACTGGTAGAAGATCCATCTATTCATTTATAGGCGCGAACAAGAAGCTTAAAATCGGAAAAAAGGAGATAGATTATATCTCAGAGGTTGATCTCATCCACCTTGGGGGTACGTACCTTGAAATAGCATTTCCAACAGCTGAACATGCAAATATTCTCTCGTTTGCACCTGGAGCTCTTCTGGCAGCTTATGGCGTGTCCACATTGAGACCAATACTCCAGAATGTGGATGTTCTTTTTCTCAATGAGCATGAACTTAAACTTTTAACCGGTAAATCTCTCGAGGAGGGTGTTAATTTTCTAATAGATGAAGGAGTCCCATTGATAGTGATAACAAGGGGGAGTAAAGGTGCTGAACTTTATACAAAAAGAGGCGTGGTTAAATATAAGGTTAGGGAAGTTAAGGCTGTGGACACGACTGGTGCAGGTGACGCTTTTGCCGCAGGTTTTATAGCATCATGGGTCCAAGGTGAAAGTTTAAACTCGTGCCTTAAAAGAGCGCATGAATGTGCTTCGAAAAATCTTAAAAGATTAGGTGCGATATAACTCATCAGAAAAAAGATAATAGCATGAAATGTTAATCTATATTTTAAAGAACTTTTCAGCGTTCTTTGAGGATACTCTAAGCATTTCTAGATCACTAAATCCTTCAAGACACATTTTATGAACTGTTTTCGGCACTGATAATGGATCTGATGGTGCGGAGCTCATGTCACTGTTTAAAATGAATTTATCTACACCATATTCTCTCATGATCATAACTGCCTCAAATGGTGTCATCTTACCTGGTTGTATGGTGAGTCCGAGCATTGATTCCTGGTCGATGACTTCTTTGATTATCTCAGTATTCACGTGATCTATTAGCAGCTTTGAGGTGTCAATATTATCCTCTAGGATTTGAAGGAGAATCCTTGTTATTTTCTTTTTGTTTTTGCGGGGGGTGTGTATTATTACAGGGATTTTCAATTCATCAGCTAATTGTAATTGTTCTTTTAAAACTTTTATCTCTAATTGGGTTCCCTCTTCAATTCCGATTTCTCCTATGGCCACGACCCTTTTATCTTCTAGAATTTGTGGCAGATCCTTTATCACTTTGTTGTAGTCTCTGGGTATGCTTCTTGGGTGTATTCCCGCCGCTACATATAATTTGATTCCGTTTTCTTTCGCGCGTTGGGCGTCAACTTCTAGTAGGCGTTGTATGTGTTCAAGGGTGACTGCTGAAACCTTCATTGGTAGGGGGTCGTGGGCACATGTTATGGTTTTGTTTATCCCTGCTATCGCCATTTTCTCGAAATCTTCATATGGGCGCGTGTCTGCGTGTATGTGGGCGTCTATCATCCTATTCTCACCTGTTAATCTTGGATTTCATAAAAGCGTGAAAGGTCCTGGAATTTCATCCGCCTTTTCAGAAGGTCTTCCAGTGCTCTTGTAAGGTCTTTTATTGATATTCTGATCTGTTTTGTGTCGTTCCTATTTCTTAAGGTGACTTTATGGTCTTTGAGTGATTGGTGATCAACTGTCACCGCAAATGGCACTCCTATTTCATCTATACGAGCGTATCTTCTCCCTATTGTACCTGATGTGTCAAATTCTGCGATGAAACCATTGTTTCTAAGATCCTCTTTTATCTTTAGTGCTAATTGGACAAGTTTTTCCTTGTTTACTAAGGGTAGGACTGCAACTTCCACCGGTGCTATATCAGCTGGGAAATTAAAATAGGTTCTATCATCCTCTTTTTTATATGAGTGGAGTAAGAGTGAATATATTATCCTGTCAATGCCAAAGGATGGTTCTATCACATGTGGGAATATTTTTTCACCTTTTATGGTTTCTTCAATTTCTTCAAATTCAAGATCTTCCTCTAATAGAGTGTATGTTTTATCTAATTCAAGTTTGAATTGGCCCTTTTCTTCAAGTTCTTTTTTGACGATTTTCGGATCCAGGTCTTCTAGGGCTTTTATGATCTTTGCAGCTTCTTTTTTAAATTTTGGGCCGATTTTATCCATCTTGGCTTTAACTGTCTCTTTTTTTACTATCTTAGGTTTTTTGTATTCTATGAAGACTTTGAGGTCTTCTTTGCTGTGTTCACTGTGAGATTTGAGGTCGTAGTCTGTCCTGTCTGCTATGCCTATTATTTCGATCCATCCGTATCTGTTGGTTTTTATTTCAACGTCCCAACAATCTATGGCGTAATGGGCCATTTCTGTTGGGAGATGCTGACGGAATCTTATGACATCTTCTGGTATTCCTATATCGACTAGGAATTTTTTCGCTAACCATAAATGGTAGGTTAGGAGTTCACTTGATATTATGCCTTTTTCAGCGGCTTTTCCTGCAGTTATTGTTATGGGTTTTTTGCCTTTTTCTTGGTTTTCTGCTGGGTAGAGTTTTAGTTTTTCTGATTTTATTGTGTGGAATCTCGGGTGCGTTTTCTCTTTGGGGTTTACGAATATTTCCGCTTCTGCTTGTGTGAATTCTCTGAGTCTTATGACGCCTTGGCGGGGTGATATTTCGTTTCGGTAAGCTTTTCCGAGTTGGACGACACCGAAGGGTAATTTGTTCCTGAAGAATCTTAAAAGTCTTTTGAATGGTGTGAATATGCCCTGGGCTGTTTCGGGTCTGAGATATCCTATTTTTTTACCCTTCGCCCCGATTAGCGTCTGGAACATGAGATTGTAACTCCAAACATGTGTGAGGTGTCCGCCACAGCGTGGACATCTTATCTTCCTGTTAGAGATTATTTCTGTGAGTTTCTGGTTCTCCAAACCTTCAACGTCCATGCCAGTGGCTTCTTCAATTATGTGATCTGCTCTGTATACTTCTTTGCATTCTTTGCATTGGGTCATTGGATCATTGAAGTGATCCACGTGGCCTGAAGCCTTAAAAACTTCTTCTGGCATTACTGTGGGTGATTCCATCTCATAGAATCCTTCTTTTATGATGTAGTATTCTCGCCATTTGTTCATGATCTTGTTCTTTAATAGGGCCCCTAGTGGACCGTAATCTACGAATCCAGCCACTCCTGAGTAGATTTCAAAGGATGACCATAGGAATCCGCGTTTTCTCGCGATCTTCATCACTTCCTCGTGGCTCATTATTATCCCTCTTATTCTTTTTTTGTTCTGAGTTTTCTGAGTTCATAGTCTTCTTTTATCTTGCTTGTTTCTGGTTTGAGTTGGCCCATATATTTACTTTCTCTTTCGGGGTGTCCGTAGGGTTTTTCTGCTGGTGATGTCATTGTCTCAAATACGATCTGACATACTCTCTGTTTTGGGTAAAGTGCTACTGGCATTTTACCAATATTTGAGATTTCGAGTGTGATCCTGCCATGGAATCCGGGGTCTATGTATCCTGCTGTGACGTGCATGGTGATCCCGAGCCTTCCGATGGATGATCTTCCTTCTACTCTTGCGACGAGGTTGTCTGGTAATCCTATATATTCGTATGTTGTGGCTAGGGCAAATTCTCCTGGGTGTATTATGAAGGATTTTCCATCTTCTATGTGGTATGTTTCCATGTAGGATTCTATGTCCCCTGGTTCTTGGGGGTCTATGCACGGTTTTCTTATGATTTTGAATCCCTTGAATTCGTTTCCCATCCTAAGATCCACCGATGATGGTTGTATTTGTCTCTCAGGATCCTCTAGTGGGTCTATGACTATAAGGCCCTTTTTTAGGTACTTTTTTATGTCATGGTCGCTTAGGATTGCCATGTTATGTGTCTCCTTTTTCATCATCTTTTAATTTTATGATCGACGGGTCTTCTATGATGTTAGGTATGCCGCAGCTGTTGCCCACTCCTACAATGAGTATGTTTCCATCCTCTGTCCTTTCTATGCTGGATTTAACCCTTTCAAGGGCCGTTTCACATCCTTTGAGGATTTTTTTATTCATCTGGGTTATCGCTTCCTCTGGGCTCATTTTAATCACTATTGAATCTATTTCGATATCGGCTTTGAGTATTTTGTCCTCGATGAACCATTTTTCGACGCCGGTGCCCCCGATGACTATACCAACACCCTCTGCAACTTTACCTGTTTCTTCACCTTCCATTTTAACGGCTGCATCTATCATTATAATCTTTTGGATGTTGAATCTGTCTATTAGTGTGTTCACGGCCTTTGCAATTTTACCCAGTCTTGCTCCTGGCCCTTCTGGTCTGAGTATGATGAGTTTTCTGCTATTGCATTCTCTTTTTGCGTAGATCATCTCATCTATTGATTCTATTTTGTCATCCTTTTTGAGTAGCATGGCTGTTGTGAGCGGACCTGCTCCGTCACCCACTGGAAGGCCCTTGGAGAATGCCTTAGCGCCTTTAAATTGGGCTTTGAATATTCTCATGATGAGTGGCATGTTCATTTGTAGGGCTATGAGTATTTGGAGGTTTCCTGTTTTCTTTGCGAGTTCTAGGTTGTGTCTTATCATCTTATATACACTATTGAGTCCTATGGCAACTTTGAGGGTCATTATTATATTTGCTTTTGTTTCCCTGCTGGCCTCTGGGGCTATCGTGTTGGCCATGTTTTTGAATCTGGATTCGCTCAACTCCAGTATTTTATTGAATTTTTGGACTATACCATTAGGGTCTAGGTCTGTTGGGGGTATTACGAAGAAATCTAGGAATTCATTAACCTTTTCCCGAGTCTTTTTGTCCTTTTCTTTGGAGAATTTGATTATTATGTCTCTTGATTCTTGCACCATGTTCTCCATTTCGATTAGGGCCTTTTGTAGTGTTGAGAATATGCGGATTCTCATTACTATTGGTATGAATATGATAAGGATTATGAAGAATATTATACTGAAAATGTCCCAGTTTCCTAGTCCAGGAATCAGTGTAAAAACCTCCCTTAGATTTTATTTTTTATCCTTCTGAGCATGCCCTTTAGAGTGTGGGCTTCTCTTCCTGTGATGAAAGCTCTGCCTATGAGGTTTTTGAAGGCTCTTAGGGCTACTCTCCTTTTATGGTCTGGTAATCCAAGTGAAGATATTATATCCTCCATATCAGATACTAATAGCCTTTTTTCAAGTCCTGAAGCTTCTTCAATCCCCTTGGGGTTATAGTCCCTTTTTTTGAATATTTCGTAGAATATTATTGCAGCTGCGTGTGAAACGTTCATTATAGGATATTCTTGGCTTGTGGGTATGCTTACGATAATGTCACATTCTTCTATTTCCTCGTTTGTGAGGCCATTTCCTTCTCTGCCGAATAGTATGGCTATTTTAACCTTTGGATTTAGCGCCTTTGCAAATTGTTCTGGTCTGAGGGGTATTCTTGCTATTTTGTAGCTTCCGCCGGGTACTCCTGTTGTGCCAACGATGAAGTCTGGTGAAAGTTTCTTCAGCATCTCCTGGAGGGATTTGAATGTTATTGAATTTTCTAGGATGTCTGTTGCGTGCATTGCATGTAGGTATGCTTCATCGTCTAATTTGCATGGGTTTATGAGGACTAGTTTCTTTAATCCGAAGTTTTTCATTGCCCGGGCTATGAAGCCGATGTTTCCTGGGGTTTCGGGTTCGACAAAGACCACGTGGATGTTATCTTCAAGTTGTTTTATCTTTTCTTCTTCCATTTTTCATTTATATGCCAAGTCTAATAATTCCAGTATGTTCATGACTTTGATGTTTTCTATTCCTTCTCGTTCGAGGGAGTCTTTTATATGTAATTGGCAGAATGGGCATATTGTTATTACTGCGTCTACGCCTAGTTTTTTTATCATCTCGGCTTTCTTTTTCCCTAGACTGTATGCTAGGTCTGGTTTCCCAGATTTCACACCGCCTCCTGAGCCGCAGCACCTGTCTGGTTTCTCCATTTCAACGAATTCTAATCCTTTTATCTTTTTGAGTATTTTTCTTGGTTCTAGTCGTATTCCTTGGCCCCTTGCAAGGTGGCATGGGTCGTGGTATGTTACGCGCATGTTTACTGGTTTCATGTCCTCTGTGTTGAGGTTTTCTGCCAGTAGTTCGCTTATGTCTAGGACGTTTAATTTTAGACCGTATTTTGGGTAGTCGTTTTTGAGTGTGGAACCGCAGCCTGCGCAGACTGTTATGATAGCTTCGTATCCTTGTAGTGCCTTTTTGTTCTGGGCTACGAGTTTTTTTGCTATGTCGGTTTGTCCTGTGCGTATCATGGGGGAGCCACAGCATACTTGGTTTGGTGGTACGTCGATTTCTATTCCATGTCTTTTCAGGACTCTGAGTAGTGCTAGTCCCACTTCTGGGATCCTGTAGTCTACTAGGCATCCTGTGAAGAATCCTAATCTTGGATTTTCAGCCTCCAAATCTAGGGATTCTATGAATCCTTCCTTTATGTGTTCAACTGATCTTCCTGTCTCTTCTATGAGTTTTTTAACCTTCTTGTGGGCTTCTAATGGTCCGATATCCTGTTTACATGCCAGCGCTCTTAGTTTTTCGATGGCGTCTCCTGGTATGCTTAGTTGTTTTGGGCAGATTTCTTCGCATTTTGCACAGGTTGTGCAACAATATAATCCTTCTTTAAATCCTTCTCTGGCCCTGTCTGCCTTGTCTCGGGGGTCGAATGCGAACTTTGACAGGTAGTTCATGAAATATGGCCCTGCGAATTCTGAGCTTTCTTTGATAACTGGACAAGCAGCTATACATGAAAAGCACTCGATACAACTTCTAAGTTTCTTTGAATCCATATAATCTTCTGGTTTTATCTTTTGAAGGCCTTCACCAGTTGATTCCAAGTATAATCTCATCTGTCGTGCTTTTTCTTCTATCTCGCTCCTGTCGACTATAAGATCCTTTATTACTGGGAAGTCTAATGGTTCTATCAGTGCCCCTTCCTTTATTTCTGCTTTACATGCTAATACTACTTCGCCGTCCATTTTAACCGCGCAGGACCCGCATTGTCCGGCCCTGCACGAGCTTCTGAAGGCAATGTTAGCCCCGTATCTATCATTGATTAGGTTGAGAGCGTCGATTATTTTCATCTTCTCTTTAAATGGAATCTTATACTCTTCAATGTATGGTTTATCGTTCTTTTCCGGGTCGGACCTTAATATTTTAACTTTTATCATATTCTTTTTATCTCCAAAATTTTATGGGGGAAATTATAAAAGTCTAGGAAAATCAGATTGGAATTATAGAACTTTTAAATTTTTTTCATTATTATAATTTTCCCCCCACTATTGTGGGGGGGGTGATTCTTCTTAAATTTAAAATCTGATGGTAGGTGATCGTATGATTAAAATTCTAGATGCAAGGAAAGGTGATGAACTTTTCCTATTAGGCAATGAAGCTGCTGCGAGAGCAGCTATAGAATCAGGGGTTACTGTTGCAAGCACTTATCCTGGGACGCCATCATCAGAAATAGGGGATGTTCTATCAAGGATAGCATCCAAAGCCGGTTTATACTTCGAATTTTCAACAAATGAGAAGGTTGCGGTGGAAGTGGCCGCTGCAGCGGCGGCTTCTGGCGTGAGATCATTCACCTTCATGAAACATGTAGGACTTAACGTGGCATCAGATTCACTTGTAAGCATAGCATACACTGGAGTCGAAGCAGGCATGGTCATATTATCGGCAGATGACCCATCAATGTTCTCATCACAAAATGAACAAGACAATAGACACTATGCAAGATTTGCAAACATTCCCCTCCTCGAACCATCAAACCCCCAGGAGATCCTCGATTTTACAAAATACGCCTTCAATTTATCCGAAAAGTTTAAAATACCAGTATTAGTCAGGACAACAACAAGAGTATCACATATGAGAAGCAGAGTGAAAGTGGGTGAAATCAAAAAGATGAGAAAAAAAGGTCAATTCAAAAAAAACCCTAAAAGATTTGTTCTCGTACCATCAACCGCAAAGACCATGCACAAAGAACTCATCAAGAAAACAGAGAAAATATCCAAGATCGTGAACAAATCACCATACAACCAACACCACAAAACCCATGGTGGATATGGGATTATAACAAGTGGCGGTGCATTCAACTACACCCATGACATAATAAATGAAAAAAAACTCCCCATATCTATACTAAAATTAGGATTCACATACCCATTCCCTGATAAAGTAGTATTAAGATTCATAGAAGACCTTGAAAAGGTTTTCATAATCGAAGAAGTCGACCCCATAATAGAAAAGGATGTTCTGTCAATAATCGGCCGAGAAAACCTCGAAGTAGATGTTCATGGAAAACTAGATGGCACATTCCCAAGAATATATGAATACAACCAGGACATAATAGAAGCCTCCATTAGAAAACAAATACCCCTAAAGATTAAAAGAAAGGAGCCATTGAAAGCCCATTTACCTGAAAGACCCCCAACATTTTGTCCTGGATGCCCACACAGGGCAGTTTATTATTCCATCAACAAGGCACTTGAAGAATTAGAAATGGATGTTATTTTCTCAACAGATATCGGATGTTACACACTAGGTATAGAATCACCATATAATACTGCAGATTACCTCTTATCAATGGGTTCAAGTATAGGGGCGGCTTGCGGCTTTTCCAAGGCAACAAGGCAGAAAATAGTGTCATTCATAGGTGATTCAACATTCTTCCATGCCGGGATCCCACCACTCTTGAATGCTATTCATAACAAGCACAATTTCCTCATTGTGATCCTAGATAATAGGACAACCGCAATGACAGGAGGCCAACCACACCCTGGCCTCCCATTTGATGGTATGGGTGGTGAAGCCCCAGCCATCCCCATAGAAAACATCATTGAAGCCCTTGATGTGAAATTCAAAGTGATAAATCCCATGAATATAAAAAAAAGCATCAAAGCCTTTAAAGAAGCCTTAAAAATGGACTCACTTAACGTTGTCATTGCAAGATACCCCTGTCAACTTTCACTTAAAGCAAAGGGAAAACCTGTTAAAGTGGATAATGATCTCTGTAATGAATGTTTAGAATGTATTAACAAACTCGCATGTCCAGCCATAATATATGAGAATGGCATTAAAGTGAATCAAAAATATTGTCGAGGATGCGCTGTTTGCATCCAAATTTGCCCAGAAAAGGCCATAAGACCTAAAAGGGGGAGTTCAAGGTGAAATTATCATATGACATTTATATATGTGGTGTTGGCGGACAGGGGATTATAAAAGCTGGTGAAATCATAGGATGGGCTGCCATGAAAGAAGGGATGGACGTTGTGATGAGTGAAATACATGGAATGGCCCAAAGGGGTGGTGTAGTATCTACCGATGTCAGGATAGGCCAAGCAAAAGGCACTATAATCCCAAGTGGCCATGCAGACCTCATGATGGCATTCGAACCCCTTGAAGCCTTGAGGGCCATTGACAAGATAAGGAAGGATGCGCATTTAATAGTTAATCTAACTCCTATTCCACCATTCAATATAAACGCTGGAGAGTATCCACCAGTGGATGAGATAATAGAGAAACTTAGGAGATTTTCAGGGAACGTATACGCTTTTGACGCTGATAGGGTGGCCTTGGAAGCTGGTCATCCTCTTTCAACGAACATGGCGATCCTGGGAGCCGCCACGGCCATGCCAGACTTCCCTTTATCCCAGGATGCTATAATAGAATCTATGAAGGCGAACTTGCCCAGCAAATTGTTCAAGGTTAATTTGAAAGCGTTCAATAGGGGTTTTATGAGCTTAGAGGGTTGATATGTCCTCTGATGATAATAGTGGCACGTTAGCCTCTTTTAACACTTTTATACCCTCGTCGATGTCTTCTGTCCTTATCACTACAATCGCTTTTTCGCTCTTTTTTTCCACGAAGGCATAGATATATTCCACGTTCATATCTGCCCTTGTGAGGATACCTAGTATTTTATCGAGCCCCCCTGGCCTGTCAGGCACTTCGACGGCTATGACGTCGTTGAGTTTAACCACGAAATTGTTTTCTTCAAGGACTTTCTTCGCCAGTTCAGGGTCTGGGACCATGAGTCGTAGTATCCCAAATTCTGATGTGTCAGCTATGGATAAGGCTCTTATATTTATATTAGCTTTGGCGAGTGCATGGACTGCCTTTTTCAACCTTCCTTTCTTGTTTTCAAGGAATACGGATATTTGTTTCACTTTCATTCCGGATCTTCCCCTCTAATTTAAAATTTTCTTTTATCAATAACTCTTATGGCTTTTCCTTCGCTCCTGGGTAAACTTTCTGGTTCGACGAGTGTTACGTTAACCCTTAATCCTATCTCCCTTTGCAAGTGTTCTTCTATCATCTTCTTGACTTCTTCCACGTGTTTCACTTCATCTGAGAATAGTGCTGGCGAGGCTTCAACTTGGACTTCGAGTTCGTCCAAGTATTTTGGTCGTGTTACTACTATTTGGTAGTGTGGTTCGAGTCCATTTATTTTGAGGAGGGCCTCTTCGATCTGTGATGGGAACACTATAACTCCACGTATTTTTAGCATGTCATCGCTTCTTCCTGTTATGCGATCCATTCTTATGAGGGTTCTGCCACATGGGCATTCTCCTTTCCTTAGGGTTGTGATGTCCCTTGTCCTGAATCTTATTATGGGCATGGCCTCTCTTGTGAGGGTTGTGAGTACTAGTTCTCCTTTTTTTCCTGGGGGTAGGTTTTTTAGGGTTTCTGGGTCTATTATTTCTGGGTAGAAGTGGTCTTCAAAGATGTGGAGGCCGTTTTTTTCTTGGCATTCCATCGCGACTCCTGGGCCGATAATCTCTGTCAAACCATAAATGTTAAGGGCTGTGAGACCCAATCTTTCCTCTATAGCATCTCTCATCTCCTCAGTCCACATTTCGGCCCCGAATACTCCTGCTTTGAGTTTTAGGTTGTCCATTTTAACGTTTTCTTTTTGTAGGACTTCTGCAAGGTATAATGCATAGGATGGTGTGCATGTGAGTATTGTTGTTCCGAAATCTTGCATGATTTCGATTTGTCTTTTGGTGTTGCCCGCTGATATTGGTATCACCGTGGCCCCTATCCTCTGGGCTCCGTAGTGCACTCCTAGGCCGCCTGTGAATAATCCGTAGCCGTAGCAGTTTTGTATGCGATCTCTTCTTCCTGCACCCGCCATTGTTAGGGCTCTTGCCATGACTTCCGACCATAGGTCTATATCTTTCTGGGTGTAACCTGATACCGTTGGTTTGCCCGTGGTCCCTGAGGATGTGTGGACTTCTATTATGTCTTCATCAGGTACTGCGAACATCCCAAAGGGATAGGCTTCTCTAAGATCTTGTTTCGTGGTGAATGGCAACTTTTTAATGTCTTCTAGGCCTTCTATATCCTCTGGTTCTATTCCAAGTTCATTGAATCTTCTATGATAATATGGGACGTTTTCATAAGCCCTCTTCACAGTATCCTGGAGTCTTTTAAGTTGTATTTCCTTTCTTTTTTCTTCGTCCATGCATTCTGCCTTCTGATTCCATATCATTTTGATCTACCCTGGGGAGGTGATGATAACATTTATAAAATTCTATATCCTATTATCTTTTTATAATCATTCCGATTCTTGTGGAGGTAACTTATATGAACATGGTAATCCTTGGTGTGGTCATATTGGTCTATTTTATCATGGTTGGCTATGCAGGTTATGTTGCATGGAGGAGAACTAGCACATCAGAAGATTACATGGTGGCCGGTAGGAAAACACACCCTTATATCATGGCTCTTAGTTATGGGGCCACTTTTATTAGTACTGCTGCTATAATCGGTTTTGGTGGGATGGCTGGTGTCTATGGTATGGGTATACTCTGGCTTGTATTCCTTAACATATTCGTGGGCATATTCATAGCCTTTGTATTTTATGGTAAAAGGACTCGTAGGATTGGTGAGAACCTTTCAGCTTTCACTTTCCCAGAGTTTTTATCAAAGAGGTTTAATAGCAAGTTTATACAATATTTTGGGGGTGCTGTGATATTCTTGGGGATGCCACTCTATGCCTCTGTGGTCCTTATAGGCGCTGCAAGGTTCCTTGAAACTTCATTAAACTTGAATTTTAAAATTGCACTTATTATAATGGCATTAATAGTGGCTGTTTATGTTGTTATGGGGGGTATAAGGGGAGTTATGTATACTGACGCCCTCCAGGGCACTATAATGTTCTTTGGCATGATATTCCTTGTCCTGTCAGTCTATTATATGCTTGGTGGCGTTATAAGCGCCCATGAAGCCCTTACAAGCATGGGACATCTCATGCCAGAATCTGCGAAGAGTGTGGGTGCAACAGGCTGGACTAGCATGCCCGTATTCGGAAGCCCATACTGGTGGACCCTCCTCTCCACCATAATACTAGGGGTGGGTATAGGGGTTTTAGCCCAACCTCAACTTGCAGTAAGGTTTATGACAGTCAAATCCAACCGAGAACTTAACAGGGGAGTCCTTATAGGTGCATTATTTATATTCGTCATGACATGGGGTGCTTATGTGGTTGGTGCGTTATCAAATGTCTATTTTTTCCAAAAGAAGGGTTTGTTAGCCATCCAAGCGAGTGGGGGTAATGCTGATAAGATAATACCTGTTTTTATAAGTTCGGCGATGCCGGAATGGTTCACATATCTTTTCATGTTAACGTTACTTTCAGCGGCCATGTCCACTCTAAGCGCGCAATTCCATGTCCAAGGGACGGCCATTGGTAGGGATATTTATGAAACCTTGAAGAGAGGGAAGAGATCAGTGCTTATCACAAGGATTGGTATAATAATCGCTGTTATAATCGCGGTTATATTAGCATATATTCTCCCAAGTAGTATAATAGCACAAGGGACTGCACTATTCTTCGGTTTATGCGCGGCCACATTCCTCTCTGTTTATACTTGTGCATTATTCTGGAAGGGGACGACAAAGGCTGGTGCGATAGCAGGCATGGTCTCGGGCGCCACTATAAGTTTAATATGGCTTCTTTTTGTCTATAAGAAGACCGCCACGGCCCTTCACCTGGCAAAGTTGCTCTTCGGCGGTTTACTCATCAAAGCGATGCCTTGGCCCTTCGTTGACCCTATACTAGTAGCGGTTCCGGTTTCAATGATTATAACAGTACTTGTAAGCCTATTAACAGAAAAACTTGATGATGATCATCTCAAGGAATGTTTTAAGGGTGTTGGTGGTGTATGATCATGGAAGTTGTTGGCATACCTGATCCATGGGTTTGGAGCGCCTACATATCTTGCATACTAATAACAGTAGTATGTATAGTTTATGGTCTCATAAACTGGAACAGGGACTAAAGTATCAGTTCCAAAATTATAAATAACCAGTAATATATAAGGAATATAAGGTGGATAAAATGAGAGTGGTTGAAGATATTATAGGTAAAGAGGTTCTTGACAGTTCGGCCAGCGTAATAGGGAAGGTAAAGGATATTGAAGTAGACCTTGAAACAAGAACCATAGAAGCGCTCATACTAGGTAAAGGTGGATTGTCAGAGGGCCTTGGATTATCCAAGGGGGAGACAATAGTACCCTATGAGATGGTTAAAAAAATAGGGGATAAAATACTCCTTGAAGGGCCGGTAGAATGATCCTATAGGCCCATTATATTATTTTTATGGTGTTGAAGTTGGAAGTTAGGGGTGTGTGCAGCCTCTGTGGTAAAGTGGCGTTTTTACATACTTGTCGTCTATGCGGAGCCTTGGTGTGCTCGGATTGTTATGTTCCAGAATTGGGAGTTTGTAGGATATGCGCGGGGAAATTGAGGAGGAGAAACTTAAAAGGCGCCTTTTAGAGCTATTAGAGGAAAAAAAGGTTATAAGGACAGGTGATTTCATCCTCTCCTCCGGGAAAAAAAGTAATTATTACGTGGATATTAAAAAGGCCATAACAGACCCACAAGTCCTAGATTTGATAGCGGAATTGATAAAAATGAACATAAACACTGATAAAATTGATAAGATAGCTGGACCCGCCTTGGGTGCTGTACCTATCGCCACAGCAGTATCACTCAAGACTAAAAAGCCGCTTATCATAATAAGAAAGGAAAAAAAAGGGTATGGAACCTCAAAATTGATCGAGGGCACTATAAGAAAGGGTGATAATATAGCGATAATGGAGGATGTTACAACAACAGGAAATTCCCTCCTAAGAGCTATTAAAGTAATAGAAGATAATGGTGGCCGTGTCAAGCGGGTGTTTGTGATAGTGGATCGTGAGGAGGGGGCGAAAGAAAACCTTCAAAAAGGAGGTTTCATTTTAGAACCTTTATTCTCCGTCAGTCAAATGAAATAACTTGAATTTTTTTTTTACCTTTTGTGTTGTGGGGGGAATATTTATATGGGGGATATGAACATAATGTAAGTAAGTACCTACATTCCCTGTGGTATTATGAAAACTACACGAGAGAAAATACTCAAAGCTGCAAGGGAAACTTTCATAAAAAAGGGATATAAAGGTGCTACAACACGCAAAATCGCCCAAGAGGCGGGTGTGAGTGAAGTCACATTATTCAGGAAGTTCAAATCAAAGAGCAACCTACTCAGGGAAATACTAAATGAAAACGCCATACTATCCTCCCAAATATTCAATAAACTCACAAAATCGGAGCTCAGGGACAAACCCGAGGAATTCCTATATAGATTAGCAGAAGAATTCTTCAAATTGGTAGTTAAGAAAAAAATAGACCTAATATTCATAATACTCGTGGAAAAAGAACTAGAAGAACACGGCCTAGAAGAATGGGAACTACTAGACTCGATCAACAAGACACTCTACACCAACCTAACCAATTATTTCAAAGAACAGATCAAAAAGGGCAATATCCGAAAAATCAGCCCAGAAACAGCAGCACTAATCTTCGTAAGCTACCTTTCACATCTAAACCTATTATCACATTTCAAAGAATGCGAAATACAAGAAGAAAAATACATCAAAAACTTCATCAACATCCTCCTAAGGGGGATAAAATGAACTGGGGGCATCAAAATGCTAAATAGAGGAGATGAGGAAGAAACCAACATGGGGAACATGATCAACACATTCAAAAGAATAGCTGAAAATCCACTATCAAGATTCCTAATAAACCTCATGCTCCACAACTGCGAAAAAGATAATAAAACGCGCCTAGAAGCTGCATTAGACAATTATATAAACGATAGAGATTGTTGCATGGAATGCAGGATCCTATCATACTTCCTCTCGCATATAATAAAAAGCGGTGCAAAAGCATTCGGAGTATCAGAAGAAGAACTGAAAGAACAAATGAACGACCATTACTGGCTGCAAGGTTTGATAAACGTCCTCAAAGGTATAGGCATCTTCGGGGTTAGAAGACCATTCGTGCCAGGAGCACCATTCCAGGTCGTCTGGAATATCACACACCGCTGTAACATGAACTGCAAACATTGCTACGAAACCGCGGGCACCCCACGAAAAGACGAATTAGACGAAAACGAGGTAATAGAAGCCATAGACATCCTAGCAGATAATGGTGTCACTTCACTCGCATTTTCTGGTGGAGAGCCAAGCATCCACCCAAATATACTCGATTACGTATCACATGCAAGGAGAAGGGGCTTATATGTTGCAATGGCGACCAATGGTTACATATTAGCTGATGAAGATCGTTGCCAAAAATTCATAGACGCAGGCCTGCAATTCATCCAGGTTAGTATTGATAGTCTAAATCCAAATGTTCATGACAGTTTTCGCGGTGTTAAGGGCTCATGGGAGCGGGCTTGCAAGGCTGTTAAGAATTTTTCAGCCCATGATGTTTTTGTTGAAGTGGCTATGACGGTAACGGCCGAAAATTATCATCAAATTCATGGGATGATGGAACTAGCCCATTATCTCGGTGCTGACTGGCTCATGCTATTCAACTTCATACCCACGGGTAGGGGGATGGAGAACATAAACCTTGACATATCACCTGGTAGAAGGTATAGGATATTGCGTGATGCATATTATGGCAATTTCAACAATGATATACAAGTGCTTTCCACAGCACCACAATTTGCAATGGTAGCAGAAGAGCTTAACGCCTGTGATAATCAGATCATCCCCACACACTTCTATAATCCAGAGTATACAAACCCTGATTTGAGACAGTTAGCAGATTTTATAGGTGGCTGCGGCGCTGGAAGATTCTACTTAAGCATTGAACCCAACGGTGACATATACCCATGTGTATTCTTCCCACATGAAGATGAACTTAGGATAGGTAACATTCTAGAAGACGATTTCGAAAAACTTTGGAGAGATAATAGGATATTAGAGGCGCTCAGGGACAGGGATAAGCTCCAAGGGACTTGTCACAGTTGCAAATCAAGGAATATTTGTGGTGGGTGTAGGGCAAGAGCATACGGGTACTTCAAGGATATATGTGCCCCAGACCCTGGGTGTATAAACAATAAAAATCTATGGCATAAGATAAAGGAAAGCGCACTTGCAAAATAAATAGGGAAGAGTGTTAAAAGTGGATGTGGTCCTCCTAAACCCCCAGGATAAAACAGCAATTAAAAACAAACTAGGATTAACTTTACCCCCACTAAACTTAATGTATCTTGCAGCTTCATTAGAGAAGGCGTCATTCTCTGTTAAAATAATAGATGATGACCTTAAAAGGTGGGGCTCTGAGAGAATAGCTAGTATAATAGAAAAATTCAACCCTTTGATGGTGGGTGTCACAGCAACCACGGCAACAATCAAAAACAGCCTAAAATATATTAAAACTATTAAGAATTTACTACCAGATGTTCTCACAGTCATTGGAGGACCCCATCCAACATTCCTACCATTAGACACCCTAAAAAGTTTAAAGGAACTTGATGTAGCTGTGATAGGTGAAGGAGAGGAAACCATCGTCGATCTCGCGGAAAAGCATGAAAAAAAGGGCAAAAAAGGACTGGAAGACGTTAGAGGAATCGCATACCGTAAAGGATCTAGGTTAGAGATTAACGAGCCACGGCCACTTATAAAGGATCTTGACAAGCTCCCATTCCCCGCAAGACATCTCGTACCATTTAATGAATATGAAACATCAAACGAGGAAGCTGGGGGTATGATAACAAGCAGAGGCTGCGTATACTCTTGTGAATACTGCTCATCTTCTCTTATCATGGGGAAAAAGTTCCGTTTCAGGAGCCCGGAGAATGTCGTGGACGAGATCGAAGAACTTGTATATGATTACAGACTCCATGAGATCGCATTCCTTGATGACACGTTCATGTTACACCGTAGGAGAGCCCAGGCCATAGCCGATGAAATCAAAGCAAGGGGTATAGATGTTAGTTTCGTGACATCATCAAGGGTTGATATGGTGAAAAGGCCACTGTTAGAAAAGCTTAAATCTGCTGGTATGAGCACAATCTATTATGGTGTTGAATCAGGGTCACAGAGGATACTGGATCTTATGAAGAAGGGTATAACACTCCAACAGGCAAAGGATGCTGTGAAAACTGCTAAAAATGTTGGAGTGGATGTCATAGCCTCATTCATATTAGGTTATCCAGGTGAAACGCCAGAGGAGATGGATAAGACAATAGATTTCTCAATTAAACTGGACCCAGACTATAGCCAGTATTCTATTCTAACACCATTCCCAGGGACACCAATCTATTATAAACTGAAAAAGGAAGGTCTGCTAGAGGAGGACTGGGACAAGTATACTGTGATCCATCCCGTGATAAAATATGAAAAACTGGGCTTGAGCAAAGAAATTGTGAAAAGAAAACTTGTAAAAGCATATTTAAAATTCTACTCAAGACCATCATACCTAGTGAGACACACCTACATGATAAAAGTATTCCTTGAAACTATCTATAGGACTTATATAGAGCCGAATCTCCCATTCAAGGATGATACTTCAACGTCTGAGTCAGCGTAGCCCTTTTAGGGATTCCATCTCCTTTTCTATAAACTTTTTTATATCATTTATACTTGACATGAACTGGGCCGGGAATATTATCGTGGAGTTTTTCTCGGTGGCTATCTCACTGAGCACTTGAAGATTCCTAAGTTGTAATGCTATAGGATGTTTTGCTATAACATCAGCAGCCTCTCCAAGTTTTGCAGCTGAAAGGTATTCCCCCTCTGCTGTGATGATCTTAGCCCTCTTTTCCCTTTCCGCCTCGGCTTGTTTAGCCATGGCTCTTTGCATGCCCTCTGGTAACTTAATGTCTTTTATCTCCACTGTGGTAACATTTATACCCCATGGTTCGCTGTGGCTGTCAATGATCTCTTTGATCTTCTCGTTGATCTTGGCTGTTTCTGAGAGCACTTCATCAAGGGCAAATTGCCCTATCACATTCCTTACTGTGGTCTGGGATATTTGGTTCACTGCCCCATAGTAGTCTTCTATGGCTATAACAGCCTTCAAGGGATCCACAACCTTAAAATATGCCACTGCCGCGACATCAATTGAAACATTGTCCTGGGTTATTATTTTCTGTGATGGTATGGGCATTGTCACTATCCTCAAAGAAACTTTGACCATCCTGTCCACAATTGGGATTATAAGGCGAAGACCCGGTTCTTTGACGCCTATGACTTTTCCTAGTCTGAAGATAACTCCCCTTTCATATTGGTTCACGATTTTTATAGAAAGGGACGCTAAAATGAATATTATAACCACGAATATTAGCAATAATAATAGGTTCATTGAATTCACTTCCTAATATTTTTCTCATGGGGAGTTTGTGTCTTTCTTCAGTATTATAGTTTTTTTGTGAGCGACTTTGGAGAGGATTATCCTGCTAGTTTTAAGAGGGCTAGTGTTATTGTTTCGCCCATTTTTTTGACGTCTTCTTGGTCAAGTTTGTCTGCTGTGTTCTCTGAACTCCATGGCGCTACTTCAAATGGTTGGCTCATCACCTGGCAGACTGGCACTCTTTTGATGTTGTTGTGGTAGAATGGGTAAGTGTCACTGGGGTATGTTGTTTCTCCAATGATGACTGGATAGCCTAGTTCTTGGGCGCATTCTTTAGTTATGTTGATTACTTTAGGGTCTCCTTGGACTGGTTTTGGCTGGTAACTATATTGTGTTAGGAATATGTTTTCACCGGCGCCTACGCAGTTTAAGTCTATCATGGCGTCACAGTTTCGGATTATTTCTGGGTGTTTTTTAACGAAATCCTCAGAGCCTTTAAACCAGAGTTCTTCACCGCCGAATCCTATGATTAGGATGGTTTTTTCGGGTTTGAAGTTTTTAGATGCGAGTATTCTCGCGATTTCGACTTGTATTCCCATAGCGGCTGCATCATCTGTGGCTCCTTCACAGAATCCTGGTGAATCTATATGTGAGCCTATGATAATGTATTTGTTTGGATTGGTGCCGTTGATGACTCCAATGACGTTGTATGTGTGCTCACCCTCTCCAAGGTCCACTCTCTCTTTACGGGCTTTTATACCATTTTCTTCGAATTTTTTTTCCATGATGTCCGCAGCTTTTAATTCGGCATTGTTGCCACCGTATCTAGGTCCTAATTTGCATATTTCTCTACTAAATGTCAAGGCATTATCTGCATTAAACTCCCTGGCAGCTGCAGATATGTTAAGGATTTTTACTTCCTCTTCCTTTTCTTTGAATGGGATGTAAAATATTAGCGTCCCTGCTAGTATGGCGATTATAGCCACGGTTAAAACAATTTTATATTTCAAACCTTCAAACCTCCCAATAAAATTAACAGATATAAATATTATATTATTTTATTGTTTATGGGGGGTCTGGGAAGATAAGGTTAAGAGTTTCTCTAGTATGTTTAATTATAGTAGTTTTTTTTTGCTTTCAGGTTTATCAGTATCTTGGGGGACGCAACTTATTCAAGGAGATTGCTGTCTTGTCTTGGTTTGTCTTGGGGATAATCATGATATTATATCATATAGAAGAGATGCTGAATATCCTGCGGATATGATAATAGATAAGACGAATTTCATGGGTTATGATGCAATACATGAATATAAGGAGGATGGTGGATACTTCACACATCTTATCATAACAGAAGAAGGTTGGATAATAGGTATTGGGGGGAATGATGATCCAAGTATAAACAAAGAATTGGAGGAACTTGGAGGTGAAATAGTATCTAAAAAGAGGATAGAAGAAGAGGACATGAAAAAGGCGAACAGTATTTTAAGGGAAAATCGGTGGGGATTTTTCATCATCAAATCATCTGATGGAAAAGTGGGACTAACAGCCTATGATGGGAGAATAGAGGCAAATACAATCAGTATATTCAATATAACTGAAGGAGAGTATGTCAAAGTAGCTAATAATCCTAACTGTTGCGAACAAGGAAATTTCAAGGAATTCGATCATGATCCAATAAAAGCCGCCCTCAAAGTCGCGGCCACAGACCCATATGGGTTGCATAGAAGAGATATCATCACCTATGAATACAACCAAGGAAAAGTGAGGGTATGGGCATCATTCGACGGGGGAAGACTATTAGAAGGAGCCACGGGCTCGCCAGATAATATAAAGTTCCTGGGACATGAAATATCCGGCAAAAAATTACCAGTTGTACCTAATAAAAAATTCTTAGGAAATGAAACATTGCCCCAAGAAAAACCTGGAAAACAATCAATGACATCAACGATAATAATAATGATGGCAATCATCGCTACTTTTATTTCAATATCCACGTGCAAAGATACCCGGATTTTGGATTGGAAAAATAATATTTGAATGAAAAATTAAATACTAGTTGACACGGATAAATCCATTAAATTTTACACTGGAAGTGAATAGACTTTAAAATAGACAGTCAGTATGACCTGGGATCAAAAGGGGATGATCACATTATTGAAAGGTGAAGAAGAAACCATATAGAACTCATTAAAAATCCTGTGGATAAACCAGGATTATTCTGCATAGGAATGGAAGTTGAAAACCTAAAGGCCAAGATCGAAGAATTCAAATCTAAAGGCGCTAAAGTAACAATGGAGCCGACTCCAATAACAGTCGGACTTTTAGCATTCAATAGAAGACCCGAACAAGGCTAGGATAGCCTTAATCCAACACAATTAACCTTCGGATATTGTTATGGTATTGAGTATTTCTGAACGCGCGGCCGCGGCCGTCGAGGGCGTGGATGAAAGAATATTAACAAAAATTAAAAGTAGCTGGGAAAATGCATTAAATCAAGTGTTAAGAGACTTTAATTTTAAACGAGAAATTTACCTTGAGTATAATCCACTGATCTGGCATGTATCCAAATACCCTATAGGAATAAGAATCTATCGAAGCATAGCAGGAACTATAACGGTAATAGAATTCTCCACACCTAACAAGAAAATACCATTTGACATATTTTCTAATTCAAAATCAAAAAAGGCCGTGATTGCACATGAAATCGCCCACATGCTCGATGACAAAAAATGGCACGCCATGAATTACAAGAAAATAGCATATGAAGCCCAACATTATATTACCAGAGAACAGAGAGCAGAACTACTAGCGTTCTTCTATGAGCCACTAGGGATAATACACTCCAACAAATCACTCATCAAAGTCGCATCATATATTTCTGAGACAGAACTTGAAAATCAGCAAATTTTAGCCTATGCTATCCTAGAACTTCTTGGAAGAATAGGCATGAACAGGACAATTAACGTGCCTTTATTTTTCAAGAAGATGAGTGAAGACCAAGGAGACGACCTTTCAAGACTCTTCAGATCACATATAACCTACCCATATTCGCTGGCAGGATTATTAGCTTCACCAGAAGATGAGCCTACGGGTATCGTGAAAGCATCAGACCTAATCATTTGCCGAGAAAAACTAATAGATTATTTGAAAAACCAATTAAGCCTCCAAGAGTTAGGCAAGGAATTCAAAAAGAGGGGCTACGCCACAAAAACCGACAAGAAAAAACTCACAGAAGCAATGAAAAAAATCCTAATTCCAAGAATATTAAATGCTTCCAACACAAAGCGAATGAAAGATGCCAAAAATTACATCCAAAAACTCAGATTAATCAGATTAAAAAATGACATGATAGAAGCAATAAAATTATGCGAAAAATTCCTATAGTAAAATTTTTCCTCATGAGAGAGTATAAGTAAAAGATCATAACATAATCTTAAAAGAAGATAAAAAAGGTGGGGGTGAAGATCATGGTCAAATTGCCAGAAGAAGCCAAAGAAATGTTAAGTAATGAATTCTGCAATAAAGAAAAACCTCTAGTTTGGATTGCAACAGTTGAGGATGGGAATCCGCATCTGGCCCCAGTCTGCTTCACAAAGGTCCTTGACAACGAAAAATTACTCATCGCCGTGAACTTCGCCAGTAAAACCATGGAAAATATCCAAAAGGGTTCAAAAGTCGCCATAGGCTCAGCAATATACTACGATGGATACATGATAAAAGGAACAGGCAAAATAATAAAAGAAGGCGAACACTTCGAAGAAGTCAAAAGGATGGTCAAAGAAAGATTCGGCGAAAAAATAAAACCACAAGCAGCCATACTAGTAGAAATAGAAGAAGTATACTCACTCAAACCAAAACCAGGAAGCAAAAGAATAGCATAAAAAAATCGGAGGGCATCTAACTTAACTTTTTTCGAAAGAGGAACCCCCCCTTGGGGGGCTTGTAAGCTGAAAACCATTCGATAGAAAAGGGAATTCATTCCGTATCTTGGATGGAGAGACCGTGTATGGTCCAAAGGCTTGTGGAGAAACATTTACTCCCCAACTGATACCTTCCATGCCAGGGAGGTCAAAGAATCAAATTTTTCCCAAGGATGGGGGAAGCCCCCCCCACCAATTAGAATATGATAGTTCACAAGGAAGCCACCATATGAGATAGGCCCCCCCATATGGTCTATTTTGCGTCCTTGCACCATCAGCAACAAACAATCATGGCATTAGGTAGGGGAGAGGATACGATGTCAAAGACCCTCAACATCATATGGTCGCTCTCACAAGTGGGTCTTGAACGTGATCAGTTATAATTTGCTCTCAACAATCTATAGAGCATTACATGGGGTGGATTGTTGCGATGATCGTAACACTCATCGCAATACTTGCTCATAGTAGAGAGGTAGAAATGATCGGGTGTTACCAGGGTATTGTGAAGCCTCCAGTTACTCTCCATTGAGAATATTGCAATGTGGATGGTGGCAGGCCCGTAGGTTGTATGGGAACTTCATCAGCAAATACCGTGATGGGGGGATAAAATGCCAATACTCACTTGCAATAGACCCCCAGGGGGTGGGTGTTCAAATCTATCAAATACAAGACCCAAGGAACATTGATAAGATCCATGTGGGGATAGATGGGTGTGAATCTGCTAGTGAAGGGATAAGGATGATAAACTACCTTGTGGAGCTCTTCATAATGGCAGGATAGTTCACTGGGATTATGTGAAGCGATGGCCAACGGTTATTAATATTCAAAATTCTTTTAGTGGCGCTTAAATTCAATTGTTCATTTCAAATTTTTTTGCCCTTTTCAGATCCCCCATTACTTGTAATATCAGCATGGTCTAACAGTTCAGGTTCTGATTCCTCAACACTTGCAAATAGTTGAACATCCTTCGCTTCTTCTTTAAATGCTTTTCTATATGTGTTAGAAGATTTTTCCTCTACGCACACTTTTTTTCGTCAGAGTGGACTGTCTTTTTGCCTATATGACAAAATTTTGGATAAATTCCCTTTAGTCGGATTTGGAGGCAAGTTCTTCGAGGACTTCCTTGGGAAGTTTCTTAGCTATGCTTAATTTGGTGGGGCATCTTCCAAGTTTTATATTCCTTTCCTTCGCCGCTTTTTTAAGATCGACAAGTTTAACTTTTTTAACAAGCTCCTCTACTTTCAAACATTTCACCCCCAAGATTTTATTATAATTTATTTGATATTTAATTCTTTCATCTTCCCCCCATTTTTGATTAATAATTCAATAATTGCAAGAACCGAAATGAGAAAAAAAAGAGAATATCATCCACAAAAAAATCACAGATAAAATTCTTTAATCATTTAACAAGTATATGAAATCCAAAATTTCAAGCTCTCTTAAAAATTAATGGATGATAAAATTAAGGCAATAATAGGCTTTGTATTGATTATAAACCATAACTGGCTTCCAGTTTCTACCAAAGATTAGAAACTGTCACCACAAATGTTCTATTAATCTTCGTGGCCATGACACAGATTGGCTGGTTTATTCACATTATGGAGATATCTACCAAGAATTATTAGATTGGGATATTCTATCCATTTGAGGTTGGAACATCAAGTTATCGCAGCTGTTGGAGCAGCAAATCACCACTCAGCATCCCGATGAGGCCTCTTGCTTCAACAAGGAGGACCCTGCCACCACAACCACGGCTTGAGCCGAAACGCCAACCAGAGGCCTATACAAAAAGTTAATCTAAGGGAATGTCCCAGTCCTTGCAAGTCTTCGCATTATTGGAAATGAGAACGTAAAGCTGATTTTATAACACTGTAGGTCTGTAAAAATCATATAGGATGATCACTAATGATATTAACCAGGAAAAAGCTGAAAGGTAATCCCCGAGGATAATTTAATGGAAAAAGTTAATAAAATTTACAAGCGTCAGATTTAAAGTGGCCAAGAAAGCTTTACAAGCCTATCCAAGCATAAAATCGAATCTTAAACACATTCAGCACCAACCATGTCTTTTTCATGCCTAAAGACGCGTTTAAGACGTAAGTACCGTGAATTCACATCAGTAGTTTAACGCCTACCCAAGATGCTAAGCCTGAAGTAGCGTTGAGCACCGACACAGCAGAAGTTCTTCAAAAGCATCGGATCATAAGGTCCTGGAAAGGATACTCAACTTAACTGTGTATTTGTTCAACATAAAGGATTCTTGGATCGCTATTGACAGAACCGGCAGCAAGGGTCCTGCAAACCCATGCTTACAAGGCCAGAGCACAAAGCAAATAGGGGAAGAGTCTACGCCAAAAATAGGTTTCGGACACACAAGAACAAATTATACTCTCCCAAAAAGGTTTCCAAAGGCTCTTAAACATGACCCAGAGGGATGCAATACCCACCAATATGGAAATATAAGCCAGTAGGTCTAACATGGACAAGGCATTCGAACCAGGAAGAAATACACATAAATGAAGAACTGGAAGCAACCCAACATGACAAAAAAAGAACATGAAAGATGGTAAATACCGCCTATCGATGCCTGATATTTTCAGCAAACCATTATACAATCAGAGTGGAAACAATCATATCAGTACTAACGAATAGTGGACGATAAAAATTATTCCAGAAGTAACCGGCGAGGATACAATGGAAACACAAGCTCAAAAGCATCTACTATTCTACAGGCGCGTGAGCACATCAAAAATATAAGAAAGTACGATTTCTACAAAGCCTCCAAAAGAATGGATGGAAGAGTACCAGTCACTTGAAGGGCAAGGCTAAGCTAGAACAATATTCCACCTACTAACAATTTATGGAGGGAGTTTATAAGAAGATGACAAAAACTGAATGTGCGGATCAGGCCCTATTAAAGTGATAAAAGAAACCTGAACCCAATGAAGTTTCCGGTGTAATGCAACCTATCATAGTGCTATGGCAAGTAAATATGAAATCATGGCGAGCTAGAGGCGCTGGAAATCCACTAAAAATGGCGCGGGAATATGAGCCTCCTTTGGAGTAATGAATGGGGTTAAGCCTCTTATGAGAAGCCCCCACTCACCAAATATAGGAAGTAATTCATGCCTTAAAGAGCCTACTTCTAAATTTATAAACTACATTTATTTTTGAAATCATTTTAAATTTTCAAGATCCTTCACACGGAAAATAATGCGTATTTTAATGAGCAAATTTTAAATTTGATTTTATTTTCCCTTCATGAAAGAGAGTAGATAAGTTCTTTTTTTAGTGACTACCATCTCTCCTATTTTCTGTTGATAATAATAGGTCTTTTGGTGATTCCTCTTCAAATGTTTCTTTATCTTTTTAAAAGGGTTCTTTTGGATCGCTAAGATCCTTCATCTTACCCCCTTTATTTGGCCTATAGTCTTGTGCGTGTTTCTAATATTCCTTGGTGTGCTGAAATACTTGAGCGTGTCCATTAAGGAATGTTAGAATGCAATATTGTTTGGGACAATTGCAAGGCTTTTTTATTTGGCATGAACGAATCCATGAAGTCGGTTAATAGTGCAAATACATGTGAATTTTTCCTTTTGGTAGGTGTGGATGTGACTGAAGGTTTATCTTGCGTGTTTCATGCTCCATGGGACCCATAAAAGGACGATTATTGCTACGAAGACGACTATAGATGCGATGAAAACTCCAATATTTTGGGTTAAGTTAAAGTTCGTGGCATAGAAGAATAGCCATAATGCTAAAAACAAAAGCCATCCAAGAGTTACAAATATTGTTAGTAATACTCTCCATATTTCTGGTTTTGCTGGCAATTTTTTTCACCTTTTTTGATATGTTATGTTTTCTCTGCTTTATAATTATTATTTCGTTAAACATAACTATAACGAAGTAAGCTTTGTGTTTAAGATTTTATTTATATGAGATTATTAAACCTATAAGTCCGCTATGCGGCCGTATTTCCATTTAATTATCATGATTGACTATTATCTTTTTAAGTAGGTGGTTGTAGAATCCAAGTTGTTTGTTCAATCTCCAGTTTGAGGGGGGTGAATATGGAAATTATAGTTATTCTTCTTCCACCTTAGGATTAATTATATAGAATTGTTCCGCTTTGATGGATAGGATTTTTTTTATATCCCATTTTTCTCTAGGGGAGTTTATGGGGGCCTCTACAATCATGGCATGAGGCATGGTCTCGTACTTCTTTCTTTTGCTGCATTCTCACTTTCGAAGGGGGTATTTAGCAACAGCAAAAATTAAAAATGATAGTTTTATTATCTATTGTTAGATCTCACAATTTGGACCGAGCATATCCTCTGGTGGCGAGCATAATATAGTCATATTATAGACATTCCATTAGAATAATGTTAAAGCACCCTTGGGGGTGCGCATATTATAAGGTGTGGGGGTTGTTGTAACATGTAGTTTAACCAAAGAATGTTGAGGATGTTCATTTTTTGCCATCTAAAAACAAGTCTATGAGATATAAGGAATTGATCTTCGTTATCCTTATATTAATTGATATGGTAGCTATATTTCATTTTATCTGGTAGGTTCTAACCTTGCAGATTTTGTTAATAATTTCGATCTCATACTCCGTATACTATTGTTCACCGAGTTCTTATATAATCTCAGAAGAGAGAAAAAAATAATGAACTTTATCAGGGAAAATTGGCCGGATATAATGGGCATTTTTACCCTATAACCTCCTTCAGGGCTTTCAGGTTTGTGAGGATCTTCCGTCTTTTGAAGGTTTTTGCACTTTTTAGAATATCTTAGGAGCTTGTTCAATTTTCTCCTGAAAACCCCATGTTGACCAAGCAATAGGTATATTACTTTTTCGCGATTCTCTGCAGAACTCTATTCTTTTATATTACAGAGAATGGTGTGGACCTTCATCTTAAGAGTCTTACTGGTTCATTGTGGTCCACCCTAACAACAACCATGTCAGGGGAAGTTGTAATAAACCCTGTAACATTATATGGTAATAACATCTTAATACTTGTTGGGATAACATTTGTGGGGTTTCCTGACAGCTTCACTAGCATCATGGTTCGTTAAAAGCCCAGAAAGTGAAAAGGAATTCCATGATAAAATAAAAATTATAGAAAAAAGGTTGGATGAACTTCGAAGAGTTAGAGAACTAAAGGAGAGCATAGAAAAAAAGAAATAGTTATCATTTTATATCATCCATGGGATTAGTGGCCTCCTTGGGGTTATTGTCTTGCAACATTTACTTCTCAATGAGGCGCTTACATACCAATCCAAAATCCAGCTAAAGAGAATGGTCAGGAAAGTACAATACCATTATTTTTCCATGGGACGATCCGAGAAAGCGACATATTCACAAACTTGGCTGCAACCCCATATTATACATACCATTGGAAATACTGAAGAACCATACATTAACAATTTCTATGAGATGATACGTGCCTTAGACTTATAGAAATTCCACTAATTTCCTAAGTAATATTTATATATGCTGCTGAAAAGAATTTTTACAGTATAATTACAGGATAGATGGTAAATCATAGTGGGGTTGGGGAAGGTAAAATAGCCATTAGTAAAAAGCGCCTATAAGCCCATAAAACTTGATGTCAAGGGGTTAATATTGTAAGGTGGTAAATTCCAAGAGTGGTTTAATGGCCACAGCCCATGGGGGTTCACAACCATATTCGCCAACACAATCTTGATAACAGATAGTTTCTTTTAAGGGGATTATATTGTACAGGTCACGTTATTTGGTCCTTGCAACCATAATGATAGGAAGCATAATGGGACCCATTGATGCAAGTATAGTCAACACTATACTTCCTGTTATAGCCCGTTCATTTAATACAAGCATTTCAATGGTGCAATGGGTTCCCATGATATACCTTCTAACCATTAGCAGCTTACTCCTCTTTTATGGTCGGCTTGGGGACTTGATCAGCTACAAAAAAATCTACCTTTGGGGCCTTAGCGGTTTCACAATAGCATCCCTTTTATGTGCACTTTCACCCACTATAGACTACCTTGTCTTTTTCAGGGGTTTTCAAGGAGTTGCTGCGGGTATGATGATGGCGGTACCTTATGCCATAATCACAAGCTCATTTCCATTTACAGAACGTGGGAGGGCATTCGGCATCAATGCTATAAGTATATCAGCTGGACTAGCTATAGGGCCATCCCTTGGGGGTTTCGTAACATTTCTGTGGGGTTGGCGCTCAGCATTCCTTATAAATGTGCCTATCGGTTTAATTGGCATCATCCTCACCCAAAAATTCATCCAAGAATCCAAGGGCCAAGCGGGGAGAATAGATATTGCAGGCGCGGTAACAGCATTCATAAGCCTATTTTCATTCTTATACTTTGTTAACAGGTCACAGAGCGTTGGATTGAATCATAATACTGTTCCAGTGCTCCTAGTTGGGATTATAAGTACTATTCTTTTCATTTTCATTGAAAATCGCGTCCCGCAGCCAATGTTGAACTTAAAACTTTTTAATAACATGACCTTTAGTTTCGCGAATCTAAGCGCATTATTAAATTTCATGTCCCAATATGTTATGGTATTCCTCACACCGTTCTACTTGCAGAGACTACTCTATTACACCCCAGAAAAGATAGGTTTGATCATGACCTCATTCCCATTCGCAGTGATGATGGTGGCACCATTCAGCGGCTACTTATCCGATAAGATAGGTACAAGAATCCTATCATTTCTTGGTGCAAGTATATGCGCAGTGGCACTCTTTTTCATGGCTCAACTATCCATTCAGGCAACATCATCAGACATCATTTGGAGAATGGCTCTTTTTGGTGTAGGTACAGGCATATTCCAGTCACCTAACAATAATGCTGTGATGAGCAGCGCACCCAAACCTTACTTGGGCATAGCATCAGGGGTTCTTGCAACAATGCGAAACGTTGGAATGGTCTTGGGGATAGCTACAGGAGGTGCTGTATTATATGCAAGTGTACCAGACCAAGTCCTTCAAGTTTCCTTTTTAGAAGGAAAAAATGCTATAGTATTCCTCTCAGGTCTTAAGTATGCGTATCTTACAGGGGCCATGTTAACGGGGGTGGCTGCCATAACATCCCTTTTAACAAAAAATTAAATTCCATAGGGGGGATTTTATCAAATTTTCTGGACTTATCCATTTTTTTGATCCTTGAAAAAATCGGGTTCACAAAAAATAAGGTGGAACATCCAACATTCATGAAATGGACATGTTTACAAGCTTGGAGATGTCCTTTTTTTCACGATTGAACATTCCCGTTATCTGTTTTTTCTGAGGGGGAGAATCATCCAATTTTAAGATATTTGGGGAAAAGATATTATAGGCCAAATGTGTAATGTAAATCTTTAATTCTTTTATTACTAAGCTTTCATGTTATTAGTTGAGGATATAACTTCCTTTTGGTGCGTGATATTTGTAATGAACCTTGGGTGATATTGTTTTAATGTAGGTAAAGAATGACCAGTCTATACTAAATTATCTATGACAAGCTTTTTAGGGAAATAAAGTTCCAACTGACTTTTAAAATTATAAATAAGAATGGAGAAAGCTTATCCATTATACGTTAATTAGTGGGTCTCTCATAAGCCTTCAAATCCTAAAAAAGGCTTTCTCCTCGTTTTTTATCGGTGAAAAAACCAAAAGATTTATATACTATGCTATGTGATTCTGTAGTCATGCATAAAAAACTGTCCTAATACAATTAGGATATGGAGGCGGTAAAATTAAGCGAAAATGGATATTTCCAATGGTATTACTATTAAGTCTAGCATTGGTTTTAAACATCAGCAACGTTTCCGCTGCAAACGGTAACAATTCAACCACTTTAAATCAGCAGGTAACGTCGCAAGTAAATTCCCAGATAACCTACACGCCAAACGAAGTGAATGACGCAGCAAGTAGAGTAAAAAACTTCTATGAAACCAACAAAAGATTGCCTAATTATGTGACCATTAAGAATACTCAGGTTACTATGCCGCAATTCTTAAACCTTTTAACTACAGACTTGATCCAAACAAACCAGGGATCAAAAGCACCAATCCCGCTTAAAAACGTGGGAGAACCATTAAAACCCACAGGAGCAACAAAAGGCGGCACATTAACAAAAACAGAATACATCAACGTTGCACAAACCATTAAAAACATGATAGACGCAACAGGCAAAGCACCGGACAATGCCAACAGCCCAATCGGCCAAATAAAATACGAAACACTGATCTACACCTTCTCCAAAATCATGAACTTCCACAAAACCAAAGGAAGACTGCCAAACTACGTAACAGTACCCAGCAATGGTTACCTCGCCCAAGCACAATTACAGAGACAAAGCCAAACACAAAACCAAATACGAAACCAAACACAAAGCCAAACACAAACACAAAACCAAATACGAAACCAAACACAAATAAGTTATACGTTAGTTGAAGTGAATGACGCAGCAAGTAGAGTAAAAAACTTCTATGAAACCAACAAAAGATTGCCTAATTATGTGACCATTAAGAATACTCAGGTTACTATGCCGCAATTCTTAAACCTTTTAACTACAGACTTGATCCAAACAAACCAGGGATCAAAAGCACCAATCCCGCTTAAAAACGTGGGAGAACCATTAAAACCCACAGGAGCAACAAAAGGCGGCACATTAACAAAAACAGAATACATCAACGTTGCACAAACCATTAAAAACATGATAGACGCAACAGGCAAAGCACCGGACAATGCCAACAGCCCAATCGGCCAAATAAAATACGAAACACTGATCTACACCTTCTCCAAAATCATGAACTTCCACAAAACCAAAGGAAGACTGCCAAACTACGTAACAGTACCCAGCAATGGAGGAAACGGAGGAAGCGGAACTACCAATTTTGGAAAGGGTCAATTAAATGGATTGCAAGGGATTGAAGGTTTGCAAATTCTAGCAGCATATATTAATAAAAACTTGAACCACCAGTATGGAGCAGCTACTACCGCAGAGGGTGTTGAGAGAACCGGACTCGGGGACTGCTGGGGTCTATCCGCATGGGCAGCCAAAGTACTATACGACAACGGTTACACCGTCAGAATAGTTCAAGGAGCATCAGTAGAAGCAAGCAACCACCGATGGGTGCAGGTATTAATAAATGGAAATTGGATAAACTTTGACCCGTCCCTAGTCACCAGAAAATACGGAGGCCAACCATACTATCACACTTGTGCCAGTGTAAGCAAAATCATAGCAACATACACATAATGGGGATGGTTAAAGGGGCTTCAAATCCATTGACATTAGGGGGATTTTAACCCCCATATTTTTTCTCTTTATGATTATGGTCCTTGATTGCTTAGTTTTAGGATGGTCATGATTATTACTTGCCTTATGTTATGTATATCATCATATTCTAGTTTATCTTGGGTATTTTCTGCATTCCATGGGGCTACCTTAAAAGGTCTGCTTTCTATTAGGATGACTGGAACGTTATTTTTTTTAGAAGTGGTAGGTATCGCTGGAATATGTTTTTGTGTCGATCATTAGTGGGGTTTTTAGTTCATTGGCGCTTTCTTCTATTAATTTTAGTAATTTTGGGTCTGCTTTAACTGGCTCTGGTAAACTAGTTGATGAGATGGGAGTTACATATTCTCCTGCGCCGACACAGTTTAGATCTATCATGGCGTCACAGTTTCGGACTATTTCTGGGTGCTTTTTAACGAAATCCTCGGAACCTTTGAACCAGAGTTCTTCCACTCCAAATCCGATGATCAAGATGGTTTTGTTTGTGTTGGCTAGTATTCTTGCTATTTCGACTTGTATTCCCATGGCGGTTGCATCATCTGTGACTCCAACCACAGTGGGATGAGGGGAGTCAATGTGTGATGCGAGTGTAATATAACGATCTGGGTTAGTGGTTCCTTCAATTTTTCCAATAACATTATAGGTCTTCTCATAGATCCACTTTTTTCTTGGTACGTTTAATCCGTACTTTTCTAGTTCGGTTGCCATAAGGTATGCTGCTTTTAATTCACCGGGGTTGCCGTTACACCTAGGGCCTATGTTACAAACATCCCCGGCAAAATCAAGTGCATTTGTAGCATTAAATTGCCTGGCAGCTTCAATAGGGGTGATATCCTTTTTAACCACCCTTGGTGCCTGTGCCGTTGCCAAAATAAACCATTAAACCTAGACCGGCCCCCACTATAAAAATTATCATTATAATTACAAATTTTTTCATGCTTTTCACTTTCATTTAAATTTTTTAGCTTTTGAGCAATTTGAACGTGTTTACCACTAGTTGGAATTTTGGTAATGTTTCGTTATATCTGCTGAGTGGTGTGACACATCCTATTCTGTAATACTTGGAGCCGGGAACGGCTTCAATATGCACTGTCAAGGCTTGGTATTGTATTCCATCAGCATACCATGTTTTAATGACTTCCACGGCTCTCATCCCATTAACAGTAATGTTTCGCTCTGAGACTTCGGTCTGTCCAATATTTGCAATATCATGTCTATATCTGCTGAGCTGTTCATCTAGGGATTTAAAGTTTAACTGTTTAACGTAGAAGTAAGTGCTAATATCGGCCTCGGTGTGATTTCCGCTTAGATCGTAGAATGCTACGATGGGATCTGGGGGGTACCCCCACCTACTGGGACTATGAAGATCTCTTATAGGCTTCCAATCTGCAGGATACTTAAATGTGATACCATGATTGGCGTAGGTCTTGTAAGGGATCGTTTGGGTAGTATTATTGGAATTGTTAAAATGAATCCCAGTAGGATAAATATGGGATAAACCTGGATAAAATGTCAAAAAGGCAATTATTAAAATCGGAATAGTAACTGCGGTGATAAAAATCTTTTTAATTTTTCCAATTTTGGGTTTCTCTGGACTCATATGTAAAACTCCTTGTATATTACTTTCAATGTATGGGTCATTTCATATTTCTAAACCAAGTCCTTTTTCTGAATATTATTTTATTTTCATATAAAAAAAGTTTTATTCACGATTTTTGCAAACTAGAATTTTTCATCAGATGAAATAAATATTTCACTACTTTTAATGTTAAATTAGTGGCGTATAGTTCGCTTTTGGGTTCTTGAGATAACTTTAGCGTTTCTTCCCGTTTTCTAATTCAATATTTTGCTATTTATTCTTTTGATCGATGGTATGAGGGGTTGTTTCGCTGAGGAAGTTAAACTTCCAACCCTAAAAAGGACTCTCGGATTTGTTTTCTTTTGCACAAGCTTATATAAACCCTCTTTTTTTGTTTTTTCTATTTTAGGGATTATTTTTCAACGCTTAGGGATAAAAAATTTTTTTGGTACGTTATAATATGCCGTCAAGTATCCCCATTATTATTGCAATGGCTTTTTCTTCGTTTTTATTAACTCCCGCGGAAGAATCTGCAACTTTTACCGCCATTTTTAAAAGCATTTTCTTGAAATTTTGAGCTTCTGAATGTTTCAATCTCCCTAAAAGGTCAGCAACTATTTTCAGACCTTCAAGGGGATTCCTTTTTAATAAATTTCTAAATTCGAGGTTGTTATTCATAATGGTGGTGATATGGTCTTTAAAAACTTCATAGGTAAATCCAGTAGAATATTCTATAACATTTTTTGACTGATTCAATACCTCTTCTAACTCCTCATCATCAATTCTACCATCAGCTATAGCCACAACTTCAAAAACCCAGATTGGTGCCGCTTGTAAAATTAACCATTCTTCTTCATTAAATTGATTCCTAAATGTCAATTATTAACACCTCCACATACAATATTACAAAATACTAGTTGTATAATACTTTATATATTTTTCTCATTATCCACCAAAAAAAAGAAGTCTTTTTCTTGAAATGCCTGCAATAAAAAGAAAAGTTAAACTTTGCAATACCCATTCTCTAATTAAAGAAGCATGGAGCACAAAATCCAATAAGATCCTGGTAGAAAACCGACATGAGACGATAGAAGCTATCCGCATAAACAAAAAAAGTATTTAACTTGAATAGGTTTATATTGGAGATCATGGAAAGCATAAGATCATGAGAAAAAAATGAAAATTATCATCCTAGGAGTCGTTGTAATTCTAATATTAGGCCTCTTAGCTTTTAATTTTACAAGTCGGAAAGATAAGGTGTCCGAACCCGAAGAAACTATTAATATCACTTTTACTGGGGATGTCATGTTAGGGAGAAATGTTAACCCAGTATTATATGAGGAGCCGCAACCATTCAAAAATGTGATTAACCTCACTAATGGGACGGATCTAACTGTGATAAACTTAGAATCACCCATCACAGATTCAGCAAATCCAAGGGATAAACTGATAACGTTTAAAGCAGATCCCCAATTTACAAAATCACTCAAAGACGCTGGAGTCGATGTTGCATGTCTCGCGAACAACCATATCATGGACTACGGGGAAGAAGGCCTCAATGACACCATAAAAAACTTGGAAGCAAATGATATAATGTATGTTGGCGCCGGCCCTAATATAACAGAAGCCTATAAACCTCTCATAATAGGCATAAAAGGAAAAAAATAGCTATCATACAAGCATCAGAGTTTGCGGATGAGTACTATATGCCACCGGCAACCAAAAACAGGCCTGGTTTCGCTTCAATATCATGGGATCATATAAAATCTGCCATAGAAGATGCTAAGAATGCAGGGGCTGATTATATTATCTGTGAGTTCCATTATGGAAATGAATACCGTTACATTCCCAATGAACTACAAAGTAACATCTCACATAAATGTATTGATGAAGGCGCATTCATGGTAGTCGGACATCACCCCCATGTTCCAGGGAGCATAGAAAAATATAAAGGCCACTTAATATTTTATAGTCTCGGAAATTGCGTGTTTGACATGCGAAACCCTGAGACGAAAAAATCCATGATAATAGTTGTAACAATTAAGGGTAACAGTTCCATCGTCCATATTTATCCCATAAACCTCATAGGCTATTATCCCCACCTAATGGATGTGGGTGATGCCAATGCATTCCTAGATGAACTCGAATCATATTCAAACGTGGAAATTCAAAATCGAAATGGCGTGGGGATAATCAAAACCTAACCTGGGGGGGATCACGTATGTGGTTAGTCCTACATCCAAACACGAAAATCGAAAAACCGCCATATCATACCTGGCAAGCCTATTAGTATCCCAGACCTTATGTGTAATATCGTTCATGCATTATGTAGATAGGAAAAAGGTTTCATCAAAGAAAAATTGGACTGACTGTCATTCATACCCCTCATCCTATTACTTTAGAATTTTTCACGTTCGCAAGGCTCAGATGCCCTTGAAAGTTTTAAAATTTTCTTTAGAAGGTACCTAGAAGCTTGTTCAAGTCCCCCACATTGAAAAGCATCTGGATCAGGCGATCGGCATATTAGTCCGTGGTACAATATTATTTTATAATATGGAAGAACGTGTGAACTCCCCCCACATCTTTACTTGCCTTAAATATTTCCTTCTGGCACACCATAGCATCATGATCTGTTAAAAAAAGGATAAACAAATTTCAAAAAGATAATAGGACTCCCTGATTCACTGCCAAATGCACCATAAAGGGGAAGGTAAGGAAAACTTTAAATAGTTTACATGAAAACATCCTACTGTAAGGTTAAGGAGAGGTCCAGAAAGAGCCTATAAGATAAAATGATCAAGGGACAAGCCCCCCCATGAAACAAAGAAACCCCCACCAGTCAAATTAGGGGATTTCACCCGTTAAAATTTTATAGGTTAGGATAAGCCAAGCTTCTATAGTGAAAAATCTTTTTCCGGGATCGTAAATGACAAAAGCTACTTATATCATCATAGGATTAATAGCCATATTCGGAGTCTACCTTTACATTGGAACTATCACAGGCCCGTTCGAACCTGTTGGCCGCCTCGGGATAGTTAAACTTGCAAATCCTGACATGGCATCTGGACATCCACAATCAAAAGTCGCTGCCAACTACGCCAAAAAAAGAGGATCCAAATGCGTAGTTGTAGTACACTATGCCGGAGACGCTTCCTACTCCCATTACAAAGAAGGTGACATCACCATAATAAACTTCGCATTCATCGACCCAAAGGGTCTTAGGACGGACATAGATTGGAACGAGGTCATACAAACATTCATCTTCGGGATACCTGACGATAAATACCACTACCGGGTGGATGGGATCGAATTCGACACATTAGACGAGGCAATAGCCTATGTCCAAAATCTGGCCAAGGAAAATGGCCAAGAAGGTCCAATACCATTATACTTCCATGGTACAGTCCGCCAAGGCAACGTATTCATCAACCCTGGATGTGGCTTCCCCTTATACGTCCAACTAGTATGGAAGCAATACGGCAGATTCGGCGCATACTACTACATAGCAAGAGGCCTCATAGAACCTTACATCAACAATCCATATGCGGTCTATGAGATGATGCATGCCTCAGATCTCCAAAAACTTTACAATCAAGGCTACTTAGACTATTAAGTCCCCCACACACACGGGAGTTTATCTTTCCCCTTTTGTTTGCATAGGCCCTCCCATTTTTAGAGGTGATATTTTCATGTACTCGGTTGCAAGTTTCTCTGCTACTGGCTGTACAGAGTGGGGGGGTGTGAACCAGTAGTGAATGGATAAGGATGGCAAATTCTTCACGAAGCCTTCGTATATCCATAGATCTATTATAGAGTGTAATAGCTTCCCACATAGGATCCCATGTCTTTATAACTCAATATTTTCCAATTCATTATCTTACAGAGAATGTCAAACTCCTCAGGGTTTACTTTTTCTAAACCCTATGGCTTTGGCATCGTCGATGTAATGTTCTTTTGGACTTAATCTATATAAATAGGATGAGAATCCAAAATATATTTTGAAATGTGTATTGGCCCTGGTTCAAGGATTCGATGTAATAAGAAAGAGGCTGTGGTGGGCGCGGTTATCCCCGCGGATGAACATTTTAAGTTTATAACTGTCCAGCATCTTCTGAAAGTTGGTAGTTGTCGTCTAGGTGATCCTGTTTATATTGGGAAATTTAAAGGTATAATAACTAGGATATTATATGAGTTAGATCTTGCCATCGCAGATTTTAGATTACCTTCCTCCCTTGTTAATGTTGTGGAGATAGGTTCTCCCAAGCTTGGACCGGCCTATTCCATGAGAGAGGGGGAGAAAAATTATTGTACTATCTTATCTGTGGGGAGAACATATCATTATCTCGCATTTGCCCATAGGCGGTTGCCACTGCCTGGTGATAGTGGATCACCGATTATACAGGATGGTAAAATTGTTGGTATTTTATCTTCCGTCTTTTTTAACAGTGCAACCGCTATCGCCTCTTCACTTGAAAGGTTCTTATGAATTTTGGAGTATCCTTCTAACTTCTTTTTCTGACACGTCTGACCAGTGTTTGTAAGCGTCTGCAACCGCATAGGGATATGTTTGTCTTATGTTAGGGGAATATACTAAGTCTACTTTATCTTCTATTCTTTTGATAGCGTTTAAGTTGGCTGTGGGTACTGCAACAATTATCTTCGCGGCTCCCGCCTTTTTAAGAGCCTCCAAGGCAGTGAGCATAGTATATCCTGATGCTAGACCATCATCAACAACTATTATTGTCCTTTTTTTAAGTTTTAGGGGTGGTTTGCCCTTCCTGAAAATGTGAACCCTCTTTTTAACCTTCTTTAGGGTTTCTCTGATACCGGCTTCCACTTCTTCTCCACTTAGTCCAAGCGAATCTATCAATTCTTGGTTTAATTTTATGGTTCCGTCGAATGCCACAGCCCCATATCCTGCTTCCCTGTTCCAAGGTAATGTTATTTTACTTACAACTAGAACATCCAAGGTTAAATTGAGTTTTTTCCCTATAATAGATGCTATTGGTATGCCACCTGCTGGGATGCCAAGTACAATAGCGTCAGAATCTTTATAATCTCTCAGCATCTTGGCGAGGATTTCCCCGGCTTCTTCCCGGTCCTTGAAAACAAAAAATTTATCCCTAAGCTCTTTATTTTCTATTATTTTTGTCAACTGATGCCACCATAAAGACTATTATGTGAAGAGTTGGCGGATCATCCATTCTGGTTTGAATTCTATAAGGTCGTCATAGTCTTGACCTGTTCCAAGAAATATTATGGGCTTGTTTATAACGTAGCCTATTGATAGGGCCGCGCCACCTTTTGCATCCGCATCTGCCTTTGTCAGTATTATGGCGTCGATTCCAACACTTTCATTAAATTTTATGGCCTGCTCAACGGCGTCATTACCTGTGAGCGAGTCTCCCACGAAGATGATTAGGTCGGGCTTCACAACCCTTTTTATTTTCGCCATTTCATCCATAAGGTTGACATTTGTTTGCATCCGACCTGCAGTGTCGATTAAAACAACATCTTTTCTCTTTGCCTTGGCGTGTTCTACTGCGTCGAATGCTACTGCGGCCGGGTCAGCGCCTTTTTCATGTTTTATTATCTTCACTCCAAGTTTTTCTGCGTGGTGGTTTAATTGTTCTATGGCCCCTGCCCTGAAAGTGTCTGAGGCCGCGATCACTGGAGTCAATCCCTTATCTAGGAAGTGTTTCGCCATTTTTGCTATGGTTGTTGTTTTGCCTGTGCCGTTTATGCCAACAAACATTATTATGAGTGGTTCATCTCCTTTTTCTTGGAAGATCTTGTTAATGTCTTTACCATTGACGGTTAGTATGTTTTTTATACTATTTTTTAGGGCTTCTTGGGTGTATTCTGTGATGTCGGTGCTCCTCTTGACCTTTTTGCCTACTAGTTGATCCTTGAGTTCCTTTGTTATTTTTTCGGCTACATCTATTGCCACGTCACTTTCAAGTAGTGACATTTCAAGTTCCCAGAGCACGTCTTCGATGTCTTTTTCAGAGATTGTCTTCTCTTGTATAAAAGAGAAGATGCTGGACTTTTCATCCTTTTCTTGTACTGTTTCAGATTCTTTTATAGGTTCTTCTATGGTTTTTTCTTTGATGGTTTCTTTTTCTGTTTTTTCTTTATTTGAGATTTTTTCTGTGATCTTGGTGATTGTTTTGTTGATTTTTTTCTTCAGGGCCTCAAACAATTACCCTTCACTTCCTCTAATTTTTTGGTATAATTCTTCTGCTTGTGGGGATAATTTGAGTACTATCTCTGTTATCTTTTTAAGGTTTTCGGACAATTTGCCTATGGCATCCTCTAATTCCTTTTTTTGTTCGTCTATGGTCTCTTTAGCGTCATTTAGGGTTTTTTTCATGGCTACGCCGGCTCCTATGCTCATTATGACCTCGTCTGTGTCTTTAAGTTGGGCTTTTATGAATGAACCTGCACCTACTGGTACTAGTGTCTCAGCACCCTCCTTACCCTTCATGGCCTCTAAAGTATCTTCCAAGACCTCTAATTCTGTTAATGAATTTCTCATGGCTTCTATCTGGTTTTGGATCAACTCTGCTTGTTGTTGGTAAAAGTTTAATTGGTTTATGATCTCCTCTAGGCGTTGCTGGTCATCCGATGGTTGCTGTTCTTCCATTAAAATCATGCCTCCAATATATTCTTTAATATAGGATCCTCCACTTCATCAGGGGAGATCTCCTCTATACTCTCTATGTAGACCTTGTTACGACTTATACCATGTTTGCTGCCAAATTCAGAGTATATCTTCTCGTGAATTTCTTCTTTTTTAATCGCCTTTAATTCCTTGGTGAATGGTTGTAATTTTTCACCCATCATAAAATTTCCTTTGACTCGGAATATTTTTGTCTTCATATCATAACCCCCTAGAGAAAGCCTAGTGCCTCTTCTATCCTGGCTAGTTCAGGGCCTGTGGTGTTTTCACTTACTATAGCCCCGTTTGAGTTGGCTATGGAACATGCGCCTATCATGGTCATACCATGGTTGAGTGTTCCAACATCACCAGGCACTTTCAAGGTTTCCTCGACAAATTCTAATTCTCTCCTTGCAGTATTTGGATGTAATAGGACGCCCTTGTTTGTGGCTGTTGCAACAGATCCTACAATGTTGAAACCTGCGATGGTCCCCTGTTCGACGTTAACTTCTAATGCCTTTTCTATCAGTTTCATTGATTCATCAGAGAGGAGTGGACTTGCAATGGCACCATGATCATTTGCTAATATTAAGTTGCCTACTGCGGTGAACTTTTCAGGTAATACGAAGACTTCGAAGCCTGCTTTTTCCAAAGATTCTATCTCCCTCTTGAGGATATAGGGGGAGACTATGATACCGTTAGAGTTTCCAATGGATAGTATCCCATTTAGGCTGCTGCCTGCTATGGTGGCCCTGAAAACTTCCACTTCTAGTACTTCTTCTATTATTTTTTCTATCCTTGTGGATGTATGGAATGGTATAAGTGCTTGGGTTTCCGTGACTGAAATATAAACTCCTATATTAGGGTTTCCATCGAGGTTTGTTCTCTTTATCATATTCTGAAACCTTTATTCTACTAGTTCTGCTTTAACTGTTCCGTCTTCTTCTTTTATGGCTTTTATTTTGATCTTTGGGGGGATTTTTTGTATGCCCCTTTCCCATACTTTTTCGTTGATTGATGAGTCTAATATTATATCCTCTGATTTCATATGCCTTTTTAGGAATTCGCGGATGAATTTTATTGCCCTGGGCGCTCTTTTCGTCCTTGGAACATTTTTAACTCTTCCCAATGGTATGGTGTATGTTCTCTCCATTTTATCCACCACTTTAAACTTTTAGTTTGGTTCTTCTCCAATGCCTCATCTTAGGGTGGGTGCGTACTCTATGGTTTGTTTTTAGGAGAACCCATACTGGGACTCTCCTATTCTGCTTTTTAGCCTTTGCTAGTCTTATTTTCTTTGCGACGTGTTTGTTTCTGCTCATCTGCTTATTCCCTCCTATTTCCAGCCTATTACCCTTGTCTGGTAATGTTCTGGGAAGAATCTTAAAGATTTGCCCTTCCCTTCTATTTTATCTATAAGGTATCTCATCTCTATTTCATAATCGGAATTATTATGGATATCTGATTTTTCCCTTTTTAGTATGAATAATTGGGATGCAAGCCTATTTATTGTTTTATAACCTAAACCTGTTAGATTAATATATTCAACGGAATTTCTGTCCTCAAAGCTTCTTATCTCATCCCTTGTAAGTTTGGGGGTTCTATCATCCCTTCTTGTACCATCAGCTATTATATCATATTCATTTGCGGCAGCTTCTAATACTTGTCGGTGGACAAAATCTATACCATTGTTTGGGAAGCCATCATCTATTATCTTTTCCACAGCCTCATACAATATTTCCTGGTCTAATTTCATGACTTTGTGTGGGAATCTAAGGGCCTTTGCCGATTCTGCGGCGGGAACCCATGACTTGTAAACTCCGAAATTTGCGGTTACAAGCTCTACTTCTAGGTTTAATCTTTTTAGTATTGTGGCCATTAATGAGCTGTCCTTCCCGCCACTGTAAAGTACACAAGCCTTCATAAACACGAAAAGAGGATCATCTGCGAACGATCCTTATATCCCTCTTTTTGCTGGTAACTCTCCTTAGAAGCTCTTTTAGTTGTTTGTCCGTGATCTTTGAACGTATTTGACCTGCTTGGGTTAATTGTATTAATTGTAATTCGATTTGCTCAACAAATTCTGGTCTTGTGAGCCTGAGGTTTGCAAGTCTGCTCCTAGCCTTGGGGGTTAGTATTTTCATGAGCAACTGTCTCTTCTGTATTTCGAACTGTCGCCGTAACTGTTCTTCCTTCTCGGCTTCTGCAGCTTGCTGCTGCGCCCTCTGTTGCATTTCCAACATTTTTCTTCGACGTATTTCTTCTAGGTCTGTCACTCTAACCCTCCAGTTTAGTATTTTTCGAGTTCTTTAAGATTTTCCTTGACCTTATGGGCGATTTTGTCAAGGAATGCCCTTCCATTAGAAGTTATTATCCTCCCACCTTCAACTTTCTCTATGAAGCCTGCTTCTTCCAATTGTTGAAGAGCCCTTCTTATAATGGCGCCACTGCCCCTCTTGAATTTTTCAGGCCTTGAGCCCCGGTCTTTTTTACCACCGTATCTTGTTCTTAATCTGTTCACACCTATTGGACCATCAATGTACACTCTTCTGAGGAGTGCTGCGGCCCTCACATACCACCAGTCCGGATTGTCTGGGCGTCTTTCTTTATGGGGGCCTGTTTTGACGAATGGGGCCCATTCCGGTGGTTTAACCTTCTTTTCTTTGCGTAATTCCTTTGCAACTTGATCTATGAGCAAATCCGCTGGCACGTCATAAACTGTGGTCATATTAAGTTTCCTCCCTATCCTTTTTTCTTGAATATTATGGCAACGTTTCCTCTTAAATCTATGAGCTTGGCATTGGTTTTTCTGATGATCTCGTTAATATAACTTTCCTTCTCAGTGGATATGCTCCTTGCGAACTTTATCCTTATCAATTCCTTATCCTTTAATTGTCTTTTAATCTCTTTTATAACCCTTTCATTGACTCCGGCTTTCCCTATCTGTAATGTTGTTGTTGATAGGGACCTTCTCATCAGCTCTTTTTTTGGAGGTGTGATATTCAATTTTATTTCTCCTCTTAAGCTTTTTTTCCCGAATGTATGGGAATCTCATAATCCTCCCACATTCTAGACACTGGTAGTGTATTTTACCCCTTGACAATCTTATCCTACAATTGTAACCTGGCTTCAGGAACTTGTAACAGCTTTTACAAAACCTTCTTTTCCATTTCCGCGGGATTCTCAGATTATATTTTTTCGAGATCCTCCTTGCAAGTTCAACATACCGATGGGATCTTTCAGGATGTTTAGAAAATTCTTTATCTGCCAATTGGAAAAGGATGTCCATTCTCTCCTCTGCTATCCTTAGTATCCATCGTGGCCTTCTCCCCGGCAAACTAGATCCTCTCATAATATTAAACTAGAATAGACAATCCTCTAATTTATCTCCTTGCAAAGGAAATATTTTACAAGAAGCATTATTATATAAGATCTTATATTTAATCATTTAAAAACTTTCCCCCTCCTTCAAGGAACCATTCCATGAAATCTACACTACCAAATGTGCAAGGTTTCTCACCTTTTAGGACTGTGATAATCTCATCCAACAACTCATCATGGGATAGGCCAGTGCAATCTATTTCATGGACTCTATCATCATGTAACTGGTAGGCTTCATAGGCGCATACTCCAAGAGCCTCGGCCTCAACATTTTCTTTTATCTTCTTATGATCATATCCTCTCTCCTCTAACCTTTGCAATAAAATCCTTGGATGTAATCTTAAAACGATTACAAGGTCGCAGATCCTACAATAATGTGATAAATGACCCTCCACAATATTAAGAGAGTCTCTTTCCACGACTTTCGCGATCTCCTTGCAAAGAGAGGGTATATCCACAATCTTATAACCCCTAACCGGATCCTCTCCTATGAAAAGTTCCTTCTCCTCGGCTAACTTGTTAACTTCGACCAAATTCCCATCTAAAACTTCCCTAAGCTTGTGGGATATGCTTGTCTTACCCACCCCGGGCGTCCCTGTAATACATATAATGGGTTTCATCGTCCTTTTTATCCCAGTTTTTCCATGATGAGATCTGCCACCTTTTTTCCTGAAAGTAGCATCCCCCCAAATATTGGTCCCATTCTATGCGCGCCATGAACGGCATTACTCGCCATGCCAGCCACGTAAAGGTTGGGATAAACCTCACGGGTATTCTCGAGGAGGCTCGTCTCGCCCTTATCAGCCCACATTGGCTTCTCACCCATGATCTTGCCGGTCTCTGTCATGAGCCTTGGACCAATCTTTCTCTGCACAACCTTTACTATTTCACAATCATGGCCTGTTGCATCTATAACAGTCTTTGACTTTATAGTTAGGGGGTCAACGTGTAAACCTGCCATTTCCACTGCAGTCCAATTTAGTACTAGTCCGTTTATCTTTTCATCTCTTATCATAACATCCTCAATACTTATCAAGTTAAAGATTTTAAGACCGGCTTTACAGGCCTTTGAACATAAAGTGGAGGTGGCTTCTATGGAATCGGCGACATAGTAGCCTTTTTCATGTTCTTGGCAGTTCACGCCAAATTCTCCTTGGAGGATTTCCCTCCCAGCCTCTTGGACTACTATCTTATTGAACATCATGCCCCCACCCCACATTCCACCCCCAATTGAGAGCTTCCTTTCAAATAGACTTACTTTAAACCCGGCCTTGGATAAGTAGTAGCCGGCTGTGAGCCCTGATGGTCCTCCACCACCAATAGCCACGTCAACATCAAGATAGTCTATTAATTCATCCATGTATTCTTCTATTATCGCCTTTGAGATCTTTATGTCATCTAGTTTCAATTTTAACACCCTATCATCTTCTGATTATTATGGTTATCAGATCTCCATCCTCTAGGATATGATCCATTCCAACCTTTTGTCCTTGGAATTTCACTGATTCCCCCCATACTCTTGCATAACGGAATTTCTTTATGAAGTCTCTGTGGAGTTTTCCACATACATCTTTCACTGTTGATCTTTTCCTGATTATGAGCGGTTCTTCATAGTCTGGTTCACCATGTTGAGGTTTCAAGTAAACCCTTATAAGGTTGAGTTTTTCAAATATCTTCTCTTTAACTTCCTTGATATTAATCTTCTCCTTGGCTGATATAAACATAGATCCAGGCACTTCACCTTGGAGTTCCCTAATGTATTCCTCGTCTACAAGGTCCATTTTATTGAAGACCGTCAAGGTGGGTATGTATACCCTGTTACCCTCTATAACGTCTATGAACTGTTCCATTGTCGCATCATCCCTTAAGATCACCTCAGCATTGTGTATTCCATATTCGTTGAGTATGGATCTTATTATCTTCTCGTTAAGGTGGGTTGTCTGTATTGTAGTTGAAACTTGGATGCCACCCCTTTTTTTCCTTTTCATTTTAATTTCTGGGGGTTTTTCATCCGGTCTTATACCAACATTCCTCAACTCTTCTAGTATAATATTCCTCTGTTCGGGGTCTAGGACGTCTATTATCATTACTATGAGATCTGCATTCCTTGCAACTGATAATACTTCCCTTCCCTTCCCTCTACCCTTGGAAGCCCCTGGTATTATCCCTGGTATATCCAATACCTGGATCCTAGCACTTTTATATTCCATGATGGCTGGTATAACATCCAATGTGGTGAATTGGTATTCTCCAACCTTTGCTTGGGCGTTCGTTATAAGGTTAAGTAGAGTGGATTTACCCACTGAAGGAAAACCCACAAGGACTATGGTAGCATCGCCAGATTTTCTAACATGAAAACCCTTACCCTTCCTTGTTGTCCTTGAGATGGCCTTCTCTCTCAACTTGGACAATTTAGCCTTCAGTTTACCTATATGATGTGCCGTGGCCTTATTGTATGGTGTTCTTCTGATCTCTTCTTCAATTTCTTTTATTTTTTCTTCGATGTCCATAGTCATCACTAGAATACTACAAAATTTTTTATATAAAGTCCATCTATAATGATGATATTAGGTGTTTTTATGAAGGTGAAGGATGTTATGGTTAAAGATGTGGAAACACTTGATATTAACAGTAACCTTGAGGATGTTTTGAGGAATTTTGTTGAAAAAGGACATGGGAGCGCTGTCGTGACAAGGGATAACGTGAAGGTTGGGATAGTGACAACATGGGATGTTCTTGAGGCCATAGCCGAAGGCGATGACCTAAGTGAAGTGAAAGTATGGGAGGTTATGGAGAGGGATCTTGTCACAATATCCCCAGAGGCGAGTATCAGGGAAGCTGCGACTAAGATGGTTACTAATGTGGTGTGGAGGCTACTAGTAGAAGAGGATGATGAGATTATTGGGATGGTAAGCGCCACTGACATCCTACGGGCTAAAATGGCGAAAAGATATTAAGCTCTCGTCCACACGAGAACTCCAGGTTCCTGATGGAGTAACTTGAAGGATGTCTGGTTAAAACCGCCTAAGAGGAAAAGTTTTGTGAACATAGAATCCTCAAGTTTCTTATCCATTATAAAAGTCATATATGAACCCTCACTCCCCAGCACAAACAAACCAAAAGGACTATTCTTATCTACTATCTCGTTCTTAACTAGCTGATTGCCTTCAACTAATATTAACTTGTGGGGTTTTATCTTCTCGGAAGTGCCATTAGCCCCCATCACTACTATGGTTGCATTAGTATCATTAGCCTTCTTCTCTATTAAGACACCCACCATCCCAGAAGGATCATTCACGGTCATTATCTTCGTTACATTACCAGATACTTCAGGTTTCGAAGCCGCCAAGGAAGTATAATAAGCATAATGTTCACCTTCCTTCTTATCAAAATTCCAACTTCCAAAGTAGCTCCACCATGCAGCTTTCCCCAACATGTCAGAACTTAATATGAGGACAAAGGGCTTCTTCTTATCAGGATGCGAATACTTTAACACATTATCGGCTTGAGCTGCTGTTAACTTATACTTGTCTATCATAATCTTCTTAGCATCATCCCTGGGAAGTCCCAAGGTCTCTGTAAGTATCTTAACGGACAATGAACTGTTATGGGTGTAATTATCAAGTGTATTATATGCCATGTCTCCACTTGTTGATAACATTGTAAGTATGCCAAGTGACAATGACTCATTATCAGTTAAAAGGGCCTTACCTATCCAATATGCTCTTGGAGTATTCTGCGAACCCCCATCAAATGTCACAGGCCTGTCGGCGGCCACGGCAAAAAGGTGTCCGAAGTCCCACCAGGACATTACTACCGTATCCTTACTGGTATTATTCTTTATCCATGTTAAGGAATTCCACATTCCATCGTCTGTCCCTGGGACAACAGATGAAGTTAGCGCATGAGCCCCGCTTACAGGTGCAGAGACTATAGCCAATGTGACAAGTATCATCATGGAAGTGGCCCTGAATTTCTCATTCCTTATTGACAATATTATGACAATTGCTATTATCCCCACCAATATTTTGGTTATCACAGAAACTTGGAATGGGTAAATTAGGAGTATTCCTGCTATGAACGCTACGATGGCAATAGATGTTGTGCTTTTAAGATTATCGCGGAGGTATTCTACAAAGTATCCTGTGAATATCCCGGCTGATATACCTAGTGGCATGGCGAATAATGAAACGAACCTGAAACCCTTTGTAACCGCATAGCCGGTTAATAGGAGCCATACACATATTAGTGATAGGTAGGATAGATATTCTCCTTTCTTTTTCTCAATATTGGGGATTCGCTGATATTTGATGAATTTGCTCTTTTTACCGGCGCGTTTACCCCCATTTTTCACTTCCACTCTGGGCGCTTCTAATGATCTTATCCTCCATATAAGCACCCCAACACCGAGCAATCCGCAGAAAAATGGTAATAATCCGCCAACTCCCCCAAGTACTGATGTTTGGTTGGGTAAGAATGGATTACCCGTCATGAAAGCCGGTACTTGTAATTCAGAAACTGAAACATAAACATTAGGATAGGCCGTGCTCTGAGCGGTGGCTTGCAACTGCACAGCCGAAAACAGTCCAGAAATTGAATCTATGAGTGCTGGGAATCCTTTCAAGATCCCGAAGAGGGAAACTCCTATGATTATGAGGAGTAGGAACATTGAAAGTTCCCTTTGATTAACTAGCCATTCAAGCCTGCTCTTATAAGATTCTCTCTCCACGCCCATAAGATGTTTTAAAAGGAAATAGACTATTATGAAAACTCCTACAAGTACAACATAGAATATGTAGCCAACCCATGCCATTGAAAAGAGCAAGATCGATATGATAGCTGCTGATAGGAATGCCAATCTCCTCTTAAATGTATCAGCGCTTATACTCTCCACGAAGAACCATATAAATAATAACGGTAAGATCATGTTGAACATGTCAGTGTCAAAGAAGCCGGCATAAGTATGTGATACATATACTGGTGTAAGTCCTATTATGATCGCCGCGACTATCCCACCATAATCATTACTCATCTTCCTCGTTAAAAGATAAGCTGGTATTACACATAACGAACCTATGATTGCCCCTATCCAATAAGCGACGACAGTAAGGGGATAATCACCAAACATGTTAGCAAGATGATAGGCAAAACTTGTAACATATGCTATAAGTGGTGGATAATCTACTGACCTCCCTGGGGGATAATATGAATGGAGATCCCAGTCTTCCCCGTTAACTTTTGTATCGCCTAGGATGCCTTTATGTAGGTAGTTCATTGTCAACCTATAATTGTAGTAGGAGTCCATTTCACTGAAATAAGGAAGACCACTCTGATCTTTATAGAATTGTTTAGAATCCTTTGGGACCCCACCTATATTATAGGCCTCTGCCCTGATAGCGAATGCTAATATGAATAAAACTGCGATGATTACCAGGGGTTTGATTTTCTCTAGTTTCATGGTGGATCTTCACAATATTTTCTCGCTGGATATGATTATCTTCTCATGTATAAATATTTTATCCTTTTTCTTTAACTTCTTCTACCGAGGCTGTGAAACGACATTTCGGAAACCCTTTACAGCCTATAAATTCACCATATCTTCCTGAACGTTTCACAAGATCGTTTCCACACCTTGGACATTTCCCCACAACTTCTATCTTATCTTTTTTCTCTTTGCCGCAGTTTGGGTCTAGGCATGCTCTCTGCCTGGGCTTTCCATAGGATATTAGTGGGAGGCCACATTTTTCACACTTGCTTTTCAGTATGCGAGCACCCTTAGGTAGGGGGTATACTATTTTACATTCTGGGAACCTTGAACAGCCAACAAAACTGCTTTTGGTCTTATCTGAATACTTTAGTAGTAGGTTTCCTTTACATTCTGGACATTCTCCTATTATACGCCCCTTTTGGTAAGCCTTATAGAGGTGTTTTCCTATTTCTTCTTTATTTTTTTCTATCTCTTCTATTATTGATATGATCTCTTCTTTGGCTTTTTTGATGATTTTGTCCTTTGATGTTTTCCCTTTCATTATCTTTTTGAGTTCTTCTTCAAATTGTCTTGTGAGTTCTTCACTGGTTATCTTTTCACAGTATCTTTTGAGGGTGTTTATTATATTTTCTCCAAGTGGCGTTACTTGGATCTTTTTTCCTTCGATGTACTTACGATCATAGAGTATTGAGATTATATCTGCTCTTGTTGATTTGGTTCCAAGGCCCCTTTTCTCCATTTCTTTTATAAGGGAAGCCTCATTGTACCTTGATGGTGGTTTTGTCTCTCTTTCTTCTGCTTTCACTTCTTTGACTGGGATTTTTTCTCCTTCTTCGAATTCTGGGAATTTTTCATCTTCTATTTTCTGGTAGGGGTATTGTTCCATCCACCCCATCTTCACAACCCTTTTTCGTGAAAATTTGAAAATTTCCCCACCTATATCTAATTTTGTATTCATTGACTCTATGAGGGCTTTTTCACCGAATACGCTTATGAACCTGTATACTATTAGTTCATAGACTTTTTTTTCATATTTTCCCAATTTTTCAGGTAATAGTCCTGTTGGGTGGATTGCTGGGTGTGCTTCATCCTCTTTTTTGCCTTCATGTGGTTTTAGTGGCTTTTTCAGATTAGTTATTTTTTCTTTAAATCTTGGATCTTTTGAGAGGCCCTTGAAGATTTTCTCATAATCTATGGTTTTTGGAAGTTTTTGGGATGATGTTCTTGGATATGAAATATAACCTTCAATGTAGAGGTTCTGGGCGATGCTCTGGGTTTTCTTCGGGCTTAAACCAAATACCTTGTATGCTTCTGCTTGAAGACCCCCGAGATTGAAGGGTGCTGGGGGCATCCTAGTTATCCGGTTTATTTTAACCTCTTCTATGATGGCGTCCTTTCCTTTGCATGTTCCCAGCACGCTTTTAACTTTATTTTTCTGGAATATCTTACCCCTTTGGTTTAATGCTATTATGTCATTTTCTAGGATGGCCTTTATGATCCAATAGGGTTCTGGTTTGAATTTTCGGATGGCTTTTTCCCTATCTACTAATATTGAGAGGGCTGGGGTTTGAACTCTCCCTGCTGAAAGTTTTATGAACCTATTAGTTGATTCTTTGACCGATTTCATTAATGAACGGGAGATATTGACTCCGAAGATGAAATCTAACACGTGCCTAGCTATTCCACTGTCTACTTGTCCATAATCAAGTTCTATAGGGTTCTTGTAGGCTTTTATGATATCATCCCTCGTTAGTGTGGAGAATTTCATCCTCAAGGTCTTCTGGAGAGCTTCTTCCCCACAGATGTGTTTGAGGACGTTGTAGCCTATAAGGGTCCCCTCTATGTCATAATCACAAGCATGTAAGTATTTATCGGCATTTTTAGCCAAACCATCAATAGCATCTATATAATCTTGGATGTAACGTTTCTTTTTATCAACTTCGGGCACTGGAGCCCATTCAAGGTCGAAAAATAGTTCTTCATTGGGGTTTTTCGGTTTTAGGGTGTAAAGGTGGCCTGCTGCTGGTATGATTATGGTTTTTTTATCTTCTTCCTGATGTACCCAATAGTATATTTTTTTATATTTTTTCTTTTTTGCATTTGGGAATAATGCTCTAGCTATTTTTTCTGATGAGCGTGGTTTTTCGCATATGATGACTTCGTCCATGATGATCACATTCTATAAGTAGAATCCATAAAATTCACTGCAGTAATTGCATATTGGATATTTTCCATAATGATAGTGGCTGTTGTCATCTGCTTCTATGTTGAATTTTCTCTGACAGATGAAGCAAGTTTCTATTTTCTCTTTTTTGTTTTTGGATTTCATTTCTCTATATTATCCTGTATCTTTGTAGGAGTAATAGTTCGTCTTTTGTGAGCTTTTTACCATCTTTGAATAATTTGTATATTTCTTCTGCTCTTTTCTTTTCTACTATCCTCCTTTTACGGCTTTTAGCCGCGTTAACACTATCCATCCTCGATTTAATCCTCTTTATTTCAATGTTAGCTTGCTTTATCCTTTTTAGGATCTTTTTTGATTTTTCATGTTTTTTTGATGCTAGTTTCCTGAATTTCATGAACTCTTTGTGGGCTTCATCTGCCTTGGCTCTTATCTTGTCTGTTTTCTGGAATTGTTCTAGCATTTTTTCATGGTATTCTTGGGCTTCTTTAGAGAGTTTAACAACATTCTCATGGTATTTTTCTGACAATTTTTTAAGTTTGATGGCTTTTTTTTGTGTTTTTTCATCTTCTTGTATCTTTGCCAGCTCTCTTCTGAGATCATTTACCCTGTTAACTAGTTCGTTTTCTTTTTTCATGTCTAGGACTTGTGTCTCGATTATCTTATCGATCTCCTTGATCTTATTCTCTAACTTTAGACGTTTTCTCCCTGTGGATGACCATTTTAACTTACGGATCTTCTTGTTGGTTTCATCTCTGAGTCTTTTGTTCTCTTCAACTATTTTATTTATTTCATTTCTCTTGTCCCTGAATTCGATAGCTAACTCCAGGTTTTCTTTAACCTTCTTGTTGAGCTCGTCTCGGAGCTCTTTTTTTTCTTTAGCTTCCTTGTTGAGTTCATCCCGTTCCTTTAAGATGATTGAAAGTTTATCCTCATATTCCTTTTTTTTATCGAGGACTTCTTCAAGGTTTACCTCATCCGTTTCTTCAAGTTCTTCTATGAGGGGCAGTATTTCTTTGAGGTCCTTTTTCTCTATTATGGCATCGGCTTTTTCTTTGACTATTGGCTTGGCATTGAATGCTATGCCCAACTTGGCGGATTCTATCATGGATATGTCATTGGCACCATCACCTACGGCAACGCATTCATCAAAACTGAAACCTTCATCTTCTAATAGTCTCTGTAGGATTTCATATTTCGTTTTTTTCACAAGGGGCCCGCTAACTTCCCCAGTTAGGATACCGCGTTTGTGGTGTAGTTTGTTACAGATTATATAATCTAGGTTCAATTTTTTACCTATTATATCTGCTATAATATCAAAACTGCCTGTTATTGTGGCTATCTTGTAGCCTTTCTCCTTGAGTTGTTGGATGGTTTCCTTGGCACCTTTCATTAATGGGAGTTTGTGGGCCAATTTTTTTATATCATCAACCCTGGCTCCTTTGAGTAGTTTCACTCTTTCTTCTATTGACTCTTTGAAGTCCATTTCCCCTTCCATGGCTCTTTTTGTGAGTTCCATTATCTTTTCTTCAACTCCCATTAATTTTCCGATTTCATCTATTGCTTCCGCGTCTATTATAACGTTATCAAGGTCGAAGACTACAAGTTTGATCAATAATATCACCATTAAATAAGATCCAACTCAGCGAGACGAGCTTTTGTCCTTTCAACACCAAGTTTAGCGTCCTCTGCACTTTTAGCCCCTGTGCAGACAACTTTACCCGATCCAAAAAGTAAGAGAACAACCTTAGGATCATCTAGACGATATACGAGTCCTGGGAACTGTTCAGGTTCATATTCAGTGTTTTCAAGTCCAAGGGCCACGGCTTCTAGGTTGAGCGGTTTCCCCAGGTTGGCGGAGGCCACTATATTCTGTATTTTGATCTCGAAGTCCTCTGGAATTTCAGGGTCCATTGTCCTCATCTTATCCACTGTTATTTTTATGGCCCTTTTGGAATCTTCTATTGACTTTGCACCAGTACATACAAGCTTGCCTGAGCCGAATATTAAGGCGGCTGTCTTCGGATTCTTCAACTTATATACGAGTCCTGGGAACTGTTCTCGGTTAAAATCAACATTCTTCAATGCTTTAGACACTTTTGTAAGGTCTATGGATTTTCCAAGGGTTGCAGAGGCCACTATATTCTCTATTTTAATATCTACATCATTCAATTATTATACCTCCCAGTGAAGTTGAGACTATACATTGGACTCTTATAAACGCTAAATTATATAATATTATAAGTACTTAAAAATTGATTACTATCAAATCCAGATTTTTTATTACATATTCTTCGATTTAAAAACTTTCCAAACAAATCCATAAAATATAACAATATCTAAAGGAAATTACATGGAAAAGACAAAGATAATTCTATCCATTTAAAAGGATTGGTGAACATCCTTGATCGAAGTGGAAGTAAAAGCCAAAACAGACCATAGGATAAAAAAGAAACTTGAATCCATCGGAGCCCAGAAAATCAGAACAGAAAAACAAGAAGACATATACTTCAACGCACCCCACAAGGACTTCAAAATCACAGACGAAGCCCTAAGGATAAGAGAAACGCCAACAAGAACCCTCTTAACATACAAAGGGCCTAAAATAGATGAAAAGAGCAAAACCCGGCAAGAAATAGAAACAGAAATCCCAAACCCCCAAAAGATGACAAGAATACTAGAACATCTCGGATTCAAGAAAGCACACAAAGTAGTGAAAAAAAGAGAAATATACCAGTTAGACGACCTCACAATCACAATAGATAACATCGAGGGCTTGGGAACCTACATGGAAATAGAAAAGGATATAAAAGAAAATGAAGACTATGATGAAACACTCAACAAAATCTACAAAATCTACAAAAAACTTGGAATCCAAAAAGGATTCCAAAGAAAATCATACCTCGAATTACTACTAGATGATAATCTCCCACCAAAAAGGAATTAGGTGGTAATCATTTGAAATATTTTGTAAGCCCCTTCAACAAGAAAGTAAGATTAAAATTCCCAGAGAAAATCACAATCTATGACACCACCTTAAGAGACGGAGAACAGACACCAGGAGTTTGCCTAGGAACAAAAGAAAAACTTGCAATAGCAAGAAAACTCGACGAATTAGGAATACACCAGATAGAAGCAGGCTTCCCAGTCGTGTCGGAAGAAGAAAGAAGATCAGTTAAAAAAATCGCAAATGAGGGGCTAAACGCTGAGATACTAGCATTATCACGCACAAAAAAAGAAGATATAGAAAAAGCCCTAGACTGCGACGTAGATGGGATAATCACCTTCATAGCCACATCAGACCTACACCTCAAACACAAACTAAAACTAACAAAAGAACAAGCATTAAGCATCTGCATGAAATCAATAGAATATGCCAAAGACCATGGAGTATTCGTAGCATTCTCAGCCGAGGACGCCACAAGAACAGACCTTGAATTCCTGAAAAAAATATATAAAAAAGCCGAAGATTACGGAGCCGACCGCGTCCACATAGCAGACACGGTAGGCGCCATTACACCCCATGGAATGCAATTCCTCGTAAAAGAACTCAAAAAATTCCTCAACACAGGAATAGCACTACACTGCCACAATGACTTCGGACTCGCAGTCGCAAACTCAATCACGGGCCTGCTAGCTGGAGCGGATGCAATATCCACCACAGTCAACGGGATAGGTGAAAGAGCAGGGAACACGTCCCTAGAAGAACTAATAATGGCCCTATTAATTTTATATGAGATAGATCTAGGATTCAACATAAAAGTACTCTGTGAACTCTCAAAACTAGTGGAAAAATACACGCATATGAACGTCCCAGAAAACAAACCAATAGTAGGAAAAAACGTCTTCAGACATGAATCAGGAATACACGTAGATGCGGTCCTAGAAGAACCACTGACCTACGAGCCATTCCTACCCGAACTTATAGGACACAAAAGAAAGATAGTGTTGGGCAAACACTCAGGATGCAGAGCAGTTAAAGCAAAACTTGAAGAATATGGGATAGAGGTGACAAGAGACGAACTCTGCAAGATAGTTGAAGAAGTGAAAAAAGCCCGAGAAAAAGGAAGATTCATAAATGATAAATTATTTAAAGAAATCATAAGTTCAGTTAAAGGACCGGTAGACATGTAGTGATCCAAGATGAACATTACCGAAAAGATACTAGCCAAGGCCGCGGGAAAAAAAGAAGTACAACCAGGCGAAATCATCGAAGTCGACATCGATCTTGCAATGACACACGATGGCACAAGCCCACCCACAATCAAAACCTTCAAAAAAATAGCTGAAAAAACAGGACAAAAAAGAGTCTGGAACCCAAAAAAGATAGTAATAGTCTATGACCACAACATACCCCCAAACAGTATTGGAGCAGCCGAATTCCAAAAAGTAACACGAGAATTCGCAAAAGAACAAGGAATAACAAACATCTTCAAACACGGGGAGGGCATATGCCACCAAGTACTCCCAGAAAAAGGATTCATAAAACCAGGAAACATCATAATAGGGGCGGACTCGCACACATGCACCTACGGGGCCTTCGGAGCATTTGCCACTGGAATGGGCGCCACAGACATGGCCATGATATTCTCCACGGGCAAAACATGGCTAAGAGTCCCGGAATCAATGAAAATAGAAGTTGAAGGTGGATTCCAAGAACATGTAACAGCTAAAGACCTCATATTACACATCATAGGAGAACTCGGAGTCGAAGGGGCAACTTACAAATCCGTTGAATTCACAGGAGAAACCATTAAAAGACTTGAAGTCCCAGAGAGAATGACCATCTGCAACATGACAGTGGAAATGGGAGCCAAAAACGGGATAATAGAACCCAACAAAGCCACTATAGAATATCTTAAGGAAAGACTCCCCCAGGAGAAATTCAAAATCTATACTTCAGATCCTGATTATGATTATCATGAGGAATTCTATTTTAACATAGATGATCTTGAACCACAAATAGCATGTCCAAACTCAGTTGACAACGTAAAAGACGTCAGAAATGTCCTAGGAACACATATAGACGAAGCATTCATAGGTTCATGCACAAATGGGAGGTTTGAGGACCTTAGAATGGCGGCGGAGATCTTAAAAGATGAAAAGATACACGATGATGTGAGGATGATAATAGTCCCAGCATCCTCAGAAACCTACCTTAAAGCCCTAAAAAAAGGCCTTATAAAGGTCTTCATAGATGCCGGGGCAATAGTATGCAACCCGGGCTGCGGCCCATGCCTTGGAGCCCACATGGGCGTCTTAAGCTCTGGAGAAGTTTGCATATCCACAAGTAACCGAAACTTCCAAGGACGCATGGGAGACCCCAAATCAAAAGTCTACCTTGCGAATCCCATAATAGTGGCCCAGTCAGCCATCAAAGGCGAAATATCCATACCAGAATAAAAAGGGGATGTGGAATGGATATAGATGTTGTGGAGGAAATCAAAAGACTTGAAAGGGTAATAGGTCCGCTTTCAAACACCCAAAAGATACTATTAGCAACTGATGGTTCGGTTACAAGAATACTCGACGTCATACTCGGAAAAGTGAATATAAAAACCTTAGTACAAGAGTTTAGAGAAGCCAGCGAAGAGATCGCTGAAAAACTTGACATAGCCGCCGGGGAAAAAATAAACTACAGAATAGTATTAATTGGTAACGAAGAGCCCCTCATACATGCAATATCATACATCCCCCTTGCAAGATTAAATAACGATTTTAAAGAAGATTTGATAAGAGCAGACATACCAATCGGGAAAATACTGCGCAAACATAACATCGAATCAAGAAGAGAAGTGGAAAAAATAGACGTCGAAGAACCTACAGGAGAACTCAAAGAGATATTCCACACAGATTCATTAATGCTAACACGCACATATAACATCATACACAAGGACAAGATCCTAATAAGGATAAAAGAAACATTCCCCATCACATACTTCAAAAAATAGGGTTCAAGAACCCTTGGGGTTATAAGTATGGGTGTTAAACTCAAGGATATAATATACGCTTCTAAGATAAAAATTGGGGATTTGAAGGGGCGCATTATAGCAATCGACGCCCCGAACACCATATACCAGTTCCTCTCTAGTATAAGGCAGAAGGATGGGACACCTTTAATGGACAGAAAAGGTAGGATAACATCACATCTCAGTGGCATACTCTATAGAACCTCAGCCATCATAGAAAAGGGCATAAAGGTGGTTTATGTATTCGATGGTAAAAGCCCACATTTAAAAATGGAAACAATCACAAAAAGGAGATCTGTAAGAGTTGAAGCTGAAAAAAGATGGAAGAAAGCCCTCAGAGAAGGAAAAATCGAAGAAGCTAGGAAATATGCTGTAAGATCCGCCAGAATATCCCCTGATATAATATCCACTTCGAAAAAACTTCTAGACTTGATGGGCGTTCCATTTGTTGAGGCGCCGGCAGAAGGCGAAGCTCAGGCATCTTACATCGTCCAGAATGGTGATGCGTGGGCGGTTGCGTCACAAGATTATGACTGCTTACTATTCGGAGCTCCAAGAGTCGTTAGAAACCTTGCCATAACCGGGAGAGCACAGGAACTAGAACTTCTAGAATTAGAGAGGATCTTGAAAAGATTGGAAATTACAAGGGAACAGTTAGTCGACATGGCATTACTCATAGGCACAGACTTCAACAAGGGAATAAAAGGAATAGGACCGAAAAGCGCCCTCAAATTCATAAAAGAAAAAGGCAACATATATAATGTACTAGAAGAGCTAGGTGAAGAGTTAGATGGTGACCCTGAGATTTTAAGGGAGATTTTCCTCAATCCAGATGTTACAGATGATTACAAGCTTTCATGGAGGAGTCCGAACAGGGAAGGTATAATAGATTTCCTCTGCCATGAACATGGATTTTCAGAAGAAAGGGTGCAAAATGCCATAAAAAAGATGCAAGTTGAAAAATCTATCCAGAAAAGTTTGACAGACTGGTTCTAACAGATTCTTCCCCAAGCCTATAATAAAAGCCCCTACTAATAGAATACTTGATAAGCCTCCTATAGGATGGGTGCGCTTTGAGAGTTTCAGAATCACCTATAATCACAAGTTTTCTCCTCGCCCTTGTAAGTGAGACGTTAAGACGTCTTAAATCACTGAGAAAGCCTATTCTACCATTTTTATTGCTCCTTACCATGGATATTATTATGATCTCTTTTTCACGCCCCTGGTAACCATCAACAGTGTTAACCTCAACCTTAGCATGGGATGATATAAGATCCACTTGATCGTCATAAGGCGTTATAATACCAATATCAGAAGGTTTAACACCCCTCTTAATAAAAAAATTGGATACTATAATGGCAAGATCAGCCTCTAATTGATTCTGGAGTGAAGGCGACCCTTTAACTCTCCTCTCGAATTTGCCTTCAATACTAGCAGTGTCCATGAAGAGCAGAGGCTTAGCAGGGTTTAAAAGTTCTCTTCCAAGCCCCCACTCACAACTCGTATCATCTACAAGACTATCTATAGTGAAATTCTCCAAGCCAGGTGCTGCTTTTATTCTACCATCATAAAATTCCATGTTGGGAAATTCCATCAACTGAGGGTTCATACGATACTGAACATCCAACATGTATGCCTTATATGGATACAATCTTATCAACTCTTCAAATAACGTCTTCTCTAATTCAACAGCATCCTGGTTCAAAATAGTTGGGGGTAACTGTTTATGGTCCCCCGCCAAGATGAACCTCCCACCACGTGAAAGAGGGATTAGAATACTCGGTATCGTGGCCTGGGAAGCCTCATCCACCACTATAAGATCGAAGCTGATACCATCAAGGTATTCTAGGGCTGCTGTTGAATTAGTTGAAAGTATAACGGGAGTCTCCTCTAGGATGTCAGCCACTATACTATTTTCTATATCATCTATCATCTCGTATAATTCATCTATTTTCTTGTTGGTTTTTATCCATTTTGCCATAGATATCATGACATTTGGTGATATGCCCCTGCTACCTCTTCTTTTCATGGCATTTGCCATTATCTGACGGTCACTTAAACCTCTTCTGAGGGATGGTGTGGGCTTATGGTACTTCTCCCTTTCTCTTATCAGGTCCTGGATCTTTTTTTCCAGTTCAGATATCTTCTCATAATCCTTGTGATCCTCCACTTTATAGGCTAGGCTTTTTTCTATATTTTCTTTCGAAACTCTCTGTGGATGTCCAAGTCTTACACATTCCACTTTCCCATCCAATCCTTCTAGGATATTATCCACGGCCATATTACTCTCAGCTGTTACAAGTAACTTACCACCCTTTTTAACCTCTTGGAGTATGAGTTCAATGAGTGTTCTTGTTTTACCCGTGCCGAAGGGGCCGTGGATCAGGAAAAAATCATTAGAGGCTAATGCCCTTGATATCGCCTCCTTTTGGGAATTGTTAAGACTTTCGTCTTCCAATTCGAATTCCACTCTTCTTACTTTAGCTGTGGGTTTCCTCTTCCCCAGGAGAAACTCTAATATATTATAGGTATTTTTGTTAAGTTTTTTCAGATTATCTTCCATCCGTTGGAATGTGATGTCATTGGCATATAAGTCAATTCTAACATTTTTTAAAGCCCACTTTGGCACTTTTTCCATGGCCACGATTATAAATCTGCTGCCTTTCTGGGCCACAGTAGCTGTAAGATCGCTTCTAAGAGGGTTCCCCCTACTTATAAGTACAAGATCCCCCACACCTATTTCGGTTTCGATGGGTTTTTTCCTACCATACTTGACAAGGGTGAACCCAAGTTCCCTGCCGAGGATTTTCCCATTCAGGTTGTTAATAGCCCTACCTATCTTTTCACGCTTTGAGGCTGATAAACGCCTTATCTCCGAGATCATGGCTTCGATCTCGGCTTTCCTCTCCATTTCAACAAGTTCTAATAATCTTTTCACATATTCTTTGATTTTGATTTGCAGACCCCCCCACACGATTAGAATGGTGGATAATCGCCAAAAAACTCTATAGCATATCTCCTTGCAATTTCAACTTGTTCAGGGTACTTCCTTGCAAGCTTTTCCTCCAGTTCTGGACGATCCTTTATTGAGGCTATAATCTTTAAAATATTGGTATAGGTTTTGAGGACTTTGGTGTCTATTCTGTCTTGGATGCATGGCATTTCAAGGGTGATGCAAACATCAGTCCGTTTAAAAAAGCTAGTCCTTATATGGGGGGATACAGAGCCTATTAGGACACCATTTTCCAATTCAATGAGGGGTGGTACCCCCATTTTCTTTTTACGATCGGGGTCTGTGAGTCCTTCATAATATTTGTAACAGTGCGCTTCAACGTAAATGGATGGCCTATAATATTCTATTAATGAAATTATCTCCCTTCCCTGTTTTGTATAATATGATCTTTTCAAAGTGCTGAGGTAGGAGGTTGGATCGCAATTATATATTATAAGTTTACCATCTATCACATCCTCAAAACCCAATGACTTGAGGGCTTTTATTGTTGTAAGACCTTCCCTTCCATGCAAGCCCCCTACAAATAATCTTATTGGCCCCTCCCCCTTTTCTATCAGTCTAAAGAAACTCATGTTCCTTCCTGCCAATTACTCAAATATTCCACTTGTCGAGGCGTTAATTCATCAATTTCTATCTTCATGGATTCTAGTTTCAACCTTGCAACCTTCAAATCGATCTCATCAGGGGATTTATAAACTCCAGGTTCATAATCCACGCTTAGAAGATGTTGTGCGGAAAGTGCTTGGAGTGAAAAACTCATGTCCATTATCTCTGCGGGATGGCCTTGTCCCCTGCTAGAAGCTAAATTAACTAATCTGCCCTCGGCGAGGAGATATAATCTTCTACCATCCTCTAATACAAATTCTTCAATATCCTCTCTTATAATTCTATTTTTGACTGAGAGGCTTAAAAGATCGTCACGGTTTATCTCCACGTTGAAGTGGCCGGCATTAGCCATTATACAACCATCCTTCATCTTCTTAAAATCTTCTAGGGAGACAACATCAATATTCCCAGTGGCTGTTATAAGTATATCAGCATGTCTAACAGCCTCATTAACCTTCATAACCCTGAAACCGTCCATCCTAGCCTCAAGGGCCCTTATAGGATCCACCTCAGTTATGATAACATTAGCTCCGAGGCCATCTGCTCTCATAGCGATGCCGCGACCACACCATCCATAACCACAAATAACAACAGTCTTGCCAGCTATCAACATGTTAGTTGTGCCCATTATAGAATCAAGTGTTGACTGGCCAGTACCATACCTATTATCGAAAAGATACTTTGTATAAGCATCGTTAACAGCCATGACAGGGAATCGTAACGCACCATCTTCTGCCATGGCCCTGAGACGATGTATACCCGTGGTGGTCTCTTCACAAGCCCCCCTTATCTTATCTAATATTTCCGGTCTTTCTCTGTGGGCGAGGAATATCATGTCCGCCCCATCATCTATTAAGATGTCTGGCTCATGGTCGAGAACGCGATGAATATTCTCATAATATTCTTGGGTTGTTTCGCCACGCCATCCATAAATGTTAAGTCCGAGGGATGCACCCGCTGCTGCGGCATCATCTTGGGTGGAAAGTGGGTTGCAGCCTGTCATGGCGACTTCAGCCCCACCAGCCATTAATGTCAGTCCAAGGTTGATGGTCTTCGGCTCCAAGTGTAAACATGAAGCTATTGTAATCCCTTTGAATGGTTTTTTTTCCTCGAATTCTCTTTTTATATGTTCAAGGACTGGCATGTGCCTTTGAACCCATTCTATTTTCTCCTCCCCATTTGGGGCTAATGAAATATCCTTTACATTGTATGGCATAATGATCCCTTCTCTTACAAAAAAAATGTAAAGGGGGGTGTAAGTTTATTTTTAGAGGTATTGTACTTGCTCTTCCACCATGGTTGATTTTGGTTTTATTTTTTTCATGGCTTCTTTGAAGTTTTTCATTGGAACTTCTTTTGCGTTCATGTCTTCTCTGAGTGTTAGCATGGCTGCTTCTCTGCAGATTGCTTCGATGTCAGCGCCAACATAACCTTCTGTCATCTCAGCTAACTTCTCTAGGTCGACATCATCTGCCAGTGGCATGTCTTTTGTGTGGACTTTGAATATTGCAAGTCTGGCTTCTTTGTCCGGATCTTCAACTTTCACGTGCCTGTCAAATCTACCTGGCCTTAGCAGGGCAGGGTCTAGGATGTCTGGTCTGTTTGTTGCCGCTATTACAACCACATCTTGTAGTTCTTCTAGGCCGTCTATTTCTGTTAATAGTTGGTTGACAACTCTCTGGGTTACTCCTGAGTCGGCTTCTGATCCTGTTCTCCTGGATGCTATTGAATCTATTTCATCAAAGAATACTATTGTTGGTGCTGTCTGCCTAGCCTTCCTGAATACTTCTCTCACGCCCTTTTCTGATTCGCCAACCCATTTTGAGAGCAGCTCAGGTCCTTTGATTGCTATGAAGTTGGCTTCGCTTTCGTTCGCAACCGCCTTTGCCAGGAGTGTTTTACCTGTCCCTGGGGATCCGTAGAGTAGTATGCCTTTTGGTGGTTTTATGCCGAATTCTTTGAATTTTTCTGGGTATTTTAGGGGCCATTCTACTGCTTCTCTGAGCTCCTGTTTTGCTTTTTCAAGTCCGCCAATGTCATCGTATGTCACATTTGGTACTTGTACTAGTACTTCTCTGAGTGCTGATGGTTGTATGTCCTTTAGGGCGTTTTTGAAGTCTTCTTTGGTTACTATCATCTTTTTGAGGACTTCTTTTGGTATTTCTTCGTCGACTTTTATTTCGGGCAGCACTCTTCTGAGCACTCTCATTGCAGCTTCTTTACAGAGTGATTCTAGGTCTGCGCCCACAAAGCCGTGTGTTATCTCTGCAAGCTCATCTAGGTCGACATCGTCTGCTAGTGGCATGCCCCTTGTATGTATTTCTAGTATTTCTTTTCTTTCGTCTTTGTCTGGTACGCCTAATTCTATTTCTCTGTCGAATCTTCCAGGTCTTCTGAGGGCTGGGTCTAGCGCGTCTGGTCTGTTTGTGGCTCCTATGACCATAACTTGGCCTCTTGTTTTAAGGCCATCTAGTAGTGTTAGGAGTTGTGCGACTATTCTTCTTTCGACTTCTCCTGTTACTTCTTCCCTTTTTGGTGCTATTGCGTCTATCTCATCTATGAATATGATTGATGGGGCGTTTTCTTCTGCTTCTTCGAATATTTCTCTGAGTCTTTCTTCTGATCCTCCGACGTATTTGCTCATGATCTCGGGGCCGTTTATTGCTATGAAATGTGCGTCGCTTTCGTTCGCAACCGCCTTTGCCAGGAGTGTTTTACCTGTTCCTGGCGGTCCGTACATTAGTATGCCTTTTGGTGGTGTTATCCCCAATCTTTCGAAGAGTTCTGGTCTTTTTAGTGGGATTTCTATCATTTCCCTTACTTTTTTGACTTCTTCTTTTAGGCCTCCGATGTCTTCGTAGGTTACGTCTACGAGGTTTGTGACTCCTTCGAGTTTGCTTACGTCTACTGGTTGTGGTTGTATTTCGACGTTTGTCATTTCTGTGACTTTAACGACCCCTGAGGGTTTTGTTGATACTACTGCTAGCTTTATTTCTCCTAGTGGTGATATGTCCATGAAGTCTCGGAGTATTTCATCGAATAGGCTGCCTGTGGATATTTGTTGTCTTATCCCTGATACTATTATGTCCCCTTTTACTAGTACTCTGTTGAGGAATGCTGATCTTATATCGCCTCTTATTATGATTTGTTGTTCTACTGGTGCTAGCACGACTTTTTCGGCTTCTTTTACGTCTGCTTTTCTTATTGTTACTTCTTCTCCTATGGATGCTCGTGCGTTTTTACGTAGGTATCCGTCTATTCTTATGATTCCCAAGCCTATGTCTGATTGTGATGATGCAGCTGTGGCTGCTGTGAGCTTTTTTCCTTCTATTTCGATGATGTCACCGTCTTTGATGCCTAGTTCTTCCATTGCTTGGGGGTCGAGGCGAGCTATCCCCCTACCAACATCTGATTGTGATAATGCTTCGGCTACTTTGAGTTTTATTTCTTTTTTCTCCATTTTAGTCCACCTTATTCTATTATTTTTTTGTTATTTTATTAATGGAGGTTATCCTAATATTTTAGTAAATTTTTGTAACTATAATACAAATGTAGTTTATATTATATAAAGTTTTCGGAAATTTTAAATATAAGAATATGAAGCAGATTATCTTATAACCGCGCCAAAACCTTCAAGCAAACCTTTAACCTTATCATAAACGCCCTGATCGATAACCTCAAACCTAAAAGTTACACTCACCATGCCCGAAGGTATTTGATCCCCCTTATAAATATCAACTACACTAGCTTTCACAATGCCATCCAAACCCTCGATAACACCTTTTATAACCTTAGGATCACAACCTTCAGGAAACATAGCTGAAATATCATAACAACGCCTAGGAAGATTCTTCACCTTCCAATCCCAGAGCTCCTCCCTACTCAAAACCTGAATATTCGACACCTTCAATCTTACACGCCTTTTACCAACCCTCAAAACAACAAAATCGGGATCAACAGACTCCAAAACTCCGACATGAACATTACCAGAATAAATATGTCTAAGACCGACTTCCTTACCAATAGAATCCTTCAAAACATCCAACTCCTTATTCAAAGCAAAAATAGCCTTATCAGACCTTCCAAGGGAAGCTTCAACATCATCAAGACCCTTAGCGGCAAAACTCATCCACCTAACAAAATCATCCCTCTCCCCATGCCTCAAAAGGTCCTCCAAACGTTCCACGGCTCCAACAAATGCCTTACGGACATCCTCACCATACCTATTATAAACTTGTATAGAATAGGCCAGATAAGGATTCTGTGAAACTATCCTGGCAATAGTATCAAGCATAAGATTATAAATAGGACTCGCAAACCGCCTAGACTCCCTCACATCAACACTCAAATCCCTAATAGTCAACGCAATACTAATATAAGCAAAATGCGTAAGCACCTGCACAACACTCATCATCCTATCATGCTTCACAGGCGAAGTAACCAAAACCCTAGCACCATGCCCTTTTAAAAAACTAACAGCCCTATCAACCCACTTAGACCTCCTCAAGGGAGTTAAAACCACGACCTGACCAGCAAGTGAACGTATCCTAGGACCAAACATGGGATGGGTAGGGAGAACATCAACACCTTCAGGGGCAAGTTCTTCCATCAAACGGGCAGGCTCCTCCTTCACAGAAGTCACATCAACAAGCAAAGAACCCCTCCGCATAATAGGAGCAACCTCCCTGATAACATCAAGAGTATTCTCAATAGGCACAGATATTATAACGATATCAGAATCCCTCGCGGCTCTAACATTATCAGGACAATACTCCACACCAAGCTCCTTACTAACATTCTCCCCAGTAACCCTATCCCTGCCAGTTATAATCACCCTAAAACCTTCACCCTTAAGAAAACCGGCTATCCATTTTCCAAGGCCCCGTGTACCTCCAATAACCGCGACATTCATACTATCCTGCCTGTTCAACTTTACCCCACTGAGATGCCTTAACAGCCAAAAAACCTCCTAAACCGCCAAGACAAACTGCTAAGAAACACGCTAAGAGAAAACCGACAACAAAACTGAACATGTCCACTCCAAGCATATTACTTATCCAATATGGCATCTCGGGCCCCATTATCATATTATATATGAATAATATGATTGCAAGTATCAAAGTTGCTATTGCACCCACACTGGAACTTCTATCATCCTCCCTAGTTAAATAAGTGGCGATAAAACCTACAAAAACAAATATAAAAACTCCATCAAAGAATAGAAACATAACAACCCCAAATAGTATACCGATAAAAGTTGCTGTTCCAGATTCATAATCTCCCATTCCAACATCTCCTCCCTAATTATATATCCTCCAACTATAACCTAGTATTAGTGTAAGTCTCTTATATTATTAGATATTTCCATGGTGTGAATCAAAAATGAGGATAATCCAAGAAGACAAAAAAAAGGGAATCATAGAATTAATCCCTGAAACCCTCGACGATCTCTGGCATTTATCACATATAATAGAAAAAGGCGACCTCGTATCTTCAAAGACCACGCGCAGAATACAGGACACCAGTGGTGAGAGGATAAGAAGTGACAGGGGAGTGAAGAAAACATTCTATCTAAGAATTCGTGTAGAATCTGTGAAATTTCACAAATACACTGGCAAATTAAGGGCAACAGGAATTATAGAAAAGGGCCCAGAGGACCTAGTACCATTAGGTTCATATCATACACTAGAAATCAAATTAAACACCCCATTACGTATAAAAAAAGAAACCTGGTCCAAGTGGGCTTTGAGAAGATTAAAAGACGCCATAGAATCATCAAAAAGACTATATGCTATAATATTGGCTTTAGAGGATGACACAGCCGATATAGGGTTCATAAGGCAATATGGGATAGAATATTATGGTCCTATCATTGGGCACATCCCAGGAAAAAGAATACAACAAAAAGACCGGAGAAAAAAAATCATCCAATTCTATGAAAAAATAATAGAAGTCATAAAAAACTTGAAAGGAGTGGAACTAATCGTCATCGCAGGACCAGGATTCACAAAAACAGACTTCCATTCCTACCTAAAAGAAAAATATCCAAAATTGGCCAAGATCTCCATAATAGAAAGCACAGGAACCGGTGGCCGCGTAGGGATACAGGAAGTCCTAAAAAAAGGTACAATTGAACGAGCAGCCACAGAAAATAGAATAGCAAAAGAAATCAGAAACGTTAACGAAATACTAGAAGAAATAGCAAAATCATCAGATCTGATAGCCTATGGTGAAAAAGAAGTTAAAGAAGCAGCAAACATGGCCGCGATAAAAAAATTATTAATATTAGACAAACTTGCAAGTGAAAAAGAAACACTACTAGATTCCGTCGAAAACATGGGCGGTGAAATAATATTAATAAGTAGCGAACACGAAGGCGGAAAACAACTAGAAGCACTCGGGGGAATAGCAGCCCTCTTAAGATTCAAAATACACTAAAAAAGTCCTTAAGTGGGCAAAAGCATGGGGATAATAATCAACAACTGCAGAAGATGCAACACTTGCAACCTAGTACTATGCCCTGCAGGAAACGTTAAAAAGGCAGCTGAAAATGGTAAATGTTTCGAATGCGGAGCATGCACATTAGCCTGTCCATATAAAGCCATAAAATTGGATAAAAGTAGAAGAGAGAAGGTAAGGGTTACAGTAGATGGTAAACCAGTGAAGGTGGCAGGGCTCGTGAAAGACGCCCTCGAAGCCGCTGGAATAGACGTGGGAAAATCACCAGAAAGCACCATATTCATGCCATGTGAATGCGGAGGCTGCTGGGCTTGCGCAGTCAAAATCGATGGAAAACTGGCATTATCATGCATAACACCATTATCAGAGGGCATGGAAATAAAAACAAAGATCAAATCCCCTTTAAGGGCCATAAGCGGGTTCGGCGCCCACATGGTAGGTGGTGTTGGAACACCATACTATCTAAAAGAGAGTATAAGGCCCATAGAAGTGGTTGGATTCACACACGGTTGCAACCTGAGATGTCCACAATGCCAAAACTACCGCATCGCCTTCACAGCAAAAGCCCCATTACTAGAACCCAAAGAAACAGCTAAAATCCTACTAGGCCTTGAATCAATATACATAACAGGCACGATAACATTCTCGGGTGGGGAATGCACATTAAACAAGGAATGGCTGCTTGAAACAATGCAACGAATAAAAAGAGAAAGGAAAGTTAACATACACATTGACACGAATGGGACAATACTAAACCCAAAATACATAGACCAACTAGTAAAAAAAGGAATGACACAGATAGGCATAGACCTCAAAGCTCTCAAGACTAGGACATTTCAACGCATCACAGGCATAAGAGACGAAAAAATCGCAAAAGAATACCTAAAAAATTCGTGGAGTGCCACAGAATACATCACTAACAATTACGAGGAAGAGGTATACCTAGGAGTTGGCATTCCATACAATAAAAAATTAATAACAATAAAAGAAGTCAAAAGAATGGGAGAAAAAATCCGCAAGATCAACCCAGAAATCCAAGTTTGTGTACTGGACTATAGGCCAGAATTCAGAAGACAAATCATCAAAAGGCCATCATTCAATGAAATGATCCAAATAAAAAAACTATTAAACAATGAAGGTCTCAGAACCGTCATCGTCCAAACCACCCACGGCCACATCGGACCATAAAATGGTAGTGAGGGCTTATGTTAAATAAAATCATCATCGCAACAATCATAACACTAATCCTAACACCAACAATAAAGTATCTCATAGAAAAATATGCCAAATCCACCAACCTCTACACCAGAATCCGGGGGGGCACGCCACGTGGAGCAGGCCTAGCACCATTCATTATCCTCATACTATTTTTACCCACACCCTACAACCTCCTAATTGGGATAATGGGCATCCTAGCGTTCATCGACGACATCCTAGGGAGAAAAAGGATAAAAAACTCGATGGTGGAATGGGGACAATTAGCAAGGGGTCTTGGGATAGTAATCATTTCAGTCCTGGGATATCCCATAATGGGCCCTTCCAGCATCATCGTAGCCTTCATGATACAACCGTTGAACATTGCAGACATGCAACCAGGAGCCGCCTGCACCACCATAATAATAACCTCACTTTTAATCATCATCATCTCTTTACTCAAAAACCAGCCAATATACTTTCCCCTCTTAATATTAGTTACTTGCATCGCATATTCACCCCTAGACTACAAGGGAAAGATAATGATGGGTGAAATAGGTAACCACAGTTACGCCATAGCCCTAGGCTTAAGCTTCCACCTCCTCGGAGGATTCACAACAGTCCTAACATTCTTCTTACTTACAACATTTATAATAGCTCTAATAAGAAGAGAAAACTTGAAAAAGTATATCCAAGAAAACCTTAGAATCAAAAACCCGACCTTGGGGGACTGTTTTATGGATGTTATAAGTGGCGGGGGGCTCGGAGACTTGCTAAGACAATTAATATTAAGAGATAAAAAATTCAAAGTCAAAAATAGGATACTGAAAATCCTAGGGTTTAGAAGATTACTTCACAACCCACACTAGTTTTTACCCCCCCTAACAATATCCTAGCCGGGTGCTTAAACTAAGCTCAAGCTTTTCAAAGACCAATAGGATCCCTCTAGGTGCTTGGGCATTTCCATCCCATGATCTTCTAAAAATATAATCTAAGTGGATGGAGTAATCTCCTTTTTAAATTTGATTTTTTCATGGGGACTGGATACTTGAATCTCCCTGGATCTTTTTTTCCGGATAAAATTTCATAACCACTAACCAATAAAAATTATATTATAATGTTAAGATTTATAGTCATCCCACTAGGGGATAAATGTTAATATCAAGTATCCCCCCCCACTTTAGCTTTTACAAGCGAATTCAATTCAAATGTCCTCGGAACCTTGAAAGAATTGGAGTCCACTCTAGGTGAGAAGATGAAAGCATTGTTTATTATCACAGGCCGTGGTATTGGTGGTGACGCTGTAATGGGGCTTAACATAGCGCAGAACCTTTCTAATAGAGGTTTTGAATGTGAATTTGCATTAGATCGCACAGCCCCTGGTATACTCTTCAAAAAAAGGAGTATAAAATGGTACAAGATGCTGATACCCCAAGCCGGAGGCCATGCTGCCACAAAATCTAGCCTGTTTAAAGCTGCTTTAAAAGCCTTAAAGGGTACATGGGAAGGTTATAAGTTGATAAAAAAGGTAAAACCAGATGTAGTGGTTGGTGTTATAGGCGGCGGAGCCGTGATCGGCTGTTTATCGGCTAAATTGGCCAGAGTACCTGCTGTGGGCATATCAAACACTCCAACCGATGCTAGAATATGTAGAATTCTTAATCCAACTATAATGTTACCAGAATCTGGCCTTTTTGGGATAAAGGGCATGAAGAATGTTCACAGTTCATACTCTCCAATAGATCCAAAAATCACAATGGGAAACCCTGATAATGCGCTTAAAAGAATGCCACCATCCTTCAAGGAGGATCTTCCAACAATATTATTTTCTTCTGGTTCATCACTTTTTGAATTAATGGCAAAAGCCGCGAAAAGGATAAGTGAAACAGATATAGAAGCGAATATTGTAGTAGTAGGCCACCCCCTAAAAAAAGATTTTGAAGGATACCTTCAAAGTCCCAGGATCATAAAACTAGGATATATAGATTGGGTTCCTGACCTTTACAGTCTTGTTGACCTTGCAGTGTTATCTGATGACGGTGTCATGATACATGAAGCCATAGCATGCAAAGTTCCAATAATCGCATTAAAGGGTGTTAAGTATGGGAGATATCATAATATGGCCTCTGTGTTCCCTGGTGCTGTTGTCGAAAGCGATTTTAATAACCTCGAAAACACCTTGAAAAGGGCGCTTAAAATGAAGGATGAAATGATGGAAAAAGCATCCTATTATGGTGAAAAGGTTATAAAAGCCAGTGACAGGATCGCTGATATAATCGTGAAGGCTGCAATGAAGAAAATTTAATATTTTGCAAAAAAACGCAGTAACTTGTAAATAACATCAGATGAAGGGTGAGTTTCTATAAATCTTTCGAAATCGTAGGTTTTAGCGCCTAATTTTAAAAGGAGTGAGAGATAGGCCACCACATTACGACTTGAGGGGCCTATCGAATAAACCTTTTCGATAGTCCCTGTTTCAAGGTCTACTTGGACTTTACCAAGTCCTGTATTATCATCTAGGACTTTCCAGAATGAACCCGGACCCGCGGCCCCTGGCATTTTCCCCTCAACTGATTTTTCTCCTTTGGCTCCTTTCATTTCAATGTAACTTACATCATAGCCTAGTGATATTGCATGTGGAATGCAACTATAGTCTATCCTTTTTTCTATCCCTGCAGCATTTAATCCTGCTATTGTACCTTCCATGCGCGCGACTGGTGTGGTTCCAATTCCCCCGATAACATCACCTGCGGCATAAATGTTATTGTAGGTTGTCTGCATCCTATCATTAACTATGATATTCCCCCTCTCGCCCTTTTTGACAATATCTATTATCTCTGAATTGGGGGTCATGCCCGTTGCTAAGAATGGGATGCCCTCTATGCGCTCTTTGTCTGTTTTAACAGCTCCTCTTTTTATACTTTTTATGCTGGTGTTTGTGTGGATTTCAACATCCTTTAATAATATTCTAGTTATGTAATCTCTTATTTCCCAATCTATATCTGCTAGGAATTCCCTTCTGCATATGATATGAACCTTTGATCCTAGGATTGAGAATATGTTAGCTATTTCGGCTGCTATCATACCACTGCCGATTATAATTAAACTTTCAGGGACTTCTTCCAACTTTAGGATGTCTTGGTAGTTTATGGCGTTTTCGCTCCCTTTGATTGGGGGTGTGTATGGTCTTGCGCCCGTTGCTATTATCAGTTTATCATAGTTGAGTTTCTCACCTTCTACTTCTACGTGTTTATTGTCTGGGACCCTTGCTTCTCCATATATTACTTCTATTCCCGCGTCTTTGGTTTCCTTTTCTGTTATCTTTCTTATCTTTGCGATCGTCTTTTTGATACCCTTTGCTATCTTCTTGTATCTTATGTTGTAATTGAATTCTAGGATGTGGTGTTCATTGAGGGTTTTGGCATCATATAAAAAGTTTGTCACGTCTCTTAATCCGCATATGACCATGCAGCCTTGGTTTAGGCATGTGCCGCCTAGATGATTCCTTTCTATGATTGTAACATCCTTTTCTAATGATGCTAATTCTAGGGCGGCTGCTCTTCCAGCTGGCCCTCCGCCTATAATGATATTCATAGGTGCGCCCTCCATCACTATTGTTTAATAATCTTTATAAGTAAGCTGTTTCAAGTATCATTATAGTGTTATCTGTATATATATGGAGAGGGATTAGCAATGTGTATAGCAGCGCCTGCTCAAATAATAGAGATTGACGAGGAAGAGAATAGTGCAGTGGTTGATTTTGGTGGTGTGAGGCAGAAGGTTAAGCTCGATCTTGTGGAGGATGTTAGAGAAGGTAAATATGTCCTTGTACATTCAGGTTATGCTATTGAGGTGTTGTCTGATCGGGCTGCGAGGGAGTCTTTGGAGGCGTGGGATGAACTGTTAAAGGTTCTTGATGAGGAGAATCCAAGTTAGTATATTGAAACTCTTTTCACTCCTTCTATTTCTAGGAATTTTTTAAGAAGATTGCCTGGGATAGGCTTTTCTGTTATAATTGTCAGTTTTGGATTTTCTTCAAGTTCTGGGTCGCTTGCATGTGCTTGTCTTATACTTATACCCTTGGAGGCTATTAGGGTTGCGGCCTTTGCTAATATACCTGGGCTGTTAGCGTTTGCTTCTATTTCAACCACTCCAAATTCGAGGTTTTTTGCCGTTTCTTTGAGGAGGGCTCCTGCGGGTATTATGTTTTCGAAAATTTCCTTTAGGTTGTTGTCTTGGAGTATGACTTGTGTAGTTGCTCTTATTGTTCTTCTGTCAACGTTAGCGGCCCTTGCAAGGGCCATGTCACTTATCTCCACGTCTCCACAGTATATTTTCCCATCGGGGTTTACCCTGAATCCGAGTTCTACGATTTTTTTCGCCACGTTTATTCTTGCAGGGTATTTTTGGAATTTGTGTTTTATTTTTTCCCACATCAAAACCACCAATGTACATTATTATACAGGTAAGATTTAAATAGTACTTTAAAGTATAAGTATTTTGTGCACAAACAACAAGGAGTTATAACCATGCAAGGAAGTGAATATTTTTGGAAAAAGCCCCAAAACATTCAAACTCGATTTAGAGGATCCATTTAAATTATTCAAACAATTATACCATAGTAATGATTCTGTTTTTCTACTAGAATCAATGGAAAGCGACACAGGACTCTCAAGATATTCGTTCATAGGCTTCGACCCCATCTTAACCATCAGGGCAAAATCAAACATTCTAGAAATAGAAACAAAAGACAACAAAGAAAAAATACGCGCCAAAAATCCATTTAACATCATAAGAAATTTCTTAAAAGAAAAAAACAATTTCAAAGGCTTCGCAGGAGGACTAGTAGGATACATCTCATATGAATCCGCAAGATTCCTCGATAAAATCCCCATAAAAAAACCCGATTTTCCAGACTTCGAATTCGGCCTATTTCTTGATGGAATAAAATTCAACCACCTCACAGGCAAATGCACCTACATAACACTCTCAGAAAATCGACTAGACCACATAAAAGAAGCCTCCAAAGATAATCCTCAAGACCAGAATAAACTTTCCTTCAAAGACAAAGGAAGAATCTTCTCCAAAGACCAGTACGAAGAAATGGTCTTAAGGACAAAGGAGCGAATAAACAAAGGAGAAATATTCCAAGCAGTAATATCAAACGCCCATAATTACAAGATAAAGGGCGATAAACTCCACTTCTACGAAGCCTTGAGAAAAGTTAACCCTTCACCGTACATGTACCATCTCAAATTAGGTGAAAGGGAAATCATAGGATCCAGCCCAGAAATGCTCGTAAGAGTTGAAAACAGGGCAGTTGAAACGTTTCCAATCGCGGGGACGCGTCCAAGAGGATCCAATGAAAAAGAAGACAAAAAGATCGCAGCTGAGCTCTTATCAGACGAGAAAGAGTTAGCAGAACACCTAATGCTAGTAGATCTTGCAAGAAACGACATAGGAAAAATCAGCAAGTACGGTTCAGTCAAAGTCAAAGAATACATGAGTATAAAAAAATTCTCACACGTACAACACATCCTATCCCATGTAAAAGGAGAACTCAGAAAGGATAAAACCGCAATCGATGCATTATCATCAGTATTCCCAGCGGGGACGGTTACGGGAGCCCCTAAAATACGTGCAATGGAGGTCATAGATGAAATAGAAACCACGCCAAGAGGGGCATACGCAGGAGCCCTAGGCTATTTTTCATTAAACGGAAATGCCGATTTTGCAATAACAATAAGATCCCTCATAACCCAAGGAACCCAAGGAAAAATACAAGCCGGCGCGGGCATAGTATACGATTCAATACCGGAAAAAGAGTTCCTAGAATGTGAAAACAAGGCAAAAGCACTACTATATTCACTCAAAATGGCGGGTGAAGAAAGATGATACTCCTAATCGACAACTATGATTCATTCACATACAACCTCCACCAACTCATCGGAGAAATCATGAAAGAGAAAAACATGACTCCAAGCCTCAAAGTATTGAGAAACGACGATAAAAGACTTCTCAACCTCGATAAATCAAAAATCAAGAGCATAATAATATCACCAGGACCTGGCAATCCCCTAAACAGAAAAGATTTCGGATTCTGCCATGAAATAATCAAAAAATTCAAAAATAAACCAATACTAGGCGTCTGCCTTGGACACCAGGGAATATACACAGCATTCGGCGGCAAACTATGCTACATAAAACCCACACACGGAAAAATAACAACAATATTCCATGACGGAACTCACATCTTCAAAAATATCCCAAATCCAATCAAAGCCACCCGCTACCATTCAATCGCATGTGATACACTCCAAATACCACCAGAAATCGAAGTAATAGCATGGTCCATAGACGGGACCATCATGGCAATAAAACACAGAAAATATCCAATCTATGGTTTACAATTCCACCCGGAATCCATAGGAACAACCCATGGCAAAGCAATACTCAAAAACTTCCTTCTAAATGGGTGAACATGATGCTAGAGAAAATAATCACTGAAAAAAAGAAGGAAATTTCCAAAATCAAAACCAAAGAACCGATCAACGACTTGAAGGATAAAATAAGTACAAATGACCCCCCAAAAGATTTCAAAAAAGCACTCAATAGAGAATTTTCCATCATATGCGAATATAAGAGAGCCTCACCATCCATAGGAGACATATCATCAAAAAAACTAGAAGAAATGATAAAATCATTCGAAAATGGTGGTGCAAGTGCCATATCGATTTTAACGGAAAAAAGATTTTTCAAAGGGGACATTAAATACCTTGAAAGGGCTAAATCAGTAACAAACCTTCCACTCTTAATGAAAGACTTTATAATAGACGAATACCAGATATTCCAAGCAAGAGCCCATGGTGCAAGCTCAATACTTCTAATAGCCAGCATATGCCCCAACCTAGAAACATTTATACACCTATCCAAAAGCCTCAACATGGAACCCCTCATAGAATGTGAAAATTCCATAGAAATCTACAAAGCCCTTGAAAACGGAGCAGAAATAATAGGGATAAATAACCGAAACCTAAACGACTTCACCATCAACTTGAAGAGAACCCAAGCATTCGCACCCTTTATTCCCAACGAAAAAGTCTTAGTATCAGAAAGTGGCGTGAAAAGACCAGAGGATGTTAAAATACTCCGTGAATACGGTGCAGATGCAATTTTAATAGGAACAGAAGTCATGAAATCAAAAAACCCGGCAGATTTTATAAAAGAGCTTATAATCACAGGAACACTCGTCCACAAGGGAGGAGCCCAACTTGAATAAGATCAAGATTTGCGGTATAACAAACAGAAAAGACCTCAAAATAGCCATTGATAAGGCGGATTACATAGGATTTATAAACGTTAAAAGATCACCCCGCTACCTCCCATTAACCAAGATCATGAAACTGGCAACTGATAAGGAAAAAGCTGTGCTCGTATTAGAACCAAAAACTCCAGAAGAAGTCACAGAAAAGGTTGAAAAAACAAACATATCCAATATTCAACTTCACTCCCTCAACCCATCACAAATAAAAAAGCTAAAAATTCAGCTCCCAGAAAACGTGCTACTCATAAAAGCTGTGGGAATACCAAACAAACTATCCTCCAAGAAAAAAAAGGAGATAAAATCCTTTGCTAGAGTCTCCGATGCCATATTATTCGATTATGAATTCCAAGGGAGAACAGGAGGGACAGGAATCCAAATACCAATAGATATAGCATGCCAAGCAGCAAATATCGCAACACATACAAAAAAAAGTATAAAACTTTTTCTCGCGGGTGGAATGAACCTTCAGACTTTAAAAGAAAATTACAAGCTTATAGATTCCCATTTTGATGTTGTGGATTTTAATTCATCCCTTGAAAAATCACCCGGGATAAAAGATCCCCGTAAAATCGAAGAATTACTAAATTACGTGGACAAGGTGATCCGATGATAAAAGATGGCAAATTCGGCAAATATGGTGGAATATTCGTACCAGAACTCTTAATACCTGCATTAGAAGAGCTAGAATCAGCATTCCTCAAATACAAAGATCATAGCGGATTCAACAAAGAACTTAATTATTACTTGCAAGAATTCGCAGGAAGACCAACCCCATTATATTTCGCATCAAACCTCTCCAAAAAACTAGGATGCAAAATATACCTTAAAAGGGAGGATCTACTCCACACAGGAGCCCACAAAATAAACAATACACTGGGACAGGGACTGTTAGCCAAATACATGGGCAAAAGGAGGCTAATAGCTGAAACTGGAGCTGGACAACATGGTATAGCAACGGCAGCAGTTGGTGCAATGCTAAAAATGCCAGTGGACGTTTACATGGGGACTGAAGATATAGAACGCCAAAAACTCAACGTATTCCGAATGGAAATCTCAGGAGCCAGGGTCATACCAGTAGATACAGGATCAAAAACACTAAAAGATGCCATCAACCAGGCAATGAGAGACTGGATAAGCAACATAAAAGACACACACTACCTAATAGGCTCCACGGTAGGCCCCCACCCCTATCCCACAATGGTAAAACACTTCCAGAGCATAATAGGAGAAGAAACCAAACAACAAATATTGGAAAAGGAAGGAAAACTACCAGATGCCATCATGGCATGTGTAGGTGGAGGCAGCAATTCCATAGGGATATTCTCAGCGTTCATAGAAGACAATGTAGAACTCATAGGAGTCGAGGGAGGTGGAACCGGCTTAAGCACGGATGAACATGGAGCCACACTTTGCAGAGGGACTAATGGAATACTACACGGTTCACTATCCAGAGTACTGCAAGATAAAGATGGCCAAATAAAAGAAGCACATTCTGTATCAGCCGGATTGGATTATCCAGGAGTTGGACCAGAACACTCCCACCTCAAAGAGATTGGAAGGGCACAATACGTGGCTATAACAGATCCTGAAGCACTAAGAGGATTCCAATTACTCTCAAAATATGAAGGTATCATGCCAGCCCTTGAAAGCGCTCACGCAATAGCTTACATGGAAAAGTATGCTAAAAAACCTGAAAACAAGGGTAAAACAATCATAGTAAACCTTTCAGGTCGTGGAGACAAAGACATGTTCCTAGCAGCCAAATTACTAGGAGTGGAAACATGAAAACGTACCATGAAATGTTCACAGATCTTAAAGAGAAAAAAGAAGCTGCTCTCATGCCATTCATTGTAATAGGAGATCCTGACTTCGAAACCTCACTAGAAATAGCGAAAACCTTAATAAAGAATGGTGCAGATGCACTCGAAATAGGATTCCCCTTTTCAGATCCAATAGCAGACGGCGCAACAATACAAGAGGCAGACACAAGAGCCTTGAAAAACGGAATAACAGTAGACAAGTGCTTCAAATTTTTAATAAGGTTGAGAAAATTCACATCAGCACCCATAGGACTACTCGTTTATTATAATCTCATTTACCAACGTGGTGTGAAAAAATTCTACGAAGATGCCATGAAAGCTGGCGTCAACAGTATACTAATCGCAGATTTACCCCCAGAGGAAGCGGAAGAAGCCCTTAAAGCCTCACAAGAATATGGTATTGATCAAATATTCATCATAGCCCCCACCACTTCAAATAAAAGACTGAAAATGATCTCAAAACATGCATCAGGATTCCATTACCTTGTGTCGGTCATGGGGGTTACAGGCGCGAGAAAAGAAGTTAAAAGAAGCACCCTAACCTTCATAAAAAGGGTTAAAGAAAATGGGAAACTCCCGGTAATGGTCGGATTCGGAATCTCCAAACCATCCCACATAAAAGAAATAATCAGGGCGGGAGCTGATGGAGCCATCGTAGGAAGCGCAATAATAGATATCATAGCAAAGAACTTGGATAACCGGGAAAAGATCCTCGAAGAGATCGCAAAATTCACCAAGAGGATGAAAAAGGCCACAAGGAGGCTGTAAATGATAAAATCAAAAGAAAAAGTCGAATTTAATGATATTATCCAGAAGATAACGACAGGCACAAATCTAGGAGAAAAAGAAGCATACAATTGCATGATGGACATGATCCATGGCAGAATCAACGACATTCAAATAGCCGCAATACTAACTTCACTAGCTACAAAAGGGGAAACAGTCCCAGAGATAACCGGATTCGCAAGGGCCATGAGAGATTCTTGTAAAACCATTAAAACACCCCCAGGAGTAGATGTTGTTGACAGCTGCGGTACTGGAGGTGACAGACTTAAAACATTCAATATAAGCACTGCAGCCGCGATAATAGCAGCATCAGCTGGAGTTCCAATAGCAAAACATGGCAACAGGGCAGTTACTGGCCCCTGCGGAGGGGCTGACATCCTAGAAGCTGTTGGGGTGAAAATCGACCTCCCCCTCCAAGAGGTGGAACTTTCGCTGGAAAAAGTAGGGATCACATTCATGTTCGCCCCAAGATTTCACACAGCCACCCGTAATGTAATGCACATAAGACAAACACTTGGGATAAGAACAATATTCAACATCCTAGGCCCCCTAACATCCCCTGCAAAAGCTAGAATACAACTATTAGGCGTTTTTGATCCCTCTTATGTGAAACCATTAGCAGAGGTTCTTTATAGATTGGGTGTTAAAAGGGCCATGGTAGTGCATGGTTTCGATGAAAAAGGCGAACCTGCCATTGATGAAATATCTATAATGGGTGAAACACGTGCCGCCATATTAGATGATGGTAAAATCCAAATAAAAAGATTATACCCAGAAGATTTCGGATTAGAAAATGGAGAATCAGAATCAATAAAGGCGGCGCCCACGGTCCATGAAAACCTCGAAATATTCCTTTCAGTTTTAAAGGGCAGAGATGATTCAAAAGCAGCTAAAACACGACTTGATATCACCCTTGCGAATGCCGGTGCCCTCATTTACCTAGGGGGGAAAGCCAAGAACCTTGAAGATGCTGTGGAGATGAGCAGGGAATATGTTGAATCAGGTGCTGCCATGAAAAAACTTAAGGAATTTGTTAAATTTACGAGGGATGGGCCCGCTGGGATTTGAACCCAGGACCTCACGGTTATCAGCCGTGCGCTCTAACCAAGCTGAGCCACGGGCCCATTCATATCTGCCACAGATTGTAAACCTTCAGAAACGTTATTAGCTTCATCTCTAATAAATTCCTACTTTTAGTGTGTCGACCTCATCCCTCACGTCAACCTTATCACTTGGTCCATGATCTAATTCTTCCTTATTATAAATTTTTTTCCCTTGAATCTGAAGTGCGTTGATGAAGCATTACTAGTCTTTTCATTTCATTTAGGGTTTCGTTAAAATTTATATTTTGGATTATGGATAGTGTGCATCCTATCATGGCAGAGGATATTATCATTGACACCCTTAGCATTTCTATGTGTTCAGTTAAGGTTTTTATTGTATCTTTTATCCTTTCTTTTGGGTCAAGCTTTCTTCTGAATAGTATAAGTTCTGGGGGCGATTCTATTAATATTATAAGGGAAGGTTTTATGATTTTGAGGGGTAGTGATAATATGTAACCTATAGGTGATTGGTCGAGGCCATGTAGGTCTACTAGGGCTTTTTTCTGCTTCTTTATTTGGAGTGCTGTCTCCTTCCATATTTGGTGTTGTATTTGTATTGGGAGTGAGAATAGTTCATCTTCTGTTTCTGCGAAGTTTTTTTCCTTTGCAATCTTTAACATGAGATCTCCATAATTTATATGGGGATAATCTACCTTCTCTGATAATTTTCTACATAGGCTGGTTTTACCCACGCCTGGTACTCCAACCACGCTTATAAGATCACTTTTCCTTGGCATTTATAACTTGTTTACCATTTCTGTGATAGCATCTGCCATTAAATGTCCTGCTATGATGATTTCGGCCCTGTCGATTCCTTCAACTTGTTCTACCATGTTTTTCGCATCCATGGCCATCCTAGCTGCGCTCATACAACCTGGGTTGGTTGGTCTTATTGTTATCCTTGCTATTGTCTGGTCTCTCTGCTCTATTTCGATGTTTTCGACAAGTCCCATGTCTATTATACTTATACCCATATGCGGATCTGAGACTTTTGCCAAAGCTTCTTTTATTTTCTCTACAAGATCATCTGCCATTATATTACCTCTGATTATGATTTGATGATGGAGGTTTTAATTTTTCTAATCTTTATCATAGTTTAGCATTTAAATAGTTTATTATTTGGTTCTGTGACGTACTTTAACAGCCACTCCATATTCTGTTTTTATCATCTCTTCTCCGTTTAGGACGGCTTTACCGACTCCGACGAGTTCTTCTTTTCGTGTTATTATAACTTCATCCCCGGGGATTATATTAGGATCCGCGTCCACTACTCCTGGTGCGAATAGGGTGTTGGAGTTTAATTTGAAATCTATTTCAACCCATTTAATCTTTAGATCTGCTAGTAGGCGCCCTCCATGGAGTGTGGGGACATATAATCCTCTGTCCATCATTAAAGTGTGAAGATGATTATTATCCCTGTCTAGGATCATTTTATTGTATCTTCCCCTTATCTTAAAATCTTTAGGTATTATCTCAGCTCCCTTTTCGCCAAATTGATACTTTGCTATGGATTTTAACCCGTTTAAAAGTTTTATACGTGCAGGTACCATCCTATAATCTCTTATACTCTCTTTGAGGTTTTCCATGGATGTTTTGGATGTTGGCTTATTGTTAATGCAGGTGAATTTACATTCATCAAGATATTCCTCGCAGACCTCCCTGTAGCCACCTGTTACATGAGCTATAACATCCTTGTCCCCAACATATTCCCTTAGAACTTCCCCTGTGACTTTTTTTTCTTCCCACGACCATCTGCCTGTTGTTGAAACATCATAGGATGAAATAGGATACGTATTTTCCATCTCCCTTGGACAGATGGCAAAGGGTGACGTTAGTATCACTTCCTGGATCTTGCGAGTAACCTTCCTGAATATTTGATGAGACTTAGAAGTTGAATAAGGTTTTTTCATGCTACAAGGTAATATTACCACCGCTTCCCCAATGGGTTCGAGAAGTTTCATCCTCTCCCGCCAACGAACAGCCTCCGGACGATAGAGGGACTCTTCAATGGAACATTGCACCTTCATCACATAGGACCTCCCAGGATATTGAACCATCCAACCATTTTATACCTGCGAGCTCTGCGAGTCCTCTTTTAAAGGAGAATATATCAGAATCATCCAACAGTTTAATATCATCTTTGCCAGTTATCCGTGCGAAATCAGCAATCTCACCAGTAGCAACCATTATAAAATTTTTCAGCCTCTTAGTTGCCTTTTCAAGGTTAAATTGTTTCAGTAGATGGGGATCATGTGTTGTGATGCCAGTAGGGCACATCCCAGTATGACATAGATGGTGTTGTTCACAGTTAAGGGCTATGAGGGCTGCGGTACCTATATAGATGGCGTCAGCGCCCAGAGCTAGACATTTTGCCATATCAGCTGAAGTTCTAAGGCCGCCACCAGCTATGAGGGAAACTTCTCCCTTTTCCCCGGCCCCTTTAATTATGTGAGCCGCTCCTGGAAGCGCGCTGATGAGCGGAAGACCCACATTATCCCTTATATGTGTGAAAGCTGTGCTTGTACCCCCACCAAACCCGTCAATACTTATGAAATCAACACCGGAATCAAGAAGTAATCTGATATCCTCTTCTATGTCCCCGCATCCTATCTTAGCCCCAATCGGAGCCCCAGAGCTAATTTTGCGGAGCCATTCAATTTTCTCCTCTAGTTCCTTGACATTTTTTATATCAGGATGATGGGTTGGAAAATATGCTCCTTCATCCTTTCTTATGCCTCTTATCCGTGCCACATCCTGACTTATCTTCTCAGGAGGCAAGTAACTTCCTTTACCGGGATAAGCCCCTTGGTCAAATCTTATTTCTATGGCAGCAGCCTTCTTTATAATCTCTTTGTTTAACCCGAATCTTCCAGTTGAATATTGCAGTATAATCTGGGATGATGCAACTTCTAGTTCATATTCGAGTACTCCGCCTTCCCCTGAATTATAGGCTATTCCAAGGTTTTTAGCCGTAGTTGCAGTGGCTTTTTTGGCCTTTTCTGATATGGCCCCATAGCTCATTCCACTTATTATGATTGATGAGTTGACTTTGAGTGATCTTTTAGCCTTTGGGCCGATTGTAACCTCTGTGTTAACTTTTTCATCCTCATTTAATGGTATTCTGTGGATCTGTGCTGGTATGAAATTTATATCATCGAATGTGTATGGCGGTTTTTTTGGCGAACCCATTGAACCTATAACGTTTTTTCCCTTTGACATTATTTTTATCTGGATAATTTTCTCATAGTTTTTAGGATCTTCACACTTTTTCCTCCGACGCATGAAAATGCGCTCATCACCTATAAGATCCTTGTTACAGAAATAAAGACCTTCTAGTTTTTTTTCGTGGTATACTGGGCATGATGCGCATAGGCATCCCCTTTCATGCACCTCGAATTGGCTGTTACCCTCTAGACAATATAATGATTCTCCATGGAAAGGATAACTTGGACATTTTGGGCAAAGACAATCTTTTTTTGACAGTTACACCCCCCTGGATTGGAAAAATTTAAAGTTTGAGTTCTCTGTGTAATTTTTTAAGTCTTTCTATTGCGGGATGATCTTCTCCTAGCCTTTTTTTCCATTTTTTCAAGACGAAGGATATGTCTACTTCTTTTTCTCCGTTGATGAGGTTATCTGCATGTGCAACTATTTTCTCTTCTAGGGTGACTGGCATATAATCTTTTGGGGGTAAGCCTAGTAGGATGGCCTCTTCCCTTGGTATGCCAGCCCCTACATGCCTTTCAACTATTTTTATTATCTGCTTGGGGTATCCTTTCTCTTTGAGGATCCTGGCCCCTATTATCCCATGTTGAATGCTGTTAGTCTTGCATCTTCCTATGTCATGTAAAAGGGCGGCCTCTTTGATCAGTTCTTTATCAACTTTAAAATTCTTGGATATTTCAAGTGCTTTTTCAGCCACTTTTTTAGAATGGTTTATAACCCACTGGGGACAGCCAACTTCTTTAAGTAGGTGAATGCTCAAAAAGTCACCCAAAATCCCTTTTAAGAATAAGATTTGAAGTTTAGGGGTATTTCTGAGCCATTATTTTCGTATAAGCTCAGTTCCTTTCTGATTTGTTGTATTATCTCTGAATTATCCATATATTCAAGTTTTCCATGACATTCTGGGCATTTGAAATCGTTTTCAACAGCTTCGTCAAAAGTGTACCTGTAATGGCCGTTTTTGCATGCGAAGAACATGTTATTTTCCTCGAATGCTAGTAGTTCCCTCAAGTTCTCCATGATTTCCCGGTTTCTTTTCTTTATTATCTCCTCAACTTTCCCTGATTCGAATTTCCATGTGTAAGTGTACCATTGAGTTTCAGGGTCCTTGCTCCTTTTGTAACTTGCTATCCCAGCATCATAGAGCTTATATAATATCCTGCGGACTGTGTTCAATTTTAAGTGGGTTTTCTCGGATATCTCCTCATCAGTTATACTGCCCCTCATCAAACACTCAACTACTGGCACGCCCTCCTCCTCATTGACTATCTCATGGATCAGCTCTTGTATTAACGTATTGTTAATCAATTAAACTCCCCCTGCACTTGGAAACAACCTAGTGAAAAAATTTGCAATGCTATTTTTGTAATCTGACAGTATCACTTTTAAATCTTGTATGTAATCATATGATAGTAATATTATATAAATTTATATATAAAAGAGAAATGGAAGTTTTTAAATATTGGTATCTAATATTGTGATGATCCCACCATAAATTGGGGGGTTAGCCCAGCCCCACACTGGCTAAATAATAAACAGTTCACTTGTCTATTATGGGATGTCATTCTCACTTTTTCATCTGGGCATATTCCCTGGGGGTTAAATTTCCCTGATTATAACTGCAGGCACATGCTCAATTGATTCAAGGCTTTTAATACTTATCCTATCCTTCTCTTCCTTAAAGATTTTCTCCATATCATAAACTGTTTCAATATGTTCATCACGGTTTTTATGATAATCCTCCGCAATCTTCGCTACCTTGAATATCGTATCTATGCTTATCCTCCTTGAAGCTGCGATTGGCGTTGGTAATATTGTATCTGAAAATCTTCCAAAAAGATAACCCCAAAATCCAGTGTCAGATTTTATACCATTTATAGCACAGGGTAATGGGGTGAAATAGTATCCCATTAACTTGTAAGTGGCATCAGTATCAATTATAATAACAATAACATCCTTACCATACTTATCTTCTAAGCTCTTGGCAATATGCTCTGAAACACTCCCAGGATCCTCTGGTAAAAGAGCCACTAGAGCACCTGGAAGATTACTCAAATCGATACCGGCTTCGGAACCAGGCTTCAAAGCATGCTTAATACCATAATATCTGAGCACAACCTCTTTATGGGCTCTGGCCTCCCTTGGCAGTCTTCTCAGGTTCCTTATCGTCCTCTTTTTCACACCTAATAATGGCCCCAAGAGATAACCCCAAATATACTTGGACCATACATCCGCAAGTAAAAAAGCTAAAAAGGATGGTTTATATTGCGATTCGTCAACTATACGCCCTTGTGATATGGCGACTGGCGTTTCAGAAACTACAAGATAATCCCCATCCTCAACTATCGGACCGGCCTTATCTATAAGCTCATCCAAGCCCTCATTAGGTCTTATATATCCCGTTTTCACTGGGATGACCCTATACTTGTCCATAGGGGATCATCTTTCCAATTTTATAGGGGGAGCCCACACTTTCAAATCAATACCCTCTATAAGGGCTCTTTCACCCTCTAATTGCACTATGACCCCAGAGTGCACTTTCTGCATCATGCAATGATGGGGTATGAAACGGACGGTCTCGCCCACGGAAGGTAATCTCCCATCTATTATACCCTCAAATCCGCTGACAAGACATATTCCAATTTCCTTGAATTCAAAATCCTTATCAAGCCTGTGACATGGACCCACTATATGAACAGTGATGAGACCATGATTTTCATCTATTATCTTTGCGAAGTGGGTTATGGGACATCCAAGGGGTCTGTAACGAATCACATCCCCCACGTTAAGTTTTTCATTTGTGAAAGGATAAAGTATTTCACGGCAGGAACTTTCACCTGGGAATGGTTTCAATAGAAAGTCGGCCTCATAATCATCTAAGAGGCCGACTATCACTTTCTCTTCAGGTATTATTTTCTCCTCCTTGAGTAGTCTTTGAAGTTTTTCAAGGTTTTCTGTGAAAATTTCCTGGTATAAAAATCTGCAATCTTCGAGTTTAGCATATCCTCTTATTAGAGCGCCTGCAAATTCATCACATCTTGCATAATCGCATATACCACAATTAAAACCAGGGAGAAGTGAAATAATCTCTTCTTTAACCGATCTTTTCTCCATCATAGAAACCTCTCACAAAGGATACAAATATTTTTGAAAAGGTTTGGAATGTAAAGAGTTTTATTCACCTTGGTATGTTTGGAAACCATCTATTCTCCGGAGTATCCCCCTATGATATTTCTTGTTAACCCTTGTTTCGCCCACACACAACGTACATACTGCAAGTGGGGCGGAATGTCTAAGTTTTTCGCTTTCAAGGGAAACCTCGGGACTTTTAACTATCTCATCCGCCAATTCTAGGCAGCCTTGGCCGCTTAACCCATTAGCTTCTATTATCTTAGCATTAGGGTTCACTTCGAATATTCTTTCCCTGAATATTTCACGTTCAGCCTGTGATATCATATCCCCCTTGGTTACGACCACAATATCTGCTGTTGAAAGGAAAGGGCCAACCTTTAATGGCGTGTTAGGCCCGCTTGTGGCGTCTATGACACATACGCCTAAACAGTTTTTTGTATAGGGTGCGCATCTATGACATAATCCTGCGGTTTCTATTATAAGAAAGTCTGAATTGTTCTGCCGCGCCCAGTCTATCATATCTTCTATGTTGTATATTGCATAATGGTCTGGGCACATGTCCATTGATAATCCTATAAGGGTTGGTATGCCGATCTTTTTAAATTTTTTATCGTCGTCGGTGTATAGACAGTCAATTTTAACAACTGATGCCGTGAAATTATCCCTCATAAGACTTTTTAACACGTGAACTAGAACTGCTGTTTTCCCGGAACCAGGAGTCCCCGCCACTATAACCATTCTCATCTTATGGCAACCCCCCACTAACTGGTTAAACCCTTGAGTTGTATATCCTCTATGATCTCCCCATGTCTTACCTTGTCCCTTAAGTTGAGGAGTAGATCGTCTATCTTGCTAAGCTCCTCTGAGAGTTCCTTTTCATGGGGTGTGGTTGTAACTATTTTTTGCATGCCACCATTTTTCATAACGATTCTTTTATCTGTCATCAATGCGAGGATGGGATCATGAGTGACTACCATAACGATCTTACCATGCCCCGATAGAACCTCCAGGGCTTCATGTTTCCTTATACCAGCATTCTCTATCTCGTCAATGAGTACTATCGGGGAATCGCTTATTATAGCCACGTCAGCCACCATGAGGGCCCTTGATTGTCCTCCGCTTAATATTGTCAGGTCATGACCCTCTTTTATGGGTTCGCCTGTTAATGTGTTAGCCAATTTTATAACCTTTTCTACGCAGGATTTGTGGGCGCCTCTACATTTAGCATGGAGTGTTAAGAATTCGCCTACTGTCATGTCAGCCAAGAAGTTCATGTTCTGTGATAATTGGGCCACCATCTTCTTACGGGGGTTGGTGCGGTCCTCGTATGTTGGCTCTTTATCATTTACAAGTATTTTTCTCTTGGAGAAGGTGTCCCTTTGGGCTAATTGTTCGATATCGGCTATTAGTGAGCTTTTACCGCTGCCCGTGGGGCCTACTACGCCGAATATTTCACCCCTTTTTATATCAACTCTTCTGACGGGCTCTTTTTCACCGAATTTGTCATAACCGCCTAATATTGTCACCTTTTTTATCATTAGAGCTTCACCTTTCCTAGAGTATCCCCTCTAAGCCCTCTTCGCATACTTTCAAGGGAAATAACATCCTCTGGTGGTATGTTGCCAAGGTTAGCGTTGGGTCCTATTTTTAGGATGAAATAGACTTGTTGGTTTTTTTGTGGAGCTTCCCATATCAACTTTTTCACTGGTAAGTGCTCTATGAGATAGTCAACTTCATCTTCTTTAACATTGCCTTTTTCATCATATACTCCAATGTTCTGGCCACCTTCTCTTGCTTCTATCAGGACCTTTTCAGCACCTGCTCTAAGATCATTTTTCACAAATTCTACTCTCTCTTCAAGACTTATTAATTTATCCTTCTTGGGATCTTTTTTACCAACTTCTGAGATCACATTGAATCCATGATCTATTGTATTTTCTATTATCTTGGTTTTTTCTTCCCTTGTCAAGTCTATTGAACCATCTGATATTTCAAGGTATTTGAAGCCGAGTTTTTCCGCTTCATGAAGATATTCTTCGAACTTACCTTGGATATATGCTATTTCAGAGAGTGTGCCGCCGGGGTGTGCTTCAATCCCATGATCCCTATAAATCATGATTTTCTCTTGTATAATATCTTTATCACATAAGCTTATAATACCCCAGCCAAATTTTACAAAATCTAGATGTTCACCAGCTATCTTCAAGAAATCCTCTACCATGCGGGGGCCTAAACCTTTATCTAACATCATTGTGATACCAGTGTTGTATTGTTCCCTTATCCTAGCTGGTGTTAAAAAATTAAAAGCGTACATTATTTCACCTTACTCTCGTGATTAGGGGGGATAATACCTTGACCTATGTGGATTAAATAATATAACTTGTCTAATATAAAATTATGGTGATTTCTATGATAAAGAGTATATGCTATTTTGAGAGCCCGGGACCGGAAAATACTGATAAGTTATTAAAACTTGTTAAAGAGAGATCTGAGGAACTTGGCATCAATGATATAATTGTTGCATCCGTTTCTGGTAGAACAGCCCTTAAATTGTTGGATGTATTGGGTGATGCGGATATTGTGTGCATCACTCACCATGCAGGTTTCAGAGAAAAGGGAAAATTGGAAATGGATCCTAAAGTAAGGGATGAATTAACAAAAAAGGGTATAAAAGTGTACGCGGGATCCCATGCACTAAGTGGTGTTGGTAGGGGGATTTCTAACAGATTTGGTGGTGTCACACCAGTTGAGATAATGGCGGAAACGCTCCGCATGGTCTCTCAAGGATTTAAAGTTTGCGTTGAAATCACTATAATGGCTGCTGATGCCGGCCTCATACCCATGGATAGGGAGGTCATAGCAATTGGAGGCACTGCACAGGGAGTTGACACAGCCCTAGTCATTTCACCAGCACATATGAACAATGTTTTTGACCTTAGAATACATGAAATAATCGCAATACCCCGCCCCTAGACCATTCCTCAAACCCTAAAAGTGGATAATATAAACCTTTGCTTATGAAAATTCATAAGATAGAGTATAAGTGGGAATAATTGGATCAGATGAAAAAAATGGAATAACGTTAAAGTTATATACTACTACATTAAATAATAAACAATTATAATCGAAATCAGTGATAAAAGCCCAAGCAGCAGGTAAGGGTGAATATCCACCAAAGTTCAAAAACCTCCAAAATTGGGCTGAAGCCCTATCATTCCTCTCATCCCGTCTTGGGTGAATGAGCATCCCATAATCAAGACCGGATCTCCAAAAAAAACCTTATGTGGGGGTAGCAATTGAAATTTATTAATGAAGCCATAAAAGAAGATACTATAAATAGGAAGCCAGCTCCTACACCATTAGACGAAGACCTCAAAGAGATAATAAAAGAAAGCCGGGCGAAAATATACGTCGTAGGTACTGGCGGAGCGGGGAATAACACCATAACCCGTCTAAACGAGATAGGAATAGAGGGAGCTGAGACCATAGCCATCAACACCGATGCACAGGATCTCTATTATACTCTTTCCTCTCGTAAGCTCTTAATAGGGAGGAGTATATGTAATGGTCTCGGAGCGGGTGGCATCCCAGAAATCGGAGAAGAATGTGCAGAGGAAAGCGAAGACGAGATAAGGAGAGAACTGGAAGGGGCGGACATGGTATTTGTCACCTGCGGCCTCGGTGGAGGCACGGGCACTGGCTCGGCGCCAATAATATGTAAGTTATCAAAGAAGATAGGAGCCTTGACAATTGCCGTGGTAACATTACCATTCAGTGCAGAAGGGCTTAAAAGGAGGGAAAACGCGGAGATGGGCTTGGAAAAGCTCCAGAACGCTGCTGACACCGTTATTGTTATCCCCAATGATAAACTCCTAGAAGTTGCACCCAACCTACCTATTAACAAGGCATTTATGGTGGCTGATGAAATATTAGGCCGGGCAGTTAAAGGTATAACAGAGCTAATCACGAAACCGGCCCTTGTCAGCCTAGACCTCTCAGATGTTAAAAGTATAATGAAGGGTTCAGGGATGGCAATAATTGGAATGGGCGAATCAGAATCAGGAGACCGGGCATTAGAATCAGTCCATGAGGCTCTTAACAGTCCACTCCTCGATCTCGACATATCTAATGGTAAAGGCGCCCTTATAAACATAGCAGGAAGCTCAGACCTCACATTGCAGGAGGCTGAGAACATAGTCCAGGTAGTCGCCGAGGAATTAGACCCAGACGCAAATATAATATGGGGAGCCCAAATACAAGATGAACTCCAAAACATGATAAGAACAACCATAATAGTCGCGGGAGTAAAATCCCCTTACATTTATGGTTCCCCAACCGAAAAGGAGATTATAAGCGAAAAGAAAAAAGAAAAGAAATCTGTGGATGATTCGGCACTAGAAGAATTTATAGACGGTGTGTTCTAGGCTACTATTTCGGGCTGGTAACGAAGAATTTATAAGTCCCCAAAAATAAACTACTATATAATAGAATTTTTAATCCCCCCTTTTTTTAAATAGTGGAGAGTAGATAATCATGAGTTACAAGGAATCTATTCTAGAGTTTATAGAAAAATCGAGGAGAGTCCTAAAAGTTTCAAAGAAACCTGATAGAGAAGAATATTTTACCGTAGCCAAGGTCACAGGCATAGGCATAATCATAATCGGAGTAATAGGCCTCATAATCACGCTAATGACACAAATCCTAGGTAAATAAAACATATTAGGTTGTGCATCCCAATGGAAGATAAAAATGCCATTTATGCCCTGAAAACATCAGTGGGCCAAGAAAAAAACGTGGCAAGGATGCTAGCAAGGAAAGTTAAAGCAAGCGCGATGGAAATAAATGCTATCCTAGCACCAGAATCATTGAAAGGATACATACTAGTGGAAGTATCAGGTAAACTGGATATTAGGAACCCCGCATTAAGGGTGCCCCACCTGAGAGGTATAGTAGATGGTGAAAAACCCATAGATTTTGATGAGATAGGAAAATTCCTTAAACCAGAACCTATAATATCATCCATCAAAAAAGGTAGTATAGTTGAACTCATATCAGGGCCCTTCAAAGGAGAAAGGGCAAAGGTTATACGTATAGATGAATCAAGGGAAGAAGTAGTCCTAGAATTGATAGAAGCAGCCGTGCCAATACCTGTAACGGTTAAAGCCGACCAGATACGCATAATACAAAAGGAGGCTGATTAATTGGCTAAGGAGACAATCGAGATCCTCATAGATGGTGGTAAAGCCACCCCAGGGCCGCCATTAGGTCCGGCCCTTGGACCATACGGAGTCAACATGATGCAAATTGTCGATGAAATCAACAAAAAAACAGCAGACTTCGAGGGGATGAAAGTCCCTGTAAAAATCAACATAGACACTGAAACAAAAGAATTCGAAATCCAAGTAGGAACACCGCCCACAACAGCCCTAATAATGGCAGAACTAGGCATTGAAAAAGGATCAGAGGATCCTGGGATGGACAAAGTCGCAGACTTAACCATGGAACAGGTTCTGAAAGTGGCTAAGATGAAATTCGACTCACTACTTGCAAAAGACTACAAAGGCGCTGTTAAAGAAATATTAGGGACTTGTGTGAGCATGGGTATAACAGTAGAGGGCAAAGACCCTAGAAAAGTCCAAAAAGAAATCGACAAAGGTGTCTATGATAACATACTAGAAGAAGCCACACCATAAATATAATATACTATAAAAGCTAGAATTTTGATTTTACAATAAACTCTATTTTCTTATGTGGAGGATAATAAAATGAAACAAGAGATACTAGAAGCGGTGAAGAAGGCTAAGGAACAATCCAAGCCGCGGAACTTCACACAGTCAATCGACATAGTCATAAACATCAAAGACCTAGATGTGAACAAACCAGAGAACAGATTCGAAGAAGAAGTTTCACTACCACACGGCCGCGGCAAAGAAGTTAAAATAGCAGTCATCGCAGATGGAGAATTAGCCCTACAAGCAAAAAAAGCCGGCGCAGACCTCGTGATAACAAGGGATGATCTAGAAGAGCTTGGGAAAAATCGTAAAAAGGCTAAAAAGTTAGCCAACGAATACGAATTCTTCATAGCACAAGCAGATCTAATGCCACTTGTGGGCCGATTCCTAGGACCAGTACTAGGACCCAGGAAAAAGATGCCCAAACCAATACCAGCAACAGCAAACCCAGCCCCACTCATAAAAAAGCTCAGGGACACCGTCAGAGTCAGAGTAAAGGACCAACCATTAATACACACAACCGTGGGAACGGAGAAAATGGACGAGAAAAAAATAACAGAGAACATTGAATCCATCCTCGACGTGCTTGACCGTAACCTCGAAAAGGGCAGAAAACAAGTAAAATCCATGTACATAAAGACAACCATGGGACCGGCAGTAAAGGTGATCTAAAATGGCTCATGTAGCTGAATGGAAAAAGGAAGAAGTTAAAGACCTTGCAGAGATGATAAAAGGTCATGATGTCATAGGCATAGTTGACCTGTCAGATATCCCAGCAAAGCAGTTGCAAAAAATGAGACAGAATCTCCGTGAAAAAGCAAAACTTAGAATGTCAAGGAAAACCTTAATCTCCCTAGCACTAGACAGAGCAGCTGAGGAAAAGAAAAACATAAAAAAGTTGAAAAGTATCATGGAAGGCCAGCCGGCCCTCATAGTCAGCGACATGAACCCTTTCAAATTATTCAAAATACTTGAAAAGAGCAAAACCCCATCCCCTGCAAAACCGGGGGCAATAGCACCCCAAGACGTGATAATACCTAAAGGGGATACTGGTTTCGCCCCTGGGCCCATCCTTGGGGAATTACAGCAACTAGGCATACCTGCAAGGATAGAGAGGGGTAAAATAGTTATAACAGAAGATCACACCATATTAAAAGCCGGGGATGAAATATCCCCAAAGGTTGCTGAAATATTAAACCGCCTAGATATACAACCATTAGAGGTTGGTATAGACCTTAAAGCCGCATATGAAAACGAAACAGTTTATACATCCGATATTTTAACAATTGATGAAAACAAGACAATAGCTGATATCAAAAGGGCGGTTTCACAAGCCTTCAACTTGTCAATTAACGCATTAATCTACACCAGAGAGACAATACCCTATATCCTACAAAACGCAGCTTCAAAAGCCTTCAACTTAGCCTATAATGCTGAGATACTCACATCAGAGACAGCGGAACCACTATTATCTAAGGCCTATGCACAGATGCTTTCATTAGCAGCGAAAATCGCCCATAACAAGGATGCTCTTGATGAAGAATTACTAGAAAAGATAACAACCAAAACCAGACCAACAACCAAAAAAGAAGAGGAAGAAAAAGAAGAGGAGGAAGAAGAGGAGGAAGAAGAGGAGGAAGAAGAGGAAGAGGAGGAGGCCGCCGCTGGTCTGGGCGCCCTCTTCGGCTAAAATTTACCATAAAATAATAAATAATTTTGAGGTGATCATATGGAATATATATATGCAGCAATGCTATTACACGCTACAGGCAAAGAAATAAACGAAGAGAACGTGAAAAAAGTACTAGAGGCAGCTGGTGCAGAAGTCGATGACGCCAGGGTAAAAGCTTTGATAGCAGCACTAGAAGAAGTCGACATTGAAGAAGCAATGGAAACAGCGGCTGTAGCCCCATCAGCGGGTGCACCAACAGCTGAAGCTGCAGAAAAGGAAGAAGAGGAAGAAAAAGAAGAGGAGGAAGAAGAGGAGGAAGAAGAGGAGGAAGAAGAGGAAGAGGAGGAGGCCGCCGCTGGTCTGGGCGCCCTCTTCGGCTAAAAAGGGGATTCTTCCCCCTCAAAAACCTTTTTTATACTACACTATTTTTTAAAGAGCACTAAAGATTGCCATGTCCTACCAACTAAAAAAACTCGGATATGAGAAAAATAAATGCAAATCATGTGGAAAATACTTCTGGTCCATAGATGAGCGTGAAACATGCGGAGACGCCCCATGCGATCCCTACACTTTCATTGGAGATCCTCCGACCAAGAAAAAATACGACCTCTACAAGATCCAGAACACCTTCATCGAATTCTTCAAAAAAAGGGGACACGAACCCATCAAAAGATACCCAGTACTCGCAAAACGCTGGAGAGACGACGTATTCCTCGTAGGAGCATCCATCTACAACTTCCAACCATGGGTAACTTCAGGGATGGTTAAACCACCAGCAAACCCACTAGTAGTCGCCCAACCCTCAATAAGATTAAACGATATAGACAACGTAGGAAGAACAGGAAGACACTTAACCTGCTTCACTATGGGAGGCCATCACGCGTTCAATTCAGCAGACAACCAAGTTTACTGGGAAGATGAAACAATAAAATACTGTCACGATTTCTTAGAGCACATTGGTATAAACCCCAAAGAGGCAACGTTCATAGAATCATGGTGGGAAGGCGGTGGAAACGCAGGACCTTGCTATGAAGTCTGTGTAAGGGGTGTTGAACTTGCAACCCTAGTATTCATACAATACGAGATCCTACCAAACGGTAAAAAGGAAATCCCATTAAAGATTGTCGACACAGGCTACGGGCTTGAAAGATTCGCATGGATATCACAGGGAACCCCAACAGCATATGATGCATCATTCGGCCCGGTAATCCAGAGACTGAAAGAACTAGCATCCATCGAGGTCAACGAAGATATACTAAAAGAAAACGCCCAAGTTGCGGGTATGATGGACATACAAACATACGCGGATCTTAAAACCCTCAGAAAGAGAGTGGCGGATAAACTAGGCATCCCAGTGGATGAACTTGAGGCATCAGCAAAGCCAATGGAATCCATATATGCAATAGCGGATCATACAAGGTGTTTAGCATTCATGCTAGCAGACGGTGTGATCCCCTCAAATGTGAAGGAAGGATACCTTGCGCGTTTAATAATAAGACGGGCCATCAGATTACTAAACGAATTACATTTGAAAGAATCATTAAAAGACATAATGGAGATCCAAATAGACTTCCTAGAACCCCAATACCCTGAAATAAGAGAACACCACCAGCACATAATAAACATAATAGGATTGGAAGAGAAAAGATATAAAAAGACAATCCAAAAGGGTGAAAGGATAGTTAAAAAGACAATAGACCACTTCAAAAAAGAAGGAGAAAAAGAAATACCAGTTGAAACCCTTATAAGACTCTACGACTCCCATGGCATACCCCCAGAGTTAGTAAAAGAGATATCAAACACGCAAAGTTTCAAATTAAAAATCCCAGACAACTTCTACACGCTTGTAGCCGAAAAACATGAAAAAGAAGAAGAGACAGAAAAAACTCCCATAGATTTGAATTATCCCAAAACAAGATTATTATTCTATGAAAAACCATCCGAAACAAAATTCAAAGCCAAAATACTAGGATTACATGAAAATGGGATAATACTAGACCAGACACTATTCTATCCAGAAGGGGGCGGCCAACCATCAGACAAAGGAATGCTAAAAATAGGAAAGACCAAATTAAAGGTTGAATATGCAGAGAAAATCGGGGACATAGTACTTCACAGAACAAACATAGATAAACTTCCAAGAGAACTTATAGGCAAAACAGTGAATGGAACCATCGACTGGGAAAGAAGAATGGCACTAACCAGGAATCATACAGGAACACACCTTATAGTAGCAGCGGCACGCCAAGTCCTCGGAGACCACATCTGGCAGACAGGAGCCCAAAAGGGGATCAAACAATCAAGGATAGACTTATCACATTACAAACGGATCACCATTGATGAAATCGAAAAAATAGAAGAATTAGCCAACAAGTATGTGATGGAGAACATTCCAGTTGAAACCAAATGGATGGAAAGAAACCTAGCAGAGAAAAAATATGGTTTCATATTATACCAAGGTGGAGTAGTACCCGGAGACAAGATAAGAATAGTTAAAATAGACGAAATTGATGTGCAAGCATGCGGAGGCACACACGTACTCCATACAGGGGACATAGGATTCATAAAAATCAACCGGACAGAAAGAATACAAGACGGCGTTGAAAGGATCGAATTTTCAGTAGGAGAAGCCGCGATAAAACAAGTGCAAAACATTAACCGCCTACTAATAGAAAGCTCAAAAATATTCAAGGTACCGGTAGAACAACTCCCCAGAGTCTCTGAAAGATTCTTCAAAGAATGGAAATCATTCAAAAACGAGATAAAACGTTTAAAGGAGGAAATAGCACTCCTAAAAATAGAAAACCTCATCAACAAAACCACAAAAATCGACAATCTTCTATTCATAGGGGAAATCGTTGATGCGAAAATGGATGAAATGCAAGAAATGGCACTAAAGCTCATAGAAGACAAAAAAATAGACATAACCATATTACTAAATCCTGATGGGAAAATTGTGGGAGCATCATCCCAAAAGGCCATCAAAGAAGGCATCAAAATAAACGAAATAATAAAGAAACTTGCAGAGATCCTTGGCGGCGGAGGAGGTGGAAGACCAAACCTAGCCCAAGGAGCCGGCCCCAAAACCCACAAAATATATGAAGTCCTAAAAGAAGCCCAAAGGCTAATAAAAGCAACCCTTGAGGGTTGAACTTGGAAAAAACAATCCACAGTATAAAAGAGAAAATAGAAAAAGGAGAAGCCCAAATATTCACAGCCCAACAAATAAAGGAAATGCTCCGTAACGGGGAAAGAATATCTATCGATGACGTGGACATCATAACCACAGCCACCTGTGGGATAATGTCAGGCACCGCCGCCATCATGCACTTTAAAGTCGCAGAACCTGGAAAATTCAAAAAAGCAAAAAAAGTATACCTAAACGGGGTGCCAGCATTCCCAGGCCCATGCCCAAACGAAAATCTAGGCCTAATAGACCTCATACTCTATGGAACATCAAAAAGCATGGAAAACCCAGACTACGGAGGAGGATTCCTACTCAAAGACATCCTAAAAAGAAAAGAGATAGAAGTCATCATAAAAACAGATTCCAAAACCATAAAAACCAGCTTAACCCTAGATGAGATTAAAACCGCTAAGATAATCGGTACAAGAATGGCCTACAAAAATTATATGGCTTTCGTAAACCCTGGCGAGGAGCCGATACCATCCATATTCAATCCAATCCCAATGGAAGGATCCTTCAAAGGCCTCTCATTTTCTGGATGCGGTGAACTCAACCCCATCCAAAACGACCCCAAAATGAGGACAATAAAAGCTACCTCCCCCATACTCCTAAACGGCGCACTTGGCATAGTAATAGGAAAAGGTACAAGAAGCACGCCAGAAAAACCCAATCTCATGATGGCCGCCAACATCCATGAGATGGATCCATACTACCTGGGAGGTTTCAGGACAGCTGCAGGCCCGGAAGTATTCAATACAATCGCAATCCCAATACCCATACTAAACAAGGAAATACTTAACAGCATTCTTATAATGAACCATCAGATACCATTGCCAGTGGCAGATATAAGGGACAGAAGCATCATAGACCAGACAAATTACGAAGTCGTTTGGACGGGGGATGAAAGACCATCATATCATCCTCAAAGGTGTGCTGATTGTGAAAAATGTCTCGTGGCTGAAAGATGCCCCACTTTAGCCTTCAAAAACGGCCTAAACCTTAGAAAATGTTTCGGTTGCGGAATGTGCGCAAATTCCTGTCCAAATAATGTATTCGAAATGAAGACGGGAAAAGTCACACTCCATCTAGATGGTAAAAGTATTGAAGTGCCGGTAATATGCAGACAATCAGATATAAAACGTGCAAAGAAATTAGCAGAAGAATTAAAATATCGGATAGAATCTTGTGAATTCCCCATTAGATAAACTTTGGGTGTTGACAAATGGATTATGATCTTATACTCGGACGTTACGGGGAAATAGCCCTTAAAAGTCCACAGGTTAGGAGAAGATTTGAATCTCAGCTAATCCATAACATAAAAAGCGCATTTAAAACAGAAGTCCATGTAAAAGGGGGTAGGATATTCATTTATCCAGCAGATTTCGAAGAAGCTTTAAACAGACTAGCTAAAATCTTTGGGATAGTATCATTCTCACCAGCGATCGCAATGAAAACAGACAAAAAAGTGATTTCAACCAAACTCCAAGAATACGTGGAAAAATTAAACTTGGAAGGCTTATTTGATGATAAAAAATCCTTCGCAATAAGATGTAAAAGAACCGGAACCCATGATTTCACAAGCCAAGAACTTGCAGCATATGCAGGTTCAATAGTCACAGATAAAATAGGGGCTCCTGTAAACCTCACAAAACCTGACATAGAAATATTCTTGGATGTTCGAGGTAGGAAAACATACCTCTTCCATGAAATCTTACCAGGCCCCGGTGGCCTTCCCATAGGCATAAGTGGAAAAGTAATATCCTTACTTTCGGGTGGCATAGATTCTGCTGTTGCAACCTATCTTGTAATGAAAAGAGGGTGTAAAATAGTAGCTCTACACTTTGACACATACCCTTACACAGGCAAAAAGAACAAAATAAAAATCAAAAAGTTAGTAGATAAATTAAAAGAATACTCCCAAGGCGTGAAATTTGAACTATTGACAGTAGAGTATGGTGAATACCTCGATTATTGCATGTTAGAGGCTCCAAGAAACCTTACTTGTATATTATGCAAATTTGGAATGTACCACATCGCAGAGAAAATAGCTAAGAAAATAGGCGCCCTTGCAATTGTAGATGGTAACAGCATCGGACAAGTCGCCTCCCAAACCTTATATAATATCCTTGCAACACGCTACAATGTGAAAATCCCCATTTTAAGTCCCTTAATAGGCTTTGACAAGGTAGAAATCGAAAACCTTGCAAAAAGAATAGGGACCTATGAAATCTCCATACTCCCAAATGGGAAATGTACCGCGGCCCCAACACACCCCATGACAAAAATAGAACCAGAAAGACTATTAAAGATAAAAGAGAGCCTAGATTTAGATTTGAAATTAGAGGAAATCATGGACAAGATAAGATACTAAATTTAAATTAGATAAACCCACATATTCTACTAGTGTTTATAATGGTATATTTTAGCTTGGAGGTGTATCCATAATGAAAACAACAATAAGTGTGATTAAAGCTGATGTCGGAAGCCTGGCAGGTCACGTGCGTGCTCACGAGGCCTTAAAGGACAAATGCGATGAAATACTTTCAGAGGCTAAGGATACGGGGATCCTAGAAGACTATTATATAACCAATTGTGGTGATGACATCGACCTTATAATGACGCATCAAAGAGGCGAGGAAGACGAAGAAGTGCACGAAACAGCATGGAATGCCTTTAGAGAAGCAACAAACCTTGCAAGGGAAATGAAATTATATGGTGCAGGCCAAGACTTGCTCTCAGACACGTTTTCAGGTAACATAAAGGGACTTGGCCCAGGTTGTGCTGAGATGGAGTTCAAGGAAAGGCCAAGCGACCCAGTTATCATATTTTGTTGCGATAAGACAGAACCAGGCGCATTCAACCTTCCACTGTTCAGGGTATTTGCAGATCCTTTCAACACAGCAGGACTCGTAATAGACCCCAGCCTACATAACGGTTACAAATTCGAAATCTTCGACGTCATAGAACACAAGAAAGTGATAATGTCATGTCCAGAAGAAATGTATGACCTACTAGCACTCCTAGGTGCTATTGGCCGCTATGTGATCAAAAAAATTTATAGAAAAGATGATGATGAAATAGCAGCTTCTGTAAGCACCGAAAGACTAAATATCATGGCTGGGAAATATATTGGGAAGGACGACCCAGTGGCCATAGTAAGATCCCAATCAGGCTTCCCAGCAGCTGGAGAAGTGCTTGAACCGTTCTCAGTCCCACATCTTGTAGGTGGGTGGATGAGAGGCTCGCACAACGGTCCACTAATGCCTGTACCCCAAAAGAATGCCACGCCAGTCCGATTTGACGGTCCGCCTAGGGTTATCAGTTTAGGTTTCCAGGTTGCAAATTGCAAATTGATCGGGCCAATAGACCTCTTTGATGATCCATCATTTGATCGTTCAAGGGCACTAGCATCTGAGATAGCAGAGTACATGCGAAGGCACGGCCCATTCGAACCACACAGACTCCCAAGCGATGAAATGGAATACACAACATTACCAGAGATTCTTAAAAAATTAAAAGGAAGGTTCGAGGACATAGAATAAACTCTCCCATTATTCTTTCTTTTTCAGCCCTCTTGAGCCGTCGATTAAATATTTCCATATAAATGATGGGATGTCAAACACTCTCTTGGCTCTGTCTATAATGGCACTGTCACTTGTAGCAACCACGAAATTTTCAGCTTCCCCTTTAATACTATAATCGACGTGTGGGGATAATTCCACTTCACCGGGGATTCCATAACCTTTTAAGAGTTTTTTTACAATGGATGCTAGTTCCCCGCTGAAACTGACATTTTTATCAAAATAGAATTTCACAAAACCCACTTTTAGAATCTTTAATGTTTTAAAGACGAGTCTGAGGGCTTTGAAGGTTTTATCGTTCATTTTGTATTTTCCGAAGACTCCCCGGGAATCTCTCAGGAACCCGTCCTGGGCTATGAAAAAATCCCCTTGAAGAACGCTCTCCACGGTTATAAGGACATTATAACCATCTAAAAGTATCCTAGATCCTCTCAAGGATTCTGGACTTGCTAGTTTTTCTTTTCTATTTTTTATTGTGGACTTTGAAAAAACGTATCTTGCAAGGTAATTTCTATCTTTTCTTTTGAGTCTATAATGGTTCGCGACGAAATCAAGGGCAACCCTCTTCTTATATCCCCTATCTAGAAGGTAGCGAAGGTCCTCCTGGGCTTTTTTGAGGGTCATCACCCCCTCCTCTTAGCAGCTATAATAAGCACGCGGTCTGATGCGTCCTCAGCCCTGTCTGCTATATTCCCAAGGTGTATTGTAACCTCCTTCATTCCTAGGAGTTTAACAACGCCTATTTCCTCATGCCTATAGGAATTGTAAAGTTTAGCTAATATTCCCCTTTCAATTTCATCCGCTTTTTCTTCAAGTTTTTCGATTTCATGGGCTTTCTGGATAGCCTCTGTGAGATCTTCTTCCAAGGAGTTTATGCAATCCTTTAAAGCCTCTACAATTTGTCTTATAATATCCATGAATGCTTCAAAATCTTCTTTAAAGTTTGGTGGGAATTCAACTTTACTCAAGGATATTGTGAATGCTGTTGATTCGATTGTGTCAGCCACCTTATCAACGTTTTCAGTTAACATTATCCTATCTTCTCTGTCAAATGGTAAGAAAGCCCCTTCATAGAATCCCATTTCCATCTTCCGGCGTATTTCATCAGCTTCATGTTCTAGGGCTGATACTTTCCCTGTTAGGATATCCACCTTCTCATAATCTCCATTATAGAAGTGTGGCATCATCTTCTCGAATTCCTTGTAACACTCATAAACTTTTTTTACATGTTCTTTAGCATAAAATTCAACTTTGCTTTCTTTCAGGAAAAATTTTCTCATTATTTAACCCCTATCCCGTGTAGGATGCGTAAAGAGTCGATTAAACCATGTGCATAATTTATGCAACCGAAGGATGTTATATAATCACCCTTCTCTAGATAATATATGGAGTCTTCTTTATAATTTTCAGCCCTTTGGATAATATCTTTCTCCTCCTTACTAAAATCTAGATGTAACATTTCCTTTATATTTTTCTCTAGGAGTTTAATATCCTTTTTAATCCTCTCACTTGTCAAGGTTAATCACCCATGGGACATCATCTTCCAGGAATAATAGATCCTTTGGATCACGGTAAAGTATCCAAGGATTATAACCAAAATAATGGCGATTTCCATGACAAAATCTCCAAGAACCGAACCCAAGAACGCACCCAACATTAATATTAGTAGTCTTTCAGCCCTTTCAGCAACTCCTATACTGCAGGGTATGCCTTCACCCTCTGCACGGGCTCTAACATAACTCACACTTAAAGAAGCATGAAGTGCCAGCATCCCATTTAACCAGTTTATAAAACCGCCATAAGTTATACCTATCAGGATGAACGCGTCGGAAAACCTGTCCATGGTCGAATCTAAGAATCCTCCGAATTTTGTCGTCTTAGAATTCTCCCTTGCAACAGCCCCGTCAATAATATCCATAAAACCACTCAAAGCTATTAACAGTCCCCCGAGAAACAAGTTCTTCATTGCAAAGGCGTAACCCGCCGCCAAGGCTATGATAAAACCTGCTAAGGTAACATAATTTGGGTTTATCCGAATCCTTGAGGCGATGGGGTCTGTTATCCTCCCAAGATAGGGTCTGAGATTATTTAGCATAGAATATTCATATAAAATTCAATTTATATATATCCATTGGGGGTATAGAATCCAAAAAAAAGCAGATCTGAAATGAAGATCATAAAAGTAGATAAAAATTTAAAGGGCGATCTAAAGGCGGCGAGAACCATCCTGAAGAATGGTGGCATCGTATTATATCCTACAGACACGTTATATGGTCTTGGTGTCAACGCCTTTAATGAGGAGGCTATAAAAAGACTCTATAGATTAAAGAGAAGACCCCCTAATAAACCAATATCTATATGCTTACATGACACGAAATGGATAGGAAAAGTCGCTCACCTCAACCCTAAAGTTGAAAGAATAATCAAAAAACTTCTACCAGGACCGTTCACAATCATACTCAAAAAAAAGGACAGAGTCCCCCAGATTTTAACAGGAGGCTCTGAAAAAATTGGGATAAGAATTCCAGATAATATTATCTCTAGGGGACTTTCAAAGGAATTCCCGATAACAAGTACAAGTGCAAATATATCTGGGATGAAAACCCATAATAACATTAAGGACATAATTCAACAAATAGGTGAAGTTAACCTAGCTATTGATGCAGGCCCCCTTAAAGGGGGAGCATCCACCGTAATAGATCTTACAACAGATCCTCCCAAAATCCTAAGAAAAGGAGCGGGTATTGAAAAGATCAAAAGAATAATGGTAGGTTTAAGGGTATGAAACTTCTCTCAAATTTTAAAAAACCGGCCAAGATACCTACAGGCTGTTCTTTGGACAAAATACTTGGAGGGGGGGTGGAAAAGAGAAACCTAACACAATTCTATGGACCCCCAGGATCTGGGAAGACAAACATAGCCATCAAACTAGCCGTTGAAACAGCAAAAAACCATGGCAAAGTAATATTCATAGATACAGAAGGTGGAATGTCAATCGAAAGGATAAGGCAAGTGGCCGGTAAGGACTTCGATAAGATAGCTAAGAAAATAATAGTATTTGAACCAGGAACATTCCATGAACAAGGCGAGACCATAAGAAAAATATGGTCGTTTTTGCAAAGACACCCACAGGAATTCGATCTCATAATTTTAGATTCTGCCGTGGCATTATACAGATTGAAGGATGGGAGCTCTCCAAGGATACACAGCGAATTGGGTAACCAAATGGCTCTGCTTTTAAGGATGGCGAAAAAATATGATCTTGCTGTTGTAATCACGAACCAAATATATTCTCTATTTGATGCAGAGGGTAGAAACGCCATCGAACCCGTGGGAGGTACCATACTCAAATATTGGAGTAAAGTAATCATTGAGCTACAAAAGGGAGATGTGATCGGTGAACGTCGGGCGATTTTAAAAAGGCATAAAAACAAAGAAGAAGGACTTGAAACAACATTTAGGATAGTTGAAAACGGTCTTGAAGGATGAACTCATATTAGTAAAAACTTTTATTAACCCTTTAACTAATAATAATCTAAAAAAATCATGACAGATTTTACTTTAGTAAATATAGAATAACACCCCAATCCATAAACTTGTAGTGATGGACATGATTTCCCCTAAAAAGTATCATAAAATCGTCAAAGTACCGCCTAATGGTTTTAAAACTATTAATGAATTTTTTAATCATGTTTTTAAGGACAAAGAAATGATATGGATGGGCCAAAATACAAATCATCTTAATGATCATGACGAAATAAAGGAAGCAATGATAGAATTCATAAAGAGCAATGAATATTGTAAATATCCCCCACCTGAAGGATTCCCAGAGCTCCAAGAGTTAATACTAAAAGACTTAGGATTAAAAAATGGCTTCGAATCTCTCATAACTGCAGGGGGGACAGAATCTCTCTATCTGTGCATGCATAGTTACATAGAATTAGGCGACGGGATCATAACATCAGATCCTGGATACTTGATAATTGAAAACTTCGCCAGGAGATTCGGGGCAAAGGTAACAAGCATACACATATACAACAAAGAATGTTCATATAAACTCACTCCAAAACTCGCAAGAGATAACATAGGCGAGAAAACAAAGATAATATCACTTATAGACCCCCTAAACCCTCTGGGATCATCCTATACAAAAGATGAGATAAAAGAGTTCGCCGAAATAGCCGAGGAAAGAGACTTATATCTTCTACATGATATAACATACAGAGATTTCGCGAAAAAGCACTACTTAGCAGCCAAACACGCCCCTGAGAGGACTCTTACAATCTACAGTTTCTCGAAAATTTGTGGAATGGCCGGTCTCAGGATTGGGGCTGTTGTAACAGTACCAGAAATGATGGAACCCCTCAAAGCTGTTATCATAAACGATCTCGGGACAAATGCCCTATCACAAATCGGCGCTATAAAAGCCTTGAAAACAAAGAAGAAATGGATCAAAAGGGTGCGTGAACACACATACGAAAATCAGAAGATCATAAAAAAGGCTGTTGATGAAGTTGAAGGCTCATTCATACCAGTATACCCATCAAACGCTAACATGATGGCTATAGACATATACAATACAGGAGTATCCCCAGATGATCTGACAGAATGCCTTTTAAAAAGGAAAATCTTTGTAAGACAAGGATCATACACCAGCAGATTCTATGGCGACAGATACATCCGCCTAAGTTTCTCAATCCCCAAAGAACAAGTCGAAGTATTCGCAGAAAACTTTATAGATCTGATGGGGTCTCTAAAAAGCTAAAAGGAAAACTCATACACCCCTTTAAGATCATGCCAAAAAAAAGACAATATTGTATCATTTTCCAGCTGCAGAATCACCGGCTAGATTTGGGAGAGTTTCCACACCATTTAACTATCGGCAGTTTTTTCTATTGGGTACCCCTCTTCACAGAATAGATTATTGTATCCACTAAATTATTTGGGGTTTTTTGCTTATTATCTGTGAGAGACGGCCCCTTTTTGAGGGATGATTCACTCAGTTTTGAGATAATAGTATTCCCCAATTTCTTTCTGCTTACGGTCAAGGAAACTGTTAAGTTTGTTTACTCTGGGTCTTTTTGTTTCTTTATCTCTTCTAAATGTTATACCTACTTGGGATAGGAAACTGTTCATTGCCTTTCGAAGTTCTGTTGGACTTGTCGCATATCCCTTTATACTAGGTGTACCATGGAATACCATGGCCCTGTCTGATATATAATCGAGGAAGATTATATCATGGTCTATTATAATAGCAGAGGAATCTCTACCTTCTATTATCTTTCTCATGGCTTTAGCCGCCATTAGTCTCTGTTCAACGTCTAGGAAGGCTGTGGGTTCATCGAAGACGTAAAGATCCGCTTCCATGGATAATGTTGTGGCGATAGCTAATCTTTGGAGTTCTCCTCCACTGAGTTCTTCAACCCTTTTATCCTCTAATTCTTCAAGGGAAAACGGCCTTGCAATCTCGCTTTTAAATATTTTGGTACCGTATCCTTGCGCGTTTAAGTGTAGAAATTCCCTAACAGTGCCTTTGAAATCTGATTTTAGGTATTGTGGTTTATAGGCTACTTTGAGTTTCTTTTTAATCTTACCTTTATCTGGTTTTTCAACCCCTGCTAGTATCTTTGCAAAGGTTGTTTTACCTATGCCATTGGGTCCGAATGCTGTTACAATCTCCTTTAAATATATTTTACCCTCTTCAACCTTTAATTGGAAGGCATTATATTTTTTGGTTAAATTTGAGTATTCAGTGAGTGTTTCACCCTCCTCTTCTGGTGTGGGTGGTTTTATTTTAAATTGAATTTCACTTTTTCTGAATCTAACATTTTCTTCTCTCAGGAACCCTTTTATGTAGGCGTTTATACCAACTCTCACACCTCTCCTTTTTGATACAACACCATAGGCTCCAGGTTTCCCATAGAGTACATGAACATAATCTGAGAGAGCGTCAAGGGCTGCGAGATCGTGTTCTATCACCATAACGGCTTTGCCTTCTTCTTGGAGGGACCTTATCACCTTAACCGCGTTTAGCCTCTGTTTAACATCCAACCAGGATGTTGGCTCGTCAAAATAATAAAAATCGGCATCTCTGAGGGCTGCTGCTGCTATGGCTATGCTCTGAAGTTCTCCTCCACTCAATTTTTTTATATCCCTTTTTAGTATAGGTTCAAGTTCAAAGGTTTCAATGATAAAATCTAATTTATCACGTTCATCAGCCCTTGTTAGGAGCTCATCCACTCTACCTTTCACATATTCTGGGATAAGATCTATTAGTTGCGGTTTATGAACCGTCCTTAATTTGCCTTTTGAAAGTTTCTTAAAATATTCTTGTAATTGGGATCCCCTGAAGAATCTTATTATCTCATCCCATCCTGGGGGGTTTTCATAATCTCCAAGGTTGGGTTTTAATTCACCTGAAAGTATACGACTTATAGTGGATTTACCAATCCCATTGGGTCCTATAAGTCCAATAACATCCCCTTGCGTTATGACTGGTAATCCGAAAAGTTCGAACATATTCTCCCCATAACGGTGAACAGGATCCTCAAGGGCCTCTGGCAAGTTTATTATACTTATAGCATTAAAAGGGCACCTGTTAGTACATATACCACAGCCTGAGCATAATTTCTCTGATATAATAGGTTTTTTAGTTTTTTCATTGATTATTATTGTGTCTTCACCCATTCTAACACCGGGGCAGTATTCGATACAAAGATAATTACACTTTTTTGGCTGGCACCGGTCATGATCCAAAATGGCGATTCTAGTCACTCACATCACCCTAGAATAATAAAAACTCATATTATGTGGAGTTTTCCCCCCTTGGATTTCTTTTAAATTTCATTTTATAAAAAAAGTAATAAAATGGGGAAATAAAATTAGAAAAATTAGTACAATTTTTTAAATGCTAAATCTATGTCCTCTGCTTTAACAGTTTTTCTACCGGCGTGTTTTGCAAGTTTAACAGCTGATGCTGCTATCTCTTCACCTATTTCTTCTAGGGCCTTTGCTAGTGCCTCTCTTGCATCATCACTTATTCTTTGTGCACCGGCATTTTTTATGATTCTTCCAACTGGTGCTATTGGTAATTGACCCATAATATCACCTCAATTTTATCTTCAAATCCATAGTATTTAAATTTATCGTTTCTTCTGCCATCTTTGTGACTAATATCGCATTTGTAAATATAAGATTGACATTAAATACACTAATAGAATTTTGAAAAACTTTTTGCACTATCAAGATAATCCCATGAAGTTTTCAAACAAAAAATATCATATACCCACTATCATAAATATGATAAAAAAATAAAGGAGAGTGAAAGTTCTAGATGAAACAGGCTATTATAATCCGAGCAGACCTTAAAATGGGGAAAGGTAAACTTGCAGCTCAAGCCTGCCACGCGTCCATAGAATCATACAAGAGAACGACCCAAGACAAAGTGAAAAAATGGGAAAATGAAGGTTCAAAGAAGATAATTCTGAAAGTGAAAAACCTAGAAGAGCTCATGGAAATATACAAAACACTGAAAAAGACAAAAATCTCCCACTATCTCGTACGCGACGCTGGGCACACACAACTACCCCCAGGCACGATAACAGCCCTTGGCATAGGCCCAGACGACGATGAAAAGATAGATAAGATAACAAAACACCTAAAACTATTATAAGCACGTGAGAAAAGAAGATTAGTGATCATAGTATCCTAATTTTATCACCTCATAAATGCCAGGGAGTGTGGACAGTGGAATGGATCGTGAAAATAGGGGGCAGCTTGTTCCCCCATCATGCAAAGAAATTATTAGAAAACCTTCTAGGCGAGGACATCATGATCATAGCTGGTGGTGGGGAATTTGCAAATAAAATAAGAGAATATGATCATGAACTCGGATTTTCAGACACTGCAAGCCATGAAGCCGCCATACTATCCATGGATATAATGGGCATATTACTTGCAGACCTTGTAAAAGGAGCCGAGGCAACTCAAACCATAAAAGAAGCTAAAAAAATAATAAAAGATGGTAAAATACCAGTACTCTTACCATCAAGAATCCTACACTATCTGGATCCCCTCAAACATTCATGGCAGGTAACATCAGATTCCATCGCCTTTTATATATCAAAGCTCATGCATACAAAACTATTAATAGCAACAGATGTAGATGGTATATATACGATAGATCCCACTAATAGTGAAGCTAGACTTATAAATGAAATAAGTGCTAAAAAGTTACTAACTTTTGGCGAAACTGCAGTGGATGAAGAACTACCAAAACTTCTACTAAAATACAAATCTGATTGTTACGTAGCCAATGGGAAACATCCCCAGAGGATCCTTTCTCTCATAAAATCCACTGACACAATATATACGAGGATAAGAGGTGATTGAACTTGGCAAAGATAAGATGCACATCTTGTAGACAAGAAATACCCCTAGGTGAAGGTTATGTGAAATTTGAATGCCCATTCTGTGAAGAAACAATATACAGATGCGAAAAATGCCGAACCTTCAGCCACCCATACAAATGTAAATGTGGATTCGAAGGTCCATGAACTATCACCATGAGACTGTATTCTTTCCAGACCTTATAGGAAGTTTCAAATTTTCCAGCACACCCTATGGTGAGGATTCCCCTTGGCCCTTTACAGGGATAAATTCAACAAATTCACCCCCTCTTCCATATTCTATTGTGTGGGGGGATGCTTTTCCAACCAACAAATATAAATAATAATAGTGGATCAGATATTATTAAAATTGGAGGGAGATAACAATGGGAGAAGTTGTCGCCACTATAAAATTAATGCCAGAAAGTCCCGATGTGGACATGTCAAAATTAAAGGCTAAAATTCAATCATCAATACCAAAAGATGCTGAATTATATAAAATAGAAGAAGAACCAGTTGCCTTTGGCCTCATAGCCTTGAATGTGATGGTTGTTGTAGACGATGCGGCTGGGGGAACAGAGAACGTTGAAAAAAATTTATCAAAAATTGAAGGTGTAAGTAACATAGAAGTAACTGACCTGCGACGTTTAATTTAAACACAGGGTGGTTGAGATTTTTGATCTCATCCTCACCTGCCTTTTAGGGATTTTATGCGGCGTCATAACAGGTATCATACCAGGTGTCCATGTTAACACCATAGGCGCTTTTACTTTCGCCGCCACATCCTTAATCTTCAAGTCCTTTTCCCCGGAATCCTTAGCTGTTTTTCTACTCTCAATGTCCATCACCCATGCACTCATGGAATTCATACCATCCATGTTAGTGGGCGTCCCAGATGAAGCAACAGCATTATCCATATTACCAGGCCATAGGATGGTCCTAGAAGGGCAGGGTAAAAAGGCTATAAGATTAACAGCCGTCGGCGGACTTGGGGGTATAATATTCACAGTATTATCCATACCATTATTCTTGGTCATCCTTCCCCCAGCACATGAACTGCTAAGGCCATATATAGGACTATTACTCCTTATAATGTCAATCTATCTTATAGTAAGTTTGAATAGGAATTTAGAAGCCATTGCATGGTCCTTGATAATATTCATCCTATCTGGGATCATGGGATGGGTCATGTTAAACACTCCACTTTCACCCAACATTTCACTCTTGTGCACTTTCAGCGGCCTTTTTGGTGTGAGCACACTAATTTACAGTCTAGGTGAAAATTCAATCCTGCCCAGACAATGTCCAGTGAACGAAATCAGAATTGATACAAGGGTTCTGAGGGGAGTTCTTGGAGGTGGGATTGCCGGGGCTCTACTAGGGTTTCTCCCAGGCTTCGGACCGGCACAGGGCAGCATATTAGCCCAGGAAATCAGTGGAGGGGATGATGATCGGGTGGAGAATCTTTTAACATCCCTCAGTGCTTTGAACACCTCAGATGCCCTTTTTTCCCTTATGACCATTTATCTTATAGGAAATGCCCGTAGTGGAATAGCAGTATATATTTCGAAGATAATAGAAAATTTCAGTTTAAATCATCTCATATTCTTCAGCTTCACATCTATAATATCAGCAGCCACATCCTTTGTCCTATGTATAAAAATAGGGGATTTCCTAACCGATCACCTCCAATACATGGACTATAATAGGCTCTCAAGGCTCCTAGTATACTTTATAAGCTTCCTTGTGATAATCTTTTCTCTGATAGAAAATGCACCATTACATTTTATTTTACTTGCCTATGTAACTTCTATAGCCCTTGGCCTCATACCCCACTATGTAGGTGTTAGCAAATCCCATCTCATGGGGGTTCTCATAATACCGGCACTAGCCATCTACCTCTAACAGATAAGAAGTACCTCTTTAGCAAGCTTCTTAGAGGCTTTAACAAAAGGAGAAACATCAATCCCTGGGAAAGGATCAACAATACAAAGATCATACTTTTCATCAATGAGCGAGGGCAAATCCCTTATATCCTCATTGTATATTTCGAAATTTCCACGTTTGTCCTTTTTAAACTGGTTTACCTCAAGGTTTATGAAGGTCATTTTCAAGCCTTCGTTCCATATATCATTAAATATTACTTTACTGGCTCCTGCAAAAAGTGCGAATAATCCTAGGGTCCCGGGGCCACATGTAGCATCTATAACCTTAAATGAACCTTTAAATTTCCTCAGGATATTATGGAGGCTCATCAACTTCAAGTATGAAGAATCTGGAGATTCTATGTGCATTCTGCTCTGTCTTTTATAAATACACAAGGCTCCTATTTGAGTTTTTATAATGTCACAGCGCATATCGCATCCAGCTAATTTCTCATATACAATAGGTTCATATTTCGAATCAAGGACGCCTACTGTCATCCTAGGATCTCCTTTTATAACCCCCTTAACTTCTGGTACTTCCTCGATTATGCGTTTAGCGGTTTTTTTATCCAAATTCTTTGATAATAGGATTAAGGATTTTGGTGATAGGAATGGTGTCCTTGAAAGTGGATAACCTATGCTCATAAGTGGTGTGCCAACACTTCTTAGACTCGATTTTCTATCTAGGATCCCTTCTTCGATCATTATAATTAGTATATGCCCCATCGTAGTGTCAAGGTGCCTTTTACCACACCTACATTTACCCCAGTCCCTATCAATAACCTTTAAGTCCACTTGATCCCTGAGGGGTGCTCTCTTGTTCAAATGAGGATTATAACAATCCTTACATCCATTGTAAAAATCTTGGATCTTTTCTAATAAAGATCTCCTATTTAGTATGCAGTCCCCCCCACATTCACACTTTAATCCCATATAAAGTTTAAATATGATATTCATCATATTAAAAAGTGATTTTTATGAAGGATAAAAGGAAGGAGATCTTAAGAGAAATCTTGGGAGAATTCGCCGATGACAGCCTTGAAGCTGAAAATGGGAAAGTTAAATCAGGGAAGGAGGTCACCCTTGACATTGACGAGATAATCCAGAGAAAACCCTCAAAACATAGAAAAGCAGATGTTAAAGAAGTTGAAATCATAGAGGAGGATCTAATCCCATTATATAAGGTTTCCCTTCCAAAATTTTCCGATAAAGAAAGAGAACTTATAAATGAAATAAGGTCAAAGGTCGTGGAAGCTGCTGTAACAGCCGGTGGCGAATTCCAAATCGACAAGAAAACCCTTATGAGGGAGATTAAAAACTTCCTCAGGGTGAAGGGGATTCGAGACATTGACAGACTCGCCAATCAAATCGTGCAAGAAATGCTAGGCTATGGTGAAATAGACCCTCTCATAAGAGATGATAATCTTGAAGAGATAATGATAATCGGCGTGAAAAAACCTGTTTTTGTCTACCATAGAGACAAGGGTATGATGATAACAAACCTCATATTCGATGATGCTGATAATATTAAAGCCCTAATTGATCTGATCGCGAGACAAGTAGGTCGGCGCATAGACCAACAAACACCAATCCTAGATGCAAGATTACCCGACGGTTCAAGAGTCAATGCAACTATACCCCCAGTCTCGCCGGATGGACCCACACTAACTGTACGTAAATTCAAAAAAGACCCTTACACCATCATAGACCTTATCAATTTCAAGACAATGTCATCTTATCTGGCAGCATTCCTCTGGGTATGTACTGATGGCCTTGGAGTCAAACCATGCAATGCAATAATCGCGGGTGGCACAAGCTCGGGTAAAACAACAACCCTTAATACGATAGCAGCATTCATACCACCCCGTGAGAGAGTTATCACCATAGAGGACACCCTAGAACTCCAACTCCCACACCCCCATATCCTAAGAATGGAAACAAGACCACCAAACATAGAAGGAAAGGGTGAAATCGACATGGACACCCTCGTCAAAAACTCCCTCCGACAAAGACCAGACAGGATAATAGTAGGGGAAGTAAGGGGCCCTGAAGCCATAACATTATTCACAGCCTTGAACACTGGCCATTCAGGGTTCGGAACATTGCACTCAAACACTGCGCAAGAAACCATCACCAGACTCACGAACAGGCCCATGAACGTCCCAAGTATTATGATACCCGCATTGGACTTCATCATAATGCAGAATAGGATGTATAGTTCATCTGGTCGTTCAATAAGGCGCATAACCGAAGTGGCGGAGGTCGTGGGGATGGAAGAGGGCAGAGTCCAATTAAACAAGATATTCGAATGGGATAACGTCACCGACGAGGTCGAATATGTGGGTATAACAAGCCAAGCCTTAAGAGAAATAGCAGAACTACGAGGTATAAGTATAACTGAAATAGAAGAAGAAATCGAGAGAAGAAGATTAGTTTTAGAATTCATGGCCGATGAGAATATAAGATCCATAGATGAAGTGGCCAAATATATACATGGATATTATAAGGATCCAGAGGAGATCCTAGAGAAAATACTCTAAGCCCAAACCCTGGGGGCGTCTAAGAATGGTCTTTAAAGAAATTTTTGAAAAGCTTGGGGATATGACAATATCCGCAGGTAGAAAGGTGGAAGAGGGGGTTAAAGCCCCAGCCACGAAACTAACCAGTATCAGACCATCTTTCACTGGTAGACGTGATTTCAGGGGCACCATAAAGCGTAGAAGCACTTCAATGATAATGGAACGGATGAGGATGACCTCTAAAGAGGTAGAAATATTCAAGGATCTTATAGAAGCCGATAGGCACCGGGAAGAAGAGGAGAAAGAAAGTGGAAAAAGGTATACAGAAGCTTCACTTGAAGAATTATTAAAAGAAGAGGAAAAGAAGTTCGACCCTAGGATATTGTTATTACTTGGAAGCGTTTCTGGCCTCATATTATTATTGATAACAGTCACACTAGGCCTTGGCTTGGATATCGGCTTAATATTAATGTTTGCAGTAACTTCTTTATCGGTGATTTTGACAGTTGCTCCAAAATTGCAAAAGGGTAGGAAGTCAGGTGAAGCATCACGCCAATTACCATTCGCTTTGAGACAGATGGCAACAGAACTTAGAGCAGGATTAGGACTCCATGATACCATGCGTTCAGTGGCGCTTTCAGGGTACGGGGCGTTATCTGAAGAATTTGCAAGGACGCTTGAAGAGATAAGATATGGTGAAAGTACTGAGAATGCTCTACGGGAAATGTGTAACAGGGTAGACTCAGAGGGCTTGGATAGGGCTGTTTATCAGATTACAAGGACACTTGAAAGTGGGGGCGACCTAGCCAAGACCCTTAGTATTATAGCAGAGGATGTGGCCTATGAGATGAGGATGAAACTTAGAGATTATTCCCAGAAGCTTAACTCCTTCACCATGATATACATGTTCATCGCCATCCTCGCACCGGTAATATTCCTTGTGATGTTACTTGCAGCCGCCACGGTCATGGAAGGGTCAGTTTTACCCCCAATCGCAATATTATTATTCTACCTATTATTATTCCCGATGATAGTAGGGTTCATGGCTTTCATGATAAAAAGACTTGAACCAAAATTATAATCTATAATTTTTATAGGTTCTCCTCTCCCCATGATAAGATGGCGCCCATATAACCTAAAATTATGGGTGACAACAGCAATAATATTTAAAACTTTCGATTACCTTTAAATCATAAATTATTTCTATTTTGCAGATAAACTCATATATTAGTTGCTGCACATTCCCCCCACAGTGTGTGGGGGAAGGTGGCAGGAGAGGTGGGTGGGAAAAGGCAGAAAAAACCTAGGAGTTTAAACTCCTAAGAAAAACCTGCTAAGGGATGATTAACATCCCTACCTATCTACTATATTTGGGAAGGGAAACAAAAAACCCACCCAGAGGGGGGATGCAAAAAATCAACCCCAATAACCCCAAAAGGTGATATCTATGAAATTTGGTATCGAAATCGTCCCAAGCATGCCAATAGATGAAATAGTTGAAGTCGTTAAATTGGCAGAGGATGTTGGCTTCGAATACGCTTGGATAACGGACCACTACAACAACAGATACGTATATCAGGTCCTCGCTTTACTTGCTAAAGAAACCGAGACCATCAGAATAGGTCCAGGTATAACAAACCCCTATGTTAGGAACCCAGCAATAACAGCCTCAGCCATAGCAACCTTAGATGAGATTTCAAATGGAAGAGCAAACCTTGGTATTGGTCCTGGTGACAAGGCCACATTCGATAAATTAGGCATTGCATGGGAAAAACCAATATCAAGGATAAAAGAGGCGATATCAATAGTAAGAACCCTAACAGCTGGAGAAGCACTTGACACAGGTGCAAAATTAGATTACAAGCCCGTCCAGGAGAAAATCCCAGTATATATGGGTGCCCAGGGTCCAATGATGCTCAAAACCGCTGGTGAAGTGGCAGATGGTGTGCTAATTAATGCTTCAAACCCAAAAGATTTTGAAGCTGCCGTTCCAAACATAAAAGAGGGGGCAGAAGCTGCAGGCAGAAGCATGGATGAAATCGACGTCGCCGCATACACTTGTACATCAGTAGATGAAGACCCTGAAAAAGCAGCTAACGCTGCTAAGATAGTTGTCGCATTCATAGCCGCAGGATCACCACCATTCGTGCTTGAAAGACACGGCCTACCAGGTGAAACACAACAGAAATTCGGCGACCTCATAGCCAAAGGAGATTTTGGCGGTGCAATAGCAGCAGTAGATGACGCATTAATGGAAGCATTCGCAATCGTAGGAACACCAGACGACCTAATACCTAAAATAGAAGCTCTAGGTGAAATGGGCGTAACACAATATGTCGTTGGTTCACCAATAGGGCCAGACATGAAAAAATCCATAAAACTCGTAGGGGACGTCATAGAAAGCTTCTAAAAAATAAAAATTCACCCCCATTTTTTTATACTCTTTTTCCCTTTTCCATAGAATATTTAAATAAAAGCTAAGCTTATTTTTACAAAGGAATATGATAAGAGAGTTAGCACTGAAAACCAGACAAAGAGCTATTAAAAGGATTAGAAGAAAATCACCAGAGGAATTAGCAACTAGTTGGTGTCAAGAAGACTTACTCTATTCAGGGAAAGGTAAAGCAATTTTCATGATACTCCCGACCAGAGGATGCTCATGGGCACTATCAGAAAGTGGCGGTTGCACCATGTGCAGCTACCTTTCAGATTCTCTCCTTGAAGACATCAAAGCCGAAAAATTAAACAAGATATTCAAAGATCTAATATCCCAGTATAGGATAAAAGAAAAAACTGCAATTAAAATATTCATCTCTGGCAGCTTCTTAAACCCCGAAGAATTCCCGAGAGAGTCCAGGGAATTCATACTAGAATACCTCAATGAAATAGACAACATAGAAGAGATAATAATAGAATCTCGTCCAGAATACATAAACAAGAAGATCCTTATTGAATGTTGCAATCACATACCAAACAAAATATTAGAAGTTAGCATAGGACTTGAAACTGCAGACGATTACACCCGCAAATACAAGATAAACAAGGGCTTTACAAAAGAAGACTTCGAAAAAGCCATCAAAGCCATAAAAAGTCTGAAAAGGAATTTCGATATAAAATCAAAGGCTTATATACTTATAAAACCCATTTTAACAAGTGAAAGAGAAGCTATCCAAGATGCCATAAACTCTGCAGTCTATGCAGAGAAAATAGGCGTTGATAGAATATCATTCTGCCCATCAACCATACACAAAGGCACGGTAATGGAAGAACTCTGGAAAAGAGGCTCATACAAACCCCCATGGATATGGAGCCTCATCGAAATCATAAACAACGCACGAAAAAACCTCAAAATACCAACAATAATGGACACTTCAGGACTCGGAACACCAAGAGGCCCCTACAATTGCAAAAAATGTAACATGAAACTTAAAAAGTTAATCATAGAATCCAACCTAACCCAAAAAACCATACAACCCATAAAATGCAACTGCTACAATAGATGGGCCGCCGAAAAAGAACTTGGAGATTTCACAAGATCAACAAATAACATCAAATACCAAGTCTATGGATAATCCAACCCCGCAATAAAGAAACTTATCCTCCCGCACCCCAAAAAGCCAAGAAAGACACGAGAAACAGACTTGCCAAATAATATCCAAGGGTGGCATTCCCCCATAGAAAACCGAACCTGAAAACAAATATGATCCATAATAGAGATTATGAGGAATGAAAGCTTAAACTCCAAGGCAGATTGGAAAATTCACCTCCAAGTGCTGAGAATCCCCCATATTAGAGTGTGCCAGTTCACAAGAGGGATTCAATGATTGGTATAAGCGCAGATTTTGACCCACTACACAAAGGACATGTGAAACTCATAGAAAAAGGACGCGAAATAGCGGAAAAAACTGGAAGCAAACTCGTCATATACCTTAATAAGGATTATAGCGCCAATCACGCCCCATTCTTCGCATCATATGAAGCTCGTGAAAAAATGGCCCTCAAAGCAGGAGCTGATAAAGTCATACCAATCGAAGGCCTACACCACAGGTTAACACTAGCATACACTGTGCCTATAAGAATAGCTATGATGATAGAAGATGGTGTTACAAATTATGTGGATGCTGCTAACGTCCCCCCAAAAATCATAAAAAAAGAGGCGGAGTATTTCGCTAAAAGAGGCATATTCAGTGGAATACCAGCAAAACTTCCGAATAGGAACGTTATCAGATGGTTTGCCGTCAACGAATTCTTCCAAGAAAAATACAATCGGAAAATGAAATTTCACATCATCCCAGAACTTACAGAAAACGGTTCAAAAATTTCAGGAAGAAAAATAAGAAAAAAGATAATAGAAAATAACCTAAAAATCACTGAAGATGTGGCCAGACTTTTACCAGAAAACACTATAAAAATCCTTGAAAGAGAGCTGAAAAATAGAAAAGCCCCAGGTAAAAGGAACTTTAATTTAATAAAGGATAAAATGAACAAGCTTTCAAAGGCAGACCTCATAGAGATAGCCTATCTTAACGCCAAACTTATAAATTCCATCATCAAATGGAGACCATACAATACAGAAAACCAAATATGGGCGACCTTTAGAAGGGCTGGATACGGTCCAGTGCTCACAAGACTAGCTCTAAGCTCAATGGAGATGAACGTAACAAGGAGAGAAGTCTATAATCTCATAGGATATTATGAGGAAAAGGGATGGATACCCCCAGACCAAAAACGGGAGAGAATAATCCAAAGGGCTTGGTTCGTGTCAAAGAGCGTGGAAAAAGGTTACACTTCAAAAAAAGCCCATGAGAGGTTCATGGAACATCCCAGATCCTTGGATGGGCTTGAGAAGTCTTTCAAAGCTGGGATAAGTTTAAAAAAGTTTGAAATTGAAAGATTAAAGGAAGGAAAAGAAGCTAAAATATATGTAAAGGAGAATGATATTATTTCTTGCCAGATAAGGGATGGGATGAAAATTAAAAGTCCACTGATCCTCCCAGGTGTAATGGCAACCTATCTTCGGTTAATCATAGATTCACATTTCATACCATTTAATGGCAAGCTCATCAAAGAAAATGAGAGTTTCAGAGTCCAAATAAGTATTGGATGAGCTATTTTTTTCCTCTGTATTCTACTATAGGGCACGTCCAAGATTTACAAAATGTCATCACAAACTTACCATCCTCGGTATCCAAGTGGATCCTCCAGCACTCATCATCATAAAACTTGAATTCAACATCAAGGATCTTTTTACCAATGAGTTTTTTAAGATTCTCTTTACAATCCTCTAGGATATCTTCTCCCAACCAAATCACCTTTCAATTATATTGTATATCAACCACGATTATAAACTTCTTTTTATATGATCAAAAATCATACTATAATCTTCAAATGATCTTCCAAGATCATCTAATCTCATGATTATCTCCTTAAAGATTTTAGACGTGCACTTTGACATTATAGGGGTTATATTTTCGGATAAAAATGATTTAACATCTTTCATCTCCTCATATCTCCTCTTTGAATGGAAAGCCAAACTCATAACCCTTGAAATTGCACGTTCCCTAAAACCTTCACCCTCAGTCTCCTCAAGTATTTCTAATAAATCCTCATCAAGGCCCATATTATATGCTGCCAAAAGAGTCTCCCATAGAAGTGCTGAAACACCTTTTGTATAAGAACTTCTCAACATTTTAAGCGCAGAAGCATCACCAACCCTACCACTCCTAACTTCTATATTGAACCCATAATCACTTAACCTGGCAAATTCGTGGGCAGAATCCCCTGATGCTAAAATTTTGACCCTCAAATCCTTAGTTATACGTCCCATGATAGCGGCGTCAACCACCCTACCATTACTTATATGACTAAGGGCCTCTTTCACTGTAGAAGGTGCAACATTATTTATATCAACATAGACGCCCTTAACATGATCCCCAACTTTCTTGGCAACCTTCACAGCCACTCCAGGGGTTACAGCCGATATTACGATATCAGATTTTCTAGAAACTTCCCTGATGTCATCACATTCACTAACTCCCAGATCATGTGCCAATGTCCTTGTACGTTCACTCCGACCCTTCGTAGCGGTTAAAACTTCAATCCCCATAGCTAGGAGCTTTGATGCCATGGTAGATGCTACTTCCCCAAATCCTATAAAACCCACCTTAATAATATCAAACCTCCGGGATGAGCCCTCCACAACATGAGAATTTCTCAGTCAATTTTTATCATTACATTAGATCCTACTTCAACCCCGATATCCTTTGCTATGGCTGTGCACTTGGCATTTAATAGGCAGAATACTGGTTTTTTGTCAAGTGGGGCTTCTGTCAAGCCCTCATAATTGCCAAGGCCCTTGGCTATTATAATCTGGGAATTGTCAAATACTTCTTTGAATTCATCTGAAAATTCATGGTAGATTACACCTACTGAATCTGTTCCTGTTGTAACGATATCCGCAATTTTATTGAGTCTTGCTTCCAAAGCATCATCTATGCAAGCATCATTGAGTATGGGTTCATCTTTAACAGCAACTGTGACATTTACATCATAATCCAAGAGTTTTTCTATGAGTAATTTGTCGAATATGATTTCACCAGTATTGTCCGCGAGATAAAGCACTCTTTTGGATTTTTTCAAGTTTTCTTCGAGGATTCTGGTATGGTTCACTTGGAGGGGGGAATTGAGAGATTCCATAACCACTTTTTCATGGTCAAAGTCGAGTCCAAGGGCTCCAAAGTCTATTATGTTACCTGTTATCGCTACTTTCACGAAATCTTCAAGATTTTCATGATCCTTTAGGAACTTTCTGGCGATTGGCAGGAAATTCTGAGCGATCTTGTTACATCTTCTCTTTTCATCGGCATAAGGGTCCTTGTTTCCTGTCATTTCTTTGATGAGTCTATGTATAGCAGTGCCTATCTCGTTGGATACTGCTCCTTCCTTGAACATGGAATCGAGTAAACCTATTATCTTTTTCATTATTTTGAGTTTTAGTTTCTCGTCATCTGTTGCAAGGTCCAATGCTTCCCTTGCTTGTCTGAGAAAACATGGAGCGCATTCATAGTATACTCTCATATATTATCCACCATATATGACTTTGATAACCTCTATAATGTCGCCATCATCTACTTGTTCCTCTTCAACTACTATTTCACCATTCTTTTTAATTACAACGGCCTCTAAAGGAATGTTGAAATTTTTGAGAACATCTTTGATGGTCAATTTTTCCCTGAATTTCATTGTTTTTTTCTCATCATCTATTATTAGAGTGAATTTCATCTTCTAACCTCCCTATCTCATTGAGGAGAGTGCAAGCCCTGCATAAGTCCCGGGCAGCTGGCTGACCACACCTTATACACGCCCTTAGTATGGATTCCCCTTCAAGCTCTTTTTTCAGAGCTTTTCTGATCTTTTCATGGCCTCTTAGGGTGGAGTAGAGTATGGTGGGATGATCTTCTGATAGTTTTGTTAAAATTGTGCCTATTTTTTTCCTGAAGGAGGTTTTTCGATATGGGCATTCTTCTAGGTGGACATTCAGGCCTTTTGCCATCACATATGCTGTAACTTCTTCTTCTGGTATTTCTCTGAGTGGTTTGATTTTGGTTACAAATTTTTGTGAGTAGGTTGTGGGGCCTATCCGGATCAGGTTTTCTATGTTGCCTTCTAGGTAGTTCATTACTATTGCTTGGACTTCGTCGTCGAGGTTGTGTCCGGTTGCTATTTTATCTGCTCCGAGTTTTTCGGCTTCCTTGTTGATTATCCATCTTCTGAGCACGCCGCAGTATGTGCATGCTTTCCTTGGGGGTTTGGACGCCATTATCTCGTCTATTGTTACTTTGAAGTGTTTTTTGAATGAGAATATGTGTTGTGGTATTCCAAGTTCTTTGCAGGTTTTTGAAGCGTATTGTATTCCTTTTTTGCGGTAGTCTCCTATGCCTTCATCGATTGTTATTACTTCGAGTTCTATTATGTTTCTTTCTGCGAGAATTGATAGTATATCTATTACTGTTGTGCTGTCTTTTCCGCCTGAAAGAGCGACTAGTACTTTATCGCTTTTTTTTATTAGTTTGTATTTTTTTATGTCTTTGAGGACTTTTTTTTGGATTGCTTTAATGAAGCATTCTTTACATAGGTATTGTCCTGAATATCTTCTGTGGATGATAACATTTCTCGAGCCGCATTTTGTACATAACATTCTACTGCTCCCAGTTTTATAGTTTGAATGGTTTCCGGAAGAGTTCAAGGTCTTGTTTGTAATCTTTTCCTGTGATGAGTGCTATTTCGGCTTTTTGTAATTCGGCTCCAAGGTATGCTGCATGTTCTAGGCGCGTTACAAGGTTCTTTTTTATGATTTCTTCATAAAGTTTCTTGGCATTGTCTGATACTAGTGCAATTTGTGGTTCCATGTTTTTGTAGTGTATAACTTTTATTTTACCATCCTCTACTAGTATTTTGAAACTCCCTGCCTTGTCTTGTGTGAATTTAATCCCACCTTGTGCTTCGATGATGGGGACTTCTATTTTTTCTTTTATTTTTTCATGTTTTCTTTTGTCTTTGAAGAGTATGAGGTCTATACCCAAGTTTTTAGGGATTGATTTCCTATTTTTTGCAAGGAACATCATGCGCGATGCTACTGCGAGTTCATATGTGCTGCCTCTGTTTTTACCGCTTACTTCTGGCGTGAAGAGGATGCCGGCACCTAATTCCATGCCCATACCTGCGAGTAGAGCGTTCACTCCTGTTGAATCTACATCTATGAGTTCCGCGACATTACCAGCCCCAAAGAATATTGGTTCTGGGTTTCTCGATGTATATTCTTTGCAAGCTTTTATTGAATCCACGATACTTTTACTGTTGACGGGGTCCAGGATAGGATCAGGGATAACATCTATACCTCTACATTTTCTCTTGAGGGATTCTAAAGATTCTACTCTTTCCTTGACGGTTTCTGGTATCCAACCTTTAGTATAATCTGTGGGTAGTATAACCGCTGGTATGTTTTTTTCTTCTAATAGTGGTAATACTTCTTTGTAGTTTCCATGATCAAGGCTTAGGACTAACTCTGCGCCGGCTTTAACAGCTGCTTTTATCTCATCAGGGTTCAGAGTGTCAATACTCACTGGTAGGTTGCCAACTACCCTTTTCACTGTTTTTATAATTTCTGGTATCTGTTTTGATAAATTTTCGCCTGGTATTGTTCTGATGTCTATTATGTCAGCTCCATTCTTTACGAGATAATTAACCTGCTTTATTAATTCTTCCTTTTTTAAAAATGGCGCCTTTGCGACTTCTGACAGGACTCTCATTGGAAAATCTCTTCCAACAGGGAGTTCACCTACAAGGATGTTCTCTTCTTTTTTTAGTAATTTTTCACGTTTTTCTTCATCCTCTTCAAAATCTTTTATAAACTTAAGGGCCCTTTTTTGCTGTTCTTCTTCTATTAGCTTGTCAGCGGCTTTCTTGGGTGATAGTTTCAATTTGTCCAATAGGTCGAGTACTATTGGGAGGTCGGCGGCGTCTGTTGGCCCTTTATAGGCTGGTATCCCTGTCTCTTTTGTTATTATACTAGCATCTCTAGGTATTAAGCCTGGTATAAGTACAAGATCCAATTCTGAAGTGATGGAATCATCTATTTTCTTGATTTCGTTTATTATTCGATTGGGGGTTAGGAAGGCTGCTATGGGAATGTCTGCGATATGAACATGTACTTCATGCTTTTTAGTGGATGAAGCTTTTATTACGAGTTCTCCTGCGAGTTTTCCTGTGACTATAAGGATCTTCATTTTATTCCCCTCTGAGTTATAAATTGACCATCATGTATATATACTAAAATTTTATAATGATTAACAATGAAAAATTGGAGGTAGACCATGATCGAAATCCGATTTCATGGACGCGGCGGACAAGGTGCCGTCACAGCAGCAGAAATCCTCGCAAAAGCCGCATTCGAGGATGGAAAGTACTCACAGGCTTTTCCATTCTTTGGCGTGGAAAGGAGGGGCGCCCCCGTCATGGCCTTCACAAGACTAGATGAAAAACCCATACGAAGAAGACATCAAATTTACAACCCCGATTACGTTGTTGTACTAGATGACGGCCTCCTAGAAGTCGTTGACGTATTCGCAGGACTAAAAACCAACGGTGCAGTTATAATAAACACGAGAGAAAAACCCCAAACACCTCCAGGAGCAAAAAAGTATACCATCGACGCCACAGGCATAGCATTAGAAATACTAGGCCGACCCATTGTAAACACAACAATGTTGGGAGCATTCGCAGGCGCGACAAGAGAAGTAACAATAGACGCCATTATAAGGATAATCAAAGAAACATTCCCCGGCAAAATCGGGGAAAAGAATGCAGAGGCTGCTAAAAAAGCTTATGAAAACATGAAAGGGTGAATATAAATGGAAATTGGAGCCACTGTAAAAGAACCTGGAAGCACCCGTCGAAACAAAACAGGCAGCTGGAGAACCTTCAAACCAATCCTCGACAAGGAAAAATGTATAGAATGCGACAACTGCATATTATTCTGTCCAGATGCATGTATAAGCCCAGAATATGAGATAGATTATGATTATTGTAAAGGATGCGGAATATGTGCAGAAGAATGCCCCGTAAAGGCGATAAAAATGGAAAGAGAAAGATAACCTGGAGTGGGGAAAAATGACACTAAAGATAATATCAACAAATCGGGCGGTCGCAGAGGCCGTGAAACTCGCCAAACCACAAGTCATACCCGTTTATCCGATAACACCACAAACATCCATATCCGAGTATCTGGCACAATTCGTAGCCAACGGAGAATTAGAAGCAGAATATATACGAGTAGAATCAGAACACAGCGCCATAAGCGCATGTGTAGGAGCATCAGCAGCCGGTGCAAGAGTATTCACAGCGACATCATCCCAAGGACTAGCACTAATGCACGAAATACTCTTTGTAGCAGCAGGCCTTAGAAACCCAATAGTAATGGCCAACGCCAACAGATCACTCTCAGCTCCCCTAAGCATATGGAACGACCACCAAGACTCAATAGCCGAAAGAGACTCAGGCTGGATACAAGTATACGTCGAAAGCGCACAAGAAGCCTTTGATTCCATACTCATATCATATAAGGTGTCAGAAAACAAGAAAGTACTCTTACCCAGTATGGTCTGCCTAGACGGGTTCATATTAACACACACTGTAGAACCAGTTGAAATACTTCCAAAGGATGAAGTGAACAACTTCTTACCAGAATATAAACCAGAACATGCAATATTAGACCCAGAAAAGCCGATGTCCCTTGGAACATTCACAGACCCAAACTACTACATGGAAGCAAGATACCAAATCGAAGAAGCCACACAAAGATCCAAAAAGGTCATAGAAAGGGTCAACAAAGAGTTCAATGAAACATTCAAACGCAAATATAACTTCATTGAGGAATACAGGTGCGAAGATGCTGAGATCGTCCTCGTAGCAATGGGATCACTTTGCAGCACTTTAAAGGAATTAGTCGACGAATTCAGAAAAGAAGGTAAAAAAGTCGGTCTACTCAAAGTAAGAGTCTACAGGCCATTCCCAGAAAAAGAGATTTATAATGCAGTAAAAGACGCTGATAAAATAGCAGTCCTTGATAAAAACATCACATTTAGCATGGGGGGAGCCCTCTATACAGACATGATGGCGAAAATCCGCGACAAGGAAATCTACAATTTCATCCTAGGATTGGGAGGACGCGACATAACACCCCACAACGTTAAGGAGATTATAGAGAAAACAGAAAAACCAGAAAAGGACATTACATGGATTGGATTAAAGGAGGAATCTTAGATGGAAATCCCTAAAGAAGAACTCCTCGCCCCAGGCCACCGTGGCTGCGCAGGATGCGGCGCAAGCCTAGGCGTGAGATTAGCATTAAAAGTCCTTGGCAAAAATACAATAGCAGTTTCATCAACCGGCTGCCTCGAAGTTATCACAACACCCTACCCAGAAACAGCATGGGAAATACCATGGATACACGTAGCATTCGAAAATGCGGCTGCAGTTGCATCAGGAATCGAAAGAGCCCTAAAAGCCAAGGGCAAAACAGACACTACGGTAGTTGCATTCGCAGGTGACGGTGGAACAGCAGACATAGGCATGCAAGCCCTCTCAGGTGCAATGGAAAGAGGCCACAACATCATCTACATTTGTTACGATAACGAAGCATACATGAACACAGGAATACAACGGAGTGGAGCAACACCATACGGCGCATCAACCACAACATCACCCCCCGGTAAAAAGAGTTTCGGCGAAGACAGGCCCAAAAAGAACATGCCATTCATCATGGCGGCCCATGGAGTACCCTATGTAGCAACAGCGTCAATATCATACCCAGAAGACTTCATGAAAAAAGTTAAAAAGGCCAAGGAGACAGAGGGGCCGGCGTACATACACTTACATCAGCCTTGTACAACTGGATGGGGATTCGACCCATCCAAGACAATAGAAATTGGAAGACTCGCAGTAGAAACAGGCGCTTGGTTATTATACGAGATAGAAGAGGGAGAATTCAGGATAACCTACAGGCCAATCCAGAGAAAACCAGTCACAGAATACTTAGATGCGCAGAGAAGATTCAAACACTTAAAGGAGCAGGAGAAAGCCAAGATACAAGAGTATATTGACAATATATGTGCAGAGCTTAGAATATAGAGTGGAGGATAAAAAGTTGAAAAAAATCCTAAGCCAACCAGAATTATGCGACGGCTGCAAAGACTGTGAAGAAGCCTGCCAAAGACTCTATGAAGCTCCAAGGATAATCATACGTGAAATAAACGGGGTTTATTATCCTATTATATGCCAACAATGCGAGGATGCGCCATGCAAAGCAATCTGCCCCACAGATGCCATCAACGAAACCATAGACCTTGAAAGATGCATAGGCTGCGGACTCTGCATGGTAGTATGCCCATTCGGCGCCATCATACTATCAGACAGAAAAGCCCATAAATGCAACCAATGCCCAGACCTAGACACCCCAGCTTGTATAAAAGCATGCTCAAAAAGAGCTCTAGCACTCATAGACACCGAAAAACTAAAACTAGAAAAACAAGAACAACACATAGCAAAAATGGCGGGAATAACCAAACCAGAACCAGAAATCCTAAACTTGATCAAAACAACTAAAAAAGCCGAGGAAAAACTAAAATAGGGGGGGCTATGACAATGAGAGAATTGATCTTAAGCCCAGAATTATGCGACGAATGCCTAAAATGTGAAAGGATATGCCCAAGGAACGCCATCAAATTACTGAACGGAGTGCCAATCTTCTGCATGCACTGCGCCCCAGAAAAAGCCCCCTGCCTCAACATCTGCCCAGAAGGCGCCATAATAGAAAAAGACGGCGCCATTATAATCGACGAGAATAAATGTATAGGTTGCGGACTCTGCAGAGACGCCTGCCCAATAGGCGCCATTTACATTGACGAACATGGAACCCCACATAAATGCGACCTATGCATAGAATACGAAAAACCACTCTGTATCACAGCTTGTCCCACTGAAGCTTTAATAGAAAGTTCAGAGGATCTACTATCCACAAAAAGGGATAAACTAGCAACTGAACTTAGGAAAATCAAGGACCTAATCCAGTTATAGGCTCGGGGAAACCCATGATCGGCCAAGAAAAAGTCAAAGAAACAGTATGCCAACTTTTCAAGGAGGCTGTGACAACATTACCCGCAGATGTTGAATCAGCCCTCAAAAAAGCCCTTCGAGAAGAGGAGGATGAAATAGCATTATTAAATTTGAAGGCCATCCTAGAAAATATCAAAATCGCCAAGAAAAAAAGGGTACCAATATGTCAAGACACTGGACTTCCTATAGTATTTGTGAAAATGGGTAATGTTAAGGTTGAAAAACTCTATGAAGGGATCAGAGAAGGGGTTAAACTGGCAACCTCCCAAGTCCCGTTAAGGCCTAATGTTGTGGACCCTATTTCGAGGGAGAATACCGGGGATAACACTGGTAAAATGATCCCACAGATAGATTTGGAATTAGTAGATACTGATTTTCTTGAAATAGCGGTCATGCCAAAGGGTTTTGGCTCGGAGAATAATAACAGGTTAAGAATGGGACTCCCCAGTGAGGGCCTTGAAAGTGTTAAAGATTTCGTGATTGAAACCGTGATTAGAGCGGGTGGTAAACCATGCCCCCCCATAATCGTAGGGGTGGGTGTTGGTGGATCTTCAGATCTCGCACTAAAACTTGCCAAAAAAGCTTTACTTAAAAAAATTGGGGAACGAAACAAAAACAAGGAAATAGCAGAACTAGAAGAGAGTATACTCGAGGAAATAAATAGGACTGGTATTGGTCCAATGGGGCTTGGTGGTAAAACGACCGCATTAGACGTTAAGATAGAAACTGCACACACTCATACCGCAGGATTACCTATTGGCGTTTGCATACAATGTTGGGCTTCAAGACATGCCACTGCCGTCCTAAAATGAAAACACGAATGGAGGGGGCTAATAGTCGCCGCCCCATATTTAATTTTTTTGCTTTTTGATATTATGGTTTTTCGCAGGTTATCATGAATATTGTCCTATCAGCTATACTCACAGCCCTGTCAGCCACTCTTTCAAGGAATCTTGCTATAAATAATAGATTCACAAGGTAATTGATCGCTTCTTTATCTTTGAACATGCTAATGGTTACATGTTCTAGTGTCTGGTCAAATAAGTCATCTACTTTATCATCATCGTGTCTGAGTTCTTTTGCCATTTCTAAGTTTTGATCAAGGAATGAATATACCCCCTTGGAGAGCATCATCTGGACAAAGTCTACCATGTGCATGAGATTTTCCAGGGGTTTTTTGGGTATTTCCTCATCTTTTATGTTCTCGGAATATTTCGCTATATCAGCTGCAAGGTATCCTATCCTTTTAAGGTGGCTTCCAACTTTTATACAAGCTTCTATAAATCTCAGATCCTTTGCAACTGGCTGTTCTGCGGCTATTAAACTTATACATTTCCTTTCGAGGTTGAACACCATGTCATCTATTTCTTTGCTAGCTGATATTACTTCTTCCATTCTCTTTTTGTCGAAATCGAATAAGAGGTTTGTAGATTTTTTATGCGTTTCAAGGGTTTTCTGGGCTATTTTTTCCACATCTTTTCTCAAATCTTTTAACCTTTTTCTGAAGAGTATTCTCGGATATTTTTTTTCCATAAAATACCTCCTAGAAACCCGAAAAATTATCCAAACCTGCCGGTTATGTATTCCTCTGTCCTTTTATCTTGTGGTTCTACGAATATCTTCTCTGTCAAGCCGCTTTCAACAATTTCACCATTTAAAAAGAATGCTGTATACTTTGAGACTCTTGTGGCTTGTTGCATGTTGTGCGTCACTATTATTATGGTGAATTTGCGCTTTAATTTGTGTATCAAGTCCTCAATCTTAGTGGTTGAAATAGGATCCAATGCAGAACATGGCTCATCCATTAATATTACCTCTGGTTCTATTGCTATTGTCCTAGCAATACATAGGCGCTGTTGCTGTCCTCCTGAGAGACTAAGAGCTGTTTGATCTAGTTTATCTTTAACTTCATCCCATAAGGCAGCCGCTTTTAAACTTTCCACCACCCTATTCTCTATCACGTCCTTGTCAGTGATGCCATGAACGCGAAGACCATAAGCAACATTCTCAAATACAGACTTTGGGAAGGGATTCGGCTTTTGGAAGACCATACCAATCTTTTTCCTTAATTCAACCACGTCAACATCAGGATCATAGATATCCTTCCCATCTAAATAAACATGACCCTCATGACGGAAACCGGGTATAACATCATTCATCCTGTTAAGGGTTCTTATGAAAGTTGATTTACCACAACCAGATGGGCCTATGAGCGCCGTCACAGTATTCTTAGGTATCTTCAAGTTTATATCCTTTAAAATGTGGTCTTCACCAAAATAAACGTTTAAGTCTTCAACTTCAATCCTGTACATGGTCATCGCCCCATCATCTTCCTCCTGTACCTTTCAACAAGAGTATTGGTAGTGACAGTGATTATAAGGACCATTATCACAAGGACGGCCGCAGTCCCATAAGCATTTTTAAGGGAAAGTCCCTCTGTGGCAAGCACATATAAGTGTAATGGAAGCGGTCTTCCAGGGTCAAAAATGGAAATTGGCATTGAAAGCGCGGATCCAACAACAAACATTACCGCCGCCGCCTCTGATATGGCCCTAGCCATCCCTAATATAACCCCCGTGACTATGCCCGGCATTGCCGCGGGTATCACAACCCTATAGATTGTTTCCCAATTAGTAGCGCCTAACGCCCAGCTTGCTTCCCTGTAGGATCGTGGCACGCTCTCAATAGACACTACAGCCACTTGAAATATTGTGGGTAAAGCCATGAGCGCGAGTACAAGACCCCCTGAGAAGAGGGACCATCCAAGTCCGAGGAATATAACAAAAAATGACAATCCAAATAATCCGAAGACTATTGAGGGTATTGATGCTAATGTCTCAGCCCCAAATTTTATGAATTTAACTATCTGTGTTTCACCAGCATATTCCGCCATGTAAACTGCAGCTCCAACACCAAGGGGTGTTGCGATCAAAACAGCCAATAATGTCACGTAGATGCTTGATACTATCATTGGGGCGATACCACCAGCTCTACCAGATTCTATTGGCTCCGCTAATAGGAATTCAAGGTTAACTGCTGGCAAACCCTTGAGGAGTATATAGCCTATGATCACTATGAGTATTATTATTGTGAATATCCCGGAGGCCCATAATACTCCATTCATTATTTTCTGGACGGTTTTAGGTGAAATAAGCTTGAATGACATTCTGATCACCTATAGGTATCCTCCTCCGACTACAATCTTTTTCTTGTAGTGGAAGTAGTTGGCAATTACCAGTAATATCATGATGACTATAAATAATATTACGGCTGTCCCGAAGAGTGCGCTGTAATGCAATCCTGTTGCATATCCCATCTCAAGGGCTATGTTTGATGTTAATGCCCTTACAGGGTCTAGTATTGAACTTGGGATTTGTGGCACGTTACCAGCTACCATGATAACTGCTAATGTTTCGCCAATGGCTCTTCCCATTGCAAGTATAATGGATGTGATTATACCTGGTATTGCGGCTGGCACTATTACATGTCTTATCGTCTGCCAATGGGTTGCTCCCAGGGCGAGTGATGCTTCCTTGTATTCGATTGGAACTGATTTGATCGCATCCTCTGATACGCTTATTATGGTGGGCATTATCATGATGGCAAGTATCAATGAGGCTGTGAGTATGCCGAAGCCCGTGCCTCCTATATGTGTTCTTACGAGTGGTACTAAAACTATGAGTCCGAAGAATCCGTATACGACGGATGGTATGGCTGCTAGGGTTTCAATGACGGGTTTGAGTATCCTTCTCATGAATTGGGGTGCTAGTTCTGCCATGAAAATTGCGCATAAAAAGGAGAAGGGAACCGCAATGGCAAGTGAAAGGAAGGTGATGCACAAGGATCCTACTATCATTGTAAATACGCCATATTCTCCATCTGAGGGCGCCCATTCCCAACCGAACATGAAATTTATAAAACCATAATCTTGGAATACGGGCACGGCTTCTCTGAAGATAAAAAGCACCATTAATAATATGATTATTATTGAAAATATTGCGGTCAAGAAAAGTCCCTTTTCAATTAACATTTCTCTTGTTCTGCTTATCATGGCATATCCACCCCATGAGTTTAGTCATCGTCTGAAACATTTGCTATTGCAGGCACAACCTTTTCGCTTCTTATTATGTTTTGTCCTTCCGGTGAAAAAACCCACTTTATGAAGTCTTTCACGACACCGGTTGGTTCGCCCTTTGTAAGGAATAGGAATGGGACAACAAGCGGATATGATCCATCGGTGATTGTTCTTTCAGATGGTTCGACTCCATCAACTTTGAGGGCTTTCACATCCTCGCTCATATGAGACATTGAAACAAAGCCTATAGCATGAGGGTCTTGTTTAACTGCTTGTTTAACAGATTCTGTGGATCCTTGGACTATTGCATCAGAGCGTATTTTAACATCCCCCATTATTAGGCTCTGGAATGAACTTCTAGTTCCTGATCCTTCTTCTCGGACTATGACATGTATTTCGGCGTCGGGGCCTCCTACTTCTTTCCAGTTTCGTATTTTGCCACTGAATATGTCCCTGAGTTGTTCTTTTGTCAAGTCATCTATGGGGTTTTCTTTGTTCACCGCTATCACTATACCATCTTTTCCAATCACATATTCCATTAGACCATCCTTTTCTTCGGTTTTAAGGGCTTTTGAACTTGTACCTATATCCACAACACCCTGCTGGACTGTTCGAATGCCCATGCCAGATCCTCCGCCTTGTACGTTGATTTTAACGTTTGGGTGTTTTTTCATGTACTCGGCTGCAAGTTTTTCTGCTACTGGCTGTACAGAAGTTGAACCTGCTATCTCAATTCTTTCATAATGGACACCTGGTCTGAATAATAGATAAAATAGGATGATAAGTATGAGTATGATTCCCCCTTTCCATTTCATCTCCAAGCCCATCACCTGATGTTATTCTCTTTTTGAAAATAATTATTTTCATTAATAATTTATATTAATATGGGGTCTTAAAAAGGAAAGGAGGATAGGATTTTATTGTTTGGCCGGGACTACTTTCTCTGATTTTACTATTGTTTGTCCTTCTGGGCTTAAAACCCAATCAATGAAGTCTTTCACGACACCGGTTGGTTCGCCCTTGGTTAAGAACAAGAATGGCCTTTGGAGTTTGTATGATCCATCAGCCACCGTCTTCTCTGATGGGATTACTCCATTAATCTTAAGGGCTTTAACAGTGTTATCAAGGTGTGCCAATGATATGAAGCCTATTGCATTAGGGTCTTGTTTCACTGCTTGTTTCACTGCTTCTGTGGAACTTTCTACGATCGCGTCACTTCTTATTTTAGCATCTTTCATCACAATTTCTTCGAATGCTTTGCGAGTTCCTGAACCTTCTTCTCTTGTTATTACTGTTATCGTGGCGTCGGGGCCTCCTACTTCTTTCCAGTTTCGTATTTTGCCACTGAATATGTCCCTGAGTTGTTCTGTTGTAAGGCCTTGAATGTTATTTTGTTTGTTCACGATTACTGCGATACCGTCTTTGCCTATGAGGTATGTTTTGAGGGTTTTCTTTTCATCTTCTTTTAATTCTCTGGATGAGGTGCCTATGTCTGCTGTTCCTTGTTGTGCTGTTCTGATACCGACACTTGATCCTCCGCCTTGTACGTTGATTTTAACGTTTGGGTGTTTTTTCATGTACTCGGCTGCAAGTTTTTCTGCTACTGGCTGTACAGAAGTTGAACCGACTATGTCAATTTTCTTTTCACCTTGGCCTTGACCGCCTAGGATCATCAAAGCCCCTATTATTACAAGTATGGCTACTATTATCCCTACGATTGTTTTGGTGTCCATTTTTTATCACCAATATTGTAGGTTGTCATCAACATACTTAAATTTTACTATTAGTGAATTATATTTCACTTTATATGAACAAAAAAGCTTGGTAACAAAATTTAGTTCATATTATGTGAATAAAACTGCATTAAAAGTGTTAAATTTAAATAGGAGTAGATCCAAGGACAATACGGTGAATAGCCATGATAACAGAAAAATCCTTAAAAGAAACCTTTAAAATTGATTTTTACCGCTGGAAAACTGCCATAACCTTCATAGGAAAAAATTGCATCGCTACACGTGGTTACTTCCTGGAAGACCTTATCGAAAACGTCAACTTCGCCGATATAATATTCTTACTACTAACGGGCAACCTACCTTCCCAAAAAGAATCCAAAATGCTCAACGCCATACTAGTATCCCTCTGCGACCACAGCATCACCCCACCCAGCACACAAGTTGCCCGTCTCACCGCTTCTACCGGCTCCACCTTAAACGCATCTGTCGCAGCAAGCCTATTAGCATTCGGAGAAAAACACGCAGGCGCCATAGAAAAAGCCATGAGACTATTCCAAAATACCATAAAGCTATGTGAAACCGAAGAAGACATACCATCCCTAGCCAAAAAAACCATAAAAGAACACTTGCAAAATGCTAAGAAAATACCAGGATATGGTCATAGATATCACCATAAAGATCCCAGAGCAGCCAAAATCCTAAAAGTAGCGGGAAAGTTGGAATGCGCAGGACCACACACTCAACTAGCAAAAGAAATCGAAAAAACACTACACAAAACCAAAAAAATACACTTAAATATCGACGGAGCCAACGCAGCAATACTATCCGACCTAGGATTTCACTGGAGCGCAGGAACGGGAATATTCATGATAGGAAGGCTTCCAGGGTTAATAGCCCACATAAACGAAGAAAAAACACAAGAAAAACCATTCAGAAAAACTTTGAAACTCGAAGAAATACAATACTATGGAAAAAAACCAGGAAAACTAAGAGAATCCAAAAACTTGGACGAAACAATACAACAATATACCAAAAAATACAAAAAGTTGAAGCACCCAACGGCCTTTTAATAAAACCATTAAATATACACCCCCACAAAACTTTTCCCGACAAAACCAATCCTTTTAGCAATATCCCACAATATATAACTTGGGATGCGATGCCCTTCGATGCTTTTTATGGACAAGAAAAAAATTCTTTGGAAAGGAAAATTCAAAACTTCCTGAACCTCTCAGGTGTGGTTGTGCGTGGAATATTCTTATAAAATTCCACTGCAGTATCCATAATCTCAACACAAATATCCCCTATCCTCTCGAAGGTCTTAACAATCCTTGAAAGCGAAATATAATATGTTGAACGCTCCTTCCCATCAAAAGAGGTTTCTGCCATCTGAACCGCGATACAATTAAGCGCCTTTCTCTGTATCCTATGCATTTCCTCCTCAAGTCTCATAACATCATCTTTAAATCCCAATCTTTCGTTAAGGAAAGCGTCCATGGCCTTTTTAACCATGCTAATAGCTGTTTCATACATTCCATTGAGATACTTCATTATCTCAGGGTCAACAGGATAAGCTTCCTTAACCGTGAAATTGGCCACTATACCTGAATGATCACCTATACGTTCAAGATCATATGCAATTTCAGTGAAGACCACAGCCCTCCCAAACTCAGAATATGGATTCATAGCTATCGCAGTATCAATTGAAGACCTAATCTTCTCATGCATATGATTCGTAACATAATCCATTTTAAGGGCTTCATCTGCAAGTTCCTTATCATATGTTTCAAGGGCCTTAAATGATTTTTCAAGCTGTTTACACACATGTTTTGACATGTCCTTTAGAAGCTCCTTGATGAAAAAACTTCCCGCATATTCCTTTGAGGTCAATTCCTCGCCAAAAATATCTGAAAATTCCTCAAATTTTTGGAGATCGACCATATAAGCCCTTTTAACAACGCCTTTTCTTATAAGGGGTCTGAGCAGTTCAGTAACATAACGTCGTGTGATCCCCAACTTTTCAGCGATTTCATCTTGTGTAGACGGATTTTCGTATAATATCACGTCGATTATCGCCTTTAAAGTAGCATTTTTCCCAGGCATTCCCATCACTTATCTTTTATCCTCAGTTATTATAACTATGGATTCATTAAAAATAACAGCTATCACATAAATTAGAATCGCAATGATGATCACCGAGATCAGGGCATCAAATTGATAAAACAACAGACTATACAATCTTACAATGGACGAATTCACATCTATAAAGCCTCTTAAAAGGAGCAATAGACCAGCGAATATAAGCAAGTATCCATGAGTTCTCTTTATTTCATCTGCTCTGAAAAGGGGATATAATCCCATTATGAGAAGGCCAAGGCCCATTGACCTGAAAAGATTCCAATGGGTTACACCTTCCAGGAGATAGAGTATACTCTCTGATCTCCAATAAAAATTGGCTAGGAAGTTTATAACTTCTATTATAAGGATTATAATAAGTGGAATCGTGAAAACTATCTTATCTTCCACTACCCGCGTTTTAACATTTCCTAGCGGCTCTCTAAGGTAATGGGATAATAGTTGATAAAGCATTGAACCTAAAACCGCGCCTAATGCAGTTCCACCAACCCCAAGTTTTTGGGTGGTGAATGCTACTATCCCCGATATCAGCCCTGCCATTATTATATCAAATGCCTTGGACAATTCCACCACCAAGAAGAATATCATTTTCCCATAAACTCTTACCAAGAAAATTAATCATCATTAAAGCCTTAGGGGGGATTTGAACCCCCGACCTCTGCCTTACCAAGGCAGCGCTCTACCACTGAGCTACTAAGGCCAGAATAAGTTAATGCAGGGGAAGGGATTTGAACCCTCGAAGGCCTGCGCCAGAGGATCTTAAGTCCTCCCCCTTTGGCCGCTCGGGCACCCCTGCATGGTAATTAATAAATAGGAAAAAACTGGTATATTAAGTTAACGGTTAAATGATTAAAAACCTCACCCTTTATGGATTTCAAGAAAAGATTTCCCTATCAGTAATCAGGGGGGATAGGACTTCCCTCCATGTCTTCAGTGTGGGCACACTATAAAATATATAAGGTGATCGATTGAGGTTACTAGAGAAGTGTGGGTGTTGTGGTGCTTGTGTAAATGTATGCCCCTATGAAATTCTAGAAATGGAAAAGATTGTCATAATGAATGGGGAATGTAGAGAATGCGGTACTTGTAGTATAATATGTCCAGTGAATGCCATCCAAATAATATGGGGGGTGTAGATCATTAAATATGATTTGATAGTGGTGGGGGGTAGGGTTGCCGGGTCCATATCCTCGTTCCACGCGGCAAGGGAGGGTCTCGATGTTCTCATGGTGGAAAAAAATCCTGAGATAGGCACGCCAGTACAATGTGCTGGGGGTGTTAGTGACACTTTTTTCAAATCCATGAAAATAAAACCATTGGCACAGTTCACTTGTTCTAGGATTAGGGGGGCGTGCATCCATGCACCCTCAGGTGCAAGTTTCCTAACCGATGACCCTATAATAAAAGGTTATATTGTTGAAAGGAAAATATTTGATAAATACCTTGCCATCCGGGCGGCCGAACAAGGAACCGAAATAATGCTCAATACAATAGCAAAGGATCTTATAATCAAAGATGGGAAAGTTGGGGGTGTGATAGTTAAAAAAGATGGTCAGACATTTGATATCTGCTCAGATATTGTTATAGCTGCAGATGGGATACAATCAAAAATCGCCAGGAAAGCGGGCCTTGATACAAGGTTTAGGGTGGATGAAATCTGCTCATGCGCCCAGTCAGAGATGGTGGGCGTTAACATTAAAAAGGAGATAATGGAACTCTATTTTGGAAATAGAACAGCGCCTGGAGGTTACCTCTGGGTATTCCCAAAGGGTGAGGAAAGGGCGAACATTGGTGTTGGAATACGTAGAAGAAAATGGAACGCGAAAAGCGCCCAATATTATCTTAAAAGATTCACGTCAAAATTGGATGCAACTGAAATAGAATTCAATATAGGGGCCGTGCCCATTGGAGGGCCCGTGAAAAGAACCTATACTGATGGTCTGATGGTTGTGGGTGATGCTGCAGGGCAAGTAGACCCATTAACAGGAGGGGGTATACACATAGCCGCAGAATGTGCGAAGATAGCTGGTGAAATCGCATCAGAGGCCATAGAGATGGGTAGGGCCGATGCAGAGTTCCTGAAAAGGTATGAGAAAAGATGGTACAAGAGGGTGGGGGCCAATATTAAAAGATCCCTTAAGTATCGGAAAATACTTAATCAACTAACCGACGAAGATATTAATAAGTTGGTGGAATCATTAGAAGGAGGAGAATTAAACCTTTTTAGCACTTCACTTCTTAGATTTGTGAAAGACTACCGTAATATCCTCAGAATCCTCAAGGAAATACTATAAACGGTGATAAATTTTGCCAAAAAATAAATCCATTATATTGGTATGTATCTTAGCCTTTATCATAAGACTTATACCAAGTAGGAATTTTGCATTCCCTGGTAATGATGCATATATCCACCATGACATCGTAATGAGGCTAGCTACGGAGGGTCTAGGTATACTTTCAAGGAATCTAATTTCACTATTAGGGCTTAAACCGTATGCTTATCCACCATTCTATCATATACTAGGATTCTTATTGTATAAGATCTTTAACAGTCAACTTGTATTCTTTCTTTTACCACCATTTCTTGGAATGTTAACCGTCCTCGTATTCTATAAGATTGCATGGGAGATCTTTGAGAAGAAGAGGGAGGCAATTTTATCTGCCTTTTTGTTCTCAATGGTACCATCATTCGTGGCCAGAACATCAGTTTTCATACCAGAATCCTTAGGGATCCTATTATTCACAATAATACTCTACTTGCTTATAAAATATGCTAAGAGCATGCCAGGATATTCTGATATTGATAATTTCAGTCTAGGAGGATTCTTCAAGATATTCAAAGGTAGTTTCAAGTATCTTATAACAGCCCTTTTAGTATTATCTATATACCTCTTCACCCATCGGGGGTGGGTATTCCTCATCCTAACCATCCTATTATTCATTTTAACATTCATGATACCATCCTTTAAAAAAAGGCCGGTAGAAGTTTCCATTTTATTCCTCTTAGCAGCCGCTGGTATTCTAGAATTTGTATTATTCACTGCCCGTTTACAAACACAACCAGTTACAATACTCGGATTCCCAAAGTGGATGGGTTTAATCCAGATCATATTTGGATTATATGGTGCATTATTTTTCATAAGATCAAAGAATCCCATTTATAAGTTCATCCTTTTATGGTTCGTTGTATTTGCGATGATAGGAACATATTCCTTCAGATTCCGGGACCCTTATGCGGCGATACCACTATCTTTAATGGCTGGTTATGGGCTTGCACAGGCCATTATAAGATTGGATAGGGTGAAAATACCAGATTACAGGATACTTAAGAAAAATCTCACACCATATATAAGATTATTTATTATGTCATTCCTTTTAATCATCCCAATCATGCAAGGGGGTGTGATAGCCTATGTAAATGTTATAAATCCTACACCGGAGCAGATGGAAGCCTTTAAATGGATAGATGAAAACACCCCCGCAAATTCTGTGTTCTTGGCGACAATGGATGATGCTTACCTTCTCATAGGTAACACGCACCGAAAAGACGTCCTATTATGGAAAACAATCTACCAGGGCATGATGGGAAACCCACCCACTTTGAAAGAGAAGGAGATGACCGAAATAGAAGTGAAAACGATATTCACCACGTCACAGCCCAACGAGGCCTATTATTTCCTGGAAAAAAATAATATAACGTACATTTACATTAGAAAGGATATGCACCAACAAGGCTTGGGTCTATACCTCCCCACAGACACACACTTCAAAACCCTTATCGTAACTGGAGACGCCGCAGTATACCAGTACATTCCAAACCCACCCCTAAAAGGCGAAAAGGCCAAAATAAACTTTACAGGAAACCCAGAATATGAAAAGATAACCAGTTTCATAGAAAAATTCTGGAATGGATATTCTTATTCAGAGAGTGGTGGATACGCTCCAAAAGGAGATGATACCGCCAAGGACTTGGAATTTGGGAGCGCATTCAAAGGCTGCTACGATTCCAATGCCATGATAGCGGTACTATATGCTAAACTATCTTCAAAAACGGGTGACACAAGATTTAAAGAACGATCTGATTATCTTATTGAATGGTTAGAATATAAGCAGATGGAAAACGGGTCATTCCCAGGGGGAATGCCACCAGCAGAATACACCCTAACAACGGCCCAGGCAATCTATCCCCTTAAAGACTTGAAAACAAATGAAACTGAAAAAATAGTAAAAAAAGGGTTACAATTTATTGAAAACCAGATAAATGATGAGGATATCAAAATAGCAGCCAACAAGGAATCATCACAGTTTATGGGAACAGATTACTTGAAACTTAAAACGAAATCCCAGGTGGGTGGAATAAGCCCAGATAAAAAACTCGTATACAATGTAATTGAAAAACAAGAAGGGGACGGGTCTTGGACTTCCACAGCATATGAAAATATTGAAATACTTAAAGGGTTAGCAATATACTACCTCACCACAAATGATACAAAAGCCCTCAAAGCGATTCAAAAAGGTTCGGAATGGCTTAAAGCTAACCAAAATGACAATGGCAAATTTAAAGGTGACGGAGACTCTGAAATATACTCCATAGGACATTATGCCGATGCAATCCTAGTATATTATGTGGCTGGGGACAAAAAGGCCATGGAAAAAACCCTAAAATACACCCTAAAAAAGAATGTTGAAAATGATCCAACGCCATTAAAATCCTACTTAACATTATTCTGGAACCTCAAAATGATATACAACGAGGATATAGCCCTAGAATTATCATCCCAAGTACTATAAAACACATAATGGCAGTGGGATACACTTGTTATAATTGATATCTGCGGTTTTCACATCCCCGCATCTTTAAGTTTGGACGATAAAATGGTGTGGATAACAAAAATTTATAGGATATTCATATTCTGGGCAAAACAAAACATATTTATATGTTTTAGGAGAAGAATTAAGGTGAAGTATAAAGGTATAATACGGGTATGAGGTGCAAAGAATGTTTAATATACTCACACTCCAATATTTTTTGAAAAAACTATTAAACATTTAAACATCCTCCCAGATTTCATAACCTCACAAAGCTTTATAGGCTTATACATGGAACCTAAGGATATTAAATATAATCATATGACTTGTGACAAGTCCAATATTATTTTTAGGGGATTATCAGTTTGGAGTGGATATTTTTGAATGAAATGGTAGCGATCCCAATCGCCGCGGTCTTGGCGTGGCTGAACTTTGTTATAATAGACATATGGATGGGCCTACCCGAAGCCCCAGGTGTCAGGGGTGCCAGGGCAATTGGCAGATCCATAGAGAAAAGAGAAGGAGATCTAGGAGGGGGCTATTTTTCAGGGAACATTGTATGCTCTCCAGATGCTTCAGCCGGAACTCTACTAGCATCCTGCGGTTACTACGGATTTGGAGGGCCTGAAGGCGGTTTAATCGCGGCATTGTTTGTCTATTTTGGGAATAGAATGTGTGCGGATCCTGGATATGCTGGGACAACAGGAGCCTTAGCCATAACCTTCATAATATGGGTTGCATCACATTTTGGTATCACAGCAAATTACTTTATAGTAGGTATGGTGATCGCCATATTGACAATCCAAGGCTTGTACCATCCACTATCTTCTAAGCTTATCGGTAAAATAGCCAGGAAAATGAATAGAAAAGTCATCAAGTGATGAAAATGATAGAAGAGACAATAATTTCCTGTATAATAATATATATGGTTTTAAGACTCTTCATAACCCAGAATAGGCTAGAAAGGATGCCATACCTCAACGTTATAAATTTTGGAGTGGCGGCTGTTATAACACTCAAAAACCCGTCGCCACTAGGTGCCATAGCATCCATGGTATATTTTATACTCGCGACTGTAGGCGCAAATGCCATAGCATTCACCATAAGTAAAGTAAAGGAGATAGAACATGGCGATTGAATTCGTATATGCCGCGGCCATCCTCATGATAGTAGGAGCCTTAGGGGGTGTGCTCCAGACAAGACCCATAGACAAATTCCTGATGTTAGCAGTCCTAGGGGATGGTCTGATTAGTATCGTGGCAACCTTCGGCTATCTTGACGTGGCAATGGCATCATCATTCATGACCTTCGTGGGGATAATTATAATGATGATTGGATTAATCAGAGTACTTGAAATCAGAAAAATGCGAGGCGAACTAGGATGATATCAGCCACCGGGACTCTCCCATTAATATCATTCTACCTTGGATTAACATTATTATTAATTGGGGGTTTAGGTGTTGTGTTCGGGCCTAAAACTTCAACAGAGCCCATAGTTAGGATAATAAACCTTACAGTCCCCTCCACTGGGGTGGCTTTGATCTTTTTAAGTTATAATTATACCCTTGCAATGCTAACATTCTTAAGCGTGAATCCAATCCTCTACATTATTATGATAAGGGCTATTATAAGATTGGAAGAAATGGGAGGCTCCATAAGTTGATAGGGAGGATATTGAATTCGTTAGCCGAGCCTAGGGTGGTTCCGAAGATATTCGCATTCGCCATAGCGATAGTATTAGTTTTTAGTTTGCCTCTTCCATTCCATCTCAACCCGGAACAGGTCTATCCTAAACCCGCACCCCAACTCCAAATGGAGTTAGCCAAGAAAAATATTGATATAAGTTATAATCTCGCCCCCTATAATCGTGGCGGACTACCAGTAGACCCAGACAATAGGGGTATAGTGAAATCACAGTACAAGAGCCCATATGAAGGTTGGATAACAGCGTATCTGACACCGTTTTCCCAGTGGATGAGGGACGTCTCCTACCATCTAGGCACTACCATCGTAGCACATCCGGGAGGGATACTAGATGAAATACTATATTATACAAGGGGATTAGACACGATCCTCGAATCATCCATACTATTCACAGCATTTACAATAGCATCCTGGGTTATATTAAACAGGACGAGAAAAATGACAGGAGAATAATATAATGGATCCTAGTTCAGTAGTCCCTAACTTTGTGCCCCAGATAATCACGAACTTTTATCCATTAGCAATCATAATCGCCATCTTAACAGCTGCTATAGGACTCTCAGGTGTTATAATAGAAAGAGACGACTTTCAAAAGATTTTAATAATACAAATAGTCACTTATGCCATGCTGATAATCGTGGCAGCTGTAGGGACCGACCTAGCCGAGGCCCTTATCCTCCCAGGGTTGGTTGTATCACTAGCAGAGATACTAGCAGTAACAGAAGTACTAATATTCAGAGAATATATAAAAAGGGGGATCAGTTACCCCAGGTTGAAGGAATATAAACCCATTGACATGGAAGTTCTAAAAACAGCCATCCCCATGACGTCACTTCTATGCGTCGTCTATGGTACTATCCTAACAGGCTTTACAGGGGGGGCGGTTGCAGGAGCAGGTATACTCATATACCTTTTCATAGGAGAACCCAAGGGCTTATCACATGATTTCTGGGAGGAAATGTCAGGAGTCTCGGGACTTGCATGGTGCTTATGGCTCCTAGGATTCCTATTATATTTCTTAAACCCTAGACTATGGCTCGTGGCACTATTCATGTCAGGCGGCGGGATCATAGTCAAAGTAGCCTTGAAATTCGGACTTCTAGGAATACTAAACCGGGAGGAATTCAATAAATAAAGGCGGTTAACAATGAATGAGATAACCAACTTAAGCGGTCCAATAATAGGACATATCCCATTCATAGACATAGTATTATATATAAGCCCATTTTCACTAGCCTTAGTGGCGGTTATAGCAGCATTCACAGCATTCCTGGCGCTAAGCAAGCCAGAACTGAGATCGGTGACAAGATTTGGAGAAGACGTAGTAAGAACGACCACTGTAGAGAGGAAAGAAGCCAGGTTCAGGAGATTCATGACAATACTCTGCGGTATAGCATTAACAGGCGTGGTAACCACTGGGGACTTGTTCAATTTCGCATTATTTGTGTCATTAACTGGCATCACTAACATGGGAATATTCGCAGGAGTAAAGGACGCCCATGTCCTTGATGCAACATTCCATTATGGTCTCGTCCTCATGATCTGCAGCTTACCACTCTTTGGTGGGGTGGCCATGATACTAGCAAACACAGGCACGCTAAGTATGGGCGTCCTAGCAAACATCCACACAAACCCTATATTGAATATGAGTAGAACATTACTCCTTATAGGAGCTATAGGAGAAGGTGCCTTGGCACCATTCTTCGCAACCAAAGTAGAGATGATAAGGGCAAAGGGGGCCCCTTATATAAATATGATGCACTTAAGCTCCCTAATGGTTTTCACAAGAGTAATAGAAGTCCTATTAATCCTGGGGTGATCCAAGATGAAAAAAGGGACAAAAAATAGTATGCTCGCAATAATCACCAGCCTACCCATCATACTCGGATTTATAATATCCTTTCCATTAGCTGTTTCAATCGTGATTTTAACCGTATTCATCCCATTATCAGCATATTATATCGGCCTCGTGTTAATGGCCCGTGCAAAGACAAAAAAAGATGAGAAAGAGCGCACAAAGGTGACATTCACAGGTTATTAAACTTTGGTGATGAAGATGACTTATCTTATCAGCATCAATCTGCCCTACATGCTATTAGAGATAATCACAGCATTCATAATAGGAGGATTGTTATTAGGACTCCAAAGGAAGGTTATAGCGAGGATACAGGGCAGACCGGGACCGCCCATAATACAGCATCTGCTCCACACATTCAAATTTTATATAAAAGAGCTTTCAATCCCTAGAACTTCGAGCATGCCATTATATGTGGCGATAGTAATGGCATTAGATGGTCTATGGGTTCTTGCACTCATCATAGGCCCGATCCTACACGGCCCACTCGGCATTGTAATATTATGTTATGCCATACATAAGGTTTCAGAGCATGGGATAGGCCTAGCCTCAGGGTCCCCCTATACAAAGATGGGAAGCTGCAGGGCGGTTCTCTCTGCTACTGCTGAAATGCCCTTAATAGCAGTCATGGCACTAGTATATTTCAAAACCCACACCCTAATCATAAGCGATATAATCAATTATCAGCTTATCCACGGATCTCTCGTCCTACAATTGCCTTTATGCGCACTAGCCGTGTTCATACTATTAATCTCAAAGGCCCCCTATAGTCCATTTGGGATTGTCTGGGGTAAAGATATAGTATCAGGTTACAAAACTGAACATTTTGGGGTTATAAGGGGTGTTCTAATGATGGGTGAGATCCTAGGATACTTTGTACTCCTATGGTGCTTTTTAACCCTCTTCTTTGGGGGTGTAATAAGCACGCCACTAGATTATATCATAGGGATGACAATCATCACAATCCTGCTAGGGTTTATTTGTGCCTTGACGCCGATGGTGGCACCATATCATTCAGTGATGATACAATGGATATTCGCTGTACTGGCCCTTGCAAATGCTGTCCTTGTGTGAGGTGAAATAATGGAGAAATCGTATATAATCTTGTCACTGGCGATGATTGGCATACTTGTCATGGTAATGGTCGCGGCTAGTATCATGCAATTAAGGGTAGCGATAATAGCAGCTATAATATTCACAGTATTGGTGTCATTTTTCTTCCTAGGTGAAAGGGTGGAGAAGATTGAGACCATAGCATTCTGGTTTGTTATAATTATGTTCATAATTACTGCAGCCTTCATATTCAAGGGGGGAGGCTTCTAGGATGCCATACTTCACGTACCTTCTACATTTAGTCATGTTCGCCATTGGGATGTTGATAGGATTGGAAGTAAGTTATAAGTGGCACAGCGAACCATTCGTAAGAAAAAGGATAGAACCCATACCCCTCATAATCGCTTTAATCGGTGGAGGGCTCATAATCATCTATGCACCGCTAGGATTATTCTTCATAGGGTTCGTGATCGGGATGAGACCGGGATATGGTGTCTATGAGAGCATAATAGGGATCATATTCGCATTAATATTATGGGTGGCTCTATGACTGATGAGACAATAAAAAAGATAAAACTGTGGAAACTTGAAAGTTACGCCTACAAAGATCAGGTACTGAAAAAACTCTCGGAGACCTTGAAGATCCCAACAGAGGAAGTGGAGGAATTATTAGCCAAGAACTTAGATATGGCGAGGATAGAATCATCCCACTCATCAATGGAACAAGCAATACTTTTCAGACTTGAAAAACAAATAGAACTAGACTTAGGACTAGACTACCTATACCACCTAGAACTCCTAGACAAAGAACAAGTAGAATCCATAAAAGAAGAAGTCATAGAAAAATTGGAAATTTCTGGGAAACTGGAGATCAACCCAGAAGAGTATGAAAAACTGATAGATGAGGCCAGGAAGAAGATAATAAAAATCCTAGAGGGAAGTGGATGATAAAGGACTTCATAAGAAAAAGATCCATTCACGTTTGCCTAATCTGCACCGGAGGATGCAATGGATGCGATATAGAAGTAGCAGCCCTACTATCAAAAAGATACGACCTAGAACAATATGGCATATATTATCATAACAATCCACGTGAATGCGACGCACTCCTAGTCACAGGACATGTGGCGAAACAATGGCAAGAAAAGCTCATAGAATTATACAACAAAGTCCCAGAACCAAAGGCTGTTCTTGCAATAGGAGCATGCGCCCTAACCGGGGGCATATTCCAACAAGAAAGTGACAAGACAGGAGCCCCAGTAAAAAATTTCATCCCAGTACACGCGGAGGTTCCAGGATGCCCGCCAAGACCAGCTGAGATAGCCACAGCCATATTAAAATACGTACCAGGTGTCCTGGCCAGTTACTCAAAATAAGAGGATGATAATAATGACTTACGTACCCATCGGGCCAATTCACCCCGGGATAAAAGAACCATTAAGGATAAAACTCAAAACAGAAGGAGAACGGGTAGTGGCCGCTGAAGTCGACTTAGGCTATTTCTATCGTGGCGTGGAACAGATAGCCAAGGGCAAACCATGGCAGAAGGTGGTCTACCTTTCAGAGAGAGTCTGCGGCATATGCTCCCACTTCCACCCGGTGACATTCATCGAAGGCCTAGAGAAGATCGCTGACTGCGAACCCCCACTCAGGGCACAATACCTACGAGTAATAATAGGGGAACTCAACCGTATACAGAGTCACTTGATCGCCAATGCAATATACTTCCTGGCAATAGAACATGAAACCCTAGCAATATACTTATTAAACGTTCGAGAAAAGATAATGGATCTTACAGAGATGATAACAGGTAACAGAGTGCACTACGCTTGGAACATAGTCGGCGGGGTTAGAATGGACATAAAAGAATCCCAAAAGAAGAAAATACTAGAGAATTTGGATATCGTGGAACCAGCAGTATACAGGTATAGGAAAATGTTCAAAACAGGAGCACTCCTAGGTTTAAGATCCAAGGATATAGGGAAAATGAGCAAAGAAGACGCAATAGATGTGAGGGCAGTAGGGCCTACAGCAAGGGGCTCAGGGGTCAAATTTGATTGGAGACAAAAACATCCAACCTTCACAGACTACTTCGACTTCAAACCAGTGTGGAGAAAAGAAGGTGACAACTATGCAAGGATAATGGTAAGATTCGATGAAATACTAGAATCCATAAAAATGATAAGAAGAGCCATTGATGAACTCCCAGAGGGGCCGATAAGAAAAGAATACAAGATACCGGAGGGTTCAATTGATAACAGATACGAGGCCCCAAGGGGCGAAGTCACATACATATTTGAAACAGCAAAAAATGGTATTATAGGGGATATAACCATAAGAACCCCCACTATAATGAACCTTGAAGCTTGTGTAAAGCACATGTTCAATGATTCACCTACAATAGCAGATGCGGTTGCCATATACCAGAGTATAGACCCTTGCATCGCCTGCACCGAACGTGTAACAATAGTCGATGAAGATGGGCGCAAAAAGGACTTCAGAGGTATGAACAACCTCAGAAGAATGTTCACACAAGGGGATGAGAGGTAAACTATAATGTCCTCTGTAATATGGTACATATATGAATTCGCGAGGAAAAAATGGATTAAAAGATTCCTAGACGCTAAAACAGACCCTGAGATAGCTGAGTCGCCATCAAGGTTCAGGGATTTCCCACAAGTCCAAAAAGAATTATGCATTTCCTGTGGGGCTTGTGTAGCATCCTGCCCGTCCCCAGGAGCTATAAAGTTGGTGAGAGACGATGAAATGGAAATGGCCTACCCAGTCATAAATGAATCAGCTTGTATAAGGTGCGGCTTTTGCGTGGAAGTTTGCCCAACAGAACCAAAAACCCTCAAAACAGGTGAAAACTATCTTATAAAAGAAGAATACCGGATACTACCACAGGAAACTCTCTATGTCATCGATGATTATCTCTGCATACGCTGCGAAAAATGCATAGATGCCTGCAAAGTAGGGGCCATATCATCCAAGGACAATATAATCACCATAGACCAGTCAAAATGTGTATCATGTGGAGATTGCATCAAAACATGCCCAATAAAAGGAGCTATAAAAGAAGTTTTCATCACAAACATCGACGAACAAAAAGAGATAATCAACCTATTAGTTAAAAGCCTAGAAGAGGCCATAAACTTGGAAGTTGAAAGGGTTAGGAAATTGCCAGATTATGACCCTGAAAAGCTTATAAAATTGGAATTTCCACTATCCAAGATCATGGAAAGAGCCTTGGAAATACTCCCAGATGAGGAGAAAGTAACCAAAATAGTGGAGAATATAACAGACAGGCTTAAGATAAATGTAATAACTTGGGATGAGGAAAAATGCAAAGGTTGTAGATTATGCATTGATGAATGTCCAACAGGCGCTCTAACCTACAATGAAGAGAAAGGAGTCACTGAAAGAGACCCTGACAAGTGTCTAAGGTGCAGTATATGCTACCAAACATGCCCATTCGGAGTCCCAGGATTATACACTGCAAGATTCCTCCTAAGAGATGGCAGGATCCTCATAACATTAAAACCATCCCAGATAAGGGGCTGATAAAATCCCAGTAACCGTCGGAAAAACATACAAACCGATAAGGGAAGTAGAAGTTCAATATGAGATAGATGACAAGAAATGCAAAGAATGTAAGGATAGGCCTTGCCTTAAAGTTTGCCCAGTAAATGCTATCCATGAAGTACCACCAGACAACCACATCGAAATAGATGAAAAATGTATAGGATGCATACTATGCAGGGAAGCATGCCCATATGATGCCATAAAAATGAAAACCATCCTATCAGAGCCTATAAGGGAACCAATACCAACTATAAACCCTAAACTTTGCTTAAATTGTGGGGCGTGCGTTGCAGCCTGTAAAACCGGGGCCATAGAACTCGTAGCTTCTGGTAAAGAGGAAATACATCCAGTGATAGACGAAGAAAAGTGTGTGAGATGTGGCTACTGCGCCCGCGCATGCCCCTCAGAGGCCATAAAATATGGTGAAATCCTACCAAGGGCCGTGGCCACAGGAAAAGCCCTAGTCATAGACCACAACCAGTGCATAGGTTGCATGACATGCACAAGAGTCTGCCCATCCAAGGGGGCTATAAAAGTCGGTAAAGTAAGTAAACTACCATACATAGACCCCGCATATTGTGCAAGATGCGAAAAATGCATGGATGTATGCCCATCAACCGCCATAAAATACACCACAAGGACCGCAGCCTCCAGGAAATTTAATAGGATACATACCATGGAAATCGCATCAGAAGTTCTCGAAAAAGAAACAGAAAAAATAGCAGATGCCACAAGCAAAATAAACTCCATCCTAGAAGATATTGCCAATAATATCAGCAAAGAACATGACGAAAAAGGCTTTGAAATAGATGTGACAGACCGAATAAAGGAAGAAATCAAGGAAATCATGGACGGAAACATTGAAATAGATGAAATGTTGGGGATAATCGAAAAAACTAAACCAGGTAGGTGGATAAAAAGTTTAGAGGAGAAGTGTATTGGTTGTGGGGCTTGCGTCGATGAATGCCCAGTAAACTGCATAGAACTCGAAATGCCAGCCCCGATTAGCATAGGAGATGAATGTGTATATTGTGGAAAATGCGTACAAGTTTGCCCAGTGGAGGCAATAACACTCAGAGAGGAATTCTTCACAGTCAAGGATGATAGAATACTATTTAAAAGAAGGGAAATCAAGGAGCCTAAAAGTGGAAAAATAATACCCGATGATATGATCTGCCAGGCCTGTGGCATCTGCGTGAATAAATGCCCAGTAAACGCCCTAAGCCTCAAAGACGATAAAATAATAGTTGACCAGGAAGCGTGTATCAGCTGTGGCGAATGTGAAAACATATGCCCAGTAAACGCCATCAAACTAATCGACACGAACGGTGTATAATGATGGATATAACATTTAAAAAGAGTAAAGAGGCGTTTAAAGAAGACATGCAAAGAAGATACATGGAGTTAGAAGCCATAGAAGGCAAAGGTTTAGATATTAGAAGATGTAAAATGGAAGGTAAATTCATAACAATCTCCCCAGAATGTGTAAGATGTAACCTATGCGCCGAAGAATGTCCAGTTGACGCCATAGCCGATGCAAAATCCACAAGACCTGCTAGATTACTTGAAAATTGTGTGAAATGTGAAATATGCGCCCAGACATGTCCCATAAGATGCATAAACGTGGTTGAGAGCACTGCAACAATAAACGATGAAGTGAAGTATCATCTTAAAGACTTGAAAATACCCCACAGAATCCTAAGGATGAAAAACATAAAAGTAGACAGTGAGAGGTGCAAAGGTTGCGGTACATGTGCCAGATTTTGTCCAACCAGCGCAATAAGACTCGAAGATGGAACTGCAACCATAGACACCAGTATATGTATTGGCTGCGGGGCCTGTGCAAACGTGTGCGAAGAAGGTGCGATAAAACTCGAAAGAGAACTCGGACCCGTGATAAAAACGAAAGAACTTCTAATAGACCAGGAAGCTTGTGTAGCATGCCAAATATGTGAGGAAAGTTGTCCAACAGACGCCATAAGACTCGAAGATGAAAAACTCATATTCTCAGAGGATAAATGTATATTATGTGAAGTATGCTCCACCAAATGCCCAGTAGGGGCGCTAAAATTAAAGAGGTTATCCTATGAAAGTTAAAGAGCTTATGGATAAAAAATTTATAGTAGTAGGCCCGGATGCGGACCTGGATGAAGTATCAGAAAAAATGGAGACACATAAAAGATTCACTATACCAATAGTAGACGAGGAAAAGAAGCTTATAGGATGGATAACATCCCTTAACGTTATCAGGGGGCTTAGAGAAGGAAAAAAGAAAGTATCCGAGATCATGCACATACCAGAGGAGATCATACACGTCCATGAAAATGACCCGGCAAGACTAGCAGTCTTAAAAATCTCAAAACACAAAGTTGTTAACCTGCCAGTATTGGATGATGAAGGTGTTATTGTTGGAATCGTAAGGGCATTAGACATAGTTAAGACGCTTTCCAGCTTATATGAGATTAAGGTTTACAGGATTTTCGAGGCCATGTCCCAAGAATTGAAGGGTATAAGCTGGGATGAACTCATGGAAGCCGCTGCTATAATCACAAGGAGGAGAACAGGGGAAAGGATAACAGCAGCAGAATATGAGGAGAGGATAAAAAAGGCAACGTTTGGAGAGGCGATCTGGGCAACTGGTGGGCTTGAAAAATTCTTTGTCGGGCTTATAGCCATTGGAGAATTAGTCATAGCCAGAAAAGTTGCAAGGGCTAGGAAATAGTCTCCACACAATCCATGTCCAGCACCCCTTTCTTCTTAATTTTGAGTTTGGAGGTTTATCCTCCCAGACTTTGTTTTTTTGGAAAAACTAAAAACTATTATTACATAGTATATAAAGAACACGATCAATAGTAATACTAGGGGTTATGTTTATATTATACTATGTATTATATGACTATGTAAAATAATGAGGAGGCAGATAATTTGCATATACCAGATGGTTTCATACCAATTTCCCAGTGCATTATCTACTGGATAATAGCACTCGTGGCATTATATTTCAGTGTTCGATGGGCCAGCGCAAAACTCGAAGAAAGACAAATCCCCCTCTTCGCGGTCTTAGCAGCGGGTATATTCGCGATACAAGCAATGAATGTCCCAATCCCTTGGGGTACCAGTGGACATATGGTTGGCGCAGCACTCATCGCCATAATATTCGCAAGTCCATGGGCAGCAGTTCTATTATTATCAATTGTACTTATACTACAGGGTCTAATATTCGGTGATGGTGGAATAACAGCATTAGGGGCTAACATCCTTAACATGGGTATCATCGGAGGGTTTGTAGGATATTACTTATTCAAGGGTACAAAGAGCATAGGAGAAATACCCGCAGTTTTCATAGCAGCATGGGCTTCAATATTCCTAGCCGCGATAGCATGTGCAATAGAAATGTGGATAGCCGGGACATTCCCATTGGATAAGGGGCTTGCAATGATGGGATTATACCATGCAGTCATAGGGATCATAGAAGGAGTTTTAACCGTAGTAATAGTACTAGCAGTCCAAAGCGCCCGCCCAGACCTGTTCTCATTTAAGGATTGGGGTAAAGAAAAGGCCGAGGTGTTATCTAAATGAAGAGTCGAGACAAGAAACTACTCATTGGTGGGGTTATCATAGCCCTCATCATAGCAGTATTAGCACCATTCCTAGCATCTTCAAACCCTGATGGGTTAGAAAGTACTGCTGAGAAGGTCATGCCAAACCCCGAGACCGAACCAGCTATAGAATCACCTCTACCCGATTATACCATCCCAGGATTCGGCAAGGAAGGGGAAGTACTTGCATTAGTCGTCGGTACAATAGTTGTCCTAATCATAGCCTATGGTATAAGTGCAGCGCTTAAAGCCGGGAAATAACCACTCCCCATTTTAATTTTTTTGAGGTTCTTTTTATGGAAGATCTTCTAAGCATAGAAAGGGAAACCTTGAAGGAAAGTCCCATCCATCATCTGGATGGGCGCATAAAAATAATAATAAGTCTAATCATAATAGTCTATGCAGTGAGCACATCTAATCTTTTAATCCTTTCTATAATGGAAGCCTATCTCCTAATTTTATTATCAATTTCTAGGATACCATTCTCTTATACATTAAAAAGGCTGTTTCTGATCTTGCCATTCGGCGGTTTCATCGCCCTATTCCAATTATTTATAAGGGCTGGTGATATCATCTGGAGCGGACCCTTTGGGGTTCATGTGACAATGCAAGGACTCCTATTCGGTATCTTATTATTTGCGAAGATAACTGTGAGCATAACAGCCATAATATTACTCTCTTCAACAACGCCAATGCAAGAACTTACAAATTCAATGAGAGGAATTGGGATACCTCACACTTTTATCATGCTCTTAAACTTAACCGTAAGGTATCTGTTCTTTTTCTATGATGAACTGGAGAGGATAAAAAATGCCCAGAAAACCAGATGCTTTGACATATGGAACAAGAACACTCAATACTCATGGAGACTCAGGAAGATCGGGGAGACGATCGCAATGATATTCCTACGTGCATATGAGCAGGGCGAAAAGACCTACTTGAGCATGCTGAGTCGTGGATACTCCCAAGAAAGTCAAATGTACCATGAAAAATCTCCACTAAAAAGAGCCGATATCCTATTCATAATTTTAAACATAGCTTTCATAACATTACTTTACCACATCCAAACCCTCAGTATAGTATAGTAGTTATGAGAGGCTATGAAGACAATTCTAAAGGGGGTAAGGAGCTGCCCTCATATAGTATTTATGAGAGACTACATGTTGATGAAGTACCCCTGCACTGATGGAGGAGTTTGCCATCCTTATCCATGGCTGGTTCATACCCCCCTGCTGTCCTCGCGGACTATGGGGGCACCCTCCCCATAAAAAAATATTCCCCATAGTGGGGGGGCTATGCAAACAACTGGGAAGATAAAAATAGTCCCCCTTAATCACTTACTTTATGATATGCCGAAAAATATTTATAACATGACAGATGATAATATGAGTTGTCACCCCCTCAAATAGTCAGAAAAGCCGATAGAGAAGCTCAAAGGCACGCACAGCCTTCAAAAGGCCGCTAATGGTGAAGAAGTCACTTTCAAGGAATTTAATGGATGATACGCTGACAGATGATGGTTTGTAGGTGCTTCACTTTGAATTCTCAATGATTACTGGGGGGAGAAGAATGTTTTTCTTTGGCAAAGCCGGGGTGGCTCAGCTGGTTAGAGCGCACGGCTCATAGGGGTGATAAGAGAATATTGCTCTAACCTGGGATACCGTGAGGTCGCGGGTTCGAATCCCGCCCCCGGCATAATCTAATGACTCTCCTTTTTCTCAAATTTGTGGATCCGTGTTAAGTAAATTTTTTTATAGTAAAGTAATCTAAAAGGATAATCATTATGATTTCTAGAAAGATTTCCCCCACTTCTTGGGGGAAGGTCATTAGGGTGGCATAGATGCCGAGAAGATATGAGGGCTTAGCTTATTGGGAGACCATAACTAGACAGATGAATTTTCTGAAAAAGGATGAACAATTAAAATTAAAAAATGCCAGGGTTGCAGTAATCGGATGTGGGGGTATTGGTGGCGCCGCCATTGAAATGCTAGCTAGAATGGGTGTTGGCTCCCTATCTATTGTGGATAAAGACGCTTTCAGCATATCTAATATCAACAGGCAAGTGATGAGCGATTTCCATAGTATTGGAAAATCAAAGGTGGCTGTTACCAGGGAAAGGATCTGGAAGATAAATCCTTTCATAGAGATCGAGGCTTTTAATTGTGAAGTTGATGAAGATAATGTTGATACAATCATAGAAGGTAGTGATGTTGTGATTGATGCCATGGACAACATCATGTCCAGGGTTATAGTTAGTAGGGAGTGTAGAAGATCGAAGATACCATTTATACATGGGGCTGTGCATGCTTCAATGGGCCAGGTAACAGTATTTGGGGATGGGACACCATCTTATGAAGAAGTTTTTAAATTACCTTCAAGGGGCCTTGGATTAACAGATGAAGTTAAAGAGAAAGTTCAGCGTTTAGAAAGTGAAATTCCTCCAGTTATAGGGCCGGCGCCGAATATTGTTGGTTGTATAGAATCATTTGAAGCTTTAAAAGTTTTAACAGGTAAAGGTAGTGTTATATGGGCTCCTAAACTTTTGACCTTCGATCTTTTAAAGGATGATCCCTTTAAGATTGTGGAATTATAACAAACTATATATACCACTAGGAGGAAATATATTTCCGGTCAATGGAGGTATTCTATGGATGATAAAATCGAAAAAATCATGGAAAAAGTAAACGAATGCGACATAAAATTTGTCAGACTACAATTCGTAGACATACACGGAGCCGCAAAAAACATGGCCATACCCCTCATGAGAGCAGACCAAATAGAAGATATGATAAAAGAGGGCATATTATTCGACGGATCCTCAATCGAAGGCTTCGTGGATATAAACGAAAGCGACCTCGTGCTAAAACCCGAACCAGAAACATTCTCAACACTACCATGGAGACCAGAAGAAAAAGGCGTTTGCAGATTCATATGCGACGTATACTGGCCAGATGGAAAACCATTCGAAGGCGATCCGAGATACGTCCTAAAAAGAACCCTATCAAAATACGAGGACTCTGGATATGAATATAACGTGGGTCCAGAACCAGAATTTTTCATCCTCGATTATGATGATGAAGGAAACATAACGCCCCTTGACACAGGCACATACTTCGACGTTGAACCAATAGACCAGGGAACCGACTTCAGAAGAAAACTAGTAATGGATCTTGAAGCTTTAGGCTTTGACATTGAAGTAAGCCACCATGAGGTGGCCCCAGGACAACATGAAATCGACTTCAAATTTGATAATGCGTTAAAGACGGCAGATGCTGTTATAACATTTAAACAGGCCATAAAAGCAATAGTAGATAAGATGGGCTATCTTGTAACTTTCATGCCAAAACCATTCTTCGGAGAAAATGGAAGCGGCATGCACTGCCACCAATCACTTTTCAAAGATGGTGAAAACATATTCTACGACCCCGACACTCCCACACAGTTATCAGAGACTGCAATGTATTTTATAGGAGGGCTCCTAGAACATTCAAGGGCATTATCTGCAATATGCGCACCAACAGTCAACTCATATAAAAGATTAGTCCCAGGGTATGAAGCCCCCGTCTACATTGCCTATGGTTTCAAAAATCGGTCAACACTTATAAGAATACCCGCATCCCGTGGAAAAAGCACTAGAGTCGAATTCAGAGCACCGGACCCATCTTGCAACCCCTACCTTGCATTCGCCGCGATGTTAGAAGCAGGGATGGACGGTGTGAAGAATAAGATAGACCCTGGTGAACCCGTCGAATTCGATGTATTCAAACTAAGCATGAAAGAACTCGAAGAGATGGGTATAGAAACGTTACCATCAAGTCTATGGGAAGCATACCATGCACTTGAAGAAGATGAAGTCGTAAAATCAGCCCTTGGAGACCACATCTATGAAAAATTCATGGAAATAAAACATAAAGAATGGGACGAATACAGAATTCAAGTGTTCAAATATGAAATAGAAAAATACCTCAACATTTAATCCCCCTTAAGCATCTTTTTTATAATCTTATCATACCCTCTTTCTTGAATGAAAGAGTGGAAAAAACAAATACTAAAAGGGAAAAGATCAATGAAGGTAACATATCCCAGATAACACCTCCAGGGGATTGGCTGGTTGAAAGTTTCACCAAAATCACACTTGGTATAAAATCTATAAAGCGTCCTAGGAAGCCCACATCCATAAAAAGCGGCACAAAGAGTATAAATGTTGCGATGAAAAGTATGATGGTTATCGCTGAATTAGCCTCCTTTGTACTGTCAACAATACTTGAAATGAACACACCAACACCGGCAAAGCCAAGGGCCATGAAAAAAAGCAATAAAGCAATCAATGGCAGATTATAGAAGGGTACATGGAGCAAGTACGAGATCATGATCCAGGCCAAGCTCTGTAGAATAGAGAATAAAACTATGGGGATTATTTTACCAAATATTATCATATATGGTGATAATGGTGTCATGAGAAGCACTTCAAAAGTCTTCCTCTCCTTCTCACCAACAATACTATCAGTAACAATATTACTCGCAAGGAAAAAAGGTAAAAATAGTATAAAAGGTACCATGAAACCATACATTATCCCAACAAAATACGGACTTTCAATGGCAACCTTCACTTGCTTCTCCTTGTTCATCTCAATTATATTAAGTTTGATAGGCTCCTTAACCCTATCTATCTCCTCACCCGGAAGATCACCAAGGTTCTTTTCTATATTATAAGATTCAGAAGCCCTCCTTATCTTTTCAGATAATATAGTGTAGAATATGCTACCAGCATCTATGTTAACTTCAACATCACCATCCTCTCCAAGGTATACTGTGGCTGAAGTTTCCGAGCCAAGAGCCCTATTCGCACTTTGAAGATCGTTATAATATATAAGTTCTAAATTTTCTTCTTTCAATTTTTTTTCAAGGATTGTCCCCTTTATATCCTGGGGCACCCCAACCTTTAGGAATTGACTCCCACCCCACTTATCTATTAATCCAGGGTCTAATGCAAGTGAACTTACACTTGCAAGGGCGAAACTTCCAAGGAGTATAATAACTTGCACAATCACGAGAAGTACATACACCCTATTTGTGAGAATATCATATGCTTCTTTTCTCGATAATGCCATTAATTTCATAGAAGATCCCTTAATAACCTTAAAACCCCTGGACGGGGGCCGAATATTATATCATCCCTTTCAAAAAGCCACACTGCTAAACCATAAAAGATTAAACTACTGAAAACTAAGCCCGAAATTGTTGATACTATATCAGATATTGTTATATTTTCTGAACCGAGAAGCTTTATTATGAGGATCAACGGGCCCATACCACTCTTCTGGGAAATATATGCAAGCGCTGGGACTATAAGAAAACCTATAATTATTATATATGCCAATGTTATGCTTATACCAGCCTCCTTGTAATTTTTTGAATAAACAGCAACTAAGCTTGTAAGTCCCACAACTGGGAATGCTGTTAAGACTAGAACCAAATATACCAAATGAGCGTTATGGACTTTGAACCCACCCCATATTATTATCATCCATATAAGTAATTGGATAGCCATTATTATGATAACTGCAAAAGATTTTCCTAGGATGATGTGACTTCTTGAGAGTGGCATTGCAATAAGTGATTCCCCTGTTTTTCTTTCCTTTTCCCCAACAATACTATCAATGATAAGATTTCCGAACATGAACAATGGTAAGATAAGGAGTATCGCGACCATAACCCTGTTCACGAGCCTTAATGGTAATGATTCCCCCACGGCTTCTTCTTTAACATGGGGCTGTTCCTTCCCCATGGATGCTATGATCTGATCGGTTATTTCCCTTGAGGATCTTTCCACTGCACTTTCCACCTCCTCTTTTATAACACTCCTCATTGGAGTTGAATAATCTAAGAATAAGCTTGCATTCAATGGTAATGTATTGTATTCATCCACAAGAAGCAGAGAATTCTCCATTGGGGACTTGAGGCTTGTGGAGCGTATCATAACAGCCTTTTGGTTGATTTCATCTTTGATAACCCCAGAAGGGTCATTAACATCTAAGCATGCGAATTCATTAAGTGATGGGGTTAAAGCGATCTCTTCCCCTGTGTTCATCATCTGGAGTACGCTATTGAAAATGAATATCATCGAGAATAGGGTGACCATCTGGAACATGAAGATGAAGAGAAATTTACGACTTCTGAATGTGCTTTTGATTTCCCATTTTGTTATAGTCCACATCTTATGAGCCCTTAACCATTTCTATGAAAACATCATCTAGGCTAGTTTCCTTTGTATTCACAGAGTAAACATTTCCCCCCAAACCGCCCATAACGACTGGGATAATACTTCTATCCTCAAGTGAAATTTCTAACCTATCCCCATCCAATCTTATATTCTTCACACCTTCAATCTTTATAAGGTCTAGGTCAACTCTACTAGGATCCACAAGACTTATCTCCAATGTCAGATCACCCTTTATCTTCGATTTAAGCTCCCGGGGCGTGCCCACATCTAATATCCGGCCTTGGTTTAAAATAGCGACCCTATCACAGAGATAGTCAGCTTCTTCCATGTAATGGGTGCAGAGTATCATGGTCTTCTCACCCTTAAGTTCCCTTATAAATTCTCTTATAGAGGTCGCGGTAGCGGGGTCAAGTCCCATTGTAGGCTCATCCAATATAAGAATAGGAGGATCATGTACGAGCGCCCTCACTATCCCAATACGCTGTCTCATCCCCTTAGAGAACGTGTTTATCGGATCAGTTGCTCTGTCCCCCATCCCCACAAGTTCCAAGAGTTCATCGATCCTACTATCAAGAACATTCCTTGGAACCCCATATAATTCGCCGAAATACTTGAGAAGATCCCTTGCCGTGAAGCGTTCATAAAGGTTCGGCTCCTCTGGGAGATAACCTATCATGGATTTGACCTTAATAGGATCCCTTGTAACATCTAATCCACCCACCCTAACCTTGCCCTTATCCGGGTGCAAGATACAAGCGATTATTCTTATGGCTGTTGTTTTACCAGCCCCATTAGGGCCTATAATCCCCAGTAACTCGCCATCATCCACATGGAAACTGATATCATCCAATGCCACTATCTTCCCAAAACTTTTTCTAAGAGATTCCACTTCTATCATATCAAAGTCCAACCCTCAGATTTCACCTAAAAATTATATTCTACTAGATTAAAAAATTTAATGATAGAGGGAGGATCTTAATGTTCATAAGCGAACTTTTACCAGTGAAAGAAACCTTCAGATTATTGGATGAGAATCAAAAGATCACCAGTGAAGAGACCATCAATCTGATCAACGCCCATGGTCGTGTAAACTCTAGAAGATTAATTTCTAAGTTGGATTCACCACCCTTTGACAAGGCTGCCATGGACGGGTATGCTATAAGGGCGGAGGACACATTCCAGGCCAGGGTGGATAATCCCATCAAATTAAAGGTTATAGATGCGATCGGAGCGGGCAAGGTTTCAAATGTTAAAATTAGGAATGGTGAAGCTGTTAAGATAGCTACTGGCGCCCCCATACCAGAAGGTGCAGATGCGGTGATCATGGAAGAATACACTTACAAAAATGGGGATGAAATCGAAATTCGACAACCCACCAGTCCGGGTGAAAACATCGCACCGAAAGGAGAGGATATAAAAGCGGGTGAAATTATACTAGAACCTGGGACTGTGATGCGCCCCCAAGAGCTTGCAATCGCGGCCTCAGCAGGGTACAACACCATCAAAGTTTATAAGAAACCGAGGGTTAAGATTATTATCACAGGCGATGAACTTATAGAACCCAGGACAAAACCAGGACCGGGACAGATAATAAACTCCAACAAGTATGCTCTCAAAGCACTTGTTGAAAGTGCGAAGGCCTCACCCACAGTCGAACATTCACCAGACAACCCCAAAATATTAGAGGAGAAAATCGAAGAAACCATCCAAGAATATGATATGATAATAACAACTGGGGGAACCGCCATTAGCAAAGGCGATATCGTAGTGGATACAGTTGACAAACTTGGCAGGGTCATCTTCCATGGGGTTGCCATAAGACCTGGGAAGCCATTAGCTTTTGGTTTAGTAGAGGATAAGCCCGTGTTCATGCTCTCAGGGTATCCTGTGGCTGCCATGGTACAATTTGACATTTTTGTAAGATATTATCTGCTGAGGATGCAGAATATCAATTATGAGCATCACCTGGTCGAGAGGATATGTCAACGTAAAACCCCATCAAGGCTTGGGCGGACAGATTACATACGCGCATTTACAGATAATAGAATAGTCGAACCGATACTTATAAGTGGTTCGGGGATCATAAACTCTATGGTCAAATCAAACAGTTATATCGTGATAGAAGAAAACAGTGAAGGAATCGATAAAAACTCAAAGTGTGATGTCCTTTTATTCGATTCTTTCAAGGTCTAAAAGGGGTGTATATGGATGGATATTTTATTATTCTATGGGATTGTTTTCGTACTCATATGGACTCTAGCATTATTATTCAGAAAAAAATTAAAGATTGAAGTTTATGGACCCCTTCTCATGAGAAAAACTACGAGGATGAGAGGTTTTATTGATAGGATAGCCCAAAAGTATTCCAGGTTCTGGAAGTGGAGCGTGAACATAGGCATTCCCATAGCATTTTTTTTCATGTTTTACATGTTATATGCGATCATAGCATCCCTTAAGGACATTTTTGTGCAACCGCAAGCGTCCTTGATCGTCCCAGGGGTGGATATCCCAGGGAGTCCCCTATTCGTCCCATTATCATATGGGTTGATAGGACTCATAATTGTGATAGTGGCGCATGAATTCGCACATGGAATACTAGCAAGGATTGAAGGGGTGAAAATAAAATCGATAGGCTTGCTTCTGCTGGCAATAATACCAGGGGCCTTCGTGGAACCCGACGAAGACGATATTAAAAGGTTAAAGAGGCTACCAAGGCTGAGAATATATGCAGCAGGATCTGTCGCAAATCTTATAATAGCATTCCTATGCTTACTGGTGTTCGTGGGTATCGCATCATATGCCATACCCTCAACCTTTGAAACAGATGGCGTGCAAATAAAAAGTGTAGTACCCGGCAGCCCAGCTAGTCACGTGTTAAAAGATGGTATGGTGATAAAGAGCATTAATGGCAAACCAACCAACAATTTAACCAATTATGAGAAGGCGCTGAAGGATATAAAGATAGGGGAAATTATAACAATAAAAACGGATCAAGGTATCTTCAATTTAAAAACTTCAAAAAATCCAAATAATGCAAGCAGACCATATATTGGTATAAGAAGCACTAACAACCTAGAAGTGAAGGAGCCCATAAAATCGGTATGGGGAGATAAACTCCCCAGTTTACTCCTCTACCTCCAGGATCTGTTCTTCTGGATTTCAATCCTAAACTTTGCGGTGGGGACCGTTAATCTCCTACCCGCAAAGCCACTCGACGGGGGCCTAATGTTCGAGGAACTTTTAAAATCCAAACTACCAAATAATATGGCGGATCATATTGTAAGTTCTGTGTCAGTATTCGTAATCCTTGTATTAGCTATCAGTATAATATGGGGTACTGGCCGCGGCATTCTACTAATGTTCTAAAAAAATAAATTCTTAATCGGAACCCCCTATTACTTGATTTTGATTTTCCGACCCTTAGGCGGCTTCTTTAACACTATTTTTATAGTTAGGGGGCCGTTCTTGAATTTGGCCTCCACGTCTTTGGGGTTTACTTTATGGGCAAGCGCCCAGCAACCACTGTATCTGAAATTTGTGTCTTTTGCAATTTAAACAGTATCCCTGTTCTGTGATTTCAAAGTTTATATTCTCCTTTTTAACTCCTGGCAGCTCTATTATGGGTTGTATAAGTGCTGGGATATGGGTAAGTTTCATCTTTTGCTCCATTATTCTTGGGGTTCTAGTTTACCCTCTTTTTTGAGTTCTTTTTTGACTTTCGCCCATATACTATGTTCTTTGTAGAATTCGCGAAGTTTTTGTTTATCTGGGAAGCTTATTGCTGCTCCTTGACAAAGTGTTTCACAGGTTGTGCAACCCACAACACACTTGTAGGGTTGTGCAACTACCGGACCGTCCTTGGTCCATTTATAAACATTTTGCCCGCAGTTCATGCACATTCCACATTCCAAGCATTTTTCAGGGTCTATGGTAGGGTACCATTCTATTTCTTTTCGTGGAACACCTGCAAACCATGGCATATTATCATCTCCTTCCAAAGCGACTTAAGGGCCTTTTTTGCCCTGGCGCGTGGTATGGCTTTTTCTTTTAAATAATCTAATTTTTCAACTATACTTGGGAGTAATTTTCCCGGGAAACCGAGTATGGCTTCTTCTGCTTTGATATCTGTTGCTTCTCTGCATCCATAGCATCCATAGGTCATGTTAAGTTTCGATTCTAAGAATGGGATTATTGTTGAATCTACACAGACTGCCTGGAGGACCTCTGTGGAGCTTCTGATTCTTTCACCACCCAAGAGATTTAAGTATGCGAGGGCTATCCACATAAGTTTCTCTGGAAGATCCTCTACAATGACTACTTTAGGTTCGACATTGACCCTGTCAAGAGGGTAAAGGTATATTGCATTACAGAAGCCCCTCTTTAATTTTTTCATGCCTTGAAACATTTTAACGCCTGTTTCTGGCTTATCAACGATCCCGAAACCAACCAGTCCGCGTCCTTCTTTGAGTTTCTTTGGGAGTTCTTTGAAGCCGAGTACACTTGCTGCTGCTGGACAGGAAATTTCATCTCCTGGGAGCAATACCTCTTCCCCATTTCTTGCTTTCATGACAGCTTGACAATATCTGTGCCTTTTCAAGGCCTTGGCATTCTCTGGTATCTTATCCTTGAATCTAACACCTACTGGGGATGATTCTAGTCCAAGGATAGCACGAAGTTTACGAGCATTTTCATATACCATGAATTAACTCCTAGTTTTTATACATTTAAATATTTTGATATAATCAGGGTGAAGCATGCCTAAACGCCTTCACACAAAAACCAAAAAAAAGTAATTAGATAAAACGAAATGGGCTTTCACAAAAAACTAGGATGTTAACCTATGGTTATAAAGGGGGTGGAATCTGTCGTAGTCTGTTCTAAAAAATTTTGGAAGCTGATCACGGGGGGTATATGGTAATTGTTAGCCTAGATCTAGAAATGAAAGAGATCGGTATGAAACCCAAGTTTGTGAGGGGGCGACTCCAAATGGGTTAGTAGATCACCATGACACACATGTAATTAAATTTTGAATTTTTAACATCTTTTAGTTTCATTTTCATGACTCTTTCATCTGGGTAACTTAACCTTTCACATATCGCCACTTTCCTGTGGGGATCCACACCATTTTCTATTAGGAATGAAGCAGTTTCACTAGGATCCTTTGAAGGTAATAAAATAGTGGGTTTTCCATTGTCGATGATATTGAATATTTCAGCATCTTTCCCACCATGTAATGTTAGGATGTCTGCATGGTTCCAAGGGAGTAAAAGTCTGGCTGCACACAATTGGATTGAACTAATACCTGGTATAACATGGACATCCACATTTATATCAAGGTCTTCAATGATTTCATTCACTGGTTTCAAAACGCCTGAGAAGCCAGGATCACCTGTTGAAATTATTGAAACTGTTTCGCCCTGAGCAGCCCTTTTAATCCCCTCTTTTAATCTTTCTCTAACATTTTCGCCATTAAATATTAACTTTTCCCCTTTTTCATCAAATAATTCTAGGATTCTTTCACTCCCAATTATTAAGTCGGATTTTTTAACTGCTTTTTGTGCTGCTGGTGTGACAAAATCATGAGATCCTGGCCCGGCACCCACAAGATATAATACCACGAGAAAATCCTCCTCTAATATTTTCCATGAAATACCCAATTTTTTATATCTACACTCATATAGTTATTAGTAGGTGAAGGAATAATAGCATTTTTTTAGTGTGTGATATGATGATAGAGATTGGAATTACAGGAAAACCTAACGTGGGTAAATCATCTTTTTTTAATGCGGCCACTCTTTCAAAGGTGGAGGTTGCATCATATCCTTTTACCACAATAGATTCGAATAGAGGAGTGGCTTATGTAACCTCACAGTGTCCATGTAATGAATTTAATGTAAAATGTGATCCTAAAAATTCTTTCTGCGAGGATGGTGTCCGTTTCATACCTGTTGAACTTATAGATGTTGCTGGTCTTGTGCCAGGAGCTCATAAAGGTAGAGGACTTGGGAACAAGTTCCTTGATGATCTTAGACAGGCCCAGGCTTTTCTTCATGTGGTGGATGCTTCAGGTTCTACAGATGAAGAAGGAAAGTCAACAGAACCTGGAAGTTATGATCCCCTCAAAGATGTTGAATTTCTTGAAAAAGAGATTTTAATGTGGCTTTATGGTATAATAGATAAGAATTGGGATCGGCTCATTCGAAAAGCATCCTCTGAGAAGATAGATATGGTGAAGATTATCCACGAACAATTTTCTGGTATAGGTATAAGTGTAGAGGATGTTATCGAAGCTTCAAGAAAACTTGGAAAAGACTCATGGGATAGAGATGATATCCTTGTATTTGTAAAAGAGCTACTTAAAATTGCAAAACCGAGACTTATAGTTGCAAATAAAGCAGACCTGCCAACTTCAAAAGAAAACATAAAGAGATTAATGAAAAAATATCCTAATGTAGTCCCAGCATCCGCAGAGGCGGAACTTGCATTAAAGAGGGCGGCCCAGGCAGGTTTAATAGAGTATAAGCCAGGTGACAGTGATTTTAAGATATTAGATGAGGGTAAGCTTACAAAAAGGCAATTAAATGCGCTAGAATATATAAGAGAGAATGTTTTAAATGTTTATGGCAGTACTGGTGTGCAAGAGGCTCTTAATAGAGCGGTATTCAATCTACTTGACATGATAGTTGTCTATCCTGTAGAAGATGAGCATAAATTATCTGACAAGGATGGTAACATATTACCAGATGCATTCCTCATCCCTAGAGGTTCAAAACCGCGCGACCTTGCATATCTCATACATACTGAAATAGGAGATTCATTCATGCATGCGATAGATGCAAGGAAAAAAATGAGAATATCATCAGATTATACACTTCAGGATGGTGACATAATAACCATAATATGTAAATAGAAAGGGAAGAATCCATCTAAATCGTAAATATGATACATCAACTGCCTGAAGAAGAAGTTTTCAAGAAAATAGGAACATCAAAGGATGGGTTAAGTTCCTCAGAAGCCGAAAAACGCTTAAAAGAATATGGACCCAACAAATTAAAAGAAGTTAAAAAAAAGCCCATAATATTCAATTTCTTGGAAAACTTATACAACCTTTTAGCCTTGGTTCTATGGGCAGCTAGTTTTCTCGCCTTTATATCAGACACGCCTCAATTAGGGGTTGCTATAATCGCCGTTATTATCATCAATGCCATTTTTAGTTTCTGGCAAGAATATGAGGCTGAAAAGGCTGCTGAAGCGCTTAAAAAGATCTTGCCATTAAAGACGAAGGTTATAAGGGATGGTGTGGAAACAGAAGTTTCAGCTGAGAACGTTGTACCAGGAGATCTTTTAATCTTGGAGGAAGGGGACAACGTACCAGCAGATGCAAGACTCATAGAAGCACATGAACTAAAGGTTGACAATTCAACATTAACAGGGGAATCCAAGCCCGTGAGGAAAGTATCCCATCCAATAACAGAATATGATAACTATGTTGAAATACCTAACCTAGTATTTGCAGGTACAAGCATAACCTCTGGTTCGGGAAAGGCAATAGTATATCGTACCGGTGAAAGCACAGAATTCAGTAAAATAGCCGCATTAACACAGGAAGTGAAAGAGGAGCCAAGTCCATTACAAAAACAAATATCAAGGGTTGCAAGGATAATAGCAATTATAGCAATCCTCATGGGCACAACATTATTCTTCGTGAACCTCTATATTGTTAAATTACCTCTCAGTTTAGCATTTATCTTTGCAATAGGTTTAACAGTGGCTAACGTACCCGAAGGACTACTACCAACTGTTACATTATCCCTGGCAACTTCTGCTCGTAAAATGATAAAGGAAAATGCTCTTATAAAAAGATTATCCAGTGTCGAAACCCTTGGTTCCACCACCATCATATGCACAGATAAAACAGGCACACTAACCCGCAACCAAATGACGGTCCGCAAAGTATGGGTGCCCTATAAGATAATCGATGTAACAGGTACAGGCTATGAACCAAAGGGCGAATTCATATGGAATGGTAAATTCCTCACCCACAAGGATATCCGTGAAATAAAATTGCTCATGCGAGCCGCCTCATTCTGTAATGACGCGGAACTAATACCACCAGACGATGAAAACAGAGAATGGCGTATCATAGGAGACCCCACAGAGGCTGCTTTACTCGTAGCCGCGAAAAAGATAGGCTTTGACCGTGACAAACAAATGGAAAAAATGCCAAGGATAACCGAAATCCCATTCGATCCCAAAAGGAAAATGATGACATCAATCCACCAAAAACCCCAGAAAAAAGTTGCATATGTGAAAGGAGCCCCCAAAAAGCTGATATCGCTTTGCGATCAAATATCTGTCGATGGAAAACCAAAAATCCTAACAGAGGAAGAAAAAAAGAAAATAATAAAAGTCCATGACGAACTCGCATCTCAGGGACTTAGAATACTTGCAATGGCCTACAGGAACCTACCAGACGAACTAGAAGATTATAGACCAGAAAATATTGAAAGAAACCTAGTATTTGTAGGGATGACAGCACTTCAAGATCCGCCACGTGAGAATGTTAAAGAGGCTGTTATAGAATGTAAAAAAGCAGGCATAAGAATAATCATGATAACAGGCGACTACGGTTTAACAGCAGCAGCCATAGCAAAGGAAATAGGAATAGTCCAAGATGATAATTATAAAGTAATAAAAGGTAAAGAACTTGACGAATTATCCGATAATGAACTTAAAGAGCTCCTGAAAACGGAAAAAAGTATAATATTCGCAAGGACCATCCCCAAACATAAAATGCGCATAGCAAAAGTTTTAGAAGACGAGGAAGAGATTGTGACCATGACAGGAGATGGGGTTAACGATGCACCAGCACTCAAGAAAGCTGATATAGGTGTTGCAATGGGAAGCGGTACAGATGTGGCCAGGGAAGCGGCTGACATGGTACTAATAGATGATAATTTCGCCACAATCGTAAAAGCAGTTAAAGAAGGACGCACAATTTATGAAAATATCAGGAAGTTTATAACATATATCTTTTCCCACGAAACCGCTGAAATAGTACCATTCATTCTAATGGTCCTACTTGGGATACCACTCCCCATAACTGTAATGCAAATACTTGCAATAGACCTTGGAACAGATACTCTACCTGCTCTGGCTCTTGGTAGGGGCCCCCCTGAAGCTGATGTCATGGAGAAACCTCCAAGACCACCCCATGAGAGATTATTAAACCTCCCTGTCATATTCCGCGGATATTTATTTATTGGAGTTATAGAGGCCATCCTTGTAATGTCAGGTTACTTCTGGGTGCTCCATAACGGGGGCTGGACACTAGGAAAACCTTTAAGTTTCACAGATCTGCTCTATCTCAAAGCCACTACAATGGTATTCGCAGGTATAGTCATGGCTCAGATAGGCAACCTTTTAACATGCCAGACTATGAGATCATCAGTTTTTGAAATTGGATTATTTAAAAATCGTTGGATCATCTGGGGGATACTATTTGAGCTTATCATCCTCTCATCTATCATCTATGTTCCTCAACTCCAACCCATATTTGGAACCACACCCCTTGGATTTAAGGAGTGGGCTTACCTGATATCATTTATACCTATAGTTTTCATGGCAGATGAAATCCGGAAACTCGTTTTCAGACATTTTTCATAACTACTCCTGGAATAATGGAAACTTCATGAGAGACTAACGGAAGAAACTAAAAGCTGTCACAATTAGGAAATTTTGCGTCTTCGCATTGGAGTTTTCACTTGATGTAGCTGGGGGTCAACCCTCCATCATATTTTACTATAAGCGTTCCATTTTCATCTGTATATTGGATTTGCTCGCTTCCATGAGAAGTGGGAGATGTATTCTCTTGACTTGAATCGGTTACTTGGCTTGAACTAGCACCCTGACTGCTCTCCTGGCTTGAACTAACCCCTTGACCCCCACCTCCTTGAGTGGGTTCAGATTTATTTATGCTAGTTTTGTTAACTGTTAATGTTGTTCTGAGTGTTTGCTTGGAAAAATGCATATCCAGCAATATAGAGATTATAGTCTTTAATTCAATGTCTATGGTCACACTTTTTAGATCATTTCCAATTGACTGGCAAAAGGAACCTTGCAGCCTTCAAGAAGTTTTATTTCATCGTTGCTTGCATAGACTCCCCGCGCTTGCAAGGGGGATAAAATAAGAGTGGGAAAAGTTTAAAATTGAGTGGGGGTATGTCGTCTAAGCTATATAATATAGCCCCATGCCTTAAGAGAAATAGGATGAGGTCTTGTACACGAGGAGGATGGATCACTTCAGAATATTAAGGTATCTACTATTGAAACAATTTGTAGTGCCTGTTCCAATGTTTGGGCGTATGGTTCGAAAGCATATGTTTCATATATTATTGAGGGTATACCTGCCTTGTTTAAAGGTATGGTAACATATTCTGCGCTAGTTGATGTTGGGGGTGTGTAAATTGTTAACCAGTTTGTTTTATTCTTTATCATGTTAGCTATTAAATTAGCTTTTGTGGAATCACAGGGGACGAATAAAAATCTTTCCACAGCGTAGGTGCCCCTATTTGAATGAACGTCAATCACGAGATTTGGTGACAAGTTTTTTTTATACTGGGAACAGCATAAGTGTTAGCTAATAATTCACCATTTTGTCTCCCTTTATTGTAATCAGATGCATCCTTTGTAACGTTTATTCTGTAAATGTAATAACATTTCTTAAGAGAGTTATTCAAAGTTCTTATAGCCTCAATAATAGCATCATGTGATTGTGCCTCCAAAGGATGCACACCCACTACAAAAACCACCTTATTAGGAGATCCCGGATTTCCATAAGGACTTTCACGCACAACCATGCCATAATCAGTTCTGCCGATGATCACGCCATTATTATTTGTAAAATTATTAAAGGGTGTGACAGCAATAATTTTTATAGAATTTGGCAGTCTTTTATAAGTGTTGTAGAAGTTTATTATCTTAGCGTAAGCATAGATTATGCTCAGATAATTTATTTTCCCGATTTTAGTCGTTACATAACCTGGTGATTTTTTATTGGTTTCCATGTATTTTTTGATGTTTTGGGCTGCTTGTAGATAATATCCCACTGGAGTAGGTTTTGTAAAGTGTCCCTGTCGCTGTTATTAATGTGATGTTAGTTGGGGGCTTATAATTGCTTATTGTTACACCCACTTTCTTGTTAGTGTTAAGGTTTACCGTTGTAGTCGTTGCAGCATACAAATAATCATCCATTGAAACGCTTTTGTTATTTAGGACAATTTTATTAGGTATTTTGCCAGAAGATGATGTATAATTTTCAATCACCTTTGAAACTATAGAGATTTCATTATAGGAAAGATCAACGGCATGAACTCCATTCATGAAAATGAAGAACATTATGGCGATTAATAAAAACCTTTTCATTTTAACACTTTAAATTATTGGATCAGTAATTTTATATAAAAGTTTCCCTTGGTAATTTCAATACATGTATTCGAAGGCCATAGGTTGATTCTATGGTATGTGGCATTGATTTAACACTTTAAAAGCCCAGACTATAGAGTTTTCAAAAAGTACACGTAAAATTGGAGGAGTTTATCCTGCAGCAACAAACAGTGGTTTTTAATGGCATTTGGGTTCCAAGCATCTTACTGCATTTATCAATGTTACTATTGTTGTGATCGTAGTTGGGTTGAATGCTACAATGAATGGCGGTTTTGTTGAATGAGACGTTGACAATATCATTGGCTAGATCTTCAGTTAAGGCGATATGATAAAATTCAGTTTTTGTAACAAAACAAGATATTCTATAAGAAAACAGGGCAATGGAGATTACCCTTGGGGGAGGCTTCCAGTATAAAAACTTGGATCAAAAAGTTTTGTTAAGATTGCACGAAAAATTCATAATTTTTTTTAACTAGCTAATCCCCCAAAACAGTAACATTTATATACTTGTCTTGCTTTATAGGGGCATTATGGTGTTACCATGAAAAAAGCATTATACTTGAGTGTTTTCTTGGCATTAGCCTTGGTGTTAATCAACAGCGTTTCAGCAGCCCAGGTATCATATGATGAGGTATCTAATGCTTCAAAGGTGATAGCAGATCAGGCTTCGAAAACAGGTAAGATACCATCCCAAGTTACAGTGAATAGTAAGAACGTCACATTAGATGACTATTTGTATGCTGCAACAACCACTACAATAAACTTGAACAGTAATCAGAAAAAAAGCGTGAACACTAACAATTATAAACCAGCACCGAACCCCCCCAGCACTACAGCGACAGGAAAGCTCACAAAAACAGCATACCTACAAACAGCACAAAACATCAAAAAGTACATGGAGGCCAATGGAAGATCACCGAATTACGCCACAACAACAATCGGAAAAGTGAACTACCAAAGCCTAATATACGCCTACGCCCGAATAATAAAATTCCACAACACCTATAAAAGACTGCCGGGCTCTGTGACAATAAAGAGCGTGAAAATCAGCACTACAAGCCCAACAAGCAATACACCAACCCCAACAACACCACAGTTATCATATGATGAGGTATCTAATGCTTCAAAGGTGATAGCAGATCAGGCCTCGAAAACAGGTAAGATACCATCCCAGGTTACAGTGAATAGTAAGAACGTCACATTAGATGACTATTTGTATGCTGCAACAACCACTACAATAAACTTGAACAGTAATCAGAAAAAAAGCGTGAACACTAACAATTATAAACCAGCACCGAACCCCCCCAGCACTACAGCGACAGGAAAGCTCACAAAAACAGCATACCTACAAACAGCACAAAACATCAAAAAGTACATGGAGGCCAATGGAAGATCACCGAATTACGCCACAACAACAATCGGAAAAGTGAACTACCAAAGCCTAATATACGCCTACGCCCGAATAATAAACTTCTACAACACCTATAAAAGACTGCCAAACTATGTGACAGTCAAGAGTGTTGGTATTGCAAATGACCCTGGGGAAGTTAAAGTGTTAATTTACAGTGGCTATGACGCTTCAACAAATTGTGTGAATGGTATAAAATATTGTCTAAGTGCTGTTAAACTCAATTCAGTGAAGTTCACTTATGCTACGAGTACTGTTATAACTTCGAGTGTTCTTGCATCCTATGATGTTCTAGTAATGCCTGGTGGTACTTCTGGTTCAAGTTATCTGAGGAATCCTAATATCAGCTCTTCGGCTATCAAATCTTTCGTGAGTAATGGTGGTGGATACCTTGGAATCTGTGCAGGGGCATATGCGGCTTCGGAAGCGGTTGACGGGTACTATAATGGCTGGGGACTTGCAGATGTACGATGTAAGGCTGTAAAATATGAAGGTAATTTGACTATTTCCATTACATCTGCTGGAAAGAACATTTTAGGTCTCAGCGGAACCCAGACAATCTGTCATTGCAATGGACCTGCAATGTATAAAGTAGGTACGGTAACCATCCTCGCGACTTATGCTGATAATAACACAGGGTACAATGGATATATTGCAACAGTAGCAGATACCTATGGTTCAGGCAGGGTTATATTATGCGGGCCTCACCCAGAATTGGATCCAATGATTCCAAAAATGGTTGTTCAAATGATCGCATGGCTTGGAAAGGTAATATAATCCTATCAAACAAGCTAATAAAAAGGGGAGAAATTATTCTAAGATTGTAAAAGTGGGGGACCACGCCCCCCCCTCTATATTCAAATTTTTTATAAGATGGTTCGTATTCTCTTTTCAGGTTCTATTTTAAGTTCCTTGTTTAATTTTGTTTTTAAAGTGATTGGGATAACTATAACCCCATTTTTAACAGATTTTTTAAGAATTTCCGCAAACTTTGGGTCTGTAGTATGATTAGGAGAAAATATCCTGGCCTTTCTCCTGAATATTAGGAATAGTATCGAGCTTTTAAATCCTAATTCTGTTGCCTTTATCAGCTCTTCAAGGTGGCGTTTACCTCGAATAGTAGGAGCATCTGGAAATAACGCCATATCATCTTTTAAAAGCGTGCAACCTTTAACCTCAAGGAGCATTTTTTCACCATCACGAGCTAAGAGGAAGTCTAATCTGCTCTTGCCGAAACTATATTCTCTTTTCACGACATTATAACCTTCCAATTCTTTAATGAAATGGGATTCAATAATCTCATTGGCTAGACCATTATGTAAACCAGAATTTATAATAACCCATTCTCCATCCTTAAAAGCGGCTATAACATCAAAAAGCGTCTTACGATCCCCACTAACCGGCATATACTTTAAAAGTAACTTATTCCCTGGATTCAGAAGATCTTCCAGTCTTCCAGGGTCTCTTAAATGGGCCTTAAATTTATAACCATCCTTTTCAACCACTACCGTGAAACGGTTAGGCCTCGCAATAAAATTTGCAAGGGTAAGATTTTTTATTTTCATACTCCTATAATATTTTACAGACTCCTAAAAGGGTATAATTATCCTTTTCCATGGACGCATATAACATGAATTTAAATTGTATAAGAGGTGGAAGTGATTGCATCCCAGGCCTAGTCCAATAGCTGCATCCCTTTATACCCTCAGAGACCTTGACGTTGATGTAATAGTCATACATGGACCTACAGGATGTTGCTTCAGAACTGCTAGACTCCTTGAAAATGATGGTGTTAGGGTTTTAACCACGGCAATGTCTGAGAATGATTTCATATTCGGTGCACATGAAAAACTGGAAGAGACCCTGAAAAAAGTGGAGAAGATGTTCTCCCCAAAACTTGTGGGAGTTGTGGGGACTTGTGCGAGTATGATAATAGGTGAAGACCTTAAAGAGGCCGTTCAGAATGCTAACATATCCGCGAAGGTGCTTACAGTAGAATCTCATGGGGGTTTTGGCGAAGGAGACAACACAGAAGGGGCTATAATCGTATTAGAGGAGGCTGCTAAGTCCGACCTAATAAGTTGGAATGAAGCTAAAAGGCAGATAGGGATGCTTAAAAGGGCCACTGAGATAGAGAAAACTCGTGGAATGGCCCGTGGAGAATATATAAAACCATCCTCAGGTGATGATAAGGACAAAGTGGCCTTTGAATTCTTAAAAAGTTTAAGAGAGGGTGAAAGGGTTGCTATGGTGTTAAATGCGAAAAAGGAGACGGCCTACCTTTTCGCTGATATACTAAAATTACCCAAAATAAACCATAATCCCTTGATAATAGCCAATCTTCGAGATGACATTGGACTTCCAAGGATAAGGAAACATGCAAAGAATATAAAATCTGAACTTGAAATAAATGGAATTAAAATTGATTATCTTACAGGTGGACTAGATGAATATCCCATAACCGGGGAAAGAGTAGGGGAAATCCTCAAGGAAGAAAATGTTGAATTTGCTGTTATAAGTGGAGTGCCACATGCAGTCCCCATAGAAGAACTGGATGTTAAATCAGTGGCGGTGACCGACGGTCCAAGACTCGTTAAACCTTTAAAGGAACTGGGATATGATTATGTTGTCGCGGAACTTGACGCCCATGCTAAAACCCTTGGAGTTGATAAGATAGTCCAATCAGATTTTGGTAAAAGTATAAGAGAGAATATAAAGGTGATCTAAAATGGTTAGAACCGTGGGCATGATACTCTGCGGGGGATTTGGCAAACGCCTAAAACCCCTCACAGACAAAATACCAAAACCCCTCATAGAAATAAAAAAGGGTTACACTATACTCGACAAACAATTATTCGACTTTAAAAGTGCCGATATAAACAAGGTATACCTCTTAACGGGCTTCCTTAGCGAAAAAATCGAGGAACGCTACGGTAACGAATACAAGGGCTTGAAGATAGAATATGTGAAGGAAGAAGAACCCCTCGGGACATTAAACGCCATAAAACTTGGCATGGAAGCAATAGACGATGACAATCAATGTGTGATAAGAAATGGTGACGTAGTCGCGGACTTAAATTTGAAAAAGATGGTCCGCCTCGGCGAAAAATCCAATTATCCCCTGACAATATTCATAACAAAAATGAGATCACCCTATGGTATAGTAGAGATAAGCGGGGACAAAATAACCGACTTTAAAGAAAAACCACTACTAGACTATTATATAAACGCTGGAGTATACTTTGCCAAGGAACCAATAGACTTCGGAGACTTCGAAAAAGGGGACATAGAAAAGACGGTTTTCCCAATAATGGCCAAAGAGAACAAACTCGGTTTCTACAAAGAGGATGGACTATTCTGGATGGCCATCGACACCTCAAAGGAACTTGAGGAGATAAGAAAAGAATACAAGAACAGAGAAGACAAACCATGGGGTTATGAGAAAGTCCTCATAAACACAGACAAATACCTCACAAAAGAATTATTCATAAAAGAAGATTACAGAACATCATTCCATTATCACAAGAAAAAAGATGAAACAATGTACATAATAAAAGGCTCAGGATACATTGAATTCAAAGACAGAAAAGAATACTTCAGCAAAAACGACACCATACGCATCAAACCAAAAACCCCACATTCCATAGTAGCAATGGAAAACACCCTATTACAGGAGGTTTCAACACCCCACCTAGAAGACACCATAAGAATAAAAGACTTCTACGAACGATGGTAATGATAACAATTATAGACTATGGCAGCGGAAACCTAAGAAGCATAAAAAACGCCCTCAAAAAAGTAGGCGGCCAGGTAAAAATTACAAAAGATAAAAAGCAAATAGAAAAGGCAGAGACCATATTACTACCAGGGGTGGGGGCATTCGGCAAAGCCATGAAAAACCTCAAAAGCTACAAAAACGCCATAATAAAACATATAGAAGATGATAAGCCATTCCTGGGCATCTGTTTAGGATTACAACTCCTCCTTACAAAAAGTGAAGAAAGCCCCAACATCCAAGGGTTGAACATAATACCTGGAGAAGTTATAAGGATCCCACCCCTTGGAAAAGTCCCCCACATGGGCTGGAACCAACTAAACATAACAAATAATTGCCCAATACTAGAAGGACTAGAAGACGAATATTTCTACTTCGTACACTCATATTATGCCAAACCAATCAAAGAAAATGTTATAGTAGCCACAACAGACTATCACATAGAAATGGCCGCAGTTTTATGGAAAAACAACATATTCGCCACGCAGTTCCACCCAGAGAAAAGTGGGAAGGCCGGCTTAAAAATGCTTAAAAATTTCATCGAATTCTCAAAATAAGTGATCAAATATGGACATAGAAGGATTTGTAAGACGCAACATAGACCAAGAAGGATTAAAGTACATCCTAGCTGAGCGTATACTCGAATTCAAAGAAATTAACAAGGACACAGCCTTGAAATTGGCAGAGGCGGTTATAGAAGAAGTCAACCACACCCTAAAAATAGAAAAGGAAGAAGACGATTTCCTTAAAGAGATTATAAAGTTCCCCAGAGCAGGGATAAGCATGGGCGAAATGGGCGTAGGTTCCAGGGGGGCTGGTGACTTCTTCGTCCACCGGAAAATAGCGGATATAGTCGCGAGCACAAATACCAAAGCATATATAACACCCACAGCCCAAGATGATGGGGGTGTTGTTAAAACACCCATAAAAAGAGACACAGTCTATATTACAACTGCAGTTGATGGTATACACTCACGTCTCAGCGAATACCCCTTCCTGGGAGGATTCCATGTTACAAGAGCAGCTCTAAGAGATGTATGCGTCATGGGCTCCAGGCCACTTGCAATACTAAGCGATTTACATCTCGCAGATGACGGTGATGTGGGCAAACTATTGGATTTCACAGCGGGGGTTGCGGCCGTCTCAGAACTTGTAAATGTCCCTATCGTTGCAGGGAGCACGCTACGCGTTGGTGGAGACATGGTACTAGGTGACCGACTAGTAAGTGCAGTGGGGGCCATAGGAGTATCAGAGCACCCCCCAACCGCCAGAAAAAGAGCAGAACCAGGGGACACCATACTATTAACAGAAGGGTCTGGTGGGGGTACCATAACCACCACTGCAATCTATCATGGACTATTCGACGTAGTATGGGAAACAATGGATATAAATTTCATAAAAGCCTCAGAAGCCCTCATGGAAGCTAACATGCTAGGGGAAATCCATGCCATGACTGACGTCACCAATGGAGGGCTGCGAGGAGACGCCCATGAAATTTCATCAACTACTGGAGTGGGCCTAGAACTCCATGAAGATAAAATCATGGCCATGATAAACCCCAAAGTCCTTAAAATGCTCAGAAAACTTGACATAGACCCTCTAGGGGTTTCAATCGACTCTCTCATGATAATAGCACCCGAAGAAATCTCAGACACCATCAAAGACATAATAGAGGGTGCTGGCGTCAAAATAGATGAAATAGGCGAAGTCACAGACACTGGGGAGCCCATTCTTATCGGTGAAAACAGAGAAACCAGACTAGAACCCGCTTTTAGAGAAGCAGCATATACCAAGATAAAAAAAGTAGTGGGCGAGAACACGCCAGAAAACTTTGACAAAATGAAAAAAAGAGTAGAAGAGGCAACATCCAAGGCCATAGAAAAAAAGAGGAAAGTAGTGGAGGCTATACGAAATGGAAAATAGAGGTTTCATATACACCTTGGATGCTATATTCGCACTTACCATACTCATAATAATGACAGCCTCCTTAACACATTTTTTAACATTAAAACATTATCTCCCATCAGAATATAGAAATGAAAACTATAATGCAGAGGATATCATGGACCTCATGGCAAGCCATGACACAGGAAATGGCACAATCCTTGAAAGGATCAGCCACGAACTTAACTTTCATCAAAACCGCGAAGAAGCCATAACAGAGGCTAACAAGATAGCGAGTGGATTTTTAAATTCAAAATTCCCAAATATAAAATATAATTTGACAGTATACGATGGTATCGAATCTGTTACAATAGCATCAAATGCCGAAATGTCAAAGGCAGATAACATAAACTCCGCCACCAAAAACTATAACAATTACACATTCCAGTTATACATATGGTAAATTTCCTCAAATAGGACGAAACTATTTTTCTATCCTCACATTGCTTGCAATAGACCCCACAGCCTATGAGGGGGGGAGCATGACCATGCCAGTAAGGACAAGACCCCCCCACTAGACGGGTAAACTCATTTTCTCTGATATGTACAGGGATACCAATGTCTTTGCTGATGTGTACCATGGCAACTATTACATTCGGCTAATGAACATTATATAGAGGATAGTCCTCTCTGGTATGGGCATATTCTAGTCAAACAATAGCCAATTTATGGGGGGTAGTGTTTCCATGCCTCATTTGGACATAATTTTGGAGTTCTTGCAACAATAGGAAATGTTAGGATGTTTATTGGCATTACCACAAGAAGCGCCATGCGCTACCAGACAAAAATGGCTTCTTGATTATGTAATTTTTTCTGTACTCATATATTTGTGTGCCATTGTGCGTTTTATGGGGGGTTTTAGAGGAACAAATCCAGTGAACTTTGTCTGGATTTGTCACTTTCAAATAGGGAGTTCACGCCGAATTCGAGTATGTTGATTCTCTGCATGAGGTATGGATCGATGGGATATTTTCCGGCTAGTTCCTTTGATATTTCCAAGTATTTTATGACTGAACCCTTTGATACTGTTAGTACAAGGTTCCCGCCACATTTGCATTTTCCTGTTAGTGGTATTCGCCTGTATTTCCTGTTGCATCTTGTACATCGTACCTTCTGTTTTGTGAATGCTCGGATGTTCCCCATCATATCTGGTAGGAAATGTGAGATTAGAACGCCCTCCACCACTCTTCGCTGGTCTACGGCCCTTATTTTCTCTGCAAGTTCGATCTGTGAATTGACCTTTTCTTTCATTGTAGGTAACATTTTATATAGGCAGGTTTTAGGTCCTGAATTGATATTTGAGGTGTCATGGGAGAACATTAGTCCTTTGTATTGTCTTGGTGTGCCGAGACGTTTTTTAACATTATCAATTAGGACAGCAACCTTTGATGGTTTTGCATATTCTAATGTTTTTTCATAGAATGCTAGTGGTAATGAATCCATTGTGTCGATGTTATGTGATTCGTCATCGATTTCTTCAGGGTCTATCCTTGATGATATGACAAGTGGCGCGTCCATGCTCCCTCCCCTACTACTTGGAAGGTATGTTTTAGAGAAATTGAGCAGGGCATCTAATAGTAGTATTATGGCATCCTCATCACTGTCACAGTTCCTTCTCTTGGCTGAGTGGAAGTATGGGTGTGCATAACATGCTGATGCTTCAGTGAATCCTATTATCCTCCCTAGGACTCCTGCAGAGGTGTGGGGTGCCAATCCGATTATTAAGTGCCCGATTAGATCTTCTTGTCCTCGGATATTATAGAATCTTTCAAGGCCGTAAAAATTTTCTAGGAGGTCGTCGACGAATGATGCAACTTTCATGAGGTAATGGGCGCATTCCTTGGATATTACTACGTCTTGGACTTTCAATTCTACTATCTGGTCCTCATCTTTTAGGGGTTCGCCTTGGAAGTCTGTCTTGTATCCCAGTTCTTTTAATTTTTCTATGGTCACACCAATCTCTGAGGGTTTGAAGTGGGTGAGTGGTAAGTCTGTGGAATCGTGTCTTATTGTAGCGTCCTTGAAGGTGAAAACATCATTCTTGGCCCTTAGAACACCCTTTTCTAGTGGTTCTGGGAATTTGTCGTGGGATATCATCCCCTCGACTCCTTTTATTTCTTCGAGTTTGCGGACTCCCATGCTTTCGGTGGCGTTCTTTAAAAGTTGCACGAGGTTTATGGATCTTTTGCTTGGTTTGCCCATCTCTGTTTTTTCACCGCATTGTGGGCATTTTGATTGCATGAAGCTTATTTTGCATTTGGGACATTTTGCACGGCCTATTTCTACTCTAATGTTTCCTTTTTTAGCTGCGTCGATGATGTTTCTTCGGCTGCCGCCATGTTTGCCTATTGGGAATAGTACGTGGGGTGCTGGGCGCATTTTCCTTTCTTTGCTTTTTTCGGGTCTTCCGACGCGCGCCCCAATATAAGTGGGAGCTTTTTTCATTATCTTCACAGGGGATACTTTGTTTATTGCCTTAATCGGGTCTTCCCCATTTTCTAGGGGTTTTTTGAGGGTGTTTAGGAGTGCGTATGTGTCATCGGCTCCTATTATAACTTTGCCTTTTCTGAGTTTATGTGGGACTCCCAGTATCTCCAGTATTCTCTTTGGTGGTGCTAGTGGCAATTTTAGTCTGCCTTTTTCCTCTTTTCCATGTTGTAGCCACTCGTAGAGGTTGTTAAGATCCTCTGTGGAAACGTCATGGTAGAAGTAGGTGTAGCGGGGATGTAATGGCACATCATATTCCATAGAGATCTTGAATGCTTCCTTTGCATCTAATTTTATCTTATTCCACTGGCCCTTGAATCTTTTAAAGTTTAGGGGGTCTTCTCTGGCATCATACTTTTTTGAATTGAGGATTGATTGTATCCACCATTCTTCGCACCATGCTGCGGGCATTAGTATGTGGTTGTTCCTTAAAAATTCTCCGAAGGCCACTAACATGTCGCCTAGGAATAGTATTTCTTCCACTTCTGGTTTGACTTTCTTTGCTTTTTCGATTGTTTCGATTTTGATTACATCCCCGTTTTTGAGTTTGACTATTGGTCCTTCGATTGTGTCCACTGGCACCACGCAATTGCCTTTTCCCGGTCTTTCAATTTTCATCTGCGTCCCTACTGCTAGGAATTCTAAAAGTTCCATTGTAGCTGGGTTCACTCCCATGGCAGCTAGTCCTGTGTTCCTCGAACGACCGTATCTTAGTCTGAACGCTCCTTTTTCTGATGGGCATCCTAGGACTGGTCTTCCCCCGATTATATCTTCTATGTACTTGCTGTCGGCTTTTATAGTGATTTCATCATTTTTATCGGATTTTGGAGTTCTTGAGAATTCCTCTAGCCAATCCCATCCTTTAAGTTTCATTTGCTTGGCGTATTTAAGCACCTTGGGGGCTTTTTGGATGACTCCTTCTACCATCGCAAGTAGGGCTCCTCCACGGATGTGATTGGTTTCTACACGTTTAAGATCCCTGTGTGAAACTTCTATCTTGTCTGTTGGCTCCCCAGTGACTTCTACTGGGATATTTTCAGCGGCTAGTCTCACTTCGTCCGGGGTTGGGGAATATTGTAGGTTTGTCACTTCTGATTCGTATAATTCCACTTCTTCCACGTAACGTTCTATTTCCCTGTCAGTTGGCTTGTAACGATCCAATCCCATCTTTATCCTTATATAATCTGCTATTAGAACTGCTAATGCTGATGCAGTCCCTCCAGCACTCCTTATAGGCCCTGCGAAGTATACTGCCAGGTAATTTGATTCATCAAAATTGTTCTTGATAGTTACCTTGGCGATTCCTTCTAGGGGTGCTGCTACAACACCTTCTGTTAGTATTGCAAGGGCTGTTCTCAGGGCTTGATCAGCAAGTTCTTGCCTCCTGGACCATAATCTGTCCTCGTCTGTTTCATCTATCCGCTGGGATGCTATCTCAGCAGCAATCTTAAACGCTATCTCCTCCCTACTATACTCTTTTTCTAGGGATTTGATTCTCTGGGCAACACCCTCAGGTCCTACTAGTCCTTCAACCCTCTCTGCAAGGTCCTTTGCAAGTGGTATTTCAGGTTCTGTCGAAGCATCTAGGCCCTTAGCCCTGGCTTTATAGGCTATATCATAAAGTTTATTCGTCTCTTTCTCTAATTCATTAAAATACTCCATCATACTTATAACCCTAAAAAGATGATTTTTTTTGATCCTCCCAGATAATATTATATTATAGGGGGATATAAAATTTCTACAGAAGGTTATCGGGGTGATCAGAAAATGGCTAAAAAGGATAAAAAAACGCTTCCACCAAGTGGCGCTGGCCTTGTAAGATATTTTGAGGAAGAGACAAAGGGTCCTAAGCTCACACCGGAACAAGTAGTTGCAATGAGTATAATACTAGCTGTATTCTGTCTATTGCTCAGGTTCTCAGGTTAAACTCTTCGGTGATCTGATGGCGATCCACCCCATTGAATTCAGATACGGCACACCAGAGATGAAAAGGGTATGGGATGCTGAAAACAAACTACAAAAAATGCTAGATGTGGAAGCGGCTATAGCCGAGGCAGAAGCCAGCCTAGGAATCATACCAGAATATGCTGCGGAAGAGATAAAAAGAAAAGCCAACACAAAGTATGTGAAACTTGAAAGAGTGAACCAAATCGAGAAGGAGACAAAGCATGACATTGCAGCATTAATAAAAGCGCTGGCAGAACAATGCGAAGGCGATGCAGGAGAATACATACACTTTGGAGCCACTTCAAACGACATAATAGACACGACAAATTCCCTACTCTTTAAAGAATCCATAAAAATCCTAAAAGAAAAAATTATCAGATTAATAAAACTCTTTTTAAAATTGGCGGATGAAAACAAGAAAAGGGTTTGCATTGGCCGAACACATGGCCAACACGCACTACCCACAACCTATGGTATGAAATTTGCCCTCTGGGCTGATGAAATGCACAGAAACCTTGAAAGGTTAAAATCGGCCGAGAAAAGATTATGTTTAGGTATGGTGACTGGGGCGGTGGGCACCACAGCAGCCCTTGGCGAAGAGGGCTTGAAAGTACACTTGAAAGTTTCCAGGTTGCTTGGCCTGGAACCGGCTTTAATATCAAATCAGGTCATCCAAAGGGATAATCATGCCGAATTTATCATGGTATTGGCCAATATTGTCACGACCCTCGACAAGATAGCCTTGGAGATCCGTAACCTTCAAAGGACGGAGATCATGGAAGTGGGTGAGAAATTCGACCCTGAAAAACAAGTTGGAAGCAGCACAATGCCCCATAAAATGAACCCGATAACTGCAGAGCGTATATGTGGCCTGGCTAGGGTTATACGTTCACATGTGATAACTGCACTAGAGAATAATCTGCTCTGGCATGAAAGGGATCTCACCAACTCATCCCCAGAACGTATAATATTCCCAGAATCATGTATATTAACAGACTACCTCCTACACTTAACCACGAACTTAATAGAGAATCTTGTATTCTTTGATGAGAATATAGAAAAGAACCTTAAACTTACAAATGGTCTTATAATGGCAGAAAGATTAATGGCAGAATTAGCTAAGAGGGGTATGGGAAGGCAAACAGCATATCGTCTCGTGAGAGAATGTGCAATAAAAGCCAACCAGGAAAGAGTACCCTTTATAAAAGTTGTAGGAGAAAAAAAGGAAATAAGAGAATATCTAAGCCGCGAGGAACTTGAAAATATCATGGATCCTTACACATACATAGGTTCTGCCATCAAAATAGTTGAAAACGTGCTCAAAAAATCAAGAGAATGGTTCTAGGATCCCCCCCCCAATAATAGGGAGTGGATAATCTTATTCTCTTTTTATTGGTGGAGTATAGGATCGTAGAAGTAATGACAGTGACACAACCGTCACTGAACTTAATGCCATTGCAAGGCCTGCGAATTCGGGTCTGAATGTTAATTTGAATATTGGATAAAGTAGGCCGGCTGCTACTGGTATGAGGATCATGTTATATGCAAAAGCCCAGAATATGTTCCATTTGACGCGTGAGACAATTTTATGGGATAATTGCATGGCTGCGGGGACATCGACCGGATCATCCTTCACCAATACTATATCAGCTGCTTCTATCGCAACATCTGTACCGCTTCCAATGGCGATTCCAACATCAGCTGCTGCAAGAGCTGGAGCATCATTTATACCATCACCAACAAATGCTACACTACCATTTTCGCGCATCTTGGAGACTATATTAACTTTGTCCTCTGGTAGGACTTGTGAGAGTACCCTAGTTATTCCCAGTTTCTCTGCCACAATATTCGCTGTTATAGGATTATCCCCAGTTACCATAACTGTTTCTAGGCCCATTTTCTCCACGGCCTTTATGGCTTTTGGGGAATTTTCTTTTATTTTATCCGAGACTGCGATGATCCCTAAGGGCTCCTGGTCCCTGGCAACTAATACTATGGTTTTACCTTCTTCCTGTAATTTTGATATTATACCCTTAATATTGTCTAATGGTATTCTATTGTCCTTGAACAAACTTATATTACCTACTATGATTTTATGGGAGTTGGTGGATCCTACTAGACCTTTTCCAGGGATTGGCTTAAGTTCATGAATTTTGATATGGGGTATGTTTTTTGCTTTTGAAACTATTGCTTTGGCTATGGGGTGTCTTGAATTGGCTTCGATGCTAGCAGCTAATTGTAGGATATCTTTTTCGTCTCCTTTTAGAGGTATTATATCTGTGACGTATGGTTTGCCCTCGGTGAGCGTCCCTGTTTTGTCAAAGAGTATGGTCTTTATTTTTTCAGAAACTTCTAGTATTTCGCCTTTTTTGATGAGAATACCGAGTTCCGCGCCCCTGCCTATACCAACCGTGACTGCTGTTGGTGTTGCGAGTCCAAGGGCGCATGGACATGCCACTACTAACGTGGATATAAGGACTGTTAAAGAGAATAATAGTCCCATGCCTTTAAGGTACCAGAATAAAAAAGCTGTGAATGCTATTATTAGAAGTGTGGGTATAAAATATGACACTGCTCTATCAGCTATCTTCTGTAATGGGGGTTTAGACCCTTGAGCTTCCTCCACCAATCTTATGATCTTTGCCAGGAAAGTTTCTTCCCCTGTATGTGTTGTTCGGATTTTTATGATGCCATCAGTGTTGATGGTGCCTGCCACTACACTCTTTCCTTTATCTTTGAATACAGGGATTGGTTCTCCTGTTACCATAGACTCGTCAATGTGTGCTTGTCCTTCAATGATAATACCATCTACCGGTATCCTATCTCCAGTTTTCACGATTAATATATCACCCTCTTTTAGAGTTTCTACTGGCACTTCTATTTCCATATCGTCCTTAAGTATGGTTGCAGTGTCTGGTTGGAGTTCCATCAATTTTTTTATAGCCTCGGATGTTTTACCCTTAGCCCTTGCCTCAAGGTATCTTCCAAGTGTTAAAAAGGCTGCTAACATTAATGCGGTTTCATAGAAGATGAAATTTTGTGATAGGATATTAAATGTGCCTAGTACACTGGAAGTGAATGCGACTCCGATACCCATTGAATACATGACGTCCATGTTGAGTGTTTTAGCTCTGAGTGAACGTAGCGCGGCATTGAATATTGGATAGCTTACATATAAGAAGGGTAAAATCGACACTATGAATATTATATAGTTCATAAATGGAAATTCTATCCTGGAGTACATTATGATCATAAGGGGTATCGAAACCCCTAAACCTACTATTATCCTTCTCTTTTTAGATTTAAGATCCTCTGAAAGCTTTTCATCAATTATTTCCCCTTTAGTTCCCAGGAATTGGTATCCGAGTTCTTCTATGACTTTTTTGATATCTTCTATGGATATTAGGTCCCTGTTATATTCTATGTATGCTGCTTCAGCTCCTAGGTTCACTGTAGCATCTATTATACCCTCAAGTTGTTTTAATCCTGATTCTATTGTCTTAGCGCACATTGCACAAGTCATACCACCTACTTTAACCTGAATTTTATCATTTAAAACTTGATACCCTGTCTCTTTTATCACTTTTTCTATGTCTTTAATCCTGGTTTCTTGGGGATCGTATTCTATAGTGGCTTTCGCTGTTGCAAAGTTTACATTAGCCTCCTTGACACCCTTGATTTGTTTAAGTGCTTCTTCTATTCTTAGAGCGCACCCTGCGCAGCTCATCCCACCTATTCTAATATTAATTTTCATAATATCCTTAAAAGATCTTTGAATATTTTACCATCTTTTACTACGAGGAGTATGTTGTCAGGGTTTGCGAGGCTTTCTATGTCTTCAAGGGGGTTCTCTTTCACAACTATAATATCTGCAAGTTTGCCCTTATCAAGGCTCCCTATCTTATCATCCCATCCAATACACTCCGCCGCTTTTAAAGTGGCAGATTCTAGGACCTCCCAGGGCTCCATCCCAACCTTGGATAAGTATGAAAGTTCTTTGAGGTTCTTGCCATGTTCTATAACCCCTGAGTCGGTGCCCATGATTAATTGGACACCTTCTTCGTAGGCAACCTCTATATTTTCCCTATGAACCTTGGCGACTTCTATAGCATCATTCCTAGTGTAACTTGGAAGTTCACCTTTCTTGGCTTCCCTGGCAAGTTCCGCCGTTACAAGAAGCGTTGGCACGAGATAAACCCCTTTATCCCGCATTTCAGCCGCTGTTTTTTTGTCAATGTAGGTTCCATGTTCTATTGAATTTATACCGGCTTTTATACAATTTTTTATACCTTCAAGTCCGTGTGCATGGGCCATGGTTTTTTTACCCTTGAAACGAGCCTCATCTACCATAATCTTTAACTCTTTCTTGGTGAATTGGGTGTCATCAGGTCTATCATTGGCACTCATCACCCCACCAGTGGCCATTATCTTTATAACATCTGCTCCGGCCCTTAAAATTTCTCTAGTCTTTTTTCTCACCTCAGATGCGCCATCACATATGCTGCTAGGTAATCCAGGATATTTAAGTTCAATATTTAAACCTGATTTCATGTGAAAATCGAAATGGCCGCCTGTTGTTGAAATGGGGACCACACTTATCTGCATTCTAGGTGCCGGGACTATACCCTCTTCTGAGGCGAGTTTAACTCCAAAATCCGCCATCCCCGCGTCCCTTATTGTGGTGACTCCTGTGTTGAGGGTTGTGCGCATATTATTGATAGCATTATAAAAATAGAATGATAGGGGCGTTTCTATCCTATCCTCTAATTTAAAACCTTTTTCCATGATATGTACATGTGCATCTATAAAACCTGGGAGGATGAAATAATCATCTGCATCAATTACATGGGCTCCACTTTCGTCTTTGGTTGAAATAGATTCAATTGTATCCCCCTTTACCAATATTGAACCCTTAAAATGATTATGCGCTTTTAAATCTATTATTTCACCTTTAATTATTAGATTATTCATGAAAGAACACCCAGATGTTAATATGTTAGCATTATATGTAAGTATTTATGGGGGGTCATATCAGCAGCGAATCGATTTATGGGATGGTTTTGATAATACCAGAATAGCCGTCGACTTCAACTTCCATGGAATTCTTTATGATCTTCATAACGTCTTTTTCTGGCTGATCCACTAGGGGTATGCCTGCCATTATAGCCCCAGTGGCTATTATAGGCTCCGCATTTTTGCATATGATCGCTGCTGGCGCTTTCTCATTCTTTGCTAATTGGAATATTACATATGAGCCTACAGTAGATCCCTTGCCTCCAGAGATTATGAGGATCTTATCCTTAAGGTTTTCACCATATAAGGGGTGTCTAGGATCTATTATAGTTCCTGTTTTAGGGTCCACACCACCAAGAAAACTTAAAGGTTCACGGGATACAAGAGCCTTTCCACGGCCCACACCCTCTGATAAAACCCTACACTTTATATTCATCTTCAAAACCTTATATTTCTTTTTTCATGATTTCTCGAAGTACTGATGTCCCATAAGATCCTTTCGGAATTGAAAATTCTACAATTAAACCATCAGTGACTCTTTCAACTTTAGCATCCCATAATTTGAATCTTATGGGTCTGCGGATACCATGACTGCCCAATTGGGGCATTTTATCGCATTTAAAAAGGTCTAAGGTTATCCCTTCCTCTTTAAGAACCCTTCTCTCGATTTCACCTATTTTATCTGTTGCGAGGGGAACCTTACTACCATATAATGGTGCTGTTGGATGGGCCTCAAACTTTTTTATCATTTCATCCAATTTTATAGGTTCTTTGTCATATATGATATGTTGGTGGTTGTCAACTATAATATCCCCCGGCATATACTTGTTGATACCGAATTTTGCACGTTCACTTACAACTTTGTTAAATAGATATGATTGATATGCATGGACAAACATCCTCTTTAAAGGCTTTGGTAATGTTTGTATTGCACGAGCATAAGACTCCTCAGTAAGGCCTCCCCTTCTTTTATCTTCTTTTATAAGCTTTTTGAGCATCATGCGCTCGTATCTCATGCTCGGTGGCATCATCTCATAGGCTTTTTCCAGTTCTCCCATATCGTATGCTCTTCTCGCCTCCTTTATATTTTCTGGTTCGTCGTCATAAGGGTTGCCTATATATAAGTCCACAGCACTTTTAAGGTCTCCGAAGATTATAGCCTTGCCTACAAGGTGTGTGTTGGCCCTTGGGGTGCCGAAACGTTGCCAGCCATAATAATTGGGCACTCCAATTTTTGATAGTTCTTGGAGTGTGCTCTCTGCTTCTTCTTTAGCAGAGGGTTTCACACCTCTTATCCTTATACGGAATCTGTTACCGATTAATTGTCCCATCCTTAACTTCTTTTCGTGTCGGGTTATTTTAAGGAATTTAACATTATGCAACTTTTCATCTAATCCCTTGACATCCTCTGGGTCGATGTTACTTATGCATATCCATTGTCTTGTGACTGCCATCTTGTCCTTCATCCCTGCGAAACCCATCCTCCAACGTGGCAAACTTAACTCCCTTGCAATATCTAATAGAACATCCAGGGTTGTTCTACCCTTTTTCTCCATCCAAATCCAAGTGTTAGGCCCTTGACCACTTGGTTGGACAAGTGGGATTTCCTCCACATAAAAATCTTCATATTTTACTCTAATCTTGCCACCTGTACCAACGCCTTTGGTTACATAGGTTTCAGCGTTTAACATTTATCTCCTCCGATCATTAGAGGTTATCCCCCCTGCAGATCCCCCCTCCAAGGGGGACATTTAAATTTCCAAGTCCGCGGTGACAGCGGAAAGGGATAAGGACTCCTTCACAAAATCCCGTCACTCACATTTAATTTTGCGCATATACCCATTCTAATCTGATTCACGTGTTAGGCCTTTAGTTACACGGGTTTAATCAGGTGAAGCTCCCTTTAATTTATAATTGCCTTTATATAAGCTATTGTTTATCTTCTGTCAACTATTCTCTTTGGTCTTCCCCTTATCTTGTAAAATTCCAATTCTCCAGGATTCTTAAAGTTGAATAGTATCTCGAATGTGCCATCTAGGTAAGTGTGATAAAGTTCTTTTTTTCCTTTGAAAAATCTTCTGAGGAAGTTTTCCTTTATAAGGTCCTTATCACATTCTTCGATTTCTTTGCATTCAACTGATACTTGCATTGTAACAGGTCCTTCGTCCTCGTCACCATATAGGAACGCTTCATATTCTCCGGTGAGATATTCCATGCTTTCCCTCTGGAATACTGCTGCTTCAACATCCACTTTATTGAATGGGTGGCCAGCTACCCATATCGTTTCTGCCTCGCGTTCAGGGCTCATTATACGCATATGTGTTCTTCCACATTTGCATTTGTCCCTTGATATCACAACTGTGGTATCCTCAGTGTCATAATTTAAAAGTAGAATTCCTGTCTTCTCTCCTACTGGGAGGAGTGTTGTGAGGACTATCCTTCCACATTCACCATCCTCGACAAAATCTTGGAGGCGTGGATCATAAACATCGAGGTGGACAAGATCTTCTGGAACATGTAATCCATCCTTTTCTCTGCATTCTCCACACATTGTCCCCTCAGTACTACCATAAGTATTGAAGGTATCCACATCCCAGATCTCTTCTAGGTATTCTCTCGCCTCTGGTGCGAAGCTTTCACCACCAACAACTAGCCTTTCTATACTAGATTCTTTAGGATCAAGGCCATGATCCTCCATCCTCCTCGCAAGCCTTAGAAGTTTGAATATGCTGGCAACTATACTTGTTGGCTTATAATTTTCTATTATACGCACTGGGAATGTGCATTTACCCTCTGGGATTATTGTCATGCCGATCTTGTGCGCTGCAAGAGTCATTGTATTAGCGCCGACATTCATCCCATAAGATGCGCAGATAACAACATTATCCCCTGAATCAAAGCCTTGGGATACAAAAGCCCTCGCATATTTTTCTGCATAACGCTGCCAATCATCCCATGTTAGGAAAAAAGACTTTGGACGTCCACTTGTACCGCTCGTCTCATGTATTGTGAAGATGTTCTCCCAAGAAGTGGCCTTGAACTCGAACTTTTCAGTTTCTGGAGGTTGATTTTCCCTTACGGTTCCTCCATTTATGATTGGCAATTCCCTCAAATCTTCATGGGACCTTATATCCGAAGGTTTTATTTTATGCTCTTGGAACCATCTATTATAGAATAGGACGTTTTCATATGCATATCTGATCGTGTATTGAATGCGTTCTTCTACTATCGCATCAATATCGTCACGATCCATCGTTTCAATTTCTGGGCTAAAATAGGATACCATGAAAATCACATAAATGATTTCTTTGAGCCTTGGTAGGATCTGCAATCATGGGTGATATCCAATATCAAGGCATGCATAATATATATTTTCCTAGATCTGGTCATCTCCTGTAGATTCTAGCTGTCTTTAACACTGTTCCTTTTCGTCTGGGAAAAATTTGGCATCAAAATGATACTGTGGCATGTTAACAATTAAAGGGGGAGGTGTTTTCCTAGTGATATTTAGTCTATCACTTCTACTATAACTGGTTCTTCTATTTCGTTATCACCTGTATCGCTAGTATCTCGATTTAAATTATTTTCCATATCTGAGCTGGGCCTATGACTTGTACTGGTCCCCTGAATTGAACTGCTTCCCTCATCTAAATTACTTGCATGATCTGAACTGCTTCCCTCATCTAAATTACTTGCATGATCTGAACTATTTACTTGACTATTCTTAGTTGAATTGTTTGTATCTAACATGCTACTATTATAAAACATGGTATTTTGACTTGCCGTTTGAAAAAAGGTATACCCAACGGTCAAAACAGCCAAACCTACCAAGCCGATAATCAAATATTCGGTTTCCATCTGGAACCACCTTTTGGAATGATTTTATCACAACCAGATGAATAATCCCCCCATAATAAGTGTTTAGAGTATCCAGAATCCAGATCTTTTCTGATTAATTCGCTGTTTTTGGCTTGTCATTACGCTAACAACCATGTTTTAGGGGGGTCTCATTGATCTCCCTTGTAATTTTGAAAAGTCTATCCTTGTGCTTTATTAATAGATTGTCTTTTTTGGCTTATATAGGTTGTCGATGTACATTCCGAGATGGTGCTATAATGGCCATTTGCATAGGATTTATACCATGATGAGTTCATAGGCTGCACATTCTATCTCACCAGTGTTATCCTCCATTTGCATAGGATTTATACCATGATGAGACTTTTTCCTCTATTTCTTTCTCTATGGCTGCTTCATCCATTTGCATAGGATTTATACCATGATGAGTGGGTAAAAAAGCTATTTTTTATCAAAAGCGCAGACTATATAACCCCAGCCAAAATAAAAGGAGAGTTTGGATGCCCTGACCGGGATTTGAACCCGGGTGATAGGATCCGCAATCCTACGTGATATCCACTACACTATCAGGGCTACTACTAGATACTATTATTTTGTTATTAATAATTTTCCCCCAAAAATGTGACATAGTTTAAACAAAATAGGGATTACAGAAAGTGGTTTATTATTCAGTTCCTAAAAAAGAAAGATTCGCCCTCTTCAAGAAGTGGGTGGAGTAGTTAAGTTTAAATACCTCCAATACAAAAAAATAAATATTACTTCCAAGGAAAACACTCCCCAGAGTCTGTGGAGACATCGGGGTGTGAACTTACCGGTGAGTGGATAAGACCCTATTATATGGACAACCCTTCACGGAGCCCCGGTCTATCAGGGCGTGGGGGTGTTCACATACAACTTTCATATATGGTGTGAGTATGAAGAAAGTATTGTTAATTGGTGTTTTTTTGGCGATTCTGCTAACCTTAGCTGGCAATGCTTCAGCGGTTCAATTGTCATATGATGAGGTATCTAATGCTTCAAAGGTGATAGCAGATCAGGCTTCGAAAACAGGTAAGATACCATCCCAGGTTACAGTGAATAGTAAGAACGTCACATTAGATGACTATTTGTATGCTGCAACAACCACTACAATAAACTTGAACAGTAATCAGAAAAAAAGCGTGAACACTAACAATTATAAACCAGCACCGAACCCCCCCAGCACTACAGCGACAGGAAAGCTCACAAAAACAGCATACCTACAAACAGCACAAAACATCAAAAAGTACATGGAGGCCAATGGAAGATCACCGAATTACGCCACAACAACAATCGGAAAAGTGAACTACCAAAGCCTAATATACGCCTACGCCCGAATAATAAAATTCCACAACACCTATAAAAGACTGCCAAACTATGTGACAATAAAGAGCGTGAAAATCAGCACTACAAGCCCAACAAGCAATACACCAACCCCAACAACACCACAGTTATCATACACTGAAATATCCGCAGTGTCCAAAAAAATAACAGACTACATAACCCAAAATGGTAATTTACCACTTAAGTTCTTAGTGAATGGTAAAAATGTTACAGTAGATGACTACCTGTATGCAGCAACAACCACAATCATAAACTTGAACATCAACAAGAAAACAACAGTACCCATTAACAAGTATAGTCCACCAATAAGCATTCTAAGCACTACAGCGACAGGAAAGCTCACAAAAACAGCATACCTACAAACAGCACAAAACATCAAAAAGTACATGGAGGCCAATGGAAGATCACCGAATTACGCCACAACAACAATCGGAAAAGTGAACTACCAAAGCCTAATATACGCCTACGCCCGAATAATAAAATTCCACAACACCTATAAAAGACTGCCAAATTATGTCACAATAACAAATGTAAGCATTAATGTTACCAGGGCACATGGAGGTATATGGGTTCACACAGACGATATGGAGAACATAGATTTTACAGCGTTGAAAAATAAAGGTATAACAGATATATTCCTTGGACAACTAGCATTTAATGAAGAGTACCGGGATAAGCTTCTAAACTTTATCCAGAAGGCTTCAAATGCAAATATCAAAGTACATGCGTGGGTTATTTGCCTCCAACAGAACGGAACATGGATCGATCCTACAAATGAAACTTACATTGACAATTTAATAGGCACGATCAGAGGTTATCTAATTCCTGGTGTAAGTGGCGTGCACCTTGATTACATCCGTTATCCTGGAAATGCTTCCGAGTTCCCTAATGCAACTGATATTATAACGGAGATAGTAAAGAGAGTCTATGTAACTGTCAAGTCCATAAAGCCAAATGTCCTAGTTTCAGCGGCTCTAATGCCAGAGAAAGGTGTGAACGCATATTATTATGGACAGGATTATGCTCAACTTGCACAATACCTTGACGTGTTAATCCCAATGGCATACAAGGGCAACTACTGTAAAAACACCACATGGATAATGGAAGTTACAAGGTATATAAAGGATAGGTGTGGTGGCAAGGAAGTGTGGACAGGCTTGCAAACATACATTTCAGATTCTAATGCAACTCCGATTCCCAAGACAGAGCTCGAATCTGATATAATGGCCTCATTAAAGGGTGGGGCAACTGGTTACGTGCTTTTCAGGTATGGTCTCATTGACAGCAGCTTCTGGGATGGTGGAGTATATTGTTTACCTTTTTAGTTAATATTTTATTTTTTTGATAAATAATATGGGCATCTCCGTTTTATCGCTTCGATAAATAGTCGGCGGAGCTTTTCTAGGTTTCCCTGTTGAAGTGCTTGTTTTGCGTCAATAAGATTGTCATTTCTCAAAAGGCATGGTTTTAGTTTGCCTTCAGGTGTTATTCTCATCCTTGTGCAATTTTCACAGAATCGTGTATTATCCATAGGTTTTACTATCTCGATTTCTCCCCCATCAATATAATATTTTTTTCTGTCTTGCATGAAATTCCTGGTCTTTACTCTATCAGCTATCTTTGCAAGTTTTTTTTCAATTTTGACAAAATTGTAATGGTATTTTTCAAGGCCATTGTTGGAACATTGTTCTGTTTCTAAAAGTTCGATGAGTTGGAGGATGGCTCCTTGTTGGCGACAGAATTGGAACATTTCCCAGATTTCATGGGAGTTTATACCTTTCATTATTACCATGTTAATTTTGATGGGATATAAACCGGCCATCACAGCACTTTTTATACCCCTTTTAACCTTTTCTAGTTGGTTTTTTCCTGTTATGAACTTGTATGTAGTGGGGTTTAATGTGTCAAGGCTTACATTTATCCTGTTGAGGCCTGCTTTTTTAAGTTTGTTGCTATATTTCTCGAGTAGAATGCCGTTGGTTGTGATTGCTATATCTTTGAATCCTATGGCGTTGATTTTCTCTATTATTGTGATTATATCATCTCGGAGTAATGGTTCGCCGCCTGATAATCTTATTTTGGTTATACCTAGTTGAGATGCGACTTCACATATTTTCTCTATTTCATCTGCTGTCATTTCTCGGGAACTGGGGATTATACCATCTCTATGGCAATAGAAGCAATTTAAGTTGCATTTTGTGGTTATTGAGATTCTTAATGATGTTACCGGTCTGTTGTAGTTGTCATAGATTTTCATTTTCATCATTTTATTATTATCTCTATCTTGTTGATTTCGGTTTCTTCTCTTTGTAGGGATTCTACCATTCCCTTGATGGTTTTTGACATGATTTTTTGTACGAAGGGGTTGAGTGGTATTGGATTGCCATTTATACGTAACATTGCCTTTTTGAATTGGCTTTTACAGTTAATGTCATCTGCGTCTCCTCTAATTTTTGCCTGTGCAAATTCTTTGCAGGATTCGAATCCACATTTTCCACAATTTAGGCCTAGTAGGAGGCCGTAGGTTCTTTTTTCTATTAGCTGGAGTAGTTTGTTGAATTCTTCATCTGTGAGGGAGAATGGGTCTACTTTTTTTATGGTGAATTCATTTTCTATGGATGTGGATATGTTGGCGAATTCCATTTTTTTGAATCCTTCAATGATTAGGAAGTCGATTTCTTCTATAATTGGGATGGTTGATATTATCCATTTAATGTTCTTTTCTTTGGGGGAGAGAAAAAATGTTTCTTTTCCCGCTCCTATGACTATTTTTGCCCCTGCTTTCCTGTGTCTTCCAGTGTCTTTACTTGGAAAGTCAAATCTTCCATGTGCATGTTTTATTGTGCCAATTTTATACCCCTTATTGGTTAGTCCTTTTATTAGCTTTGTTACGAGTGTTGTTTTACCAGTGCCTTTTGTACCTATTATGCTAAGTATCTTCATAAGACCACACCAAGAAAAAGTTTATTTAGATAAAGATAAATTTTTCCTATAAATTAAAAAAATTTTAAGGATGTTTATGAAGAGGAGAATGGAGATTATCTTGGATGGTCAGAGGATTAGAGTAGATGAGGGTAAGAGTATATTGGACGCCGCCTTGGAAAACAATATATACATACCCCATCTTTGTTTCAGACCGGGATTGGATGCCTTTGGTGCTTGTAGGTTATGTTTAGTTGAGACTTTGGATGGCAGACTTGTAACTGCGTGTGAAACTCCAGTAGAAGATGGTATGCAGGTAATAAGTGATTCTGATAGGCTAAATCGGATTAGGAGGGTTATAGCCTCCTTGTTGATAAATGGACATGTTGGAGATTGCCTCAAATGTCCTAGATCTGGAGAATGTAAATTGGAGGATATCTCTTCTTATCTTGGCATTAATGACGAGGATTTGACAAAATTGAGGGAATTTAAAATTGACGATTCAATTGATGATTCCAACCCCTTCTTCCTAAAGGATAATGGTAAGTGCATACTCTGTGGTTTATGCGTCCAATCTTGTGATATTATAGGTGTCAATGCAATAGATTTCACATTTAGAGGTGCCAAAACCAAGATTGGTACATTTATGGATAAACCTTTAATAGATTCTATTTGTGTATCCTGTGGCGAATGTGTTGAAACTTGTCCAGTCGGGGCCCTTGTAAAGAAGTCAGAGAAGCCATCAAGGGAAGTTAAAACGGTATGCCCGTATTGTGGTGTGGGTTGCGGGATTTACCTTGGAATCAGGGGTGATAGGATTGTCAGCGCAAGGGGAGACCCCGAAAACCCGGTTAACAATGGTAGACTTTGTGTTAAAGGCAGATTCGCTCTAAACTTCGTGAACAGCAGTGAGAGGTTGGAAAAACCCCTTATAAAAGAAGATAACGAGTTCAAAGAGGTTGAATGGGATGAAGCCATAGCATTCATAGCAGATAAACTTTCAAAATACAATGGGGATGAGTTCGCAGCCATAGCCTCTGCAAAGTGTACTAATGAAGAAAATTATCTACTGCAAAAATTTACAAGGACTGTGATGAAATCCAATAATATAGACCATTGTGCAAGACTCTGTCATGCCCCATCCCTAGTAGCTTTAAGTGAAAGTCTCGGCAGCGGGGCCATGACCAATTCCATCAACGAACTTAAGAAGGCATCCTGCATCCTAGCAATTGGAACCAATACAACAGAAACCCATCCTGTAATCGCATATAAGGTTATAGAAGCCGTTAAGAATGGTTCAAAACTTATAGTGGTTAATCCAACAAGGATCGAACTTGTAAGACATGCTGATATTTATTTGAGGAATAAACCAGGTACTGATGTTCCTTTAATCCTGGGAATGTGCAAGGCCATAATAGAAAAGAACCTTATAGATCATGAATTCATGAAAAAGAGAACTGAAGGTTTTGAATCGTTTAAAGAATACGTTTATGATCTTGAATGGGATGAAATAGAATCTATAACTGGCATATCCCGTGATAAGATTAGGGAGGCTGCTATACTTTATGCATCTTCTCCCGCCGCTTCGATAATCTATGCTATGGGCATAACTCAACATTTTAATGGAACAGATAATGTTTTTGCACTTAGCAACCTTGCACTTTTAACTGGTAACCTTGGACGGGCCAATACAGGTATTAACCCATTAAGGGGGCAGAATAACGTCCAAGGAGCCTCTGATATGGGCGCATTACCAGATTTATACCCAGGTTATCAGTCAATTGATGATGCGAGGGAAAAATTCGAAAAAAAATGGAATTGTAAACTCCCCAAGGAAAAGGGATTGATACTGCCTAAAATTTTTGAAAGGGCATGCAAAGGTAAAATAAAAGCATTATATATTATGGGTGAAAATCCTATTTTAAGCGAAGCAGATATAAATAATGTGGAAGAAGCCCTTAAAAGCATTGAATTTTTAATTGTACAGGATATTTTCCCCAGTGAAACTTCAAAATTTGCAGATGTTATTTTACCAGCTTGTTCATTCGCAGAAAAGGATGGTACATTCACAAATACTGAAAGGAGAGTCCAATTAATAAAATCTGCTGTTAGACCACCAGGGGATGCTAAACCTGACTGGTGGATTATATGCAAGATCGCTGAAAAAATGGGAGTCCCTGGTTTTGAATTTGAAAATCCCAGGGAAATATTTGATGAAATAAGGGAACTTGTACCAGCATATGGTGGCATGTCATATAAGAGACTAGAAAATGGGGGGATCCAATGGCCCTGTAGGAGCAGGGATGATCCTGGGACTGTTTTTCTTTATAAGGATGGTTTCACGAGGGAAAATGGTAGGGCTAAGTTCATCTTACCATCATTTAGGTTATTTGAGACGCCTGATGAAGATTATCCTTTTATACTCATTACTGGTAGAAGCTTATATCAGTATCATACAAGGACCATGACAAGTAAAATTAAAGGTCTTGAAGAATTTAAGGATTGGAAGTCTCTTGAGATGAACCCTATTGATGGGGAGAAGTTAGGAGTCCGTGAGGGCGATTTTGTTTTGGTTAAATCAAGGCGAGGCTCCGTCAAAGCGAAAGTAAGATTTAATGAAGCTTTAATGGAGGGTGTTACTTTTATGAGTTTCCATTTTGCTCCTGTTAACCGTCTTACAAGTTCTGTGAGGGATCCTCTTTCTGGGATGCCTGCTTTGAAGGTTTCTTGTGTTGATTTAATCCCACAATAGTAGGTGTGCACACCACACAATAATATATATAATTTTCTATTTTTTCTTGGTAGAAATGTTTTAAATAAAATAAGCATAAAAGTGTGATTAGCACACATGGTGACCCGATGCCAAAACATATAATTTCAGGACTACGGTACCTCGCAGCAGTAAACTTGACAAAACAAGGACACACACAAAAAGAGGTAGCCAATAGATTAGGCATCAACAGATCCACCGTTTCCCACTACCTAAATGGTAGGAACCTTTCTATAAGATCGATAGAAGTCGCAAAGGTGATAACAGAGTTATGTCCAAGGGATTTCCTACTTCTAACCTACGCCCTCCTACAGGATACAAATAAGACAAGAACAATAATCAAAGCCTGCCAAAGAAGAAAGTTCAAAGCTTCAGTGAAAAGTTCGTGTATTGGATGCGGTATTTGCATAGACAGTTGCCTTATGAAAGCCATAAAACTGGATGAACTAAAGGCAGAAATAGACTCTGAATGGTGTTGTGGTTGCCTCATATGTGTTGAAATGTGTCCGACAAATTCTATAGAAATTGAGGAGGTAGAAGATTGATGGAGACTACGGAAGTAATAGAGGAAGGGGGGAACATTACGGTTGAAAGAGCCGGCGAAGAAACGCGAAAATTGTCTTTCAACAATGGACTCTGCGCAGTCTGCGGCTTATGTGAAGAAATCTGCCCGGTAGAAGCCATCGAAGTCAACCCCACGGGTGCCATGATCAGAACAGAACAAGAAACTAGCAAAATAACCATAGACGAAGGGAAATGTGTCCTATGTGGAATGTGCAGTTCAATATGCCCATTCCAGGCACTAGACCTCCAAATAGACGGCACATCTATAAAAGAAATTCCAGGATATCCACAACTACTAAAATCTGCCGAAATCGATGAAGAAGAATGCATAAACTGCAAAGCCTGTGAAACAGCATGCCCACAAGATGCAATAACCATAACAAGAGACCTCCCAGAAAGAAAAGACCTCATAACAGGAGAAATCGAAATCGACAAAGACACCTGCATATACTGTGGAATCTGTGAAGAAATGTGCCCAGCAGACGCCATCGAAATAGACTATGAAGAACCAACATCAATAAATCCAGTCATAGCAAGCGACATCAACGTAGACGAAGACAAATGCGTCCACTGTGGAATCTGCAAGAGAGTATGTCCAGTTGATGCAATAATGGAAGTATGCAGAATCTGCCCATATGGAGAATACGAAATAGAACTCAAACCTGAAATAACAGGAACATCCTACATAGACCCTGAATTATGCGTTAACTGTGGATGGTGCCAAGAAATTTGCCCAGTAGACGCCGCCAAAGTCACTAAACCATTCGAAGGCGAACTCATCCTCCATGAGGAAAAATGTCAAGGATGCGAAACATGCGTAATGGTATGTCCATGTAACGTCCTCTCATTCCCCAAACCAGAAAAACCAGGAGAAAAACCCGAAAAACTCCACAAGGATGAAAAATTCTGCATCTATTGTGGTGCATGTGAAAAATCCTGCCCCGTAGACGCTATAACAGTCAAAAGGAATAGCATAAACTATACACCAACTAGATCAAAAGCATGGCAAAATGCATTCGAATCCTTAATAAAATAATGGGGGTTTAAGCAAAATGGCGATCGAATTAAAAGCATACCCAGACCTCTGCCACGGGTGCGGAAATTGTGTCGTAGCATGTCCAGTCAATGCCCTAAGAAGTCCCGAAATTGCAGGAGGTAAAGGACCCACAGAAGACGTAGAAGTTATAATGATAGTAGAAGATGGTGTCATCAACATAAAAAATCCAGACCTCTGCGGAAAATGTGGAACATGCGTTGAAAGTTGTCCTGTAGACGCAATAAGACTGGAGGAATCTGAATGAGAGCAATACTAAATACTGGTAGAACCATATGGCAAGGACAAGCTATAGAAGCCGGGAAAGACCTTAAATTATACGTGGATGCTGCTGCAATAGTCTACATGAACCCCGAAATGATGAGAAAATTAGGAGTAAAAGAAGGGGACAACGTAAAGGTCATCTCGGAATACGGAGACGTTGTCGTTAAAGTTGTTGAAGCAAAGGAAGCCCTGCCAGAAGAGATGATATACATTCCAATGGGGCCATGGGCCAACCGCGTTGTAAGACCCAACACAGACTCGACTGCAACACCGAGCTTCAAAAACGTTCCCGTAGAAGTCATACCCACAGATGAAGAAGTACTTGACATGCCAACATTAATGAAAAAAGTTTATGGCAAACTCGGTCAAATTTAAGGGAGGATTAAAATGGAGCTTATAATAAAAAATGGATTTGTTTACTGCCCCCAAAGCGACATCGACGGGGAAAAGATGGACATATGCGTCAAAGACGGTAAAATCGTTGAAAGTGTCAGTGACGATGCAAAGGTTATCGACGCATCAGGCAAAATAGTAATGCCTGGTGGAGTAGACCCACACGCACACATAGCAGGCCCAAAAGTCAACATAGGAAGAACTTACAGACCAGAAGACAGTAAAAAAGCCGCTGCAAAATTTAAAGGCGGCAGAGCTGGCAGCGGATTTTCAGTACCCTCAACTTTCATGGCAGGATATAATTATGCTAAGATGGGCTACACCACCGCGATGGAAGCTGCGATGCCGCCCTTACTCGCAAGACACGTACACGAAGAATTCCATGACACGCCCTTAATAGACCATTCAGCTTACACATTATTTGGTAACAACTGGTTTGTAATGGAGTACCTCAAAGAAGGGGATATTGACAGATGCGCAGCATACGCATCATGGCTCCTAAAAGCCACAAAAGGCTATACGATCAAACTCGTGAACCCTGCAGGTACGGAAGCATGGGGATGGGGTGAAAATGTCCATGGTATACATGAACCTGCACCATACTTTGACATTACACCCGCAGAGATCATAAAAGGACTTGCAGAAGTTAACGAAAAACTAAGAATGCCGCATTCAATACATCTACACTGTAACGACCTCGGTCACCCTGGCAATTATGAGACAACATTAGCATCATTCGATGTTCCAAAGGGCATAAAACCCAACCCAGCAGTAGGAAGCAGAGACACGATCTTATATGCTACACACGTACAATTCCACAGTTATGCCGGGACAACATGGAGAGATTTCGAATCAGGAGCTGCAGAAATAGCAGATTATGTGAACAAACATGACCACTTAATCATCGACGTTGGACAAGTAACACTGGATGAGACAACTACTATGACAGCAGACGGTCCAATGGAATACGACCTACACTCACTAAATGGACTCAAATGGGCCAACTGTGACGTAGAACTCGAAACCGGAGCAGGAGTAGTCCCATTCTTATACATGCCAAGAGCCCCAGTCCCATCAGTCCAATGGGGAATAGGCCTAGAACTATTCCTATTAATCAAAGATGCTAATAAAGTTTGTCTTACAACAGACCATCCAAACGCTGGCCCATTCACCAGATACCCAAGGATCAAGGCTTGGTTAATGAGTAACAAATACAGGATGGAATACATAGAAGAGAAATTGCACAGTTGGGCCCAGAGGAGGAGTAGTATAGCTACCATTGACAGGGAATACACATTCTATGAGATAGCCCAAATTTCAAGATCTACACCTGCAAAGGCCCTTGGATTAAGTGACGTTAAAGGACACCTTGGAGTTGGTGCAGATGCTGACATAGCAATATATGATATCAACCCAGAGACCACAGACCCATCCAATGATTACATGGCAATTGAAAACGCATTCGAAAATGCAAGCTATGTCCTAAAAGACGGACAAATAGTAGTAAAAGATGGTAATGTTGTTAAGACAAGAGAACATGGAAGAACATACTGGGTTGACGCACAAGTAGAAGAAGACATATACAAAGAAGTCCTATCCGATGTTGAAAGAAAATTCAAACAATACTATTCTGTAAACTTCGAAAATTATCCTGTACAGGATGCATATCTGCCAAAGTCTGCTCCAGTTAAAGGGGTGGTATTATGAGCGAAATAATATTAACTCCTCTAGATCAGCCAGAGGTGCCACTAGAAGCCTCCAACATAAAACCTGACGTATTCGCTGGTAAAACTATTGAAGAGATCAAAAACATCGAGATACTCCACGGGAACACCCCTGTTAAGTTATCAGAATTCTTTGAAGTAACTGGTGAATCATCAGAGAATCCCGCAGAGCTCAAAATAATAATTGATGGTAACGTTGACAGGACTAAGAGGATAGGGGAAGGGATGAACGCTGGTGAAATCCTCATAAAAGGCGATGTCAACATGTATGTCGGCGCCGAGATGAAAGGTGGTAGAATAACAGTTGAAGGAAACGCCGGGCCATGGGCTGGGCAAACCATGATAGGCGGCGAACTAGAAATCCTAGGAGACGCTGGAGATTATGTAGGATCTGCATACCGTGGAGACTGGAGAGGTATGCAAGGCGGCACTATAATAGTCCATGGAAACGCTGGCAACGAGATCGGAGAATACATGAACGGTGGCAAAATCATCATCAAAGGCGACGTGAACATAATGACAGGAATACACATGAACAATGGACTTATCATAGTTGAAGGAGACGCTATTGCGAGGGTTGGCGCCGAAATGGCTGGAGGAACAATAGTTGTAAAAGGTATAGTGCACGAATTCCTCCCAGGATTCGAATATCTAGGTGTTGAAAAGGATATTGAAGTAGATGGACAAACAATCCCCGGAGCTTTTTACAAGTTCCGAGGAGATCATGCTATTAAAGGCGCGAAAGGGACAGTATACGTGGCTGTTAGAGGTAACGGTCATATAGTCCCATAAACTCCATAAGGGAGGTAATCATCATGGAATATGTTAAAAATGTTGTCTGCCCCTTCTGCGGAACCCTATGTGATGACATTGTATGCAAAGTAGAAAATGGCAAAATAGTAGGTACCATAAACGCTTGCAGAATCGCTCACAACAAATTCGTACATACAGAAGGTGCAACACGCTACACAAGACCACTCATAAAGAAAAATGGGGAACTCGTTGAGGTAACTTATGACGAGGCAATAGAAAAAGCTGCTGAAATCCTAGCAGAAGCCAAAAGACCCCTATTATACGGTTGGAGTTCCACTGAATGTGAAGCACACGCCGTGGGCATGGAATTAGCGGAAGAAACAGGAGCAGTCATCGACAACACAGCATCAGTATGCCATGGCCCTTCAGTATTAGCATTACAAGACGTAGGATACCCTACATGTACACTTGGGGAAGTTAAAAACAGGGCAGATGTTGTGGTCTATTGGGGATGCAACCCAATGCACGCTCACCCAAGACACATATCAAGGCACGTGTTTTCTAGAGGATTTTTCAGGGAACGTGGAAAACCCGACAGGACCGTCATCGTGGTCGATCCTAGGGAAACGGACACGGCAAAAATTGCAGACATCCACTTACAGGTAGAATTTGACAGAGACTATGAACTTATCGATGCAATGAGAGCATACCTTCTCGGACATGAAATATTATACGATGAAGTTGCGGGAATACCAAGAGAAACCATCGAAGAAGCAGTTGAAATCATGAAAAACGCCCAATTCGGGATACTATTCTGGGGTATGGGCTTAACTCATAGTAGAGGAAAACACAGGAACATTGACACAGCCATTATGCTAACTGAAGACTTGAATGACTTCGGTAAATTCAACCTAATACCGATGAGGGGCCACTATAACGTTACAGGGTTCAACCAGGTGGCTTCATGGGAGAGCGGATTCCCATACTGTGTCGATTTTTCAGCTGGCAAACCAAGATACAATCCGGGAGAGACTGGTGCGAATGACCTGCTCTTGAACAGAGAAGCAGATGCGTTGATGGTTGTAGCATCTGATCCAGGAGCTCATTTCCCACAGAAAGCTGTTGAGTACATGGCCGAGATCCCGGTGATAGCTGTTGAACCCCATAGGACGCCAACAACAGAATTAGCCGATATTATAATTCCACCTGCTATTGTTGGCCTTGAAGCAGAGGGCACAGCCTATAGGATGGAAGGCGTGCCTATAAGGATGAGAAAAGTTGTTGAAACAGACCTATTACCAGATAAGGAAATTGTGGAGAAAATCCTAGAAAAGGTGAGGGAGGTCAAAGCATCCAAATAAATCCCCCTCCCATTTTTTTATTATTTTTTTATGTGGGGTGCTTGTTGAGCATATGGCATAATATTGATACAATAACAAAACCTACTAATATTACAGAGATTATTTGGAATGTTTGACTCATTCTTGGCCCCCTTTCTCTTCATCGATTGCTTCTATTATGCAGACATTACCTTCACATTCATGTTCTAGTTCTATGAGATAATCTTTGAGTTTTTCCACGTCGATTGTTGTAAGTCCTTTTATCATTTCGCCGTCAATCTTTATTTGTATGATACCATTGTTGTTTGTTATAACTTTCCCTGGGATATATACTCTGCCGAGGGACAATCTTACAATGTCTCCTGCTTTTACTTCTTCTTTAATGTAACGGCAGAGTTCATCACATGTGGCATGTCTTTTTTCAGTTCCCATGTATATCACCTTCATTTTTATATTTTATTTATGATAAAAAATTTATTTATATCCATGAGTGATTCAACGGCTTTGACTTTAACCTCCACGCCATTTTCTTTGACTGCTGCGAGGGGGTTTAAGCCTCCTGGTGTGACGATACCCACTTTGTATCTTCCAACCTTGGCATTGTATAATATCTCGTTTGTTTTGCCAACCTTTAGGATGTTGAGGCCGGATTCTCTAAGCTTCTCCACCACCTTTAGGCTTTTTTCCCTTGCAACATATGGTATTTCTCTTAAACTTGCCAGTATCCTCCCAGATCCGCTGAGGGAATCATATACTCTTGTCATCCCCTTTGAAATGTATATTTCATGGGGTTCGACTGATGATCCATTATAGGCTGTAAGTTCAACGAACCTTCGCATGTCATCCTTTATCTCGAGTAGTCCACTATAAGTAGGTGTTGACATAATACCCTGGTTTATGAGAACTCCATCAACTGTTAAACTACATATACTGGCTATACCAACCCTGTCCCCTTCCAATTTTATGATCCTAAAATAGGGTGATGTTGAGTATTCTGGTTTTTCTTCACACACCTTTTTGATAATCTTGAGTGCCTTGTTGAGATCTTCTTTTTTTAAAATTGAAATGTTAGCTATAACTTTCCCTGTTATTGTATCAGGGTCGAAATCTACTTGCTGTATGAGATTCCATGCTTTGGTCAATAGTATTCTAACCTTTTCTTTACTGGGCGTTCCCGGTTCTTTTAACAATTTTCTGTGGCGTGTGATCAAATCTAGTTTGCTAAATTCTACTAGTGTCTCGGCCATTTTAATACTAATATCATGGCCTGCCTCTTGGGCTGCGCAGATGGGTGTTATACCCCCCATGATGGCTATTCCAACCATTCCATCATCCACTGGCATGCCTAGGAGGTTCTTCCCAGCTTCACCTACTTTAAGAACCCCTCCAATGTTCATCTTTTGGAGTTTGTCCAATAGTCTTAGGGCTTTTTCGCGGCCAGTTTCTGGGATGAGGCGGAAGTTGGCGGGTATCCTCCCCTCGCCATATTTTATCACATCAAGGACTGATGTCATCTCCCCTGCTGTGAAGGCTTCAAGGGGCATCATCGAGGTCTTTTTATATGCTATGAATTCTGTGAACCTTTTTGGTGTATAATTTTCTATTTCAACTAATCCTGCGAAGCTTGGGATTATGGGTATGCCCTCTTTGAGGAGTAGACCATCAATTGTGGTGCCGCATACTGTTACTATCTTATATTTTTCATCTATTTTCTCTAATCTTGCATGGGGACTTACACATAATCCTTCTTTGAAGGCTTTTTTGATAATGGGGAGGGCCTCAGGGGGTATTTCAGAGGTGTTTACCACAACTTTCCCTTTACCAGTGTTAGGGTTGAAGCTTGTATGGTGTATCATTTCTTCGAATTTTGAGAATATAAAATTGACTTGATCATAGACTAGGCCCTTTTCTATTTCCTTTAACCCTTTTTTTGTTATTTTTCGGCCAGAGTATCCTATACGTTTGGTGAATCCTTTCTCGTCGAGTATGCGCATGTGATATCTGACTGCTCTCTCCCCTAGATTGTAGCCTTTCTTTTTAAGTTCTTTGGCTATTGCCTTCGCTCCGAGGATTTCTTCATGTTCGGATAGTATCCTTAAAATTTCCATCATTTTCTTGTCAGTTTCATTAGCCACGCTTGACACCATCACCATAAAAAAGAATAAAAAAATTCAATTAAAGTTTATTGTACAGGCTTTTATATATTTTGTGGGGAGAGTGTGGCTTTTTCAGATGGATGAAATGTACATAGTAAATCCTACTATTAGGGGTATGGTGATATTATCTTCTACTGGAGTGTATGCTTCTACTAGTGAGCCTATGAATGCTCCTATAAATGCTATGGTGGGGTTAACTTGTGTTAGTGCTCCGATGAATCCTATGATTATGAACGCGATTGAACCTTCAAATGTTTTATCGGGTTTGTATGGTAGTGGGTGTTTGCCATAAAGTTTGCCGGCGATGGTGGATGCAGCATCGCCAATTGTTAGAATGAGTATGGCGGCGTTTGCGATTGGAACATTCGCCCCGAAAAGTGCGTAACTGAGGGCTAAACCTATAAAATAGTATATAAATCCTCTTTCATTGGTATCTCTGCGGCAGATTCTCAGCAACTGTGAAAATAATGGTATTGGATGTTTAAGGTCGTATTGGCGGATGATCTCTCCTATAAACGCTGCTAGGATGCCGAGTAAAATAAGGTTTTGCACCCCAAACCACGGCTGTATTATTACAAATATTATACCAGCAGCATGTATAGTTTGTCTTAGGATTTCTTGTTTATGCTTCAAATAAAACACCAGAGAATCGGGGGGAGTTTACATGTATTTTTCTATCACTCCATGATATGTTTCTTGTAATTTCTTTACTGGGACTTTGAGGTCATCTATTTGGAAACTGTCACCACCTACGCTGCCTATAACTGAAGATGGTACTTTTATATCCGCTATTATATTATCGGCTATTTCTTCTTTTACTGTTATAATATATCGACCATGTGATTCTGAAAATAGGAGTTGATGTTCGTTTTTGCAATTGTTTGGGATCTTCGCGGTGCTGATCTTAGCTCCTAGACCAGATTTTATGCTCATCTCTGCTAATGCCACTCCCAATCCACCCGTAGAACAGTCATGTATTGCGGTTATACCATCACCAAACTTGTCTATGATGTTATGGATGGACTTTGCAGCCTTTAATTCGTCCTTGAATCTTACCAGTGGGGGGTCTCCTGTTAAGAGCCCGTGCACCCACTTATAATATTCAGATCCTCCTAGTTCTCCTAGTGTAGAACCAACGATTATAATCTTGTCATTTTCCTCCTTGAAATCCATTGTCTTTATATTGTCAAGTTTCAATGAGCCCACAACTCCAACCACTGGTGAAGGGTTAACTGTGACTCCTTCTGTCTCATTGTAAAAACTTACATTACCACTTATAACAGGGGTCTTGAATGTTCTGGCAGCCTCTGCCATCCCTTTAACGCATTCTTTGAACTCCCAGAATACAGTGGGCTTTTCAGGGTTCCCGAAATTGAGACAGTCTACTATACAGAGTGGCCAAGCCCCCATTGAAACCACATTTCTTATAGCCTCTGCCACTGAACCTGCCCCGCCATGGTATGGATTGAGTTTTGTATGTATACTATTAGAGTCCACTGTGAGTGCTATTCCATTTTCTTCATCAATTCTTAGGACCGCTGCATCATCTCCAGGTTTTACCACGGTTCGGATTTGAACTTCATGATCGTATTGGCGGTAAACCCATTCTTTAGTTACAATGTTAGGCGAGGACAAGACCTTTAGAAGGGCCTCTTTGAGTGGTGGATGTTCCACTTTTATACTTTTTTGTGGATATGTTGGTCTCTTGGCTTCTCTTATGATAACTGGGGGGTCTGCGAGGAGTTTGGCAGGCAGATCCGCGATTACTTCGCCATTTTTTATTACTTTCATTCTTTTATCGTCTGTGACTTTACCTATTATAGCTGCTGGAAGCTCATATTTTTCGCATATCCTCATGGCTTTTTCTATGTTCTCTGGTTTTATTACGAAGAGCATTCTCTCCTGAGATTCTGATAACATTATCTCATATGGTGTCATTCCTTCTTCGCGTAAGGGTATTTTTTCTAGTTCTACTATTGCACCGTTATCGCATTTTGCAACGATCTCTGAAATGCAACAGGTCAGTCCACCTCCTCCAAGGTCTTTGGCCCCTGAAACTTCTACTTTATCCATTATTTCAAGACTAGCCTCCAATACCATTTTCTTTGTGAATGGATCCCCTATTTGGACTGCTGGCCTGTCCTCTATCTCTGATGAGCTTGTTAGTTCTTCTGATGCGAATGTAACCCCATGTATTCCATCCCGGCCTGTTCTGCCACCCATTAGCAGGAATACCTCGCCTGGGTTGGGTGCTGTGGCCCTTTTTATTTTATTTCTTTTCACGAGGCCGACACACATGACATTTACCAGGGGGTTGAATTTGAAGTTTTGATCGAATTCAACTTCACCGGCTACTGTGGGGACTCCCACCCTATTCCCATAGTCTGATATCCCTTTCACAACGTTTTCGAAGAGGTATCTTGATTTTTGGTCTTCTAAGTATCCGAAGTGTAGGGAATCTAGTAGTGCTATGGGCATGGCCCCCATTGAGAGTATATCACGTAATATCCCACCTATTCCCGTGCCTGCGCCCCCGTATGGTTCTATTGCTGATGGGTGATTATGGCTTTCTATTCCAACTGCTAGTGCTAGTTCTGGTGTGACTTCCACGACCCCTGCATCGTCTCCCGGTCCTATTATGACCTTTTCGCCTTCTGTTGGGAATAATTGGAGTATGGGTCTGCTGCTTTTATATGAGCAGTGTTCTGAGAACATGACATCGAGCATCCCATATTCAAGGGGGTTGGGTTCCCTACCAAGCTCTTTTTTTATGAATTTGACTTCCTCATCGGTTAAAACCATTTTAACACCAATCTACGATCTGGAGATGGATATAGTAAATTTTTCATCTGATATATTCCAATTTTTCGTGTATCCTATCTTTCTTCCTTTGAATGATAATGTTTTTGCTCTCACTTCATTTTTAATGAATTCTTTGTGGGGTTCTATAAGCTCTTTGAATTTGTTGGTACAGTTAACATCGACTTTAATGTGTGCTTCGACATCAAGGTCTAGGTCTTTTCGCATATCTTGTATTCGGCGGATGAGTTCCCTTGCCATGGCTTCGCTTAATATTTCATGGGTTAATTTTGTATCTACGAAAACGCTCCCACCATCAAATTTGGCTGTTACTATATCTTCTGGCAATTCTGTTTCGAATATGATATCCTCTTCATTCAATTGTACCTCTTTGCCCTTAATAGTTAATTTGTATACCCCTTCACTTTCTAGGGTGGATTTTATAATATATCCATCCTTTTCTTGGAGTTTTTTCATTGCTAGGGGCATGTCGTCTCTGAGCCGCGGTCCTAGGGTTCTTGGGTTAGGTTTGGCATGTATTTTCATCCTTTCAAACTCCACAGTCACCTCTAATCCTTTGGTGTTTGCCTGTTCGATAACAATATCTCTAAGTGATTCTACAGCCTCCAGTATTCTTTTGTCTTCGGATACTACTGCTATGTTCTTAACTGGCCATCTGAGCTTGTACTTTGCCTTGTCCCTTGCACGTGCACATGCTTCGATAACATCCCTCACAATATCCATTTTTTCTTCAAGATCTTCATCTATGAGTTTTGGATTGTATTCCCAATCTAGCATGTGTATGCTCTCAGGAACGTTTGGATCAGCACCCCTTACTAGATTCTGGTAAATGTCCTCAGTCAAATGAGGAGTTATAGGCGACATTATAATTATTAAGGTTTTAAGGACATTGTAAAGGGTATAATATGCTGCGATCTTATCTGGGTCATCCTTTTCAATCCATGTCCTGCTACGTATAAGCCTAACATACCATCTGCTAAGATCCTCCACTATAAAATCGTGCAATTCTCGTGTGGCCTTATGGAATAGGAGTCTCTCAATGGCGTTTGTCACTTTCTTGGCTGCTGAGTTTATCCTCGATAATATCCACCGATCTTCTGGCCTGAATTTAAGTTCTTCTTCATCATGTTCATAAGGGTTGAAGTCATCTAGGACCATATAAGTGGTTGCGAAAACGTACACATTCCAGAGGATGTTGAACATCTTATTAATATTTTTAAGCTCTTCCCATACAAATTTAAGATCTTCCCATGGTTTATTAGCCCATAAGAGGTAGAATCTGAGGACGTCAACACCATATTTTTCTATGACTTCCTCGGGTTCGACAACGTTCCCAAGGGATTTGCTCATCTTACGGCCTTCTTCATCAAGGGTGAACCCGTGCATGAGAACCTTCCGGTATGGTACTTGGTCGAGTGCTATGATTCCACAGCCAAGCTGTGAATAGAACCAACCCCTTGTCTGGTCATGACCTTCTGTTATGAAATCATAAGGGAACCATCTGTTGAATAATTTTTTTTCCATTGGGTAGTAGAGTGATGCCCAACCAGCAACTCCAGAGTCTATCCAGACATCTAATACGTCTGGTGTTCTTTTCATCTTTGAACCGCATTCACACTCCAAGATTATATTATCCACGTAGGGTCTGTGCATAAAGTCGCCTTTGAGTTCTCCTTGGATCATGTTTTCTTTAAGTTCCTTTACGGATCCTATAACCTTGATTTCGCCACATTTTTCACATACCCAGATGGGTAATGGTATGCCCCAGTATCTTTGCCTTGAGATCGTCCAGTCTTTCGCGTTCTCGATCCAATTGCGGAATCTGCTTTCACCAGCCCAACTTGGAATCCACTCAACTTTCTTGATCTCATCTAACATCTTATTTTTTATTTCTGTGATTTTCAGGAACCATTGTTGGGTTGCAAGGTATATTATTGGCGTCTTGCATCTCCAACAGAACCCGTAACGGTGCTTGATGGTATCTGCTCTGAATAGCAGACCCTTTGATTTAAGGTCTTGGATGATGAATGGGTCGGCATTTTTTACAAACTGGCCCTCGTATTTGCCTGCTTCTTTTTTGAATTTCCCAGCTTCGTCTACTGGACAAAATATTGGCAGATCATATTTTTTACCGATTTCAAAGTCCTCTGGCCCGTGACCCGGGGCTGTGTGCACACATCCTGTCCCCTCTGTGAGGGTTACATGTTCTCCTACTATTATATGATGTTCGATGTTCTTGTGGTATGGTACCTCTTCTTTAAGGGGGTGTTCGTATTTTAATCCTTCAAGTTCGCTCCCTTTAATCCTCTTTATTATCTTATAGTCTTCTAGTATGGTGTCTGCTAGGGATTCTGCCAGGAGATAAGTTTCTTTATCGGTTTTTGCATAAATATAATTAAAGTCAGGGTGTACGGTTACTGCCATGTTGGCTGGGAGGGTCCATGGTGTTGTTGTCCATACTAGGATGAAATGGTCCTCTTTTTCTAGTGGGAATTTCACGTATATCGAAGGGTCTTCCTTTTCATGATAGTCTATTTCAGCCAGTGCCAGGGCTGTTTCACAGCGGGGGCACCATGTTATAACTCGGAGGTCATTTATGAGCAGGTTCTTTTTATGTGCTTGTTTTAGGGTCCACCAACAGGATTCCATATAATTAGGATCGAATGTGATGTATGGTTTCTCCCAGTCCATCCAAACTCCTAGTCTTTTGAATTGTCTTGTCATTATCTCCTTGTTTTTAGTGGCGAATTCTCTACATTTTTCCACGAATTTTTCTATCCCTATTTTCTCTATCTCTTTTTTACTTTTTATGCCGAGAAGTCCCTCTACTTTATGTTCGATTGGGAGGCCATGAGCGTCCCAACCGGATTGCCTTCTAACATGGAATCCTCTCATGCTCTTGAATCTTAAGTAAGTGTCTTTTATGATTTTATTCCATGCTGTTCCAAGGTGTATCCGGCCGCTGCAATATGGTGGACCATCTAAGAATGAGTATCTTGGTTTATTTTTTCTGAGTCTTTTAATCCGCTCGTAGATGTCCCTTTCTTCCCAGAAGTCTTGGACTTTTTCTTCGATACGGTGTGGTTGGTATGTTCTTTCAGCCTCCTGGATTGGCATAGTAACTCTCCCATCTGGGGATGTGAAAATTAGAATGTTTTAAGTTTCCCTTTTATCAGCATCTCTGTTATGTCCCCTATATTGTCGAGCCATTCATCCATTATCTTTGAAATATTCTCTTTAACGTCTTCTATCTTGTAGCCTTCTTCTAGGATTATCTGGGATGTTGCAGTCTTTGGTTGGTTGATTGGTTTGCCTATTTGGCTTAGGATCATTATATGGACTTGTTTAACACCTTCTACTTCCTCTATGATATCTGATGCCATCTGGTTAGCTAGTAGGTTGTATATTTTACCTACGTGGTTTATTGGGTTTTTACCAGATGTGGCTTCCATTGACATTGGCCTGTTGGGTGTTATGAGCCCGTTAGCCCTGTTCCCTCGTCCTGCAGAGCCATCGTCTCCCATCTCAGCTGATGTTCCCGTGACTGTTATATAAACTGAGGGTTTCTCTTCATCGTATCTGTCAGCTGTGTTTATGAATATTTCAATGTTTCTGTTGGTGTATCTGCTGGCAAGATCCAGGATTTTCTCTTCAAGGATGTTTTTAACTTCTATGTATTCTTCAAGGTCTGGTATGTACTTGTCGATCATGGCAACTGCGACTGTTAGGGTTATTTTATCCTCCTCCCTTAAACCCATGACTTTCACATCTTCACCGACTGCTGGATATTTCCTCTTGAACTTTCTAGAATTTAGCAGTTTTTCAGTTTCAAGTACTATGGTTTCTGTCTCGGAGAATGGGGCGAATCCAACCCCAAATGACGTGTCATTGGATAATGGGGCGCTATCTCTCCTTGCGAAAACATCCCTTAGTTCGCCGGATCCGTGGCCTATCTTGCATTCTACTACAGTGCATGTTTCAACGTCAAGATTTCTTATATTCTCTTTCAAGTATTCTTTAGCGGCTCCTATCGCTATACGGTCGAGTCCTATTTTTTCATTGTCAACTTCTGAGATGCCCCTGCCCGTTAAGAGTATGTTTATTGGTCTTAATATTTCACCGCCACCAAATTTCGGCGCGGATTCTCCTGCCGTTATTTGAACCTCATCAGTGTTATGATGCATTATAGCCCCGAAATGTTCCAGATAAGCATTGCAAAGGGCTCTGCTAACAGATTCTGCTATACCATCACTTATACTATCAGGGTGTCCTATACCCTTCCTTTCAACTATTTCTATCTTTTGTTCTTCGATTGACGGCTGTCTAAGCGGTTCTACTATTATGTTTCTCACAATGGTAACCTCCCAGAGTCTATGAAAATAATTACTATGATAAATATGATTTTTTGAACTGATAATATAAATATTATAATCTTCCAGCAAGTAAATAGGTGACTATATTGAAAGTTTTGAACAAGACCAGAAACGAATGCCTGGGTAATGTGAAAATCGCAGATACATTCATTTCGAGATTTAAAGGCTTAATGTTCAAAAAAGATATAAAAGAGGGTTTATTATTAAAGATGCCTGAGGGCAGAGGGCGTGGTGGTTCAAGTATTCACATGTTCTTCATGAGAATATCATTAGATGTTATATTCTTGGATGCCGAGAAAAGAGTTGTGGACTTGGCCACCTTAAAACCATGGCAAGTGTACATACCCAATAAGCCTGCCAAGTATATAATAGAACTTCCACAGGGCAGTATAGCAGATTCCGGGACGAGGATAGGGGATATTATCGAATTTTACAAGTGATTCCAGAATTCCACTGGTTCTTTGATGACCTGGATGCCATCTATCCTTTTGAGGCGTCTTGTATTATCCACGTCTATGTTCCTCATATGGAGTGTTATAGTGCTCCCACCTGATATGGCCCCGTATGGGCAAGCCTTTTGACAGTTCCCACATCCTATACATTTTAAAAGTTGTATTTCTACCCCTGGTATTATTGCATCCTGTGGACAGGCTGCAGCGGCATTACATGTTTCACATCTTCTGCAAATAGTTAACTCTAACTTAGAGGGTATCACAGTCTCGACTTCGCCTTCTTCCAAGTCCACGGGCACTATTATTGTCCTGACTTTGCCTTTACCGGCTTGTGCAACCGCGTTTGTGACGAGAGTGTCTGCTATACCATGAACTATCTTAGCCACTGTATTTGCGGTTGCAGGGGATACTATGAGCAGGTCGTAACGGCCAAGGGATAATCTTCCAGTTATGGGGAAACTGAAACCCTCATCTCTCTCTAGTATTAATTCCCTATAGTATCCCCCCTCTAATTTTTTAACACGCTCGAAAAGGCCATACATTTTTAGTACTTCTTCAGCGGCCCTTGAGATCATTATCGTGACTTTATGTTCTCTTGCAAGTTTTTCAAGTTCTTCGACGCTTTCAAGGAGTAGGTGGCCGGCTCCTGTGAATGCCCAGGCTATCCTCATCCTAGATCCGTCCCCTTCAGATGATGTCTAAATACTTGTAGGCTTCTGATTCTTCAAATGCGTAATGGACTCTTGTATAATCAGACATGAACTCTGAAACTTCCTCTTTAACATCTTTTTTATCTATGAGCACTCTTTTTATATATTCTGCTATTTCATCCATCTCTGATTCTCTCATGCCACGCCTTGTAATCTCTTGAGTGCCTATGCGTATACCTGATGGGTCATTTGACCTGTTAACATCATCCCATGGGAGCAGGTTTTTGTTTAATATGATATTGTTATCTTCAAGTTTTTTAGCTATCTCCACAGCTCTCCCAATATTTGAAACATCCATTACAAGCTGATGGGATTCTGTGAATCCGAGATCCTCACATAGAACATTAAATCCTAATTCATAGAGGCTTTCGGCGAGTTTTTTAGCATTCTTTATGGTGTCCTTTGCATAAGCCTCTCCAAATTCTAACATTTCAGCTGCGGTGATCCCAAGACCTGCAACATGGTGCAAGTGATGGTTACTAACAAGGCCGGGGAACACGGCCTCGTCTATTTTTTCTGCTAGTTCCCGGCCGCATAGGATTATGCCACCCTGCGGTCCTGGGAAGGTCTTATGGGTGCTGCCTACTAGAACATCGGCCCCTTCCCCCAGGGGGTCTTGGAAACATTTACCAGCGATCAAACCTAGTACATGGGCTCCATCATACATTATACTGGCGCCTACTTCATCAGCGGCTTCTCTTGCTTCTTCTACGGGATGTGGGAAGAGGAAAAGACTTCCACCTAAGAGTATCAGTTTAGGTTTTAATTCGATTATCCTTTTTTTCATTTTTTCAGGGTCAATGTTCATCCTATCAACGTCAAAAGGGTGGGCTTGGATCTTTAATCCTCTCACACCAGCCGCGCTCACAGTTGCATGGGATAAATGACCCCCATAGGGGATTTCTAATGCCATTATAGTGTCCCCTACACTTGTAAGTGCGAAGAATGACGCGAGGTTCGCCACAACACCAGATGTGGGTTGTACATTCGCATGTTCTGCATTGAAAAGTCTTTTGCATAAATCTATTGCCAGTTCTTCGATTTTATCTATATAATAGCAGCCTTCATAGAATCGTTTACCTGGCAGCCCCTCTGCGTATCTATGGGAAAGGTCAGAGGTTAGGGCTTCTTTAACCCGCGAACTTGTAATATTTTCGCTGGCAATTAGATTGATGCTATCTTCCATCCATTTATTATGGTCTTTCATGAAATTTCGGATCTTTTCAGCATAAATTCGATTATTTGCCATGGTTTATCTCCCTCACATTTTTATTATCAGAAAATTTTATCCCTAGCCGAATGGGGAGGTTTTGGGGATTCTCATACACTATTATAGTCTAGGTTTTTATAGTATTTCCCTTGTGAATTCCCCCCCCCCCCTAAAATCATCCCTAGCAGTGAAATGTTTAGGAATCTTAAAGTACCAACTTAAAAAAAAGAGTCCCCAAAAAAAAAAAATAATCTTGTGTGGGGGGGTTCTTCTAAGCTTTTTTCATTTCTTCTAGGTTGTGGAGGATCCTCTTAACGTGCTGGTATGGTATGCTGACCATCACATCCTCGTCTTTGAGGTTTTTCATGTGCCTTCTTGAGCCAACATCTGCGAAACCATATGTTACTTGTCCTGTGAGGTATGGGCGGGCGCCCATGGTACTGCAGATGGGGCCAACATCAGCCCCGAGCGCCTCTGAGATACTATCATATGCGTTGGCGTGTAGTAGTTCCATTGCTTGTTTGCCATTACATATGATAATTATTACATCTGGTGTGAATTTTGCCTTTGATAAAGGTGAGAATAGTATGCTTGAGAATATTCCAGGTTCTATTGCCATGTTTTTTTGCCATGATCTCTGGACTGATTGTATGCTATCATGGATTCCCATGGCGACTAGGAATGCTCCTGTTCTCATGTTCTTTGGGAACCCTTTGGGGTCTTTCATGCCAGAGTATCTCGCCCCTCCAAAACATTCTTCCTCTTCAGCCGTTGAATAGAAGACTTCTCCTTCAAGCGCCTTATCTATTTTCTTGCAAAAACGAGATTTTCCTTTTTCTCTGGGCATGTCCTCTGGTTCTTTCACTGACCATGCGATTGCGACCGGTTTCTTTTCAAGGTTTAGTAATCTTGTAAGTTTTTCCGCGGTTTCTTTATTCAAAATAGGAAGCCTCCATAGAAAAAAAGATAATTAAGTGGGGGGGGTTATTTTGCTGGTTCTTTGAATGCTGCTTCGATTTGTGCCATTATCTGTTTTGTTCTGAAGTGTTGTTGGTCCATTGCTCCTGATGGGCATGCAGCTACACATGTTCCGCAGCCTTTACACAGGGCAACGTTTACGTTTGCTTGGTCGTCTTTTATTTCAATGGCTCCAAATGGGCATAGTTCTACACATACTTGGCATCCGCCGCATACATCGAGGTCTGTGACAGCGACTATGGGTTCGATTTCCACTTCTCCTTTGACCATTGGTATGGCTGCTCGGGCTGCTGCACCAGAGGATTGTGCTACTGAGTCTGGTATGTCCTTTGGACCCTGTGATACGCCTGCTAGGTATACTCCGTCTGTTAGTGTGTCAACTGGTCTGAGTTTTGGGTGTGCTTCCATTAGGAATCCGTCAGCTGACTTTGATAATCCGATGGTCTTTCTAAGGTCCTCGATTCCTTCTGGTGGTGTTAATCCAACGCCTAAAACGACCATATCATATGTGTATTCTGTTGTTTTTCCGAGTAGGGTGTCTTCCGCCCTTACCGTTAATGTGAGGTCTGGGTTTTCTATTATCTCGGCTGCTCTTCCCCTGATGAATTTTATACCATATTGTTCTTGTGATCGTTTGTAGAATTCTTCGAATCCTTTACCAAATGCTCGGATGTCCATGTAGTAACATGCTATTTCGGTTTCTGGGACTTTGTCTTTTATTAGTTGGGCGTTCTTCATGATGTACATGCAGCAGACTCTTGAACAGTAAGGTTTCCCGATTTGTTCATCCCTTGAACCGACACAGTGTAGGAAAGCGATTCTCTTTGGTTTTTTGCCATCTGATGGTTTGAGTACTTTACCTTCTGTGGGCCCGGATGCGTTGATCAGCCTTTCAAGTTCTATACCAGTTATTACATTGGTGTATTTACCGTAACCGTATTCTAGTTTCTCTGTTGGATCATATGGGTCGTAGCCTGTTGCTACTATGATCGTTCCTACTTCTAGTTCTATTTCTTCAGGTTCTTGGTCGTGGTTTACAGCACCTCTTTCACAGACTTCGTCACATAGGTTACATTCTATACAATAGTCTTTGTTTATGGTAGCGCATAGTGGAACTGCTTGTGGGAATGGTATGTAGACGGCTTTGGTCATTCCAATGCCTTCATCAAAATAGTTTGGCATTTCGATTGGGCATACTTCGACGCAGGTGCCGCAGCCTACACATTCTTCCTCATCGATGTATCTTGGTTTCTTTTCAACTTTTACTTTGAAGTTTCCAATGTAACCGTCAACTTCTTTGACTTCTGCATAGGTTATAAGTTCTATGTTTTCGTGTTTACCCACGTCCACCATCTTCGGTGAGAGGATACACATTGAACAGTCCAGGGTTGGGAATGTTTTGTCTAGTTGAGCCATCCGCCCACCGATGCTGGGTCTTCTCTCGACGAGGTATGTTTTGAATCCCATGTCGGCGAGGTCTAAAGCTGCTTGTATACCCGCTACTCCTCCTCCTATGACTAGTGCTTTGTCTTCGACGCTGACTTTTGATGCTTCTAGTGGTTCTAGTAGTCTTGATTTGGCAACTGCCATTCTTATGAGGTCTTTGGCTTTTTCTGTTGCGGCTTCTGGTTCGTGCATGTGGACCCATGAGTCTTGTTCCCTTATGTTTGCGAATTCGAATAGGAAGGGGTTGAGGCCTGCCTCTTCAACGCATCTTCTGAATGTGGGTTCGTGGAGTCTGGGTGAGCATGCGGCGACTATGACCCTGTTGAGTCCTAGTTCTTTTATGTCTTCTTGGATTTCTAGTTGTCCTGGGTCTGAACAGTAGTATTTGTAGTCTCGGGCGATGACAACATTGGGGAGTGTTGCTGCATAGTCTCTTACTTCGTCAATGTCTAGTACGCCGGCTATGTTCACTCCACAGTGGCAAACGTATACACCGATTCGTGGTTCTTCCATTTCTTCCTTTTTTTCTTCTGCCAATTAAACCACCTTTTTACTAAGATCTGGATATAACTATAAGATGATGTAAACTCTATCACACTTATAAATAAAAGTTTCTATTAGTATATTTAAGTAAAGTTTATATATGATAACCGCTGCTTGTATCTGCTCATAGCTGTAGGCTCAAAAGGAGTTCAGGCTTGTGGAGTTTGAACATTATTCTCTGAATGTCTCAATCAGAGGTGTGATTTCACGCAATAAGGCCTATTATAAGTGGCAGGCTCACTAGACTGAGTGTTGTGCTCATAAATACACAAGCAGCGGTTAAGTTAATATCAAGGTCGTTTTCAATGGATAAGACCATGCTAAGCATGGCAGATGGCATTGCAGCTTCTATAATTGCAATAGATTTCTCCAAACCTGAAAATAGGAACAATGTCACGATTAAAGTGGCTAAAAGTGGCGATACTATGAGTCTAAATGTGCTTACTATTGCAGCATCCCTTAATGAAGATTTTATGACCTTAAAATCTAATGATAAGCCCAAGGAGATCATTATAAGGGGTACTGCCGCCCTTGAAAGATAATCTATAATATGGGATATGAGCCCAAGGGGTAAGCTAAAAGCATTGAATGCCACACCCAAAAAAAGACCCCAAAGTGGGGGGAAAAAGATTGTCCTCTTCAGAATCCTCCTATAATCATTGCCAAAAATGAACGATAACAAGACACCCATGGTTAAAAAGACGAATACAGATCCCATATCATATAAGACCGCTCTTAAAAGACCAGCATTTCCAAAAATCCCTAAGACCACAGGGTAACCCATGAAACCTGAATTGACCATGGCAGTTGGTAATATTATGCTCCAAGCCCGTCTCTTATCATAATATGATAGTCTAGTCCATAAGAATATCATTATCCCAATTAAAAGGCTAATTATCACGGATACAAGAGGCATTTTTAAAAGGGCTGTGATGGTTGAGATTTCCGAATTATAAATCGAGTTGAAGATCAAAGATGGTATAGCAATATTTACAACCACTTTATTAAGAGAATAAGCATCCTTTTCACGGAGAACACCCAAAGTCTTCGCGATATAACCAAGTAAAACCATTAAGACTATAGCAAGTACTGTATCAAAGGAATTCATAAATTATCACAATAAAATATTTAAGTTGCCCCCATAGGATCCACCAAAAAAAGCATGGGGGGATGTTCTCAGTCTACTATACCATCATTGGTTATTTTAAAGACACATTCACCCTCTGGTAGGTGTGGGCTGTCAACCAGTCTCGCTATCCTCTTACCAGCTAATCCCTTCTTTAACCATATGCGGTAAGTTGCCGCGTGTCCAAGCACGTGCCCTCCTATGGCCTTTGTCGGGCTCCCAAAGAAGGCATCAGGTCTTGCCTGGACTTGGTTGGTTACGAAGATGGCTGCATTGTAAGTGTTGGCAATGTTCTGTAATGTATGCAAGTGCTGGTTTAATTTTTGTTGCCTTGTTGCAAGAGATTCTCTCCCCACATATTCTGCCCTGAAATGGGATGTGAGTGAATCTACTATGACAAGTCTTATATCCTTACCCTCTTGGATTAACTCATTCACCTTCTCAGCCATGAGTATCTGATGACTTGAATTAAAGGCCCTTGCAATGTATATTCTTTCCATAACCTCCTCAATGTTAAGTTCGAAGGCATTAGCTATCTGTTCAACCCTCTCTGGTCTGAATGTGTTCTCTGTATCTATAAATACCGCCTCACCATTTAACCCACCCTTATCCTCAGGTAGCTGAACTGTGACAACGAGTTCGTGGGCTAATTGACTCTTACCAGACCCGTATTCTCCGAACACCTCTGTTATGGCTTGTGTTTCTATCCCGCCGCCTATGAGCTCATCCAGTGCCTTGCTACCAGTGGTTATCCTTCCAACATCTTTACGCCTTTCCATCACATCAAGTGCTGTTTCAAAATCTATCCTCTCGGCTTTTCTAGCCGCCTCTATTATCTTCTCAGCCACTCCCTCACCTATATCTGCTTTAACTGATAACTCCTTGGCCGTGGCCGTTGCAAGGCGCATCATATCCCCAAATCCTGCTTCTCTAAGCTTTTGAGCTGTTTTGGACCCTACGTTTGGGAGATCTTCGAGTTCAACCATTTTTATTCTCCTTTTTTGACTTTAAAATTTGATATCGACAATCTTTTTGGGATTGAATCTTAATTCCTCATTATATTCATCGAAATTCACATTTCCTATTACAGTTACATGTACACCATTGAGATCTTCAACTTTATCATGTAGAGCTCCTTCGTCGCCTGTCTTGTTAATCACGTCCACTATTTCCTCTGTTTTCATCCCTAACAATTTTTCGGCTTCTCTTCCAAAGAATGTTACCCTTATTTCCCCAGTCTCATCAGCAACCCGGCCAGGTATCATGAGTAGGTGGCGTGGTTCATCTATTGCTTCGCCACAGAAATTGCATATGTTTTCCTCGCCGATATCAAGGCGCGTGTTACACCTTGGACAACGATATGATATTATCCTGTCACCATAGAGGTCTGTTAATTCTCCCGAGATTTTCACATTCTCTGATTCTTCATCAAGATCACTTATATTCTTATATGGGTAGACCATTTCCTCTATTTCCTCAAAACTGGGTAAATCTTTAATTTCCCCTTTTATAACTTCTATTTGGGAATTCCGACCCAAGCTAAGCTCGAGGTTCTCATTCCTATATCTTACACGTGGGTTTTTTATTTTTACAGCATCTCCTATGTTGAGGGGTGTTTCTGCTTTCTCATCCCATAGTGTGACTCTTATGACGCCTGTGTCATCTGCCAACTCCATACTCCGAACTATACCCACACTATCCTCCCTCTGGAACTCCCTGGGCTCGTAAAGGTCGATTACCCTGCCAATAATCTTTATTCTTCTGTCATCCTCTTCTATCTCATCGATTTTCTTGGTGGTGTAGATAATGTCCTCAAGTTCTTCCATGGTTGGGAGCTTCTCCATGTCCTCTGGGAGGGGTTTCATTATCCTTGAGGTTTTACCCACACTTAGTTCGATATCATATAAGCCTAGGCGGATTCTCGCATTCTCTATTTTTATAGCGTCTCCCACATTTAATGATGTAGTTGCTTTCTCATCCCATAGTGTGACTCTTATGACGCCTGTGTCATCTGCCAACTCCATACTCCGAACTATACCCACACTATCCTCCCTCTGGAACTCCCTGGGATCTCCCAAGGATAATATGCGGCCGACCACATCAACTTCTTCCCCTTCTTCCTCCATTTCTAGTATTGAGGATATCTTCACGGGTTTTAAATGTTCCCTGTACTCTTTCAGGACTTTTATGAGTCCTGTGTCCTCTTCAGGGTTTATGATTATCCTAGTGTTCCAGTTTGTGTTTATACGATGGGATGATGTGTAATTGTCAAATTCAACATTCCCACCTTCTATTTTTATTATATCACCTTTTTTTATGTCTAGGTCGGCGTCTTCATGCCATAGTGTTACCCTAGCGGCTCCTGTATCATCCATTATCTCAAGTGATCTTAGGGAGCCTGTTGTCCCGTCAGCTCTTTCGAAGTTTATTTTATCATGAATTTTTGTAACTAGGCCGATTACATTCACATCCCTCTTCTCGTGGAGGTTTCCTATCTTTAATATTTTCTCTTCCACCTCCGGAACTTTGAAGTCGCCTTTTATAATCCTTGTAAGTCCATGATGTGTCAGGTAAACTTCTCCTTCTCTTTTTCTTGTCTGGGCGCCTAGTACTTTTATAGCGTCTCCTTCTTTCAATGGAAGTTTTTTGATAAGTTCTGTGTCCCTATTCCAAAGGGTATAGGTTATTTTCCCTGTTTCGTCTTTTAGTTCCATGGATGCGACTTTGCCTTCTTTACCATTCCTTTCGAAGGTTCTTACCCTCGATATGCGTGTTATCCTCGCTATTATATTGACTTCTTTGTTCTCTTCTCTGATATCGGCTATAGGTGTTATTTCCTCCTTGTATTCTGGGATGTTTGGGTGATCTGCCGGGTCTAATACCCTTATTGTGGCGCGGGGTTGTAGGTGTATTTCTTTTCTACCTGCGAAGCCTCCTCTCACTTGGAAACCTTCTATTTGGATTATGTCTCCTTCTTTGAATTTTTTTAATAACTTTATATTTGGTGTCCAGAATACTGCTCTTATTTTCCTGGTTTCATCTGCTAATAAGACATTCGCTACTTTCCCTTCTTTCCCGGCGCGGTTAATGAAGCTTCTTATATTGGATATTCTGAAGACTCTACCTATAATTTTAAGATTCCTATCAGCTCCTTCCATTTCCGCTATCTCAGCGATTTTATACTCTCTTTCTGATAATGGTTCGTTTTCTTGGTTCAGGTATTCCCCCACTATCATATGGGCTATGTCAACGTCATCCATGAAACCTACATCGTATTCTCTCTTTCTTTCTTCCAGCTGTTTTAGGAATTCTTCCTTTGAAATTTTATCTTTTATCTTTTCATATTCGTCTAATATTTCCTTTTTCATTGCTGTCCCTCAATAATATAATAATTGTTCTCCAACTAATAAAATTGGTGAGAGAGCATGTGAAAAGTATTATAATAAAAATTAATAACAAGATAATATATAAGTCTTATCCAGGACCTGGTACCTTCAGTATTGCACCTTCCCTACAAACATCCATACAAGAACCGCATTTCAAACACTTTACTTGGTCTATAAAGTGTGGTTCATTTTCCACTCCTACAATAGCATTATTTGGGCAAGCTTTTAAACAGGCCATGCACCCTGTGCACCGTTCCTTATCGATGAAGTAATGCATCAGCTCCCTACAATATGCCGCCGGGCACCTCTTATCCATGATATGTTCAACATATTCTTCCATGAAATATTTAAGGGTGGTAAGCACGGGATTCGGCGCGGTCTGGCCTAGTCCGCAAAGTGAAGCTGCTTTAACAGTCTCTGCAACCTCGTGGAGTGTTTCAATATCCTCTGGATTCCCATTTCCTTGGACTATATCATTAAGGATTAAGAGCATTTGTTGGGTTCCCAGGCGACAAGGTACACATTTGCCACAGGATTCCCTTTGTGTAAATTCAAGAAAGTAACGTGCGATTTCAACCATGCAAGAATTATCTGATAACACTACAAGGCCGCCGGATCCCATGATGGCCCCTGCTGAAGTGAGTGAATCATAATCAATTTCGGTGTCAATCATCGAAGCTGGAAGACAACCTCCTGATGGCCCCCCTATTTGAACAGCCTTTAAATTCTCCCCATTTTTTATACCACCACCTATATCAAATATGACTTCTTTGAGGGTTGTGCCAAGGGGCACCTCTATGAGGCCAGTTCTTTTAATATCTCCAACAAGTGAAAATGTTTTGGTGCCTTTACTTGATTCTGTACCCATTGAACTGAACTGTTCGACTCCTTCTTGGAATATTAATGAGATAGCTGCGAATGTTTCCACATTATTTATTACAGTGGGTTTGCCCCACAGGCCCTTTGTTGTTGGGAATGGCGGTCTCGTCCTTGGCATGCCCCTTCGGCCCTCAATTGATGCCATGAGCGCAGTCTCCTCACCACATACAAAGGCGCCCGCACCTTTTTTTATCACGATTTCGGTGTTTAGGAGGCCTATTTTTTCCAGGTCTTTCATGGCTTTCTTTAGTTTTTTCAGTGCTGCGGGGTATTCGGCTCTGCAGTAAATGTATGCTTTTTTTGCTTTGATTGTATGGGCTCCTATTAATATTCCTTCGAGTACAGAGTGTGGGTCGCCTTCAAGTAGTGAACGATTCATGAAGGCGCCTGGGTCTCCCTCATCCGCATTACATATAATATATTTTTCTTGGGAATTTGATTGTCTGCATAAGTTCCATTTTAGCCATGTTGGGAATCCTGCCCCGCCTCTTCCTCGTAAACCTGATTTTTTAATGGTGTTTATGATTTCATCAGCTCCCATTTCAAGAGCCTTTAAAAGGCCTGTGTAGCCTCCTGTTGCAAGATAATGATTTATATCCTCAGGGTTTATGAGACCGCATCTTCTGAGTATCTGGCGGGATTGCAGCCTCATAAAATCAGATTCGAAAAAACTACCCCCTGTTCCAGCCTCGTTTACATGTATTGTACCTAGGATATTCTCTTTGACTGTTTTGTCTTCCATGATATTCTCCTTGATGATTTTCTTGGCTAAGTTTTTGTTTACTGGACCATATAATACTCCTTCTTTTTTGCCTTTGAATATTCCTATGATGGGTTCTGCATAGCATGATCCTATGCACCCAACGGGTATTATTCTCGCTTCAATATTTTCTCTGGTTATCTCATCTTCTATTACTTTTGTGATTTCGTTTGCCCCGGCTGATATGCCACATGTGGCCGAGCCTATGAGAATGGCTGGAAGTTCTCCCTGGAAAATGGAGTAGTATTCTTTTTTTGCTTCTTGGACGAGTTCTTCAAAGTTCATATTGACACTCTATGACTTTTGTGGTAGTAGTCGTTTTATTTGTCTCGGCTTTATCTTTGATATTACTTTTTCGTTTATCATGATGCATGGTGCGAGTGAACAGCAACCGATGCACCCTACAGCTTCTAGGGAGTATTCATGGTCTGGGGTGGTGTCACCTTCTTTTATTTTGAGGTGTCTTTGGATGGTGTCTATTATCTGGTCAGAGCCTTTCACATGGCATGCCGTGCCTGTGCAGACTATCACATGTTTTCCACCCTTTGGTTTGAATCTAAATTGCGCATAGAATGTTGCAATACCATAAATTTGACCTTCACTAACCCCTGTGTACTTTGAAAGCTCCTTTAAAGCATTCTCTGGTAAGTAACCATATTCTTTTTGGATATCCTGGAGCACTGGGATGATATCTTCCCTTTTACCCTGATAGGATTCTAATATCTTCCTCAATCTTTGCATTAATAACCTCCCAATAGTGGCGAAGATTAACTCTTATCAAAATTTTATTCTCTTAGCTACTATATAATATCCTAAAGGAGAGGATGTTATATGAGATTATATAAGGATGTCATCGCTTTTAAAGTTGATGGAAAACCTGCTAGGGTCAAGGAAAGGGTTATTAAAGATTCAGAGATCCACCTTATAATAAATGGGATTTTATCAAGGCGCTTCTATGTTACTCCTAGTAATTTGAGAGAGTTTACAATAGGGTATCTTCTAGGTGAAGGTTTAATCGAGAAGGTATCCGACATAAAACTTTTAGACATAGATAGGGGGACCATAAATGTGGGAATAGATTTAAAGGATGAGAGTATGGCTAGGGAGTCTGTTGTAGGATCTGATAGCCTAGGTGGGTGGAGATATAGGATAGAATCTGTAAAAGAGATTAATTCTACATTTAGCATAACAAGTGATGAACTTTTTGAAGCATTTGATAGGCTAGTGAAAGGGGCCAGGTTATGGAAGATGACCGGCGGAGCCCATGTGGCCGCCCTCGTAAGTGGAGATAAATTCATACTTGCAGAGGATGTGAGTCGTCATGTCGCAGTAGATAAGATAATAGGGGCAGGTGCCCTTGAGATGGTTGATTTCACAGAAACTTTTATAGTTTATAGTGGTCGCATGCCAGCTGATATGCTCATAAAAGTTGCAAGGGTTGGTATACCCATCATAGCTTCAAATGCCGCTCCAACATATTCTGGTTACAAGGTTGCAGTGGATGCTGGCCTTACCATGATAGGATTTGTAAGGGATGAGAGATTTAACATTTACACCCATCCTGAGAGGATAAAGACCTGATTTAGTAGCCTATCAAGGAAGTGGACGATTAAACCCCCCCAAATATGAGAGTGGAAGGGTTTATACTCCCCATTGCCTGCAATAGATTCGCCTGAAAGTGGGTATTAAAGTAAAATACAAAAAATCAGGGAATGCAATTCATCGTATAGGAAGGCGATGGTGTGAACTTGACAGTGAGGGGGATAAGACCCCTACTAGATAGGTGATCTTTCATGGAGCCCCGGTCCATCAGGGTGGTTTATTTTCATTCAAAAACGTCATGCATTTCTTTCATGTCCTCTTCTTTTTTATTTAGTTTTTCCATTAGCTCTGCTATTAGCCCATCTAGGAACACTAGAGCAGATACTTCGAATAGCGTGCCCAGAGGCGCCTTTGAGTGATGTTCACCCTTCATCTGTCTTTTTATATAATTTTGTTCGCCATCTATTTTAGTTCTCCCTTTTACGGTTACGGTAAGGTCCGCGATTGATGAAAGGGACGATTTTGGATATGATGTTATGGCAATCACCTTTGAACCCCTATTCTTGGCTATATTAGCTGCTTTTATGATGTAACTTGTCTCCCCGGATCCTGAGATCGCTATCAGACAATCATCTTCTTTTATGGCTGGTGTTATGGTTTCTCCAACTACGAATACATTCATGCCTAAGTGCATTAGTCTCATTGCAAAGGCTTTTGCCACGAGCCCTGAACGTCCCAATCCGATCACAAATATCCTCTTGGAGGATGTTAAGATTTTAATTAATCTTTCTATGGTTTTTTCATCTATGCTTTTTGAAACTTCCTGGATATTTTTGATGATTAACTTGATAGCCTCTTTTATTATCAATCTTCGCACCTTACCCCCTTTTTATATGAGAAGTTCTCTAACTACATTTATAAGATTTGTTTTAAATCCATTATAAAAAATTTTATACTCCCGGTTAGTATGAAAGAAAAACCAATTGTTGGGATTTCCATAGATGGTGTTGAATTAGACCACAGATTACTCGAAATGTTAGAATGGGTTTCAAGGACGTGCTCCCAGAGAAGAGCAGCCAAAAAGGTTGGTATAACAGTCCAGGTATTTAATAGGCGCATACTAAAGTTCGAGGATAAACTAGGATTCAAGTTAGTTAAAAGTAGTAAAAGCGGTTCTGAACTCACACCAGAAGGTGCCAGGATCCTTAAAAAGTACCAGGAATACAAAAACCTCCTAAAGGAGGGTGAAAGGATCCTGATAGCGGCAGGTTACATATCCTCACAGCTTATGGGGGCGCTGATTGAAGTTTATGGATTAGACGCGGCACTATACACTTGTACCGACGATGAAGCGTTCCATCTTTCAAAAAAATGCAGATTGGACCTAATAGCATTAGATGATCCCATCATAGCATTCAGAAACAACCTAGACTTCATACCAATCGCCTATGACCACCTAGCGCTCATACCAGGAGACGAAATCCAAAACATCAAGGAACTTAACAATGCCAGGTTCGTCGCTGTGGAAAACTCCTCACAAAGACTAGCCTGGAGAATACTAAGAGAAAATGGCATAAAATTCAAGATCACAAAAAAGGTTAAATCACCATTCCAAGCATTCCAGATAGTGCAAGATAACCCAAAACTTCACACTTTCCTAAACGCCAGCAAATTCCCAGGAAACAACATACTAAAGGATGAAACAAGACACGTGATAAGCATAATACCATTCAATGAACGCATAAACGACTTCATAGACTTCATATTCAACAAAGGACAATCCACAATCCAAAAAGAAGGATTTGAAAGTATCAAGTAAAAAAGTGAAAGATTAATATAACCAGTAACCAAATACCCCCATATCTCCCCAACACCAGATAAGGATCTGTTTTCCCAACCATTTGCAAGGTGATTTTCTTGAATGAAAGGGACCTACTAGCTATCGGACACACAGCCATCGATTATATAATCCAAATAGATGAATTCCCACCACCCAACTCATCAGTAACCATAAAAAAAATGAAAAAAATGCATGGCGGCGCCGCTGCAAACGTCGCAATAGTCGGATCCTCCCTCAACCTCAAAACCTCACTAGTATCAGCGGTAGGGGGAGACTTCATAGGATCAGGATATCACAAAAAATTGAAAGAATTCAAAATAGACACAGACTCTATGATCATCATAGAAGATGAAAGCACGCCAACAGCATTCATAATGACAAACTCCAAAAAAGACCAGATAAGCTACTTCTACTGGGGAGCGGCCAAAAATTTCAAAAACACCGAAGTACCATACCAGGCAATACAAAAAGCCCGCGCAGTCCACCTTGCCACGGGCGACCCATCATTCAACGGCAAATGCGGAGAAATCGCGCGAAAGGAAGACAAACTCATATCATTCGACCCAGGACAAGACCTCCACCTCTATACAAAAAAACAACTAGAAAAGGTAATAAGATTAACTGACATACTATTCGGCAACCACTTCGAAATAGACAGAATACAAAAAAGACTCTCAATGAACATAAAGAAACTACAAGAAATCGGCCCCCATATAATAGTGAAAACCTATGGAAAACAGGGAAGCATAATATATGCAGAAGAAAAAATAAAAATAGGCGCCGTAGTTTGCAAAGCAACCGACCCCACTGGCGCCGGGGACTCGTATCGTGCAGGTTTCTTACGAGCCTACCTTGAAGGGGCCAACCTCGAAACATGTGGAAAATTCGCATCCACGGTAGCATCCTTCATAGTAGAAGCCGAAGGCACACAAACTAACATACCAGACTACGAAATGGTAAAAAACCGGTATGAAAATTATTGGAATGAAAAATTAAAACTCAGAGGGTGAACATCCCATGACGCAAATGGACAAAGCAAAAAAAGGTATCATAACAGAAGAAATGAAAACCATCGCCAAAGAAGAAAACGTCTCAGAAGATTTTATAAGAAGGGGCGTGGCTAATGGTAGGATAATCATACCAAGCAACATTAACAGGGAAGTAAAACCCGTTGGTATCGGTGAAGGACTCAGGACGAAGGTAAACGCGACAATAGGAACCTCCACAGACATAGTAGACCTTAAAATGGAGGAGGAAAAGGCAGAAATCGCGATCAAAAACAAAGCCGACACTCTAATGGAACTATCAGTCGGAGGCGACCTCGACAAAATCAGAAAGAGAATCCTCGAAATCTCCCCGATACCCGTAGGCAGCGTACCAGTATACCAGGCAGCCATAGAAACCATAAGAAAAAAAGGCGCCGCCATATACATGGACGAAGACATACTATTCAAAACCATAGAAAAGCAAGCAAAAGATGGCATAGACTTCATGGCCATACACTGCAGCATAAACATGGAAACCCTCAAAAGATTAAAAAGGCAAGGCCGTGAAGGCGGCCTAGTGAGCAGGGGCGGAGCATTCATATCAGCATGGATAGTTGAAAACGAAACAGAAAACCCTCTCTACAAAGATTTCGATTATATCTTAGAAATAGCGAAAGAACACGACTTCGTATTATCACTCGCAAATGGCATGCGTGCAGGGGCTATTGCAGACGCAACTGACCGTGCACAAGTCCAAGAACTCATAATACTCGGAGAATTAATCGACAAGAGTAGAGAAGTTGGAGTCCAGGCCATGGTAGAAGGTCCTGGTCACATACCATTAGATGAAATAAAAGCAAATGTAATACTACAAAAAAAATTATGCAAGGGAGCCCCATTCTACATGTTAGGGCCTATTGTCACTGACATAGCAGCCGGCTATGATCATATCGTGGCTGCTATAGGAGCAGCTGCATCAGCGGCTGCGGGTGCTGATTTTATCTGTTATGTCACACCAGCAGAACACCTCGCATTACCATACCCAGAGGATGTTAAAGAAGGTGTTATAGCCACGAGAATAGGAGCATATGTAGGTGACATGTCCAAAGGGATACACAATGGTGAAAAAGATCTTTTAATGGCTAATGCACGTAAAAGACTGGACTGGGAGGCACAATTTAATGTTTCCATGTGCCCGGCAGATGCGAGGAGAATAAGGGAAGAAAGGCCCCCAGAAGACCCTGACACTTGTACAATGTGTGGAGAATACTGTGCAGTGAAGATAGTGAATGAATGGCTTGAAAACGCACAAGAAGATATATTCACAGATTAAACCTTCCATCCTTGGGGTTGGTGATGGAATTGAAGCACTGGGTTGAAAGGATAGCAGACAACCTTAAGAAAATGGACATAAAAGAGCACATAATCGCTAGTGGAACATCCATTTCAGGGGCTATACATATTGGGAATTCATGTGACGTTTTCATAGCCAATGCCATATCAAGGAGTTTAATAGAAAATGATATAAAAGCCAAAACCGTCTGGGTGGCTGATGATCATGACCCACTCCGTAAAGTACCATATCCATTACCTGAAAGTTTCAACAAGTATCTTGGTGTGCCATATTCCATGATACCATGCCCCAGGGACTGTTGTGAAGGATTTGTAGAACACTTCCAAAGACCATTCTTGGAAAGTCTCGAAAAATTCAACATAGAACTTGAAGCATATTCAGGAGCCCAAATGTACAAGGACGGTTTATACAATGAATATATCCGCCTCTCTCTGGAAAGAGCACCAGAGATAAGACAAATATTCAATAAGTATCGGGAAAATCCGCTCCCAGATGACTGGTTACCTTATAATCCCATCTGTAACGAGTGTGGAAGGATAAACACAACCTATGCCAAAGACTTCCAAGGAGATACCGTCTACTATGATTGTAAATGCGGATTTAGTGGTGAGATGGATATTAAATCTGGATTGGGTAAACTTACATGGAGAGTGGAATGGGCCGCGCGATGGAAAATTTTAAATGTTACCTGCGAACCCTTTGGCAAGGATCATGCAGCAAGCGGAGGATCCTATGATGTCAGCAGCAGAATATCCAAGGAAATATTCGATTACCCCCCACCATATCCCGTGCCATATGAGTGGATAACCCTCAAAGGAGAAGCCATGTCAAAATCCAAGGGCGTATTCTTCACACCAGGACAATGGTTGGAAATAGGACCCCCAGAGAGCCTGAACTATTTCATATTCAGGAGCAAACCAATGAAACATAAAGATTTCAACCCCGAAATGCCATTTTTAGACCTGATGGACCAGTTCGACCGCACAGAAAGAATATATTATGCCATGGAATCCGCCGCATCAGAAAAGGAAGAAGAAAAATTGAAGGGGATCTACAAGGCTTCCATGATACAAGAATTTGAAGACTTGCCATTACGTCCATCCTACAGGTTCATGACAGTAGCATGTCAAATAGCCGGCGAAGACCTTGAAAGAATCTATAAAATCCTCAAAAAGAACTCACAATTACCCCCAGGATTTGGTGACAAAAGCTTAGATGATCTGAAGGACTTTCAAAGAGAACAGCTCATTGAAAGAATAAGACATGTGCAAAATTGGCTGAGGAAATACGCTCCAGAGATGGTTAAATTCCAAGTACAAGAGAAAATACCACCAGTAGAACTCTCAAAAGAACAAAAAGCATTCCTCAACGAAGTCGCTGATACAATAAAAGAAAAAAGTTTAACCCCCAAAGAACTCCACGACGAAATATATAATATATTGAGAAAACATGGCCTAAAACCCAGAGAAGCATTCCAGGCCATCTACAAGGTACTTATAGGGAAAAAGATGGGTCCAAGGGCAGCATCATTCCTCTTATCCCTTGACAAAGAATTCATCATAAAAAGATTAAAACTGATAGAATGAAGATCTTGAATCCCCTTGCAGAAACAGAAAAACAAAAGACCAAAATAAACAAGATAGAAAAAATAGAAAGAATTTCCCTAATCAACAACACCAAACCCAATGCAGATACTATACTCGAAGAAATCGTAAAAAACCTAAATAGTATAAGAATTTTAAAATTCACTAAACCGGCGGGGGCCCCAGCACCAGACCATGAAATACAAAAAGCAAACCAAGCAAACTTGTGCATATTAGCCCTTGGAGATTGCGGTTCTTGCACAACATGGCTCATACTAGACGCCATGCGCCTCGAAAAACTTGGAACCCCGACTATCACCATCTGCTCAGACAAGTTTAGCAAATTCGCAAAGGAACTAGCCACAGCACACGGAGCGGACAACATTAGAATAGCCAAGATAAAACATCCAATAGCAGGCCTAAAAAAGGATGAGATAATCAAGAAAACAAGACAGACAATAGAAGAGGTCAAAAAGTTCATTGGGTGAACTGTGATGAAAGGATGCGAATGCTCTATCAACTACAAACCCGACTCCCTAGAAAAGATAAACCTAGAGTTTTACCAGAAAGGATTCACTGATGGCCTCCCTATTATACCACCCACGCCAGAAAGAGTGGAAAGATTTTATGAATATTCGTCAAGGGATCCGAGTGAAGTTATAGCAGTTTTACCCCCACGAAACGGTAAAGCAACCATTGAAAAGATCGCAATAAACGCGGTTATGGCGGGATGCCCACCCCAATTAATGCCATTCATCGAACAAGCCATCATAGCCATAGCAGATGAAAAATTCAATTTGGCAGCGATAAACGCAACAACGCATCCAATAGCAGCCGCAATAATAGTTAACGGTCCAATAGCAGACGAAATAGGATTTAATTGTTCAACAGGATGCCTCGGCCCCGGGAATCTCTACAATGCAACACTTGGAAGAGCCCTCAGACTCTGCTTGATTAACATAGCAGGGGCCATGCCAGGAATCGGAGACCATGCAACCATGGGATCCCCAGCAAAGTACACTTACTGTCTCGCAGAAAATGAAGATGAAAGTCCATGGGACCCATTACATGTTGAAAGAGGATTCCCAGAAAATTCAACAACAGTAACAGTAATGGGTGCAGAAGCACCTTACAACGTAAACGATCATAGAAGCACCAAGTCAGAGGACATATTGGACACCATAATAGATACGATATCAACAGCAGGTTGCAATAATAGTCACGTCCCCGGTGAAATATTGGTTATAATGGGCCCGGAACATGCAAGGGCCATTGCATTTGAAGGTTGGGAAAAAGATGATGTAAAGGATTATATACATGAGAATGCGATGGTGCCCTTGAACCTAGCTGAGAGGGGTGGTCGAGCACTCGACAAAAGGCATGTAAAGGATGGTATGGTGAAAATAACACGCTCAAAGGATGATGTGGTGATAGTGGTCGCTGGAGGGGCTGGTAGACACACACTAGTCGCCCCAGGATTCGGTGAATCATCAAAATCCATTACAAGAGCTTTAAAATTAAAAAATGGATCCTATGCAACTTCCATGAAAGATTATATGGAATAAGAAAGAGAATAACATTCACCCGCCATAAGATGCTAAAGCCTAATATCGAAAAATTGACCAGTCCCATACATTCGGAAATAGCCACTTCCCCTAGTTAAGGGAGACTTTTCAATCCTTGTTTATTTTTTGGGTCGTGAGGGGAAGAAACTGCTCATATTAGGCTTCTTCCTTTACAACACTTTACTAATATAACTTTTTTGTGTAAACATTTTTCTCTCGTATATTGTCTCTTTCAATGGCTTCTATTTACCAATATAATTTCTTCTGTGTAAACTCCCATTGGGGAGGCTTTACGGTCCAATCCTCACAGATTATACTTTAACACTCGGGTTGCTGATAGCCCCCCACTTCCATATTGTGGGATACGGTGGGATTGTTTTAAATTAAAATATAAGACCATGTCCCCTGTGTGGGGCTGTGTAAGGCCCTTGAAAATTCGTGGAAAGAAGGATCCCTTCTAAGTGAAGGAGAAAAAAAACACCTAAAAGCCAGGTTAGAGTAATTCAGATTCTGTATTGTGGAGGGTTTCCCATTTTAGATTCTTCACAAATCCACGCCTCCGATGGGAGAGCACTTCTGCCTTGAAATGAACCAAAGGAATATTTCGAATAGGATCCTATGTAACCTTGATTTGACATGAATGGATAAAAACCATGATAAAATTGATGAACTAATTGAAAATTTCCATTTTCGAAGTGGGGATAACATCTGCCTTGATCTCTAAAAACATTTAAAAAAGGTAATGAATAATAGGAAATATACACAATAATATATTTTATTATAAAGGGTGGGGGTAGATTGAAGATTCTTCTGCTTAATTGTGCTGAACTTAAGGTTTCAGATTTAGAGCAGAAGCTTGAAGCCCTTGGTTTTAGTGTTGATGTTGCTAGTAGTGTTGAAGAAGTTATGGTAATGGGGCTTAAAACTGACTTGTTTCTTGTGTATACTACCCCTACTAAGGATATAAGATGGAGTGGTAAACTTAAAGACCTTAACCTGCACCCTGTATACTTGATCGATTTAGAGGAGGTTAATATCCAGAAGGCCATTTTAGTTCCTCCTCATATTCATATAGGCAAGCCATTTGATGTTAAAGAGCTTAAAACCGCCATGGACTTAGTACTTGATATGATGAGTGAATTGAAAGAAGAAAGGGAGCGTTATAGAAACCTGTTTAAGTATACTGGCAGGTGCGTGGCGGTTTATGAGGCCATTGACAACGGTAAGGATTTTGTCTTCAAGGATTTTAATCCTGCTGCTGAACACGCTGAGCAAGTGAAAAAGGAAGATGTTCTTGGCAGAAGAGTGACTGAAGTGTTTCCAGGAGTGAAAAATTTTGGCCTATTAGACGTTTTCAGGAGAGTGTACAAAACGGGCCAGCCGGAACATTTTCCCATGGCCCATTATAAAGACGAGAGAATCAGCGGATGGCGGGATAATTTCGTATATAAGTTACCCACAGGGGAAATAGTGGCAGTATATGAAGATCTAACCGAATATAAGCAATTAAAGGAGGAAATTAAAAAGAAAGAAGAATTATATAGGAGTATATTCGAGAATACTGGTACTGCGACAGTTATCATAGATGAAGACAGTACAGTATTACTAGCCAACAAAGAATCCGAAAAACTTAGTGGATATTCTAAAAAGGAATTAGAAGGTGAAAAAACTTGGGAAGATTTTGTAGTAGAAGAAGACTTGAAAAGGATGAAGAAATATCATGATCTGCGCAGAAAAGATCCTAGCCTGGCACCTAGAAAATATACTTTCAGATTACGTGACCGCCAAGGGAATATCAAACACATACAAGTAAACGTGGGCATGATCCCAAGGACAAAGAAGAGCGTGGCCTCACTCATCGATATCACTGAACTTAAAGAGGCTAAAAGGAGAATTGAAGAGAGTGAGGAAAGGTACCGGGCTGTTGTGGAAACAGCCCCCAACGGCATAATAGTACTGGATAAAAATGGGAGGATACTTGAAGTTAATAAAAAGGCATTAAAACTTTCAGGGTTCAAAAGAGAAGACCTAATAGGTAAAAACATTATAAGAATACTCCCCAAGATCAAATTAGACCCCGAGGAGATAATATCAGGCCTTAAACTGGCTATAAAAGGGGAAAAACCCGATAAGAAGGTTAGAACCTTCACAAATTTGAAGGGTGAAAAGATTTCATTCATAGAACATCATTCAGTTCTAGAGAAAAATGGTGAAGTAGTAGGCTTATCAGTTATCATAGAAGATGTTACTGAACGTTGTAAAGCAGAAAAGAAGATCAAAGAGTCCCTCAAAGAAAAAGAGACGCTCTTAAGGGAAATACATCACCGTGTTAAAAACAACTTACAAATCATCAGCAGCCTACTAAACCTCCAATTCAACAAAATAAAAGGAGAAGAAGTCCACAGATTACTCAAAGAAAGCCAAGGAAGAATACAAGCAATGACAATGATACACGAACACCTTTACCAATCCGAGACATTAACCCATATCAATTTCAAAGAATACACAAAAAGAATAATAGATAATATATTCCTCTCCTATAAAGCCAAAATTAAAAAGAAACTAGAAATCCAGGATATAAAACTAGATATAGACACCGCGATACCACTTGGCCTAATCATCAACGAGCTTATAACCAACAGTATAAAATATGCGTTCCCAACTGGAGAAGGTACTATAACAATAAAACTCACAACCAATGATGATAACATAGAACTAATAGTGGCTGATGATGGAATAGGCTTGCCAGAAAGCATAGATTTGGAAAAAACAGAAACCTTAGGCCTAAAACTAGTGAACATCCTAACAAAACAAATCGATGGAAAAATAACCCTCAAAACAGGCCAGGGCACGCAATTCAAAATAATATTCAAAGACAAGCCCCGAAAAAGGTGAAAATATCCATTAGTTGGGGGGGAACCTGCAAAACTGATCTGTAGTGTGCACCGTCTTTTTAAAAAGTTCCACACGCTTATCCAATTTCTCAATATATGTTAATGGATTGGAATTTTATTTTCTCCAACTCCACCCTTTTTCTGCAAAATGTTGACTTAAAACATCCTATCCATGAAGTTAAGAGGTTGGGTTTCAGCCACCCCAAAAGTTATTCATGCTAATTTTAGTTTCTTTAGACACATATTACAGAACATGTAGCTTTTTTTGTCCGTGTCTGTGATGCTGTTGCTGAAATACATTACACAAAAGGGATTGCTGCAATGGGCTAATCCAAATGTGTGGCCAAGTTCATGTATAGCCTCTTTCAGCACCCTTTCTATGAATATCCTCTTATTTAAATGTCTTAATCTATAAGTTGATATTATTGCAAATTTTCCAGGGGATTCTGCCTCCCCGAATACGAAATTTAAATGAGGTGCATAAAGGTCGACATCTGTTACGCCTAGGACGCGAGTGACATCTTCTTCTTGGAAGAGCGGGCTTTCCCTGCGGCTTCTTGTAAACTCCGCTTTCATCCTATTTTTTAAAAAAAGTAATAATTTGGTGGAATGATATTGGTTTCTTAATGGGTTATATGCATTCTCTGGAACTTTTAGGTTCTGGTTAGAAACTATACATTTGGTATTGAAGATGCTGGATATGAACTTCTTTAGGAGCTCCAAGATTTTTTCCTCAACATTTCCAATGGGTTGTATGGTTATCATGGCTTGGGGGAAATTATAAATTGTAGCGTTTTCTGTCGAGTAGTTCTTGTCTTTTGCCTTTGTTCCATCCTCCGCTGGATGACTTGGCCCTTCCAACTTGTTGGACGTATCCTGTTATGCGGTCGTACCATTCTACTTCCTCTTTTTCGCCGCAGTTGGCGCAGGTTTCTTGCAATCCTCTCATGAGGGTTTTGCATTTGAGGCAGAAACTTAGAGCGCTACTATAATCCCAGAACCCTATTTTTGTATTTTGGCAAATGTTTTTTGTGAATTTTTGAAGTGCTTCTGTGTCTGGTTGGGCTTCGCCGAGCCATGCATGGAATATGTGTCCTCCAGGTGTTATTGGATGGTACTTTTCTTCTATTTTTATTTTCTTTATCATGTCTATTTCAGCATCTACTGGCACGTGACTGGAGTTAGTGTAATAGTATGAGTCTTCTTTTCCTTGTACTATGGCTTTTTCCTTGTATAATTTTTTGTCTAACATCGCAAATCTGTGGGCTGTGCTCTCAGCGGGCGTTTGTAATACGCTCCATCGCAAGCCAGTTTCTTTTTTGAGTTCCTGGGCACGATCATATAAATATTCTATTACCTCGAGTCCGAATTTGTTGGCATAAGGATCTGCGATACCGTGTCCTGTATGATATTCTAGCATTTCGTTCAGGCCAACGTATCCGAAGCTTAGGGTTGCATTTTCTATCCTATAATAGCTTTCACCTTCAATTTCTTGTGTGAGGAAAGGTAATAGATTATAGTTGTTGAGGCATTTGAGTGCTTGTTTTCTTCTTAGTTGTAGTGTGTTGAGTGCGAGGTCAAGGTATTCGTCAATATACTCAAATATTTCGTCGTCATCTTTTGCCTGGTATGCGATCCTTGGGAGGTTTAAGGTTACATATGCTAGATTCCCTGTTCTAAGGCAGTCTTGTTCCCAGTTTCCTGTCCAATTGTCTGAGAGTAGTGTTCTACATCCCATGTAATTGGACATTTCACCCCTGTAATCTGCTAACATGTTAACAAAATATACTGTCCCGTATTTAGCGGCTAATTCATGTACAAGGTGTAAGTCATCATCAAATTCGCCTTTGAGGGTTTCTTTGCGGATGACATATATCGTGTTCGGGAATAGGTGGGGTTTGCCATCAGCGTCTCCTTCAAGGAGCACTTCCGTGAACGCCCTTGTAACCTGTTTAGCCTCTTCATAAAAGTCTCCGTATACTCCCATTTGTTCACCACGGGGCCCGTAAGCCGGCACGTCTAATAGGAAATCTGGTACTGCGAATTCTAAGTTTATACTTGTGAATGGGACTTGACTCCCCCTTGCGGCATATGCCATGTTAAGGTTGAATATGAACATTTGCACGGCTTGTTTTATTTCCTCGTATGATAGGTCGGCGGCGAATGGTGCCACAAAAACATTCCAGAGGCTCATGGCCTGGCCGCCGGACATGTTTTGTTGGGCTGCTAGCAGTATTTCCCCAGCGTGGTTCATAAGGGTTTCAAGGTGTTTTGGGGGTCCTGCGACTGATGTGTGATCTCCTGTCCCGTCGACCCTAAGACCATGCTTTATAAATAATCTGAGGTCGTGTTGCAAACAGTTCAAGGGGCGGGCTGCAAAAAATTCGAGATCGTGTATGTGTATGTCTCCTGACATGTGGGCGTCTGCTAGGCGGGTGGGTAGTATGTGGAGTAGTGTGTATTGTTTGAGGGCTTCGTCGGCAACATATTTGTGGACAGTTTCGGGGTTGTGTATCATGTTTGCGTTGTCTCTTGAGCCTTCGGTTATGAGTTCTGTGATATTGTACACTGGTATTCCGAGTCTGGTGTATTTTCTTCTTAGTTTTTCTAGGCCGTGTTCGATGAGTTTGGTGTTGACCATCTCTCTTATCATTGGGGCTGTGAGGTATTCTACGTCAAGTTTTTTAAGTTCTTTCCATACTCCTGTGGCTATTTTCTCTGCTAGTTGTGGTGACGCTCCGGCTTCTTTGATTAAACTTTTTTCTATTTTCTTCTGGTTGAATGATTCTATTGTGTCACGTGATGTTCTAACTTTTAATTTTCTGGCGGCTAAGTACTTGTCCGCTGTTTCTTCGTCGATCTCTTTTAATGAGGTGTATACTAACATTTTTATTTCTCTGGTTGTGATACCATCATAGGCTGATTTAGCGACTTTTGATGCTATTTTTTCAGCGGCCCAGAGGGGTGAGCCCACCATTAGAAGTGATTTAACGAGTTTTTCGTGGCTAAATTTTTCTCTTATCCCATTATTTTTTTCAACGCTAATATCCGCCTTTGAAGGTAGTTCGGCTAAAATGTGTGAATCTTTAATCACAAAATCACCACTTTCAAATACAAACTATTTTTATCTGGTGTGGAAAAAATTATCAACAAATATTATATTAGAGCCTATATATTAATTCTACGGTTTAATAACCCATTTATAAAGAGGGTATTGGTAATTAATAAGGTATTTATAATCTTCTGCGAATAAATCGGAAGGAAATTTCCGAATCATCATTCAACACTATGAGTTCATGGAAGATTTTCACTATAATCTTTATATTAGTATAAAATAAAAAAATACAATAAGATAGAAAAGAGCGCCTTATTCTATGATCGCTCCATTAACTCTTCAAAAGATTCGATCAGGGAGGATTAAACGTGTCCATGACTATTTCTGAGAAAATACTCGCAAAAGCTGCTGGTAAAAAAGAGGTCGAAGCCGGTGAGATAATAATGGCTAATATAGATGTGGCTATGATGCATGATCTGACAGGTCCCCTCGCTGTTGAAGCATTTAAAAAAATAGGATCGGAAAAAGTATGGGACCCATCTAAGGTAGTTGTACTATTCGACCATCAAGTACCCGCAGATTCCATAGAAGCTGCTGAGAATCATATAATCATGAGAAAATTCGTGAAAGAACAAGGTATAGAAGATTTCTATGATGTTAGAGAGGGCATATGCCACCAAGTACTGCCAGAGAAAGGCCATGTTGTCCCAGGGGATGTTATAGTTGGGACAGATTCACATACTTGCACTCATGGGGCCCTCGGGGCATTCGCCACAGGTATAGGGTCAACAGACATGGCAATGGTCCTAGCCACCGGAAAATTATGGTTCAAAGTCCCGGAAACCATCCGATTCGAAATAGAAGGCCAACCAAAGAATCATGTATGTGCAAAGGATATCATATTATATATCATAGGAAAAATGGGAATAGATGGAGCCACATACAAAGCTTGTGAATTCACAGGAAGTACAGTGAAAAACATGACCATTTCAGAAAGGCTAGTGCTCTGCAACATGGCCATCGAAATGGGTGGTAAAACAGGGATAATAGAAGCAGATGAAAAAACCATAGAATATGTGAAAAGAAGATCAAAAAAACCCTATAATATCATGAAAACAGACCCTGACGCGCCTTCACTCGAAAGCATGCAAGTAAACGTCGAAAGCCTCGAACCACAGATAGCATGTCCACACAACGTAGATAACGTGAAACCGATAAGTGAAGTGGAAGGGACAGAAATAGACCAGATATTCATAGGATCGTGCACAAACGGGCGCATAGAAGATCTAAGATACGCTGCAAAAATACTAAAGGGTGGAGAAATATCAGAAAGAGTTAGAATGCTAGTAATACCTGCCTCAAGGGAAGTTTACACAAAAGCTTTAGACGAAGGTTTAATAAAAATCTTCATAGATGCGGGCGCAATAGTATGCAATCCATGTTGCGGCCCTTGCCTCGGAGGCCACATAGGACTCCTCGGACCGGGAGAAGTCAGCCTCTCAACTTCTAACCGGAACTTCAAGGGCAGGCAAGGAAGCCCAGAATCAGAAGTATACCTATCATCTGCAGCAGTAGCCGCAGCCTCCGCAATAAAAGGAAAAATAACACACCCAAATAATATCTAAGGGCGTGAAAACCCATGAAAGGAAAAGTTTGGAAATTCGAGGATGATATCGACACCGATCAGATAATACCAGGCAGATACCTTGTCATAAGAGACCCCAAGAAACTTGCAAAACATCTAATGGAAGGTATAGACCCCCAATTTCCAGATAAAGTTAAAAAGGGCGATTTCATAGTAGCGGGTAAAAATTTTGGATGCGGTTCATCAAGAGAACACGCCCCTCTAGCCCTAAAGGGCGCGGGGATATCAGCAGTAATCGCAGAATCTTTCGCAAGAATATTCTACCGCAACGCGATAAACCTTGGAATACCCTTACTAGAAGCCCCTGGAATATCAAAACACCTAAAAACAGGAGACGAAATAGAAATCGACCTAGAGAAGGGTATAATAAAAAAGGATAAAAGAGAATTCAAGTTCAAAAAATTACCAGAGTTCATGGTGGAAATACTTAAAAAAGGTGGTTTAATCCCATACCTCAAAAATAAGAATTGGTGAAGTCGCATGTATAAGATAGCGGTCATCCCAGGAGATGGAGTCGGAAAAGAGGTAATGGACGCTGCATTACACATACTCAACGGCCTCGATTTAGATTTTGAATATGAGTTTGCAGAGGCTGGAGATGAATGTGCAGAGAAAACCGGTGACTCACTCCCAGATGAAACCTTACAAATCATAAAAGATTCAGACGCGTGCCTATTTGGTGCTGCTGGAGAAACCGCGGCCGACGTCATAGTTAAGCTCAGGCGTGAGTTGGATTTGTTTGTTAATTTGAGGCCTGTTAAGTCTTTGCCTGGTGTTGGTGGTTTGTTTTCTGGTTTGGATTTTGTTATTGTTCGTGAGAATACTGAAGATTTGTATGTTGGTTTGGAGGAGTATACGAGTGAGGGTGCTGTTGCCAAGCGTGTTATTACTCGTCGGGCTTGTGAGCGTATTTGCAAGTTTGCCTTTGATTATGCTTTGAAAGAAAATCGGGGTAAAGTAACGGCTGTGCATAAAGCCAATGTCCTTAAAAAGACTGATGGGATTTTCAGGGAAGAATTTTACAAGGTTGCAGAAAACTATCCAGAAATAGAAGCCGAAGATTTTTATGTTGATGCCATGGCAATGTACCTCATCAGAAAACCAGAAGAGTTCGAAACCATTGTAACAACAAACATGTTCGGAGACATACTATCAGACGAAGCAGCAGCACTAGTAGGAGGACTGGGAGTGGCACCATCAGCCAACATCGGCCAAAAAACCGGAATATTCGAACCAGTGCACGGATCAGCACCCAGAATAGCCGGAAAAAACATAGCAAACCCCACAGCAATGATACTATCAACAACACTAATGCTAAAACACCTAAACAAAAAAAAAGAAGCCACACTAATAGAAAAAGCCCTCAAAAAAACCCTGAAAAAAGGAATAAAAACCCCAGACCTCGGAGGAAAACACACAACAACACAAGTAGCCCAAAAAATCAGAGAACAACTAAAGGAATATCTTTCATAACGAACTCATTTTTTGAGGTGAAAGGGATGAACCCCCAGGAACTTAGAAATGATATCCCCCTACTGGAAGATTATGTTTACCTTGACGCTGCGAGCACAACACCAACCCCCAGATTAGTGGTAGAGGCTATGAACAAATACTATTACAAGTATAACGCTAACACGGGAAGGGGGGCATATTCCCTTGCAGCTAAAGCAACTGAAAAATTAGAAGAGGCAAGAAAAAAGGTGGCAGATTTTGTGAACGCCCAAGCAGAGGAGATAATATTCACAAAGAATACAACAGAGGCAATAAATCTTGTCGCAACAGGTCTCAGATTTGAGAAGGGGGATTCTATTATCGTCCCAAACATAGAACATCATTCAAATTACCTACCTTGGTTAAAACTCCGAGAAAAAGGTGTGAAAATAAAAATAATCAAAGCAGATGAAAATGGTGTTATCGACCCTGGGCGCGTAGAAGAAGCCGCTGACGAGAATACCAAGCTTATAACAGTAACACATGTATCCAATGCTATAGGTTCGGTACAGGATATAAAAACGATTGGCAAGATCTCAGAAGAGAACAATATCCTCTTCATGGTGGATGCTGCACAATCATTTGGTCATATGAAAGTTGATGTTAAAAAATTTAGAGCAGACTTCGTAGCATTCCCAGGACATAAGGGGGCCTTAGGTCCTGTTGGCACAGGATTCCTCTACTGTAACCTTCAAAATGTTGATAAACTTGAACCTCCAAGTCTTGGTGGAGGTACCGTAATTGACGTCCTAGAAGATCAGTTTAAATTAGAAGAACCACCAAGGAGATTTGAGGCTGGAACATTAAATATAGCAGGTTTCATAGGCCTTGGAAGGGCCATAGACTACCTTAAGAGGATAGGTATGGACAGGATAGAAAAACATGGGGAAGATCTTACAAAAAGATTATATAAGTGCCTCACAGAAATTGACGCAGTTGAATGTTATGGGGACCCCAAAAATATTTATGGGATAGTATCCTTCAACATAGATAATATAAACCCTGATGATGTTGCGAGAATGCTGGATGAAATGGCTTGGATATGTGTTAGGAGCGGTCATCATTGCGCCATACCAGCTATGAGACATCTTGGAGTCCATGAAAGGGGTGGTACCGTGAGAGCCTCCATCCACTATTATAATATCCTAGAAGATATTGAAATACTAATAGAAACTGTAAATGAAATAGCAAAATAGGGGGGTGTCTAAGATGACAAAGGCACAAGTGATAGCCCTACTCATAATAATCATAATGATCATAAGCACAATCGCATATGCGCTAGTGTAAAAACTTTCATTGGAGGGAACATGGTAATGGAAAAGGTTAGGATAGGGGCTGTGGTAGCTGAATTTAATTATGACATAACCCAGATGATGTTAAAGTTGGCTGAAGAACATGCTAAATTTCTCGGTTCTGAAATAACTAAGGTCGTGCCTGTCCCGGGCGTTTTTGACATGCCCCTTGCGATCAAGAAACTCTTGGAGGATGACAAGATAGATGCTGTCATAACACTTGGAGCCGTTATCGAAGGCGCTACAGATCACGATCAGATAGTGGCACAGCATGCATCCCGTAAAATAGCCGACCTTGCACTAGAATATGATAAACCAGTAGCCCTAGGAATCTCAGGACCAAGCATGACCCGCTTAGAAGCCCATCAACGAGTAGATTATGCTAAAAGGGCTGTTGAAGCCGCTGTTAAAATGTATAGGAGACTGAACAAACTTTAAGTCTTGGGATTGAATTGCAGATTTTAAAACCTGAAGAATTAAGGGAGAAGTTTAAGGATCCTTGGATAGCCCCCTATAAGAAGATTATCACAATGGTGGACAAAGACCTTGTGGAGATAATAGAATATCATCCATGTATCTCAGGCTCCCATTGGATGATCTACCAATACCCGCGGACAAGCAAATTAATACTAAAAGCAAAGAGGGATGGTAACCGCCATGTTTACCTTACAAGGACGGGGAAAACCCATCTGAATCTAAGGGCAAGTTTGAATGCTGCTGGGATCGAAGAAGTCACTATAACCGGGGACGAGGTCAAGGTTGTCCACGCCGGCCTCGCAGGGGCTGGGGTTGGCGCTGCAATGTGTAGGGGGATGGCAGAAGGCGTTAAGCGGGTTGAATTATATGATATGGGTGGAGGGTCAAAGCTTGGACGTGCCGCTGTGATAACACCAAGACTTGAAAAGGTTATCATAGGCATAGATGATACAGATACTAAAGATAAGGGAGCTACATGGACCCTTGCCCATAATATTGGGGTTGAACTTTCAAATAAAGGTTTTGAGTACTTAGATCATATTATAGTGCAACTTTATCCACACAATCCATATAAGACGCAGAATTGTGTTTCCGTGGCATTAACATTCGCAGTTAAACCAGGAACTCAGGATAAGCTCGTAGAAAGGATTGTAGAGAAGCTAAAGGAGAAAACTCTTTCTGATAAGACTTCCATCGCGATATTTAATGGTATAATGATCCCAGAGGAACTTAAAGAATATTCTATAAGGGCCAAGAGAGAATTAGTTACTGTGGAGGATGCCAAACAGGTTGCAGAAAGGGTTGGGATCCGACTAGTAGAAGTCACTGGAGCCCAGGGGCAGATCGGGGCCCTTGCAGCTATAGGATTGTCTGATGATGTTGACGAGGCTGTTAAAGTTTATCAGAGATGATATTGAGGAATATACCATCTTCTGTTGTGGCGAATCGCATATTACTCTTTATTGGCTTTCCGATCTCTACTGTTATAATATGAGCACCCCAGTATATGGTATAGTTTTCCCGGGGCAAGTTTTCATTAAAGTATATTGTCCTAGCATGCAGTCCATTTATATAAATGGAGTATGAGCCATTCTCTATCACACCCGAGGTTGTGGCGATCTTTTTACCATCAAAGTAGATGTTTACTTCACGTCCACTTTTATCATTATCCTCAATCAAGATGCCATTTTCTATCGTAACATTAGATTGATTTAAAATTTTCTGGACTGCGAATATATTATCGAAAACTTTGCGAAGTGCGCTGTCTCTGATCACATCTCCCACATTCACATCTAAAACTTCCCTGGCATTTGCTGGTATCCTTATGATGTTACCATCACTAGGCCTTGATTCTTTTAATGTGTAATCTACTCCCCCAATGTAGATAATGTCACCATAGTTGAGCCCTAGGGTGTCAACAGCCTCTTTCGGCAACCTTATAGTATCATTTTCGCCTTCAAGAGCACTATCTATGGTATATGGCCCCCTCACATCGAATGTCCTATTCTCCACGTTCTTCTTCCATATTATAAGGTTTCCGGGGTTGGGTTCGATGGATATTTTACCCTCATCAATATGAACTGCCCCTAAAAGTGCTGAAATCATGGCAACAAGGATAAGGGCTGATACAAGAATGGGAAAATGCATGTAAACGAATGACCTTAAAACTTGTAAGCGCCCCTTTGAACGGGCTAAAACATAATATGATCTTTTAACCAATGCCACAAGATAATAGGCTGCTATGATCACCCCCACAATACCCATTATAATACCCACAGTTGGGGGAAGCGCCCTGATAAAAAATATGCTGAATATCCCAAGGGTGGTGAGTGAAAGTCCAAGTATACACATTCGAATTGATTCCCCCATGGAATCCATCATGGTTATCCTACCATATTCAAGGGCCCTGGCAACGATGGTCCTGACAACTTCTGTAGCTACAATGTTAAGGTCAGAAAGACTCGCCATATCATGTTCAAGTTCGCCTATATCAACCTCTTTAACATTTAATCCTTGGACGTCAGCATCAAGAATTATCCCCACGTCAACCCCATAATCATCCTCAAATTTCATCCGTTCAATAACGCTTCTTTTAGCGGCGAATTGACCGCTTAATGGTTGCTCAAATTTTATCTCCGGGAAAAAAAACCTTAGAAGGGGTTTTGCAGTTAACTCGGTAACTCTACCAGCTCTCCTTTTAAATTTAGTCTTTGTAATATCTGCTCTACCATCTATGATGGGTTTTATCATCTTATCTATCTTGGCTGTTGTGATATTTTTAAGATCAGCATCCAAGAAGACTACAATATCCCCAGTTGAATGTTTAAAGCCTGTTCTAAGGGCTGCTCCTTTGCCACGATTGCTTGCATGGCGTATTATCGTCGCACCAGCCTTTTTAGCCTCTTTGTAAGTATTGTCGGATGAACCATCATCCACCACAATAACCTCATCTACATAAGATGAACTTTGGGCCGTCTTAACAACATTCGCAACAGTCTTTTCTTCGTTATAGGCAGGTATGATCACTGAAACACTAAAATCCCTTTCACGTCCCTTAAAAACACATAAAAGTATTACAATCATGAGGATTAACCAAGACATGTCTCTAACTCCAAAGATTCTATATCTTGTGGGATTATCTCCGACAACTCTACTAATGTTATTATAAAAAACACTACAATATATACATTAAACAAATTATAAAGAAAAGCCTAAAATTGAGATTTCACCTCATTAAAAGATTAAAATTGTAGGAAAAGACATTTTCACCCCATGTCAAAAGCCATGTTCCACATTCCTAATTTGAGTGATTAAGTCAAATGCGCGCTCCCTGATGGAAATGGCTTGCGAGGGTATCCCATACGAGCAATCATCGACATCACCCGCCCCAGACTGGTTGACAACGTCCCAAGAGCCGGCCCCCCTAGAAATCCAATATGTATTTAAATTTAACGGAGGTGAGAAGCCCGCCCATACCCTTTACAGATAGTGTTTCCAAAGGGCGTTAAATATGAAGCCAAAGGTAATGATAATTCTTGGAAGCGGAACAGATTATAGGATAGCCGAAAAGGCCATGAATATCTTCGAAGAACTTAGAATCCCATATGACTTAAAGGTGGCATCAGCTCACAGAACCCATGAAAGGGTTAAGAGTATCGTTTTAGATTCTGTTAGAAATGGTGTTGAAGTTTTCATGGGCATAGCTGGATTATCCGCACATCTTCCAGGAATAATAGCCGCGAAAACTTATCGGCCAGTTGTGGGTGTTCCTGTTGATGTTAAAATAGGGGGGCTTGACGCTCTCTTCGCATGTTCTCAGATGCCCTTCCCAGTTCCTGTTGCCACTGTCGGTATTGACAGGGGAGAAAACGGCGCCCTATTCGCCGCCCAGATACTCGGAACCTATAACCAGAAGATAAGGGCCCGTATAATAAAACTCAGAGAAGAATACTATGAAAAGGTTGAAAGGGACGAATCACGCATCATCAATAACATGAGAGGAAACTACTACTCCCCAATCAAAATAATCACCCCAGAAACAATCTGGACAACCAAAGAAGAAATAACAGATAACAATCCACTTGTCTCTGTTGTCCCAGGCAGTTACTCTGATATGAAAATCACCAAGAAAGTCACCATGTTCCTCGATAGACTGGGCATATCCTATGACCTGAATGTTATATCCCCCATAAGATACCCAGAACGTTTCCAAAAATACATAGAAGGTATGGAAACTGTTAAATTATTCATAGCGATCAGTGGATTATCTGCACATGTGAGTGGTGCAATAGCAGCCCTTACAGACAAACCAGTTATAGGAGTCCCATGTGCTCTTAAAGCCTATGGTTTAGATTCTTTATTCTCCATGGTTAACATGCCCCCAGGAGCCCCTGTAGGTACTGTTGGCATAGAAAATGGTGGCAACGCAGCCATATTAGCAGCCGAAATCCTCGGGATAAAAAATGAAAAAATAGAAACAAAAGTAAAAAAACTAAAGGGATGGACCTATTAATATTCAAAAAAATTGGTGATCAAATGAGAAAATTTTTACAATCCATAAAAGACGAATTCAATATCATAAGGATCGAAAAGGAAGTTTCAACTTATATTGAAGCTGCTAGAGTCCTCAGAGAACATCCCAAGGAAATCGTGATCCTAGAAAATGTCAAAGAATCCAAAATACCCGTGATCTCAGGAATATGCAACAGTAGAAAGAAGATCTCAAGGGCGCTCAACTGCAAAAAAGAGAACATAACAAGGCGAATAATCCAAGCAATGGAGAACCCAACACCAATAGAAAGTACCGAAAAACTTGAAGGTTACCATTCCTTTAAAGCGAACCTAGAAAAGCTACCAATCCTCACATACTACAAAAAAGATGGGGGCCCTTATATTACCGCGGGTGCCATCATAGCCAGGGACCCAGAAACCAGAGTGCGGAACGCCTCCATCCACAGGATGATGTTACTCGATAAAAGACACTTAGCTGTGCGCATAGTCCCAAGACACCTCTACAGTTACTATAAAAAAGCAGAGGAAATAGGGGAAGATCTGCCCATAGCTATAGTCATTGGAATGCACCCTGCAACATTACTCGCAACAACGACATCAGTACCAATAAATGTTGATGAACTAGAAGTTGCCAACAATTTTCATGATGGAAAACTTAAACTTTTCAAATGTGAAAAAGTGGACCTAGAAGTTCCAGAGGCGGAGATAATAATAGAGGGGAAGATTCTCGCCGACGAGAGAGCTGATGAGGGCCCTTTCGTGGATTTAACCGGCACATATGATATTATAAGGGAAGAACCTGTTATAAAAGTTGAAAGGATCCACTTTAAAGACAACCCATTATATCACGCTATTCTACCCGCTGGCCTTGAACATAAATTACTCCAAGGACTCCCACAAGAGCCGAGGATATTAAAAGCTGTGGAGAATACTGTTCCAAGCGTGAAAAATGTGATTCTTACAGAAGGCGGTTGTTGCTGGTTACATGCAATTATCTCCATGGAGAAACAAGCGGAGGGCGATGGTAAAAATGTTATAATGGCGGCTTTATCAGCCCATCCCTCATTAAAACATGTTGTAGTTGTTGACGATGATATAAATCCCTTTGATTTAGAGGACGTGGAGTATGCGATAGCTACACGGGTAAAAGATGATGACATACTTATAGTCCGCGGAGCGAGGGGTTCATCCCTTGACCCTTCAGCGTCAGCTGATGGGACAACTACAAAGGTCGGTGTAGACGCCACAAAACCATTAAAAGAGTCCGAGAAATTTGAAAGGATAGCCTAGATTATTATATCGATCTTTGCATTACAGGATGGGCACCTATCCTTTTTCAAATTTAGCCGGTTAATCTGAAAACCATATCTTTGTATTAGAAGTTCGCCACAATTATAACAATAAGTGTTTTCCTCTGAAAGACCTGGAACATTCCCCACATAAACATATCTCATGCCTTCTTCAAGTGCTAAATCGCGGGCTTTGAGAAGGGTTTCTGTTGGCGTTGGGGGTAAATGTCGCATCTTATAATGTGGGTAGAAGCGCGTGAAATGTAACGGAACCTCAACCCCAACCTCCTCGACCATGAACTTGACAAGGGCCTTAAGCTCCTCCTCTGAATCATTATATCCGGGTATTATAAGGTTTGTGACTTCAATGTGTATCCCTGCATCATGCATCCATTTTATACTGTCAAGTACTGGTTGCAATTTTGCACTGCAGACAGTCTTATAGAATCTATCTGTCATCCCTTTTAGGTCTATGTTAGCAGCATCTAACAACGGTGATAAGAGTTCAAGGGTTTCCTCCGTCATATAACCATTCGTAACATAAACGGTCTTAATATCATCCTTATGTGCAAGTTCTGCACAATCAAGTGTATATTCGAGCCAGATAGTGGGTTCGTTATACGTCCATGCAATAGACTTACAATTATACCTCTTCGTGGCTTCAATAGCTTCTTTGGGTGGTATATCCTCTGTGTATGCTTCATCTATTACTGCTTGTGAAATATTCCAATTTTGGCAGTGCTTGCAACGAAAGTTACAACCAATTGTCCCCAGAGAATAGACAAAACTTCCAGGGTAGAAATGAAATAGTGGCTTCTTTTCGATGGGATCTACTGCAGAGGAAGATACAGCAGCATAGATCAAACTGTAAAGTTTACCATTTCTATTCTCTCTTGTGAGGCAAAACCCCCTTTTGCCTTCGGGAATTGAACACCTTCTATTACATACGCTACACTTCACCCTTCCGTCGACCTTTTCATAGAGAATAGCCTCTTTTATCAACTTCAACCCCTCAGATGTTCATATCCTTTCACTGGTAATGTGTATGTTCTTCCTTCTTTATCAACTATTTCAATCGTCCCTGTTGTGGTGACCTCACCTATGATATGAAAATCTAATTGAGCACGGAGGGGGGTGATATTCTCGGGTGGGAGTGTGAAAAGAAGTTCGAAGTCTTCGCCATAATAAAGTCCCAACTCTAAGGGGTCCTCCTTGATGAATTTCGCTATTTCTTCCACTTCTTGGGGGATGGGGAGCTTATCCTCGTATAATTTTATACCAATGGTTTTAGGGGAGGCTTTTATCAGTTCATTCAATTCACTTACAAGACCATCTGTTATATCAGTGGCTGCGTTTACGAGATGCGATTTTGCTATTATCAAGGACTCTTTTAATCTTGCCCTTGGTTTAAGAGCGTGATCCATGATCCTAGATGTATCTGCTATTGGCACTTCCTTTGTTCTAGAGAGGATTATTTTCATCCCGGCTGCTGCAAGGCCTAATTGTCCTGTTACCCCTATCAAGTCCCCTTCTCGTGAACCACTTTTTAAAAGCACGTTCTCTTTCAGTGTTATCCCAATGGCGGTTCCTGCTAGTATTATTTCATCTGCTTCTTTTGTATCTCCGCCGATGAGAGGTATCTTGTAATGGTCGCAAGCTTTAAGGATACCTTTAAGGAGTTCGTCGAATTCTTCAACTTTCATATGGGGTGGGAGGCCCATTGATAATAAAAATCCTAATGGCTTCGCCCCCATCGCGGCCAGGTCACTTACGTTGACTGTTACACTTTTCCAGCCCATTTGTTCATGGGTCATGGGCTCAGGGAAATGTGAGGTTTGTCTTAGCAGGTCGGCTGTTGCAACAATGTATTCTCTGCCCATGTCTATGATGGCGGCATCATCACCAAGACCTTCTATGTTAAAATCCCTCAGATGAGATTTTATATTGGCTATTATCCTTTTAATAAGCTTTTTTTCGCCTAAATCTGAGATTTTCATTTCTATCATGAAATGGCGGAATTTACCCTGTCTTTTATTATTTCAACGATTCGCGGGTCCGCGCCTATGGGTTCTGTGTAAATTATTTCACCGTCAAATTCTGCTTTTTCATCGTGTTGGTGTTCATGGGAATGTTCGTATTCCTTTCCATCATTTATTCCTAGTATGTGTGGTATGTCATGTTTTGTGTGCACACCATGGGCCAGGAATACTGGTGTGACAATTATTTTTTCAACACCTTTTTGTGAAAGTTTTTTTATGGCTTCTGGGATGGTTGGTTTTGAAATGTTCATGAAGCCTACTGCAACTGGGTATTCTACTTCCATCTTGTAGAGTCTGGCGAGTTCTTTTATAACTTTTTCTCCGTAGGGTAGTCTGCTTCCATGGCCTATGAGTAGGACTCCTATTTTAGCTTGTTGGTTTGAATTTGAAGCCATATGTTATCACCCCGTCTTTTCCTTCTTCTCTTATTTTTCTGAATACCATTTCTACTTTGTCTCCTATTTTTATGTTGTTAGGGTCGCAGTCGACAATTTGGGTGGTTATCTTAACCCCCTCTTCTAATTCGACTATGGCAACTACGTATGGTGCTATGTTTTTGAATTCGTTACTTGGAGCGTGTATCACGGAGTAACTGTGTATTTTACCCTTCCCCTTGAATTTTATATCTTCTAGTTTGCCTTTTCTCCTGCATCGGGGGCATACTATGCGTTTCGGGAAGAATACTGAGCCACAATTTAGGCATTTAGAGCCTAGTAGATTGTAACGTTGGGGTATGTGGCGCCATGTTCTCACGGTTTCTGACATTTTATAAACCTCCATTCTGCATTATTTTCTGGTTTGCATCTTTAGAATGGGTGGGGGTTATTAAAACCTTTTTTACGTTTTCATGTTATTTAAATTATTCACGGGTAATACTTTGTGTTATGGTTTCTTGAAACTATTATGATAATATTTTTATAATATTATGTATTATAATATTATTTATGGTAGGGAGTAAGGGTTATGTTTTGAATGGAACAGTGCTTTTACTTATAATCCCAATTTTCATATTATTTCTCAGCACTTTAACTATGTTAGATTATGAGAATAGGGCTAATTGCGATTCCATAAATTCAAACAATGTTATGTCAACATTTAAAGACGTGAAAGATAATATACCAATTATAACCCTGGATGTTTTGAATAATACTGCCTATGGGGTCATTGAAGAGAACATGACAATTATAAACAGCAGCGAATATGTGAAAGCGAAAGTGCAGGAAAGAATCGACAAACTCATCTATGACTGTGATGTGAATTGTACCATAAAAACCATAACCTCCTATGAAGAAGATCCATTCTATATCGAGGTGAATTCAACAATAACAGTCCAAAAAGGCAATGTTAAACATGCAGAAAACATTTCACAACTAGTATCTGTTGAAGGTCTGCCAGATCCTCTCCCGTTCACGAAATGCGATTCAATCTCCCACAATCTTACCAGTATAGAATACTATCACAGTTTAGCAGCTTATCTTGGAGGCGCAAATGGATCATTTTATGAAAACGCCACTTCACCTTTCATTATCAGAAAATGCCCCTATGAACCTTATGAAGTTCATGGATCTGCTCTTGTCATGATAGATTGCATCCAAAACGGTTATTATCATGAAAGTAATGATGGGGCTTGTTACCTCTGCCGGTTGGAGGGAAAGGCTACATGCCCCCACCGAGGTTTGGAGACCTTCATAATCCCCCATGGGTTAAACAATGGCTCCACCATAGCCTCGGTGGACCATGTCATATTCGGGGACTTATATGAAGGCTCGCCATTCATCATAAATTCAACAACAGTCTACATACTCTTCCTGGATGAAGCTCACCGAAAAAAGTATGGGATAAAATGAAGGAAGAAGGCTTGGTCTTCTCAACAGACGTACTATTATCAATGGTCATCCTAATTGTTATAATGGGCGTTTCCAGTGACTTAATGGATATGAAAAGGGAGATAGACCACGAAAACCTTCAAAGATATTACTTTGAAAGGGTAGTAAGCGAAACGACAGAAATACTAATAGATACACCCGGATCTCCAAATAATTGGGAGACTCTTCCAACAACCGATAATGTAATCCCTGGATTATCCTCTAGTGAAAGTTCCGAGATTTTATCCTACGACAAAATAAGTAAATTAAAAGCCACCCCAGAACTCCTCAACAAAATACTCCCACCACAACTACATGCAAACATAACAATATATCCCTGGAATAATATACCCCCCATTATGATTAGATGCGAAGATGGAACACCCCATGAGATATTCGTGGTGAACAGGACAGTCCAATGTGATTTCTACAAAAAATATGTTATACTAGACCTAAATTCAAAATCTAATAGCTGTTATAGACATGGAACATGGAAATGCGGCTACTTCAAAACAACATACGAAGAAATTGAAAGGAATAATTATTACCTTTTAGCAGATAATCCAGGGGTATCATGGATTATGGACACTCCTGAGAACAAGAACGATGAAGAGAATCTTTACGAGTCTCCCGTGCTTTTAAATGACAGGATAAGAAGCCTATTATCTTCGAATTCTACTGGGATAATATGGATACATGCAAGGTCTGATGGGAATGTTCTAATCATTTCCGTGCCGAAGGGATCTTCCCCACCACTTCAACCAGATTATTTCCAGGTTCAACCGTGCGATTTTGTTATGGTAGCATGGATTTAAACGTTCAAAAATAATATTATCATGAAAACAAGGCAAAGATTAGCCATAGGGTCGGTTAAACTCGTTGAAAGGGGTACGACAACATTGTCAGGGTCTAGTTCTTTTCGATATGAAAGAGAGTTCAGGTAAAAGCCTAAAGTCAAGAGGAAGGGTGTTAGGAGGTAACCTGAAAGTGCGCTTATCAGAATCATCTTATGGATAGGAATTGTTGGCAAGCCCAATGCAGCGCTTACAAGATGGGCTAAAACCCCTATCACTGGATAGATTATAATGGAAAGTATGATGATTATACCAAAATTATGAAGAGCCCCCTCCCTTGGTATCAAAGTTGGGGGTATAGTACCTGAATGTAGACCAGAGGATAATCTAGCGCCCAGTATACTTACGAGGTCTCCGCTTTCCCCTGAGAATAAAGGTACAAGTGCGAGTATACTAGGATTATCTAATATGATAGATAATCTGCTGTTTAGGATGCTACCTGCACCTGTTCCAAAGATTGAACAGAGAAGGAGCACTGGGACGCTTTGACTAACTATGCCCTTCAAATATCCATCCCCTTTTAACCCTATTAAGAGGCCTAATACTCCCATTAAAATGAAAAGAAGAAAAAATGTTGGTTCTAGGATTGTGTTTTTTATTAATTCCAGAAATAGTATGGCTAAAAAAAGGGATGGTAGTGTGAAAAGGTCTCCTGATGCTGCTATCAAGGGCGTGGTAATATTGTCGGGGTCCCACCCATTTTCATAACTTTTGAGCGCGATCAGAATCGTGGCGGGTAATAAGAAAGTTCCAGAGATTATACCACCCATAACTGATATTATGGTGAAATCAATTATCCCTATGTTTCTAAAATTTGAAATTTCGCAGAGCATCCATGCCATGAATCCAAGGAACAAGGACATTACTATGGTTAAGATGATGGTGGCTTCTATGTTCTCATTTAAAATTGCAGATTTTTTAAGTTCTGTTGAAAGAGTACCTATGTGGAGGTTTGATCCAAGGCGTGAGCCTAAAGCCCCGAAGATGTTACCTCTCATTCCTATTGCACCGGGTATAAGAACTATAAGACCGGGGTAAGCTTCGAGGAAATGCGTCATTTTACCGAGGACGATACCTGCTATAAGGTCGCCGATAGCGCATATAAAAAGTGCGAATAGGCTTTCTCCAAGGACTCGTCTTATGCTTTTAATAAAAAAATTTATTTTATTGAAAACTTCGAAGAATTTTATAAAAGCCTTTGAAGAGAGTATTGAAATGTTAACTAGGAGGGTGAGCAGGTGATCCATTATAGTTTTGATTTTCTCTGTTAATTTTTTCATCTTGGATCACCTGCAAATTCTAATATTTAAAGTTCATCAAGTGACATTTCATTCTTAGCAAGTTTTCTCAATAACTCTGCCCCGGCTTCATTGCCCTTAGCGATGAGGGTATCCCCTTCGACTAAAACAGTATTCCTGTCAGGCCCATAGATCCATGATTCACCCCTTCTTATAGCGATTATCCTCATACCAGTCCTTGTTCCTAAAAGAATTTCACCTAGTGATTTCCCAGCGAGTTCTGACCCCTCATTTATGGTTACCCTCACGATTATCTCATCAGACTCCTCCATCACCATCTTAAATACTGGGTGGGGTTTTATTCCCTTTAAAACTAGTTCTGCAATGTCCTTGGCGGCGTCTGCTATATTCTCAGTGGCTTGCCCCACTTCTAGTAAGGCTGTGAGTTCCTCCGCGTCTTCAACAGATCTTGCAGCAAGCAGAGACTCCTTCTTGATCTCATAATTAAGCCCGTTCACCCTATTCTCCAATTTTTTAACTTCCTCTGCAGCATCTCTACTATTAAATAAAAGTGCCGAGTATGCTAAATCAACCATCAACTCCGAAAGATTTTTCATTTCAATCAAGATATCTTTAACACTAGCCTTTGACAATTTTCTCCCCCTCTCACTTCGATCTAGTTTTACAGATGCAACTTCTCCTCAATTTCAAAAGCTCCTTCTTTTTCCTGTTAAGATCTTCAACCTCCTTGATAATATCATCCAAACTTTTCTTTAAACATTTAACCGTGTCTTCTTCATGGATCCATTCACATTCCTGACAACTCCACACGCCTTTATCCTTTATCCAGTAACCGCCTGTTGAACCGTCCCCACAAGGATAGAACGGACAATAACAGAATGTGCAATCTTGTCCCATGAAATGACAAGGATAGTATTCACATTCAAAATTGGGACCCTCTTGGATCTCTCCGTTAATATACCTTTGATAATATTCGCGTGCAAGTGGGTGTATAAAGTATTTGAGGGCATATCCTCGTGGTGTTATCATGTAACCTTCTTTAATGTAGGTTGTAGGGTTGCCGATTATTATAGTGGTCGACATATCCACCTTCTCAGCATCTAATCTTCGAAGGGTTGTTACCTTGACTGTTCCCCCTTTCACAATCCCCACCGGAGTGTCAGAGGTTAAATGTTCTCTAATTATCTTTAAAGCTTCCATTAACGGTTTTTTCCTCCTTTTGCTTTGTGGATTATAGAATACTATGACAAACCCTGCTGTCACGGCATTTTCAACCTTCTTTTTTATCTCAGAAAGTGGTGTTAGAATATCACTCAAACTTATAACAACAAAATCATGTAAAGGCGCTCCAAGGAGTGAGGCCGCATAATTTGCTGCTGTAACACCAGGTATCACTTCAACTTCGATATTGGAATATTTGTCGATCAGATGAAAAAATACGTTAGCCATTCCGAAGATTCCAGGATCCCCTGAACTTATCAGTGCAACATTTTTTCCTTCTCTGTGCTTTTTTATCGCGATCTCAGCCCTTCTAATCTCTTCCCGCATCCCTTTCTCGATGATTTCCTTGTCCTTTATGATATCACGAATCCTGTCAACATACTTTTTGTAGCCTATTATAACATCAGCATTTTCTATAGCTTTAAAAGCTCTGAATGTCATGTCATCTCTTGCAGGTCCAATGCCGACGATTTTGATCAATTTGTTTCACCCTAATAAATGCGGATAACAGAAAGTATTTTTATTGTCCCTACATCTACTTTGATTTTGTCATCTTCAACTGTTGCGACTGCTGTTGCTGTTATCATGAATTGTGCTGTTGGTCTTATGACTATTTGACCGGTAGATTCTGTTATGTTCTCTCTATAGGCGACTGCTGTGATGTTAACATTAACGCGCCCCTTTTCAAGGTCTTCGAAAGTTGTTGCATTGAGAGTTTCTAATTCGACACCATCTACTTGAGCTTTTTTTTGGAGTGTTTCAGCCACTTCCATCTTATTAGTAATGTTAACAGTTTCTGGTTTGGGGCCTATTATCTCTTTACCTATTTTCAGATAGGATGATAGTATCTCTAATTGGGTGTCTATTAATTTTTTCACATTAGGTGGCTGAGAAGTAACTAAGGTATATGAACTTATAACACCAGCTTCGAAGAATACCATGAATAGTATGAGGAATAAGAAGAATTTAAGTATCCTTGACATTAAAATCACCCTTTAAGTTTTTTTTACACTAAAACCGTTAAAACTGTGGGCTTCTAAGATTTTCCCTTTTTTTGATATAAAATTTATGCTTTCTAAAATCTGTGTTGTGTGTGGGGTAACTAATTTATCATAGTTTTTATCATATGTTATTGATAGTGATATAATAAGAAAGTTTCGACTACATATGATAAAATTGTCAAAGATTGGTTACTATGAGCCGAGATATGCTTTTGAGACTTGCGGAGGATGGTTTCCTTGTACAACCTGAAGCTTATGAAAGAATGAAATTATTAGAGGAGGAAACCGTCCTTAACATTATCGAAAATTTAAAGAGCCAAAGGAAAGATGGTGAACTTTTAATTATAACACCAGAAGTTCTTGACACGGATTCTAGCAGGCCAGGAGGTGATTTAAAAGCCGGAAAGTTTAATGAATTTAAGGTAATTATGGATACTAGTACGAAATCTTATACTACTGGCGAAATAAAGGATATGGGGGACTATTTTAATAGTAGATATAATAAATTAAAGGAAATATTCATGGGAAGAGGCGAATTCAGGGATCCGATGCCTATTTCAAACGTTTCACCGCATCATGATGTTATAACCATAATTGGGATGGTTCGAGAGATTAGAGACACAAAAAATAATCATAAAATAGTAGAAATAGAGGATGAAACCGGAGAAATAAGCTTCATAGTCCATAAAGAAAACCGTAGATTATTCAAGGAGGCTAACAGACTCGTTAAAGATGAGGTCATAGGGGTTAAGGGGAGTTTGAAGGGTAGGTTCGTAATACCATCAGAGATAATCCATCCCGGCTTGCCTAGGATAGAGGAAAAACCCATGGACTTCTCCACTGTTTTCATCTCAGACACCCATATAGGAAGCTCCACATTCTTGGAAGAATCATTCAAAAAGTTTATAAAATGGTTAAACTGTGAAATTGGAACCAGAGAACATGTGAAAATAGCAGAAGATGTTAAATATCTTATCATAGCCGGCGACATCGTTGATGGTATAGGAGTATACCCAAACCAGGAAAAAGAACTCATAATAAAAGATGTGAATGAACAATATGAGGAAGCCGCAAGATTAATAGGCGAGATAAGAGATGATATAAAGATAATAATAGCTCCCGGCAACCACGACGCCTCTAGGATAGCCGAACCACAACCAGCCATACCAAAAGAATACGCAAAACCATTATACCAGCTGAAAAACACAGAATTTGTAAGTAACCCATCAATCGTGAGCTTAGACGGTGTCAAAGTACTCATATATCATGGTAGAAGCTTTGATGACATGGCCATGACCGTCAACCATTTATCACATGAAAAATCACACCTTATAATGGCCGAACTTTTAGAAAAGAGGCACCTAGCCCCAATCTATGGGGAGAGAACACCACTAGCTTATGAAGTTGAAGACCATCTCGTCATAGACGAAATACCACATATTTTCCATGCAGGACACGTCCATATCAACGCTTACAAAAAATACAAGGGAATCCACCTCATAAATTCAGGGACATTCCAGTCACAGACAGAATTCCAGAAGATCTACAATATAGTTCCAACCTGCGGCCAAGTACCGGTATTACATAAAGGAGATATAAAAGTATTAGAATTCAACTAATTGGGGGTATAACTTGGGAGAAAGCATAAAAGGGCTGGTTAAAGCAGCCCATTACATGTACAGTAGCGGTCTTGTATCAGGGAGCGCGGGTAACATCAGCATGCGTTTAAGTAGAGATGAGATAGCCATAACTCCTACAGGTGTTCCCCTTTCCCTTGTGACAGAGGAAAATGTGGCTATTGTAGGGATGGATGGGAGCAGATTAATAGGGGGAAACCCCTCATCTGAAGTATACCTCCATCTTGGGATCTATAAGATAAGAAAGGATATAAAAGGTATAGTACATACGCATTCACCTTATGCAACTGCCTTTGCTTTCTCAGATAAAAAATTGAAAGGATTTGAAGGCTTCAATGGAGATTTCATTGATGAAGTGGCATATTATAAGCCTGGTAGCTTGGAATTGGCCAGAGAATGCGTCAAAAAGATAGAGAAGGGTAAGGTTTTAATCTTAAAAGATCATGGTATTGTCTGTTGCGGTTCAGATCTTCAAGAAGCAGTTCAACTTGCAGAGTTTATAGAAGAAAGTGCCAAGATACAATTCCTAGCCTATATACTTAACAAAATTTGAATTAGATGGATGTCAAGTTCATATCGATTCAAGTTCGCTTAGGATTTCCCATATTAGCGTTCTTGCATGTATAGGGATGTTAGGATCATTACTAATCTCATCGAGTATTGATATAACAGTACTCGCCCGGATGGTTACATCTTCTTCCTCATTTTGTAATATTTCATTAGATTCCTCCGCGGCCCTTCTAATATTTCTTGGGACGCTAGTATCTTCCATTATGCTTTTTAAGATCTTGGAAACCCTCTCAAAAGTCTTGTTACTCATGTTAAAATCCTCCATTTCTTTTAAAATAAAACTTTAATAATACTTTTCTTGGTTGGTTTTATTTTGTTGCACACTCTTTAAAAAACTTTTTCTCGGGATACAGCCACTGCTATTGCAATACCGTCATAAGTTGTTTTTTTTAGAATGAGCCGTGCCCCTTTCCCTGCAACATGAAGTGCAGCGGCTTCACAGACACTCCCCACGCCAAACTTACCCTCCACAAAACTAGACCTTGAAGGTGTATCCTCCAATTTCAAATCGTCCAATTTCACAAATTCTAATGGTATTTTCAAGATTCTTGAAGCATTTATTATACCCTTTTCTCCTTTTTTCATCTCTCCTGTTGCAATAACATCCAATCTTTCAAGTGGAAGATCCAAGAATGATAGGGTCCTTTTTAAACTTTCTATTATTTTTTCTTCATTTACACCTTTTTTTGTACCTATACCTGCAACGAGTCTGCAAGGTTTTATTTGGATTTCATCATTATCTAAAATTGCTTTAATGATTTTATCTTCACCTTTTATTATCATGTAACTCTTCTTGAAAATAGGATCATCGGACAGATATTCTAGGCTCTCAGAAGACTCTATCATTATCTTTTCACCGTTTAGTAACGCCCTGTTAAATTTAACTATCTTGTCTGTGTTTTCTATTTTCCAATAGTATTTTTTTGCAAGTGCATCTATACCTATATAACCATGGACATCTGTAGATGTGGTGATAACTGGCCGTGCACCTGTTAAACTTGCTATTTTTAATGTTAAATCATTCGCACCCCCTAAATGTCCGGAGATCAAACTTATAACATGCTTTCCCGCATCATCCATCACAATAATTGCAGGGTCTTGCCTTTTATCCGATAAAAACTCGCAGATACTCCTTACCATTATACCAGTGGCCATTATACCAATAATCGCATCATAATCATTAAATATCCTACTGAGAGTTTTTTTAACATTTTTATGGAAAATATCAACTTTTAATATTCTTGGATCTTGTGAAAGTTTCATTTTAAGTCGTTTTGAAATTCTTAACCCTTTTTTGGTTACGGATAACAATGCTATTTTCAGATTAACACCCCCAAGATTATGATGGGTAATATGAACAATAAAACAGTGACATATGATAACTTTAATGCATCAGCAATGGCTGATGTTTTTGGTTCATTGTTTTCATCCCCTATGATGTATACGCCTGGTTTTTCCAATCTGATCTCAAGGGCTCCAGCCGCGGCGGCCATGGGATACCCAGAATTGGGGCTGGGAGTTAATTTACTGTCGCGTAACATGGTCATCAAGCTTTTTCTCCAATCCATTCTTAGTATGAAAGCCGCGGCCACTATAAGGAGTCCTGTTATCCTCGCAGGTATATAATTTAGGAGATCATCTGCCTTCGCAGGGAACCATCCAATAGAACGATTTTGCTCGTCTTTGTAGCCCACCATCGCATCTAATGTATTAATAACCCGGTATCCCATCGCCCCAGGTAGTCCAAGTATCATGAAAAATATCATAGGAGATATTATAGAATCCGTTATGTTCTCTGTTAAGCTCTCTATTACCGCTGATGTGAGCTGGTACTTGTCAAGTTTAGATGTGTCCCTACTTACCAGGTTCGAAATATGTAAACGGGCTTTTACAATGTCACTTTCGAGTTCATTTTTTGCTTTTATTATTGATTGGAAGAGAAATTTGATGGAAAATGTAATAGAAAACAAAAAAGATGATAATAAGATTTTTAATAGCCATGGTAAAAGGTTGAGGAATAAAACCGGAATAATAAAAGCTATGATGATAATTGAAGTTAATATTACCCCTGAGATTTTCTTTTTTCCAAGTTTGTCCTTCAATTTTTCAATCATTCTACCCATCCATACCACTGGATGGAGATAAACTGGTGGTTCGCCTACTATAATATCTATCAAAATTCCGATTATGAATATGTCCAATAGTATAAGCTCCCCTCCCTTGAGAAAATTTTCCTTACCTATCTCAATTATATATATACTATGACAATATTTAGGAAAAGAGAAGGTGATAACTTTGGAGGATAAAATAAAACAATGGCTCATTGAAGAAGATCTCCTAGGGCAGATAGTAGATGATGAAAATGCCAATTTCCATTTCATTGTAAATTACCCAGAGGACCATGTAATAGATGTCATACAACCAAAAGGTAAAGAGGATTTAATATTAATTGCATGTGCAACAAGTGTAGGCCCTGAACATTTATCAAAGATCCGGGAATTGAGTGAATCTAAGAGGGAAGAGTTTCTTTGGCAGGTTAGATTTTCTCTGAACAAATTTCTCGTTGACTTCCAATTAGAACATCCAAGAAACATCCTAGAAAGTTACCTTGTAACCGATGAGATTTACAATGACGCATTAACCAAAGACAGATTAATATCAACTATCAAAAAGGTATTTAAAGCCAAATTGCATGTTTTATGGCTCATACAGAAAAGATTCGGAGAAAAAAAAGACGAAATGCATGAAGACACCATGTATGTATAAACCAGAGAGAGAGGTGCATTTCAACTGTAAAATTGGGAAGGCACCCTCCATGAAATGAGAGAGAGGTGCATTTCAACTGTAAAATTATTGAAGGTAAAGATTTACACTTGAAATGTATCTGACTGTGGTGAACTATAAGCCTCTAGCCCTCCGCTAATTTTTTGACTTCATCAGGGAGGTTTTTGGGATTTTCCATATTTCCAATAAAGTTCTCCCTATTTTGAAAGCTTGTGTCGAATCTATTCTACCCTTTACATCTGATGCTCCAGATTATTAGACATGAAAGACATCAGTATGCCAGTAAAAAATCAACTTCACCATTAAAAGGTGGTTGAATATAGTGATAATATATGATTTTTCTATGATTTCTACAAGCTAGAAAGATTTTCAATCTTGTCTATAAAATTTTGGGCTTTGTAAACGTGTTTGGTTTTTTTTCAGATAAGTGTTTTACATAATTTTTTTTATTGCTTTTCTGCTCCCGTTATAATCCTATCGTTGAATATTTCAATTGATATTATGGCTTCAGTGATGAGATTGTGTTTTGACTCGCTCAAAAAGATCCATCATTTTAAGGTCGTATTTACTTTTTTTCCGGTTTTGGTTATTACTATGTTCTCGTTGTCTATAATTCCTCGTTTATGATTTTGTGTGTTTCCATATCGTCAGATTCTTCCGATGCTAAGTAAACTAGTTTATATTTCCTAACTTGGTATAGTATCTCTCATAGTCATGCCTATGTCCGCGTGACACTTTATGGGCAAGTATAATCTGTTTTTCTTATGTTTATTGCTATCTATTTTTTGTAATTACTCCATCTTTTCTGTGTTGCTTCTGGATTCTGTATGTGTATTAGAGATTTGCATGGTTACTAGAACTTCTTTTCCCTTAACAGTCTGATCATCTAATGATCTGAAACCTTGAGGATTCCAATTTTGCGCCATAATTTGGGCAAGTCCAGTTAACCATCCCTCCCAATATTTTGATTCTTCAGTAATTACCATTCTGAGTATTCCCTAATGTGAAGTCATATATCCACAGCAGCTACCTTTCTTTGCAATTACTAGTGGAAATCCTCACTAGCCTGAAATCAGGCGCTGGTAATTTATAAATGAAAGCATGTCTAATTTTTACTTGCAGTTTACTTGTCCAGGTCACATTCTAATATTCTTGGTAGTTTCTATTTGCAGTTGCTTGCAAAACTTCTGTGTAGGTGGGTGATGGATATTAAATTTATACCTCAAAAAAATATTTCGGGAGGAACTAGCTCTATAGAGTGAGGTTTGGGGAGTAGGAATTTAGCAGTGGAGAAGGATAGATGGCACAATACAAACCCTCCCCAATTGCTTGTATAATGATTTCAGGCTTGAGTGTATGGAATTCCAGTATAGGATTTAGGAGAATTTATCTTTAAGTGGATTAGATACCCTGACTAGGATATGGATCGCCTCATTTATGTCGGATATTAGCCTATTCAATTGAAAATAATTTTTTTACTAACTTTTAATGCGTTTTAGGCTTATTCTTGCAAAAATCTGGCATTGAATCCGTGATTAGGGTATGTAGATTTATAATTTTTCTATTTTTCATTTACTTCAGTAGCAGGCTCTAAAAGTAGATTGTCATCTTTTCAAATTTTTTTCTCTGTACTACTCATTCAGTTTTGAATTTTATGTTATATTTTTTTTCCAAATGAAGCGTTGGAGTGTGTCAATTTTTTAAAAAATGGCTTTAATTATATAATTTAGATTTTTTTAGTGGGTGTTATAGCTTCTTGGGGGATTTTAGGGATTGGATTCGTTCTGACCATGTAAGACCTCTCTTTTTTCATGATTTTTTGGTAATGTTACACTTGAAATGGATCCCTCTCTCTATTGTGGGGGTGTGGTCTTGTAATGTTACACTTGAAATGGATCCCTCTCTCTATTGTAATATTTTATGGCATGTTTTTAATAAAAAGTTTTATGTAATATATTGATGAAAAGTTACACTTGCAACATAACTATAATTTCATGTGTTTTAGATGCAAGTGGGGGTGCGGTATTACATCATCTAATTTTATAAGTGGAATCTCAGGGACTTTAAAATTTTACTAGAAGTGGTATCATGAATGTGTTTGACGAATTAGATGGTAAGAAGTCAGTCTTTAGGGATAAGAGGTTTTTGGATCATAGGTTTTTACCAGATAAGTTACCTCATCGTGAAGAACAGATAAGGGCCATAGCTAAGTATTGGGTGGAGGCGCTTAAGGGTGTTACACCACCGGATATTACAATCTATGGGAAGACAGGAACTGGTAAAACTGCTGTGGCTAAATTTGCCATGAAACAGCTTAATGAGGCCTCTAAGGATTCTAATGTTAATGTAAGAACAGAATATATACGTTGTACAGATTACACTACAGAGTATCAGGTTCTGGCAAGATTGTGTCAACAGTTTGGAAAGGATGTTCCTTATCGTGGATGGACAAAGGCAGAAGTTATAAACACTTTCAGGAGCCTCTTTAAAAAGAATGTTTTTGGACAAGACCTCATACTCATTGTGGTGCTTGATGAAATAGATATTCTGCTTAAAAAGGATGGAGATGGCCTTTTATATACTTTGACACGTACGGATAATGTCTCAATACTTTCAATTAGTAATTATGTAGATTTTAAAAAATTCATAAAACCAAGAGTAAGGAGCAGTTTAAGGGATCGTGAGATCGTTTTCCCACCATATGCCGCGTCACAATTAGTTGATATACTTAATGAGCGTTCAAAATTATCATTCAATGATGGAGTGCTCGAAGACGATGTTATACCATTATGCGCTGCTTTAGCTGCTAAGGAGGAGGGTGATGCTCGTTATGCCCTTGACCTTTTAAGAACTGCAGGGGAAATAGCGGATGAGCAGGGCTCTGATGTTGTTAAAGGAGAGTTTGTGAGGGAAGCAAAGGATTATATTGAACATAACAAGGTCACTGATATTATCATGACACTTCCAAGTCAACAGCAAAGAGTATTGGAAGCCATACTTTATCTCACTAAACAGGATGAAGAGATAACATCAGGCAAGCTTTATGAAGTTTACAAGAAGATATCACAAGGGGATTCCGTCTCCTATAGGCGAATATTTGATTTCGTTAACGAATTAGAATTGCTAGGACTCATATCTACTAATACTGTCTCAAAGGGTAGGGGAAAGGGTAGAACCAATATTATAAAGTTGCAATGTGATACATCAGTCCTTGAGAACGCCCTTTGGATGTGATCTATTTTATAAGCGCTTTTAGGAGGGCCATTCTCACTGGAACGCCATAGAATGCTTGTTGGAAATATTTACACTGTGGCAGGGCATCCACATTAACTGATATTTCATCTACGCGGGGGAGTGGATGCATTACTATAACATCTCTCCCATTTAGCATTTTGGCATCTATTCGATATGCACCTTTGATCTTGGAATATTCCTCCGGATCCGGGAACCTTTCTTTCTGTATCCTTGTCACGTAGAGTACATCAATATCATCTATGACATCTGAAATCTTAGTAGTTTCATGGACAGATATTCTTTGTTCTTTGAGGTCATGGATGATGTCACGTGGCATTTTAAGTTCTTTTGGGGATACGAATACCATGTCCACGTTGAACATGGCAAGTGCATATGCAAGGGAGTGGACTGTTCTACCATATTTAAGGTCGCCTATTAAGGCTACTTTTAGGCCCTCTATATTCTCAAATATTCTTTTCATGGTGTAAAGGTCGAGGAGTGTTTGTGTTGGGTGTTGGCCTGCTCCGTCACCGGCATTTATAACCGGTATATCTATGATGTCTGAGATGTAGCGGGCTGCTCCTTCTGCATTATGTCTTATTACGATTGCATCGGCATAACATGCAACCACCCTTGCAGCGTCTGCTAGTGTTTCTCCTTTAGTGGCTGAACTTTCAGCGACTTCTGAAAAGCCTATTACGCTTCCACCTAATCTTTTCATGGATGCTTCGAATGATAGTCTTGTCCTGGTTGAGGGTTCGTAGAACATCATACCTAGTATTTTACCTGACAGTATCTTTGAGGTTTTTTGGGAGCGGGCGATGGGCTCCATTTTTTCTGCTTCTTTTAATATGAATTTGATGTCTTTTTTTGTGAAATCTTTTATTGATATGACGTTTTCCAATTGGAAGCCCAATTTGATCACCTATATTTTTCGGGTGAATGTTAGGTAACCGGTGTGTCCGATCATCCTTGTGCGGGGTCTTGTACCTTTCTTTTTTATTTCGATTTCTCTTGTAATAACTTCTATAGTTTTTATCTCTTTAAATTTGCATTCTTTGGCCTTTTTGTGGATGATTTTAACAGGTTCTATGTACGGATTGTAGAATACAAGCCATCCTCCATCCTTAAGAGCATTTTTAGCGTCTTCTATGATCTCCCAGGATCGTGGGAGGTCAAAGAATATGAGATCTAGGTTTTTTTCTTTTATGCCCTTTTTTATATCTTTATTTTTGAGGATTATGTTTTTCATCCCAAAATCTTTGATATTCTTTTTTGCTAATTTTGCGAAATCTTCTCTTATCTCATAAGTATAGACTTTGCCTGTGTCCCCCACTATGTTTGCGAGGGTTAGTGCAACACTCCCTGTACCTGTACCTGCATCTAATACCTTTTGACCGCTTCCAAGGCCAGTATATGAGATAACTATCCCGATGTCCTTGGGGAGGATAATAGATGATCTTCTTTCCATTAATTCTATGAAATCATTGACATTGGCTTCTATTACTTTGAATTTTTTTCCGAGGTGCGTTTTCAGTTCATCCCCTGGGAGACTCCTTTCTATTTTTTCTTTTTTTATTATTCCTAAGTCTGTTTGGAAGTCTCCCTTGCTTGGGGGTATGTATTTTTTACCCCTTTCATCTATTAAAATTTTCAACTCATCACCCTTCGAATTCGGAGTCTAAGACCTTGCGAATTTCCCGTGCTATCTTTTCACCTATACCCTCTACTTTTTTCAATTCTTTTTCAGAGGCGTTTACCAAGCTTTTTATTGTTTTGAAGTGTTTGAGTAGTTTCCTCGCGTTCACGGAACCTATATGTGGTAGTGATTCTACAATGAATAATTGTCTTTCTTTTAGAGTTAATGGTTTTTTCTCGGTTCTGATCTGTATCTCCGCTTTTTCTTTTGATTGTTCTCGGACTGCTATCCTTTTTATCATGGCAGCAGTATCTTCTGGCGATCTTGTTGGGATTATAGGTATCCCAAAGTCCACTGCGATGGACGCTATAGCCCCTCTTATGGCGTTTGGGTTGATGAAGGTTGTGTAAAGATCCTCCCCTTCTAGTATCATGATAGGTTTTTTAAATTCTCTTACAAGTTCTCTGGCTTGTTTGTAGAGTCTTTTGTCTATGAGTGAATTTATGAAATCGTTTGTTGTTTTTCTTTCTATGGCAACTTCTTCGCTGATTTGGTAGTCTGCAACCGCCATTGATTTTATGATTACTTTGATGTCCATTCTAGTTAATTCTCTTAAAACTCGTGAATTGACTTCTCTAGAATCGGCATAGACAATATATTTGCTCTTTGGGGTTTTTTTGTGTTCTATAGCTCTGGATTTTATCTCTATTTCCATGTTCTTCGCTTTTTGGAGGTGTTTTTTCATTTTATTTTCTTTGCGTATACTTGACCAGTAGTATGCTTCGTCTCGGGTTTTTTCTGTTATCATCACCATCATGCGGCCCATTCTTTTTCTTCCTGTGCGGCCGCGTCTTTGTATCATTCTTATCTCTGATGGTACTGGTTCGTATAAAATTACGAGGTCGACGGATGGTATGTCCATTCCTTCTTCCGCGACACTAGTTGAGACGAGGATGCTATATTTTCCTATGCGGAATGCTTTTATGATCTCTTTTTGCTCTTTTTGTGTTAGGCCTTTGGCCCCTGTTCTGGTGCCTTGGCCGTAGAATTTGGCGGCTTTCATTTTTTCTTCTTTGCATTTTTTGTATATTTGTTCTACTGTGTCTCTAAATTGTGTGAATACGATAATTCTTTTTATGTCTTCTTTTTTAAGCTCCTTTTTAAGTATTTTCATTAGTTTGTCAAGTTTTGGGTGTTCTATTCCCCTCCTGTATGCTCTTCTTGTTTCTATCATTGCACGTGAGAAATTTGGATCTGTTATGAGGCTTTTAGCTGCTCTTGTATTCCTTTTTTGTAATCTTAGGAAGTATTGGTGTAGTGTGCTTATACCTTGTGTTTCTAGGAGTTCTATGGCGTGTTCTATATTGATGGCGGCGGCTAGTAGTGATATTCCCATGTAGTATTTTTTGGGTGGGTTTGTTGTCCTTGCGATCATGTTTTGGATTTTTTTTCTGGCCTTGAGGAGGTCCTTTTTTGTTACTGTTATTGTTGGTATGATGTGGAGGTGTTTTAGCATTTTTAGTCGGTGTTTGCGGGCTTTTTCCAGGTGTTTTTTTATATTTTTCAGGTTGCTTCCCATTTCAACCTTTATCCATTCTATTTCTATGGGGTTGAAATAGGGTGATACGTCTGGGTCGTCTTCTGTTTTTATGATGATTTCTTTTATGAAAAGATTTTCGCATACTTTTTCTATTTTTTCTTTTTCAAAGCCGGGGGATGCTGTCAGTCCCATTATGAGTGGGTTTTGGGCTTCTTGTTGGTAGCGTGATGCGAGGTATACATAAGAGTAGGAGCCTATTGCATGATGGCATTCATCAAAAACTAGGAGTGAGACGTCCTTGAGGTTATATCTTCTATTTATTATGTCAGATTCGACTGTTTGCGGTGTTGCACATATTATTTGGGATTCTTTCCAGCGTTTAGCACGTTCTGTTGGGTTGATGGCGCCTGTGATGGATGTGCATGGTACTGTTAGGAATTCGTGGAAGGTGTCTTCATGTTGTATTGTGAGTGGTTTGCTTGGTGCGAGAATTAGGATTTTTGATTTTTTATATTTTCGTAGTCTTTCAGCGGCTACTAGTGCGGCTATAATAGTCTTACCCAAGGCTGTTGGGGCCACTATCATGGAATTGCCTTTTTTGAGGACGTCTGCTGCAATTTTTTGTTGGTATAATCTTGCTTCGATTTTCTCTGGTTTTATGAGGGGATGTTCGATATATTTTACCATGGATTTTTCTATGATGTATCCGTTTATATAATGGTTTCAAACCCCCCCACAGTTAAAACTTATAATTTATAAGTTATAATTAGTTTTTTCCAATCATCAAAAACAACATCCACTCCGCACATGCCAGGAATATAATTAGCTGCTTTAGCAGAATCAACACCAACCACTTCAAAACCAAGATCCTCTATAGGAGACACAACCATACAAGTATCAGATACCATAACACCACCAGACTCTACTATAAGATCACTGTACCCCATCCGATCCGCAGCAGCCTTAAGAGCATGAGAAGTACAAACCCAAAGATCACATGAGAGCTTTCGACGACGCAAATAATGAGCCAACAGCCTAATTTCACCTAATGAACAATGTGGGCAACCAACACATATCAGATCCGGTTTATCATTAGTGGTGGAAAGCTCATCCATAGAATCTTTGAGGGACCTGCTGTCAACAGATATTTTATCCTCAAATTCACACTCAGCAGCTGGGGTTAAACCCTCCACATAATATAATGCAATAGCACCCGAAGATGCGAGCGCAGCACCCAACGATTTAAATTCATCACTTGAAGGCTGGCCATGAAACTGGAAACTTGGGACACCATCCCCCACAATTTTCCCAATATGGTATCCAAGAACACCATACTCATAACCCTTTAAGGGGTCTTCAACTTTCACAAGAATATTAGCAATCCTATTTTCATCTAAGTGATAACCATAAGCAGGCGTTCTCCCACAAATGGCAGCTGCAAGGGCGCCAGGACCGCCCTCCCTATTGGTCCTCGCCCCCAGGATAGAATTTGCATATATAACGGCTGAAGACTCCGACCAAGCAATATGGGACCCCCTTGTTGGAATGTTCCCAATAAGATATGGGGTGCAAGTACAAGTGTTCATCACATCCATCCGCATATAAGCCTCTATGATCTTAGATTGCCTATCTGCAAATTCTCTCGAAAATCCTAACTCATGCCATTTATCCAAATCCATGCCTGCGGGGTTCAGGCTACTTTGAACCTTCACCCTAGCAGAGGGGTCCTTTGAAAGTTCTTCCAAATATTCTAATCCAGCATCCCCTATGGTCTTATAAGAGACACCCGATATTTGGGCTGATGATATTTCTATCATCTTTTCAGCCCCGTAAATGTCACCAAGGGCTACTAAAATTTTCATGCTTTTTTCAACAGCCTCTCCATATTCTCCATTGTACATCTTCTCTTCTTGGGCTGTGAGATACATCCTAGCTCTCCTTTTTTTGGCTCCCGATTATGTTATCTACAAGGCGCAGGAAATTTTCAAGCTCTCTATGAGGGATCATAGCCCCCGCTGCTATGTCATGACCCCCACCCACACCCCCAAAGTTCGAAGAAGCGTCCCTGAGGGCTCTTCCAAGGTCGACACCCTTTTTAATGATCTGTGGGGTGGCCCGTGCAGAGACTTTTACTTGGTTATCCATCCTTGAAAGGGCGAGTATGGGTAGGTTTGGGTCAGATAGTTCTAGTGAGAATGATATGCTGGCTATGGTTCCCATCACGCCTTTGAGTGTTTTTTCTTTAGTGTAAATGTATTGTATGTTTTCCATTTTCTTTGGCCTTTCCCTTTTGATCCATTCAAGACCCTTAATAATATCTTCACGATACTCTCTTTGAAGGTTTAAAGCTTTTTCCAGGGATTTTTCTTCTTCGCCAAGGCATATTCCTATGGCTAGCCCATATTCTTTATTTTTGCCGCAGGCGTCTAGGAGTTTCGCGAAATCTGAAAGGTACTTTATACTTGGTGGGAGCCTTTTGTCTGTGAAGACCTCTCCAAATATTTCCGGGTTTATTTTAATCAATTCTCTTTTTAGAATGTCTTTTTCTTCAGCTGCAAGTTCTTGGAATTTTATGGCATATGATAGTCCTATTTTTTCGAGGAATTCCCTGGAGCCTTCTGTGTTGGCGGTTATCCCTGGGAGCGTGGGATTGAATGTATATGCGAGGGCTTTGTATAATGGTTCGTCGTATCTTGATGCTATCCTGAGATCTTCATGTGTTTGTACTGAACCATTTTTGATCCCTTCTTCCATTATGAAACGGTTCATGCCTATAAATTCATTATAGTATTGCATGTCACCGAAGGCGCCTACTAGGGCGAATGACGCGAGTGATTTATCCATGCCTCTAATGATTAGGTAGGCGGCTCCTGAGGCGCTGAGTTCACGGCTTCCATCAAACCCGAATAGGTGTGGATTTACATGGATTATATTAGAGTTGGTTTTGGAATCTATGGGCTGGTGGTGGTCTGCTATTATAACATTTCCATGGAGATGTGATAGTGTGGGTAAGTTGGCGCTACCCATATCACAAAAAAGGAAAACTTTATATTTTTCATTTGTTAGTTTTTTCATGAAATTATCAGTTAGTCTAGAGATGATGGAAATATGGAATTGGCCATTTCTGGTGGAAATGGCTTTACCTATCATACCAGCTGCTGAGAGACCATCTGCATCATTGTGCGATATGATGCGTATGATGTCCCCATTATCTACATGTTCTTTAAGTATTCTGCAAGCTTCATCGCCTTTATTTAACAATGAGCGCTGCTTTTTCTGGGTCATATTTCCATCCTTCTGGGAGTACACCCTTTTTCACGTAGTATTTTACTAGTCGCCTGATTTTTGATTCGACAAGTTGCAGTCCTCTTCGGCTATGAAGATCCTTTGGGTGTTCTTTTAAGTGTTCTCTGATATTAACGGCTTTTTTCATGAGGTTTATTAGATCCTCTGGGTACTCTAATTTTATGTCATGCTTTTCTAGGATCTCTGTTATCTTCATTCCTGTTATTGATTTGACGTTTGGGATCCCGTGTTGGTCCCTTAGGATTATACCTATTTTACTGGGGGGGTTTCCTTCCTTGTATAATTTTATTATTAGTTCTTCTATTTCTTCATTGGAATATTCAACCCAGTCTGGCTTTATCTTCATAGGATCACCTCTTTTTTGTACCATTTTGCGAATTTTCTGAAGGATTTGCTTCTGTGGGATATTTTATTCTTCTCTTCTCTGGTTAGTTCCCCGAAGGTTTTATTTTTCCCTTCTGGGTAGAATATGGGGTCAAATGCGAAGCCTTTATCTCCTTTTTCTTTAAATCCTATTCTGCCTTTCACCACGCCTAGAAAAGTCTCGGGTTCGGTGTCGGGTGCGCAGTACCCTACAACCGACCTGAACTCGGCGTAGCGATCATTTATGTTCTCCATTAATTTGAGGATGCCCTTGTTACCGATGGTCTTTTGTACATATGCTGAGTATGGTCCTGGGAACCATTTTAGGGCTTTTATGAATAATCCTGCATCCTCTACTATGACGGGTTCTTTGAGGAGTTCTGCAGCATACTTTGCACCATATTTTGCCACTTCTTCGAGGGTGCCTTGGAGTTCTGGGTATCCGATGTCTGCTTGTTCCACTTGTATACTGAACTCCTTGAAGATCCCTTTTGCCTCCAATATTTTATGTTTGTTGCCTGTTATAAATGTTATTTTCATCTTAGTCTACCTTTATTAGTTAGGTGTATCGTCCCCTATCTTCTATCTCTTCAATCTTTGACTTTATTTCAGTGGATGATTTCTTTTCATAGCCCCTGAGAACCTTTTTAAAGCATTCTCGCCATATATTATAATGGGTGCTCTTGAGGGCCTTTTTTAAAACTAGAAGGTCAACTCCCCTATCTTCTATTTCCTGTGAGAATCTCCCAAGGCCGAAGTCGATGAAAACGAGATTTTTATCCTTCAGGATAATATTAGAGGTTGTAAGATCCCCATGGATGATCCCATGCTCATGGAGTTTGGCGATATCCTCTCCAATACTTTCACAGATTTTTCTCCTTTCATCCGGGTCTAAATCTTCTATGATATCGTTTAATGGTTCCCCTGTGATATTCTCCATTTTAATGGAGGTTTTCTCGAGGTTTATATCGAATAAAAGGGGTGTTAGAACACCACATTTTTTCGCTTCATTAAACAATTTAGCCTCATTTCTTGTTCGAAACCTTCTAAGGTCTCGGTCAATTTCTTTTATGCGATAATCCTTTTTTATCCTTTCCTTTACTATTACATTGTAATGGAGCCAAGTTCCATTGTAAATGTTTGCCTCAGCACCTTTCGCTTTAAGGGGGGTGGGCAGTTCTAATTTTTCCTTGCTTTCTTCCATCCAAGGGATGTCAACTTGGTCTGTCCTGTAACGTTGAATGATGGTTGTATCCTTTATAGGATCTGGTCCTTTATACTTGTATGTGAGTTGGCCCAGCCATGCTATCATGGCACCGTTGTCTCCACAATATTCTGGTGGTGGCATGAAAAATTTAGCATAATGTCCTTTGCACATTTTTTCTAGCATCGTCCTTAATCTCTTGTTCACAGCCACCCCACCACAAAGTAGAACTTCTCTTTTTTTTGTATGGGCAAGAGCTCTTTCTGTGACCTCCACGAGCATTGAAAATGCTGTTTCTTGGAGACTATAACAAAGATCTTCAAGTTCTGCGCCGGCTTCGTATTTTCTAAGGGCTGCTGTGAGTAAACCTGAAAATGCTAAGTCCATCCCTTTGACGGTATATGGTAATTTGATATAATTTGAGGATTTTCCAGCTAATTCTTCGACTTTGGGGCCGCCTGGATGCCCCATTCCTACTTCACGGCTGAACTGGTCTAACATGTTCCCAACAGCTATATCAAGGGTTTCTCCGAAAACCCGGTAACGGTTTTCTTCGAATGCTATAACTTGGGTGTTCCCACCACTTACATAAAGTGAAACCGGGTCTTCGGCGCCGGTGGTAAGCCTTCCAATCTCTATGTGTCCGATACAATGGTTAACCCCTACTATAGGTATTTTTAATGTTAATGCTATTGTCCTTGCTGCTGTTGCAACGGTTCTGAGGGCAGGGCCAAGTCCAGGGCCGCGTGAAAAAGCTACCAAGCCTATATCATTGGCTTCGACCCCGGCCTCTTCAAGAGCTTCCGTGAAAAGTTCTGGTAAGTATCTAGAGTGGTGTTCGGCCGCTTCCCTTGGATGTATTCCGCCAGTGCCGGGGATTAGTGATTTTCCGACTGATGATAAGATATTGCCTTTATCGTCCACTATACCGATACCTGTTTTTTCTGCTGTTCCTTCTATGCCTAGGCATAACATCTTTGACCCCATTGTCCTTTATTATAAAGTGATTATATAGTTTGTTTAAAATAAGTTTTCACAGGGGGTTGAAAGTAATGTTCAGAGAATTGAAGGTTTATGGGTCTGAAGATTTCCTCCATGAAGTAGGGGATAAAGAACCGTTATTTTTATGCGTACTTGCAACTACAGCTACTTCACATATACCAGGTATAACAGGGGCTGGTGCTAGCCCGGACCTTACAGGGTATACTCCAGCAGCTGACGTTGAGCTGATAGTCCATGAGGCCCCGTTGTGTCTTCCTGAAATACCCAAGACTGTGGTAGAGGGAGGGTCAACACCCACTCCAGCGGTGATAACAAAAGCTTGTATAGAATTGGCTGATATACCTTTCCTTGTGGCTGACGCGGGTGCCAGGATAAAACCTAATCTGCCATATATTCATATTAATGAGAAGCCAGGGGAGGATATACGCACTGGGAAGGCTGTGGATAATCCAAGGAAAATATTTGAAAACGGTAAGCTACTTGGAGAGATGTTATCCAACCTAGCGGACCATCTTATAATAGGTGAAAGCACACCTGCGGGGACCACCACGGCACTGGGGGTTTTAACAGCCCTAGGATATGATGCAAGTTTTAAGGTGAGCGCGAGTCTCCCTGAAAACCCACATAACCTTAAAAGGGATGTGGTCATGGAGGGACTAGAAAATGCAGGTATAGGATGGGGTGAAAAGGTCGAGGATCCATTTAAGGCGGTTGAGGCTGTTGGGGATCCTATGATACCTGCCATAGCAGGCATATGCATGGGAAGCGACACGCCTATTACTTTAGCTGGTGGAACTCAGATGACAGCCATATGCGCTTTTATCAAGGCCATTGATGAAAGCTTTGATTTTTCGAGGACGCCCATTGCAACAACGATTTTCGTGGCTGAGGATGAAACATCAGATATTAATCAGATAGCGGAGCAGATAGGTGATATAACCATTTATGCTGTTGATCCGGGTTTTGAAAAGGCGGCCCATAAAGGTTTGCATGGTTATCTCACGGGATCTGTTAAGGAGGGTGTTGGTGCGGGGGGCATGCTTCTTGCAGCCCTTTTGAAGGGTGTGAGCATGGACACCATAAGAGATAGAATTGATGAACTATGCCAAAGGTTATTTTAAGATTTCTCAAGAGTTTGAAACCGTCAAATCCGATTATACTAGTTGCTTTATTATTCTATATAGGTGGTTTTGTCTCCTATTTTTTTATAAAAAATTTTAATTTTGGCTTTTTAACTGGGGATTTTATTGTGTATTTCAAATCACGTCTTATAACGTGGGATTATCTTAGGATGCAATTTGTGGATTATCTCGGGACTGTGACCTTTAATATGTTTATTTCGAATATTTTGATAATATTTTTTTGTATATTCTTGGGGTTTCCCATTATTAAGGTTGTATTCGTAGATCTTATAGGATTTTCTGGTGCTTTGTTGAATGCTTTGATTTCTCGTTTTGGACTTAGGGGTTTGATAATATACCTCGGCTTATTTCATTTGCATTTTGAGATCCTGGGGGCTCTGCTTTCAATAGACGCTTTCTTAGCTTTTTATATTTCCTTGTATCATTCATTGAATGCTGGTTCAACTAAGATTTTCATTAGGGAACTTAGGAGTGGATTTTTGCCATTATTGTTGAAGATAGTTATCATATTTTTAGTCGCAGCATTTATGGAAGTGTTCTGGAGCACGTGGTGGGTTTACATTTGGACTCATAAATATATCCCATGGCAACAGTTTTATTTTGAAGTTTACAATGTGAAATTCATAAGATGCTTATAAGGAGCGTTAACCCCCCTATTATCCAACAGTAACATGAGAATAAAATTAGATTTCTCGTTCTTATAAATTTCAAAAAATATTTAATGGCTAAATAACTGGAAATCGTGGCCGCGATAAATCCTAATGTGAAACTTTCTGTTTCAAAATGGAATCCGCCCATTATATCCTTTAATTGGACTAATGAGGCCCCCAGTATCGCTGGTATGGATAATAGGAAACTGTATTTTGCCATGAATTCTCTTTCAAGTCCAAGTGATAGACCAGTTGCTATAGTCGCCCCTGAACGGGATATACCTGGCATTATAGCACATCCTTGGGCGAAACCTATCAAAAGGACATCGGCCAAGTTCATGCTCTCAAAAAGTCTTTTCCTTGGAAACTTTCTATATAATATCTCAGAAGCCCATAATATGAGACCTGTGGTAATGAGTAATGACCCAACTGCCGGCAGATTGTTGAAAAGTCCCTCGAAAAAGTCCTTGAAAAAGACACCCATTAAACCCGCTGGGATGCTACCAATTATTATAAACCAGGACAATCTCTTAATGGGATCATTTTTAATCCCTTCACTAAAAGTCCCCTGGGGGATGTCTAGTAGGCTCGAAAAAAAGCCTTTAAGAATATCCACCACTTCAATTCGGAAATATCCGATAACAGCAACGAGGGTAGCTATGTGAAGAAGAGTGTCAAATGCAAGATCTGAATAATTCATACCAATAAGATGTGGCACTATTACAAGATGGGCAGAACTACTTATGGGTAAAAATTCTGTAGCACCCTGGACTATTCCCAATATTATCGCTTGTATAACATCCAATAAAATCCACCTTTTGATAAATTGTGGAATGGGTCTGCTACCACAATTTTATTCAATGTATTTTAGCCATTCAAATCTGTCATCGGCCTCTGCTCTTAAAATTTCGAAGAAACTTTCTTGGAGTTTTTCTGTTAGGGGGCCTCTTCTCCCATTTCCAATCTTTATACCATCAACTGATCTTATAGGTGTTATTTCGGCTGCTGTTCCCGTGAAGAACAATTCATCTGCTATATATAACATTTCACGTGGTATGCGCTCTTCTTTCACATTGATATCCATTTCTTTGGCTAATTTTATAACTGAATCTCTTGTTATCCCAGGCAATATTGAGGAGGATATTGGTGGAGTGTAGAGTTCACCATCCTTTACTATGAAAATGTTTTCCCCACTACCTTCACTTACCATACCATTGTAATCGAGCATTATACCCTCGTCATAGCCGTGCTTTATAGCTTCTATCTTCACTAGTTGAGAGTTGAGGTAATTTCCACCTGCTTTAGCCATGTTTGGGAGGGTGTTTGGCGCCATCCGCCTCCAAGTTGAAACTCCGACATCAACACCTTCTTCTAATGCTTCCTGTCCAAGGTAGCTTTCCCATTCCCATGCTGCGATCACAACTTCCACTGGACAGTTAAGGGGGTTTACACCAAGCTCTTTATGGCCTCGGAAAACAACAGGCCTTATATAGCATTCCTTAAGATTGTTAATCTTAACTGTTTCGATTACAGCTTCACATATCTCCTCTTCGGTGTAGGGGATGTCAATCATATATATTTTCGCTGAATCAAACAGTCTCCTGACATGGTCTTCCAAGCGAAAAATGGCAGATCCTTCCCTGTTCTTATAGCATCTAATTCCTTCAAAGACACTGGATCCATAATGTACTACGTGTGAGAGTACATGTATTTTTGCTTTATCCCATTCTACAAATTGGCCGTTAAACCATATCTTACCTTTGTTGGATAACATAAGGATAACCTCGGCTTATTTTTTTAGAGTATTTGCTACTGTATATACAATGGTATTGGGGGGGAAACTTTATATAGATTAGATGTAGTATTTTCTAATCAAGGGCCGGTGGTCTAGGGGTTAGGATACCTCGCTTACAACGAGGTGGTCGCGAGTTCGAATCTCGCCCGGCCCACTTTTTAGGATAAAGATTTATATTATCACATAAAAATAATTGGGTATAGAAAAAAAACTTCTAGTTTTTCTATGCACTAGATTATGGGGGGTGAATGATGAAAAAGATTTGCACTGATACTTGCACTGGTAATGCTAGTTTCTATGATGGCTATTGGAACGGTTACAGCACAAGAGAATGAGAAGGAGAAGCAGATTTAGCAGTTGATGTTACCTTGATGGACTCTGAACTTAACCCTATAGAGAATGCTACTGTTGGTGATGAAGTTGTAGGTGTCGTTCAAACAGCGAAACTTGGACCAGATGATGCGACTGATGTTGAGGTTTCTTTATGGCAGCAAGGATTTGGGAACCCTGACGTGGAAAACATTGTAAACGGGTGGTCTGTTTCATGGGATAATGGTACCACGTGGAACGATAATGATCCTTCATTTGATCCTGAAGAGGCAATATGGTATATAGGTGACATGCCAGTCGAAGACGTTTACACACTTTTAGTAGGTTTCACGGCAAAGACTGCGGGAGAAGGAGTCCTTGGAGCTTACATATTTGAAGGTTCTCAATATGATCCGGATCCCACAAACAATGAAGACGAATATACCATTGATATCCCAGAATCTGTTAGTCCTGTCTCTGCCGGTGAGGTTCCTATGCAACCTACAGGCGCACCATTAGCACTTGCAGTACTCTCAGTACTCATGACACTCGGCGGTCTAATAATACCTAAAATAAGATAATTTTTATTATATTTTTTTTAGATGAGTATTATGATTATGAGTATTAGGAGGGATATGAAAAAGACTACGGTGCCCCGGAGTAATATGAACATTTTCTCCTTTTCTCCGATGGGTGTTATACCATATGACAGGATAAATGAGAAAAATATTTTCAGTATCCCGAGGATCCTATCATCTAATTTAACAAAGGTTTCTATAAGTTGTGTGAGTCCAATCGAGATTCCAACCACTAATAAGACTAGAAAGAATAGGTTTTGGAATAGTACTCTAAATTGTTCGAAGATGGGGGTTTTAGGTTCCCTCCGGGATAATGAACCTCCCTTAATATTAAAATTGGACTCTTTAGGCGTGTAGGACTCTATTTCATCATGGAATTCTTCTTCTGGTGCTTGGAGTCTTTTTGAAAATTTTTCGGCCAAGGATATTATCCCTGCCCTGTCTATAAGTTTAATATTTTTCCTGGCAGCATAATTAAGGGCTTGTTTCGTATAATCTGATGTGGTTACGATAACTATTTTAGAAGCTTTAAGATTTTTTGCAACCATCTCCATTTCTTTTAAAACATCTAACCCTACCTTCCATTTTTTATCATAATTTTTACAAGCTACAACCACGCTAAGATCACCGACAGCGGTGGGAATAACGCCGTAGATGTCCACAACATGCCTTGAGGTTCTGAAATCCTTATAAACCTTGAAACCAGATTCTTCCATGATCTTGGCTATGAAATTTACTAGCTTCTCTTTCTTCAAATCTCCCACCTGAAAATTGATTCCATTGTCATATATATACCTATAATAATTAAAAATGTTGCCAATAAGGGGGATGAAATTAAAATGATCTTGATAACCAATGATGATGGAGTGAATTCTTCGGGTATAATAGCTGCAAAGGATGCTGTGAAAGGCCTTGGAAAGTGTGTAATAGTGGCCCCTGCCACGCAGCAGAGTGGGATAGGACACGCTTTAACACTATTTGAGCCTATTAGAGTTAATGATGTTACATTAAGGGACGGTACCATGGCCTATTCTGTTTCTGGGACGCCAACTGATGCTGTTATCATTGGCATTTTTGAATTGGCAGAGGAAAAACCAGACCTTCTGATTTCTGGGATAAATATGGGTGAAAATCTTGGAAAATCGGAATTGACAACATCTGGGACTATTGGGGCTGCAATGGAAGCTGCTGTACATGGAGTGCCGGCTCTTGCAGTTTCGTTGCAAGTGAAAAGGGGTGATATTAAATTCCATGATGGACATGTTGACATTGATTTTTCCACTGCAAAAAAGATAACATATAGAATAGCTAAGAATATCCTAAAGAAAGGTCTGCCAGAAGGTGTTGACTTCTTGAACCTTAATATACCTTTGCACATGAAAAAAGAGGAAATCAAGCTCACAAGATTGGGTGACAGAATGTATAATGTGCATGTGCAAAAGAGGCTCGACCCTCGTGGCAGACCATATTATTGGATTGATGGGGAGCCTGCGGGCCACGATCTCCCCGGAACAGATGTTTATACGCTTAAGGAAGAGAATGTTGCTACGCTCACACCACTATCCCTTGACTGCACATCTGATCTTAAATCGATGGAAGGGTGGCTTTAACCCATGGCAACTTACATAATATATGGGGTATTATATGGTTGATAAGATTAACAGACAATTTTTAAAGTTTAAGGGCAAAAGGGTGCTTGTCACTCTAAAAAATGATAATGAACATGAAGGCAGACTTATATCCATTGACAATTATCTTAACGCTGTCCTTGAGACAGAGAGTGGGATTCGGTTTATAAAAGGTACTAAAATAGCCTTCATTTCACTGTTAGGGTAGGGTTTCTACTTCGATTCCGAGGATTTCTTTTTTTCCGTTGTAGATGTCCCTGGCTATCTGGGCACTTCCTAGCGATCCTGAAGTGGCTGGTAGCCTATGAACCGTCACTGGACAGTTTAATTGTCTTTTGAGGATATCATAAAAGTTTATGGGCTCTTTCATAGCCCCCATGGATCCTGTGAGTACTATGCCATCTATCTTATCAGCTATGCTTATAAGTCCCCAGATTTCCATTGTTATGGTCATTGCCATTGTATCGATGGCTAGTCTTGCTTTATGGTCGCCTTCAAGATATTTCTTTATGAGTTCATCCTTCGCCCTTGCGACCTTTGTATCTATATCTGCTATCTTCACAGCCCCTGCATGTGAGAAGCATTCGTTGGCAGTGTTATAACCGTCATCGATCGTCCTGATCATTTCAAGATCTAATGGGCCATGTATGACTCCCATTGCGCCTATACACGCGTCCATAGCCCCTCTTATAATACTGTCTTGGATTAGGATGGTTACTGTGTTGGAGCTTATATCTGAGACTATCATGTTTTCCCAGCCAGTCTCGAGATGAGCATTGTAGGATATGCTGACCTTTTCTGCACTTCCATGGTGGGAGTATGCTGCTTTGAAACGTTCATCTAGACAGGGAAGGTTCCGGTGTAGGCCAGGGATTAGGACCGTTGGTATTCCTGACTTTTCTATCTCTGAGTATACTGCTGTTCCACCCCCTGTGACTTTACCAGCACCACCAATAGAGATTATACCCCTATTTTCAACCTTTTCTAGGGGTTTGATGGTTGTTATGGCATCCCCCATCGCGTAAGTTATTGCCATGAGTTCGATTTCTGAGGGGTCTATTCTTTTTGAGAGCTCTTTTATTGCAGATACTTTACCCTTTGAGAGTTCCTCACGTCCTAGTTTGAAGTGTTCAATTTCCTTTGATAGAATAGTGAAGGATATGCCTGTGGTGCCATGGTCCATTCCAACGAATGCCAATATTTTTTCCACCTTATCTTTGTAGACCGCAAAGTTTTCGCAGTTTGGATCCTATTTTTTCAATCTTTAACCCTGCTTCAAGTTCTCGCATTCTTTTTAACATTGGCCTGCCGGCTTTGTTCTCTAGTGTCCATTCTTTTGCGAATTCACCTTTTTGGATCTCTTCTAAAATCTTTTCCATTTCTTTTTTTGTGTCTGGGGTGATTATTCTTGAGCGTCTTGTGAGGCCTCCGAACTCTGCGGTGTTGCTGACATTTTTCCACATTCCAGTGAATCCTTTTTCATATATGAGGTCTACTATTAATTTTAGTTCGTGGCATGTTTCGAAGTATGCTAGTTCTGGTTGGTAGCCTGCCTCCACCAGAGTTTCGAAGGCTGTTTTTATGAGTTCTGTGACACCACCACAGAGGACGGTTTGTTCACCGAAAAGGTCTGTTTCGGTCTCCTCCTTGAAAGTTGTTTCTAGTATCCCTGCTCTCGCGAATCCACAAGCTTTACCCATTGCGAGGGCTATTTCAAGCGCTTCTCCTGTTGCGTCAACTTCAACCGCCACTAGTCCGGGTATTCCGAAACCTTCCAAGTATGTTCTTCTGACCATGGCCCCAGGACCCTTTGGTGCTATCATTGTAACGTTAACTCCCCGTGGGGCTTTTATGTACCCGTAGTGGATGTTGTACCCGTGTGAAAATGATATGGTGTTTCCTTCTGTTAAATATGGTTCTATTGACTGTTCATAGACTGTTGCTTGTATTTCATCAGGTATGAGAATATGTACGATGTCGGCTTCCCTTGAAGCATCCTCTATTGTCATAACATTCATACCATCCTTTTTTGCCATATTCCATGAACTTCCACCGCTCCTCACACCCACTATCACGTTTAGTCCGCTATCGGCCATGTTTCTGGCTTGTGCTCTTCCTTGGCTACCATATCCTATGACTGCTATCTTTTTATCAGCTATCACATCCATTTCTATGTCATTTTCGTAATAGATTTTCATATTCAATCCTCCTCCAATTTTATTTATATTGTCTTGGAGCCTCTGGACATTGCTGTGGGGCCTGTTCTTGCCAATTCTTTTATGCCGAAGCCTGTCATGAGTTCTATGAATGCATCTATCTTGTTGGTGTCCCCTGTAATCTCCACGGTTAGGGTTTCTGTGCTCACGTCAACTATTCTTCCGCGGAAGATGTTTGCATATTGTATTATCTCTGATCTTGCTCTTTCTTCGGGGGCGTGGACTTTTATGAGGCAGAGTTCTCTTTGGACTATGTTTGTGGGTTCAAGGTCCCTTACTTTAATGACATCGATTAGTTTGTTTAATTGTTTTGTTAGTTGTTCTAGGAGCTTATCATCACCTTTTGCTATGATTGTCATGCGGGCGAGCCCTGGGGTTTCAGATTCCCCAACTGTTATGCTTTCAATGTTGAAACCTCTCCTTGTGAACAATCCTGACACCCTCTGTAATACCCCTGGTTTGTGTTCGACTATGGTGCTAATTATATGGGTTTTAACTTCCATTGTTCATTCCTCCACTTTCCCCTCTTTGATGGGTTTTGTTTCTACTTTATATTCGCCCACTATTTCCGTGAGCCCACAGCCAGGGGGCACCATTGGGAGTATCTCCATAGGATCTATAACGATATCGATAATGGTGGGGTCACCGGAATTTATAGCCCTTTTTAAGGCTTCTTTAACTTCTCCGGGTTTTTCCACTCTTTCAGCTTCTATATTGTATGCTTCTGCTAGTTTGACAAAATCTGGTACTTCTCCGAGGTGTGTGTGTGACATTCTCTCATCGTAGAACAGTCTTTGCCACTGCGCCACCATTCCAAGGTGTCGGTTGTCCATGATACAGATTGTAATGGGTATATCATATTCTCTGAGGGTTGCGAGGTCTTGTGATACCATGAGGAATCCGCCGTCGCCGCATACTGCCACCACATTTTCTTCTGGCAGGGCCATTTTCGCCCCCATAGCGGCTGGAAACCCGAAACCCATCGTCCCAAGGCCGCCTGATGATATGAATTTCCTGGGCTTCTTTGAGGTGTAGAAGTGAGCCATCCACATCTGGTTCTGGCCAACATCTGTTGTTACAATTGTGTTATCATCTATGGTTTCCATTATTTCTTTTATGACCTGTTGAGGTTTTAGTGGGGTTTCTTTTTCGAATGTTATTCTTGGCATGCATTTGTTGCGGAACTTTATGGTTTTTTCGAGCCATTCTTCCTTTTCCGAGTTTATATTCCCCTTTTTTAGTATTTTTAGGATGTCTTGGAGGACTTTTTTGGCGTCGCCGACGATTGGTATATCTACTTCTATGTTTTTACCTATTTCTGCTGGGTCTATGTCGATGTGTATTATTTTAGCGTTTGGTGCGAATTCTGCTATGTTCCCGGTTGTACGATCTGAGAATCTGCATCCTATTGCTATTAGGCAGTCGCATTCGTGTACTGTTAAGTTTGCGGCTTTTCTACCATGCATGCCTAGCATTCCAAGTGAGTATGGGTGGTCTTCTGGGAATGAGCCTTTCCCTAGGAGTGTTGTTGTTACTGGGGCTTTTATAATATTTGCTAACTCTTTAAGTTCTTTTGACGCGCCGGATATTATGACGCCCCCACCGGCTAATATAACAGGCCTTTTTGCGTTTAAGATAGCATCTGCAGCCTTTTTTATCTGTAGTGGGTGGCCTTTTAATGTGGGTTTATATCCTGGTAATTTAAACGGTTTGTCTATGTATTTATCTAATTCAGCTTCTTGTATATCCTTTGGAAGATCTATTACAACGGGTCCTGGTCTTCCTGTTTTTGCTATTTTGAAGCTTGATTTTATTATCCGTGGTATGTCGTTTGGGTTGGTTGGCCTGAAGCTGTGTTTTGTGATGGGCATTGTTATGCCGAGCATGTCCACTTCCTGGAATGCGTCGTTACCGATGAGTTGAGTTGCGACTTGTCCTGCTATCGCTATCAGGGGTGATGAATCCATGTAGGCTGTTGCGATTCCTGTTACGAGGTTTGTTGCCCCGGGACCTGATGTGGCCATGCATACGCCCACTTTACCTGAGGCTCTGGCATATCCATCTGCTGCATGTGCCGCGCATTGTTCATGTCTTACCAGGATGTGTTTGAGTTCTGAATCATATAGTACATCATATAATGGGAGCACCGCCCCTCCTGGATATCCGAATACTGTTTCTACTCCTTCATCTAGAAGTGCCTGGACTATTGCTTGTCCTCCGTTCATAGGAACACCTTTGAGTACACCATTTTTTATCATTATTATTAATGATATATGCTTATAATCTTGCAACTTTATATAAATAACTAAAAAATAAAACTAATCTTATTTGTTAGGAGGGGGGATTAACCCATGAAGATCTTGGTAGTGGGTACCGGAGCGCGAGAACATGCCATATGCAGATCACTAGAAGACGAAGCCGAAATTTATTCTTTCATGAGCAACAAAAATCCTGGGATAGCGCGTATCGTGAAAGGTTTCAAATTAGGAGATGAAACAGACACTGAAAAGGTTAAAAGTTTTGCAATCGAAAAAAATATTGATATGGCATTCATCGGGCCAGAAGCCCCACTAGAAAAGGGCATAGTAGATAAGCTACTCGCCGCTGAAATTGAAGCAGTAGGCCCCACAGCCGAAGCTGCCAAGATAGAAACTGACAAAGCATTCATGCGAATACTTTTCGAAAAATACAGGATACCAGGCTCACTCCAATACCGAGTATTTGACAATTACCAGGAGGTTAGCCAATTCTTGGACGAGTTTGAAGGCGAGGCTGTGGTAAAGCCTGTTGGGCTCACAGGGGGCAAAGGCGTTAAGATCGTAGGAGAACACTTAAAAGACAATGAAGAAGCGAAAAAGTATGCTAAACAGGTGATAGAGGAAAAAATCGGCGGCCAATCAAGGGTTGTTATCGAAGAAAAAGTCACTGGAGAAGAGTTCACCCTCCAAGCATTCTCTGATGGTGAAAAATTAGTCCCCATGCCAGCAGTCCAAGACCATCCACACGCATTCGAAGGCGATCAAGGACCAATAACAGGGGGCATGGGATCCTACTCAGATAAAAACGGACTATTACCATTCCTAGGAAAGAAAGAATATGACCAGGCAGTGAAAATAATGAGAAAAACCATAGAGGCTCTAAATAAGGAGGTGGGCCCATATAAGGGTATATTATATGGACAGTTTATGTTAACCCATGACGGACCACGCATTATAGAATACAACGCCCGCTTCGGAGACCCGGAAGCCATGAATGTCCTACCATTACTCGAAACTAACATGGTCAACATATGCGAAGGGATAATCAACACCAACCTAAAAACCGCCAAGTTCAAAAAATTAGCAACAGTCTGCAAATACATAGTGCCTAAGGGGTACCCTGAGAAGGGTGAAGCTGGAAAACCATTGGAAATAGATGAAAAAAGGATAAAAAGTGAGGGGGCTGACATCTATTATGCTTCAGTGAATGAAAAGGACGGTAGGATATACACGACATCATCACGGGCTGTGGCACTAGTTGCATTAGCAGAGGACATCTACACAGCAGAAAAAACATGTGAAAACGCCACAAAGTTCGTTAAAGGAGATGTATATCATCGAAGAGATATCGGGACAAGAGAACTCATCCAAAAAAGGATCAATCATATCAAACAGATAAAATAATGACATTTGGAGAATAAAAATGAGGCATTTAATATCAGTATGTGACATGAAAGGCAAAGTAGAATACCTTCTAGACCTTGCAGATAAATTCAAAAACGGTTTGATAAAAGGAAAACCATTAAAGGACAAATATATGGCTATGGTATTTGAGAAAGCCTCGACAAGGACAAGAGTATCATTTGAGGTGGGAATGAGCCAATTAGGGGGAACACCACTCTATTTATCAGCCCAGGACTTGCAACTAGGAAGAGGTGAACCCATAGCAGATACAGCACGAACGCTGAGCAGATACGTCGACGCCATAATGATAAGGGCATTCAGGCACCAAGATGTTATAGAGTTGGCTGAGAACGCATCAGTACCAGTAATTAACGGTTTAACAGATCTTGAACATCCATGCCAAACACTCGCAGACATGCAAACCATAAGGGAATATAAAGGAGATTTCAACCGCAAATTAGCATTTATAGGTGATGGTAACAACGTTTGCAATTCCCTAATTTTGATATCGGCAATCCTTGGAATGGACATTTATGTCGCTTCACCAAAGGGCTATGAACCAAATAAGGTGATAGTGAAGAAAGCTGAAGAGATTGCCCGTGGCCAATCCATGATAAAGGTAACCAATGACCCATACGAGGCCGTGGCCGGGGCTGATGTTGTCTATACTGATGTATGGGTTAGCATGGGACGTGAAAATGAAACAGAAGAAAGATTAAAAGCATTCAGACCATATCAGGTTAACAAGGATTTGATGGATCATGCGAAGGCTGACGCCATATTTATGCATTGTTTACCAGCGAAAAGAGGCCAGGAGACAACGTCTGATGTGATTGACGGTCCGAATTCAGTAGTATGGGACCAGGCAGAGAATAGGCTCCATGCACAGAAGGCTATCATGTATTGGCTAATAAGATGAGTCCCTCATCACATCATGGTAGGGGCTTCTATCCCAAGGAGTTTAAGCCCGTTTCTGATGGTTTTCTTGACCCTGTCAACTATGATGAGGCGTGCTCCCTCAAACTCTGAGCCGATTACTGGTGTGAACTTGTAGAATTTGTTAAATGCATTTGCAAGTTCTTGCAGGTATTGAGCTATTAAATGAACCCGTCTAGTTTTTGCAGATTCCTCAACAACCCACGGAAATTTAGCTAGTAATCTTATAACGTCCCTTTCTATTTCATTTGGTGACCATTTCTTTTCTATTTTAATATCATCATTAAATAAGGCTTTTTTGAGTAATTTGCATGCCCTTGCATGGGCATATTGAATTGATGCGCAGCCCATTTCAAAATTTAATGCCTCATCCCATTTGAAGACGAGATGTTTCTCTGGGGATAATTTTGCAATATAATATCTTATAGCCCCCACACCTATCTTATCGGCGATATCCTCAATTTCTTCTCTTTTTAAGTCTTTTCTTCTCTTTTTTATTTCTTTGACCGCCCGTGATTTGGCTTCATCTATGAGATCGTCCACTGATACGAAAACACCCCTACGGGTGGACATTGAACCTTCCGGGAGCGTTATGAATTCATAGAATATAACTTCTGGTTTTTTACCGCCGAGTAATTCCATGGCCGCCTCTATTTGTTTAACTGCTAATTTATGGTCAGATCCTAAAATGTCAATGACTATATCGCAATTATTTGATTTGTATAGGTGGTATGCGATGTCCCTCGTGGAGTAAAGTGAAGTGCCATCTGAGCGGGTTAATATGAGCTCTTTATCTATGCCAAAATCTTCTAAGTCTAGGTATAGGATATCATCTTCTTGGATGTAATTGGTCTTTTTCAGTTTTTCAAGGATATGTTGCACTGATCCGTCCCTTACAAATTTGCTTTCCCAGACAAATTTGTCATGTTTAATATGGAGTTCTCTGAGCGTATCTTTTATACCCTGCAGACACTTTTCAACAGCTTCTTGGAATATGGTCTTTAGTTTGCCATTTTCATAGGATCTTATAAGTTCATCAATCTCATCCTTTAATCTTGGATTCTTCTCAAGGCGCTGGTTGACCTCGAAGTATAATCTGCCGATTTTATGATCCCATTTATCCCCTGGATAATCCTCTAAGCTTTTTTCGAGACTTAGAAGACCCCATACTATCATAGCTATTTGTCTGCCCATATCATTCACATAATATTGGGTTTCAACACTATAACCTGCAAATTTAAGTATCTTTGCGAGCGAATCTCCTATAATGGCGTTTCTTATATGTCCAATGTGTAGTGGTCCGTTGGGGTTGGCAGAAGTGTGCTCTATGATGACTTTTTCATTTTTCTTGGGTGATCTGCCATAATCATCATCTATAGAATCTAATAGTTCCCTTGAAAAACTCTGATAATCTATAAAAAAGTTTATATAGGGGCCCTTTGCTTCTACCTTTTCAAAGAGGGGGGGTAAATCCACCACTTCTATTATGGTTTTGCTGATTTCAACAGGGTTCTTTTTTAATTTGCTTGCAAGTTCGAATGATATTGTTGTTGCAAGATCCCCTAGTTCGGGGCTGGGGGGTTCTTCAAACCTTATATCAACCAGAGGATAATCAAGGACCGAGAAGGCTTTTTTTAACGATTTTCTTGCCAATTTTTCCGCTACTTTTATCATTGATTCACCGTTGTTTCTATAATCCTTTTATCCACAAGGTTATGTATCCTATCTTAGGTATTATGAGGAGGTGATTGTCTATTTTGATTACGCGGGCTGTTACTTGTGATGGTCTTACCTTTTCAGGGTCTGGGACGGGATTGTTATCACCCTTGGTTATATAATATACTCCATTTTCATCCTCCTTGATATCTATAATCCTGTGTATAACAGGCTCGGGGAACCAATTAGCATTATATATTATGATATCCCCTTTTTTAACATCCAATGGATTGAATTCTTGGAGACCGAAGAAGTCGCTTTTCTCGACTATAACAATGTCTCCACGGTAAAATACTGGCTCCATGCTACCTGAAACAACGACATTCATGTGCTGTGAAAGTATTAAAGCCGCTAATAATATTACAATGTATGTTACTAGTTCTAGATGATCTTTCAACCTTATTCACCTACTCATCCCTTTAATATTGCGCCTTTATCAGCTGAAGTTGCAAGTTTCTGGTATCTTTTAAGCCATCCTTTAACTTTACGTGTTGGTTGTCTAGATTTGGAGATTCTATCTTTTATCTCATCAGATGAAAGTTCAACATCTAATCTTCTTCTGGGGATGTCTATTTTTACTATATCACCATCTTCTAGGGCCGCGATTGGACCGTATTCAGCAGCTTCTGGGGATACATGTCCTATACATGGTCCTCTAGTACCTCCAGAAAATCTTCCATCTGTTATAAGGGCTACTCTTTCTAATCCCATCCCTGCGATGGCAGAAGTTGGATTGAGCATTTCTCTCATACCTGGACCACCCTTAGGACCCTCATATCTTATAACTACAATATCTCCTTCTTCTATTTCCCCGCCAAAGATTGCTTTGACGCATTCTTCTTCGCTGTTAAATACTTTCACACTTCCTTTATAAATTAACATGTCTTCCGCGACTGCCGCCTGTTTAACCACCGATCCACGAGGGGCTAAATTACCCTTTAAAATAGCTATCCCACCCTCTTCGTGTATTGGATCATCTAATGACCTTATAATATTCGGATTTTTCACCTTTGCATCCTTTATATTCTCCCTTAATGTCTTACCTGTGCATGTAATCACATCTAGGTTTATTTTCTTTTCCAGAACTTTGAGCACGGCTGGTATACCACCAGCCTTTTCCAAATCTATCATATGATTTTCGCTTGCAGGAGATATTGAGGCTATATGTGGAATCTTTCTACTTAACTCATCAAACAAATCAAGTTTAACATCAACATCATCAAGTTCTGCTGCAATCGCCGGCAAATGGAGTGTGGTATTTGTTGAACCTCCCAATGCAACATCTACCGCAATTGCATTTTCAAAGGCTTTCTGGCTCATTATATCCGCTGGTCGAAGATCTTCTTTCACCATTTCAACAATCCTTTCTCCTGAAAGACGTGCAACATGTAACTTCTTAGAATCCACTGCATGGGCTGTGGCGCAACCAGGAAGACTCATACCAAGAGCTTCAGTAAGACAAGCCATACTATTGGCCGTGAAAAGACCCGCGCATGAACCAGGCCCTGGACATGCACATCTTTCTAATTCATCTAGGACTTCACGGCTTATCAAACCCTTCGAAAAAGCGCCAACACCCTCATATACGTCTATAAGATCAACATTTTTTCCCTGACATTCCCCAGGTAACATGGGCCCTCCTGTGACAACTATACTTGGGATGTTAAGTCTAGCAGCGGCCATCAGCATCCCTGGTACTATTTTGTCACAAGATGAAAGGAGTACTAGACCATCCAATTTGTGTGCTTGGATCATGCTCTCAACAGTATCAGCCACTATTTCCCTTGAGGCGAGAGAATAACGCATTCCATCATGGTTCATTGCTATACCATCACAGATAGCCATGGTATGGAATTCGAACGGGACGCCACCAGCTTGGTTCACACCAGCTTTTACGGCTTCTGCCAACTTTTTAAGGTGGAGGTGTCCTGGTACTATGTCAGTGTAGCTGTTTGCTATCCCAATGAATGGTTTTTCAAAATCTTCATTTGTCATGCCACAAGCTCTTAAGAGTGAACGGTGAGGGGCTCTTTCAAATCCCTTTTTAATCTCATCACTTCTCATAAGAAAATCCACCTAAGGTTTTAGCTGTTGTAGATTTATAAATATATAGGGTGATGGTAAATAATTAATGGTATGGAATCTTTAATTTTAAGAGTCTTAATATCCCTTGGCATCGGGGCCCTCATTGGCATTGAAAGGGAAAGGAGGAGGAAGGGTGCAGAATTTGCGGGTATAAGGACTTTTATGTTAATGGCGCTCTTAGGGACATTATCAGTTTTTGTTTCGGAAACTTTCCCATATTTTTTGCTTGTAGCATTTATAGGACTTGTCTCCCTTATATTCGCAGGTTATATTATGAGTACAAAGGATGATGGTGATATTGGGCTTACAAGTGAAGTTGCAGCTCTCCTTACGTTTGTTCTTGGCGCCATTTGCGCATCTGGTGAGGGTTACAAGTTTGCACCGATTATAGCGATCATCATAACAGCATTGCTCGCACTTAAGAAGTATTTGCACCTCTTCGCCCGCCGTATAAGCGAAAGAGAGATGATAGACACCCTAAAGTTTCTTGTGGTCGCATTTGTAATATTGCCTTTGCTCCCTAACACTTATATTGGCCCTTTCCATGTTTTTAATCCGTACCAGATATGGTTAATGGTTGTTTTTATATCGGGTATAAGCTATGCAGGATATATTGCCATGAAAATAATAGGCCCGGAGATGGGTCTTAGTGTTACAGGGATCATGGGAGGCCTTGTATCAAGTACTGCAGTTGTAACAGCCATGGCAGGGCGAGTGAAAGAATCTGAAAGCGTGCTGAAAGCTGCTGTATTCGCGTCTGTTGTTGCGAGTTCCATGATGTTTTTCAGGATATTATTCGAAGTCATGGTGATAAATCCTAGTCTGTTAACACTCCTTTCACCGCCACTTTTTACAATGGGGATTTTTGGAATATCATTAGGTTTGACTCTCCTTAGAACTTCACATGAAAATGTGAAATCAGAGGTAAAATTGAAAAACCCATTTTCCTTAAGGCCAGCTTTCATATTCGGAGCCCTCTTCATGATAATATTATTCATATCAAAGGCTGCGAACAATTATATGGGTAATATGGGAGTTTATGCGGCTGGTATAGTATCTGGTGTTGCTGATGTTGACGCAATCACCGTCAGTATGGCTCTACTTTCTAAAAATAATATGATATCATCATATACTGCTACAATCACCATAACACTTGCAAGTATTTCAAATACCTTGGTGAAACTTGGGATAGCGTTCTTATTGGGCACTAAAAACTTCGGAAAGAAAATAGGAATGGTGTTCGCTTCTATGATATTCGTGGGATTGTTAATAATTATTACTTTGCCTGTCGTGATTTTATCATGGTGAGGATCATCTTGTATGGTTCTATGGCATATAGTGCGTGTGGTTCGTTGGCTGGCATTATTATCATTTCACCAGCTTCTAGGACATGTTTTTCGCCACTTATTGTTATCTCGGCTTTACCATCAATGATTTGAACCATGGCATCGAAGGGCGCTGTATGTTCACTTAAACCTTGGCCTTTGTCGAAAGCGAATATTGTAACTGTACCTGTATCCCGTCTTATAATTTCACGGCTTACTACTGCACCTTCTTGATAATCTATAAGTTCTTGCAGCTTTAGAACTTTTCCTTTCAGTTTTTCCATTTTTCACACCGGGTTTAAATTTTTAGCATTTCTTTCATATCCTTTTCTGGGGAGCTTATAAGTTTTAGATTGTAGTTTTCAACTAGGAATTTTAAGATGTCTTCATTAGCCCAACCTGGGAGTATTGGGCCAATATATATCTCCTTCATGTTTAGTGCGAGTAGGCTCCAGAGTATGGCTGTTGCCTTTTGTTCCATCCAACTTAGAACTATGCTGAGTGGGAGCTCGTTGATCTCCATGTTGAATAATTTGCTGAGGGATTCTACGATTTCTATTGCTACTATGGCGTCATTGCATTGTCCGAGGTCTATTAGTCGTGGTATGCCTTGGATATCTCCTAGGTTCATGTCATTGAATCGATATTTTCCACAGGCTAATGTTAGTACGATGGTATCCTCTGGAAGTTTATTTACGAATTCTCTGTAATATTTTGCCTTTGGGAGTGGTGAGTCGCAGCCACCAACAAGGAAAAATCTTCTAATTTCACCATCTTCTACAAGTTCTTTTATCTTATCAGCCAATGATAGTATAGTTGAAGCTCCAAAACCAGTTGTAAATGTTATTTTTTTACTTTCTTCTTTGAGTTCGGGTAGTTCCAGGGCTTTTTCAATTAACGGTGCGAAATCATAATTTTTGATGTATTTTACTCCTGGGAGTTTTGCAACTCCGCAAGTGAACATTCTATCCTTGTATTCGTCTTTTGGGAGTAGAACACAGTTTGATGTTCCAAGTATTGCCACTTGATACCTTGAAAATGTTTCTTTTTGATCGAACCATGGACCTCCAAGTTGTCCTTTGAGGTTTTCATATTTTTTCAAGCCTGGATAACCATGAGCTGGTAGAAGCTCTGAATGGGTATAAATATTTATGTTCGTGTCCTTTGTCTGTTTTAGTAATTCTTCTAGTGCTTTTAAACTGTGTCCTGTTACTATGATTCCAGGTCCTGTTGATGCTCCGACCTTTACTTTTGTGGGTTCTGGTTCGCCATAATTGTCTATGTGCGCTCTTTTGAGGAGTTTCATTGTTTTTATGTTCATCTGTCCTGCTTCGAGTGCGAGTTTTATGAATTCTTCAGGGTCGAAGTTGACATTTGTGAGGGTGGAGTAGAATCCTTTTTCAAGGAATGCATCTATTTCTTTATCTGTATATCCTAGTTCTCGTGCATGATAAAGGTAGGCTGAGATTCCTTTTATTGCGAATAGGAGGTTGTCTTGGAGTCTTGCTACTGTGGGTTCTTTTCCACAGACACCTCTTATGGTGCAAGCTTTCCCCCTCACTGTCTGGGAACATTGGTAGCAGAACATTTGGATGTCTTCGACCCTTGTCCGGGGCTTTTCTTCCTTTAATGGTTCGAATTGCTCTTTACCCACATTACATATTGGACATTTCCAGTCTGCGGGTAATTCATCAAAACTTGTGCCCGGTTTTATACCCTGGGTAGGGTCGCCCTTTTCAGGGTCATAGATGTAATCACATACTTTGCAACGATATTTCATATTTTTCACCTAAAGAGATAATATTGGATTATAAGCGTAAGTAATTTTTGTCACTAAAGGACTGTAAAATAGGACTATGGGGACTAATGGATAAGGCAATAAAAGAAGCTTTTAAAATAATCGGATTGATAGAACATGAATCAAACGCGTATATAACCTTGAATTCGCTCATATTAGCCATTGCCACTGAAATAAGTCAAAAATCGAAAGTTCTAGGATCCGCATTTATGATATTTTCAGATCCCTTGAAAGTAAAGGGTTTATTGAAATCGAGAAAGTTAAACTTTAAAATATCATGTAATCCCTCCAAGGGAAGTGATATCAAATTCAAAGAAAAAAATAGATAAGATATTCGAAAAGGCAGAAAAAACTTATGAAAATGTATGAAGATAGAATATCAAAGGTTCCAGCACCCATCTGGCTCATCCATATTCTTCAAAACAAAAACAAAAAAAGGAGAAAAGGGGAGAATTGTACGTGTCTATTTTTTCTCTGCGGCTTTTATGAGTGCTTTGAGGACGCTGATGGGGCCAGCCTTGCTTTCTCCGATTTTTTCTTTTCTTTCTCTTTTTTCTTCCTCTTCTTGTCTTAGTTTCGCAGCTCCGTCGACTTCTGCGGTTCTGGTTTTTGGGAGACGCTCAGGTTGAGATATTTAATGAAGGTGGTCGTGGCCTCGTCTCTTCTTTCGTTCTTCTATGAGCTTTCTGCCGATCTCTTGGAGGAGTTCTGTGTCGTATTCTGCTTCTTCTTTTTCTTCTGTTCTCTCTTCGCCTATTTCGCCGATGAGGAGGAGTGCCATGTTAATTACACGTTCCAGGTCTGGGATTGACTTGATTTTGACCGCGTCTCTGGACTTACTCCGACGTTCCTCCAGCACTTCAAAAATAAGATCGTTAAGCAATTTCAGATATTGAACCTTAAGGTCAACTAATTGCTCGTTTAACCGCTCCTCGACTTTCTGATTAATCGTAGCGGCTCGGATAGATTCTCTCTCATCCCAATTAAACTTCTTTTTCCACTCCCAAATTGTGGATTCGCTCCGACCACACTCCGATGCTGCTCCTGCTACAGCCTCGCTCTTTGATTTACCCTGCTGTCGAAGCTCAAAATAGAGATTCCAGGCGTCTCGGTGGATTTGCTCCTCGTTCATGGCTATAAGGTGAAAAAGTTGATTTTCCTCATTATATTATTACAGCAAAAGCGTTACAAAAAAAGCGTGAGGCAGGCTTTTCACATTTTCTAACCTTGAAAAAAGGAGAAAGAGAAAAATTCAAGGCTTTCCTGTTATTCCCTCATTTGCCCCCCTCGGCTATTTTGTTTGGCGGGAGTCGTGGAAATTCTTCTATTTTGGTTTTATTGATTTTATGATATCCTCGGCAACATCTTTGGCATCAAGATTGCACATTACAGTGAAAACTGTCCCGTCCTTCTGGAAAACATAGTATCTTAGACCTTCCCCTTCATATATGCTGCATTCTACACCGTTAAATGTTTCCTTTTTTAACCGACCAGCATTCAAATCCTCTGCAGTAGCCTTTTCTAGTGTTTGGAGAGTCTCATTCGTACAAGCCATAATAGCTACTCTGTCTCCATATTCGTTTGCGAGAATTACATCTTCACCAGCAGCTCCATGACTTACACTTGTTTCAATGCTCCAGTCTTCTGGGTATTCAAAGGTCATATATTCGCTGTCGTAAGTCTTTTTGCCCCCGATGCATCCTGATGTTGAAATGGCGAGGAGGAATATTATGCAAATGGCAAGCCAGGCAAGTTTATTTGATGGCATGATAAAGTTCCCCTGGGGATGACTATTAGCATAATTATATTTAAGTTTCAAGGGTTACCATTTGCTTTCTATGTGCTCTTTGACATCAGGATGTCTTGACTTGATAGCTTCTATCCTAGCCTCGATTTTGTTAATTTCCGCGGTTATATCATCTGATTGATGCTTAAGATCCCATGCGCCATCATAATCGCCTTCTTTTACGCACATTGCTATACTTCTCCATAATTCTTGGTTCTTTGAGACTAGTTGGTTTCTTTCTATGAGCAGTTTTATTATTTCTTTGTATGGGCCGTCAGCATACTGATAAGCTTTTCCTTGGAGTGAAATCACTTCTTCTCCCTCTTTGATAGCCTCATCGAATTTAATAATAGCTTCGTCCATATCGCCTCTTTCATAATATAGAAGAGCTTCAGCTACGGTTCTGTTCTCTTCATCGCAAATTTTAGCTGCTTGTATCATGTATTTGTCCATCTGCGACATTCTGTAGTTCTTGTAGGTGATGTAACCCGCCACAGCCACAGCAACCACTAATACAACAACCGCTATTTTTAGGAGGGTCTTTTTTTCAATCATAGCCACACCATATAATCTTGAATATTTGCTCTGTTGTCAAGGTCTTCATTCTATGCAAGAAGATTTTTTAGTCATGGTAGCATCCTGCTTTTGGATCCCAATGCTCATATTCTGAAAAGTATTCTCCTGTATCCACGTCATAGTACCAGGCCACCCAATCATGGGTGATTTCATCATCATAGACATAGTACACAGGTCCTACTATATGATGACCTGAACCGGACCTTTCACCTAGGCTCTCTTCAGTACTTTGCTCTGGTGTATTGCTCACGCCCGTACTATTGCCAGCTATGCTTGTTTTGTTGGTTGTGTTTGTCTTATTACCTTGTATTGGGATAGGAATCTCTTTTTGGATGTTGATGAGCATTCCTGTGGTGAATGCTAAGGCCCCGACTAGGATGAAGCATGCCACAAGGAGGATTTTTGTTGTTTTATCCATTAGTGGCACCACCTTTGCCTGACTAAAGTTGTATATGACTGCTATATCTTAATAAACTTATTATCTGGGGGGGTAGCCACCCTACAGATGATGAACTTCATAACTAAATGAAGTTTAAAGTCTTTTGTTCTTGTTTCTTCCTTTGCGAGTCGCAGAATTCTTCTATTTCTTGCTCTAAGGCTCCTTCTTTTACTTTTTGACTTCTATTTTGGTTTTATTGATTTTATGATGTCTTTGGCGTGTTCTTCCGAAGCTGGATAGTACAGTATCACCGCGAAAGACTTCCCACCTTTACTAAAGATGAAGATTTCATCGTCGTTCGCAGTATGGTAACGCTTGCAACTTACCCCATCTATTACTTCTTCCCCAAGATAATCTGCATATATATCTGTGGACTCTTCGTCGAACCCAAATAAGCGTTTCATAACTTTGTAGATATCCAAAGTGTCGCTAGCAGTTACAACTTCTATGCCCGTATCTGCACCTGAAAGAAGCACGAACTCCTCCATGCCCCTATATTCAGTTAGGTGTTCACAAACAGTCAAGGTGACAGGGCACTGGAACGTCATATATTTGCCGTTGAAGTAGCCGCCTGAGGGTATCATGTAATCGTCATCGGAAGTTTCTGAAGGTTCCTCGGGAGTTTCTGAAGGAGTCAGAGCATTATATATTGCTGCCGCTCCGATAAGAAGGCAACAAATCAAGAGGAAGACTCCTGCAGCTTTCAAGAGAGACATGCCCAAAACAAACCTCCTATGTTTTTGCTATTAAGAGGTATGATATTTCCTTCTTTTATTTTTTGACTTCTATTTTGGTTTTATTGATTTTATGATGTCCTCAGCAACATCATCAACTTCGATATTGCAGCGGATCGCGAAAGTCCTCCCATCCTTCTGGAAAAAGTAGTGTTTATCTATAAATTTAGGGATAAGGCTGCTACCTTTGTACATACGTTCAGTGTATATGGTGCAATGTACTCCGTCAATTGTCTTGTACTCAGGCCCGCTTATCTCTATATCAGGTCCTTGCATCATCATCCCTGCTATCCATATTGATTCAATGTCTTCTAGGCTAGCACGTTTATAAGCGGCAACTCCTATGAACCCGTCTTCGCTTCTGATACCTACACATTCACGCTCTTCTATCTCTCCACGATCAAGAAATACAGGCTTTGTGATATTCCAGTCTTCGGGGTATTCGAATGACATGTATGTACCATTGTATGCCCTTTTGCTCCCGATGCAGCCTGATGTTGAAATGGCGAGGAGGAATATTATGCAAATGGCAAGCCAGGCAAGTTTATTTGATGGCATAATAAAGTCCCCCTGGGGATGACTATTCATAACTATATTTAAGTTTCAAGGGTTACCATTTGCTTTCTATGTGTTGTTTGACATCAGGATGTTTTGACTTGATAGCTTCTTTCCTAGCCTCGATTTTCTCTATTTCTGTAATTATGTCTTTTTCTTGGTCTTTAAGTTCCCATGCGCTAGCATAATCGCCTTCCTTTATGTATTCTAGCCTGCTTCTCCATGACTCCAAGCCTTGTAGTATCAACTGATCCCTTTCTATGAGTAGTCCTATCACTTCTTTGTATGGGCCGTCAGCATACTGATAAGCCTTTTCCGCGAGTGATATCATCTCTTTTAGTTCTTTTATCGCTTTATCCACTTTAATAATTGCCTTGTCTATATCACCTTCTTCAGCGTATGTGTTAGCTTCTTCCCGGGTTCTATTGAACTCGTCTACCAATTGATTCGCTTGTATAACGTATTTGTCCATTTGTGCCATTCTGTAGTTCTTGTAGGTGATGTAACCCGCCACAGCCACAGCAACCACTAATATAATGACCGCTATTTTTAGGAGGGTCTTTTTTTCAATAATAGACTTCACCTCCATTTGCTCTGATCTCCTCCCGCCATGATTCAAGCACGTTTTCGGGTGCCCCGGCGAGATTGGTTGTCTCTTCACCGACGTAGACTCTGTAGCCGCAATTTGGGCATGATGCGTAGCATGCTCTATGTAGTATTCCGTTTTCGTCGAGGAGATATGGTATTTTGATGGGTGCTGAACAACTAATACCACAGTACGGACAGATGGGGCGTCCATACTCATCCCGCTTGAGCGTGGAGCTTTTGCCATTGTCAGTTGCATTATCAGGGCTTGTGTGGTTAACGGTTTTGTTCAATGTGTCATATGAGGTTGGCAAATTTTCCTTCCAGATGTTGATGAGCATTCCTGTGGTGAATGCTAAGGCCCCGACTAGGATAAAGCATGCCACAATGAGGATTTTTGTTGCTTTATCCATTAGTGGCACCACCTTTGCCTGACTAAAGTTGTATATGACTGCTATATCTTAATAAACTTATTATCTGGGGGGGTAGCCACCCTACAGATGATGAACTTCATAACTAAATGAAGTTTAAAGTCTTTTGTTCTTGTTTCTTCCTTTGCGAGTCGCAGAATTCTTCTATTTCTTGCTCTAAGGCTCCTTCTTTTACTTTTTGACTTCTATTTTGGTTTTATTGATTTTATGATGTCCTCAGCGACCCCAGTATATGTGACGCTGCACACCACCAAGAAAGTTCTTCCGTTCTTCTGGAAAATGTAGGACTTTAACCTAGTGGAATCATCGTAGTATGTGATACAGTGCACATCCCCGATTGTTTCCTCTAAAGGCCCCGATCCGGTGACATTAGCCTCAATATCCTCTAGGCTGGCATTAGCGTATGCGTTAACAGCTAAGATGCGGCCGATTGGCTCCTCTTTCTCCTGGATCATCACGTGCTCATGTTCATCAATGTCGCCTGGAGGATTATGGGCACGGACTTCCCAGCTTTCAGGGTATTTGAAGGTCATGTATTGGCCGTTGAAGGTCTTTGTTGCGGTCAACGCTTGGTAGCCCATCACTGCTACTGCTGCTACTAAGATGATCGCTATGATAGCGAGCACGCTTTTCCAAGACACAACCCTACACCTCCTTTATTTTTGTTTGGCCTTTTTTATCTTTCTTATGTGGATTTGAACGATTTCCTGTTCTTTTAGGTCTAATGCGTCTCGCACTGGCTTCGGAACCGTGATTCGGTAGTTTGTTTTGACCCTGGCTACAAATGAGAGTTTTTCTTCCATTTTTGGTTCTTCTCCTTTTCTCATTTCTTTGGTATGATGTGGTGTATGTTGGTCTTTACATTTATATTTTTGGTCTGGTCTGGTGTTTTTTGTTCGTTATAGATGGATTTAACGAAGAAAAGAACATCAAAGAAGAAAGGGAAAACAAAGCCTTAGAAGCCGGTGCAGGAAACGAGAAACTTATCTCGGGGGAGAGAAAAGCCCTGATGGTCTTGGATCGCAAAGCGGGGGCCTTTAGCCTGTTGCGATAATTACCAATATCACAAGAGATATACGTGAAAAATGCCTTTGTTTTATATTATATGGTGGTGTGATGGTGGTTTTATTATGTCGTGGAAAATTTTGGTCGCCATCTTAATATGTGTTTTGGTTATTCTGGCGGCATGGTACACCTTACCAAAGACTTTTGACGGCACATACATAAGCTTCCAATATCCACATGACTGGGACATTGTAAACCATTCAAATTCAGGGCCCTTGGGGGAGAGTGAAGTGGTGGTCATCGGCAGCAATGCAATGCCCCTTGATTGTGTAATAATCGACGTCTACACGAACAGAACCCTTCAAGAAATTGAAAACATACGTTCGCTTCTCAGTGTTCAGCTGCCAAGCGAGAATATTGATGGAGTGGAATGCGACGTATACAGCGGGGGAGGTTTCAGATCGTATGTGTTCCAGAAAAACGGAATGGTTTTTATGGTAACATTCTTGGAAGGAAGACCTAACGTTAAAGATATTGCCGAAGACATCATAAGATCGTTAAAAGTGAAAAAATAGACTGAAGGATCCTCCATTTTTTAATTCTTTTTTCTCGAGCCAGTCAGTAGACTGACCGGCTACTAGCATCCATAAAACCGCAGATAGGTCTCCTTTTTTCAGAAGAAGGTCGGAGAGGCAAAAATCATGGAGTGATGATTAAGATCCACTGACTTGCTGCTGAACCGGTGCTGACTTTTCACTAACATTTCGAAAAGCACTGAGAAACCGTCTTTTGCTCAAAAGAAGACTGGAGAGGTGAGAGCGTGGAAATCATGCATCGAAGTTACTAACACGACACTCACGTCCTACTCTCATTTTTATCTTCCTGGTAGCCAGGCGCTTTCTGATAACCATGATTAACACAAAAAAGAGGATAGGCATTTGCAGGAGCCAGCAAATGTTCTCACTTTCCTGCTAAAGCATTAGAGACCGTGTTTCCTGCAAGCCTTTACAAAAAGCCGCTTCCCGCAAGGCTCGTGGTGATTCTATCCCTTGTCCAGAGATTTTTGGAAAGTCTTGCAATATTTTACAATGATACAAACATTAGGTCAATGCAGGCTTATTAGAGGGCCTTCATTTGCTGGACACAGTTTCAAAGGTAAATAAGAGGGGGAGGATTAAAGATTTGGGATTAGAGGAGGTTTTTAGGGGGCATAGAATGAGATTTGTTTGCTGTAATAGGCGACTGATTCTATGGATTCTTCCTCGAAATCCCTTGTGAGTCTTCCTTTCTTTTTTATGATAAAGTCTATCACTTCGTGGGGTTGTAGAATTGTGTAGTATTCTGTTTTCACTGTTTTTGGTTTTTGGCCTACGAGAACGACAATAGCATGGACCCATGGTTTAGAGGGTCCGTAGGTGCTTATCTCTCCTGTTAAAAAGTCTCTTAAGTTTTTTTGCATTGGATTTGGCCTGTTTGCCAGGGCTTTTGTGTATCTTTATCAGTCTTTGTGTTAGTGGGCTGCCTTTTTTCATGTACCAACTGTCTCCTTCTATGAAATATTCTCCGGTATAATTCTTAGTTTCAACTACGAAGATCCCGTTTGGTCCAATTACCACATTATCAACATTCCCTTTGCTCCCAGGTAATTTCACATCACAAAAAACAAAATAACCTTGAGATAACCTTTCTAAGAATCCATTTACCACTTTTTTTCCTTTTAATCCCCCTCCTCCAACTATACCCCTCTTTCATACCATATAAAAATATCATGATCCCTGCAAAGACGCTAAGAATGGCCAATAAAAACCCGTTTATCAGCCAAAGCCTATTATACCCATAAACGCCCCTATTATCTCTATTAACCTATAATCATAAGCTTTGTTCAGTGTAAGTCCTTTGCAACCTTATAACCTTTCTCACAAGCTCTGATCCTTCCACATCCTCGAAATATTCAAGAAGACTCCCATAGTACCTGAGATTACCATCACACCTACAAAATTCAAATACTTCCTCGTCCTCAGATATGGGATAAAGAATGTCACAACTATCACATACTTGATAGGGCATCAGAACCACACCCTTACACATGCATTTTGATAAACTCACATTTAAACCATGAGTTTGTGAGTAGGTCATATGCTTATATTTCTGAAAATTTCCTTGGAATGGCTTCTTAATAATTCCTCTCACTATAACAACAAATTATTATAAGTTACTTTGTAGGCGCCTTGTCTTCTTCAACCTGTGGCTCATAATGCCAGAAATTTAGGTTAGTATTTTTAGGATTTGGTGTCCATAGTCCTTCCCCACTTTTAAGGCTTACGCCCTTTTTCAGATCCTTGCATTTTTTGTAAAAATAATTAATGATTTCACAGCGCAATTTATACTTTTTAGAGAGGTCATTATCTTCCAAAGGGACCAGCCTTTTCTGATGGGGATCTTTATATCGGTTGAGATTCTTAAAATTCTTTTTAGAAAAAACACTCATTCCTGTAAAAAAATCTGCCACTTGAATCAAAGGATTGTCCTTAGAATTCACTTCTTTGATGGTTTTTATATTCACCCTGCTTTTACCCAAATAACGTTTTAATTCATCACAATTAATGATTTCGTTTTCATCAAGAAAGAAGTTCCATTTTCCATGTGGCCAACGAAATGCAACGTCTTTAAAAAGTTTATAGTACATCATCTGCAAATTTTTGTTATCGTCGCGCTTCTGTATGTTATGACGGCTGTTTTCAGTGTCCCACCTTAAAACATCCACGCGAATTTGTTCTGGATCTAAATCTTCCAAAAAATAATTTATAATATTTTTATATGCTTCGAATTTAAAGTTGTTGATTTTGGCCCATTTCAATTCTTCTCCATCACAGAAATTAGCAATAATTTTGTTTATATTCTCTTCAAGTTCATTTGTCATATCGTATGGATGGCTTATCATCCCAATTGCTCTAAATCTCCCCACATTATGGCTGGATTCATCTGACCAACCGCAATATTCTAGATATTCCATCTTAACACCTATAATGGGCTATCCAACCTACAATAAGATATGAACCAAACTCTAAGATAAAATTTTTCCGATTCGATGGACAATTCTGATCTATAACAAAAAATAATGGATTTGAAAATGAGCCCACTGGAGGGAGCCCATTTTTCACATGAGAATAAAAGGTAGATGGGTAAAATATGAGCTCAATATCTAAATTTGTTGCAAAGGATAACCAAAAGCTTCCTGTTTTTCACAACGAGCTCGTAACCACCCGTAAGTAAAGTAATGTTGTTCACGACCTTGGCATTTTTTCTTTCTGAAAACTGTAAAGCACCAATTCCTGCAATAAGCACAAAAGAGGCCGTGAACGACTCGGCCCCCTATTACAAGTGCAGTTTCTTGTCAAAGCAGAAATTGTGTTTTCCAGTTCAAGGAAATTTGACCATCAATGGCCAGCTCTTTTGTATCATCTACTTGTCTTATGTAACATGTATATAAGTGTAATTGTTACATAAGAAAAAATCCAGTTTTTTGAATGGCCTCGCCTATGTATGCAGGCTTTCCCTGGAACATAATATAAACAATATTCCATCCTCACTCACCCTATGAATAGTCCGCGCCCCTCCGCTTACGCTCCGTGCGCGGGATTATTTGTTTTGGTGAAGTTCTCTTCATTTTGGGCCCAAAACTATATAATACTATTTTATGATAATATATTACTATAAAATTTGGAGGTGAAGGCTTTGAGAGTAAAAAATGCGCTGGTCACATTGTTATTGTTGTGTGTACTTGGCGCGGCCATTGGTGCGGACACAGTAACGGCACAAGAAAACGACGAGGATATAGAGTTAATAGACCTTGATGAAGGTCTTGAAGACGATGCAGATAATGTAGAAGACTTCGATGAAAGTTTCGAAGATGATGGGGAAGTAGAAAAAACAAGCCTTTGATCAATCTGGTGGGGACGTGGTTGCAGAGTCTGTGCCAATGCAACCTACCGGAGTTCCAATGACGTATGCAATAATTTCTGTTTTCATGACACTCAGCGGTCTAGTACTTGCCAAGTTTGATATTTGAAACTTTTATTTTACACATTCTATTTTTTAATTTTTTATCCGAAATATGGGAAATAATTCGTTGTCTTTTTCAGAATCTGAGCCGTTTTCGGGCCCGAAATCATATAATACTATTCTTGTAAAATATATTATCGTATGAAATCTTGGGAGGTGAAAAAATTATGAGATATATGCCCATACTATTGGGTTTTGTCCTGCTATTTGTCATGGCAGGATCGGCATCAGCAGCAGATGCCTACTTCTACGAAGTAAATGCGAACCAAACGACCGCAAAAATCGGTGACCATGTCCAAATAGAAATTACAGTAAATACCACGCCAAACAACGAAAGCTACAGCGTAGACAACATGACAGTACAAACATACATCACACCACGACTCAAAAAAGAACAAGCAACAGTAGACTACGGAACATACGAAAACGGAACATGGTATCTTGGAGACGACTATTATGGCATGGCAACACTAACATTGAACTGCCTCGTAAACGGGACAGGAACACTCACAGGACATTTCTACATCCGCGCAAACAATGACGAAAACTGGACAAACAACTACGCCAGGATAGACATTGACGTACCATTCACAGACCTGAAAAGCACAGCAAGAGTACCCGGCAGCCTATCGCCCGGCCAAACCTTCAACTACACGGTTACGGTCGTGAACATGGGAGTTGAAAATGCAACCAATACACAAATGCAAATAAACCTGCCAAGCAATGTAGAATACCAATCACACACAGCCACTAAGGGAACATTCAACCCACAAACCGGGATATGGACAATAGGAACACTAACATACAACAATGATGACAACGAAAGCGATGATGCACTTGGTGAAAACGCTACACTGGTACTCACATTAAAAGTTAAACCAGACTCTGCCGCGGGCACATACAACATCACAACCAATACAACCTGTGACCTATCATTACTCTCCATATTCCAGGCCAGCCCCACAACCGCACTCAGAATAACAGACACCAACAAAATACAACTAATCATATCCAACCCAACAGGTGTAAGACAACGCCACGTAATCTACATAACCATCATAGACGGGTCAAAGACAATAAAAAGAAGCTACAACTTCTACCTTGGAGCAGGTGGAACCCGAACAATAAGCCTCGGAAACCTACACCGCAACGCCACCATCAAAATCACACAATACACATACAATGCTGAACGCACCGCCAAGACAATACAATACACACAAAAACTGAAAAGCATAGCACATGAAAACAGCAAGACCACGACAGTCCAAAAGGTGAAGGGCCGGCAAAGACAAGCCATTAAAAGAATCACCAGGGCCACGATAAACAACCAATTCCAGATAGTCTATACATAGGCATTATAATCCCGCCCAGCCCACCCCCATAATGGATTGTCCGCGCCCTCCGGGCGCGGGAATTATTTTTTTAAAGTTGGTGGAGGTTGGATGATATTGTCAGGTGTTGAAAATTTTCAGAGGGTGACAAAGATTACGGAGATTAAAAATGAACTGAAAGAGTACGATTTCGAGATGAAATTGTTGAGGGATGCTGAATCATACATTGCGATCGCAGGTGATGGTGAAGCAGTATACATATTTTTACTACTGTTACCGTATAATGACAGGTTCAAGATAAAGAAAAGGCACATATGGAAGTTTAAGACACTCGCATATAAATTTAAGGCAAAGCCTTATCTTTTAACGTATCAGGTCATGACAACGGTATACCCACTACATGCACTAGAAGATGCAGGAGAATATTTTGTTTTGGATACAGAGAAGTCAAAGTGGTTAATGTTTTCGTTTGATACGATAGTTTCTGAACAGCTGCAACAAAGACTCACAGCCTAAACTTTCCTTATTCATTTTTTCCTGGTTTTTACAAGGGAAAAGAAAATTTCTGTTAATCTTCTACTCTTACAAATGATAATTCCGTCGTGTATGGTTTAATCAGTCTAGCTATGTTTATTATCGTGCTAATGTCTCTTATTCTTCCTTTTGTCTTTGTGATATATGTGGGCAGTTTAACTGGCCCCCAAGACTGTGTAATCAGGGGGTTGTTTGTGTATTGTTGCATTGTTGTTTATCATGACTATTATGGCTTCCATCCATATTCTCTTTCTGATCCCGTTTTCTCGCAGGAATTCTTTGAGTCTTAGGATATTATATTTGACTTGTCTGCCAGGATCCTTGTAAAGCTCAATTTCTTCATCTCCTTTAACCTTGTACCAGGTGCCTCCATCTATTATGTAATGGCCGCTGTAATTTTTTGTTTCAATAACGATCTTGTCTTCGCCGATTACGATATGGCTGATGTTTCCACGACAAGTAGGGAGCTTTACATCATTGAATATAACATATCCACGTAGAATACAATATGAAGTTTATAGAGTCCATCATCAGGCGTTATGAGCGAAAATACAAACACAAAAAAAGAGAATACAAGACAATACACAATCAACCTAAAAAAGACGAAGTCGAATCAAAAGCCTTCAAATGCGAAGAAGAAGTAATAATAACACCCAAAACCGAATTCCAAAAACTCATAGAAACCCATGAAAAATACCAAAAACTACTAGAAAAAAAAAACAATGAACTGACAATAGAATTAAACCAACTAAAAAACGAATACAAACACCTGAAAGAGGTCTACAAGAAAAGGGAAAAAGAAGTCAGCCACCTACAAAACGAAGTAGAAAGACTACAAAACAGGAGTATACTCGAGATCATCCTGGAAAAATTAACTAAAAGGAAAGCAATAGAAGGATCCACCAAAGAAGAATAAGTCACTTAAACGGTTCCGGCGTCAGATTGAGACCATCAATAATCTTCATGGCAGATTCAAGATACCCCGCAACCTTTAAAACTTCTTCTACTGGCCAGAATGTGAGGTCACGTCTAAACTCTTCCGGCAACCCCTCAGACTCCTCTTTTATTTTTTCTAACTGCACTTTATCAGATATTGCAACAACCTTTTGTACTGTTGGGCTTCTCTTGGCCTTCTGTAAGTTCATGAGGAGACTGTCAATGGACCCTGATTTGTGGACTTCAAAGATATAATTTACGATTCCGAGGTTTCCGATTTTGGCGCTCCATACTACGTCGACTCTTGCACCGGGTGCAATTGTGACTTCTGTTTCGGCATCAAAACCTAACATTGAGCCTATATCCCTTACTCGATCTCTTATTTCGTCATGACTAAATTCTACTTCTGATTCTGGCTCCCTACTTTGCTGGCCTAGTTTAAGAATGAAGTAATTTGTGAATAGTAGGCCCATTTTTTCTATTTCTGGTTCTTGGACGTTCAGTTCTTTTTGGATTGCTTTTAGTATTTCGTTGAAGGTTTTATATTCTTGTGGATTTAGTGTGGTTTTCCATTTGGTAATGTCTATGTTAAAGATACTGAGGGCCTTTTTTCTGGATTTTACGTTATTCCACGTGGCGCATTCATGTGGATGGAGATATGCTAACATTTCTGTTATTATGACGGGTCCTATGCCTTTGACCTTCATTTTCCGAATTTTTCCGTACCTTTCATGTGGTGGCATAGAAGTGTCCAAGAGAATCTTAAATGCCTTTCTAATCCTTTGGATTCCATTCTCTGCTATCATTTTTTGAGCACGATATTGAGGACTTCCTGGCATGTTCATTGTGAACGTATTTGATAATACTTCCACAAGATCAATCTCTGAAAAATCATCCACTTTCTTTGGAAGTTTCTCCCTAAAATAAGATATATGCGATAAAACAGATTCATTATATTGTTTGAACTCCTCACTTTCCTTATAGGTTGGATAGAGCTTCCCAAAACAATCTTTTATTCTCCTTTTTTGTTCCGCACTCAACTCAACTTTCATAAACGTGCAGCCCCCATTTAAACTCATATAGTATTTTATTGTTTATTTATAGATGTATGTTTATGACATCCCTCAGTTTTTATGGTGGGGTGGATGAAATCGGCGGCAACAAAATACTAATCAAAGACAAAGGTAGGCTATTTTTAGATTTTGGGATGAGTTTTTCTCAAGCCAAAAGGTTTCTCTCAGAGTTCTTGCAACCCCGAAAATGTAACGGAATCTTAGATTTTGTTGAATTAGGCCTCCTACCCTGGATAAAAGGTATTTATCGAGAAGATTATCTAAGACATTGTGGCATTAAAGATGAGGGGCCAAGCATTGATGGCATATTGTTAAGTCATTCGCATATGGACCATTCAGCATACATACACCATCTAAGAGAAGACATACCAATTTACATGACCAGGGAATCATATGTGATCATGAAGGCCATCGAAGAGACGAGCAAAACATCATTCACAGACCTAACAACCCTAAAGAAAACATTCCATTTCATCCCAAAGGCACGTGACAGCGGATACAAAAGATTAGAAGGAAGAAAAGCCCGGATAGAAAGAGAAATAAGAGTAATAGGATCTTATGAGGATTTTGAGGTTGGGGAAATTAAAGTGAAATTTGCACCTGTAGATCATTCGTTACCAGGAGCAGCAAGTCACATAATAGAGACAAGTGAAGAAGCTATAGTTTATACAGGCGATTTAAGGTTTCATGGTAGAAGAGAAAAGGAAAGTAAGAGGTTTGTTAAAGAGGCTAGAAGGGCCAGTCCCACGACCATGATCACAGAAGGCACAAGAATAGACAGCAACAAAAGCATAACAGAAAGAGACATAGAAGAAAAAGCCACAAAGATCATATCAAGCTTTAAAGGTTTCGTGGCAGTGGACTATCCTTTAAGAGACCTTGATAGACTACTAACATTTTATAACGTGGCGAAAAACACTGACAGGACACTTGTTGTGAATTTAAAGCAGGCTTACATACTAGAACAGCTAATAGGAGATTATCCAGGCTTGGATGAAGTTGCCATCTATATCCCAAGAAAAAACTGGGGGCTTATAGGAGAATCATGCGCATGTTTCAATGGAGAGTGGATCCCGGCATCAGAAATAGAAAAAATGAACCCATACTATATCAGAAGAGATTATGATAAGTGGGAGCGGGAATTCTTAGACCTCGAGAACACCATAACCTATAAGGATCTTCAAGAAGAACCAGGAGAATACATTTTCAGATGCGATTTCTTCGAACTCAAAGAACTAATTGACATTAAACCTGAAGAAGGAATCTATATAAGATCCATGACAGAACCGTTCGACGAAGAAATGATAATAGATTATGTGAAAGTGAAAAATTGGCTCAAGCACTTCAACCTAACATTGATAGAAGAGGGAATGCATGCATCAGGCCACGCATCAGGTCCAGAGATACTAGAGGCGATAAGGGAAATAGAACCAGAGAAAGTTTACCCTGTACACACAGAAAACAAAGAAAAATTCAAAACATTAGAAAAAGACAAAATAAAAATCATAAGCCCCAAAAAGGAAGGTGAAATAATTACATGAAAGCCATCCTATCATAAAGGGTTCCCTGTTTTTTGATTTTAGTCCTTTAGCGGATTAAAAGAACATTCAAATGATATTTCCAGAATTATTGACCTGATTTTTATGATATTCTCATCCCTTGAAAGTAAAGGATTTATTGAAATCAAGAAGTAAAAGTTTAAAGTATCATGTATATACCACCTATCAAAAAATGATAGTCCGAGACCCTTCAGGAGATGAAGGTGGGTTTTCGTAAAATTCAGAGAAAATGGTTCACCCACTTGAAACTGCCATTGGAGTGTGGAACCAATACCAAGAAATCACCGAAAACTATTCATAGAATATTTGATAAAGTATGGAAATCCTTAAAAGAAAAGTTCCATATCCCGCTAACGGAACGTTAAATACTCTAAACAGGGTGATTAAATGAGAATACTTTTAATCCACGCAGATTATCTGAAATATAAGACACGAGAAAAAACAAGGATAGCGGAGGACATACCTGAGAAGATGAGGAAAGGATCCTTTAAGGAATCACTTGTAGTTTTCACAGCCATAGAAAAGGAAGATGAAACCAATCCAACATCTGTAGTCGAAAATGCCGTTGATGAAATAAAGAGGATCTTTACCAAAGTAAATGCCAAAGAAATTGTCATATACCCTTATGCTCATCTCAGTTCATCCTTAAGTTCACCTGAAATGGCGAAAAAAATCTTGAAAAAAATGGAAACAGCGCTAAAAAATGAAGGCTTCAAAGTTTCAAGAGCCCCATTCGGCTGGTACAAAGCATTTGAAATATCATGTAAAGGCCACCCATTATCTGAACTTTCAAGGACAATAAGAGCGGAAGCTAAACCAGAAAAGGCCGTTGAAGAACTAGAATCAAAATGGTTCATTATCGATAAAGGAAAGCTTATAAACCCTCAAGATTTTGAATTTGAAAACAGAGACTTCAAATCCCTTGTAGACTATGAACTAGGCACCTTAGAAAGTAGAGGTGGGGAACCGCCACATGTTAAACTCATGAAGGAAAAGAAACTAGCCGATTACGAACCTTCAGCAGATGTGGGGCATCTTCGCTGGTACCCAAAAGGGCGTCTTATAAGGGATCTTTTAGCAGATTATGTTTACATACTCGTAACATCTCAAGGTGCCATGCCTGTCGAAACCCCAATAATGTATGATCTAGAAGATGAAGCAATAAGGGTCCATGCTGAAAAGTTCGGAGAAAGACAATACAGAATGAAAAACAAGAAAGAGTTAATGCTCAGATATGCTTGCTGTTTCGGGGCCTTCAGGATATTATCAGATTCCTTTTTAACATGGAAAAATCTTCCAGCACGAGTGTATGAGCTTTCAACTTACAGTTTCAGATTAGAGAAAAAAGGTGAAGTGGTGGGTCTTAAGCGGCTTAGGGGCTTTACCATGCCAGACCTCCACACGGTATGTAGAGACATGGGACAAGCACTCGAAGAATTTGAAAAGCAAGTTGAAATTTGTCTTAAGACTTCCAAGGATTTCAATGTCAACTATGAGGTGATATTCAGAGCGACAGAAGATTTCTACGAAGATTACAAGGATTGGATACATTCAATTGTGAATAAAGTTAACAAGCCCACCCTCTTGGAGCTTTTACCTGAAAGAAAACATTATTGGATAGCTAAAATGGACTTTGCAGCGATAGATTATCTTGGAAGGCCAATAGAAAATCCAACTGTGCAAATAGATGTTGAAAGTGGGAAAAGATTTGATATAACATTCCTTGAAGAGGACGGAACTGATAGAAATCCTATAATACTCCATTGCAGTCCCACTGGGAGCATAGAAAGGGTAATATGTAGTTTATTGGAAAAAGCAGCTATTGAAATGGGTGAAAAGCCTCCGATGTTCCCTGTATGGCTTTCACCAACCCAGGTTAGGATAATAGCAGTTGCAGAAAGGCATGTTGATTATTCACTGAAGATTGCTGAAAAGATAAAAAGTGAAGGTATCAGGGTCGATGTGGATGATAGGGCGGAGAGTGTTGGTAAAAAAATAAGGGATGCGGCCAAGGAATGGATACCATATATTATAGTTATAGGTGACAGAGAACTTGAAGGTGCTGAGTTTACAGTGAACATTAGAAAAACTGGTGCAAAGAAGATTATGAAATTGGGAGATTTTATTTCTATGGTGAAAAATGAAGTAAATGGGATGCCTTTCAGGCCACTTACATTACCTATGAGGATTTCTGAAAGAATCAATTTCTGACAGTGGCGAAGTTTGGAAAGTTTAGAATGGGGACCCCCCACTCGTTATAAGTTATAACTTGTAAGTTAGAGGGTATACTTTATAAATGATAATTTAGAACTTATTACTTGGAGGTTTTCCATGGGTGAAATAATATCCATTATAAACCAAAAAGGAGGTTGCGGTAAAACAACCACCGCAGTAAATCTATCAACTGCACTTTCAATCTTGGGCAAAAAAGTCCTAATAGTTGATATAGACCCCCAAGCAAATGCAACAACGGGTTTTGGAGTCAACAAAGCAGAATTAAATTCGACAATATATTCCATTATAAGTGGAGAAGCAAAAATAGAAGACACAATCCAGGAGACAATGATCCCCAACCTTTATATTATACCAAGCAATCTTGCTCTCAGCGGCGCGGAAGTGGAACTTACTAGCCAAATAGGATACCACACCATACTCAAAGAAGCTATAGATCCCATAAAAAGAGATTTTGACTACATATTCATCGACGCCCCACCATCCCTTGGAATACTAACATTAAATGCCCTCGTTGCAGGCGATAGCATCATAATACCAATACAAGCAGAATACTACGCACTTGAAGGGATGGCCGATCTCCTTAAAACCATGAAATTAGTTGAAAACCGCCTAAGGAGTCCATGTCCAATAAAAGGCATACTATTAACACTCTATGACGGAAGAACCAGACTTGGAAGAGAAGTCTACCAAGAAATTAAAAGCTTCTTCTCGCCACAAGAATACATTTTCAAAACAATAATACCCAGGAACATCCGCCTAGCAGAAGCTCCAAGTCATGGGAAACCATGCATAATCTATGACAAGGACTGTAAAGGTTCTAAAGCATACCTCAAATTAGCAGAAGAACTAATTGCAATGGAGGACGAAAAATGACAAGGCAAAATAAAAGTCTCGGAAAGGGTCTTGACGCGCTAATAAAAACAAAATCGACAACCATGCCACGAAAGGAAGTCACACCCACCACCCACCCTAAAGATAAAGTCAGAGAAGTTTTGGAGGATGTTAAAAAGAACCCTAGAATAACATTATGGTCTGCAAGATCGGCTGCAGTTTTAAGATACTTAAAGAAGACAAAACCAGAATTTAGCATAAGTAGGGAGGCATCTCTCCTGATCGAGGAAGCTGTTAAAAACAAATATCCTGAGATATGGGATCTATTCTCAGAACTTGAACAAGGAGATCATTGAAACTTATCTAAACTACTTTGATAACCATCAATGTACAAGAATTTTTCAGCACGTTTAACCCACGCACCAATCCCCTTAAGTTCATCTAGACTATTTATTCTGCTTTTCCTCCTTTTTGAGATTATCCTCTTTGCTGATATGGGGCCGATACCAGGTACTCGTATAAGTTCATCATAGGTAGCGGTGTTAATATCTAATGGAAAAATGTCACTTTTGAGCGCCGCCACATACTTCGGATCCATTTCCAAATCTAAAAACCCACCATCATTGAATTCAAATTCGCCTAGTTTAAAATTATAAGATTTCAATAATGCGTCGGCTTGATATAAACGTATTGAACGTCTGGGGTCTGGTTCTGGTTTATTCTCTAATGGAGTGCCCTCTAAGGCTTGGAAGCTGCTGAAATATGTTCTTTTAATATCTAATTTATCATAAAGCCATGATATCCTCTTCAGAATTTCTTGGTCGGTTTCTTCAACTGCGCCTATAATGAATTGGGTGCTTTGACCAGAAGGAGTAATATCAGGGTTCTTGTCATGGATTTTCTTTATCCATTTCATTCTCCTTATAATATCTATTTTATAATCCTTGGTTGATGAAAGGGCTGAAAGTCCATCTGCTGTTGCTGTTTCAAGGTTGATACTCACCCTATTTGACAATTCCATAGCCCTTTTAATCAACTCCCTTGAAGCTCCTGGCAAAATTTTAAGGTGTATATAACCATCATATCCTTTTTCATGGCGCAGGATCCTCACTACTTCGATAAGTTTCTCCATTGTATTATCAACATCATCTATCGTAGCTGAACTTAAAAACAAACCATCCACGTACCTTTTTTCATAATAATCCATGAAAATCTTGGATAATTCACTTGATTCTAGTTCAATACGTGTGAATTCCCGTTTACTACAATTTATACAATATTTACAATCGTTGAAGCATTTGTTACTAAGCAAAACCTTAAATAGAGGAACTTTACAACCTTTCATGCTACTATAATATATTCCTGGAACGTTCGCATTTCTTTGCCTTTTATCTGCACTATAATCACATAGGTCAAATTGTGCAGAATCACTTAAAATTTGCACTTTCTTTTTAAGGCTCATCATATAAAATTCTGTTCAAGCACCTTAATAGATTTTGTGAATAATCAAGAAATTATATATATGACCCTAAATTTTATATATGATGTTTTTTTGAAACTTCTATAAAATACTTAAGATGCCTTTTGGATTGGAGGCTATGGGACGACCTTTATCTTTACTTGCAAGACACCTTCCAAGAGGGGGGAATACGCAAAAGTAATAGTATCCAAGTTTATAATAACTCAAAAATCAGGAAAGAGAACTCTTAGAGTCTAGGCAATGGTGTGAATTTGCCAGTTGAGGAAGAGAGTCCTAAATGGGCGATCATTCACGAAGCCCTTGTCCAACAAGTTAGGGATACTCCACTTCTACTTCTTCACAGTTTTAGATAGTATGAACTTTTTTGTAGGGTGAATTTAAATAGGAGTTTTATTGGACTTTATATTATGAGAGTTGTGCTTGCAGGTAGTGGGAGTGCTGTTGGTAAAACCACAATTTCTACTGGTATAATGAGGGCGTTGTCTAGTGAAGGTGTTCAACCATTTAAGGTTGGCCCAGATTATATAGATCCATCTTATCATAGTATGGCTACGGGTAATCCTTCACGTAATCTTGATTCATTTTTCATGTCAGAGGGGCAGATCAGAGAAGCATTTATGAGGGGCATGAGGATCTCTAATGCACGAATGGCTATTATTGAAGGTGTTAGAGGTTTGTATGAGGGTATAAGTCCCATTGATGATGTTGGGAGCACTGCATCAATAGCAAAGGCTTTAAACGCCCCTGTAGTGTTGATAATTGATTCCAGGAGCTTGGTAAAAAGTGCAGCTGCAATAGTACTTGGTTTCAAGGCATTGGACCCCGCAGTTAAAATTGAAGGTGTGATCCTAAATCAAGTGAAAAATAGAAGACATTATCTTAAAGCTAAAAGAGCTATAGAAAAGCTTTCAGACACTATAGTAGTTGGTGGCATACCTAGAAGAGAAGATTTAAAAGTTGAACAGAGACATTTAGGATTGGTGCCCACAGTTGAACGTGAAAATCTAAAATTTTCAATAGAAAAGTGGGGAAACGTAGTAGAAGAATATATTGACTTGGATGAGCTCAAAACTATAATGAAAAATGCTGAAAAAATAAAGGGCGAAAGAGAACCCCTCTGGCAGGTGAAAAACAATAAAAAGGTTAAAATAGGCATAGCCTATGACGAAGCATTCAACTTCTACTACATAGAAAACTTAGAAGCCCTAAAAGATAATAAAGCCCATTTATATTATTTCAGTCCGATACATGATGAGGAGATCCCTGACGTCGACGGAATTTACATAGGCGGAGGCTACCCCGAAATCTTTGCAAAAGAACTTGAAAAAAATGCTTCAATGAGGGAGTCCATCAAAAAGTTCCATGAAGATGGAAAACCAATATTCGGCGAATGCGGGGGTCTATTATACCTTTCAAGATCCTTGGATGGACATGAAATGTGCGACATATTCCCTTACAAGTCCTCAATGACGCGTAAAGTTCAAGGTTTAAGTTATGTAATAGCAAAATCAGAAATAGACAATATAATATCTCCAAGAGCTGAGATATTTAGAGGACATGAATTCCATTATTCAAACATACAAGTTACGGGCAATCCACAGTTTGCATTTAAAATACAAAGAGGGAAGGGTATAAAAGAGGCGATGGATGGTCTCACGTCTAAAAAGACCCTCGCAAGTTATATTCACATACATGCAGCTTCATGTCCCACATTTGCAGCAACACTAACATCCAATGCACTAGACCAATAAGATGATATCCATGTCCGGGAATAGGGATATTTTCTCACCTTATATCATACTTGTTGCAATCATAGCATATCTTTTAATGGCATATGTGGCGTTCCATTATAAAATCAGAGGCTTAAATTTCCCATCACTAGTTTCCATAATCTACATTAGTATAGGTTCGCTAGTCTACATCTTAGGAGTTTTAACATCTTCAAATTTCAAATCGCCCTTATATTCGAGGGTTAAAATGGAGTTCAGCCCCCGTCATGAAACACTATTATTAATTCTCGCAATATTATCCATAATATTGACGACGTGGAACCTGTACAATGTTGGTGGCATACCATTATTTAGCGGATACCTTAAAGCCAAGGCCTTCACCAAAATCTGGTTCATATCTTATCTTTTATTTTTGTTTTCCATAAACCTCTTATTAGCTAGATTTAAAAGGAACTCTTATTATGGTCTCTTCATCATTGGATTAACTTTGTCCGCCCTAACAGGATATAGGACAACCACAGTGGTCTTATTGCTCAGTGTACTTATAAACCTTTATTATACAAGAAACATTTCCTTGGGACGGATTACCATCATCGGAATCTTCATAATTTCCTTGACCATTATTATAGGTTATATCGCGGTTAAGTCGATAGAATGGCAACATTGGAACTTAAATCCCATAGAATTATTTTTTTATCGTGCAGGGTATACATTAACAGTTTTTGATCGTTTAATCCAATTTGAAGGCGCTACACATGGCAAATTATTATATTCCACTCTAACGGGATTTTTCACATCTACTGATCCTAGGATTATCGTGGGGACAACAGTACTAGGTTATAAGCATTCAAGCACTTCAACAATTTTTGGACCCGCAACCCTAGACTTCGGTTTTTTTGCCATGATCATACAAATGTTTATCATAGGATTAATCCTTGGTTTACTCCATACAATCCAAAAGATCAAAAAGGGTTTCTTCACGGCTTTATACGCGATAATATTAGCTCACACTCTTGTATGGATCGAGACAGGCCCAACAGATCTTGTAGTGTGGATATTCTATCTTATAGGCGTGGCCGTGATAATAAGGGAGGCATGTCATGAAAGTGGCCATCGCAGCTGAATTAGCACCAGCAAAAACATTCATACCATTAATGGAAAGACTTAGCGCTAACTTCATCGCTTTATCACATGGAAAAGGTGTTAAAGAACTCCTAAAACCATATTGTAGAAAAATATATCCCATCGGGGAAAGTAGACGGTCTAATGGCAACAAGATCCTTATCGCGGCTAGAATATTATCGGATATTAAAAAAGCTGTTAAGGTCCTGAGGGAAAACAGACCCCAAATCCTTTTAACCTGCGGTAATGCAGGTGATGTGCGAAAGAGTATTTCAGCCGCCAGACTACTTGGAATACCAATATTGCATATTGAACAAGACATTTATAATCCTATTGAGATGATAGCATTCGCAGACCTCGTAACAGCACCCTCCAAGGAATACAAAGAATATCTTGAAGCCCATTACCAGCTAAAGGATGTGAAAAGCATAGGAGGCTATCCCCATGCCCTCTATGTGAAAAATCTGAAACTTGAACATCCGAAGGTTGTTAAAAAAAGGTACAATCTCCATGACTTCATACTTGTAGTGCTTGGAGGTGATTTGAAAACTCAGGATATCCCATTCCTACTCAGAACATTGGAAGCATTACAGGAGAATATCCTACTGGCGCCCTTCAGATTTGATAGGAAATTCATAGAAAAAAATATAACCTCTAGGAAGATCCATGTTTTAGGAGGCTTTGTTGATCTTCCAAGTTTGATGAAAGCTTCGAAGGCCATGATCTATGCTGCTGGCATGGGAGTCACAATAGAGGCAGGGGTTCTTGGGGTTCCTTCAATCAAAATCGCAGGATTTCATCGTCAACATGCAAGTATCGACCTCTGTGAAAAAATAGGCATACCCATAGCTAGAATAGAGGACATCGACACCCTTATATATGATTTAAAGCCTCCAGATTCAACTTATCTCCTTTCAACTTCGGAAGAGTCTGTTGAAAAACTGATCAACATACTGGAAAACTTCCAACCAAAAGGCCCTTGTGGCGGTTTTAAGAGTTTCAAAAAAATATGGGAAGCCCGATCAAAATTTAACTGAACTTATACAATCTGGATTTTACGGGGATTTTTTTGGCAAAAACCACAGGAAGACTTTTGATAAAATAATTTTACACTATTAAAGCTTAAAAAAGCAGAAAAAATATTCACAATCACCCCTTTCATCTTACTGGTATAAAAAGTTAACTATAAATCTTAGATGAAAAAATACTTAACAAATACCGGGATAATAGAATGTGGTGATATAAAATGGTTGCAAAGATCGGTGTACTAAAATGTGGAAACCTTGGGACATCCCCAGTGATTGACCTAGTACTTGATGAAAGAGCTGACAGACCAAACGTTGAGATCCGTGTAATGGGATCAGGGACTAAAATGAATCCTGATGATATCGAATTCGTAGTCCCTAAAATGCTCGAACTAGACAGAGACTTTGTTATATTCATAAGCCCAAACCCAGGGGCGCCAGGACCTGCAAGGGCAAGAGAACTACTCTCTGAAGCCGATGTACCCGCAATGATAGTGGGAGATGCCCCAGGCCTCCGTGTGAAAGATGAAATCGAAGAACAAGGACTAGGCTACATTATAGTCAAAGCAGATTCTATGATAGGTGCAAGAAGAGAATTCCTAGACCCAACTGAAATGGCAGCATTCAATGCAGACTTAATGAAAGTACTCGCATTAACAGGCGCATACAGGGTAGTCCATAACACGATCGACGCCATGATAGCTGATGTAGAAGCTGGAAAAGAAATTGAACTACCACAACTTGTAATTACAAGAGACGTTGCAGTCGAAGCCGCCGACTTCCAAAACCCATATGCAAAGGCAAAGGCCATGGCAGCATATGAAATCGCGTCAAAGGTCGCTGATATCGACGTTGAAGGATGCTTCATGGTACAAGATCCTGAAAAATACATACCAATAGTAGCATCTGCACACGAAATGATGTCAACAGCGGCAAGACTAGCAGAAGAAGCAAGAGAAATAGAAAAATCCAACGACACCGTGAGGAGAACACCACACGGAAAAGAAGGAGAAACACTATCCAAGAGGAAGCTGCTCGAGAAACCTTCATAAAATCCAATTTTTTTATTTTCCTCTTTTTTTGGTGTTTTTGTGTTCGATGTGATAATAGTTGGAGCAGGTCCCGGGGGACTAATCGCCGCAGACAAACTAGCAGACCATTTAAGGGTTTTAGTGGTTGATAAAGGAAGAGACATAGATAAGCGATATTGTCCAGCCCTAAAGGATGGTATATGTAGAAGATGTTCTCCTTGTAACATAATGTGCGGCCTTGGAGGGGCTGGCGGATTATCAGATGGAAAACTAAACCTGAGACCCGATATCGGAGGCAACCTAGAAGAATTCGTAGACACAGAAAAAGCATGGGAACTTGTAGAAGAAGTTGACAGTTTCTTCCTCAGACATGGAGCCCCTGAAGAATTATATTCACCCGAAGAAAAAGAAATAGAAAAGATTTTGAAAAAATCAGCTGCGGCAGGTATAAATTTTATTCCTATCATTCAAAGGCATATAGGATCTGATAAAACGCCCATGGTCATAAAATCCGTAAAGGAAGACCTTGAAAAAAGGGGCGTGGAATTCCTCCTAGAAACAAGAGCATTAGATATCATCACAAAAAATGGGAAAGTAAAAGGGCTCAGAGTCAAGGATAAGAATGGAAAAAAGAACGTCATAAAATGTAAGTTCTTGATCCTCGCACCAGGAAGATCTGGTTCCATTTGGCTCGCTGAGCAAATGAGAAAACTTTCAATCCCTATAAAATATAATCCTGTGGATATTGGAGTAAGAGTTGAAATCCCAAGTATTGTAATGGAAGATATTACAAGAATAAACTGGGATCCAAAATTCCATATTATAACAAAAAGCTACGACGATTTTGTAAGAACGTTCTGTGTCTGCAACAAAGGATTCGTAGTCGAAGAAGCCTATAACGGTTTCAAAGGAGTTAATGGACATTCAATGCGCACAAAAACATCGGATAATACTAATTTCGCTTTTTTAGTCAAAATTGAGCTTACAGAGCCGGTTGAAAACACATCTGCATATGCTCTTTCAATTGCGAAAATATCTAATACACTTGGAGGGGGTAAACCAATAATACAAAGACTAGGGGACCTTAGAAAGGGAAGAAGATCCACATGGAGAAGACTGAAAAGGAGTCCGGTGAAGCCAACACTAAGAGATGTAACACCAGGAGACATTGCATTAGTCTTACCTTACAGGATAGTCCTTGATATAATAGAAGGTTTAGAAGCACTTGATAAGGTCATACCAGGAGTGGCCTCGGATTCTACACTATTATATGCTCCTGAGATAAAACTTTATGCGATGAGAATAGGAGTAGACGAGCATATGAGAACCCCAATCAGTGGATTATATGCTGTGGGGGATGGTGCGGGAGTTTCGAGGGGTATTGTGGGCGCTGCAGCCACGGCACTTATAGCTGCAGAACATATAAGATCATTAGAAATTTAATTCACAGCAGTTGCTGTTACAATAATCCCCACCCTTTAAGGGACATGCCCCAATTTCAATTATAAGACCGGCGGCTCCGATCGTTTTCGAATCCTTTAGCATTTTAAGGTCCTTTTTAAAACGTTGACAGCTCCTATACAAAATTTTGCTGATCGTCTTCTGGGATGGGGGGTGATCTTAAGGTTGAGGGCCCCCCCACTTCTAAAAGTAAAAACCCTCCCAGAATATATTGGAGAAAACTATTCTGGAAGGCGAGTAATAAGCCTCTGATGGTTGATATACCAGGATTTTTTGGGAAACCATCATTCCTTAAAAACTATTTTCCTTTTTGATATTTAAAATGGAAAGCTTAATAGTATTTGTTCAATCTGTCTGTTCCATGCTTATATAAAGTGCGTTCATTAAATAAAATCTATAAATCACCTTTTGTGCTTGGTATTTTTTGATGTTCGATTTTCACAGCATTTTTTAGTGCGATTGCAAGGGCCTTGAAAAGAGCTTCTATCTTGTGGTGATCATTTTTTCCCTTGACTTTTGCATGGATGTTGATTTTAGCATTTTTTGCGAATGAATCAATGAAATGTGGAATATTCTCTGTTGAAATCTCGCCAATTTTCTCCCTTTCAAATTCCATGTCGAGGACGGTGTATGCTCTTCCTCCCAAGTCAACTGCTACCATTGCGATGGATTCGTCCATTGGTACTATTGCGTGGGCCATTCTCTTTATACCCTTTTTATCTGACAAGGCTTTTTTGAAGGCTTTGCCAAATGTTATCCCCACATCTTCTATTGTATGGTGGTCATCGACTTCTAAATCTCCCCTTACCTTTATTTCAAGATCGAATAATCCATGTATTGTGAAAGATTCTAGCATATGGTCGAGGAATTTGAGTCCTGTGTCGATGATATAATTTCCTTCACCATCCAAATTTACATCTACTTTAACCTCAGTTTCATGGGTTTTCCTCGATTTCTGGGCTTTTCTCATAATTATCATCCCTTATTATTCTTATAGCCTCCTCGGGACATTTGCTTGCGCAGATAATGCAAAGATGGCAATATTCAAGGTTAGATGGGATTGCTATTTTTCTTTTCCGGTCTATTGTCCATATTTTACCGCCCTTGGGACATGCTTCTTTACATTTCCCGCAACCTGTACATTTTTCATACTCTATGATTATTTTCATTTAGGTTACCTTTATGACCTTTATGGCTGTTGCTTTGAATCCTGCGAAGATTTTTTTGCCAATTTCTAATTTCAGCTCCTTTAGGGCTTGTCTTGTTATATAGCTTGTTAACTCTATGTTACCTGCTTTTAACTGGACGTTCAGTATATTATCCCCGGGTTTGATGGACTTAATTTTGGTTTTTATAATGTTTCTTGCGCTTGTTTCATATTTTTTGTCCATGAGTATTATGTCTTCTGGGTGTATTAATAGGATTACCCTTTCCCCCTTTTCGAATTTTTCCCTTAACGGGACTTTTATAATATTTTCACCGGCTTTGATTTCTATAATCCTATTATCTAGTTTTATGTCTTTGATGATCCCTTCAAGTTCGTTGAATGTACTTTCTTTTCTAACCAAGGCTTGTATTTTAAGATATTCTCGTATTATATTTTCACCTATTTTGGTAAGTTGGCTGCTTCCCCCTCCACCAGCTCCGCCTCTTCTTGTTGAAACAATTTTTTCTCCGAGTGCATGTTCTATACTTTTTATATATAAGAGCGCGGTCCTGTAAGGGATTTCTGATTTTTCGGAGGCCTTTCTTATGGACTTATATTCTTTTATCGATTGGAGTAATCTGAACTTTTTATTGTCGATCCAGATGCTTTTTCCTTTTATTTTTAACTTGTAGTTTTCTTTTTGCATGTTATCTTCCCAGGCTTATGTGGGAGTGTATCTATCGATAAAGTCGATTAATCTGTTTATCGGCCCCTCTAGTGGCCCCATTCTTGAACTTAAACGCTTCATCAAACGTATATCCCTTTTTTCGAAACCTCTCACGGTTAATAGTGCCGTTACATATATTGGGGATGATATTATAAGTGCTATTATAAGTCCTGTTATTGTATTAGGTATTAAGATGAGTGGAATCCCTGTTATGATGGATGCTAGTGTTATCTTCCAAAAGGCAGTGTATGGCAATCTCACATTGGTAATTTGGAAGGTTTTCCATAATGAGAGTAACATTATAATGAATGTTGCGATGGTTGTTGCAAGAGCACCACCCTCAATACCGTAAACTGGCACCATGATAATGTTAAGTACAAGGTTTATGAGAGTGCCTATCAATAATATGTACATTGGAAGACGGGGATGGCCTATTCCTTGGGCGATGCTTGCAGATAGTGCGAAGAGTGTGTAGAATGTCATGCCAACTACGAGTATTGTAAGGGCACCGGCACCATAAATGAAAGCGCCCCCAAATAGGAGTTCAAGGATGGGCCTTGAAAATATTGCAATACCTATACATAATGGTAGAACAAATAACATGACAAGTCTGTAAGATTGTACAACATAAGTTTCAAGCAAACTATTGTCTTTGAGTGCTGAAGCTTCTGAAGTAGCTGGTAAAACAGCTGTAGCGACCGAGAGGGAGATGATAAGAGGTAATCTTGCGATTGGATCCGCGGCGGTATAATAACCAACCGCTTTAGTTGCTAGGAATATACCTATGGCAAAAACGCTTATATCATAGATGGCCATTTCAGATAATGCTGTTATAATCACTGGGATGGAAAAACCTAAAAGGACTTTCATTAATCCTAGCTCTTCCTGGAAGTTCAATTTATTCTCAGGGTCAACTGGTGGCAAGTAACCTTTAAGTAGCTTTTCATATATTACAACTGCAGAAATGGCAGATGCTATAAAACCGAAACCTGTACCTATAACAGCCCCAGCCGCATAAAATCCGATCATTACAAATAAGACTGCGAATATTATCATGAATATTTGTTCAATTGCTCGTGTCACAACAACATATTCCATCCTATAAATGCCCTGGAAGGCGCCCCTAAATGCGCCTACAATAACACTAAATGGTGTGATAAGTGAAACAGCTTGTATAGGATAAAGTGAAAGGGGTTTATGGAAGACATCATTTGCAAGCCAAGGTGCCAGGAAAAATATTATAATAGAAAAACTAAGACCAAGGATGATCATCAGCTTCAAGGAAGTGTGAAGGACTTGTGTTGCCATCTGATCTTCATTGAGTGCCTTGTGCTGTGCGACATATTTTGCGATGGCTGGTGGCAGACCACCAGCTGAAAGTATTTGGAATATCCCCTGTAGGGGGAATGTTAAGCCGAGAAGACCATAACCTTCGGGTCCGAGTAATCTGGTCATGAATACTCTGTATATGTATCCTCCAACTCTGAAAATGAGGCTGCTGACCATTATAAGGAAGCTACCCTTCACTAGCTTTGATGTGCTACTTGTCAAGCTCATTAAATCACCAAGAAACAATGGGGGGTCTCTGCTCTATAAAATCATTCCTTTTCCAGGAACCTTATGAACATTTTAAGGGTCTTCTGGAGGCTTCTGAATCCTTCCACGTCTTTTTTAACCCCTTCTAGTGTGTCTTTTGACCAGAAACATGCGCCGAGGTTTGCTCCGAAGGATCCTCCGCTTACTGGTATCACACCATTGGCTATATAGAAAGTGTGTATTTGTTGGATTGCAAGTTCTTGCCCTCCAGATCTGTCACCACCAACGGCAATTGCCATCCCAATTTTTCCACGTAGAATATCATAATCTTTCATGTTGAGTGCCCGGCATCTGTCTATTATAATTTTTGTCTGGGCGCTTAGTCCACCATTGTAGACTGGTGTGGCGACTAATATGCCTTTTGCCTTTGGAAGGAGATCATAGAGGGTGTACATATCATCCTTGTTTATGCACTCTTTTTTCTTTAAACAATAATCGCAATGTTTACATGGGCTTAGATCTTTTCCTCTGACAGTGAAAAATTCAGTTTCATATCCTTCATCTTCTAGTGTGTTAAGCGCATTTTTAAGCACATATTCTGTGGCTTGCTTGCGTGGGCTTCCACATATGCCGATTATATCCATTATTTTCACCCGACTCCCAAATCGAATTTTTGCATGTCGGTGCTTTTAACCTCTACCTGATAACTTGTAAGTTATAACTTTTAACTTATAATTTATTTTCAGGAACCCCATAGAAATGTTTAGATTGGTTCGTCTTCTTCATGTGGCAATCTCATCGTGTCAGGGTCTGGTGGTAATTGCTCTAAGAAATCCTCTGCCGCTCTTCTTGGATCCTTGGACCCAGTTATATACCTCCCAACAACTATTATGTCAGCACCACTTTCAAGAGCTTTTTTTGTCTTGGATGGTGTTATTCCACCCGCCACAGCTACCAATCCCCTTTCACCGATGATCTCCTTTATCTTGGGAATGTCACCCCATTCTGAAACTTCTGCTGCTCCAACATCAATATTCTTATGTAAAAGCACGATGTCGGGCTTGTATCTAAGTTCTTCAAGTTTTTCTGGGATATTTTCAACATTCATCATGTCAAGGACAGAATATACGCCCTGTTTTCGCGCTTCATGGACAGCCTTCTCGATTGTTGCTTTTGTTGCAAGCCCTGAGATGGCAACTGCATCCGCTGTTTCATCAGCCGCCATCTTAACTTCCATCCTACCAACATCTAAAGTTTTAAGATCTGCTATTATAAATGCATCTTTTCTCAATTTTCTTATCTTGTCCACGATCCCTACACCGAATTTCTTGACAAGTGGTGTGCCCGCTTCGAGCAGTATCCTTTCACGTGGTGGGAGGGTATCCACCACCCTCTCCATTTCTTCAATACTTTCAAGGTCCAAGGCAACTTGTAAATATGGTGGGTTCCATAATCTTATAGGCTTGAATCCCATGACTGGATGCACACCCCTATCTTTTTCGGAAAGGATCTTTTCAATTGATGGGTAGCTTTCCATGGCCCTTCTTATTGCAAGTTTTGTCGCCCCATAATTATAATGGTAGATCTTCTGGTAATCTTCTGCTTCTGGATGGATGAAAACACTCACGATTATGACTAAGTCTTCAACCTTCTCCTTTGGTATTATCCCCTCTTCGACAGCATCTGCAACAGCTCTTGCAACAGCTGTCTGAGCAGGTCCGAATACTTTATTAGCATCTTCCAAACATCCGATAGTCACCTTTGGTATCATTAATGTCGCAGGTTTTGTCATTAGATTTGGCCTTATAACAGAAAGTAGGGGCGTGTGACCGATTGAAATATTTGTAAGTCCAGTTGCAAAGGCCGAGCCTACAATACCTTCCTTATCCCCTATTATAAGATCTACATGGGCGACTTCATTGCCTTTTCCTATTAGCGCTTCACCAATTCTATACATTCGAATCCTCCAAGAATTTGTTAATTCATATATGATTTGTGATATTAATTTTTCTGCTTGGGAACTTCAGATTCAAAAGTTATATTAAACAAGGATATGCTGTCCTTGATTTTTTAATATTTTATAATTTAAAATATATAAAAAGTAATATTTGCAATTTTTATGGGGGGGAAAAATTAAAGTGGTTATTTGTTGTTTTCGGGTAGGGTGCCTGTGAGGTAGTCTTCGTATCCTTGGAGGTCTAATAGTCCGTGGCCTGAGAAGTTGATTACTATTGTTTTTTCTTTGCCGGTTTTTTTACACTCTTTGGCTTCGTCAATGGCCACTTTTATTGCATGGCATGTTTCTGGTGCTGGGATGACACCTTCCGCCTTCGCGAATTTCACGCCACTTTCAAATACTGATTTTTGGCTGACGGCTCGTGCTTTCACGATGTTTTCCTTTACTAGTAGGGCGATTTGTGGTGCCATTCCATGGTATCGTAGGCCGCCGGCGTGTACTGATGGGGGTATGAAGTCGTGTCCTAGTGTGTACATTTTGAGTAGTGGTGTCATTCCGGCTGTGTCACCGTAATCATAGCGGTACTCTCCTTGTGTGAGGGTTGGGCAGGCTACGGGTTCTGATGCTATGAATTCGCAGTCAAGCTTTCCATCTATTTTATCTTTTACGAAGGGTAGTATTGTCCCGCCGAAGTTGCTTCCCCCACCCACACATCCGATTAGGATATCTGGTGTTTCTTCTGCGATTTCAAGTTGTTTTTTTAGTTCCAAGCCTATGACGGTTTGGTGTAATAGTACATGGTTTAGCACGCTTCCAAGAGAGTAGTATGCTTTTTCATTTTGTAGTGCTTCTTCTATGGCCTCTGATATTGCTATACCAAGGGATCCTGGGTGTTCTGGGTTTTCCTTTAATATTTTGCGCCCGAATTCTGTGTCTGTGCTTGGTGATGGTACGATTTCGGCCCCGTAGATTTGCATTATGGTTTTTCTATAAGGTTTTTGGTTGTATGATACTCTTACCATGTATACTTTGCATTCTAAGCCCATTAATGAACATGCGAGGGATAATGCGCTCCCCCATTGTCCTGCTCCTGTTTCTGTTGTGAGTCTTTCTGCGCCGTCTTTTTTCGCATAATATGCTTGTGCTATTGCTGTGTTGAGTTTGTGGCTTCCTGTTGGTGAGTAGTCTTCTCTTTTGTAGTATATTCTTGCGGGTGTATCTAGCATTTCTTCAAGGCCCTTTGCCCTGAATAGTGGGGTTGGCCTCCCTATTCTCTTGTAGATTTCTCTAATTTCTTTTGGGATTTTTATCCATCTTTCCATGGACATTTCTTGTTCTAACACGCCGCTTGAGAACATTTGGGGTAGTTTACTTATGTTGTCTTTTTCTTCTGGGTTTTTTGGTTCTGGTAATGGTACTGGTAGGTCTGAATTTATGTTATACCATTTTTTTGGTAATTCTTTTTCATTTAGTATTATTTTGTTCATTTGATCACCTTTCATAAATTGGCATGATACCAAATTATCTATAAGGCACTATTTAAAGCTTCGCTGTATAAAAGTATACATTTAAGTGGTGGTACACTTTTTTAAACATAACACTCCTAATATTGTTCCCATGAAAATACTCGCAATCGATGTAGGAGTCGGAACACAAGACATAATGTTATACAATTCAAAATATAATATCGAAAACTCAACCAAAATGGTACTACCATCCCCCACAAAAATCCTCGCCAACAAAATAAGAAAAACCAAACAAAACCTATTCCTAACAGGAAACACAATGGGTGGCGGGCCAATAACATTCGCAATCAAAGAACATCTCAAAAAAGGATACAAAATAACAATGACACCAGAAGCGGCGAGAACAATAAAAGACAACCTTCAAAAAGTAAAAAAGATCGGTATAAAAATATCGGAAGAAAACCCCCACAACTGGAAGACAATCAAACTCGCGGACATCAACATAAAAGCATTGAAAACCGCCCTATCAAATCTAAACATCAAACTAGAATTCGACCATCTCGCAATCGCAGTCCAAGATCATGGATACTCACCCAAAATGGGGGACAGAGACTTCAGATTCCATAAAATAAAGGAAAAACTCAAAAAACCCACACCACCTGAAGAGTTCGCATACCAAAACAAAATCCCAGAATACTTTACAAGGATGAAATCAATCAAAAAAAGCTTGAAAAAATACAACCCATTACTCATGGACTCAAAATTCGCAGCCATAGCAGGCGCACTCCAAGACCCCAAAATCATAGAACACGACAAACTCGTGGTACTAGACGTTGGTAATGGCCACACCCTAGCCGCAACCATCAAAAAAGGTAAAATCATGGGACTCATGGAACACCACACAAAAATGTTAAACCCTGATAAAATCGAAAAACTCATCAAGAAACTAGTTAACGGGACCCTCACACACTCCCAAGTCCACGAAGACGGGGGCCATGGAGCACACATAATCGAAGCCATAAAAACATGTGAAAAAATAGTGGTAACCGGGCCACAACGCAGACTAGTTGACAAGACAAATCTACCAGCATATCATGCCGCCCCGGCAGGGGATGTGATGATGACTGGACCAGTTGGCCTCATAAACAGTGTAATATATCATCGGGGAGAACATCCATGATATTTGACCCCCATATCCATAGTATATATTCTGGTGATGCAAAAGGAACACCCCGACAGATAATTAAAAGAGCAATCTTTGTAGGTCTTGATGCGATAGCAATCGCAGACCATGATACCATCCAAGGCTCAAGGGTTGCTGAAAAAGAAGCCAAAGATTTCAAGGGCATCATAGTAGTGCCCGCCATGGAGATAAGCACATCTGAAGGGCATATTTTAGCCCTTGGCATCCAAGACGAGATAAAGAAAGGTGTCACACCCCAAGAAGCGATTGATAAAATACATGAACAAGGGGGTGTTGCCATAGTCCCCCACCCCTTTGTAAGATACAGGGAAGGCTTGTTCGTGAACGTCCAAGATTTAAAGGTTGATGGTATAGAAACTTTGAATTCTCGTTACATCTTCGGTTATTCCAATTGGAGGGCTAAGAAATTCGCTAAGGAAAGGAACCTTCCAATGATAGGTTCGAGCGACGCCCATTTTATAGCAGCCATTGGAACTTGTTTCACACAAGTAGATTCCGAACCAAATACGGATGATATACTTGCTGCTATAAAAAAGGGAAAAACAAGACCCCGTGGGGATAGAACACCTCTACACCTCATATTAAAAGAAGTAATTAACAAAAAAATTAAAAGAATCTAAAATGTTAGCCTGCAAAGACATCATAGGTCCTATTATAAGATTTTTCCAGGAAAATTTCTTCTATCTCCATCCAGGTTATACTTTATTTAACACCATAATATTTGGTCTGATTCTTGGCCTGGTGGTGTTAATTATAATAAGGATGTTCAGGTGGATTAAAAAGGATCCTAAGGATCTTTTTTTACCACTAATCCCTTTTATATTTGTAGGATCTGGTGCAAGAGCTTTAGTTGATAATGGGGTCTATCCACTCACCCTTTTTCTTGTCACGCCAGGAATTTATATTATAGTAGGTATAACAGCGATAATGACATTGTTAGCATCAGTTAAACTCGAGGAGAAATTTGGGTGGGATTATAAACGTATCATCTTCTTGACAGGACTTTTACTTTCAATCCCAAATATCATGCACTTAAAACCCTTCAACCTCACACCCTTTTTCGGGATATTAGCTATATGGATGGCTTTCACGCTCATTTTCGCAGTCTTGGGCTTGCAATGGGATCTTCTAAATGATAGGGTTAACTTGGCTGTTTTATCAGTCCATTTGTTCGATGCTTCCACAACCTTTGTTGCTGTTGATTTCTATGGTTACTGGGAACAGCATGTGCTGCCAACCTTCCTTACAAACATTACTAACACAGCATTTGTAATGTTCCCATTAAAAATATTAATAATATTAACTGTATTGTATTTTATTGAAGGTTTTGAAGATAAATACGTGAAAAACACCCTGAAAATTAGTATATTCATCTTGGGCCTCGCCCCTGGACTTAGAAATTTCCTAAGCCTTTGCATGGCAACATGATTCACCAATTATGGAAGAGGAAACTTTATAAACTTAATAGGATAATAATATAATCAATAATTCCCCCCAATATTATAATTCAGCTCCTTTTGAGGAATTGCCATGTCCATAGAGGAAGTGAAAAAGGAAATGAAACTCCCAAAAAAAGTTAGAATATTCGATACAACTTTAAGAGATGGTGAGCAAACACCTGGAGTGGCCCTTACAGTAGATGAAAAAATCAGCATAGCCCAGAAATTGGATCAACTGGGAGTGAACATAATCGAAGCCGGTTTTCCAGCCGCTTCTCCAGGTGAAAAAAATGCTGTGAAAAATATCGCATCACTTTCACTAAATGCAAACATCTGTGGCTTGGCAAGAGTATTAAAAGGGGATCTTGACGCTGCACTAGACTGTGACGTGGACTACATCCACACGTTCATTGGCACATCACCTATCCATAGAAAGTACAAGCTCAAAATGGATAAAGAGGATATAATCCAAAAAGCAATATTTGCAGTTGAATATGCAAGGGACCATGGGGTTAAAGTAGAATTTTCAGCCGAAGATGCTACAAGGACAGAATTCGATTATCTGCTCAAGATATACAAGGCTGTGGAGGATGCTGGAGCCTATATCATAAACGTCCCAGATACTGTAGGCGTTATGATACCACGCGCCATGGAACACTTCATAAGGAAACTCAATGAAAATCTCAAGATACCATTAAGTGTCCATTGCCATGATGATTTCGGACTCGCAGTCGCAAATTCACTAGCAGCAGTAGAAGCCGGTGCAGGCCAAGTACATGTCACAGTTAATGGTCTAGGAGAAAGAGCGGGCAACGCAGCCCTAGAAGAGGTTGTCATGGCGCTGATCATACACTATGGGATCCCAGTAGATATAAAGACAAAGAGGCTCGTTGACATTTCAGAATTCGTCTCAAAAATCACAGGAGTTAAAATGCCACCCAATAAGGCTATTGTAGGTGAAAACGCATTTGCCCATGAAGCAGGAATCCATGTACATGGCGTGACAGAAAAGGCCGAAACATACGAGCCTATAAAACCAGAAATGGTAGGACATAAAAGAAGAATAGTCTTAGGTAAACATACAGGGACAAAGGCCATAAAGTCAAAGCTAGAAGAACATGGCATAGAAATGAACGATGAACAGCTCCAACTACTCTACAAACAAGTGAAAGAGCTTGGAGATAAGGGTAAACGAGTGACAGATGCTGACCTCAAGGCAATGGCCATCACACTTCTAGGACGTGCACCAGAAGAAATAGTCAAGCTAGAAGGTATAGCAGTGATGACAGGAGAAAGTGTGATGCCAACAGCAACAGTAAAACTCAGAATCAAAGACAAGATCAAAACAGCGGCAAGAACGGGGGTGGGGCCAGTTGACGCTGCCATAAATGCTATTCACAGCTTAGTGAGTGAAACTGCCGACATAGAATTGGAAGAATATAATATAGAGGCCATAACAGGGGGTACAAATGCACTCGCAGAAGTTTTCGTGATAATGAGTGACAAGAAAGGCAACAAAGCAACAGGAAGGTCAACAAGAGAAGATATTGTAATGGCTAGTGTAGAAGCAGTCCTCGACGCCATAAACAAAATATTAACTTTGAAATGACGGGTGGGGCCCAGATGGAGCCAATGTCCACATGTAAACTCTTTGGGGCCATAAGGGCTCTTATAGGCATAAAGAATACAATACCGATCATCCATGGTCCAAGAGGCTGTGCATATCACATAAGATACCTTTTAAGTGTGAGAAGCGGTTCAAGGATACGAATATGTTCCACTGAACTATCACAGGAGGATGTGGTCTTTGGAGCGGAAAACAAATTGAAAGAAACAATCATAACCGTGGACAGAACATACAAACCAGATTTAATCCCCGTTTTAACATCCTGTTCAACAAGTATAATCGGAGAAGATATCCAAAAGGTTGCAAGGGAATTAAAGGATGAGATAAACGCGGATATCATAGCTATAAGCGCGGGAGGTTTCGAATCGGATCAAAGTGGGGGATACGAAGAAGTACTAGAGACACTTATAAAAAGTATCACAATCCCCAAACAAACCAGGGGAAAGACTGAGAATCCGTCAATAAACCTTATAGGCGTCTTTAGGGGTGGTCCTGACCTTCTAGAACTTAAAAAAACCCTCAAAAGGATGGGTATAGATATAAACTGCGTGCTTACAAGTGGAAGCAACCTAGAAGATATAAAAAACATCCCCCTAGCGCACTTAAATTATTCCTTCTGTGACATTTCAGGTATCATACCCTGTAAAATACTCAGAGAAGAATTTGGAATACCATTTGTTTATTATCCATTCCCAATGGGGTTCTCAAATTCATTAAATTTTTTCAAAACACTTATAGACCATTTCAACTTAGATTATCCCCTCCAAAGGGAATATGATAAATTAAAACCATCCATTGATTACTTCCGCCAGAAACTCGATGGCTACAAGGCCGCTATAATCGCAGGGCCCACAAGAGCCATAGCACTAGCTTCATTTCTCAAAGAACTTGGGATGACACCCGTACTAATATCAATAGATCTAATCGGAGAATATACACTAAAAGAACTTAAATGGGCCCTTGGAGACGCGAAACCGAGAGTGCTCATCCAACCAGAGGTCGGCGAAATTGAAAAGTTTATAAAAAAGGAGCAACCTCACATAATCCTAGGAGGTTTAGGAGAGTCATATTTATCCTATAACTTTAAGATCCCAGTTTTGGATGTAATGCACGGAAAAGAGCTAACATGGGGGTTCCAAGGCGCGCTCTCAATTTCACAAAAAATATTCAATTTAATCAGAAGCCCCAGCAGCTAACCCCCACATAGAAACTATTAGGATCAGAATACTCTCCTCAAACGTGTGAGGGTTCATTAAGGAGTTCGTAATCAACAACAAAAAAATATTGGACACATTCTGCACATATATTATTTTCAAAAAAAACTTTAACCTTCTGTTTATTGATAAGTTCCCTTGCGAAAGCGATAGGATACAGTATGGGGGAACTGATAGAAAGTTATATATATAAGAGATAACAAGAGTTATGAAATAGGATGTGGGGCTGGAGACGGTCCCGAATGCCTGTGGAGAGGAGAATCCCACCCCCCAAATGATCCCCCTATAGGAAAGTGATCGAGGGGCAGATCTTCTCAGTGAAGCAGGAAACCCCATCCATAAGGGTGGGGTAGTTCACGACATTCTATTGGAGGTTAAGTGATGTCAGAGGAAAATGTTGTATACATCGGAAACAAACCCGTCATGAACTATGTGTTGGCCGTTGTAACTCAAATGAACGGCGGAGCTGATGAGGTGATATTAAAAGCTCGGGGTAGGGCTATAAGCCGGGCTGTTGACGTCGCCGAGATCGTGAAAAACCGTTTCATACCGGACATTGACGTTGCCAACATTGATATTTCCACAGAGGAAATCATTGGTAACGAAGGAACAGCCACGAACGTTTCAGCAATTGAAATCCAGTTAAGGAAATAGGAATTTTTGCAGTTTTTTGGGGAGTGTCGGGGATTACTCATCCCATTTTTTTTAAATCCCCGACCATGCTCATCCTTAGAGGATTCTATGGACTATCTGCTCATTAGCATTCTTATACACATTATCACCCCAATTATAATTATGATTATTCCAAGAGTATAATATGCGAATATTGGGGTTGGACCTTCCTTTTTTTCACTATCAACAGAGTATAGGTAACCGTTTTCTGATGCGAAGTATATTGCCTTCCCATAGACTACTGGGGAAGATCTTATCGGTGAATTAAACAGGTAATAGCCTGGTGAATATTTCCATTCCTCTTTTCCACTATATTTATTTAGGATATATAATGTTCCATCATCCGAACCTAGGGTTACATAATCGTCGAAAAGGGCTGCTGTAGATTTTATAGGCCCTCTGGTCTGGTATGACCATTTTAATTTTCCATCCCTAGTGTCGAGGCATGTGAAGTTTCCATTATCAGTTCCGATAAATAAGCTGTTGTCATTTTCATCTATAGTGGGAGATGAACACACTTTATCGCCGAGGTTGTACTTCCATTCTATCGTCCCGTCATTAGCATTAAAAGCATAAAGGTAGCCGTCATTTGATGCGACATAAACTGTCCCATTATAGAAGGCAGGAGTTGAATATATCGCATCTCCTGTAGTGTAATTCCACACTACCATCCCATTTTCCGTCCCGATTGAATATAATCTCCCGTTTGTAGCTGCAACATATAGTGTATCATTTACAAGTAAAGGCGAGGATTTGATAGAATCGCCAAGGTAAAGGTCCCATCTTTTTGAACCGGTTCCTATGTCTATGGCATAAACACGACAATCATCCGATCCAATATAAACCGTGTCATTAGAAACTGCAGGCGACGATTCTATAGAATTGCCTGTTTTAAATTTCCATTTCAGTTCACCAGTTTCTATGTCTATGGCATAAAGATACCCATCTTTAGAACCTACAAATAAAGTATTATTTTTTATCGCAGGTGAAGACACTATACTGGCCTTGGTTTTATAATCCCAGATGATTATACCATCTTCAAGGTCTATTGCATATATTTTACCATCCAAGCACCCGATATATGCTACTTTGTTAAATATTGCTAGTGAACCATTAACTGGTCCTATCTTTGTTGTCCATGGGTGAGATGCAAAATCACTAGGTTCCTCTAGGAAACCTGTATGTTCTGGGTTGCCATGGAACATGGGCCAGTCAACAGCAGATACAGGACCGAGAATAACACATATTATTAAGAATCCCATGATTATTTTCTCGTTTTTCATGATATCACCCTTTATATGTCTCTATTGAATCTTATAACACCTAATGTAAAAAATATGAGAGTAAATGCGAGTAATATTATGAGGTCGGACCATATTTCAGTGATGCCAGTTCCTTTTAATATTACGGCTCTTAGGGCGTTATTTGCATAAGTTAATGGGAATACATATGCTAGTTTTTGGAAGAACCATGGCATGGTTTCTATTGGATAGAAGACTCCTGATACAAACATCATTGGCATTTGAAATGGCATTATCATTTGCATGTAATCTTCTTGGGTTTCTGCCCTTGCAGATATCATTATACCGAAGCCCACAAAACATAAAGCGGTTAATATGAGTAAAAGGAATGTTAGGAGCATGCTTCCTTTTATTGTTACACCAAAAAGTACTATGGCGACTATGAGTAATATCAGGGCTCTTCCCGTCTCTGTTATTAACTTGGAGATGATTTTGCCGCCGACTACTGTCGCTATACTTGTCGGTGTCATGAAAAGCCTTGCAAGTTCTCCTGTTTCCCTTTCACCGGCGATTGAACGTCCCATACCACCCATACATGCGAACATTATTGTCATTGCTAATATACCAGGGATTAGGAAATCCATATATTTCACATCCCCATATATTTTATCAACTTCAAAATTAATGGCATTCACAATACTCTGAAGTGCGTTAGAACTCTCATTTTGTGTTATGGGGCCTGTCCGGCTTTCTATTTGCATTTTCTGGACCCCGACTTCTCCGGAGATCCTCGCGAATAGTGTTTGTGTTGCTGGTACAATTGCTTGAGTTGCAAGCTGATCTGACGAATCCACATATAAAATGACTGTTGGGGCTTGTCTACTTTCTAGGTTGTCATAGTCAGGTGGTAGTATGATAGCGGCTTTAACTGCACCTGACTCCACCATCTCTTTTGCCTGGTCAGGGTCTGATGTCACTTCTTTGACATCATATAAGCTCATATTTTTTATAGCCGTGACTGTCTGATTAGTTACGGGGCCGTGGCTTTGTTCAACTATAACTATGGGGATATTTTCGAGGGATCCTCCCATCCCATAACCGAAGAAAACTATGGCGATTATTGGGAATAATAACATGGCTATTAGACGTGGTTTATGCCTCCATAATTCCAGGAGGTCCTTTTTGATCATCCACATGATCTTTTTTGTTTCCATTTTATTCCACCTTCTTTGATGTTACTTTTATGAACACATCCTCTAGGCTCGGATCTTTAGTTGAAATGGACTTTATAATCCCATTATTGTCTAGGATGGTCCTTATAACCGTGTTAACACCATTTTCTGATCCTTCATCTATTTTTATCGTTATACGATTGCTATGATGCTTCTTGATTTCCATGACCATTGGTAGTTCCGTTATTTCCTCGATGATTTTATCTGTGAGGTTGATTATGAATATGCTTATCTCTCTACCTTCTCTTTCAATAATTTCGCCCTTTTCATCTTCTTCTTTTATCTTTTTTAATATTTTGGCCACTTTTGATTCCTTTTCTTTGATTACAGCATCTTTGAGTGCTTGGGGAGTGTCAAAAGCTGCTAGCACTCCCTGGTTTATTATGCCTACATGATCGCAGAGTAGTTCTACTTCGTACATGTCGTGTGAGCAGAGTATTATGGTGTGTCCTTCGTTGTTTAATTCGCTTATGAGGTCCCATAGTACTCTCTTGGTTGTGGGGTCTAGTCCAATGGTTGGCTCATCCAAGAATAGGATTTCTGGTTGGTGTATTAAGCTGGCTACGAGGGAGACTTTTTGTTGTTGTCCGCCTGATAGGTGTCTTACGAGCTTGTTTTCTGCATATTTTATGTCCACCATTTCCATGAGTTCATTGATTCTTTCTTCTTTTAGTTCGGGGGACATCCCATAAAAGTCTGCGCATAACTCCACATTTTCTTTTACTGTAAGGTCCTTGTATAGGCTTACAAGTTGTGGTACCATTCCTATTTTTTGTCTTACATTATTCGGTTCTTTTATTATGTCGTATCCTGCGACCTTTGCTGTGCCACTTGTTGGTGGTATGAGGCATGTGAGCATTTTTATCGTGGTTGTTTTACCGGCTCCGTTGGGGCCTAGGAATCCGAATATGGTCTTGTTTTCTATTTTCATGTTTAGGCTGTCGACTGCGGTGAAGTCTCCATACTTTTTAGTTAAATTGAATGTTTCTATGGCATATTTCATCTGTTCACCCCTTTTTGCCCTTTTGGGGGTATGTCTTCCCAGAATTCTTCCCAGATCTTCGTGATGTGATCTTCCATTATATGTTTGATCTTTTTGACCGTTTCTTCACCTTGTGGTGTTATCTTGTAATATTTAACCCTCTTTCCGCCTTTTAGTTCCCATTCACCTTTTATGAGTCCTCTTTCTTCAAGATCGTGGAGTATTGGGTAGATTATACTCGGACCTGGTGGTTTTATCTTGTGGGATATGCCTTTTATTGAATAGAACCTGTGGAGTTTTTTCATTATCTCGTATCCGTGAGTTCTTTCTTTATTTATCATGAGTAAGATCATTGTCTTCCCGAATCCGCGCATGAAACTTTTTATTATGTGATTGTTGCAATTTTTCATAATAGCCCATCCTATTATATAAGTTTTTTGATATATCAGTTTTTGATATATATAAATTTTATCCACAACAAGAAAAATAAAAAGGGAAGGGGATCCATTATGAAACTTGGCTTTTCTACCTTGGCACTATTCATGAAATCATTCGAAGAAATGTTGGAAATAGCATCAAGGGACGGTTTCCAACTCATCGAAATACTCTGCGAAGGTCCGTATTGGCCCAGAAAATTACTAGAAGATGGATTATTCATAGAATCCTTGGAATCTTATGATGTCGAATTACTCCTACATGCGCCCACAATTGATCTTAACCCTGCCAGCATAAACCAGGGTATCAGAGAGGAAACCAAAAAACAGACAACGGAGACAATAGAATTAGCCCATAAAATTGGCGCAACTACCATAACAACACACCCAGGACTCGTACATAGAAAAGAAGAGAGAATAAGGAACATGGCATTAGAATTCGCGAAAGAAACACTGAAGGATTGTTCCATTTATGCAGATGATCTTGGAGTTAAACTTTCCATTGAAAACATGCCAGGCCGCTATTCTTACCTTTGCAACAATCCACGCGAACATGAAGAGTTCATCAAGGCTTGTGAATGCTCTGCTACGGTGGACATGGGGCATGCCAATACAACAGGGGAATTTGAAGACTTTTTTAAAATTGAAGATATAGCATATTATCATATAAATGATAATAATGGTAAAAAAGATGAACATTTACCAGTTGGTGAGGGCAATCTCAACTTAAAATTCCTTAAACGCGTGAAAAAAGGTATAATAGAAGTTAACGATTATAAGAATGTTCTAAAAAGCAAATCAAGGATCAAAAAATTAATGAAAAGACCATAAGAATTAAAATTTTATGTCTAAGATCTCTCTTATATTATATACGATGATATCAGCAGCTTTTAAAAGCTTCTCATGAACCTTATTACTCTGTTGTAGAGTTAGCACGCCAATATCCGCTTCTTTAAGTGCTAGGATGTCGTTGAGACCGTCTCCAACCATCATAACCTTATCATATTTTTTCTTGAGCCTTCTTATAACAAGGGCTTTTCCTTTTGTATCTACTGTGGCGAAAACATTTGAAGTCGATATATTAATCGTGATTGCAAGCTTTTCAAGGGCCCCTTTCCTGTCACCAGAGGCGACATAAATATCTATATTCTTCCTTTTAAGCTCTGAGACAACATCTAGGACTTCTGGGAATAATTTGCCACCAGCTGTTAGAGTAAATTCAACTATTCTTTTTTCTATGTTGATTATGAACCCTGAGCCACTACATATCTCGATATCATAACCCCTCTCTAAAACAGCTCTTATGGTGTCCTGTATATCCCTAACCTTACTATTGTCCTTTTTCAGTATATCTAGGATATCATCTTTGGTTATATCGATATTAGAGTAGCTTATACCTAAGTCTATATTGTTTCGTGTTATAAAATTGTATATGGTTTGGTTTGGTTTGGCATTAATTATACAAGATGCAGGGTCTGTCTGGAGGACTACAAGAGCTCTGTTCTTTTTATACTCAACCAAATCCAGTGAACTGATAAAATCGCAGATTTTACCTGTTCTAATCTTTTTGATCGCCCTATATCTCTCAGTAAGAGTCCCAGAATTATCAAATACCACAGCTTTCTTCATCAAAAAATATTTCTACTTTCCATCCAGAAAAATATTATGATATTAGTTGGGTTATTGAAGAGGTTAAGATAAAATATGATCCAACTACAATGAGGAAAATGCCACAAGCTAATATTATAAACTTATAACTATCCTTTAATATCACTTTACCCTTAGCAGAAAAGAATGATACAATACTATACCATACAAAATCCGAGGACCAATGCCCAATGAGAAAAGCTGCCAACCCCGCCAATTTCGCCAATTCCATGCCCTTAAGCATCAATGCAGCGCCTATCGTACCCCACCATATAAAAAAATATGGGTTTGAAACACTAGTTACAAGACCCTTAGGTACCAGGCCAAAATCCTTAAATTCATCAGATTCCATCATGGGGCTCGTATCCCGCATCATATTCAAGCCCATGAATATCATAACAGCCCCACCTATCAAACCTACCCAAGCAGACGCCGAAGATGAAGTTATCAACCAGCCAAACCCTTCCAGGATAAGTAGAATGAGCAGAACTTCCCCTATAACATGGCCTAATACTAACAACGGACCAGCCTTAGATCCTTTCTTGAGGGAATCAGAGATTGTGACAGTTAAAAGAGGACCGGGGGCCATGGCACCTGAAAGTCCGATCATGAAGGAGGTTGCGGTGAAAATTAGAACCTCTAGCATCTGATCACGCTAGGCGCACTCATTAAGTATCCTCATAATCTGGGTTAAATGGTAGTCTATCCTCTCCATATCCTCCTTTTTGAGCACTCTTGTCCTGCTGAGAATCTTCATCCTTTCACAAACATGATCCATTCGAATTAGAAGACTACTGATATAAGATTCCATTAAAAACATCCCCTTTCAACAATATAATCTACTATTACATATGATATACTTTATCTTTTTCGGCGAGAAAACTTTCCTCTTAAATAGATGGATAAAAGCCGGGAAAGTTTAAACATTCTTCTCGGGGCATTATCCCACATAAAGAATTCAAAACTTGAATTAAAATACAACCATGGAACCAGTAGAGGAGGTTGAAATCGTAAAGTACCAGCCGAAAACACTGGGATCCCCCCTGCTGGTTCACTCCATGAAGCTTATTTTAACCCCCCTTTTTTCCTTTGAGGCCCTCCTATATATTAGTGATGCTGTTGCCATATCCTGTATTGAAAGGCCTGTTGAATCAAATATTGTTATTTCATCGTCTTTGGTCCTTCCTGGGATTTCACCTATTAGAACCTGGCCTAGGGTACCTGTTATATCATCCTCTGATAATATGCCCTCCTTGAGCGGTACGTTTATTTCACCACTATGGGAAGCTTGTTCCCAAGAATCGACGAAAACCCTCCCCTTTATGAGGATCCTAGGATCTAGTTCTTGTTTGCCAGGGGCGTCTGCCCCGATAGCGCATATGTGCACGCCTGGAGGTATCCACTCCGATCTTATAATGGGTTTGGTTGAAGGAGTTGCCGTGACTATAATATCCTTGTCCTTAACAGCCTCTTCGGCCGTGCTTGTGGGTATAACATCTATACCATATTCTCTTGATGTTTTCTTTGCAAATTTTTCTCTAGTTGATGCCGTGCGACAGTACACACCAACTTCTTCAATATCTAATACGCTTTTAATGGCCATAAGTTGCGTGTATGCTTGTCTACCAGCCCCTATTATGCCGAGTTTTTTCGAATCGGGTCTTGCAAGATATTTTGCTGATATTCCCCCGGCGGCGCCAGTTCTCATATCCGTAACCCAAGTACCATCCATTATCGTAAGTGGAAAACCGTCTTCGGGGTCCACTAGTTCTATAATGGCCATTACCGTGGGTAGGGAATATTTCCTGGGATTGTTTGGATGGGAATTAACACATTTCACCCCGGCCACCCCCGAACCTTCTAGGTAGGATGGCATGATCCTAAGATCACCCCCTATGAAGAATAGATAACTCTTTGGGGGCATTTGAACCCTACCAAGAGCATACTCTTTGAACGCTTCTTCAACAACTCTTAGAATATCATCCATGTCCACAAGATCTTCGATGTCACCCTTCTTTAATAGTAGAGTTTTTCTCATCCGCTCACCATAACCAGCATATGTGGATAAAATCTTATATGTGTATAATTTTTATCAGTTTAATAAAGGGTGTTGCCAATGGATACCAAGAGTAAAGTTGAAGCAATCAAAGGACATGAATTAACAGCAGAAGAAAATGTTAAAAATTTCCTAGAGACCATAGAAAAAGAGAATCCCAGGATAAACGCTTTCATAGAAGTAAACAAGGAGTATGCTATTAGAAAGGCTGCTGAGATCGACTCAAGGATATCTGCGGATGAGAAGGTTGGTAGATTGGCCGGTTTAGTGATCGGTGTGAAAAGCAACATTAATGTTAAAGATTTCATGGTTTCGGCAGCTTCTAAAACCCTTGAAAATTACCGTGGAAGCTATGATGCCACCGTCATAGAAAGGATAAAAAAAGAAGATGGTATAATCATTGGCATGACTAACATGGACGAATTCGCTGCTGGCAGTTCCACCGAAACATCCTATTTTGGCGTGACAGACAATCCCTCAGCAGAAGGCAGAATACCTGGAGGCTCAAGTGGGGGTAGCGCAGCTGCAATAGCAGCTCACATGTGCGACTTAACCCTAGGATCAGACACTGGAGGATCCATAAGAAACCCCGCTTCACATTGTGGCGTTTATGGATTCAAACCAACTTATGGCCTTGTATCCCGGCAAGGCCTTCTTGACCTTGCCATGAGCTTCGACCAAATAGGGCCATTATCCAATGACTTATATGGCATAAGTCTATTACTTGATGTTATAAGCGGCTATGATCCCAAGGATCCTACAACAATAAAATCTGAAGGAACATCCTTCACTGAATTATCCAATGAAAGAGGGCCAGATTTAACATTTGGTGTTGTGAAAGAATTCCATGAGGTTACGGACGATCCAATAGTCGATATAATAGAAGATACCATCAACTTGCTTAGAGAGGAAGGTTATAAGGTAGTCGAACTCCCCTTTAAATATATTGACCTGTGCCTGCCAACCTACTATCTTATAAATTATGTGGAATTTTTTTCTGCGACGAGAAAATATGATGGTAGGAAATACGGTTATAAAATTGAGGATGTTTGTGGCGAAGAAGTTTTAAGGAGAATACAAATCGGATCATATATAAGCCAGAAAGAATTCTCCGGCAAGTATTATAGGCGAGCCCTCCAAGCACGTTCCCTTATAAGAAAGGAAATAGAAAAAGTTCTCAATGATGTGGATGTCATACTAGGACCCACCGTCCCTAAATTACCGCACAAGATTGGAACAACCCTCACACCAATGGAAATGTACTCCTATGACATTTTAACCGTCATAGCGAATTTAGCCGGCATACCCGCTGCTAGCATGAAAATAGGTAAAGTTAAAGGGATCCCTATAGGTTTACAATTACAGGCCAAACCACTGGAAGATTGGAAAATCATGAAAACCATGCTAGAGATCGGATCAATACTCGAAGGACGAGGATGATGAGGATAGGATTAGCATATTTAAAGGGTTCGGTACCAGCGTTCGAAGATTTCGGCAACCTACCAACTGACATCGTTAAAGAAAATGGCCTAGTCAAAGGCGAACCAGCCCACAAAGTAATAGATGGTCTGATAATCCCTGGAGGCAGTATAATAGAATCTGGTTCGATAAATTCTGATTTTGTCCGTGAAGTCAAAAAAATCTCAGAGGACGGTTTCATCATAGGTATATGCTCAGGATTCCAAGTACTTGGGGAAGAGACTAATATAGGTCGAAGATCTCCCCATCCTATTAAAAGGGAGGGCTTGGGCCTTTTAAATGTTAGTTTTGAGCCTATGATAAATAATGATAGGGTTGAAGCCTCAGTCGTGGGCGAATCATTCATGACAAGGGGTCTTATTGGAACCACCATCAGAGGATTTCATTGCCACACCTATGGGGCGATAAAAGGAGATGCAAAGCCCATATTCTATTCAAAGATAAAAAGGAGCGACTATAGGGATAATCCCCAAGAGATTTTATCGGGGGTTTGTAATGATGAAGGGAATATAGTGGGCACTTTAATCCATGGTTGTCTTGATCACAATCCAAGACTAGTTGAAAACATCTTACAATTTTTGGATGCTGATGAGATGGACAGGGAAATGATACTGGAACGTAATGGTCAACTTGTCAAAAAGATAAAATCTGAATTGGGCATCGATACAAATATTAAAATTCCAAAGGCTGGAGGAAGATTTAATTATCCTTTGATGATTATGATAGCAAGTACAGGATCTGGTTCTGGTAAAACATTTATAACCACGGGCCTTGCAGGGGCGCTCCGCAGGAGAGGATTCAAAGTCGGAGTCCTTAAAGTCGGACCTGATGTAAGGGATATAGTCCCTGCACTTTACCTTATAAAAGAGAAAATGGAAGAATACTCTTCTATAAGAATAGCTGACCTTGGTTGGATGTCACTTGAAGATGTTCTAAGGAGATTAAGGGATTCAGCCTATGATATTATCATAGTGGAGGGTGTTATGAGTAGTGTAACAGGTTTGTTAAATGAGAAAACCCCATACTCATCTGCTGAGATCGCATTTGCCGCTGACATACCAATCATATTAGTTTCAAATTGTAGTAAAGGTGGTATAGAATCAGCAGCACTTGATATCGTGGCGCATGGAAAATTAATGAAAAAATTAGGAATCAAGGTAGGGGGGGTTATCCTCAATAGGGTCTATGATGATAAGATATTCGTGAAAGCTGCGGATTTCATAAAACACTCTCTGGGCTGTGATTTTATTTATAAGCTCCCGAAGGCGGATATCAGTGAAAGAGGGGGAACTCCTGAGATAGAGATCAGACTCGAGGAATTTTGCCTCACAGCCTTAAAAACTATCGAAGAAAACATTAACATTTCAGAGATATGCTCAGTAGCTCGTAAACCTTCATTTAGAGGTTATATTCCAATAAAAGTTTTGGAGGGGAAATTTAAGCACGGTTTATAGTCCCCCTTTTTGGGGTTTTCATCTCATTATATGCTTTGATGATTTGTGAACCATCCAGGAAGATGAGATCATGTTCATTGGCATACAATTGGGCATCCCTGGTACTTAATGAATTACCAGTTTTGTCATCCATCATTTCGCAGCAGACAGCAACTCCTGTCAGGCCAGCCATTTCCATTAGTGCTATGCTCATCTCTGTATGGCCCTTCCTATTGAGAACATGACCTGGGGCGGCTCTTAACAATGTCACATGACCGGGGGATCTGAAAAATTCTCCAAATCTTTCATGTTGACCATTTTTACACAATAGTGCGAGTTCCTTTATTGTCAAGGCCCTGTCATTATCAGTTATCCCTGTGAATGTTTTTCTGTGGTTTATTGTAATGGAAAATGCTGATTTTTCATCATAGGGTATGTCATGTGGTGATAATCTTTTAAGCATTTTATACTTTTTGCTCGCAATCTGCATTATATCGGTCATGAATGGTATCCCAAGTTTTTCAGCGTTTTCTGCAGATACTGGAGCACATATTAGGCCTCCTGCGTCGTTTCTAAGTATTCTTATATGCTCTGGTGTTACGTGTTCTGCTGCTAATATCATGTCTGTTTCTTTTTCCCTGTTTGCAGCGTCAAAAACTAGTATTATTTCACCTTTCTTTAGTGACTTTAGTGCTTCTTCGATCATTGTAATCACGGCTTTATTTTTTTACAATCGTCTATGTATAAGGTGACGGTATCTCCATCCTTTAATTTAAGTGTTTGGCGGATATAAACTGGTGCTATGAATTCAAGTATACGTGGAGGATGATGCGTTTTAAGTGGGAATACGAGGGCTCCTTTGATTTTATCATTGAGGGTGGCCTTTATATATAGTACATCTCCAAAGTCGCCTTTTCCTTCTATTTTATTTGCGCTTATTAGACATTCTTTTATAAAGGGGACATACTCTTCCTGGATTGTTATATTGAGGGTTCCTGGGTATGGTTCAAATCCTAGTTTTTCCTTGAATTGGAGGTTGTATAATTTCTTTGACATATAGTAGGCTCCTTCACCAGATCCTGATGTTAAGGTTCCCTTGATTTTCATTTTAGTTCCTCTTTGGCTTTTTCTGTGCAGAGTATGTGGGCTTGTCTGAGGGGTTCTGGCATCTTATATATACTTGTATTTTTAACTACTTTTACGGCTGTTTTTAAAGTTATTTTATGCCCGACACTTACAACCATGCCATTGACTATTTTACCCTCAACTTTACCTTTTATCTTTAAGAGTGAATTATCTCTTTCAGCTTCTTTTATGGGCTTTTTAGTGATGCCGATGGTGGGTTTCCCAAGGAAAACTCCAACATGACTTGCCAGTCCAAAGCCTCTTGGATGTAATGTGCCATTCCCATTTACCATAAGAACATCGAAGGGATTTTCCAATCCTTTAACAACGTCTAAAATGGCATTGGCTTCTCTGAAGCCTAAAAATCCACTCAAGTATGGTATGGGCAATTCTACTTTCTTGTATTTTTCTTCAAGGATTCTTAAATTAGTGTCTGTTATCACAGCCGCTGCTATACCCTTATTACCCACTGTGAAGGAGACATCTGCACCACATATACTTTTAAAGTGTGAAATAATATCCTCCTTGACGACTTTTTTTGACCATTCATATTGTAAACGCGCCATTGTATCTATAAGACGATTCCAGTACATTATCTTATCCTAGCTTTTATTGTTGAAAATGTCGGACCCCTAAGGTCTATTACCTTCTTTTTACTTGTAATATATCTCATACCAACTTTGTCTAGTATCAGGTTAAGGTCAGAGAGTGAACGAGCAATAGCACTCCTAACTTTAACAGTCTTTGAACCTGTTACCACCATCTCTTCGATCTTATATGCGGCTTCAGCGGCAAGAGCATCCATATATGATATCCCAGTGTCTATACCCTTCTCCCTGGCCTCTTTTATAAGTTTTGTGTCGAGTTTCTCATTCTCTGGAACCCCTAGTATGTTCCCATCATAGATGAATATCTTATTATTGACCGCGGGGCCCAACAAGCGGGTATTTTCTTCCACTTCAACTGCCTCTACCTTAATATTTCTTCCTAAAAATTCACCATTATATACTGTGAAACTGCAAGGCGAAGGCTCATCCCCATGTTCTCTCCACACATCTACTATTTTATCCATGAGCTTTCGACCATCCTCTGTTACAGGATACAAGTTTATCCTGAGCATGCTTGCAATTTCCCTGTCAGAAAGCTCCCATTCCTTGTATATATGAGGATAGACCATTCCCCTTATATCATCTTCCCCTGCTAATATCATTGCAAGTCTTTCAACTCCAAGTCCGAGGTTCATCACATCCTTGTCTACACCATACTTGGAGAGGGCTATTGGGGAATATAAGCCAAAGGTTGCGATTTCAACCCATTCTTTAAGCTTTGGATGATAACCATAAACTTCTGTCTGAGTCCCGGGAACATAATACTTTGACTTTTTCTCATCAGGAAGGAACTTGAACTTAGAGAAGCCGAAATATTCTAGTAGACCCTCTGCCACGGCTTTGCCAACATCCAATGTCACTTCTTCATCGACTATTACACAGGAGGCTGAATAGTATGTCATGAGATGACTTGGATCTTCTCTCTGCTCTCTCCTAAAACACCGATCTATTGAGAACAATTTTAATGGGAGCTTGCACTTATCATGTAAATACTCTAGTGTTATAAACCAACCAGATGTCATATGTGAACGTAGTGTATTCTTTGTAGGGATAGGTTTTAGATCCCTTATCTCAGGGAAAACTCTTTCAAGAACCTTTAGGCCGATGTCATCGCTCACATCAAGAGCTGATGATACTTCCATTACTAGATCATCCCCTGCAATAGTTCCCTTCTTATATGATCTGAAAACCTCCTTTAGGTTGTCTATTTTCTTATCATCAATTTTAACATCCAATTTTTTGATCTCATCTATCTTTTCAAGGCCCAAACCTATATCTGGTCGGGGCAATCCTGCAAGATAGAAGCACCTATCAAGTATTGCTGGGGCTTCTGGTCCGAATTGTTTGTAGATATGTTCTTCATCAATGAATATGGGGTTGACAACCTCATCAAATCCTAATTTGAGATAAGCATCCCTTAATCTCCATATCGTATCATAGAGGATGTGGGACTTTCCCATTTTAAACCTTAGACGGGGATATTCCAGGTCATGGTGGGTTTTCTTAAGTAACTTGCCGGTTTCAACCCATGCCTTTTCAAAATCCTTCCTAGCTAATTTTATTATGTCCTTTCTTTTCAAATCCAACCCCCATATCCCTTTCTCCAATATTTTGAATCTGTCTATAACACTTATAATATGTAACTGGGTAAATTATAGATTATGGAAAGCGAAGTGTATCAATGTGATGTTCTCATAATAGGCTCTGGCGGTGCTGGTAGCCGAGCAGCCATAGAGGTATCAGAGCATGATCTTGAGATTCTGATGGTATCAAAGGGCTTATCATTCAAATCAGGGTGCACTGGGATGGCTGAAGGCGGTTATAACGCGGCTTTCGGTTTTGTGGATGCTGAAGACGACCCTGAGATCCACTACCAGGATACCGTGAAGGGTGGTGGATTTTTAAATGATCCTGAACTTGTAAGGATCCTAGTTAATGAGGCTCCTGACCGTCTCATAGACCTTGAAAATTATGGGGCCCTATTTGACAGGCAAGAATCAGGGATACTTGATCAGCGACCATTCGGGGGTCAGACATATCGTAGAACATGCTATCAAGGTGACAGGACAGGACACGAGATTATAACGGCATTGAAAGAGGAGATAATGAGGAGGGGTATAGAAACCTTAGATGAGGTTATGATAACTTCCCTCATAGTTGATGAGGAGGGGAAGAGCGTTCAAGGGGCTATGGGCATTTCATTGAAGGATTCAAGGCTTTTATGCTTTAACGCGAAATCCACCATAATTGCAAGTGGGGGTGCTGGACAAGTTTATCCTGTCACTTCAAACACACTACAGAAAGGGGGTGATGGTTTCAGCATAGCTTGGGAGGCGGGTGCGGAACTCATCGACATGGAACAAGTCCAATTCCACCCCACAGGGATGGTATGGCCAGAATCTCGCAGAGGCGTTCTCGTGACAGAAGCCGTGAGGGGTGAAGGCGGCATACTTCTAAACAAGGATGGTGAGCGTTTCATGGAAAAATATGATCCTAGATTAGAGCTTGCAACAAGAGATGTTGTTTCAAGGGCCATTTATAATGAAATCATGGAAGGTCGTGGGACAGAGCATGGTGGCGTCTACTTGGATGTAACCCATTTACCAGATAATGTAATAGAGGAAAAATTGGAGACGATGTTTCTTCAATTTTTGGATGTGGGTGTTGACATCCGAGAAGAGCCAATGGAGGTGGCTCCAACAGCCCACCATTTTATGGGTGGTGTTAGGATAGACCCATGGTGTCGTACAAACCTTAAAAACTTATTCGCGGCGGGGGAAGTGGCTGGTGGAGTCCACGGGGCTAACAGGCTGGGTGGGAACGCCTTAGCTGACACCCAAGTTTTTGGCAGACGTGCCGGTATTTCAGCCGCGAAGAACGCGCTTAAAAGTGATTTTAGACTCAACAGTGTCTATGTTGAAGTTGAGGAGTATAGGATAAAGAACAAGGTCAAGGAGGGTGATCTGAGACCATCAGAGATTAAAAGAAGGTTACATGAGACTATGTGGGAAAATGTCGCCATTATAAGAGATGAAAAATCCCTCAAATCAGCCCTCTCCACCATAAGATCACTCCAAGGGGAACTTGACAGATTAGATGTCCCAGAGGGTAGCAGATTCAACAAGTACCTCCAGGAGGCTTTAGAAGTCGAGAACATGCTTAAAACAGCGGCACTCGTAACAAGATCAGCCATCATCCGCAAAGAAAGTAGAGGATCCCACTTTAGAAAAGACTACCCAAAGACGAGGGTTGAATGGAAAAAGAGCATCGTCTTAAGTAAAAACAAGAAACCATACTTTATTAAAAGATGAAATCATGCTTTAGAGATTAAATCCTCAGCTGCACTCTCTGCAAGTTCAATAACATATTTTTCATCCAATGATTTTAACTTACCATTTTCCATTAAAATTTCACCATCGCAGATTACAGTTTCAATATCACAACCAGAGGCAGCATAGACAAGATGGGAGGCAGGATTCCTCCAAGGGGTGAGATGACTCCTCTTAGTGTTTATAAGGGCAAGATCCGCCTTCTTATTCGCTTCTATAGTCCCGATCTCATCGGCCATCCCCAGCGCGGCAGCCCCATTTATCGTCGCCATTTTAAAGACGGTCCCAGCATCCAGAGCTGTTGGACTCATATTCTTTATCTTTTGCGATAATGCGGCTATTTTCATTTCCTCGATCATGTCCAAATTATTATTTGAGGCGGCCCCATCAGTCCCAAGGGAAACGCACAACCCACTATTTATAAGTTCATTGACAGGTGATATTCCAGACGCCAACTTCATATTACTGGTGGGATTATGTGACAATTTAACACCCCTAGACTTTAGAAGATGGATTTCAGATGATGAAAGCCACACAGCATGTGCGGCGATCACATCCTCGCCAAGAAAACCAATCTCATCAAGATAAGTGAATGGTCTTTCACCATATTTCTCCTTCACCTGTCTGACTTCATCTTTTGTCTCGGCCACATGAATATGTATAAAGAGTCCGTGCTCATCTGCAAGACTCCTCACTTCCTCTAGAAGTTCCCTGGAACAAGTATATGGACTGTGAGGCCCTAAGGCAACCTTTACCCGTCCATCAGCCATTCCATGGCACTTCTTGATTATCCTCTTCGATTCTTTTATTTCAGCCTTCTTCTTTTCTTCATCATCAAAATCTATCATCCCATGGCTTATCACGGCACGCAGACCCGTCTCCTTCACGGCTTCAGCCACATGATCCATATAAAAATACATGTCATTGAATGTTGTTGTCCCAGACTTTATCATCTCCACACAACCAAGAAGAGCCCCAGCATAACAATATTCACCATTAAGATGCGCTTCGAGGGGCCAAATATATTCATTAAGCCAAGTTTCAAGTTTAAGATCATCGGCAACTCCCCTAAAGAGCGTCATTGAAAGGTGAGTATGCGTGTTCACAAACCCGGGGACTAAAAGTTTCCCATGAGCGTTAATCACCCTATCAACACCCCCAGGGTCGATACTGGGGGATACTTCAATTATCTTATCATCTTCTATCAGTACTGAACCCTTCCTTGGGCCGTGAGCATCTAGGATTTGAACATCCTTTATTAGAATGTCTTTTGTTTCCATTACAATCCCCCCATCCTATAATGTTAAAATTTAAGTGGAATCTATATAATTTTATCCCCTCACTATATTGAAGGTGATCATCTTGAAGATTAAAATGGCGATCCCATCAAAGGGTAGGATAAGTGAACCTACCATAAGATTATTGGAAAAAGCAGGTATTGGATTAAAGGACACTCTGAAAAGAAGATTATTCTCACAAACAGAACATCCAAACATTGAGATCATGTTCACCAGAGCCACTGATATACCAGAGTTTGTTGCTGATGGCGCGGCAGACCTTGGAATAACAGGCCTGGACCTTATAATGGAAAGAGGAAGCAAGGTTAAAATCCTAGAGGATCTCAAATTTGGAAGAGCAAAACTTGTATTAGCAGCCCCCGAAGATTCAAATATAAAAGATCCAGAGGATATCAAAGATGGATTTATAATAGCGACGGAATTTCCCAAACTAACAACCCGATATCTAGAGGAGAAAGGTATAAACGCTGAAATAGTTGAACTCAGCGGCTCAACAGAAATAGCACCGTTCATCGGAATCGCAGATCTTATAGTGGACTTGACAAGTACTGGTACAACCTTAAAAATGAACCATCTTCGTGTCGTGGACACAATCCTCGAAAGTTCGGTGAAACTCATAACAAATCATGAAAGCTACCATAAAAAGAAAAAGCTTATCGAGGAAGTTAGAACAGGCATCAGGGGTGTCATAGATGCACAGGGAAAAAAACTTGTCATGTTAAATGTCAACCAAGACCAGCTCGAAGCCGTTAAAAGGGTCATGCCAGGGATGACAGGCCCCACAGTGTCTCAAGTTCTATCAGATAATGGGATAGTGGCAGTGCATGCAGTAGTGAACGAAAAAGATGTGTTCAAGGTTGTAAACGAGCTCAAGCGCGTTGGTGCAAAGGACATCCTCGTGGTCCCCATTGAAAGAATAATACAATAGAATAGAGGTTGATAAAAATTGAAATTCATAAGATTCCAATACAACAACGAAGCAAAGTACGGTTTCATAGGGGATAACGGTATCATAGAGGTGTCAGCAGAGGATTACTTAACCAATAATCACAAAGGATTAAAAAAATACCCAGTTAATGTGAAGATTCTTCCTCCAGTGAATCCTTCAAAGATAATATGCGTAGGCCTCAATTATAGGGACCATGCAGACGAACTAGGCATGGAAATCCCTGATGAGCCCATAATATTTTTGAAGCCGCCGAGCAGCATTATAGGAGACAGGGATCCCATAATCTATCCGATGATGTCTAGTGAAGTTGACTATGAGGTAGAATTGGCAGTAGTAATATCCAAGGAGGCTAAAAACGTGGACAGAGAAAATGCCAAGGATTTCATAGCAGGTTACACTATATTAAATGATGTTACAGCCAGAGACCTTCAAAGGAAGGATGTGCAATGGACACGCTCCAAAAGCTTTGACACTTTCTGTCCAATCGGGCCATGGATAGAAACAGATATCAATCCACATGGACTCGAAATATCCCTACATTTAAACGGAGAACTTCGACAACACTCAAACACTCGGAACATGATCTTCGACGTGTACGAGCTTGTGGAATTCATATCAAATATAATGACCTTAAAAAAGGGGGATATTATCGCAACAGGAACACCCCCAGGTGTAGGTTCCATGAAACCAGGAGATGAAATCCAAGCATCCATAGAGGGTATTGGAACTCTTAAAAATAGGGTGATCTATTCCAAGTAGATCGCAGGCTTATAGGGGATGGCATTTTTAGCTTTCCCCTCTGGATCATACTCAGCATCTTCGTGGATTATTATCTCTGCGTTAACTTCTTTTTCTATGTAATCTTTAGCATCAGATAATATCCTATACTCATCAACACGTCCAGGATATTCTCCCCTCAGGGTATCCTTAAGGATCCTTTTTATAAAATCTACCAGCTCTTTCTTATCATCGTGTATTCCTTCAGAGATGGCGCGTCCCATCAAAGCCCCTATATCTGGTTTGTCCATATCATAGGCCATCTCTAGTACTCTCCATTTCCAGTCAGGGGCAACATATACGTGCACCTTCTCAGGGGCTATGTTTAGGATCTTTTTGATCTCCATTATATCTTTAATGGTATCTTGGACTATCTCCTCGGCCCTTTGAACCTCTAGGCTTATAAATTCTTCATGGAGTTTTGGCCAGGGAGCCTCTGATACGAAACCGTCACCACCATATTTTTCCCACATCTCCTCTGCAGTATGTGGAATGAATGGTGCCATTAAACGGATCCATACACTCAGAAGGTATCTGAGAACATCCTTAACTTCTTCATCCACATGATCCCCTATACGTTTCATGTAATGATCAACATCTTTCCTCAAAAGGAAAAACGCCTCTTGGACGGCTCTTCTCGTCTGAAATCCCTCAAGGGCCTTTGTAGCCTCTCTTATCCTTAGGTTTATCCTGGCCATCATCCATTTACCAATAAATGATGAGGGCTCTGGGGTCTTTGAAACTGATAATCTCTTTGATCCTATCATGTTAGAGATTTTATCCCCGAATTCTCTGAACCATTCAAGGCGCCTTTTCGTGCCTATGACCTCTTTTTCCCTCCAGTCGAAGTCTTGCCAAGGTTCTGCAGATGACATTAGAAACAGTCTTACAACATCGGCTCCATGGGCTTCTATAGCATCTGATAATAATACAACGTTCCCTTTTGATGATGACATTTTCTTTCCTTCAAGCAGGCCCATGCCAAATACTACTATGCCCTTTGGCCATTTGGATGGTGGGAATATCGCGGAATGATGGAACAAATGGAATGTGAGATGGTTGCCTATGAGGTCTTTTGCTGATAGTCGCCAATCTAATGGATACCAGTAATTGAATTCATTTGAAATTTTATTTGCCAACTTTTCATCTATCTTTAGTTTATTATCTTGGCCTAGGAAGATTTTGTCGAAGAATTTATCATTTAAGTCATTGGCTGGTAATCTTTTCAGGTGGGGTGCTATGGTATAATATGACATGTAGATTGTTGAATCGCTTAGGGGTTCTATTATCCATTTGGGATCCCATGGTAGGGGCGTTCCAAGGCCTATTCTCCTTGCACAGGCCCAATCATCTAACCATTCAATGTAATATTCGAAGTTTGCCTTCACTTCTTCTGGTATTATCTTGAGGGAGTTGAGACATTTTAGGGTTAGGTTTTTCCATTCTTTGTCTGAGTATTTTATGAACCATTGGTTTTCCATTATCTTAACGATGCAGCGGCTTCCGCATCGGCAGATCACAGGATGTTCGGCGAAATCGAAGATTTCATCAGCTTTGCCCTCTGATTTTAGGTGTTCTGCTATTTCTTCACGTGCCTCTGCCACTGGTTTGTCGCTGTATTCTGGTATGTGTTGGCTCATCTTACCTTTGGCGTGTTCGATCTTGTAGAGTTCGTTTGTGGCATCATCTAATCTGGGATCTTTTTGGTTTTTTATTTTGAATTTTTCTATGGTTTCGCAAGCGGGGCATTCTCCATAACCTTCAGTTGTTATTACATTCACGGGTTTTATTCTTTCGATGTTTTCTAGTTTGTATTTTTTCTGTAATTTTCTATCCTTTTTCAAGTCTTGGAGCGCGATATAATCTGCTGGGGCATGTGCCGGGACTGAGAATACAATACCTGTACCATATTCCGGGTCGACGAAATATGCGGGTAGTATCGGATGTTCTTCACCTGTCATGGGATTTTTGACATTTGAACCTACCAGTTCTTCTGGGTTGACCTCTTCTACGAATTTCATGTCCTTTTTTTGCTGTGATAAGTTTTTATATGATTTCTCGCTTATAATCCATTTTTCCCCGTCCACTTTCACTTCAATATATTTTTCTTTTGGGTTTAACCAGAGGTTTGTGACTCCGAAGATGGTTTCTGGGCGGAATGTTGCAGCTACAAGGTATGAGTCTCTTAGTTTGAATTTGAGTATTGTGAGTTGATTTATGGCTACTCCTTCCCCTTCTAGGAGGTCGTGGTCTCCTACTGGGTTTTCGCATTCTGGGCAATACTTTACTGGATGTTCACCTTTGCGGATTAGTCCCCTTTTTTTTAGTTTTTTTATCTGCCATGCTATGAACTTTTGATATTGTGGGTCTGTTGTCTTGAATTCTCTTCTCCAGTCGATTGAGTAGCCCATGGCTTTCATTATCCGCTTGTATTCTTTGCTGAAATATTCTACAATGTATTCTGGGTCTGTGAATTTTTCCAGTTCCTTGGGTGGGACTTTGTGAACTTTTTGGTATACTTTCAGTGTCCATGGGTCTCTTCTTTGGATTCTTCTGGCTATTCCGATAACTGGGGCGCCTGTCACGTGCCATGCCATTGGGAAGAGTACATTGTAACCTTGCATGCGTTTAAATCTTGCATATACGTCTGGTACTGTGTAGGTTCTTCCATGTCCTATGTGCATGGCTCCGCTTGGATATGGATAAGCTACTGTTAGGAATAGTTTCTTATCACCATGGGGGTTGGCTTGGAAGATCTCTGCTTTTTCCCATTTTTTCTGCCATTTTCTTTCGATATCCAATGGATCACCGCCCAGGTTCTCGTCTTATTTCCCTTAATAGCCATTTGAGGTAATCTTTTGATCCTCCTTTGATGGGAAGGTGGATGATGCATGGGTTTTCATAACTATGTAGTTCTTTAACTCTTTTTATAATTTCTTTAACATTTTCTTCAATTGTTTTAGCTATTAATATGGATTCTTCATCTTCTTCTATTTTATCGTCCCACCAATAAAATGATTTTATGGAGGGTATTATGTTCACACACCCTGCTAGTCTTTCCTTGACTAGCATTTCACCTATTTTCTCTGATTCTTCCACTCCAGATGTTGTTATATATACTATGGCAAACATATTTTATCCTCCCTTTGGAATTGGAATCTCTGGGGGGTTTATTTTATGACTGGAGTTTTTGACCATCTTCCTTATACGTTTAACCTCTCCTATTGGTACTTTTATCCTTTCACTTATACTCTGGTCATCTAGGCCATGGTCTACCATTAAGTATAATATTTTATCAAGGATAGGATATTTTATTCCAAGTTCTTCTTCGTCTGTTTGCCCATACCATAATCCTGCAGTGGGTGTTTTCTCTATTATCTCCACTGGCACCTTTAGTTTTTCTGCTAAGAGTTTTACCTGGCCTTTGTATAGGCAGCCTATGGGTAGTATGTCCACGCCACCATCACCATATTTTGTGAAGTAACCAACTAGAAGTTCAGTCCGGTTCCCAGTACCAACCACAAGCCTATTCATTGAATTGGAATGATAGTATAATATTATCATCCTCATCCGAGCTTTAAGGTTGCCCATTGCAAGTTTAGTGCCCCTATGATAACATAAAGATTTGAAAGGTTCGATCAGAGGGTCTATTCGGATTGTTTCATTTTCTATACCGAGGATTTCAGCGACCATATGTGCATGTTTAATATCAACTGGACTGGTAGTCCTTGTCGGCATTATAATCCCCAGAACTCTATCAGGGCCCAGCGCCTCTTTACAGAGATAAGCGGTGACTGTTGAATCAATCCCGCCACTTAAACCAAGAACCACACCCCTGGCCCTGGCCTCTTCAACCTTATCTTTTATAAATTTTTTAATCAGGTATATTACTTTTTCATTGACTGGAGGAAGATCCATCTACTAACACCACGGTTTCACTATAAGAACAAAATTTTATATCCTTCAAGGGGCTCTTTTTTTTGATGGAAATTTTAATATAGTATATAATTATTAGTGTTATACGATCCATTTATAAAATAATAGGGATCTTATTCTAAAAAATAAGATAATACATCTAGGAGGTATGCAATGGCGTTCAAAGATTTGTTCAAGTTTAGCAAGGGAAAAACAACATTCATATTCGTAGGGGGTAAAGGAGGGGTTGGTAAAACCACTATATCAGCTGCAACAGCCCTCTGGATGGCTAAATCCGGTAAGAAAACGCTTGTAATATCAACAGACCCTGCACATTCATTATCTGATTCATTTGAGAAAAAGATAAGTCATGTGCCAACATTCATCCAAGAAAACTTGTATGCGGTTGAAATAGACCCTGAGATTGCAATGGAAGAATACCAAGAAAAATTAAAAGAACAGTCAGAGGTAAACCCTGGCATGGAACTTTTACAAGAACAAATGGACATGGCCTCCATGTCCCCTGGAATCGACGAAGCAGCAGCCTTCGACCAATTCCTAAAGTACATGACAACAGACGAATATGATGTTGTAATATTCGACACCGCACCAACAGGACACACACTGAGACTTTTATCATTCCCGGAAATGATGGACTCATGGGTGGGGAAACTGATAAAACTTAGGAGACAGATAGGGGCACTTGCAAAGGCGTTCAAGAACATCCTACCATTCATGGGAGATGAGGAAGAAGAAGACAGGGCACTAAAAGACTTAGAAGCCACAAAAAAGAAAATCAGCGAGGCAAGGGCTGTGATGTCAGATCCTGAGAGAACATCATTTAAGATGATCGTAATCCCAGAAGAAATGTCAATCTACGAATCAGAAAGGGCTATGAAAGCGCTTGAAAAGTATGATATCCACACAGACGCTATCATAGTGAACCAGATACTGCCAGAAGAAAGTGACTGCGAATTCTGCAGGGCAAGAAGGCGATTACAACAAGAAAGACTAAAAATGATACGGGAAAAATTTAGCGACCAAATATTGGCACAAGTTCCATTACTCAAAAAGGAGGCAAAGGGCATAAAAACATTAGAAAAAATAGCTGAGATACTCTATGGCCAACCATTAACAGACAACAAAGACGCCTCCACAGTCAGTTCACCATGAAAAGTCGCTCAAAGTCCTAAAGATAAAAAATCTGCCAATCCTCAAACTTTAAAACGTACCCCATTCTGTGAGGGTTTTTTATTACACTCGTCAATGAAAGTTTCATCCTCTTTCTTATTAGGTTGAATCTAACTAGGGAAATTAAAATCCTAAAATTTATAAAACAAAGTGGATAATGTAATCACATGGATTAGTAGAGGGGTTGGTGATATGAAAGTAGCAGTTTTTGGCGCTGGTAATCAAGATCTTTATGTTAGACATTTGAATTTACCTGAAAAGTTTGGTGGAGAACCTCCTTTTGGCGGTAGTAGGATGGCGATGGAATTTGCAGAGGCGGGACATGATGTCATCCTCGCAGAACCAAACAAGAACATATTGGAAGACGAGCATTGGAAGATAGTGGAAGATACTGGGGTTAAAGTAACTGATAATGATGTTGAAGCCGCCTCTAACGCCGAGATCGCCATACTATTCACACCATTCGGTAAAAAAACCTTTGAGATTGCTAAGAACATAATATCACATCTTCCAGATGGAGGGATTATATCAAACACTTGCACAGTTTCTCCAGTAGTATTATATTATGTTCTTGAAAGGGAGCTTAGAAGAGAAAGACAAGACATTGGCATAGCATCCTTGCACCCGGCGGCCGTGCCAGGAACACCATATCACGGTCATTACGTGATTGGTGGACGTGCAACAAGCGGACTCGAACTTGCAAGCGAAGAACAAATACAAAAGTGTGTCGAGCTCGCTGAAAGCTGCGGTAAAACAGCCTATGTGGTTCCTGCTGACGTTTCAAGCACAGTGGCAGATATGGGATCCCTTGTCACAGCCATAACACTTTCAGGTGTCCTTGATTATTACTATGTTGGCACCCAGATCATCAAGGCCCCGATAGAGATGGTTGAAAAACAGATACTCATGACACTCCAGACAGTAGCATCCCTCGTAGAATCATCAGGTGTCGATGGAATGCTAAAAGCCATAAACCCAGAATTATTAGTTAAAAGCGCAACTTCAATGCACCTACTCAAAGAACAGGAAATATTAGACGCAGCTCTCAACATGCTTTCCAACTTAGATGATGATGTCATGAAATGGATCGAAAAAGGTGAAATAAAACACACAGATCTTGTAGCTGCCCAGGCACTTACAAAGGAGCTTAAAAATCTCATGGGGGGCACGGCAGCTGAAGGCACGATCAGACGTTGCATGAGAAAAATGTTCGAATAAAAAATATCCCCCCATAATGTCTCCTTTATTTAAGTTCCCAGGGGGAACATTTTTCTCTTACGAATCCTATTTTTTCCATTTTGATAATATAAGATGGGATATTTTTTCTCAAACTGCCGTTAACAGCCCCCATTGCGAAAGCGAAGAAATACAGAAAGTTATATATAGCACCAACTAATAAAAAATGGCATGTAGGACCGGGAACAACCCCCCCAAAACGCTTGTAGAGAAAAGACTCCCACCTCCTAAAAGATCACCTTCCACTAGAAAGTGAGTGGAAATGGGGGGCGAATCCTCCCACTGAAGCAGGAAGAACCCCATAAAGGGAGTTTTGGTGTAAAACATGACAATAGATGAATTAGACCTTATTGAAAAGGTCTATGAATTGAAAATAAAAAATAAAAAGGAGCTTGCAGAGGAAATCTTGAAAAAATCCAATGAAGGACATGACATCCTATTCTTGTGCACCATAGTCAATTCATGGATAGCGCAAAACTACAAACCAGGAGAAATCAAAGTCCCACTTAACATAATAAAGAATGTAAAATAGGGATACTGTGGAATATAGACAAGTACCATTTATCACATTATCAGAGATCGGATGCAGAGTATGGATAACATTATCAGGTTGCAACTTCAAGTGTAGAGGATGTTTCAGTAACGCTAGAAAACCCACAGGCAAACACCTAACTGTAGAAGAACTTGTAAAACTCATAAAAAATTCATCCCAAAGATACTACGGAAAACTCCCAGAAGAAATCATCATAACAGGAGGAGAACCAATACTAGACAAAGAATACCTCCTAAGGCTAATATCAAAATTAAACTTCGCATACATCATTTTGGAAACTAACGCATATCTACTTGACAAGGAATATATCAAAGAGCTTGTCGAGGCAGGTGTCAAGGAATTCATGGTCGACTTGAAAGCATTAAATGATAAAAAGCACGAATGGTATACTGGTTTCTCCAATAAAAAAATATTAAAGAATATAAAAACAATCCAAGAAAACGCCAAACTCGTAATAAAAACCCTATACATTCCAGGACTCGTTGAAGAAGATGAAATAGGGGATATAGCTAAATTTATAGCGGCCATCAACCCCAAAATAGAATATCGCATCAACGACTTCAAAACAAGACATGGCCTATCAAGAGATCCAACGATCAATGAAATGGAAAAGGCCTATAAACTTGCGAAAAAACACCTCAGAAATGTTGTGATAAGCAGAAGTTGCAGAAGAGAAAGCAAACCACTAAAGAAAAAAACATGGATAACAGTATTCCCAGATGGCACATTCAAAAGAAGATCAACAAAAGACTACCATCTTATTAGAAGATCAGGACAGTTATCACAGGAGACCATCCAAAAACCTCAATAAGACACTTAAAAACACATAAATGCGCGACACCACCCCAAAGTTAGGACCAAAGTTAGCACAGTATATCACTTAAAGAAAAAAAATAAAAGAAGGTGGGAAGGTTTATCTATCTGCGTATAAGCGGCCAAGTGCCCTAGCATAGAAGATCTGAAGGTAGGGGATCACAAAGAGGTAAAGGATCAACCCTAGGATGATTAAAACGATTATTAATCCCGTTGTCGCGATTTCTGTGGCTATCTGGGCTATTGCTGCTGCTCCAAATGCCAAAAAAGCTGGTATGAGTATAATGTAAAATGCAAATAGAGTCACGTTTAATGCACCTAGCTGTATTATTGCAACGCCTATGATCCAGATGATATATTTTATCCATGAAATTTCTGATATGACATTTAATATCTCCCCGACTTGGAATGCTGCCCCTAGCCTATCATTGAATGCCATATGGGCTATTGCGATTTGCTCCACCAATCCAAATATAATGGCTAGGATAATCCCTATTACTCCGACAATAATCCCAGCAGTAGGGTTGGCATTGGCTAGGAAGACCCCACCAAATATGATTATTATTGGTATGAGCATGTAGACTATGCCTACAACGAGGACTTTGAGTCCGTCGATTAGCATGTCACCCCATTCATCAAAGTCTGGAAGTTCATCGAAACCGGCTATTGTGGCCTTAAGAACTCTTAGATTGTACCCGACAACAAGGAATACTGGAATTATCAAGAAACTTATTAGGTTCAATATTCCTAATATTAAGACTTTATTCAAATCCGATCCTGGATAATCAAGGGCTTCCCCTACAATTTCACCAACTTTCATGTTTTTATACCTCCTAAATTACCATATCATTTTATTATATATGAGGTGATCCAATTAAATTGGTGTGAAATTGGAAAAATAAGCAATCAGGAACCCCCCTTATTATACGATATTTATGTATTGGTGGTCATATAGAGGTTAACGACTTACATGAAAAACCTTATAATTATATTCTGGGGAGTGAGAAAAAAGAGATGTGTTTTTATTTTTTGAAGCATGGTATACATACTATCTTTCCATTTTTTATCCTTGCGCGGTGTTCTGCTACTAGTTCTTTACATTCTGCGCATCTTAGTGAATTATAGATTGTTGCTTCTTTTGGGGGTTTTACCTTCACGTCTTTAATGGTGAAGATTTCATAGGGGTTCATTTCAAGGATTTTTTCGGGTAATTCCTCTCTCTTGGCTTTGAATTTCTCCATTAATTCTTGGACACTTTTATCTAATGATATTCTGATACTTTCTCCTGTTTTTCGATCTATGAAGGTGTAGACATGTTTTCCATAATCCTTGAAAATTAGGTTTCCTTTGCCGAACGTGCACCCAGTCATGAATTGTATCGCATCTATACTGCAACTGTTATTTTCTACTATGGCGACGATTTCCTCATCCTTGGATTTCCCGAATTTTTCAATTACGATTTCACCGATTTTGAATCCAATTGCTGTCCCCGGGCAAGAATGGCCATGAAAATCGACGATATCATCATATTTCATTTTTCCACTCCTTGGATGTTTTCAATAGACTCTATAAAAACTTTGTTATTACTTCGTATTTAAATTTTGGAGGAAAGTGTAATAATATATGTTTATATATTATTATGATATATTATTTTTTGTTGATTAAGGAGAGGGAGGTGTAATTGGATTGCAGAAGAATATTGTGATTCTGTTGTTCTTAGTGGTTTTCATGGCTTCTATGGGGGCTGTTTCGGCTGAAGAAAACAGTACATGTGAAATAGGCATAAAAGTGAACTATGAATACCAGGACCAGATAAACCCGACAATAGAACTTGCAGACCCAAACGGACCAATAAACTATCAGAAAGCATTCGACCCAGCAGCAAACATCACAAAAATAACATTCCGACACCCACAACCAGAAACAAAATTCAACATAACAATAAAAGCACCAGGATACCAAGCAAAAACCCAGGAACTCACACTAACAAAAAACCCAACTGATCCAAACGACCCAAAATACTACGCACACCTAGAAATACTAATGCAAGCCACAGAAGCCTACAAAATAGGAAGAGAAGTAACCAAGAAAGCCGACCAAATCCTAAACTTCACCAAAACCGGACAAGTACTAGTAATAACAACAGCAGGCATAGTTAAATATAAAAACAGCACTTCAGAGGATGCGATTGAAGGCATATTAAATGAAGCGAAAAACATTGTCAGTTATGGTAAAGGAAATCTCATAGTACTCAAAAAAACGGCCATTGACCCGTTAATATTTGCATTTGTTATCAGAAAAGGCAATGATCTCATACTAGCCTACTATATCAACAACACCCTTATATACCATGGTACAATTTCCCAGAACATGACACAAGGGCAATGGAACAACTTTACACAAAAAATAGGGAATGACGCATTCCCAATAGCGAGCCTAGCCAACGCTTGGGCTATAGGAGCACCCATAGACTTGTTGAAACAGGCCGCGTTCCATGGACATTTATGTAGTGGGTGTATAAGCGGATATGCGATGAGTAAAACAGTCTACATATATTATCCTCCTATAGTGGACTTTTCAACAGGATCTCCAATAGAATTGACAAGTTATATGACGATAGGCGTGCCAGGAGGATCAGATGACGACGCACTAATCCTCGCACTCGACACAACACCCGGAAAAAGATCATATATGGGTTATGGAACCAACAACGACACAAGTCTCGTGGGTTTCATAAGATGGAGCAGCCAGGCAAAAAAGGGAACGCTCATTGTCATGAAATTCGATGAAAATGCTCTTAAAGCCACATTCAAAAATGAGACAGGAATAACAGTAGTAGATGACACATTATCTGAGCTCAAATTCAATGCATGGTTAGTGAAAAAAGTTACAATGGATCCAACATCAGTGGTTACAATTGTCAAGGAACTGGAAAACCTCACAGAAGAACAATATTATTACTTGGTAGGCAAAGAAGTCAATTACGCCCAGGTAAATGAAACACACGGCCTCGACGTGGATTACATTAACAGTCTCAACCTTCCAATGGCAACAAGGGCGAACAACACACCACAAGGAACCACTTTAGGTTATGAGGATCTCAAAAAAATAGGGGAGGATGCAGCGAAACTTGCAAAGGAAATTTTCATGAACGAAAAAGGAATCAACCTACAAAGGGATGATCTGAAGATCGCGGTTTTAACATCAGCAGGCTACGTTTACCTCAACGGCCAAGCCACAGATCCATGTTACGATGGGATATTTGAAGTTCTAGGGGCGAGACTTAGCAGAAAAAACCTTTTACCCATACATCAGCCATTCTACAAGCCACTCTGGTTCACATTCACCTTGAAAGGATATGATACCCTATATTCAGTTTTCATAACCTATGATCCTACAACAGGACAACTAATAGCAAAGGGATCATCTAATGGTACGAAGGTCAATGACATCGGCCCAAAAGCTTTAAATGACCCTGTAAAAGATGGTGAAAATGCGAAAATATTCGGATCAGTCTACTTCAACATTGAAAGTATAGCCAATGCATGGAAACATGATGTACCATACGACCAGCTAATGGCATTTTTATTCCACAACCATGTATGTCCAGGGGTACAACCAGGATTCTTCATAACAGAATATGTCCTTGAAAAGTACCCACTCACAGAAGGCCAAAAATACTTATGGTTCGGTACAAGCATTTATTGCAAAGATGATGCACTCCTCTACTTAATGGGTGTAACACCGGGTACTGGCACATACTTTGCAAAGAGAGTACTCCAACAAGAAATAGTATCTCCAATGGTCCCAGGTGGAAGCGAAGAAGGCATACTAATAATCTGGGATGAAATAAACAATGTGGGGAAAGCCATTTCAATTACTTTCAAATGGCCAACATTCGATCTAAGTGACTGCAAAACAAGAAACGCAATGTTCGAAAAATGGGCGACAGCCTTCATAATGCTCTACAAAGGCGAAACACCAGTTTACATGAGCACACCAATGATATTAACAAAAGAAAGTGAAAAATGGATAACAAGTGAAGAAATGAATTACATTGTATCTGGCGCAGCTGGAAGTCCATTGTCATTTTTAAGGTCAATACCAGATCGTCAATTCTCTGACCTAGTACCCGGCACTCCAGGTATTCCAGGTGTTCCAGGTACTCCTGGCGTTCCAGGTACTCCAGGTACTCCTGGTGATTCGGGTACTTCTGGTGGTGTTTCTCCTGGTTTCATTGGTTCCTTTGTGGGTGCTGTTTCAGGCGCCGCTAGTGTTTCAGCCGCGGCTTCTCCCGGCTCTGGAAGTGGACAGGGTAAGGCTTATGAGGTTACAAGGGCTTCTACAGGTACTAAGTCAGCGGGTGCTGGATGGTACATCTATGGAATCATCGGAGGCCTTATACTAGTTGGACTGGCAGCTTTCGGATTCCTTAGAGGCGGCTTCAAAACCTAAACCCCCACAATTTTATTTTCCCCCCTATGAATGAACTTTGAAGTTTTAGAATATTCTTTTTTCAAATGTTTATTCTATTATAGCTTCTTTGAAGAACTGTGGCAGGAGAGAACGGTATAAAGGGCTTCTGAATAGCATTGTTATATTTGCGTCGAGGATATAAGTGTAACATTCATCGTCGTGGGCGCGCATACCCCGGCCGTAGGCTTGCATTAAGGTCATAACTGTCTTGTAAGCATACCATCTCTTATCTCTTTGTTGGCGCATGTTAACTTGTTTGTCGCCGAGATAAGGGAAGGGGATCTTATAGATTACCTGGAATCTGCACTTGTCATAGGGTAGGTCTACACCTTCGCTCATTGAGGGACTTACAAGCACGAGCGGCTTTTCACTTTTCTCAAAAAAGCCTAATACTTCTTCGCGGTTGTGAGTGTCATGGCCTATGAGGCGGTTATCAAGGATATTCTTTAGTATGAACTTTTGGCAACGATAATTGTGAGTGTGTATAAGTCCCTTATCATACTTGTGCCTTTCTAGTATCCTTTTTAGTGTAGGGATTGTTTTTGGTGCTGTGTCCTTTATCCTATTTTTTGACATTCTTCCGATAAGTTTTAATTCTATTGGTCGTCTAGAAGCCGGGAATGGGCTGTCAACCTTCAAGAAGAATGATTCTTTGGGGTTTATGCCGAGCCATTGGCAAAACATCCTATCTGAGAGTATTGTTGCGCTCATAAACAAGCATGTATCTGCATGGGAAAAAAGATAATTTGGAGCGTATTTATTGATTTGCAGTGGCTTGAAGGATACTTTCTCATGGTTTGTGTCGATAATCCAATTTTCAGGTTCTTTTTCCAAGCTCTTTTTAAGTTCATCTAGACGTTTTATCATCCTTTTTATCCTATTAGCTCGCCTTTGAGGCATCTGACTCTTGTCAAGATCCTTGTAATCCTGGGAGATGGCTTCGATTGGAAGTATCCATTCTCTGGGGTCATCTTCCTCGAACATCTCGGCAGGTATTTTCTTTTTTGTGTCCTTTTCCAGCCTTTTATTGGAGAGATTGACCTCGAGTCTTTGCATGAGTTTGTTTTCTATATTATGGGCCTCGTCCAATACCATTAATCTTCTTTTTCCAAAGTGGCCTACATAATTGAATTCTAGGAGGGCGTAATCGTAGTTCATTAGGGTTATGGGACTGCTTATAGCATGGGCTTTTTGTTCCCAGTACTGGCAATGTTCCTTTGACCTGAAATAGATTTTGTTTCCATGAGAGTCCTTGAAAGCTTCTTTGAAAAATAGTGTTTCACCGCGGCTGACACCGTAAGGGCACTGAAAATTCTCAGATGATGGTGTGGTCTGGCACACCCCAATGTCGCAGGTAGATTCGAAATCATCACTTTTACAATAAAAATTTGACCGGCCCTTAACAGTCGGGATCCGGAATTCCCTAGCATATTGATCTTGCAACTGTTTTGTCATTGTAAGGATATATGCTGGCTTGTATATTCTCGTGAGTGTTGTTGCTATCGCTGATTTTCCTGTTCCAGTCCCGGCTTCTAATATAATATATTTGTAGCCTTCTTCTATGGCCTCGTAGATGTCATTTATTATATCTAACTGTCCAGGTCTTGGTTTGGGGAATGGGAAATTTTCTATGATATTATCAGGGATGTGGGGATGTTCTTCTTTTTTAAGAGTTCTTCTTTGGATTTTGTCTGGGAACATTAGTCCTCCTTTATCCCTTTTACACATGCAGTTTTTCTTTAACATCCCACATTTAGGACATAGAATGGTTTTTTCCATTGTCTTTTTTATTATCGGGTAAGATATATAATAGTATAGGCTAATAGTAATTTTGGTGTTTAGATTGGGTGGAGGAAAGCTTATTGGTGTTGGTGTCGGGCCAGGTGACAGCGAACTTCTCACACTCAAAGCCGTTAGGATTATAAAGAGTGTGCCAGTAATATGCGCGCCAAGATCTTCCAAGAATAAACCAAGCAAGGCTCTTTCAATCATCAGGGACATGCTCACCAGTAGAGATGATTACAAGTTACTTGAACCGGTTTTCCCTATGACAAGGGATATTAGCGAGCTTGAACGGCACTGGGACGAGGCTGCCAGGCTCGTTGCCAGTGAACTAGAAAAGGGGTATGATGTGGCATTTGTAACACTTGGTGATCCTTCGTTGTATAGTACGTTTTCTTATCTTCAAGAGCGTATAGAGAATCTTGGTTTTGAGGTTGAGATGGTGCCTGGGGTGACATCATTTGCAAGTTGTGCTGCTAGCGCTTCCATGGCACTTGTCGAAGGTGACGAGATACTCGTAGTGGTTCCAAGAGTTGATGAAAGATTTAAAAAAATAGCACCCCATGTAGATACTTGTATTATAATGAAAAGTCCAAGGTCTGGAAGCGAAATAGAGGATATAATAGATGAGGATCCGCGGGAGAAGAAGATAGTTTCCTTTGAAAATTGTAGCATGAGAAATGAGACAATCCAAGAGGGATTCATGAAGAATGGAAATTATCTTTCAACAACAATTATAAAATTCAAAAAATAAAGGAATTTTGGTAGAGGGAACCTTATATTACAATGTCTTCAATTTGACCTTTTGAACGGGAAGATTTTCCAAAACTGCTTAACTTATTGTGGGAATCATTTTTCAATAATTTTACCTTGTGCAAGGGAGTGTATAACCATAAAATATATATATTAGTATATTTGAATACATGGAATTATGAATCAGAGGTTAGGGTTTCTCGAAAGGTATTTAACGCTTTGGATATTCATTGCAATGATATTAGGGGTATTGTTAGGCTATTTCATGCCTTGGGTATCTTCTTTTATCAATCAGTTCCAGATTGGGACTACAAACATTTTTATTGCTATTGGATTAATTTTGATGATGTATCCTCCACTTGCCAAGGTTAGATATGAAGAATTGGGGCAGGCTTTCAGGGATATTAAAATATTGGGGTTGTCTTTAGTTCAAAACTGGATAGTAGGCCCCATATTAATGTTCATTTTGGCAATTACATTTCTAGCAAACTATCCTGAATATATGGTTGGTTTAATTTTAGTTGGAATTGCAAGATGTATTGCCATGGTAATTGTCTGGAATGAGCTTGCTAGGGGAGATACTGAATACGCAGCTGGACTTGTAGCCTTCAATAGCATTTTTCAAGTTTTATTTTACAGTGTATATGCATGGATCTTTATCACACTTTTACCACCATTGTTCGGTATTCAGGGAAGTGTTGTAAAAGTCACTATACTTCAAATAGCAAAAAGTGTCTTTATTTACCTTGGAATTCCTTTTATAGCTGGGATAGTTACAAGATTCACTCTGCTGAGGTTAAAAGATAAGGAATGGTATCATACTAGGTTTATCCCTATGATCAGTCCAATTACACTTATAGCTTTATTATTTACAATTGTTGTCATGTTCAGCCTAAGGGGGGAAACAATTATCACGATCCCCTATGATGTTCTAATTATCGCCATACCTCTACTTCTCTACTTTGTTGTCATGTTCTTCGTATCATTCTATCTAGGATATAAATTGAAGGTGGATTATCCGAAGACATGTGCATTGTCCTTTACAGCAGCAAGTAACAATTTTGAATTGGCGATCGCCGTTGCTGTAGGAGTTTTTGGAATAGGATCTGGTGTTGCATTCGCAACAGTAATCGGTCCTCTCATAGAAGTTCCAGTGCTTATAAGTCTTGTGAATGTCGCACTTTTCATAAAGAGAAAATATTACATATGAGCGATAAAAAAGGAAAAAAGCGGACCCGCCGGGATTTGAACCCGGGACCTTGGGATCCGAAGTCCCACGTCCTATTCCAGACTAGACCACGGGCCCCCCTGAAAAATCAATTTTTCACGTTTTTATTTTGTTTGTTATATTTATAAATTTTTTTCGATGAATTGAAATTCAGAGTAAATGAAATGGTCAGAAAAAGAAATTCAAGCTGCCAAAATTTTTCGATCCAATTTTCAAAAAAATCTTTCCAACTTAACTTTTAAAAGGGTATCAGTTGGAGATTTAACATTCAATGCTGTTAGAAAGGCTATAATATTAGCCTATATGGGGTATATAAAATGGGAACATAAAATATGGTATAGGGTGATTAAGATGCTTACAAAAAGGATAATACCATGTCTTGACTGTGACTTACAAGTACCCCATGGAAGGGTTGTAAAAGGTGTTGAATTCAAACAGATAAAATATGCAGGAGACCCTGTTGAACTCGCAAACCGTTATTACGAGGACGGAGCCGACGAGATAGTATTCTTGGATATAACGGCTTCGCATGAGAGAAGGGAAACAATGATGCATGTGGTAGAGGCCACCACTGAGAATGTTTTCGTACCCATCTGCGTAGGAGGGGGTATAAGAAAGCCTGAAGATTTCGTTAAAATGCTTAAAGCCGGCGCAGATAAATGTTCAGTGAACACAGCCGCTATAAAGAATCCGGAATTGATTAATGAAGCTTCAGAGATCGTGGGGTCCCAAGCTTGTGTTGTTGCTATCGACGCGAAAAGAAGATACGTCGACAATCCCAGAGAATCCGATGAGCGTTTCATAGTAGAAGTGGAAGATGGTTACTGTTGGTATGAATGCAGCATTTATGGCGGCCGCGAATTCACGGGTATTGATGCGATACAATGGGCAATTGAATGCCAGGAGAGAGGAGCTGGTGAAATACTTTTAACATCCATGGATCGTGACGGTACAAAGAAAGGCTATGATATTCCATTGACAAGAGCTATAAGCGAGAATGTTGACATCCCAGTTATAGCATCAGGCGGTGTCGGCGAACCAGAACACATGTATGAGGCTTTTACAGAGGGTAAAGCTGACGCTGCATTGGCTGCGAGCATATTCCACTTTAATGAATATCCAATCCCCACAGTAAAAAGATACTTGAAGGAAAAGGGAATACCAGTTAGATTGTGAAGGGATTTGGTGGGGATGCAAGGAGCCTTCAGCATCAAGGCAAGGGAATTCGACTTGGACGCTACGATGTACAGTGGCCAGACGTCCCAACCTCCATGGCACGAAAAAGGAAAATATTACAGTGAACTTTTGATGATAGATGATAAACCTGCCCTTGTAACAATAAAACAGACACATGATAAACTCCACGTTAAAGTAGAATCCCCAGAAAAAGTACATTTATCAGAGGTTAAAGAGAGGATAAATTATATATTTGATCTTAAATTCGACATTGAGGCGTTTTATGATTTTTTATATTCTTATCCACCTCTTGATTCTATAGTGGATTATTCGAGGGGGCTTAGGCTCTTCTTGGCCAAGGACGCTTTTGAGTGTATTATATCATCTATAGCTTCGGCTAATTGTTCAATAAGGCGTTGGACCAGGGCGATAGGTAATATGAAAAGGTTGTGGGGTCAGGGATATGTCTTCCAAAGGGGTACATTTTATAGTTTCCCATCCCCTGATGTCCTAGCAGTTTTGGATGATGATAGTCTGCGGGCAGCTGGTTTAGGATACCGTGCAAAGTATATCATTGGAACATCTAAAAAGATAACTAGGATAAAGTTAGATGGTATGGACTATGATGAGGCATTCCGTTTACTTTTGGAGTTGCCAGGGGTCGGGCCGAAAGTTGCGGATTGCATCTTACTTTATGGTTTTAGGAAACTTGAAGCATTCCCTGTTGATGTGTGGATCCAAAGGATAATGGAACACCTTTTCAAGGTTGATTATAAGCATCTGAGGGATTTTGCAAGGGACGAGTTCGGTGAATACGCAGGTTATGTGCAATTATACCTTTATAATTATGCGAGAAAATCTGGAATACTTGGGGGAGTCTGATGATAAAAGAGACGATCCAAGAGTTCAAATCTAAGTGTGTTAGATCCTATCAGAAACTTCTCAAGTCTTTGGATGAGAAGTATTGTTGGAGGTGCCCCCAACGCGTCACACGTGACAGGATAGGGTGTAGAGAAGCTGATGCATGGGTTAGGATGAGAGAAGCCCTTGATGATGCCATCAAGTTTTATATAATAGAAGAAAGGGATGAGGATTTCCTCCACAGGATCCTACAGAGGATCCATGAAAAGGGCTTTGAAGCTAAAATCTTTATCATGAAGAAACCCGAACTTAATGGATTTATGGTAGTCAGAGAAAAATCTTCAGGATTTAAAAAGGGTGAAAATGTAATAATAAATGACAAGATTCTTAAAGTGGAAGATGTAGAAAAGGGTTATATTATTAAGACGTCTGAAGGATCCCATCCATCATATAAGATTCAAGGGATTCTATTAGATACTATCAACAAGGAACACCCACTCTATAAATATTTCAAGAAGATAATCTTATGATAAGCTCCCCCTCAGCTTATGGGGGATCCTATGGGGTGTATATTATGGATGCTGATGAGATAATTGAACTTGAAAAAAAGTATATCATGCAAACTTATTCTCGCCAACCCATAGTCATTTCACATGGTAAAGGAGTTCGCGTCTGGGACATAGATGGTAACGAGTACGTTGACTGTTTTGCAGGTGTTGCAGTGAACAATATAGGGCATGCACATCCAAGGGTTGCAGTTGCCATCTGTCACCAAGCACAGAAACTTATACACTGTTCCAACATATACTATAACAAAGAGCAAGTTGAATTAGCTAAGCTACTCACCTCAATTTCACCCCATGACAAGGTATTCTTTGCAAATAGTGGAGCTGAAGCCAACGAGGGCGCTATAAAACTCGCAAGGAAATATACAGGCAAAGGTGAGATAATAGCTGCTGAGAATTCATTCCATGGAAGGACACTTGCAACTGTAACAGCAACTGGACAGGACAAGTACAAGGAACCATTTAAACCATTACCCCCAGGTTTTAAGCATGTGCCCTATGGTGACATCCAAGCCATGGCGGAAGCCATAACAGATGATACAGCAGCCATAATCCTAGAAGCCATACAAGGCGAAGGAGGAGTTGTGGTCCCACCAGAAGGTTACCTAGAAGATGTTCAAGCACTTGCAAGAGAAAACGATATCCTGTTCATACTTGATGAGGTTCAAACAGGCTTTGGCAGGACAGGGGCAATGTTCGCCTCAGAACTTTTTGGCATACAACCTGATATAACAACAGTAGCCAAGGCCATGGGGGGAGGCTATCCTATAGGTGCCATATTAGCGAATGGTGAGGTGGCATCAGCATTCGAGCCAGGAGATCATGGATCAACATTTGGAGGTAATCCATTGGGCTGTGCGGCTGCCATAGCGGCCATAGAGGTTATAGTCGGTGAGAATTTACCAGAAAATGCCAGGAGATTGGGCGGATACTTTAAGGGGCGCCTAGAGGATCTAATGGATGAACATGATATCATACAGGATGTGAGAGGGTATGGTTTAATGTTAGGTGTTGAACTCACAATAAAATGCGATAAAATAGTGGATGAGGCCAGAAAGATGGGAGTGCTTATAAATTGCACGGCCGACAAGGTTATAAGACTCGTACCACCGCTCATAATAAAAAAAGATGAAATAGATAAGGTCGTCGAAGTCCTAGATAATGTTTTCACTTCAATCCATAAAACTTCTTAAACTCTGCAAGCCATGGAGAAACCTTGAGATTGTTGATTTCATCCACCCATTTATATGCCTCATGTTCATCACTTAACCTTAAAACGCCACCTCTAACTCTAACCTGGAAGATAATATTCACAGAAACCTTAAATGGGAATTCCTGTTGAAAAGCGCCAAGAACCCTTATAGGACATACTTTAAGGCCAGTTTCCTCATAAATTTCCCTCTCCAATGTCCTATCAAGTGTTTCCCCATCTAACATTTTACCCCCGGGGAGCTCCCATAATCCTGGATTCGTCCTAGAATTCGCTGATCTTTTAAGTAATAATATCCTATTATCTTCTAGTATAAGCCCCCTAACAACTACTATATATGGTTTCATCTTCCCAAAACTCCAAAAAATATCTTAGGGAGGTTCATCATGTTAAATGTTAAGGTTAATGATAAAGGTCACTTGTCAATTGGTGGAGCAGATGCGGTAGAACTTGCAAGAAACTATGACACACCACTTTATGTCATAGATGAAATGCGCATAAGAGAAAACTACCAAAGACTCCATAGGGCCTTCACACGATATTATCCCAATTTCCAGATATTATATGCGTGCAAGGCGAACACTAACCTCACAATTTTAAAAATACTTGAAGATGAGGGCAGTGGAATCGATGCCGTTTCCCCAGGTGAAATATACATGGCCCTACTCGCAGGTTTCGAACCAGAAAAGATCCTATACACTGGTAATAATCTTAGAGACGATGAAATACTCTTCGCAGTCGAATCAGAGGTTATGATAAATATTGATTCAAAATCGCAGCTTCTAAGACTCTCAAAGATAACAGATCCAGAGAATATTAGAATATCATTTAGGATAAATCCTAGGGTAGGCGCGGGACACCACGAACATTGCATAACCGGGGGAGAACTTAGTAAATTTGGGATAATGGAAGAAGAGGCTGCTGAACTTTACAGTTTGGCCCAAGAACTTGGTTTCCAACCGATAGGAATCCATGCACATATAGGCTCGGGGATACTCGACCCGGAACCCTTCATGTTGGCCGTTGAGAGACTCATGGACATAGCAGGCAAAGTATCAAAGGCCACGGGGATAGAATTCGAATTCATAGATTTTGGAGGTGGCCTTGGCATACCTTATCATCCAAATGAAGAACCATTAGATATCAAAAGATTTGCTGAGAAGATAACAGGCCTCTTCATGGAAAAATTAGAAGAACATTCCCTTGGAGAACCCGCCATGTACCTTGAACCTGGAAGATATATAGTGGGGGATGCTGCCTATCTACTAACAAGGGTTAACACCATAAAAGAAAGTTACAGAAAATTTGCTGGTGTTGATGCAGGTTTTAACACCCTGGTAAGGCCTGTGATGTATGGTTCATACCATCATATAATCGTGGCAAATAAAGCAAATGAAAAACCAGCAGAGGAGATTGATATAGCAGGCAATTTATGTGAATCAGGCGACCTTTTTGCAAGGGACAGAAAACTTCCAAAACTTGAAGAAGGGGACCTATTAGCAATATTGGATGCTGGTGCATATGCATTTTCCATGGCATCACAATATAATTCAAGGCCTAGACCAGCGGAGATTCTTGTGAAAGATGGTAAAGCTGAGATCATAAGGGAAAGAGAAGACTTTTCGGATCTTATAAACAAGCAGGTGGTGCCCCCAAGATTCCTAAAATAGAATAACAGGTGGAGAGAATGCCAAGGATGATACTATTTTCTAAAATGCATGCCCTAGGTAACGACTATATAATTGTGGATGAGAGTAGAGCAGAGTGTATAGGCGAGAATGAGAAACCAGATTTTGTATCAGAAGTTTGTCGGCGAAGATTCTCCATCGGAGCCGATGGCGTCATATTCATAGAACCCGCAACAGGAGAGGGTGATATAAGGTTCAGAGTATTCAATGCTGATGGAAGCGAGGCAGAAATGTGCGGTAATGGTATAAGATGCTTTGCCAAGTTCGTATATGATAATGCCATCATAAGAAAAAAGAAACTCAAAATAGAAACCCTAGCAGGCCTTAAAGTCGTGGATTTGAACATTGATAAGGGGGTGGTGGTCTCTGCACGTGTAGACATGGGACTCGCAACCTTTAAAACAGCTGAGATACCGATGAAATCAGTTAAGGATGAGTTTATAGAAGAGTATCTCGAGGTTGATGGCCAAGAAATAAAACTTACAGCAGTTAATGTGGGTAATCCGCATGCAATCATATTCGTGGATGATTTAGAATCTGTGGACTTGGAAGGACTCGGACCCCTCATAGAAAATCATCCCGTTTTCCCAGAGAGGATCAATGTACATTTCGTTGAAGTATTAAGCCCATCAGAGATTGATATGGTTACATGGGAGCGTGGTGTTGGACCTACATTAGCTTGTGGGACCGGGGCCACGGCGACGGTTATTGCAGGTAAAAGGATTGGAAAATTGGATGATAAGGTCCTTGTTCATCTTCCTGGTGGTGAACTTAAAATCCAAACTTATAAAATGGGCAATAAGATAGGCGCTTATATGGAGGGTGATGCCATCCTAGTATTTGATGGTATACTATCATGGTAATTCTGCGGTTATAACCACTATGTCCTCATAGAAGAATCTCTCGGAGGCTGTGATCCCTACATGGAATCCCATATCCTTTAATTTTTGCATTGTTTTTTCTATGTTTGAAAGTGATGACTGCACCAGCTGGACTTTACCACCATCTCTTAGGTGAGTTTTAACTTCCTTGATAAACCGGTCTATTATGATTCTCCCATCTTCTCCCCCGTCCCAGGCCTTGTCTATGATTGCACCTGTCAAATCTTCATCTGAACTTGGAAGATACGGTGCATTAAATAATATAACATCAAATTTTTCGCCTTTAACAGGTTCGAAAAGATCTCCCTGTAATATTCTTATTTTTGCATTGTTGATTTTGGCGTTTTTCCCTGTACATTCAATGGCATGGGGGTTTATATCGGTGGCTGTTACATTAGCCTTTTCAGCGGCGACTATGGCTACTAGGCCAGTTCCCGTCCCAATTTCGAGAACATCATCACCCTCCTTTACTTTAAGGTTATCTGCGAGTAAGAACGTGTCTTCCGCTGGAGTGTAAACATTTTCACATACTTGAATTTTAAAGTTTTTGTATGTTATCATGGCAAGGTATCCTCCTTGAAAATGGGGAAGAGCCTCTTGTTGTCTGATATATTCTACTGGTAGTTATTCTTGTGTGGCTCAAAGATTCCTAGGATACTTATATTTTCCTAGTAGGATTCTTTTTGGTATGGGGGGTTAATTTTTATTCTAAAGCCAATTCAAGTCTTGCAAAGTTTTAAAATTTATTGGGGGGCGTCTAGGCGATTATTTTCTTGAATTCATTTGAAATTTCAAGTATTTCTTCGGGGGTTAAAGTGAAAACCCTTTTTTCTAATAATTTAGGATTTATAAGATCCACTATTTCCCTCGGATCTGCATTGGAACTTATTTCATGGAATGATTCAATAAGGGCTTTCCGGGCCTTTTTCCTTTTATGTTGGAAGAGGGCTCTGCAGGTTCTTTCAAATGTTCCATTAATCTTTCCTTTAGGGGTTAATTTCACAATGGCGGAATCAACCTTTGGTGGGGGTAAAAAAGCACTCCTTGGAATATAATCTAGGATCTCGATATTGGCCATGAAATATAAGGTTACTGAAAGGCGTGAATAATCTTTGGTGCCTGGTTTGGCTATCATTCTTTCTGCAAACTCTCGCTGGTACATTAAAATGCCAAAATCAAAATCATATTCGAGTAATTTGAAGGTTATGGGCGATGATATCTTGTAGGGTAAGTTGGACACTATCTTGTTAAAGTATGGGAACTCTATCTTCAAAGCGTCTCCTATGATTAATTCAACATTCTTATAATCTTTTAACCTGTCTTTTAATATGGTGGCGATTTTTTTATCCTTTTCAATGGCTATAACTTTATTGGCTTGTGAAGCTAGTGGGATTGTAAGGGTTCCGATGCCGGGGCCGATCTCCAGGATAATATCATCATCCTTTAAATCGGCATAGGATAATATTTTTTGCCTTTTGGTGTCGCTGATAAGGTAATGTTGACCTAACCTTTTATTTAAACGGATATCATATTCTTTTAGGATCTTTTTAGTTTCAATTGCTAGCTTGTTCATTATTTCCTTGTCTCCGCCCTTTTTCTGGGCGGTCTTGTGAAAAGTACGTATTTTCTTTTACCCCTTTTCGCCTTATCAACATCTAATTCCATGAGAACCCTTTTAACTAGTAATTTAACTGGGTCTGCTAACATGGGGACCCTCTTTTTAATATCCTCAAAGCTTTCAAATGGTTTTTCTTTGCGGGCTTTGAGTATGTCCCACATGTGCTTTTTACCAATCCCTGGTAATAGTTCTAGTTGGTGGAGTCTCGTGCTTATGGGGCCGGCCTCGTTGAAGAATTTGATGAACTTTTTCTCGTTTGATCTTATGATTTCTTCGATGACATAGGGTAGTTCAACCCTTGCCGTGGCTGTTAATTCGTTGTGGCGGAGTCGCCTGTTTATCCTAGCTATCTTATCCCTTTTACCCTTCCCTATATAGACTTCTTCATGAATTTCAAGGTCCACACCGGGTTTTGGTGTTAATTCTAGTAGCGTGAACTCGTCTTTACCTATGGCCTGGGCTACTGGTTTTCTTTTAAAGCCGCCTAGGCCTTCTTCCACATACCCTAATGGGAGATAGTCTAGGATGATGGCATATTCTTCCATGAGACCCAACTCAAAAAATATTATCTGTACTTTTCTATTATTTTCAGGATATTCTCAAAATCCTCATTTTTTATAGGTATTCTTTCTTTGGCGAATATTAGACGTACATCTGCAAGATCTTCGGGCATGAGGTCTGTAAGCAGCACTGCATGTTTTTTCTTTATATTGGGCAGTTCCATGAGTTCTTCTGTTAATTTCTGCGCTTTTTCATAGTCTATCTTGGAGAATTTACTGACATGTTCAAGGGCGAGGTTCTGTTCATATGTGAGCTCATGTTTTTCTGCAAATTTTTCTAGGATCACTTTAACTTCTGCCATGGGCACTGGTTCTGTTTTAATGATTTTTTTACCTATCATCAAGGATCACTCTTGTAATTGGAGATGTTCTGGTCTTATGATGAGCTTTTTATCCTTTTTACCATCTTTTATAGTTACAACGTAGGATTTTCCCATTTTATCAATTATTCTCCCTGTTTTGCCATGGAATCGTGGATGTGGCTGTCCCCTGTGTATGCTAGGGTCTATTATTATATGTACAAGGTCATCTATTTGAAAGGTTTGTATTTTTCTTGTTATGGGATTTGTCCGGCCTCTTTTTGGCTTTTGTAGCTTGTATCTTGTTTTGCTTCTGAAACCTTTTGATCTTCTCATATTAATAAACCTCCATGATCCTGAAAAATTAGGATGATCATATAACCTGATTTTATTTATTTTCTCACCTAAATATTTTCCCCTTATCTTGTGGTGAATGTCAGGTTAAGGAACTAGGTTATCCAAGGCTCATATGATCCTCTCTCAAGGATCATATATGTGTAGTGATTTAAAATTTCCCTTTGAAAGACTAGATCTTCTCCGAATCTGCTAATAAATTTTTAACTTTATACTATAAGGTATTGGTTTTGTTTATTGTCAAATTGGGGGGCTCTCCACATCGATTATACAATTTTCGCCTTTAGAGGATATTCCAAGGTGAAAATTGTTTTCTGGGAGGTTATCAGGCTCATAAACTGCATCCTTGATAGAAAAATGGAATTTGGAAAAGTTTCAATTGTTATCACAAAATATATAAGATACGATTATTATACTATAACAAGGTGAATGGATGTGCCGATAATCATAGAACCCATGCTTACTATCAATTTGATATTTTGTATAATAATCCTAGTAATGGGCTATCGGGGGTTCAGGAAATTTAAAAATCCCTTACTGTTTTATATTGGATTGGCATTCGGATTTTTTGGAGTGTCCCATCTGGCCCAGTTGATGGGATACCCTAGCAATTTGCTGGCTCTTATAATAATCAGGACTATAGCTTACTTGCTGGTCATCTTTGCACTTTTCCAGGCCATAAAAAGTGATTGATTGACCTTATGCTGTGGCTTTACAATATATCATGATTAGACATTTTATCATCTAAGCTTTTTGTGGGGGGGTTTAATGTGGGTTATCCAACTTCTAGGACGTCAAGTTCTATACACTCTGCGGGGGTGTTGAGTATTTCACTTATACTTGGTTTTGTTCTTCCATCGTCACCTGAGATAAGCTCTTTTATATAAAGCCCCCCTTCGGTTTTTAATATAAGTTCAAGAGTTTTGGAATCGATTATATTCCATTTAATATCTATTACTTTTCTTTTCCTTATCTTGTCTGCTCTTCTGTGAGAAACCCTCTTTGGGGTTCTCTGTTTAATTAAATTTAGGGATTTCAGTTTTTCAAGGGCTGATGGTTCAATTTCATCCTTTAATTTAACCTTGGCCCTGTAGATTTTATATGGGGACGAAGTTTTGATTTCTACTTTACGATTGCGTGTGGAGAATTTCAAGTTTAGAACTTCGATTTTGCCCTTGGCAAATTTGTTGATCTCATCAGCAATTTCTTTTAGGTTTATTTTTCTTTTCTTTGGTTCTTTGATTTCGAGTACGAAGGGTCTTCCTTTTCCAAGCATCCTCACATCAATATCTTCCCTTCCTGCTCCGTGGAATTTCGACCCTGAACCTTGAGTTGCCTTGAGCACGGGTTCTGCGACCAGTTCCTCGACTGAAGTGGGGTACATTTTACCTGTGAAATTGCACCTTGGACATCCTTGGCCTTTACATTTTCTGCAGGGCCATTTAGTCTGGGGTATGCCTCTTATGAGTTTCTTGTATCGGCCTTCTATAAATAATGGGTTTATCTGTACCCATACTTGTGGTTCTAATGTTCTGAAGTCGACTTTAACGATAATATCGGGGTTTTTGAAGTCTACTTTACAATTAAATCTTTCTTTCAGGATTTTTCCGAGTTCTCTGTTAATTTCTTTTTTTATGCTTTCAACTTCAATGTTTAAATGATTGTTTATATTCTCATCAGTGCTTAAGAGCTCCTCGGGTAGTCTGCTTCCTACTAGTAGGGTTGAAAATTCAAGGTTTAATTTTTTTATTTTCTCTTCAACATAGTCTGCTGTTTTTTCAAGATCTTCTAGTATCCCTTTACAGATTTTGCACTTGTTGGACGATTTTTTTAATTTAAAGGTTTTAATTAATGTTTCAGCTCTCTTACGGTTACCTGGTCCTGGTATGATATCTGAGAATTTACGTCCAAGGCAATTTAGACATATGCTCTCCCCCGTGATATCTAATAGTTTTTCTAGTCTTTTTTCCGTTTTCATGTCTATCATTAGCGTAGGAATTGTTTCATTAATTGTCCTATTGGGCCTCCCCTGTTCCGTCTTCCAAGGCCTTTCATGGCCTTCTTTGTAACCTTGTAATATTTTAGGAGTTCTTTCACATCCTCGTTCCTTGTGCCTGAACCCCTTGCGATCCTTTTTATCCTTGAATGTTTAATCGCCTCTGGATGGTCTAGTTCATATTCTGTCATTGAATCCATTATGGTAATGTACTTCTCGATTTTTTCTTCTGTTGCATCAGGGGCGTTCTTCGGCAGTTTATCAAGGCCAGGGATCATGTTTATGACTTGTTGTAATGGGCCCATTTTCCCCATCATCTCGAATTGCGATTTCATCTCCCTCAGGGCGAATCTGCCTGTGAGGATGGCGTCTACTGTCTCCTCACTCACTTCTTGTTCTTCTGCAATTTCCTCTGCCTTTTCTAACAAGCTTCTGATGTCCCCCATTCCTAGGAGTCTGGAGATGAACCTTTCTGGGTCGAATACTTCGAAATCTTCTAGTTTTTCACCGGTGCCTATGAATTTTATTGGGGCTCCTATCTCTGCAACTGCTGAGAGTGCACCCCCACCCTTAGCTGATCCATCAAGTTTTGTCACTATTATTGATCCAACGGGGGTGCTATTGGAGAATGCTCTTGCTTGTTCTCTTGCTTGCTGTCCTATTGTACCGTCGATTACGAGTATTGTCTCATCTGGTCTGATTACAGTTGATAGTTGCTCCATTTCCTTGAGTAGGTGTTTTTCTTCTTTGTGACGTCCTGCTGTGTCAAAGATTATAACATCATAATCTTTAAATTTTTCAAGTCCATTAACCGCGATTTTTAACGGGTCTTGGTTCTCTGGTTCCCCATAGACTGGTATTTTAATTTCTTGTGTGAGTTGTTTTAACTGGTCAAATGCGGCTGGCCTCCATGTGTCTGTACATACTATGGCGGCGTTCAGTCCTTTCTTTTGGAGGTGGCGGCTTAGTTTCCCTATGGTGGTTGTTTTACCACTCCCTTGCAATCCTACAAAGAGTATCTTATAGGGTTTTTTGTCTATTTTGAGGGGTTTTGCGGTTTCCCCAACGAGTTTCACCATTTCCTCGTATACTATCCTTATAATATGTTCCTTTGGGGTTACGCCCTTTGGGGGTTCTTCATTAAGGGCTCTTTCCTCTATTGACTTGGATAATTTGAATACGAGTTTTATATTAACATCTGCTTGGATTAGTGCACGTTGTATGTCCTTTATAACCTCTTTCACCACTTCTTCATCTACTATGGTCATCCCTGCCAATTTTTTCATAGTCTTTGCGAGACTCTTACCTAGCTTGCCTAACATGATAATCACTTTGAGAAAATTAGATTAATAACTATAGAATATATTAAAGATATTTCAGATTTATATTTATCGAATGGAAATTCTGTGATGGAAATGCTAAAAAAGTTAGAGAAAACACTAAAAAGGGCGCCCATCATAAAAAAAGGAGAGTATAATTATTTTGTGCACCCGATAACCGATGGAATACCACTCACAACCCCTGATATATTGGAAGAGGTGGTTGATGAGATAACAAAACGTTATACTCTGGATGTTGATAAAATAGTGTGTATCGAGGCCATGGGCATACACCTTGCCACGGCATTGTCACTTAAAACGAGAATACCATTCGTAGTTGTGAGAAAACGCGAATACGGCCTCCCAGGTGAAGTTGCAGTCCATCAAACCACGGGATATAGTGAGGGGGAATTATACATCAATGGCATCGAAGAGGGTGACAGACTACTTGTCATAGACGACGTTGTAAGTACTGGGGGAACACTATTAGCAGTCCTAGAAGCCCTCAAAAAGATGAACGTAGAAGTAGCTAAAGTCATAGTTATAATAGAAAAAGGCGAAGGTAGAAAAGTCGTGGAAGAAAAAACAGGCTACAAAATAGACACATTAATAAGAGTGGATATCATTGATGATAAAATAATAACAAGCCCCCCAGAGGAGGCCTAAATTGGCAGATTACCAATTTGAAACCTCCAAGGTCATAGAAAAAGCTAAAAAGTATAATCCTAGGATAATAGGATTACAGTTCCCAGATGGTCTTAAGATCCACGCATTAAAATTGGCCCGGAAACTTGAAAAAGAACTAGGGGTTACCGTCCTGATATCGGCAGATCCGTGCTATGGTGCGTGTGACGTTGCAGACACCAAACTAGAGGGCATAGTTGATCTTCTAATCCATTATGGTCACAGTCCCCTACCACTGGATTATAATATTCCAGTCATTTTTATAGAAGCATATGCCAAAGTTGATATAATACCTGCTCTCAGATCATCCCTCAAACTATTATCTGGATATGATAAGGTAGGAGTGGCTACCACAACCCAACACTTACACTTACTCGATGAAGCCATAAAATTCCTAGAAGATCATGGTAAGAAGGTTTTATCAGCCAAGGGGGTGGGTACTAGGCGGGGGCAGGTTCTAGGTTGCAATTTTTCATCAGTTAAAGAATTAGACGTAGATGTTTACTTATTTATTGGTAGTGGAGATTTCCACCCCCTTGGCATAAGATTATTCACAGGGAAACCGGTTATTGCAGCGGATCCATACACTGGACAGGTCAATAATATTGAAGATTTTGCTGATAGAATTTTAAGGATAAGATTCGCAGCTATTACAAGAGCTAGAGAAGCCAAGAAATGGGGGGTTATAATGTCATCTAAAAAGGGCCAAAAGAGGTTGTCCTTGGCTTTAAACTTGAAGAAGCTCCTTGAAGATTCTGGTAGAGAAGCATTTATAATAATATTGGATGATGTTTCCCCCGAGTTACTCGTCCCGTTCAGGGATTTAAATGCCTTTGTAGTTTCTGCTTGTCCAAGAATGCCCGTAGACGATTATCACTTGTATGATAAGCCCATTTTAACCCCCATAGAATTAGAGATAGTCCTTGGTAAAAGGGGATGGGAAGATTATACCCTGGATGAGATCCTGTTCTAAGTATAAGTATATATATGAGAAGATAAAAAAGATAGATTTAAAAGGGACTTATACTATTTTTTCCGTATTAAAATCCTATTGAGGTGAATTGATGAAGGCAAAATCTGGGGATTTTGTTTTTCCTGGAGACTCATTGGCTGTCATAGAAGAATTCGTACCAGCCGAGGGAACATACGAAGAAAAGGGTAAAATAAAATCGCTCTTTGTAGGAGAAGTTGCAAGGGATGAAAAAAATAAACGCATAAAAGTCATATCAAAGACAGAAACACCCCCGATATTAAAAGAGGGTGCAATAGTCATCGGAGAAGTTATTGAAGTGAAGAGTCAAAGGGCCCTAGTGAGAATTCACCATGTTAAAGGTAGTTCAAGAGCCCCTGTAACATCGTTCATGGGTGCGGTCCACATTTCACAGGCGACAAATGGTTACCTATCAAAGTTAACAGAAGCCTTTAGGATAGGGGACATAATCGAGGCTCGTGTAAGCAGACTGGTAGGATTAACTGGTATAGACCTACAAACCGCACAGAAGAGCCTTGGAGTTATAAAAGCTATGTGCACCCGTTGCAGACACTTCATGAAAAAAGCGGGAAATAACGAGGTTATATGTCCAAATTGTGGAAACAGAGAGAAAAGGAAACTCTCCACAGATTATAGGCTCAGATAGTATTGGAGGAGAAAAAAGTGAAGATTATCCGCGACGAGAAATATGAACTAGAGATAATATTTGAAGGAGAAACTCATACACTCTGTAATGCCTTGCGCAAAATCCTCCTCGAAGACGAAACCGTGAAAGCTGTAGCATATTCCATAGACCATCCCATAATAGGGAAACCCCACATGTACATAAGAGGAGATAATCCACGAAAATCCCTTAAAAAGGCGGCAAAAACCCTTAAAGAAAAATCCAAAGAATTCAAGGACCTCCTAAAAGCGGTCTAGTCCATGAAAGAGAAAAAATTCAGGAAGATAAAATCTGAGATAAGAATCTTAGGGGTCGATGATGCCCCATTCACACCCCATAGTAAAGATGATGTGCTAGTTGTTGGCACCGTCTTTAGGGGCGGATCATGGTTGGATGGCGTCTTAACAACTCACATAAAAGTTGATGGAACTGATTCTACATCTAAAATAATTGAAATGGTTAAAAATTCAAGACACCTCGACCAATTAGGTGTTATAATGTTAGATGGGGTAACGTTAGGCGGATTCAATGTCGTTGACGTGGAAAAAGTATTCAAAGAAACGGGTTTACCAGTTATAGTTGTTATAAGGAAAATACCCGACTTTAAAAGGATAAAAAGGGCCCTCCAGGGAAAATTTGTGGATTGGGAGCGGCGATGGGATGCTATAAAAAGGGCTGGTAAAATATACTCAGTGAAGGTTAAGGACACTATCTACATACAAGTGAAGGGTATAAAATTGAAAGATGCCACAGAGATAGTTAAAATTTCAACAACAAGAAGCGCGATCCCAGAGCCTATAAGAGCAGCCCATCTTATCGCAGCAGGAGTTGAAAAGGGCGAATCAAAGGGTAACGCCTAAGCCAGAAGGTGATCAAAATATACAAGAATCCACTCCTAGCAGTTGATATCGTTATCATCTACCCCGATGATAGTGTCATACTCATCAAAAGGAAAAAGAACCCATATAAAGGGTTCTGGGCACTCCCCGGCGGCTTCGTAGAATATGGGGAAAGAGTTGAAGAGGCGGCCCTAAGAGAAGCACGGGAAGAAACAGGCTTAAAGGTGGAGTTGGATCATCTGTTAGGTGTTTATTCAGACCCAGATCGCGACCCCCGCGGACACGTTATAAGCATATGTTTCATAGCCCATAGGATCGGTGGAAAGTTAAAAGCAGATACTGATGCCAGTGAAGTTTCCAAGTTCAAATGGGAAGAACTAGAGAAGATAAAATTAGCATTTGACCATGCCACCATCCTAGAAGATGCATACAAGTTTCGGAAAAATTATAAAAAGGAAAAATGTATAGAATAGGGGTCACTGGTAAAATATCAAAGAATAGTTTCTCTAGGACTTTGGGAGGAAGAAGATGGAATTTTGTCCAAGATGTGGAGCTATAATGTTCCCAGACAAAAAAAAGTTTAAATGTAAATGTGGATATGAAAAGAAGATAACAAAGGAATTATCAGATAAGTACAGTGTGGCAGAGAAGATCAAAAGCAAGGAAAGCGTCATATTCACTGGAGAAGATGTTAAAACCCTCCCCACAACCAAGGTTGAATGTCCAAAATGTGGGAACAAAGAAGCTTTCTGGTGGATGCAACAGACGAGAAGGGCTGATGAATCCGAAACCCGCTTTTTAAGATGCACTAAATGTAAATATACATGGAGGGAATACGATTAAAGACCAATTCAATAAAATCTTCAAGGATTTGAAAAAAAACATCCCCGGGATAGAATTCAAAAAAACTAGGAGAATCCTAGATGATAAAAAAAATGACATAATGTTATATGGTGGCGTTTTCATAGGCATATTACTTCTCATATCAGGCATCTTACATTTGAACGCCCCTGTTAAAAAAGTAGCAGATAATGTCATATTCGGTGAACAAGCCATTATGGCAACTTTCCTCATGATACTAGGGATCCTAGTTATAGTAGCTGCGCTGAAAGAGAAAATCATTTCAAAAACACCACTAGCTAATATCTATACCGAAATAAAGGCTGTTGAAAATGAAAAAGATAAAAAAGATAAAAAGAATAAACATTGAATAATCCCTTTTCATGGGAAGAGCACACCCCACTCTATAAGAAAAGGTGAGGAGGACTATGAATGTTTAAGGCAGAGTTGAATGATCCTAACATCCTAAGGACAAGTTTTGATGCTATTTCATCAATTGTGGATGAAGTCCAAATACAGATAGATAGTGAAGGCATGCGCTTAGATGCCCTTGATAGGAGCCATATAACCTTCGTACACCTCGAACTTAAAAGGGAAATATTTGATGAATATGAATGTGACGAACCAGAGAAGATTAATGTAGATACAGAAGAGCTCATGAAAGTCCTCAGACGTGCCCGGGCAGGGGACCGTCTAATAATCACAAGCGATGACGCCAACCTCATATTAACATTTGAAGGGGAAGCCACACGCCAATTCAAGATAAGACTAATAGATATTGAATACGAAACTCCCCAACCCCCAGAGATACGATATGAAAATGAATTCGAGGTTCCATTTTCGCTCTTAAAAGATGCTATAGCAGATATCGACATATTCTCTGATAAGATCACATTCCAGGTCGATGAAGAGAAATTCATAATATCTTCCAAGGGAGAATTTGGCGATGCCATGATTGAATATTATCATGGCGAAAAGATAAAAGAACCTGCGAGGAGCGTATATTCACTCGACAAGATAAGGGAGATGCTAAAAGCCGATCGATTCAGCGAAACAGCTACGATAAACCTTGGGAATGACATGCCCCTAAAGTTAACATTAAAAATGCCAGAGGATGAAGGCGAATTAAGCTTCCTCTTGGCACCGCGTCTAGAAGCCGAAGAATAAAAAAGTTGGGGATGAATGGGCTTGGATGATTTCTTCAGGGAACTTAGGAGGATACAAAAAAAAGAAAGAGACGAACGCGGACTTGCAAGAGTAGGTGATGATTTCTACAAGAAAACATATGATTACATGAAAAAACTAATGGGCACCTTAAGCAAGGATCCATTAAATAGTAGAAGACACCATCTTCTAAGGGACGTTCAAAGGATAACCATGGAAATATGTGAACGTAGAGAACATAAAATAACTGACATTGCGGTCATGAATGTCCAAAGATCATATAATCTTTTTAATAAAAACCCCAAATTAGACTTGGAGGATAAAAGTCCAGTTAATCTAACCCCTGAGGAGAAGAAATTATATTCATCTATTACAAGTCTTTTAATTGAACACCGCTCCAGATTATTCCCAATCCTAGAAGACAAACCAGTAAACACAAAAGATTCCAATAAAAAAGAGGAGAGAAAAACCGCCGAAACCGAGATCAAAACAATCATAGTATATGATGAGGTGCCATCAGCAATTGTTGGAGTCGATGAAAAGGTATATGGGCCATTCAAACCCCAAGATATTGTCAGATTACCATCTATCACCGCAAGAATATTTGTAGATTCTGGCAAAGGACGGCTTATTAAACATTGAATAATCCGACCACCAAAGTTATAAATAGACAATCATTGATATAATTTACCATGAAGATTATTTTTTCATTCTAATGATATTCCGAGGTGATTGCAAAATGAAGATTCCTAAGGAAAGGAGAACTTACTGTCCACATTGCAGGAAACACACCATCCATGAGGTATTAGAGTCAAAAAGGCGTAAAGCAAGCGAATTAAAATGGGGTCAGAGGCAATTCAGGAGGGTTACCGCAGGTTACAGGGGGTATCCAAGACCATTACCTTCAGGTAATAAACCCGTGAAAAAGTTAGACTTACGCTTAAAATGTAAAGAATGTGGAAAATCTCACACTAAAAGAAGAACATTCAGAGCTGGGAGAGTCGAATTTACCACATAATCTGGGGGTGTGGCCATGTTCTATGAAAGTAGGAGCAATTTTCTACGCGTTAAATGCCTAGATTGTGGGAACCAACAAATAGTATTTGACAGGGCCGCATCCTATGTACAATGCATAATATGTGGCAAGACATTGGTTGAACCAACTGGTGGCAAGGCAAAGATCAAGGCACAGATCCTAGAGGTCCTAGACTGAGGTGTTTTCATGGTTAGAAGGAGAAAAGAGTGGCCTGAAGAAGGTGAATTAGTAGTTGCAACTGTACACAAGGTTCTAGGTTATGGGGCGTTCGCAAAACTTGAAGAATATCCTGGTAAAGAGGCTTTCATACATATTTCAGAGGTTTCATCTGGTTGGGTTAAGAATATAAGAGATTTTGTAAGGGAGAATCAGAAGATCGTGGCTAGAGTGTTACGGGTCAACCCTGAGAAGGGGCATGTTGACGCGTCCATGAAACGTATAAGGGATGATCAGAGACGGAAGAAGATACAAGCTTGGAAGATTGAGCAAAAAGCCGAAAAATTTTTAGAACTAGCAGCTAAGAGTCTAGGTAAAAACCTTGACGAGGCCTATGAGGAAATAGGTTATGATTTGATGGATATATTCGGCGATCTTTATGGTGCATTTGAAACAGCGGCAGATGAGGGTGAAAAAGCATTAATAGAGGAGGGCGTCCCAGAAGATTGGGCCAAGGCGATTACCAAAATCGCTAAAAAGAACATAACACCCCCAGAGGTTCGGGTAACAGGTTATGTTGATATTAGATCCTATGCACCCGATGGTATAGAAATAATTAAAAAGGCCCTCAAGGCCGCCCAGAAGGTAGGGGCGATAGTACAGGCTGTTGGAGCACCCCGCTACCGTTTAATAGTTAAATCAACAAATTATCCAACAGCCGAAAAGAAACTTAAAAAGGCCGCTCAAAAGTGTATAGACATCATAATGAAAGAAGGGGGGAAAGGAGAATTCCATCGTGAATTAACATGAAAATGCGAAAATGTTCTTCTTGTGGAGAATACACATTAAAAGAGAAATGCCCATATTGTGGGATGAAAACAGGAAATGTAGCCCCGCCAAGATATTCTCCAGAGGATAAATATGGGAAATATAGGCGTATTTTAAAAAAACAAATGCTCTCTAAAAATAGGGGGTAAAAATGAAAGAAACAATAATAAATGTTTTAGAAGAAGTTGAATTAGACCAGCCAATATTCATAGAAGCTCTACCAGGTATAGGACACGTGGGAAAATTAGCCGCTGATCACATCATCGACGAACTAAATGCCACAAAATTCGCAGAACTTTATTCACCGTCATTTCCTCCACAAGTTCTAGTGGATGACAACGGCATTATAGAACCTATGAAAAACGAATTTTATTATCTGAAATCAGTCGGCAAAGAAAAAAGAGATTATATAATACTAATTGGTAATACGCAAGGACTTTCACCAGAGGGACAATATGAGATCTGTGGCATGATACTAGACTTTGTGGAAAAACATGGAGCAAAGGAGATATACACCCTTGGAGGGTTAGCCACGGGCCAACCAGTTGAAGTTTCAAAGGTTTACGGCGCCGCCACTAACATCGAGCTGGCCAAGAAACTGGAAGAACATGGGGTCATTTTAAGATCAGCTGATGGTGGTATAATCGGCGCCTCAGGTCTACTACTAGGAATGGGAAGTCTTAGGGGGATGGAGGGCGTCTGTCTCATGGGCGAAACACCAGGATATTATATAGATGCCGAGGCCGCGAGAGCACTGCTCAATGTCCTCATGAAACTCCTAAAACTTGAAATAGACACGGAGAAACTCGAAGAACGGGCTAAGGAAACTCGTAAGATGATATCAAAGGCTCAGCGGATGGAACAAGAAATGATAGAAAGGATGACGCTTAAACCAGGCGAAGAAGACCTCAGATACATAGGCTGATCCCAGATGATAATAAACGCGGATCTTCACATACACAGTTGTTTTTCCCAGGCAACATCCCAAAAAATGACCATAGATAACATAGCTCCACAAGCAAAGCTTAAAGGCCTAGACCTTGTAGGTACTGGTGATGGATTCCACCCCAAATGGCTTAGAATGATCATAGAAAGCACAGAGGAAACGGAAGATGGCATTTATTCCCATGCCGATTGCGATTTTATAATAACAAGTGAAGTTGAAGACTTGAGACGAGTCCATCACCTCCTAATTTTACCCTCCATAAAAACAGCCATAGAATTAAAGGAAAACCTACCATCATCCAATATTAACAAGGAGGGCAGACCCAAGGTTAGAATGCGAGGATCAGAGATAATGGACCTTGTACATGAATACGATGGACTCATTGGCCCATCCCATGCATTCACCCCCTGGACTAGCCTATACAAATCCTATGACAGTTACAAGGACTGTTATGGTAAAGCGCCCGATTTCCTGGAATTGGGTTTATCAGCCGATACGAACATGGCTGACAGGATAAAAGAACTCCAAGACATCCCATTTTTAACGAATTCTGACGCACATTCTCCTTGGCCGCACCGTCTCGGCAGAGAATTCAACCAACTCAAGGTAGATGAAATTTCCTTTTCCGCTATTAAAAAGTCTATAAAGAGGAAGAACATACGTGCAAATTATGGTTTCGATCCAAGACTTGGTAAATATCATCTCACAGCATGCACGCGCTGTTACAAAATCTACAAACCAGAGGAGGCTATAAAAGTTGGTATGAAGTGTTCATGTGGGGGGACCATCAAGAAGGGTGTGGATTATCGAATCCATGAAATAGCCACATGGAAAAAGCCACATCATCCAAGTCATCGCCCACCTTATATTCATATCATGCCACTTGCCGAGATAATCAGCATGAAACACGGTAAGGGTGTTACAACACGTTATGTTCAGAGGATTTGGGGAAAACTTGTAGAAGAGTTCGGTAACGAAATAAAAGCGCTCCTTGACGCTCCCCTAGATAAGATAAGGGAAGTGGATGCAGAAACTGCACTTGCAATAAGGGCGTTTAGGAATGGTTCCTTGGTCATAGTGCCTGGTGGTGGGGGCAGATACGGTGAAATACGATTCCCAGAAAATACATTGGACGCCTATTTTCGATAGGATATTAATTCATCGTCCATAGATCTTAAATCATCTTTTTTTGGAAGCAAGCACCTCATAATCCAGAGAATTTAAGGTAAATAATCACCCGCTCTTTATGTTCATGGACAATTTTTCTGAATAGTGAACGGACCCGCCGGGATTTGAACCCGGGACCTTCGGATTAGGAGTCCGATGCCCTATCCAGGCTAGGCTACGGGCCCCATACACGTGCTTGGTGAGGATTTTTTTGTAGCGGACCCGCCGGGATTTGAACCCGGGACCTTCGGATTAGAAGTCCGACGCCCTATCCAAGCTAGGCTACGGGCCCTTCTACTAAATATTATATTGGATAAAAAAATTGTAAATTTTTGGTATATAAATTATTTGCCTTGGTAGCGTTCTTGTTAGATTAAAGTTTTTACATGTATATTGGGGTTTCTGTTGGGGTTGTGGGTGTTTCTGTTTTGTGTACTTTTTCTGCTAATTTTTTAAGGCGTGATTCGATTGCCTGGGCTTCTTCTAGTAATGGTTCTGTGTCCACTTCTAGGCCTAGCATTTTATTGAGGACTTCAACCACTTCTGCCGCTGCTCTTGGATCAGGGTATGGTGTTAATATCTCACCGAATAGGCAGGAAGCTGGTATGTTTTCTATGGCGCATCTTGTCAGTAATGTTCCTGAGATCCCGTTTATGTTCCCAAAGGGTAATATTGGTATGTCCAGTTTTCCAAGTCTTTTTAAGGCGTCTTTGCTGTTCGCTGCTCCTGCGACTAGGTGTGATTTTTGCCTTACGATGATGCTGTTAAATGTTATTAATTCTTTGCTGTTGTTCCTTTTCATCCATTTTACCATTGCATTGGTCATGTCATAGACTATGGATGATGGTAGGATGAAGTCTGAGAGGAAGAGTACTAGTCCTTCCCCTTCATATACTCTGAATGGGTGTATTGCAACACCCCTGTAGAGGACTGCTAAGGGTGGGAAGTATTTAGAGTCGATGTATCCTATTTCCCTCATTTTAAGCTCGTCTACTAGGAGCCATCCTACGATGTTACCTAACAGTCCCAAGCCTGGAGATCCTTCGAGGACTATGGCGTTTTCAATTTCTTCAGATACTATTGTGCATGATTCATTTTTTGTTTCGACTTTCATGGTGGGGCACCACCACCCCCGCCTATGTTTTTACCTGTGACGGGGTCTATATGGATTTCTCCGATGATTTTACCATCTTTTTCTATTGGCACTACATATACTGGTTCCCCGCCTATGCTGACGAGGCGTGGAGTTCCTGCTGTAGCGCCTTCTTCTTTTATGTATCCTTTAGCTATACTTTGCGCTTCTGATGGACTCACAGAATAACCTCCATTACCTCCAATATTATCTAAGCTACTGGATCCACCTGCACCTCCGCCTGCACCACCGGCACCACCGGCACCACCGGTACCGCTAGCACCACCACTCCCCGAAGATGATGGGGTGGTACTGTCTGGGTTCGTTACTTGCCATAGAATTTCAGGGTTGTTGCTTATCTGGTAACCTGCTGCGATTGCTCCAATGATTAAAACTATAGCCACCGAAATTATAATCTTGGAGTCTATCATCGATTCTCACCTTCTATTCATTGTTTTTTTTTAGCGTGAACCGCCCTCACACAAAGGACAGGGGCTTTTTTGAAGACTTTTTTAGCATGTGCCCTTTTATCTTCAATTGGGGGCTCACACCACCCCCCATCCTTATAGATTTAGGGGGCTGCCTTCATATACATCTACTATTATATTTTCAATAAACAAGGTATTTAAACTTAGCTACTTACTCATTCCCTTGAGTGTTCCTCCTTCTTGGAAGGTGAGTTCCGAAAGTAATAGTAATAATAATGTTGTCCATTAATATTTTTTTATGATTTTATTAATTTTTGTTAATTTTTTATTCTAGTATAAATATTTTTCACTTTTTCTTTAATTGAAAAACTTATAACTATTTAAAGATATTTATATAACTTGATGGTTTTTTTGAATTCTAAAAAGAAGAGGTGATACACTTGAGCGAAAGGATTGTTATATCGCCGACCAGCCGACAGGAAGGTCACGCAGAACTTGTCCTGGAAGTCGATGATGAAGGGATTGTGACAAAGGGCCGATACTTCAGTATTACTCCTGTGAGGGGTCTTGAAAAGATGCTACTTGGAAAGGCCCCTGAAACAGCGCCAGTATTCACGCAGAGAATCTGTGGAGTCTGCCCCATACCCCACACTTTAGCATCAACTGAAGCAGTGGAAGACTCACTTGACATCGAACCCCCAAAGGCCGCTAAACTGCTCCGAGAACTAACATTAGCCGCACACCACGTCAACAGTCACGCAATACACCAGTTCCTCATAGCACAAGACTTCGTCCCAGAAAACCTCATGAAAACAGCGATAGAATCAGTATCAGAGATAAGAAAAAACGCACAATATGTTGTGGACATGGTCGCAGGAGAAGGTATACACCCTTCCGATATCAGAATAGGGGGAATGGCTGACAACATAACAGAACTTGCAAGAAAAAGATTATACGCAAGACTAAAACAACTCAAACCCAAACTAAATGAACACGTAGAACTCATAATAAGCCTAGTCGAGGAAAAAGGACTCCCAGAAGGATTAGGAGCACACAACCAACCAACACTGGCAACACACCAATTATATGGTGACAGGACAAAATTCGACTTGGACAGATTCACGGAAGTTATGCCAGAAAGCTGGTATGACGATCCAGAGATAGGCAAAAGAGCTTGCTCAACAATACCACTATACGATGGAAGAAGCGTGGAAGTAGGGCCAAGAGCAAGACTCGTCGAATTCCAAGGCTTCAAAGAAAGAGGAGTTGTAGCACAACACGTCGCCAGAGCACTTGAAATGAAAACAGCACTCTCAAGGGCCATTGACATACTAGATGAACTCGACACTTCAGCACCCGTAATGACAGACTTCGACATAACCGGAACAGGCAAATTAGGTGTTGGTGCAATAGAAGCACCAAGAGGAATGGACGTCCACCTAGCCCAAGTAGCCGATGGTAAAATACAATTCTACAGTGCACTTGTCCCAACAACATGGAACATACCAACAATGGGACCCGCAACCGAAGGCTTCCATTACGACTATGCACCACATGTCATACGGGCATATGACCCATGTCTATCATGCGCAACCCACCTGATGGTTATCGACGACGAAGATAAAACTCCTATAAAAAGTGAAATGGTCAGGATCTAAGGATTATGCCATACGATGCTGAGATTTTAGTAGTGGGCTGTGGAAACATCCTATTCAAGGATGACGGTTTCGGCCCGGCGGTAATCAATGCACTTGAAGAACACTTCAAAGACAAGGAAAAACCAGACAATGTCATGTTCATCGACGCGGGTACTGGCGGTCCACATTATGTGTTCTCACTCCCCCAAGAATCTTGGAGGAAGATAATAGTCGTTGATGTAGTGGAATTCAACGCAGAACCAGGAACATTAAGGAAATTTAGTCTCGAAGAGATCCCAAAGGGATCCTATGAAAACATGCATTCATGGCCGGTTAACCAGCCCCTCCATGAACTCAGCGAAAAAATCGACGTGGTGGTAATAGGGTGTAAACCAAAGGAAATATCCGCCCCCTATGTGGAAATGGGCCTCACACCCCCAGTCGAGAAGGCCATTCCCAGGGCGGTTAAGATGATTTTAAACGAAATTGGGGTTTATCAATGAGCTTAATTGCCCGTATTAAAAGATTTTTAGGATTGGAGGCTAAACCTGAAAAGGAAAAAGAAAAGGTTGTTGAAGTTCCAAAAGAGGAGGTTGAAAAAGTGGCTGAAGAAGAAAAAGCAAAACCAAGAATAGGTTACATCCACCTAAGTGGGTGTACAGGAGATGCAATGTCGTTAACAGAAAATTACGACATCCTTGCAGATTTACTAACTGACATGGTGGAAATAGTCTATGGACATACACTGGTGGATGTATGGGAAATGCCTGAGATGGACCTTGCCCTAGTGGAAGGTTCTGTATGCTTGCAAGATGAACACAGCCTAAAAGAACTTAAGGAGGTAAGGGAAAAGGCCAAACTAGTATGTGCATTCGGATCATGTGCCGCGACAGGCTGTTTCACCAGATATGCCAGGGGAGGGCAGCAGGCACAACCAGCACACGAGTCTTTCGTACCCATATCGAGTGTAATAGATGTTGACTTGGCTTTACCAGGATGCCCACCATCACCTGAGATCATAGCCAAAGCAGTTGTGGCACTTCTAAACAATGACATGGATTACCTCAAACCTATGTTAGATCTTGCAGGTTATAACGAAGCTTGTGGATGCGACTTGCAAACCAAGGTAGTTAACCAGGGCCTCTGCATAGGCTGTGGTACATGTGCAATGGCCTGCCAGACCAGGGCCCTTGAAATGATAAACGGGAGACCAGAACTCAACAATGATCGTTGCATAAAATGTGGAATTTGCTATGTCCAATGCCCAAGGACCTGGTGGCCTGAAGAGCAGATAAGGAAGGAGTTAGGATTATAGGGAGGCTGTGAAGATGGTTTTAGGAAAATATAAAGAAGTATTTGCTGCCAGATCAACCGATAAAGAAATTTTGAAGATTGCACAGGACGGAGGAATCGTAACGGGATTACTATCATATGCTCTTGACGAAAAGATAATCGAAGGTGCGGTGGTGGCTGGTCCGGGAGACGAATTCTGGAAGCCAGAACCCATAGTTGCAATGACATCAGATGAGCTGAAAGCAGCTGCAGGTACCAAGTACACATTCTCACCAAACGTTTGGATGCTCAAAAAGGCTGTTAGGCAATACGGTATAGAAAAACTAGGTACAGTGGGTATACCCTGTCAGTTGATGGGTATAAGGAAGATGCAAACATATCCATTCGGTGTCAGGTTCCTCGCTGATAAGATAAAATTGCTCATCGGAATATTCTGTATGGAGAACTTCTCATATAGTTCACTGCAGACATTCATCTCAGAGAAAATGGGACTCAGCCTAGAACTAGTAGAGAAAATGGACATAGGTAAAGGAAAATTCTGGGTCTACACCCAAGATGATGTATACACCCTACCACTCAAGGAAACCCATGGATATGAACAGGCCGGTTGCAAATTATGCAATGATTATGTAGCTGAACTTGCTGATGTTTCAACAGGATCTGTAGGCACACCTGATGGATGGTCCACAGTATTCTTGAGAACAGATACGGGGGAGTCAATATTCAAGGACGCGCTTGAGGCGGGTTTATTCGAGACTAAACCTATAGAGGAAGTCAAACCCGGCCTTGGCATGCTTGAAAAATTAGCATCACAGAAAAAGGAAAAAGCAGAGAAGACAGTTGCTGAGAGAAAGGAGATGGGGTTACCAACACCCTATTAATTCCTCTCTTATTCTTTCTTTTTGGGAACACCTTTAGATACTTGATAGTCTTGGTATTATTCTCATTATATAGGGTAATATGATTATCAACAGTATTATGTAGATTATTCCTAGGATTATCCCTGCCATGGCTAGATATTTTCCTGTTAGCTCTTTTTCCTTGATTTCCTTAAGGGCTAGTATGCCGAATATTATTGCTAATATAGCTTTCTCAGCTCCCAAGAACTGTAGGAAAGCACATATTCCAATAGCTATGCTTGCAATTGCAAAACTACTCCTCATATCAGGTCACCTCCATCAATTTTTTTTGGCATCTTCAAATGCCTCAAACATTTCTTGGTTGTATGCGATAAAAATTATTTCTTTTATTGTGGATTGATCGAGGAAGTCTTTTATGGTCTCTATCATAGCTTGGGCTGCTTTGGTCTTTGGCACCCCACCGACGCCTGTGCCCATCCCAGGGAATGCTATTGATGAAATTTTAAGCTCAGACGCTTTTTTCAGGGCTGCGAGCGTCGCTTTCTTTATCGCTTTTATATTTGATGGTTGTGCAGGCTCTTCCATTGTAGGAGCGTGTATAACATACTTCGCCTTTAATTTCCCTGCAGTTGTCGCTATAGCCTCCCCTACTGGTATAGGGGCTTTTGAAATCGCTTCTTTTTCTATATCAGCGCCGCCTTTCTTTTTTATTGATAGAGCCACTCCTCCCCCCATTAAACCATGGGAATTGGCTGGATTAACTATCGCATCAACTTCGATATTGGTGATGTCACCTTTCTTTACTTGGATTTTTTTGTATTGCAAGCCCTTATCCGCTCCCTTTATTCATGTTGTGGGTTTTTTCTTGCCATCACTATTAATCCAAAACCTTTATTGCTATTGATGAATAGGTTATCGAATTTAAAAAGACGCTTTAATATGGGCGTGCTCATTTTTTTAATCCACAATGGTAAGTTATTCTTTGATTTTGGCATCTTATAATTCTTTTTTATTCCAGTTTTTATCGTTCTTTCTTTGATTTTTAAATAGGTTCCAAGAAGTAGTCTGACGAATGGAAAACCATAACATAATATTTTTGTTGGTTCTAAATTCGCACTTTTCATTTTTGCCTTGATTTCGTCCTTGGAATATCTTCTAAGATGACCGGCTAGCTCGTCTCTAATATTCCATAATTTCTCATTGTGAGGTACGCTGATCAGGAGAATCCCATCATCTTTTAGCCATGAGTTAATCAGTTTCAAAAGCTTTAAATCTTCATGTAGATGTTCCAGCACTTCAAAACAGATTATGAGATCATATTTTTTCTTAGGATCAAAATTTAATGCGTTGATATTATGTAGTTTGACCCGTGGATGATTGCCGACTTTCTCCCTGGTCATCTTGATGGAATGATCTGAGATATCAACAGCATCGACTTCATATCCCCTTTGAAGCAACTCTACTGTATAATATCCATAACCACAACCTAGATCTAATGCTTTTTTATCATTTACATTCTCAATTTCATCTAGAAGATCATCAATCAGATCTTTAAGGTAGGAGCCTAATGGTCCTTCCAATATCAATGTACCCCCCCAAAGAGAGAAAAAAGATTTCTTTATCATCCTAAATATTTAGGATGATAAAAAAACTTTCTTTTATGATATAAAAATTTTAAGTTCATTCATTGAGTGATTTTTAGGGACATGATCAAGGCTTATTCTGTTATAACCTGGCAGCTGTCTTTTTCAACGATTATTGTATGTTCTGCTTGCGATACCCATGCACCACTTTTTTCTCGGAGCACATGGTATGGGTAGATTGCTCTAGATTGTATTAGTAGTCTCATAGAAGCGTTAAGTCTCTTGGCATCGAAATGTTCTGCCAGCCACCTTTGGGCGAATGGTAAACTCTTGTATTCTTCTTTTATCTTCTTGAGGACCTTCCTTGCATGGACTAATCTGAGTGGTCTGTCCCTTAAAAATCTGAAGATATATGCTGGTGGCATGTCGGTCACATATCCAATGCCGTCGGTGGCGAAGGGTTCGATGGCGAGAACATCTCCTTCTCTGAGTTTATGCGTATTTTTCTCGTTAACATTGGGTACTGATAATCCGGAATGTAGTATCCATCTGTCCATACTATGGCCAGTAAGGTTAGTTACTGGTTTGAAACCGAAGTCGTTTATTGTATCTTGGATTATCTTACCTATCTTTCCAAGTTCTACACCAGCTTTTATAATACTTATGGCATTTTCAAGGGCGTTCTGGGATGCTTCTATCATTTTAAGGTTTTTCTCAAAAACTTCATTTTCTTGATCCCCTACGAGGATGGTTATGGCCGTGTCAGCTATATAACCATCTACATGCGCGCCCATATCTAATTTTACAAGGTCTCCATATCTTATCAGGGTTTTGTCATTGGCTGGGGAAGTGTAATGTGCTGTTATATCATTTATTGAAACATTACATGGGAATGCTGGTTTAGCCCCCTCTTTCCTAATATTATCCTCAACGAAATTTACAAGTTCTATAACCGGTAGATCTTCCCGCACGAGCTTGAAAACCTTCTTACGAATCTTTGACAGTATCTGTCCGGCTTTCTTGTACTTTTCCTCCATGATGATCACATGATTCCAATTTTAATAAACTTATATATATCATGTTCACTAAAAGAATATTAATATGTGAGGGAGTGGTATGGCTACAAGTAGTGTTATAATACCCCAGAATTTAATGATTTTAATTTTGGCTTTCATAGCATTTGCAGCTATAGTTATAATCGCCATGCAATGGAGGAAGGTCAGAGAAGTGCAGAATAATGTCCTATTGCTTGAGAAGGAGATAGAACTCAGGAAAATATCACTCGTTGAGAAAGATCTTGAATCTAAACGTTTAATGGAGACAACAATACCCCTTCCGAAGGAGCAGCAGGAGAAATTGGCGAAGATAAGAAAAGACACAAAAAACATAATGCAGAGAATAGGATACCTTCACAGTGAAATAAGTGAAAGATTGGCAAGATTGGAAGCCCAGACAGAATTCAAAAAACTCGAGGAAATGCTAAAGGACATTGAAAAAAAGGAAAAAGAGATGGATAAAATTTTAAAGAAAGCGGGTGATTAATATGAGCGCATTGGAACTGTTAGCTATACTCATACTCGCAGGGGCTATAATAGTCTTATTATATTACTATCTTATAGAATATGGGAATGTTAAAACCCGTCTAAAGTCCCGCTTTTATAATATGGGGGAGAAATTCGCAGAGGAGGAAGGTGGACGTATGAGCGTAAGCGAAAAGGTATCTGATGTGAGCGACAGGATAATCCACAAGGTAAGAGAAGTGCCCATCAGCACAGATATAATATCAAGCAAAATCGACGCTTTCCTAGAAGAGAAAAGCGACGAACTAATAAAAGACTGGGAATTAGCCACCAAAGACGATATAAAAGCCTTGCAAAGCAGACTAGACATAGTATCACGTAATATAAGTGAATTAGAACAGAGATTCAATGAATATAGGGGTTATACCAATAAAAAACTTGAGTCCATAGATAAAAGACTTAAAAGATTAGAAGATAAAATAAAGTGAACCACGCACTTATTATATTTTTTATAAGGATCACTACAAGAAATTGGAGCACACCGAGTAATCTCAAAAAAAAAAATAGATACCCTTAAATATCCCAATAAAAGTAAGTCAATTCTTGAAAATATATTTCCTAATCCCCCTGGGAAATGCTGAAATTTTCAATTTTACACCCCCCAGATCTGGGCTCCCAAGATAAACTTAATACTTTTTTCAGTGAAAAAAGTTGTTAAATGATCTACAAAAATCCGAAGAAAATATTATATGAGGGGGGAAAAATTTATATAATGTTATGACATAACCTACCATTTAGCGGGGTGGGGTAGTCTGGTGATCCCGCGGGGCTCATAACCCCGAGATCCCTAGTTCAAATCTAGGCCCCGCTATCCAACATTATTCTTCTGATGGAGTAAGCCGAAGGGCAGCTGCCGGTCCCCCACACTCATCGTGTGGTGGGGCTGAGGAAACTCCCCCCATCATACAGGAACCACGGTGCCGCAAGGCATCAGCCGAGAGGCTGGGCTCTGGAGCAGAAACGACACGTCCCCCAGATTGGATGATAATGAGGCCCCAACTCATTGAAGGGGTTGATTGACACTGGGGGGATCGGTGAAACGGCCAAACCCGTGGGATGCAAGGGCAAATGCTGCCGATGAGCACTGTACGAGGCAGAGGTAGCCCGCCTAGATGAATGCTGCCCGCGAACAGAAGGGGGGTTACTCTCGGCATGCTCCATCAATATATTATAGCATCTTTCATTCTCTGAAATAAACCCTTTTCTTTTTCGATTTCATCACCGCTAACCTTCGCAAATTCTCTTAAAAGTTCCTTTTGTCTCTTATTCAACTTTTGTGGCGTTACAACTCTCACTTTCACATATAAGTTGCCGCGGCCTTCCCAGTTGATATGTGGCATGCCATAACCTTTTATACGGAATGTGGTTCCGGTTTGGGTTCCGGCGGGTATTTTAAGTTTGACTGGTTTTTCCATGGTCGGGACTTCCACTATATCTCCTAGGGCTGCCTGGACAAAACTTATTGGCTTTTCGAGATAGAGGTTAGCCCCTTTCCTTTCAAATAATTTGTGTGGTTTTATTTTTATCGTCACGTAAAGGTCGCCTGGGGGCCCGCCCTAGGGCCCATTTCACCTTCTCCCGGGATCCTTAACCTTGAACCGTCCTCGACCCCCGGGGGTATTCTTATATGGATTGTGCTCGTCTTTTTCACCATTCCTGTGCCGTTACAGTTGTTGCATGGTTTTTCAATGATTCTACCTTCCCCATCGCAATCTGGGCATGTTGTTATATTCATTATTTGGCCAAGTAAGGTCCTTTGTACTTGTCTTACTTGTCCTGTGCCGTTACAGGTGGGGCATGTTCTTGTGTTGCTGCCGGGTTCTGCCTTCAACCCATCACAGACAGGACATTTTCTTGTATGTGGGACTTTTATATCGGTTTCCAAGCCGGTGTACGCATCCTCTAGTGTTATTTCGAGTTTGTAGTTTATGTCGGCTCCTCGTTGGGGGCCTTTTCTTCTTCTGCCAAAATTGAAGATGTCAAATATGCTGCTGAAATCAAAGTCTAGGTCTTTGAATATGTCTTCGAAGTTTATGTTCCTGAATATGTCTTCTTGTGTGAACCCTTCCATGCCAGCGTGCCCAAATTGGTCATATCTTCGCCTTTTTTCATCATCGGATAATACAGCGTAGGCTTCGCTGATCTCTTTAAACTTTTCAGCAGCATTTGGATCATCGCTAACGTCTGGATGATATTTTCTAGCCAGTCTCCTGTAGGCTCTTTTTATATCTTTTTTGCTGGCGTTCCTATCAACGCCTAGGATTTCATAATAATCCTTTTTTGGCATAAGTTCACCAAGAAAATGTGGGGGTAGGTTAATCTTTTACTTCGTAGTCTGCGTCGATTGTATCATCTGAATCTTTGCTTTCTTGTTGTACTTGTTGGTAGATTGTTGCGCCTATCTCTTGAATGGCTTTTGTGAGTTCTTCTGTCTTTGATTTTATTTTGGTTATGTCATCTCCTTTAAGCTCGTCCTTTAGTTCCTTGATTAATTTTTCGATATTTTCTTTCTTGTCGGATGGTATTTTCTCTGATAACTCATTTAGGGTTTTTTCTGCTGTGTATATCATGGAGTCTGCATTGTTTCTGATTTCAACTTCTTTTTGCCTTTTACGGTCTTCTTCGGCATACTTTTTGGCTTCTTCGATCTTCTTTTTTATTTCTTCTTCTGAGAGTTTATGTGGTGCTGTTATTTTCATGGCTTGTTCCTTTCCTGTTCCAAGATCCTTTGCTGACACGTTTAGTATGCCGTTGGCGTCAATGTCAAATGTTACTTCTATCTGTGGCACTCCCCTGGGTGCGGGTGGTATGCCTACTAGTTGGAATCTGCCCAGGCTTATATTGTCCTTTGCCATTGGCCTTTCGCCTTGTAGTACGTGTATGTCGACTGCTGTTTGGTTGTCGGCTGCAGTTGTGAATATTTGGCTCTTTCGTGTGGGTATTGTTGTGTTTCTTTCGATTAGTTTGGTGAATATACCCCCTTGTGTTTCGATGCCAAGGGATAATGGTGTCACGTCTAATAGTACAATATCTTTTATTTCCCCTGCGAGTACGCCGCCTTGTATGGCAGCTCCCATTGCCACGCATTCCATTGGGTCGATTCCACGTTCAACTGGTTTGCCCATGAAGTCTTCGACGAATTTTTGGACGATCGGCATCCTTGTGGGCCCACCTACTAATATTATCTTGTCAATGTCTTCTTTACCCATTTTAGCATCTTTTAGAGCTTGTTCCATTGGTCCTGCGCACTTTTGGACGATTGGATCTACTAGTTCTTCCAGTTTTGCCCTTGTTAGTGTGTGTATGAGGTGTTTGGGGCCGCTTGAATCTGCTGTTATATATGGTAGGTTTATTTCGGTTTGTACTGTTGATGATAGTTCTATCTTGGCTTTTTCAGCGGCTTCTCTCAGTCTTTGGACGGCGTTGTCGTCTTCCATTATGTCTATTCCTGTTTCTTTTTTGAATTCGTCTGCTAGGTAATTCATGATAGCGTTGTCCATGTCTGTTCCGCCGAGTTGTGTGTCTCCACTTGTGGATTGTACTTCGAAGACGCCTCCTCCGAATTCCATTATTGTTACGTCTAGTGTTCCTCCTCCGAAGTCGAATACCATTATGCCGAGTTCTTCATCCTCTTTGTCTAAGCCGTAGGCTAAGCTTGCGGCTGTTGGTTCATTAACTAGTCTAACAACGTCTAGTCCCGCGATTTTGCCGGCATCTTTTGTTGCGGTTCTTTGGTTGTCATTGAAGTAGGCTGGTACTGTTATAACTGCTTTTTCCACTTTTTCTCCTAGGAATGCTTCCGCGTCTTTTTTTATTTTCTGTAGTATGAATGCTGATATTTCTTGTGGTGTGAATTCTTTGTCTTGGATTTTTATTTTCCTGTTGGTGCCCATGCTTCTTTTTATGGCTGTGATGGTGTTTTCTGGGTTTGTTACTGCTTGTCTTCTGGCTGGTTCTCCTACTAGCATTTGTCCGTCTTCTGTGAATGCGACTATACTTGGGAATGTTTTACCATATAGTGATGCGCCTTCTGCACTTGGTATTATTGTGGGTTTACCTCCTATGAGTACTGCTGCGGCAGAGTTGCTTGTCCCAAGGTCTATTCCTATGATTTTTTCCTTTTTCGCCACTTAATCACCCCGTTAGTCTTTTTTACATACTTTTACTAAGGATGGTTTTATTATCTTGTCTTTTAACATGTACCCTCTTGATATTTCTTCGATTATTTCACCGTTTTTGTATTTTTCATTTTTTTCTATTTGGATGGCTTCGTGTTTGAATGGGTCGAATTTTTCTCCTGTAGTGGGTATTCTTTGTAGGCCCTCTTTTTCTAGGATATTGTTGAATTTTCTGTAGATGAGATTTAGACCATCTTCGAAGTCCTTGGGGCTGTTGCAGTTGGCTATGGCCCGTTCCATGTCCTCTAGCACGTCTACTAGTTTTAGTATGAGTTTTTCATTGGCGTATTCTATTATCTGGGTTTCTTGTTTTTCTCTTTGTTTTTTATAGTTTTCGAAGTCGGCTTGTAATCTTTGCAGGTGTGAAATGTATTCTTCTATCTCATCTTCCTTCTTTGATAACTCTTTTTGGAGTTCTTTCAATTTTCTTGTGCATTTTTCAAGTTCTTTTTTGGATTTTTCCTTTTTTGGTTTTGCCATTGGGTCACCCTATTAAAGTTACAAAAGGTTATATTAGGTTCAAGAAAGTTATAGTTACAAAACGTTATATAAATCTTTCGTCAAATAGATTATAACAATGACAAGGAATATAGATAATATGGACATGGAAGCATTATTAGATGTTATGGGATGCAGGACAAGACGTGAAATCATAAATTTGTTAAGGGAGGAGCCAAGATTCGTAAGCCAGATATCAAGGGAATTGCAAATAGGCCAGAAGGCTATAATAGAGCATTTAAGGGCTATGGAAGAAGTGGGTATACTAGATTCCTTCTTTAAGAAGATAGAACGTGGAAGGCCACGTAAATATTATAATATTTCTAATGACATCCATCTTAGCATCATAATAAACAAGAACACCTTCAAGATAGACCTTATAGAAGAAAATGAGGAATTTTTCACCAGTGAATGGTCAAGGCTCATGAAAATAGAGACAAGAATAAAGGGGGGTGATGAAAAGGCAGCGAAAGAATTAAAGAAGTTGATAAGGGTCTATGAATCCCTCAAACGGAAAGCAGAGAAGATTCTAGAAGAAAATCCGCTATAGCCTTTTTGTGGCGATCACAGCTTGTCCAAGGGATACTGAACCATCCCCTGCACACGAATTTTTATGTTGTATAAACCTATAACCTCTATCCTCAACATAGTCCTTGATCGTGAGACTTATAGCTTCATTGTAGAATACGCCCCCTGATCCTCCAATTATATCTGTGCCAACATCTTCCGCAACCCTAACAGCTATCTCAGCCAAACCCCTTGAAATGGATCTTTGAGCAGCAGCCGCTATATCTACTATTTTTTCACCCGTATTTTTAAGCTCCATCACATTTAATAGAAGATCTGTTGTGTCAAGCACATACCTACCCTTGTACCTATATATCCTATAGGGTATATCAAGGTTATTTGAGGACTTATACGCGGCTGATTCAAGTTTCATTGCACACTCACCCTCATATGTCCTCTTGGAACATATATGAAGTGCGGTTGCGATGGAATCTAGGATCCTGCCCGTGCTTGTGGTTATGCCGACATTAATATCCCTTTCTAATTGCCTTCTCACTAGTTGTATCTCTTTTTCACCATGGGGGAAATATTTCTTGTATTCCTCTTTAAAAAGTTCTTCAAGGTAATCAAGAGGATAATAATTTCCCAGAATCGAAAAGAGCATTCTGGCGGGGTATATGGCGCATAAGTCTCCGCCGGGCATCTTTTGGGGGGTTAAGCTTCCAAGTCTCTTATACTGATCATCAAAGCAATATAGTATTTCACCACCCCATGCCGTGCCATCATCCCCATATCCTACACCATCAGCAGCGATACATACAAGTTCCTCTACTCCAGAATCTGCTGCAAGGGCGGCTGCATGGGCATGATGATGTTGAACTTTGAATAATTTGGCGGAGTATTCTCTGCTTAACTCTTCTGCAAGTCTAGTTGTGAAAAATCTAGGATGCAAGTCACAGGCTACTGCATCTATCTCTTCTGTTCCTGTTATTCTCATAAGATACTTAAGGGCATCTTCAAGAAACCTTGTAGTATCATATTTTGTAGTGTTACCAATATACTGGGAAAGATAGCATTTTCCATGGTTTAAAACAGCGAATGTAACATCTATTTCAGGGCCTAGGGCTACTATGTTGGAATCTGATGATAAATTTGAAAGGTCATAAGGTTCTGGTGTGTAGCCGCGGGATCGGCGTATGAATGCCATGTCATTTCCTCTGAAGCGAACAACAGAATCGTCACATCGATTCACTATCCTCCTGTTATGGATTAGGAAATAGTCAGCTATACCTTTAAGTTTTCCAAGTATTTCCTTGTTATTGATTATCATCGGCTCTCCAGGCTTGTTAGCCGATGTCATTACATAAGCAGGCTTTTCAGCATGTTTGAAGAGTATATGGTGTATGCCTGAATAGGGGAGCATTATACCAATATTATGTAGCCTTGGTGCGACTGATGGGGCGAGATCATATTGGTCACTTTTTTTTAGCACGACAATAGGCCGTCTCCTTGACTTTAAAATCTTTTCTTCTTCTGTTGATACTATTGCGAAGGTCTTTATTGTTTCGATGTTGGGTGACATGCAAGCAAAGGGTTGATATGGTCTTCCCAGCCTTTCTCTCAACCTTTTAACTGTTTCATCGTTTGTGGCGTCACATGCAAGGTGTGTGCCACCTATACCTTTTATGGCGACTATATAACCTTCATCTAGTATTTTAGCGGTTTCCTTTAACGGATCATCAACATAGATGGGTTTATCATCGTATAGTGAAAGTTTTGGCCCGCAGAACGGGCAGCATGTTGCCTCTGCATGGTATCTTCGATCTGATGGGTTTTTGTATTCCTTTTGACATTCTTCACAGAGTGGGAAGTCTTTCATGCTTGTCCTTTCCCTGTCGTAGGGTAGTTCTTCGATTACAGTGAATCTTGGCCCGCAATCAGTACAGGCTGTGAATGGGTAAAGGTATCTACGATCCATTGGGTTGTTCATATCAGATAGGCATGCTTCACATGTTGCAACATCAGCAGGTATTACAGATGTTCCTTTAAATTTCGGGGAACTTTCCTCGATTTTGAAGTTGGTGAAACTTAAATGGTTTATTTCATTCCATTCAACCCTTATGTCTGATATTTTTGATATTGGAGGCTTTTTCGACTTCAAATCAGTTATGAATTTTTTTATGGTTTCCTTTTCCCCTTCAACGACTATTTCTACAATGTTACCAAAATTCCTAACATAGCCTTTAAGTTCGAGGTCATTCGCTAACCTGTAGACCGTTGGCCTGAAACCTACACCTTGTACTATTCCCTGGACTAAAATGTGGGCCCTGTACATTTAACACCTCACCGGTTACCTTTTAAAGTGTATATTGTAGACTTTATTATATTATCATATCGGGGGGTGGTCTCCATTGTGAGACCCGTACTTAAAGATCTTAAGGATGGTAAGATTTCAATCGAAGAGGCTGAAAAGCTTATAAAGAGCCAATTTTTGGATATTAGGGAAGTGGCTAGGTTCGATGTTGGGAGAAAGTTAAGAACGGGATTTCCAGAGGCTATCCTAGCATTGGGTAAAAGTGATGATGATATTGTGCGGATTCTCTTGTCTTCCCCAACAGATCCGATGATCGTAACACGTCTAGACACTGAAAGATTTGAAAATATCCGCAAAAAGATAAGTTCGCTTGAAAAGAGGGGATTTTCGATCAAATATTATAAGAGGGCTCATACTCTGGTTGTGAAAAGGGATGAGAAAATTTCCCTAGATTCCAAGGTGGGGATAATAACTGCTGGTACTGCTGATATAACAGTTGCAGAAGAAGCTAGGATTATCCTAGAAGAGTATGGTTGTCAGGTTATCACAGCCTATGATGTTGGCGTTGCTGGGATTCATAGGCTTGTACAACCTTTATATGATATGCTTGAAGAGGATGTTAAGATTATAATTGTGGTGGCTGGGATGGAAGGCGCCTTGCCATCGGTTGTCGCTGGTTTAGTGGATGTGCCTGTTATTGGAGTCCCAACTTCGATTGGGTATGGTGTGGGTGAAGGTGGATTTGCAGCTCTTTATTCAATGTTGCAATCTTGCTCACCTGGTATTGGGGTTGTGAATATTGATAATGGTTTTGGAGCGGCAGTTTTAGCAATTAAGATTATAAGAGCATTTGACTGACTATTGGGGTTTTCTCCTTTTTGAGAATTCATCGAGGATTTCATCGAATTTTATACCCTTATAGACCAAGAGCAAAAAAGTGTGGAATAGGAGGTCTACAGCCTCTTCTAGGATGTTTTCATCATTTTTTGATGCTATTATGAGTTCTGCTGCTTCCTCCCCAATCTTTTCAAGTATTTTATCCTCCCCAGTTTTTTCATCGTCTTTCATGAGATTGGATGTGTATGAATCTATTGGTTTGTCCCTGCGTGTTTCAAGGACTTTGTAGACTTCCTCCAGTATATCATTTTTCATCTTTTTTCCTCGATTTTGCTTTTTTCATGCTTGTTGTGATCGCTATAAGGGGGTGTTGGGCGTCATCGATTATCTCAACATCATCTAAAGTGTATATTTTGTTAATATCTGCGGTTTTTTCCATTCCAAGTTTAAGGTCTTTTTTCATGTCTATTACATAGGAGTCTATTTCTTTATAGCCTAGTTTATATGATGCTACGGCTCTGTGATGTCCATCAACTAGGATGTAACGGTCTCCGGTTTTGACAACTATTGTGGGTTCTGCAAGTCCTTTTCTGATCTCGTATATTCTCCCTTCAAGCTCATCAGCGTATATTTTACTCTGCGTGGGTCTGAGCTTTGATATTGGTATTTTCATCCGTTTAACCTCTGGTTTAACATTGTAGAGTTGCTCTAGTGTCTTTTTGAAGTAATTGACTTTCATTGGTGTTGATCTTTCAATATGTGAGCGTACTATGTCTGTGTTGGTGATGATGCCCACGAGTTTTCCGTTTTTGTCAATAACTGGAAGGCGTGATATTCCCATCCTGAACATGACTCTGGCAGCGTCATTTAATGACATGTCCTGGTCTGCCACCACCACATCTGTGGACATTATTTCCTTAACGGTTTTTACCCAAGGTTTTATTAGAAGATCGAATGCTGTTATGATGCCGATAACACTATCATTATCCCTCACTGGGAACCCGTCGTGCCCTGTTTCTTTCATTAACCTGATTATCTCAGCAGTTGAAGTGTCAGGAGTTACTGAAATAACTTCTTTTGTCATGTAATCTTTTACTAGTGCCTTCTTGGCCATGTTATCCCTTTCCACATTTTTTCCATATTAGTCTGTCCCCGCATTCTATTTTCACTATCCTATGATATGGTATGGCTGTTCCTTTTTTAAGGATCATGAATCCCTTTTCAAGTTTTTTTATGTCTGTGCCTTTTATGGTTTTCAAGTTTTTATGGGCTCCTCTGTGAAGGTAGCTTATCTTACATTTTCTTATATCACGCTTTGGGTGCCATATCATCAGATCAATGATTTTCCTAGCCATTGTGTGTGGGGCTCCTAGATCCTTTCTTTTATGAGTTTGAGGGTCTTTGTGGGGTCAGCTTTTCCCCGGGTTAATCGCATCACTTGTCCGACGAGGAAGTTGATCGCGGCTTCCTTTCCCTCATAGTAGTCTTTAACGGCTTGTGGGTTCTCTTTTATGGTCTTTTCAACGGCTTTTATAATATCTGATTCGTCTATGATCCCGATTAATCCGAGTTCTTCTGCTATTTTGCGGGGGTTTTTTCTTGTGTGTGGCATTTTTTCTATTATCCTTTGACCTGCCTTTACTGTGATTTCTTTGTTTTTTATCATTTTGAGTAGTTCTATGAGGTTCTTGGCGGTTATTTTACTTTCTTTGAAGCTCATTTTGTTATAGTAGAGTACCCTTTTTACTTCATCTCTCATCCATAGGGCTGCGAATTCTGGGTCTATTTCCTTGGCCACTTCCTCGAATGCGTCTGCTAGTTCTATTTCTGATGTGAGGACTCTGGCGTGTTCTTCTTCTAGGTTGTATTCTTTCATGAAACGTTTAACTTTTATATGTGGGGGTTCTGGGATTGTTTCTTTTATTTTTTCTACTAGTTTTTGTTGGAATTTCATGGGTGGAAGGTCTGGGTCTGGTATGTAACGGTAATCTTCAGCTTCTTCTTTAAGCCTCATTGGGACTGTGATCATCTGAGATTCTAAGAATGCCCTTGTTTCCTGTTTAACTTCCACCCCCCTCTTTAGGAGGTTCTTTTGTCTTATCATTTCGAATTTAAGGGCCTTGTACGCTCCTTTGATGGAGTTTATGTTTTTTATTTCAACTCGTTTACCCCCTTCGAGTGATATGTTAACATCGGCTCTCATAGTGCCTTCCCCCCTTGCACATTTACTGTACTCTAGTACTCTTATTAGTTCCCTGAGGAAGTTTCTGGCTTCTTCTGGGGATTTTATGTCTGGTTCTGTTACTATTTCGATGAGTGGTATTCCTGAACGGTTGAAGTCCACTACTCCCAGGTCTGGTTTGTATTGTCCTGGGTCTTCTTCGAGATGCACTTCTCTTATCCTGACATTGTTTAATTCGCCATTGTAGCCTATGGGGACTGAAGTGCGCTGATATCCTGATGGGAGGTCTGGGTAATCATAGTGTTTACGTAGAAAATATGTTGTCTCTGGGTTTATTTTACAGTCTAGCATGAGGGCGATTTTAAGCGCCCCTTCAATAGCCTTTTCATTTGGTGGATATGGTTTAGCCCCTGGCTGATTTAAGCATATTGGGCAAATGTTTTCATTCGCTGATACTTCCTGGTAGTTTGTCGGACAATCACAGAAGAGCTTAGATTCTGTTTCGAGTTGAACGTGAATTTCGAGACCGCATTTCATCTTAATGGTTGTTCCCTCCCTTTTATCGGTGTGGGATCATTGAATTAGTGTGGTTGTTTATGATTTTTTAGGCACATATCAATATATCTTTTTATAAAAGGTTCTAGTTTTTCTTTTGATTCTCCTTTAAGGAGCTTTTGCGTGTCTGTGAATGTGCCTTTAAGTTTTCTTCCACTCCATTTAACTTCTTCTTCAACCCTTTTACCGTATCTTGTCCCGAACATTTTAAATAATGGGAATTTGGTAAGTCCATTGGCCCCTGCGAGTATTAATGGCCCTATGTTGGCTAGGTTGTCGATCCAGGTGCCTGTGATGATTTTAAGTTTGGGGAATTTTATTCTTGTGGCTGCAACTACACCAGCATAATATAATGATGGTGGTTGTGGTGCCTCCTCGAATATTGTGCCTTTGTGTGGGTTGAGTGAATAGAATATTATTCGATCCAATTTTAGGTCATCTATGAGCTTGAAAAGGTGCTCTAAATCTCTGATGGTCTCTCCAATGCCAAGTATTATTGTGATGGCCTTTTTAAATCCTATTTCTTCTGCTACTTCTAGCATTTCCACTATTTGGTTGATGGGTTTGCTTGGGCATAACTTTTCTTGTAATCTGGGGTTGGCTGTTTCTATAGCCCCTGTTATGCCTTCAACTTCGTCTCCATATTCTTCTAGGTCTTTTGTTATGCCTATGTTGAGCCAAACTGGGGATCCTGTTATATCTTTTATTGATTTGGCGATGTATTTTATTTCATTGGTGGTGAATGATTTGTAGCCTCCTGAAAGGAATTCGATGTTCCATCCTATGCGTTTGCATATTTCTGCTTCTGCGAGTATCGCATTAACATTTCTTCTTGCTTTCTTGGGATCTTTTATAAGGGGCTTTTGTGTGCTCATATAACAGAACGCACAGTCCCCCCTTTCACACCACCAAGAAAGGAATATAGCCCTTTCAAGGGTTATAGTATTGCCATGTTCCATTAGAGTGATCTTGTTGGCTTTTTCGAGCAAATTGAGTATTCTTTGATCTTTTAGGTACTTGATAACATTCATGTTAGACTTTCACCTCAAAAAAATATATTTTATTAGATTATAATTAATTATGTAGAGGAATCTTACCGAGGATGGTTCTTATGATCTATTGTCCATATTGTGGTGAAAAAAACAGAGATGAGGCTAGTTTTTGTAAAAAGTGTGGGAACAGGTTGCCAGAAATCAGAAAGAAGCCTAGCACTCATCATTTAACACGAGAACCTATCGGTCTTGTGGAGGAGAAAATTGAAACTTCCTTTGAATGGGACGTGGCTATAATAGCAGCCCTCATATTATTGATATCTTATGGGATTTTAAGGATAATAATATCCCCAATAGCCCTTTGGTTGGCAGCAGCATTCTCAATACTATACTTATTATCAGCCGCCAGGAAAAAAGTATCGATCCCTTTACTAATTATCATGACCTTGATCATAGCCGTTAATATAAAAACATTCTTAGGTTTATAGGGAACACCATTCTAACCTTGCCCTGTGAAGGTTACCGCCCCCTCCATGCTTTTACCAAAAATTTTATATATTATGATTATAAAATTAATCCTACGCCAGAATACTACTCTCGTTAGGTGAGGATATTTTTTAGTGGCCCGATAGATTAAAAGATTCTAATTTGCCGCCGTAGCTCAGTAGGTAGAGCGTTCGGCTGTTAACCGAATGGTCACAGGTTCGAGTCCTGTCGGCGGCGTCACGGGCCCATAGCTTAGCCAGGTAGAGCGCCCGGCTCATAACCGGGCGGTCATGGGTTCGAATCCCATTGGGCCCATCAGTTGCTCCGGTAGTGTAGTCCGGCCAATCATTTCGGCCTTTCGAGCCGAAGACTCGGGTTCAAATCCCGGCCGGAGCATCCAAAAAATCCACTATCCTTTTTCCTATTTTAGGGATTGCGGGGGTGCCCGAGCTGGCCAAAGGGGACAGGCTTAGGACCTGTTGGCGTAGGCCTACCAGGGTTCGAATCCCTGCCCCCGCACTGTCAAAAAAAGGTTAGTAGAGCCGGGGTGGGGTAGTTGGTTATCCTTCGGGACTGTGGATCCCGCGACTCGGGTTCAAATCTCGGCCCCGGCCCCATTCTTATCATATCATCCATACTTGTTGTGGTTTTTTGGGGTTTTAAATGGTGAGAAAAGGCTATAAAGAGGAAATAGACCTTGTTAAGATATTATGGGATAACAATTTCGCCGCTATAAGAGCACCAGCCTCTGGGGGGGCGACTAAAAAACCATTACCTGATGTGATAGCAGGTAATGGGAATAGATACTTGGCGATTGAAGTTAAAACAACATCCAAGGACAAAATTTATATCGATTCTGAGAAAGTCAAAGGTTTGCACAAATTCTCAAGAATATTCGGCGCCGAACCATACATTGGAGTCAAATTCAAATATAAAAAATGGTTTTTCTTGCCATTAGATGATCTCGAAATAACACCACAAAAAAATTACAAGATAGACCTCAAACTTGCACTCAGGAAGGGATTAGACATCTACGAGGTTATTGGTAAGGAAAAACAAGTCAAATTCAAATAGTATGCCCTAAGATTTTATTTGATTACGAGAACTCCTTCAGGGGTATGGGCGAAAAATATTTATAAGATTACAAGTGATAGTATGAATTGTCCCTAAGGTTGAAAGCAGCCACTTGGGGATCTTAGCCAAGGTAGCCTAGTCTGGTGAGGCGGTGGACTGCAGATCCACTATACGTGAGTTCAAATCTCACCCTTGGCTTCCAAAAATTTTATTATATTGTGGGGGTCATGGTGTAACCAGGCTATCATCTAGGACTCCAGTTGTCTTTGAAGAAAGCGCGCTCCTGACACTTTAGATGATGAACAACTGGAGTGCTGAGGCAAGAGAAATCCTAGGATCTGGGTTCAAATCCCAGTGACCCCATCATAATCCTATTCCTTTTTTAGGGTTGATAACTTTGATCCAGAGGATAAATGATGATATTATTTTTATAGAGGGTTCTGTCCATGATTGTAACAGTTACATCATTGATGATATCATAATCGACACAGGAACAGGAATCAATGATCATCTATTATCAGCTTTAAAAAAGGTTGATATTAGCCCAGCTGATATAAGACTCGTTATAAATACGCATTGCCATTTCGACCATACGGGAGGTAACAGACTATTCCCAAACGCGAATATAGCTATACATAGAATGGATGCGCCCCCACTCGAAAAGGGTGATAATATAGCCACAGCAGCATACCTATTCGGGGCCACAATAAAACCAATGAAAGTGGATTTAAAACTTGAGGAAGGGGATAATATAGGGGATTTTGAGGTTATACATACACCAGGTCATACCATGGGCAGCATATGCCTCTATAATGGGGAAACCCTACTCTCGGGTGACACCATTTTCGCATATGGCGGCTTCGGAAGGGTTGATATTGGCGGGAACATCCAGGAGATGAGAAAATCTTTCAAAAAACTCATAGGATTAGATGTTAGATATCTTCTCCCAGGACACGGACCCTGGGTGGAAGATGGGAACAGACACCTAGAATTAGCATATGACCTACTATTTTAGCCTGCGAATAGATTAGTAACCTTCTGGACCGCTTCCATCTTCACAAGGACAGATATCTTAGTATTCTCTTCTAGTATCATATCTGGTTGGGGTATTTTTATTTCACTGTTAGTATGAATTGCGATTATTATATACTCCTCTGTGGGTGAAATATCCCCTATCTTTTTACCTACCACTTCATGATTTTTCACGGTCATGTCAAGGATCTCAGCATCCCCATGGCCGAGAACTATAAGATCAGCCACCTTGGGCCTTGTTATGAGTTTTTCAAGGTATCCTGCTGCGGTCCTCTCAGGGCTTATAACATGTTGGATGCCCACCTTGTGGAATGCGTCCTCATGATCTGGGTTACTAACCCTTGCAATGATCTTGGGGACATGGTATTCCCGTGCGAGTATGCAACTTAGAAGGTTGGCTTCATCATTTCCCGTGGCCGCGACAAAAACATCAGCATCCTTTATGTTGGCCTCTTCGAGTGTTTTTGTATCTGTACCATTGCCGCAGATTACTAGGGCGTCGAGTTCAACAGCAGCATCGGCACATAACGATTCATCACTTTCTATGAGCGTTACATCATGTCCATCTGATATTAGGAGACTTGCGAGGGTTAGTCCTACTCTTCCGCCACCCATTATAACAACATACATATCCACACCTGCAAAATTAAATTTTCATTTCAAAGGTCTAAGTTCATTATTAATAAACTTTTATCTTTTAAAGGCTTTGGATTAGGGACGAGTATGGGCATGATCTCTAGTCTGCCGATGCACATATTATAATATCTATCTTGGGGCGGATATTGACCTACTGAGGCCCACATTACTCTCTGCAGAGGCGACATCAAAAAGAATTTGGGTGGTTCATACCTATTGAGATGTCAATATGGAGGTTATACTCTTAACTATAATAAATCTTCAAAAAAATAAAATTTAAGGGGAGAGGGTAAGATTAAATTATTCTTCTACTAGTTCTGCGAATGCAAATTTTCTCCTGGTTGCGCTGATCCTTATTTTAACTTCGTCACCGACCTTTGCACCAGGGACGAATATAACGAAACCTTCGACGCGGGCGATTCCATCTCCATCCCGGCCTAGGTCCTCTATTTTAACTTTGTACTCTTCACCAACATTGACAGGTGCAGAGTAACTCTCTTTCCTATAATCTCCGAACAATTCATCACATCCTATAATATAGTGGGGTTTATTTGCAAAAATCCCAATCCTTAAAAAAATTAGGATAATTGCTCAAAAACCCTACTTTATAAAAGATTCTGTTTCATAGTATATAAAGTTATGGTTACTAACATTTATTATGGTGATATGATATGATCGGTATAATGGCTGATTCACATGATAACCTCCCAGTTATAAGAGAAGCCGTAGATCTTCTAAACCATGAAAGAGTTGATATGGTGTTACATGCAGGGGACCTCATATCACCCTTCACAGCTAAGGACTTCAATGAACTTAAAATGCCATTCGAAGCCATATTCGGGAACAATGACGGTGAAAAGGATGGTCTAAGAGCTGCATATTCAAATATATGCGACTTAAAGGATTTTAAGGTCTTGGAAGTTGATGGTGTGAGTATAGCGATGATCCACGGCCACCAGGAAGAATTAGTGGACTGTCTTGCAGGATGTGGGAAATATGATGTGGTGGTGAAGGGTCACAGCCACCAAAATAGCGTAGAGGAGAAAGGATCACTAGTAATAGATCCTGGAGAATTATGCGGTTACGTCTCCGGGAAAAAAACGTTCATACTCTTAGATTTGGATGATCTGAGCCATGAATTAGTCGAGTTATGATACAATGAAACATAAGGGTCTGCTATTACTCTTGGCAGGATTTGTTATCATAGCCCTAATGATATACCTTATAGGACCTGCAGATATCGCCAGGGATCTTGAAGAGGCAGACCCATTTTATCTCCTATTAGCTGTGATTATACAATTTGTAACATTTGGCCTTTTCACCCTTAGATGGTCCATAACCACGAGGGCAGTTGGTATTAAGGTGGGGAAGAGGCACCTTCTTCCAATGTTACTTGTTGGCATGGCTATAAATAATTTAACGCCTAGTGCAAGGGGTGGTGGAGAACCAGTAAGAGCTTATATCCTGGGAAAATATTCCCGCACGTCCATGGAATCCGCACTTGCCACAGTAATAGCTGATAGGGGACTTGACACTTTCCCATTCATACTTTTGGCGATCATTACAATAGTATCAATGATATTATACTTTGACCTTCCCTTCATATGGGTGATATCACTTATAGTGGCCGTAATCCTCATAATCGTAATATTTATATTGGCGTTATATGTTTCAGTTGATGATGGAGCTGGTGAAAAGTTCGCAAATTGGATACTCAATACTTTAAAGTTTTTTTATAAAAGGGGTTATGAAAAGTGGAGTTTGAGGATAAAAAATGCTATCATGGAATTCCAAGATTCCATGCGTGTCATGTTAAAAGAGAAGCGAGTGTTCATCTATGGTATACCATTATCATTTTTACTCTGGCTCTTGGAAATTTTAAGGGTTTATTTCATATTCTATGCATTCGGTGCTAATATTACAATCATAGTAATAGCAGAAGTCTTCATCGTTGCAACGCTAATTGGGATGATACCATTACTTCCAGGCGGTTTAGGGGCCATCGAGGGTGCAATGATAATATTATATTCTACGGCTGGTATTTCACCATCCATAAGCGCGGCTGTAACTGTAGTTGAGCGTTTAATTTCATTTTGGATGACATCCATCCTTGGCGTCGCATGCTTACCCTACTTCGGGGCACCAGTTGTGAAAAAGTTATCAGAAAAATTATAAAAGGGAAAATACTATTATCTGTCTATAACAATGGAATTGGTGATATATTATGGAAATAAATGGAGTTGAAATAGAGGACACATTCGCAGAAGCCTTTGATATTAAAGTTTCAAGGGTCCTTGTCACAGCAGCAACCAAGAAACTTGCGAAGATAGCTGCTGTAGAAGCAACAGGCTATGGAACATCTGTTATAGGATGTTCAGCCGAGGCGGGTGTAGACTCATATGTACCGGCCAGGGAGTCACCTGATGGGAGACCAGGATACACTATAATGATATGCAATCCCACAAAGAAGGGCTTAGACCATGAGCTGCTCGAGAGAATAGGGATGGGTATACTCACCGCGCCAACCACCGCAGTATTCGATGCACTTGAGGACCCTGATGAAAAGTTGAATGTTGGATTCAAATTAAAATTTTTTGGAGATGGTTATGAGAAGGATCTTGAAATAGCAGGTAGGAAGGTCCATTCAATCCCTATAATGTCCGGTGATTTCCTAATCGAAAGCGACCTTGGGATAAAAGACGGTGTTGCTGGTGGAAATTTTTTCATATTAGGTGATAGCCAAGGATCGGCGCTTTTAGCAGCCCAGGCAGCAGTTGATGCGATAGGAGCTGTTGAGGGTGTTATAACACCATTCCCTGGGGGGGTAGTTGCCTCAGGGTCTAAGGTCGGTGCTAACAAGTATAAGTTCCTTGACGCGTCCACAAACGAGAAAATGTGCGTCACGCTGAAAGATGAAGTCGAGGACAGTCAAATACCAGTGGATGTAAACGGAGTCTATGAGATAGTCATTGACGGTGTCAACGAAGAAGCCGTGAAAGAGGCTACTAGGAGGGGTATAGAGGCAGCATGTAAAGTGCCAGGTGTCAAGAAGATCAGCGCAGGTAACTATGGTGGAAAACTTGGAGCTTACCAGATAAAACTCCATGAACTATTCTAGTCTATACAAAATTTTTCAACCATTTCTTTTTCTATAATATCCCATATTTCATCCTCTGAAAGATTCACACCTAAGAGCAAACCCTTCCTTTTTAATTCAGTTTCTATTTTCTTGATGTTCTCCACATCTGGGGCTGCCACAGTATGTGAGTGTATGTTACGGGATATTTTATAAAGTGCTGTGAGGGATCTTCTAGCATCTGGATTTTCAAGCTCTTCTTCACATCGTCTAAGATCCTCAAAATTTTTAATGTTAAGCTTTCTTGTTACAATTTGTCTTACACCTGGCAGATAATGGGATGAGTCAAGTATCCTACCACCATTTTCTACTATTGTCCTTTTATCATCAAGAACCCTAACATCATGTTTTACAAGGACCTGAACAACCCTACCAGATCTTTGGATCAGATCCTTTATCTCTTTTTGGGTGAAGTTAACACCTAAGAGGAACCCGCACTTTTTGAGCTCATCCTCTACTCTTTCAAGGCTTTTCGTGTCAGGCCCTGAGACACGATGACTGTGCACACCCCCACCCGAGAGCGTGTAGAGTCTGTCAAGGGCATCATATCTTGAAGGATTCTTCTCTAAAGCCTCGATGAATCTTTTTATATCATCTATGTTATCAACGTGTATTTCTCGTTTTAATGGTTCCTTGAAGCCTGGCAGATAATATTCTATGTCCTCGATGGTGCAACCATTCCCTATTATGATCTCTGCTTCTTTTTCTATATCTTCAATGCCATGGTTTTCTACTATTGTCATCTCTGGTTTTATTATGACCTCTACGAGGCGGCCATGCTTACGTGCTACTTCTTTTATTTCATCCTCTGAAAGATTCACACCTAGCAGTAGCCCTTCCTCCTCCAATTCTTTGACCACTTTGTCTAGGGTCTTTTTATCTGGTCCTGAGATCCAATGGGAGTGTATGCCACTCACTGACTCATAGACTTTTTCAAGGGAGCTTCGGCGATGAGCATCCTCCTCAAGACTCTTTAAAAACTTTTCTAATTGTCCTCTTTCCGAAACTTCGACTTTCCGTATGAGCGGTTGTTTAAATTCTGGGAGATGATATTCTATGTCCTCGATGGTGCAACCATTCCCTATTATGATCTCTGTTTCTCTTTCTATGTCCTTGACTTCATGCTTTACCGTTATCTTCACCATTGTGGGTTCCATAGCTGCAAAATAAATATCTTCTCCTCCACTTACCTCTGGGGATATGACACGGTTAGCCCCAGCCCTGTATAATCTTTTTATGTTCTCCTTTTTACTGGCTCTTGAAACTATCCATACATCAGGGTTAAGTTCTCTTGAAGTGAGAGTGATGAAAAGGTTATCCACATCATCGCCAGTTGTTATGATGATACCCCTCGCCCTCGTAATCCCTGCATTCTTTAATAGTTCCTCATCTGTAGCATCCCCAGGGATTGCAAGGATATTAGGATCCTCCCACAATTCCCTTTCAACGAGTGTTCTATTCTTTTCGATTATGATAACCTTTTGCTTCCTTTTTTTCAATTCTTTAAATGTGGCTGATCCGACCCTGCCAAAGCCACATAATATAAAATGATTTTTCATGGTCTTCATTATCCTAAGGATCTTTGCACCAGAAATTGCTTCTTCTAATGTCATGGCAACCACCGCTACACCGATACTAAAAACATATGCTATAAGGCCCACACCACCGAGTGCGAGGGTCACGCTGAAAAGTTTTTGGCCAATTGTATGGGGTACAATGTCTCCATAGCCTACAGTCGCGAGGGTGACTATGGTAAAATAGATGGCATCATATAAGTTGAGGCCCATAATCCAAATAGAACCGATAACACCATATATGAGTAATATGATAAGTGCTAATAGTGCATAATAGAATATGGATGGTGGCACAGTTTGTATGTATTCGACAGCCGATTCCCATCGTGAAATCGTATGTTTTTGTGGGGGCATGGGACAAAACCTCAAATGAAAAATTTAATCCTCTTTAAGACTAATATTACCATTAGATAATATATCCCTTTTGGGTGCTGATAAATATGAGGCCTATTGACATGATGGTTGCGGATTTAAATGCAGAATATCTTGGGATTCCTAGGCTCTCATTAATGGAGAATGCTGGGAAGATGGTTGCCCAGGAAATAAATAGGCTAGTAGATAGTGGACGCGTAACAATCTTTGCAGGTACTGGGGGTAATGGGGGGGACGGTTTCGTGGCTGCACGTCACCTTCTAAACATAGGCTTTAAGGTGGAGGTTATATTGTTAGCTCACCCTTCAAGGATAAGATCAAAAGAGGCTAAAAAGAACTGGGAAGTCCTAGAAAAGATGGAAGTCTCCCCAGTACCTTTGGAACTTAAAATAATCAAGGATTCATCCCAACTTAAACCACTAAATACGGATGTGGTAGTTGATGCTATCCTAGGCACAGGAATAAAGGGGAGGCTAAGAGAGCCTATAAGATCAGCTATAAGACTCATAAACGGATCAGACGCGCTTAAAGTCGCGGTTGACATTCCGAGTGGTGTTGAACCAGAAACTGGGGAGGTGGTGGATGTTGCGGTTGAAGCAGATTATACAGTGACATTCCATAGGATGAAAGATGGTTTAAGAACGGCGGATCCCACCTTTACAGGGGAGATAATAGTATCTGATATAGGGATACCCCTCATGTGTGAAATATTCACAGGACCGGGGGATCTTCTAAGATTATCCAAAAGGAAAAGCTCAAGTCATAAAGGAGAAAATGGGAGAATACTGATAATAGGAGGAAGCGCTAAATATTCAGGAGCCCCTGCACTTGCAGGTTTAGCCGCCCTCAAATCCGGCGCAGATCTTGTGGCAATAGCATGTCCCGAACCCGCAACAGTCCCAATCAAGTCCTATTCACCAGACCTCATAGTTAAAGGATTCCCAGGAGACCACATCAACATCAAAATGCTGAAAGGGATGCTCAAAATGGCTGGAAGAGTTGATTGCGTCCTAATCGGCTGCGGGAGCGGTCTAAAACCTGAAACAGAGGACGCGTTCAACATACTTGTCCAAGAGATTATGAATATGGAAAAACCCATTGTCATAGATGCTGACGGATTAAAACTAATAAAAAAGGACACAATCAAAGATTACCCCAATATTATTTTAACACCACACGAGGGAGAATTCAGAGAATTTTTTTCACTGAAGTCTCCAATCGTCATCAAAGATTTTAAAGAAAAGGTCACAGCCTACCATTCAATATCAAATAACATAAGGGGCCTTGTATTATTAAAAGGACCAGTTGACATGATATTCCAAGGCGAAAAAGTGCGATTAAACACTACAGGAACACCTGGGATGACTGTGGGAGGTACCGGCGATTGTCTTGCAGGCATCACAGCATCATTATGGGCCCAAGGATTATCACCAATGGATGCAGCTGCACTTGCAGCTTTCATAAATGGTAGAGCAGGGGAGCTGGCCGAAGAAGAGTATGGTTATGGTTTCACGGCCTCTGAAATGATCGATTTCATCCCAAAGGCCATGTCTACCCCCTCCACAACTTCTGGTAAAAACTAGCCTGTAACCCATAATTTTTAACCATACCCTTCATTTCCCGCTGATCAAAGCTTTTATCCTCAAATGAGACAATCTTTTCACTATACAAGCTGTAAGGCGATTCCCTTCCAATGATTCTCATATTACCCTTATGTAACTTCACATTAACTGTTCCAGTGACGCGACGTTGCATATGGTCAATAGCCTTGTCAAGATCTTCCCTGAGGGGTTCATGCCATAAACCATTATATATAAGCTCGGAATAAACGCCACTTATCATGTCAGCAAATTTAAGCTCATTCCTAGTTAATGTTAGTTGTTCGAGGGCCTTGTGGGCTTCTATTAAGAGCAAGGCGGCTGGCGTCTCATAAACTTCACGACTTTTCATCCCAATAATACGATCCTCTATTATATCCACCCGGCCAATCCCATGTCTTCCTGCGATAACATTAGCCTCTTTTATAAGTTCGACAGGTTTTATTTTCTCCCCGTTAATCTCATAGGGGATCCCGTCTTTGAATCTTATCTGGATCGTCTCAGGATCATTTGGGGCTTCATTTGGCGGTCTTGTCCAACTAAAAGCGTCCTCTGGGGGTTCTCTCATAGGATCTTCTAGGATGTCACCTTCGATGGCCCTCCCCCATAAGTTCTCATCTATACTATACTGCTTCTTTGGGGGTAATGGTATTCCGCATGAGCTTGCATACTCTATTTCCTCAGATCTTGTAAGGTTAAGATCCCTTATAGGCGCTATAACATCACAGTCACTCATTGACCTTATAATAGTCTCGAATCTGAACTGGTCATTCCCTTTACCAGTGCAACCATGGGCTATTGCGGATGCTCCTTCTTTCTTGGCAACTTCAACTATCTTCGCTGCTATGAGGGGCCTTGCAAGGGCCGTGCTTAACGGGTAGCCTTCATATGATGCGTTGGCCTTTATGGCCCTAAAGATGTAATCCTCGGCGAATTCTTGCCTGGCATCTATCGTGTAATGTTTATAGTTGCCGAGTTCTTTGGAAACTTGGGCTGGTCTTCTGATTTCTTCACGTGGTTGTCCCACATCCACACATGCCGTGATAACTTCCATGTTATATTTTTCTTCGAGTAACTTGATACATACTGATGTGTCAAGGCCTCCACTAAATGCAAGGACAACTTTATTCATTAGATCACCCTAGAATTATTTTATAAGGTGAGTCTGTCATTAGTATGCTATTAATTTATTGGGCCTAACAAATTTATATTGAGGGTGGATGATGTTAGACCCCCTAGACGTTAAAATTATCTATAGGGGCTCGGGCGGCCATTTAGAAAAAAATGTTGTCATAGGCAATTATCTCAAGCTTAATCCATCCTTTAGAAGATTATTTGAGTATTCTAGGATGGGAACCCCCCTCGTGGCCTTGGGGGAGGGGAAGCCCAGTGTCATGATAACTGCGGGTGTTCATGGTAATGAGATTCCACCGCAGCTTGCAAGTCTTGAACTTATTAAATCTCTTGCTCCCTTAGATATTAAAGGAACAGTTTATATCATACCATTTGTAGCGCCATGGTCAACTATGAACAATACGCGCTGGTTTAAGGGTGTTGATCTTAACCGTTCTTCGCATGCTCCAGGTTCTGTGACAAATACAATATTCAAGGTTGCGGTTGATTTAAATGTGGATGCTCTTGGGGATTTCCATTCAACCGCTCCAAGGAGTAACCCTGGGAGAGAGAGCATTTTTTGTTCCAAGAAACCTTGTAAGAGAAGTTATCTGATAGCAAATTATATAAGTAGATTAGGCTCATCAGATGTTATAGTTTATGAGAATGCGGCTTCACATTATAAAGGGGCTCTTGAAGATGAATGTAATCTTGGTGGTGTGGGCGCGGTTACTTGTGAGGTCGTGTCAAAGAATGGTCTATTGGCCCCTGGAAGCCTTGAAAGGTCGCTTCTTCAAATGAGAGCTTTCCTCAAATATTTTAATGTGATCTAGTGGTTGTTATGTCCTCTTATAAAAGGCATGTAATATTTGCTCTAGTTTTCAGTTTACCATTTTTTTTCCAGAACATATTTGCCCTTGCACTTAGCGTTTTAGGTTCTTCAATTCCAGATTTTGATCATCCAATCAAGGGCAGAAGGGTTTCGCTCATATTCCTCATTGGATTTTTAACGTTGATAATTTTTTATTTGCTTGGCCTGCCATATATCATTGGGGTTCTTTTGATGGTTTTGGCGATGATATTCTATTTTTCAAGGCATAGAGGTTTTAGCCATTCAATACTTGGCATTTTCATCCTGTCAATTCTTTTAACAATCCTCGTTATAAGTTCTTATTTCTTTTTCAGGGCTTTTGGCGCTGATGAAAGGGAATCTCTCGCCCTAATATTGGTCTTTTCAGGGTTAATGTTCATTAATAGGAAAATTTTAATCCCATTCACGTTTTTAGGCGTTCTGGGCGTGTTGTTTACACCATTTCTTGGTTTGAACCTTTATAATACCATGGGTCCATTTTTGATGGGTTTTATAAGTCATGTGATTTTGGATTTATACACGCCCACTGGGGTTAAATTTCTGAGACCATTCTCAACCAGAACATTCAAAAAGGGCCTTGGAGGTTTCATGATAATAATATGGATCATAGGTGCTTCATATAGCATCCTACACATTCTTTCCTAACCAGGAAATAACAAAATGATATATTTTTTCTAATTGACTATAATAGTACCTAACACTGGCTCTGATGTGAGATTGCTTTCCATAATAAATGATAAGGGTGAATGTGGACTCTGAGGCCATGGTCACCATCCCAACATTGGATGGTGTCATCTGTGAAGGCGCCTTACCCTATACATCATCAATTAAAAAGTCACGATATGGGATAATTAAGAGCGTTATTGTAAAATCAGGGATTAAATCAAAGATTCTGGAATCAGATATTGTTGTGCTTAGCTGCGGGAATGGCATACCCCCAGATATTAAAAGGCTTTGGGTTTGCCAGCTGAGGACAACTTATGGGTTGACATCGTCCTCAAGCTTGGGGCTTCTTAGATGGGCTGAACAGCTTAATGAACTTCCTATGCTCTGGTATACCTAATGAAGGTTATATTCTCTTCCCCTTACTTTGATATTCTGTCCCTATTGGTTCCATAAACCATGGGAAAACATCCTTATAAAATGATGGTAAAGTTTGCAGATACAGAGGATGGAACAGCCTTTGCAAATTGTTGAAAAAATTAGGGAGAGGGTCATCTGTGTTTGGATGAAGCATTTGAGGATACTATGAAGATCATGGAATCCGCTGTGGGGGTTTCAGGCCCATATATTAATGGAATGTACAATGGGGGACATTTTGGAGGTTACTTTTCCACTTTAAGGCTAATGAAACCTTCATGGTTGCTTAAGGATTTTGTGGGTTGTTGATTTTTCATTAGCGTCTTGTTTAAATGGAATGTCTACGATATTCTCTGTGGCGGCCCTTGCATTTAGAGTATCAAAAGGGAAAAGATAGTCTGTTGATACAATCACCTTGATTGGTGGATTTACACTTTCTTTGATGATTTTTATTATAATTTTCCATGGGATACTGGGGAATATTTTCATGTTATCCATGATTTTTTAAACATCCTATAAGGATTGTGGAAAAAGTCTATAAATTTTCCAATAGATGATGGAGAGTGTGATATCAGTTATGTGGGTGATACGATGCATAGAATTTTTCAGATTATATATAGTGGAGTTCATAGGATGTTGGGGGGAAAATTCATCCCTTAAAAATTCTTTTGTTAGATGATATATAGAAAAATTTATATTATCATAAATAATCATGTTAATTATCGGATTAATTGGGAGTAAAGACAATGTCCATAGCAAGAATCGGTTATGGAATCGCCTACTTCATCATATTAATATACAACATCCTCAAATCAGCCCTAAACGTGGCTAAGATGGTCTTAACAGGGAACATAGAACCTATAGTAGTTGAAATTGAAACAATATTAGAGCGTCCAATATCACAGACCATACTCGCAAATAGCATAACCCTGACACCCGGAACACTCTCAATAGACCTCGACTCAGAAAAAAGACTATTAAAAGTTGCCACGATAATACCCAAAGAAAAAGAAGAAATAATACCATTCGAACCCTACATCAAAAAGATGCTCGAATAGGGGGAACCAAAATGGATCTACTGTTAATATCAGAGTATATCTTTCTCGCATCCCTCGCAATATTCATCATCGCAGCAGTCAGAATCGCCACAAGGAAAACAATAGCAATGGGCCTTGTAGGAATTTCAGCATTAAGTATTGCAGTGGCAACAATACTCATCCTCATAAATAAAATCCATGGTATAGGATTTTGCCGAGACATCGCCTATGCACTGGTACTACTCGGACCAGTAGGTACAATAGCATTTGCAAAGGTTCTGAAGGGGTGAATAGATTGGATCCTATCATAATAATAAGATCAGCCATTCTATTAATCTCGTCAATACTATTACTGATAAGTGCGATTGGGATTCTAAGATTTAAGGACGATATACCTAGGGTCTTATATGCGAGGATACACATCCTCGGCGTGGCCGATATCGCATGCATTATCGCACTTTTAACATTATATGAGCCGCTTCTCGCAGTCACATACTTCATATTAGCACCATTTGCAGCCCATGCAATCGCAAACGCATACTATTATGGGGAGGAGAACCATGATTGAATACTTGATAATGATCATAATAATATTGGGTGCTATACTGGCACTAGTCCAAAGAGACCTTCTAAAGGCGGCTATATTAACAGGTGTCCCAGGAGCGTCCATGGCATTCCTTTACCAGTTTTTACTAGCCCCTGATGTTGCCTTGACACAAGCGATCGTAGGATCGGCGATAATACCAGTATTCTTTGCACTCGCAGTCTATAAGACTAGGAGGATGGAGGAATGATACCAGTACAATTAGCATCATTCTTCACAGCAGCAGCGCTGATCCTAATCGGGATTATAGGCGTCTTTTTCATTGACAACCTCATAAAGAAGGTGATAGCCCTCTCATTTATAAGTGACGGTGTTAACCTTTTCCTGGTGACGCTAGGCTACAAGCCTGGTGGCATAGTATATATTTACATGCCTGGGATGTCAAGTTCATGGTTTGCACAGAACGCATCTTATCCCCTGCCATTTGCCCTTGTACTTACAAGTATAGTTATCGGTGCAAGCACCCTCGCAGTCATGTTAGCCATAATAATCATACTATATCATAGACATGGTAGCCTTTCATCAAAGATACTTGAAGACTAAAAAGATAGGAGAGGATTAACATATGAAATCCCTTATTGCCCTGATGGTGATACTGCCAATCTTGTGCGGTCTACTCTTGAATTTACTCCATAAAAAGGATAGAACGATCAAAATATTGGCTTTGACCGTTGCAATAATATTACCGATAATCCCATTGATTGCAAGTTATGGAGCCTACTATTTTGGGGGATACCCACCAATCGCAGAGAATCCTACCATAGCAGAGTATCTGCCAGCATATATTACTGGATCGTATTTGGTCAAATTCCACCCTGCAATAACATACATATTCAACAGCGCCCAGAGAATATTCATTTTTATACTGGGTATTGTAGCGTTCCTCGCGATCTTCACATCACTAAACGAGGTTAAAAAACCATCTGGGGTTTACTCTTTCCTAATGTTCATGGCCACAGCAGCTGTCACAGCTATTGTACTGGCAGACGACATATTCAACTTGTATGTCTTTTTTGAGATAGCTGCTATTTCACAAGCCGGTATCATACTCTCTTCCAATATCAAGGGAAGTTATAAAATGGCTTTAAGGTATCTTTTCCTTGGGGGTGTTGCGGCTCCAATGTTACTCTTGGGCGTGGCCCTGTTATTGGGTGCTATAGGGAATGTTAACATATCAGATATGATATTTGCCATGAGGAATGGGCTCATAGACCAGGGCAATCCAATATTTTTAACAGCAGCGGGTTTAATAATCTTTGGCTGGTTATATGGGTCAGGTTTGCCACCATTCCACACAATAAAGTCAGGATTGTACAGTAAAGCCCTTCCACATGCGGCTTCCCTCATCCAAGCGTTTTCAGTATTCACTCTTGTAGCCTTGGGCATTATTATACTTAGATTATTCTATTATATTCCTGTTGTGAGGTGGGCTATTATCATATTTTCTATTGCAGGCATGGCCCTTGGTATTAGCATGGCTATCATGCAAACAGACTTCAAACGTTTAATAGGTTTCCTTGCAGTTGGAGAATTAGGTTATATTGGGATAGGATTGGGATTGGGGACTACTATGAGCATAACAGCAGGTCTTTTCCAGGCTGTGAACGAGGCGTTGGTGACTGCTTGTCTTTTCCTGGGCTTTGGGACGATACTCTACCAGACAGGAATAAGTGAAATAGATAAACTGGGAGGTCTTTTAAAGTATAGACCTGGCGTTGCCGGGCTAATGATCTTAGCAGGTTTTATAATGGCAGGTATACCACCATTTAATGTTTTCCAGAGCAAATTGATGCTTATAGAATCTGCTATAAGCGCTGGTTTTCCCGAACTTGCCATTATAATGATATTGTTGAGTATAGTTACATTCATGACTTTTATGAAGGCATATTATTCAATTTATTTGAAACCAGAGCCAAGGGGGCTTGAAGTTAAAGCTGAGAGGATACCTTCTTCTACAATATTTTCCATGATAATCTTATTGGTGATCTGCACAATACTCGGTATCCTACCGCAACTTGCAACTTCACAATTTGGGAGCATAATCCATGGACTGCTATAATGTTGAGGGATAGATCATGACATTATATGATGCCATAATAGAGAAGGTAAGGGAGATAGAGAAAAAGACTAGGATGGAGGCGCGGGTAACGAATATATCCGTGTCAGCTGTTTTAACAGCTGAACTCACCATCGTATCCACCATATTACTAGTAATACTGATGATAAGGAAACTAGATGTTTACATAATGGTACTTTTCTTATTATTGGTGGGGTTCATGTTATTTTCAATGACTCCTATTGCGGTCATTCTACGCAGGGAGCAAACTGACTCCTTTTATAAAATGATATTTTATGTCATTTTAACTTTTGGAGTTTTAATAACATTACTCTACTGGGGGAATATAAATGTCTGAAGGGATCAGAAGTCTTATAGCAACATTTTCATTAGCTATTTTCGGAGTCACGCTCTTTAATACCATAATAGGCCTTCATAGGGTTCTTAATCCTGGTATAAGTTACATATATAATTATGTGGGTACAAGGATGGCCCCTAACATGGTTACAATTGTCGTATTCGACTGGAGAGGATATGATACCCTTGAAGAGGCTTTAATATTAGTTACAGCAGTTATTGTAACATTACTCATCTTTGGAAGGGGAAAAGTAGAACTTGGAGGGAAATAGAGCATGAGCACCATACTTAAAATATTCGCATTCCCAGCATCAATACTTATAATATGCCTTGGGATCTCAACAATACTAGGGGGCCATATAACCCCTGGGGGAGGATTCCAGGGTGGTGCGATCATAGCCGCAGGATTCATATTCTGTGCAATAGTCTATGGGTTTGAGAAGACACCTTTCAAATTCACGCACAGGTTCATGGCAGCATTAGAGAGTATAGGCGCCATAGGCTACATACTCTTGGGATTGGCCGGCATTCTATTTTCAGGTTACTTCCTCTACAATATAGGAGTGGACTTGTATAATCTCCTACCAGGCATGAGTAGTGTTTTCAATTACCCGGACGCAGTACATGCAGGTATAATACCATACTTGAACATATTAATAGGATTGAAGGTGTTGGTGGGTTTGAGCGCTGTTGTCATAACCTTCCTAGAATTTAAAGGAGAATAATGGGGGAAACAAATTGTTATATATTGGTCCAAGCCTCTTCGGCTTCCTGATAGGTTTCATCCTCGGAACAAGGATAAAAGAAGATGAAGAAGTGAGATTTCCCATATCATCTTATATTGTAATCCTTATAGCCGCGATTTTAATGGCATGGCAACTAGGCCCATTCCCGTACTACAAGGATTTACCATTGGCAAGTGGTTTCATAGCCGCCTTTATAGGCATAATAGCAGGGAGGATAATAAGAGGCTAAAATGGAGAGTAGTATCAATGTTCATAACAACAGCTAAATGTGAGGGGATAGGTGAATGTGTAAAAGCGTGCCCAACAGACGCCATAAGATTAATCGATGGAAAAGCATTCAGTTGCATCACCTGTGGCACTTGCGCCGAAGAATGTCCGAACAAGGCAATACAACAAAATAAGTATGGCGGATTCGTTGTTGACAGGGCAAAATGCAACCTATGTGGCATATGCGAATACGTATGCCCAGTTAACAGTATAAAAATAGAAGATGATATCGTGAAGGGTATCTGCGCCAGATGCGGTCTCTGTGAGGAAGCTTGTCCAGTTAATGCGCGCATAGATGCATTCGACCTTATAGAAGAACGCCAATTAAAATTCCTCGAGGCCCTGGATTTTGCCGTTAAAATACCCAAAAAACGAAAGCCCCTAAAGAAGGAGGTTGGAAGGACAAACGTGATAACAGACCTTGAAAAATGCATCAAATGTAAAAGGTGCCAATATTATTGTCCCACAGGAGCTATAATTGTAGATTTGGAAGGAGATGGTTTATGCAGTGAATGCAGGGTATGTGAAGATGTTTGTCCGGTTGGGGCTATAAAGGACACAACCATAGACCCTGAAAAGTGCACACTATGCCTCAAATGCATGGAAGAATGCCCAAACAATGCAATCTATACTGATGATTTCACCGTCCAAATAAGGAAACCAGAAAAAGAACTAGAAGGAATCATAGTTTCTTGTCTAAACTGTGGTTTATGTGCAAGTGTATGCGGAACCGGCGCCCTTAAAATGGTGGATGGTAAAATACGCTATGATCCATCATTATGTGAAGAATGCGAAGAAAAACCATGCTTAGATGTTTGCCCAGTAGGCACCCTCAGATCCGGGGCTCATGGAAGGCTGAAAGGATACTGTGTATCTTGTGGAAAATGTATAGAATCTTGTGACATTTATGAAGCACGCAGCTTCCAAAAAGTCAAATGGGATGGTACAGTCTCCGAGGATTGTATATCTTGCGGCACTTGTGCAGAGGTTTGTCCAAAAGATGCAATAACCCTCAAGAGGGGTTCCATCGAAGTAGATTTCGATAAATGCATATTATGCGAAAAATGTGGAATACATTGCCCAACAGATGCCATACCAAAAACCACAATGCGTAAAAAGACAATAAAGGATGGATTCACCCTAATAGATGACAGATTATGTATAAAGTGTGGTCTCTGCATTGAAACATGCCCAGAGGACGCTATAACGAAAACACCAGAGAATAGAATAGTCGTGGATGAAAACAAGTGCATTTACTGTGGAGCATGCAACAACATCTGCCCAGCCAAGGCCATACTATTCGAAAGAGAATTCAGCCTCTCCAAATAAAAGGAGGATAATATTATGAAAAACTTGTTAAGGATACTATTGGAAGGCGCCTACACTAACATCAAAAGAATATTCTTTGCCGCTGATAGAGTCACAGACATGGAACTCAGAAAGAAGATACTCACGGGAAAAGTTGAACCAACACCCAAAGTAGCCGAAATTCCATGTATTGGTTGTGGAGGATGCTCAAATGCCTGTCCCACCAAGGCAATCCAAATGAAGGATCTTGAAGAACCAATCGAGATAGCTGAAGGCCTTATCAAAAGGCAAATACCAGTCCTAGATTCTGAAAAATGCGTCTATTGTTATTATTGTCACGACTTCTGCCCATTATATGCTTTATTTGGAGAACCCGGGACAATACACCCAAATGATGTGGGCATTGTAGAATTTGATGTTAAAGAAGCCATCGAAAAACCCGTCAAAATACCCGATGAGAAACTGAAATTCATAACACAATTCTTATCAGATAAAAGCATCCTAGAACGTGAAAAAACTTCAAGAGAGTGAGTGGGGGATTGAATGGGAATCAAATCATATGCAAGGGCCAGAGCCATCCATGCAATGCTAGTATATACAGGTGGCTGCAATGGCTGCGACATAGAAATCGTGAATGCAGTGTTCTCCCCAAAATATGATGCAGAACAATATAAAATATTCCTAACATGGAATCCTAGGGAAGCAGATGTACTCATAGTAACAGGACCGGTGACCAAACAAAACAAAAAACCATTAAAGGAAATTTACAAGGCAATACCTGAACCAAAACTTGTCATAGCAGCTGGTGCATGCGCCCTCATGGGAGGCGTTTATAAAAACATCCACGGTGACATACCATCAGAAGAAATCGCTGGACCAGTTGAAGAAATAATACCAGTAGATGCCAAGATCCCAGGATGCGCAGTGAGACCAGAGGATGTGCTAGCCGGGGCCGTGTCCGCACTGCCAAAACTCCTAGAAGCCAAATAATCATGGGGGTGACAAAATTTGGATAAAAACGTTATAGAAACTGAGATCACAATGGGAACAGTCCATTCAGCAGCCATAGAACCATACCGTGTCAGACTCTTCGTGGAAGATGAAATAGTTAAAGACGCTGAGATAACAGTAGGCGTCAATCATAGGGGAGTTGAACGTATAATGGAAGGTCTCCCAGTAGAGAAGGCCAATAGTCTCACAGAGAAAATATGTGGGATATGTTCCGGTGTACACTTGTGGAATTCAGTTTTAGTCGCGGAAAAAGGATTGGAAGTTGAAATACCTGAAAGAGCCAGTTATATAAGGATAATAGTAGCTGAACTTGAAAGGATACATAGCCACCTCCTATACTTAGCCCATGGTAACGAGGTCCTAGGACATGAAACATTCTCCATGAGATTATTCTATATAAGGGAGACTGTAATGGAACTTCTAAGGATTATAGGAGGCAACAGAGTCCAATATGGTGTCCCTATCATCGGGGGGATTAGACCAAGGGCAGAATTAGATGAGATGAAAGTCCAGAAAATAAGAGAGGGCATAGATTACATAAGAGGAAAAGTGAAAGAGTTCGCAGATCGTTTCACATCAGACCCCATGATAATGTCACGCATAACTGGTGTGTGTCCTCTCAACAGAAAGGACGCCCTTAGACTAGCGGTAACAGGGCCAACATTAAGAGCTACTGGGGTGGAATTTGACACGCGCAAGGAAATGGAATGCTATGACCCATTCGAATTTGATGTTATCACACAAGATGATGGTGATGTGAAGTCTAATCTCCTCGTCAGGGTCTTCGAAATCTTTGAATCCGTGAAGATAATAAAACAGGCCCTAAAAAACCTCCCAGAGGGGGCTGTCGTGGATAGGAGCTGGGAAATGCAAGACACTGATATAACAAAAAGTTATGTTGAGGCTCCAAGGGGCACATTATACCATTCTTACGCCCTCGAGGATGGTAGGGTTAGAAATGTTGTGATTAGAACGCCTTCAATAGCTAATATAGGTGCCATGCAATATGCGCTTATAGGCCATCACATAACAGACGCTCAACTTGGGATAGTGCAATGCGATCCTTGCTTCACTTGCACAGATCGTGCAATAGAAATAATCAAGAGAAGGTGATCATAATGTATTCTATTCTAGGCGTCATTGGGACAATCATTATCGGATTCATAGTTAGCTTGTGGCTCCCCGGCCTTGAAAGAAAACTGATACATGCACGGGTTCAGCAGAGAATAGGCCCACCTATCTCTAGTCCAGGTATAATGGCCCCCTTGAAGTTCTTTTTTAAGCAGACCATAATGCCATATTCACCATTGCCAAGATTATACAATTCATTACCACTTATCGGATTATTATCTGTGCTTTTTATATTCCTTTTCACAGTCCCTGAAACTTATCAGCTGGGGGCTTTTGCAAGTATAGTTGCAATTGTGGGTTTCTTGAAAATAGAAGAGGTCATATATGTTTTCATGGGCTCCCTTTCAAAGTCTGTCATGTCCCTTAGGATGCCATTCCCAGACCTCGCCAAGGGTGCTAAGCACCCTAATGTGCAGAGAAGCTTCCTAGAGGATATAAGTGCCATGAGAGCATTCAGATTAATAGCATTCGGGTCGTTCCCATTATATATCGCATTATTCGTCCCAGCGGTTATCAGTGGGAGCATATCACTAGGGGATATAGTAGCTTATCAGCAGGTTCATGGTCCAATACTTTTTTCAGCAGCTGGTGTAATTGGGGCTATAGTATTCTTTATAGGATACATGATACTCCTTAATGAGTATCCATTTGTCATTTTAAAGGCGAAGGCAGATGTCATTGAGGGACCATACATGGAGTATGCTGCCAAGTGGCGTGCACTAGTTTATATAATGAGGGGTTTTCTCATGTTCACACTTGCCACGCTATTTTCAGTATTGTTTTTGGGCGTGCCACCAAGCATATTCACTTGGGGCATACTTGTTAATATCCTCGTGGCCGTGTTGTTCCCAATGCTAATGGCTTCTTTCAGCGCCTTTGCTCCAATCTTCACATTTAAACAATTTTATCCTGTGACATTCGGGGCGACAATACTCGGTGTTGTGGCGCTCTTGGCAGCATTCATATAAGGGGGGTTGAGTATAGATGAAGATGGTTATAAGACCTCATCATATTATAAGCCTTGGAGGATACATAGTAGAATGGGATTTCCCATACAGGAATCTCATAGTTGTGAATCCGACTGATGAACACATAAAAATAGAGGTTCCAGTCTTTGATGAGGATTGGATTGAAGAACACAGAAAACTTGGACTTAGGATAACTCCAGTAGAGTATGGGGATAATTACCTCAGCCTATGGAAGAGGGAGAAATCCAAATTAGAATAGGATATTATGGTTGTAACTGCTATTAGTATAAAAACTGTTGAAAGGCCGGGAGTTCTCAGTGAGATAACTGAGATGATAGCCCAGAAGGGTATAAATATAAGCTATGCCTACCTTTACGTGGAAGAGGATAGATTAGGATCCATCTACATGGAATTAGAAGATGTGGGGGATTTAGAGGGGCTTATCAAGGATTTGAAATCCTTTGAAAGCGTATTGGATGTTGATGTTCACAGGCCACTTGAAGATATCTATGGAAAGCGTATAATAATCATTGGGGGCGGGGCGCAAGTTTCACAGGTTGCCATGGGCGCTATAAGTGAAGCTGACAGGCACAATATAAGAGGTGAGAGGATAAGCGTCGACACAATACCACTCGTTGGTGAAAAGGAACTTGCTGAGGCTGTTTTGGCTGTTGGGAGGCTTCCGAGGGTTGGTGCTTTGGTATTGGCCGGTTCTCTTATGGGTGGTGAAATAAGCGAGGCTGTGGAAAAAATTAAAAAAGAGCAGGATATTATTGTTATAAGCCTTAACATGCCTGGTAGTGTCACAGAAAAGGCGGATCTTGTAGTTACTGATCCTATACAGGCGGGTGTTATGGCTGTTATGGCCGTGGCAGATACCGCTATATTCGATATAAAAAAGGTTAGGGGTAGACGGTTTTAGTTCATTTCTATGGCTCTTATAAGTTTACTGGCTTTATTCTTGATCTCAGGGTCTTTTATATCTCTACTTTATTTTAAGGGCGAATTCCAGCACTGGGATGTTTGATGGTTTTATCTTTTCGGCCATTTCAAGGTAGCTTTTCTTCTTTTTCTTCCATTTTAACCTTCTTTTTATCCATCAACTCTGGGAGTACCTTGTATGTGTTTATGATATTTGGATCGTCTATATTCTCACATTTTTTTTAGAAGTTCTTTTTTCATATAAATCGCCATATATTCTTATCTTTTTCCCTATAAAAAAATTATAGGTTATCTGGGCAGATATTATTGTAATTACATTTTTTACATTTTCTTGGGTTTGGTTTTGTTGATGGCGTATCTCCACTGAGCACCCCTTTTATTTCTTCTAGTATGCTGAGCAGATTTTCTCTGAGCGTGTAATCGATGGTAACTGGTCTTCTTTCACCTACAATCATATAATCTACGAAGCCTAAAAGAACTTCACTGTTAAATTCTTTTTCTATTAGTAGGGCATATGCGGCTATTTCAAGGGCGTCGGAATCCCAAACACCCCTAAATGGGGGAAGACCCACTTTAATTTTAACTGGATGATATTTTCCTTTGATGATCTCGATTCTATGAATATTCCCAGAAAGTTCTAGGTCGTCGTCATGGATCCTATAATCATTTAGACTAGGGATTGTTATGAATTCTATGATATCCCCGCCGTTTTTTCCTGTTACATCCATTAGCCTTTTGATTTTAACTGATTCTATCTTAGCCTCCATTTCAAGTAAGTTTTTGATTTCACTTGTAACCGGTAATCTTCCAATCTCTTTTCTCAGGAGGTCTTCTATTTCACTGACTCCCATCTCTTTATTGATCAATGGTAACAAATCCCTCACAAAATCCCTGAAATTGTTATAAGCTTCCCTAAAGAGCCTATTTCTTTGTATATTCTCCAGGTCAGTTTCTCCCATAAAATAGACTTTAAAAGGGCAGAAAAGATATTCTGATATGAAAGAAACCTGTATAGTCATAAAAAACACCACAAAAAATATTATAATATTACTATAATATAGAGTTATCTATCCTGAATACGACCATTTCAATTGTAATAGTGGATGGAAGTTTCACCCCCCCATATAAGTTCCTTAACCTTTGTCGAAAACATGCAAAGCTTCTCCTCCATTTAAGAGTTCCAAGACAAAAAAAACTATATTCGGAGATTTTTCAATTTTATATATTCATTGAAAGCTTCCCTTGTAGTTCCAACAACCACCCTATAACCGTTCTTCACACCAGTATATTTCTCTAATTTACCCTCAGCTATTATAAACTCACCCTCCCTAGCCTGGCCAGCATAGGTATGTGTAAAGGATACAACTTCATCTATATCCACCATTGGACCCTCTAAAATGCGAACATCCTCAACTTTATAAGTGGCTGGGTTATCGAATGCTGCCATAGCATCATAGACCCTAGCCTCAATTTTTATCCTACCCATAGGCTCATATATTGTATCGGCCCATGAGCCCTTTATTTCATCCCAGTTACGAGTCGCGAGAATATCGAATAATGTGCCACTTACAAGCCCTCTATTATTCTTACGTTCTTCATACCAGCAAAATTCCTTGAAACTCAGACTATCATCCTTGATGCGTTTTTTATAAACCTTTAACCAATAATCTTCGCTCAAACTCTTAAATGGTCCTTGATCTTTAAGTTGGGCGAATGTTTCAAGGGCCTTCCTATGATTTTCAAGGCCATAGATGACAAAGTCGATATCTGAATTTTCGGGATCATGTAATGATGGTAGAATAGAACCAGAAACTCCCATGTCATCATATGATATTGATGCTTCTTCATGGAACGCGTCAGCTATTATCAGAACCTTCTCTAACAGATCATCTGAGGGTCCCCCTTCTATTATTTCTTTTAATCGTCTTGTTGGTGTTAGAATCTCTTCTATAAGTTCATGAGGGACTGCTAATATGATTTTCCCAAGATTCTCAGCCTCATATAAGTAGGCCGGATAATTCTCTTTGAGGAACCTGTAGGCCCCCTCTGAATCCACCTTAGAATATCTTCTCCCATCCCTTGACCTTTCACCCTCTGGATCAGGTATGTACCTTAAAAATGCGATTATACGATCCTCGGGGTGTAAATATGAAGTAGTTGCGAAGAAAAGATCATCCACAGTATATATAAAATCCCTTGGCCTTGACCTCATAGGATAAAATAAATGTGAAGACTAATAAATAGTTTACCAAAAGAAAAGAGAAAATGTGCTTTTATCATGATAGTCAAGAGGATAAGACCATCCCAGGACTTGAAAGAGGAACTTTTAAAGATAAAGGATAAAAGTGGCATAATAGTATCAGGTATTGGAAGTCTGGAAAAGGCCACTTTAAGGTTGGCAGATGAAAAAATAGTGAAAGTTAAAGGTCCACTTGAGATAATCTCCATACAAGGTACAATCACAGTAAATGGCATACATGTACACATTGCAGTGGCCAACAAACACGGGAAGATGATGGGGGGACACCTAAAGAGAGGATGCAAAGTCCACACAACCGTAGAAATCGCAATTTTACCATATAATGGGACGCTAAAAAGGTTAAAAGACAAAGAGACCGGTTTTATGGAATTGGACGTGGGAGGGTTTTGATGATACATGAACACCTCAAGGATAGAATATTATATGATGGCACCCAGATAAGACCAAATTGGGCCCTTAATGAACTCAACATTAAAGGTCCAAGTATAATAACTTGGATCGGCCCCATGAACATAAAAGATATCATGGATTATGAGGACACGGGCCTCGAGATAAAGGCTGATAAGATGGCCCATTTTATAGTGGAACATTTTGATGAACAACCAGCAAATCTGAGATTAGCATACCATCGCCAGAGAATGCTTGTAATGATACTACAGGAAGAATTATGGAAACAAGGCATACCCACAAAGAGAGAAGGTGATGACCTCTACATAGGCCATGGTAAACTTACCGTATCGGTAGCCACAGCATCACTTTCAAGTATGAAAATACACCTTGGAATGAACATAACAAGCAAGGGAACCCCAGCGGATGTTGAAACAATAGGAATACTAGATTATAAGGATCTGGGAGAAGATAACATAATAGGGATTGTGAGTGATGTGGCCAAAAAGTACATCCAAGACATCAGTTTAATAGAAGAGGATATCACAAAGACCAGGGTGATAAATGTTGAAGATAATCATTGAAGGAATCCATGCTAATTTGAGATTTTCAGCAGCACATATGATACCCGAGCACGAATCTTGCGGAGTAATTCATGGACATTCTTATATAGTTGATGTGGAAGTGGAAGGCGAGCCAACAGGAAAACATGGGTTCATAGTCGATTTCAAAGATGTTAAGGGTATAATGCGAAAAATCTGCAAGAAGCTAGACCACCGACTACTAGTGCCATTAAAGAGTCCATTAATGGACATCCAGGTGGGTGAGGACAAGGTAGAATTTCAAGTCTCTGGGAAGGAATATAAAATCCCAAGGGAGGACTGCTGCCTATTACCCATACAATCCACTTCCGCGGAGGGACTTGCAGAATATTTCGCCAAAGAACTTTATGGAGAGCTGAGAGAATATAATAAGATGATAAGGAATGTTAAAGTTTGTGTGAATGAGGGAATAGGACAAGGTGCTATTTTCACCTACCCAGGAGTGTAGAGGATATGAGGGCCCCTATAATGGAAGTTTTCTCCAGCATACAAGGTGAGGGGCTCCTAGTCGGTTGCAGGCAAATATTCGTACGATTTGCAGGTTGTAACCTCAACTGCAGATACTGTGACACTCCTGAGAGCAGAAACCCCCAGATAGGGGAACCTACCAGTATACAAGATCTTAAATCTAGGATAAAGGAACTTGAGACCCCTGATCTTCATTCAATCAGTCTGACAGGGGGCGAACCTTTACTCTACGCCGATTTTATAAAAAATCTTTTGCATGAAATGGATTATAAGTCGCTGTTGGAAACTAACGGGTCCCTACCAAGTGAGATTAAAAAAATAGCCCATCTAATAGATTATGCATCTGTTGATATAAAATTGCCAGAGCATGTTGGCACCTGGGAAATTATAAAAAAAGAGATTAAGTCAATAAACATATTAATAAAAAGAGGTGTAAATACATATCTCAAGGTGGTGGTTTTGCCAACCACACTCCCATCCCATGTTGGGAGAATAGCCCATAAACTCCAAAATGAGATTTCAGAACCTTATAGGACGCCTATAGTGATCCAACCAAGTAGTCCATTAGATTATTGGATTGGGAGCGCTCCTCAGCTGTTAAAGATCTCGGAGGAAGTAGGGAGGCACTTTAAGGTACGGTTAATACCCCAGGTTCACAAGATTTTAAATCTAAGATAGGAGGTTTAGGTGATGGATGTTGAAACAAAGATGACAGTCCATGATGCCATGACAACAAACGTGGTAACTGTAGATCCAAGTATCAGCGTCGCTGAAGCAGCATATATCATGACAAAGGAAAGGGTGGGGAGCTTAATCGTGAAGAGCAATGCAGAACCAGAAGGGTTAATAACAGAAAGTGATATAATCCGGAAGGTTGTCTCCAAGGATTTGAGGGCGAGCGAGGTTACCATAGGAGAAATCATGACCAAAAACCTTATCACTATAGAACCTGAAAGGGAATTGAACGAAGCCGCCAGATTAATGGCTAGAAACAATATAAGAAGACTACCAGTGGTAAAGGACGGCTCATTAGTAGGTATATTAACATCCACAGACGTGATGGCTGTTTCACCTGAACTCACTGAAATATTAGTTGAAAGCGCACGTTTTGAGGAGAATACAACAGCATATGCTGAAGAAGAAAGACCCTTACCAGGTATCTGTGAGATTTGCGGGACTTTCGCAGAATATCTTGAAGAATATGATGGTAAGTATGTGTGTGAGGAGTGTAAGGAGGAATTAGAGGGTGAATGATTTGAAAGTGGAAGACTTAATGACTCCTAATCCAGTGGCGGTCCCAGTTGACATGGCAATTACACGTGTGAGATCCATACTCCGCGAGGAGGATTTTAGATGCGTTCCTGTTGTAAACGGAGAGCATCTTGAAGGATTAATCACAAGAGGTGATGTACTCCATATTTCAGCCACAAAATCCAATATTGAAGCAGGGGGGATGATGGAGAAGCCGGATGTCCTACTCCTCCCAGAAATGGACGTATACAAGGCAGCCGACCTCCTAATAAAGGCTAAGGAGATACAAGCCCCTGTAGTGGAATCCACTGATAATATGAAACTAGTAGGGATATTAAGTGTCTATGATATATTGGCAGGTTTTATTGAAAGGAAGATCCCGCCAAAAAAGGAAAAAGTGGGTGAAGTTTTAACAGAAAGGGTTGTAGTATGCGATATAAAGGATCCACTCTCCAAAGTTTGGAATAAGATGGATGAATCAGGTTATTCAGGATTGCCTGTAATGAAAGAGGGTAAATTAATTGGTATAATAACGAGAAAAGATCTTATAAGGTATGGTCATGCCCGTATCGTGAAGGAATCAGGGGATGTTAAGGCCATGCCAGTGGAGAAGATAATGCAAACCCCACCTATAGTGGCTACAAAGGAGATGCCAATTGATGAAGCGGCAACGATAATGGTAACAAGGGATGTGGGGAGACTCCCAGTAGTCAAAGATCCAATATATGTTAAAAGCGACCCTCAAAGGGCTAAAGAGGGTAAACTTGTTGGTATAGTTTCAAGAGAGGATATATTGAAGGCTTATATTTATTCTTAAAGGTGTGGTGATGTCACCCCTAGAGTTTAGGGTTTCTATCGTATCTAACCAATTTTTTAATAAAATTTTCACGATTATTAATAAGCACTGTGAGGTGTGTTAATGAGGAAAAAAGACACCATAAACATAGTAAAATCATTGGACCGCGGTCCGGTGGAATTTGAGAGCAGAAAATTTGAACATGAAGGCGATGTTATGACCATCGCCCAAAAAGAAGTGGTTTCAATACCACCCACCATAAATATTAAGGAAGCCGCTGAGATAATGGTTAAAAACAGGTTCAGAAGGCTTCCAATAACAGACCCAGGCACAAGAAAACTCTTAGGGATAATAACATCAATGGATATCCTCGATTTTCTAGGGGGAGGAGACAAATCCAATATCCTCGAAGAAAAATATGATGATAACTTCCTCGCAGCCATAAACGAACCTATAAGGAAAATAATGACACGTAAAGTTAAATATATAACCCCGAAAGATTCCATAACAGATGCGGTTAAAAAAATGCTCAAATATAATATCGGGGCATTACCAGTTGTCAACCATGAAAAAAAATTAGTAGGGATAGTCTCGGAGAGAGACTTCGTATTCTTAATGGCAGGAGTCCTAAATGATGAGATAGTAGCAGATCACATGACAGAAAATCTCATAACAACGACTCCAGGCACGCCAATCGAAGGAGCCTCCAAGATAATGGTAAGAAACCAATTCAGAAGATTGCCAATAGTCGGAGAAGAGAGGAAGACACCCCACCCAGAAAAGGAAAAACTTGTAGGGATCGTAACATCCACTGACATACTAGAATTCCTAGGATCCAACAGGGTATTCGACACCATAAAAACAAATAGTGCAGAAGAAGCCCTCAACACCCCGGTAAATGAAATAATGGAGAAGAAGGTGGTCACAATAAACTCAACAAGTACACTAGGACAATTATACAAGATAATGGCCGAAAACGATATCGGGGGAGTGCCGGTAGTCGACTACGAGGAACTTCTAGGTATAATAACTGAAAGCGACCTACTAAGAGCCATAGCTCTTTAACTCATTTTTTGATAGGTGGGAGAAGATGAAAGTCGAGGACGTGATGACCGCAACAGTAACGGTAATGCCAGACACCCAACAGGTTTCCTATGCCAGGAACTTAATGCTAAAACATGGGATAAGCCACATAGTCGTGGTGGACAGCGAGAGAAAACCAGTTGGGATAGTAACAGAAAAGGATATAACTCGCAAATTGAGGGTGGCTGGGCCAACATGGCGTAGAAGACCAATAGACAAGATATCCATAAAGAGAGTGATGAGTAAAGACATTATAAGTGTACCGGCCGCCGCAGATATAAGAGAGGCTGTGGACATCATGCTAAGGAATAATATAAGCTCCCTACCTGTGGTAGAGGATGGGAAACTTGTTGGTATAATAACAAAAACAGACCTTCTCAGAGTTTATACTGAAAAATGTAAGGGCAGATGGAGAGTCTCTGATCTCATGACAAAGAATGTTATCACGGTCACAGAGAATCATACGATAGCCCATGTAATAAGTTTAATGGAAGAAAATAGGATAGGGAGAATCGTTGTAATTAAAGACAAAGAGCCGGTGGGGATCATAACATCAGAGAACATATCATTCGCCCAACTTGAAGACCCAAAGACCGGGGTGCCTCTCGAGAAGATCTATTTCATAGGGAGAGCATCAAAAGAGAAAAAGAAGGTCAGGATGGTTTCTATGTTAACAGCAGGAGACATCATGACAAAAGATCTTATAAAACTAGAAGAGGATGCCGATGCCGCTGAAGCCGCTAACATAATGTTAAAGGAGAAAATTAGCGGAATCCCCATAGTAGACGGAAAAAATCAACTCAAGGGTATAATAACAAAAACAGACATCATAAAAGGCATACAATAATCATAGGGGGATTATATGAAGATAAAATATCTCATGAATCAGAACGTCACCTGTATTGATAAAGATCAAAACATTTGTGATGCTTTACGGGTAATGAAAAAGAATAATATCTCACGCCTCGTGGTCATAAACACCAACAATGAGCATATAAAAGAGGTTGTTGGGATAATAACTGAAAAGGATATAGCCAAAAAACTTGGATCTTCAAGATATGGGAACTTGGCACCATCACACTTCCATGTATCAACTGTTATGAGCCCAAATCTTATAACAGCAGATATCAACATGGACGTGAGCACGGCAGCCGATATAATGCTAGAAAATCGTATAGGAAGCCTACCAGTCATAGATGATGATAGATTAGTCGGGATACTCACCAAGACAGACATACTAGAAATGTGCAAAGGCAAACCCTATGAAAAATGGCTAGTGGAAGACGTGATGAGTTCAGAGCTCATAACCATAGAACCAACAGAGAGGATGATACATGCCAGGAGACTAATGATAGATGCGGACATAGGAAGACTACCAGTCATTGAAGATGGAGAACTCGTAGGGATCATCACATCAAAGGATATAGCACGTTCAATGATAGCCTTCAGGAAAGTAGTCCCTGACAAATACAAGAGTGCAAGGATAAGAAACCTACTCGTAGAAGATCTCATGACACAAAACGTTAAAACAGTGAAAGCAACAGATAACATATCAAAAACAGCATCAAAGATGATAGAAACAGGATACGGTGGTTTCCCAGTATTAGATGATGAGGGGACACTCACAGGTATAATAACCAAAAGCGACATATTAGATCTTATAATTGAAATGGAGGGGGGTTAACTAATAATTTTACCCACCATAAAATGTCCTAAATGCGGATCAGACCTTGAGGTGGACTGGAGAAGGAACAACTCCCTCAAAAATTTCTTTTTCACTTGCGAAAGATGCGATTTCAAAGGGAGACTATACGCCGAAAACTTCCTAGAAAAGAAGATGGCAAAAGCCCTGGGAATAAGCCATGAAAGATTAGAAAGGGCCATTAGAAGGCGTGGGGTTAAATTTTACAAGTCAATAAAACCTGTTTTATTATTCAAAAAGGATCTCATGCACATAGAATCTGGCACAGCAGTCTATATCACAGACGATAAACTAGAAATTATAAGGGGCTTCCCCAAGATCCGAAGAACCCTAATATTATCCCCAACCATAGAAAAACACTTCAAGGACAAGGTAGTGGTCGAAGAAAAAATGAACGGCTACAACGTAAGAATAGCATCAGTCGACTCGAAGATAGTAGCCCTTACAAGGGGCGGATACCTATGTCCCTTCACCACACAGAAAGTCCAGGAATTCATGGACTTAGACAAGTTCTTCAAAGACAACCCCAACCTTGTAATCTGTGGAGAGATGCTAGGCACAGCCAACCCATACGTCTCACACTATTATCCAGAGATAGGGGAACTAGGATTCAGAATATTTGATGTCAGGGAGAAAACCACGAACAGACCATTACCTATTAAAGAGAAGAGAGAATTACTTAAAGATTATGATCTTCCAATGGTCCGTCTGCTGGGCACTTTCCCAGTGGAGAAGGCCGCGGAGAAGATAAAAGAGATCGTGAAAAAACTGGGGGAGGAAGGCAGAGAAGGTGTTGTAATAAAAGACCCTGAGATGGAGTTACCACCCATAAAATATACAGCATCCCAAGCCCATGCAAATGAAATAAAATATGCTTTCAATTATCCATTCGATTTCGGGAGGGCGTTCTTCTTCAGTAGAGTGATAAGGGAAGGGTTCCAAGCATATGAAATGAAAGAATCCGAGGATGAACTGCGTGAAAGAGCCCACAGACTCGGCGAAGCCATAATCTACCCTATGGTAAAAACGATAAAGGAGATAGCTGAGGGTGGGATAGCGCATGAGGACACCACCATTAGCGTGTCAAATAGGAAAGAGGCCATGAAATTCATAAAACATCTCCATGCGTTAGGTGTATCAGCAACCATCATAGAATATAGGGATGGTGAAGCTGTTATAAGACGTTTCCACCAAGCAACTACTGATAGGACAAAAAATTTCCTAGAAGGTGGCCTATACTAGAGGTGTTTCATCTTGGATGTTATCGGATACCTTGGACCAGAGGGGACCTTTACAGAAGAAGCAGCCCACAGATTATCAAAGAAGCTAATACCATTTGATTCCATTATAGATGTTTTAGATGCTGTGAAGGATGGGAAGGTGGATAAGGGTGTTGTACCTATCGAAAATTCGATTGAAGGTCCTGTAGGCGTTACATTGGATCTTTTAGCCCATGAATACGATCTTTGCATAGAGAGGGAGATAATATTAAAGGTCGATCATTATCTGCTCGCTAATAGGGGGGTCAAATTAAGGGAACTTACAGATGTTTATTCACACCCTCAATCACTCGCCCAATGCCACAAATTCATAGAGAAAATGAATCTTAAGACACATTCAACATCCAGTACCGCGGCAGCTGCGAAGATCATAAAAGGTAAAAGGAGATCTTGCGCCATAGGCACCCTAAGGGCGGCCAGATTATATGATTTGGAGATTTTAGCTGAGGCTATCCAGGATTACAGTCATAATATGACACGTTTCCTTGCTATAGCCTTACATGACCATGAATTCACAGGTTTTGATAAGACCTCGATATTGTTCACACTTGCAGAAGATAGACCAGGGGGCTTATATGAGATCCTGGGATTATTTGCGGAGGCTGATGTAAACTTGACCAAGATAGAATCTAGACCTTCAAAGATGGGTCTTGGAAGATACATATTTTTCATAGATTTTGAGGGTCATAGAAAAGAGAAGAATATAAGTATAATATTAGAGGAGATTAGAGATAGGACACCATTCATGAAGATCTTAGGTTCATATCCAATGGATGAGTGGTATAAGAAAGAGGATAAATAGTTATTTAAACATGGGAAGATAAAATATTAAGGGAGATGAAGATGATCAAAAAGGGAAGAGAACTCCTCCGTCGTCTAAAGGATTTGGAAAAGGATCGGCAGGAGGGCAGAATATCCGAGAGCAAGTATAGGATGCTGAAAAGAGAGTACCAGAGGGAGCTGGAGGCCATAGAAGTCGCTGAGAGGATAAAGAGGATGCAAGGCCGTTCCACTTCCGAGAAACCTTTAGATCATTGGATTGAAAAGGCCAAAGAAGAGGAGGAAACCCGTGAAAAAGAGGAGCTTGTTAAAAAATATGTTAAAAAACCAGCCACTGTGGAGAAAAAACCACAAGCACCATTCAAGGTGCTTGGATTAATATTATTGGCATTAGCATTCTTTATAGGTAGCGGTTTTGGCCTTTACTTGTTAAATTTAAGCCAAGACCAGACAGGTAATGTTCTTGTTAATGAGAGTGCCTTCCCGACATTCACAACCAACAATACCAGTACAACTACCAATTACGTGCCCGAGACAACTTCCCATTATAATACCACAAGATATTATGAGCCGACAACACCAACCACGCCAACAACACCGACCACGCCAACAACACCATCAGAGCCAGCGACAAATACTTCAGGGTAAAATTAGGTTTAGAAGGGGGGAGTTTGTATCATGAAAAAGGGTATAGTTATTATTTTTATTCTCATGGCCATGGTGACTGTTGCAGGTTGCACTTCCCAATCAAATGAAGAGAAGAATAAAAGGTTCACAGGGGATAATATAACATTTGAGTATCCTGCAGATTGGGTTATAGCGAATTCGCAGGCAAATGATACTATAGTCGCTGTGGCGGATCCAGAGTCTGTAAATCCGCAGACGGGGTATGCGCAGACCCTAGTGGTGATACAGAAAAGGGAAGGTGACCTTTATCAAATGTATAATGGAAACTATGCAATCCTATTTAATAATTCAAGTTATCAGCGAATCTCAGAGGGTAACATAACCTTAGGATCCTTTCAGGCCCTTGAAAACACTTACCTTGTAACAGAAGGTGATGTGAAGAAGAAACAGATGGCGATATGGATACAAAGAGGAGAAGAAGTGTATGTGATACTCTGCAGCGCCCTAGTCAGTGAATTCGACAAGGAAAAAGCAAATTTTGATATTATAATCAACAGTTTCAAGTTCGTGGGATAGGGGGGATTATCTGAGTAGGTGGGTGTTCCCCAACCGCACCCTCTCTAATCCCACCCTCTTGGCCGCTTCTAAACATTCATTTGCTTCTTCCCAAGTCAATAGTGGGAGGTCTGTCATCATATGTTGAGGAGAGAAGGCGAGGAGAGTGTAGGGTATCTGTGGGTTAAGTTTCACTAAAAAATTAGCTATATTCTTCACTTCTGCTTCCCCTATATAACCTGGTATTAGGAGGGTGCTTGCGACAAGTAACGGTGGAATGGTTCTCTTATCAAAGTATTCCCTGTAAATGTATTTAAAATTTTTAAAGGTTTGTCTATTACTTGCGCCTGTTAATATTCTGTGAAGTTTTTCATCCCATGCTTTAAGGTCAAACTTTATTATACCACCTGATGATAAGCTTGTTTTTACCATATCATCCAAGTACTTAGGGTGAATATTACCATTAGTTTCCCAACAAATCCTCAAAATTTCACCTTTTTTTTCTTTCAAGGCCTCTTTGGCCGCTGATAATGCGAATGACATCTGTGGCGATGGATCACCACCAAAAAAGCATATGCAAGCGCTTTTGTCATCTAGGCTCTCGGTTATTTCATCAACTGTGAATAAAGGTTTTCCTCTAATGGCCATTCCATGATATGAACGGTTTTGACAATATAAACAATCAAATGAACAAGCTCCGAAAAATATGGCAAGATTCTTGTAACCATATTCTGGCCCTGGTGAATAGGCATATTGTGGATAACCAGCTCCTACACCCCCTGGACAAACCCAATCCGCCACGCAATTGGTGGGTAAAGGATCAAAATAGAATATACCTACAGCTTCTCGACCTGTTACTTTAGAATGTATCCTCTTATTTTGCACCTGGCGCAAGCGGCAGAAACCATATTCTCCCTCTTTTATTCTGCAAAGGTTACCACACTCATAACAAGTAACGCCCCTGGGATCTTGTGGGGGTAAAACTGGTGGTATCCTGCGACTTTCACTATGAGCCTTTCTTATAAGGTCTTGGATTATCCTTTCAGGTTCCTTTTTCAGGCAGCTCCCACAGGTATGGTCTAGGACTTGAGCTGCAGTTCCACCACATACTTTACAACGCACCTGTCTTCTTAAGGGCTTATCCATCTATATTCACCCTCTGGGCTTGGATGAATGTGGGGCAATTGGAGGAAGGTGAAAATTTCTCAATTCATTGAGTTTATTGATAATAATTTCTGTTAGTGTATGATTATTAAAGTTTTAGAGGCTATAAATTTATATTATAATAATTAAAATCTATGATTAAGGGTCACAATAGGAATATGTTCACAGTAGTCGAAGGGAGGCTTTTTGTTTTTGCACTTTATGGTAAAGTGCTAATTGTTCCTTATTGTGGCCTATAATCTTTATTAGTTCATCGTATAATAGGATAGGAGGGTCAATAATGGGATTGCCGATATGTGATGTTTGTTTAAAGAGTGGAATTTTATGTCAGGGTTGTGAAGCTAAACTTAAAAGTGGTGAGGTGACTGAATTAGAATTGGAGATCTCGAAGGTCCTTTATAGGTTAGCTGAGGGTAAGTTAGGGTTTAAGAGGGCGATAGATATGGGTGATGTTGTTATCATCATCACTGATAGGGATCAGGTGGGCAAACTTATAGGTAAGGGCGGTAAGATCGTGAGGACAATCTCAAGGGCTATAGGTAAACGTGTGAGGGTTGTTGGTGAGGATTCTGATCTTAAGTCAGTTGCCGAGGATGTTCTTGCACCCGCGAGGATTTCTGGTATAAATATTGTGTATGGTAAGGATGGTAAGGAAAAATTCAAGATAAGGGTTATCAAGGAGGATGCTAGGAGAATACCCGCCAGCCTTGATGTTCTCAATAAGATCATAAAGCGATTGACTGGTGAAGAGACAACCATAGTAGTTGATGAATATTAGCGGGGTTCCTATGGATATTATATTATGTGTAACTGGTAGCATCGCAGCTGTAGAAGCTGTTAAGCTTGCACGCGAGCTTAGAAGGCAAGGCGCGAATATAAAGTGTTTTATGAGTGATGGTGCTTGTAATATTATTCATCCTTATGCTATGGAGTTTGCAACGGGAGATGATGTCATATTAGAGCTCACGGGCGAGATAGAGCATGTTAAATATGCCAACGTCGATCTAATCCTCGTTGCCCCGGCCACGGCTAATGTTATAAGCAAGTTTGCATGTAAGATAGCTGATAATCCAATAAACGCGCTTTTAATCGCGGCTTTAGGTTATGGAACCCCTATTGTAATGGTTCCTTCAATGGACTTGTCAATGTATCGGGCGATAAAATATAACATGGAAAAGCTTACCCAGGAGGGCGTGATTTTCGTACCCCCAAGGATGGAGGAGGGAAAGGCTAAATTCCCCCATCTTGATGATATAGTGCTCACTGTTTTAAGGGAGACGTCCACTAAAAATTTAAGGGGTAAGAAGGTCCTTGTAAGTGCTGGTGGAACCTATGAGGCCCTGGATCCCGTGAGGGGCATCTGTAATCTAAGTTCTGGTAAAATGGGGTTGGAATTGGCCAAGGAAGCTTTTATACAAGGGGCTGATGTCACACTTCTTGGAGCTAATTTATCCTTAAGGGTGCCATCATGTATAGGTATGGTTAATGTTATATCAGCTGCTGAAATGTTTGATAAAGTTCAGGAATTGATTGAAGATTTTGATGTTTTTATTTCAGCTGCTGCCGTGGCAGATTTCAAACCAGAGTATAGTGAAACTAAGATACCATCTTCCAAGGAGAAGATTTTGAAATTGGAGCCTAACCCTAAGATAATTGATAGTGTGAAAACTCTAAATCCTAACATTTATCTTGTCGGTTTCAAGGCTGAATATGATGTTAGTGAAGATGAGCTTATAGAATCAGCCAGGGAGCAGATGGAAAGGTCTGGTGCGGATCTGGTTGTTGCTAATGATCTTGCAGTTGAAGGTTTCGGTTCAAATAAAATTAGACCAATATTAGTTTATGATAGGGTGGAAAAACTGCCCCGTATGGGTAAAAGGGAACTTTCCAGGATAATAATACAAGTTGTATCCCAAAATTTATAATAATTTTAAAAAAGTTTATATTATATTTCTTAAAAGTTTTCTTCATATGTTAATAACAAATTATTTATATATCATACCATATAATATTATCTGCGAAAATATTATGAGGTTGGTAAGATGGCATTAAAAAACCTTATATTAGGTTATAGGAAAATCACGGGAAAAAGTATTGACGAACTTGCAAGAGAATTAGAAGTACCAAAGACCGTTGTAGAGGGCCTTGAGAATGGTGAAATCAAACACCCAACCCCTAAGTTGCTTTCAAAGATCAAAAGGCTTACAAGAGGATTAGACAAGAAAGAAATCGAAGCCATTGGAAGAGGTTACAGGATAAAAGACTTCCTAGGCAACTATTTCAAATACTTCCTCAAGGGATTGTCTAAAGAAAAGGGAATAAAAGCCTCCAAGATCGAAGAAATGTCCCAAACTGAACTATACAAACTAATAGGGAAACTAGACGAGGACTTCATCAAGATAACAGATAAAGGTAGGATAGCAAGCCACTCCTAGTCGCCAAATTCAACAAGCAAGGCTAAATGATCTTTCTCATAAGGTTCTAACCTAATATTATCTTTGACCTTAAAACCAGAAATTTTTATCTTCTCTTCTTCTTCTTTGAAGATTATAGAAGGTTTTCTTGTAACGTCTATGCTTCTTGCTTTTATCATCAACAGACCCTGACCTTCTTTTTTAAGGAATAATTTCATGTTTTCTGTGAAAAGTTGACTTTGTCTTGGCTGTGCCACGTCACAGTAGAGGAAATCCACCTTTTCTATAAGATGTAGATAATCCCTTGGACGGGTAGCATCCTCGAGTAGGGGGATCATATTTTTCCGATTTTCACATACCTTTACTAGTTCTCTCATCATCCGCGGAGAAAATTCTATACAATATATGATACCATCTGGGATCATGTCAGAAAAATGCGATGCTGTAGTCCCAGCTGATGCTCCTAAGTATAATATCCTCGAATTTTTTTTGATTTTAAGGTTCTTAAGGCCGTTAAGTATGGCGGCGGCTAGCTTGGACCTGTAGGGATCCCATACACGGTATTCGCGTCCGCCCCATTTGAATAATTTTTCACCATAAACTTGCATACTCTTTGCGAGATTAACTGTTAAGAGAAAATTTTCATGGAGATAAACGCCTTCTATCCCTTTGATTTTCTTCATTGGCGGCACTCTCCAAAGCGGGATTATCTTTTCTTTTTCTTTGGGGTTTCTCTTTTTATCATGTCTACTCTTTTATACAAATCTTCTTTTATATTAGGGTCATGTTCTCCTGTGAATAAATCTTTTTTCGCTGCAATAGAAATCTTTGAGGCTAATGTGCGCGCAATTTTGCCGCGGATTCGCCGATTTGATCCCCTGACAAGGGGGTGTTGATATATTAATCCGTGTTTTGGGGGTTTTGAACCTCTTCTAAGGTGTCTGAATAGGGCTTTTTCAGCCCCCATCACTTGTATGGTTGAGGCGGGTGAAAATGCTAATTTTTTCAAACTTCCTGCATGTGCTATTAGTTTTGCGCCGAGTGTCGTGCCAGCAACATCTTGCAGGTTGGGTGCTAAGTACCCCATTTTTGACTCTATATATTTTTCTATGGATCTTCTCAACAGTTGTAATGATCTAACGGCCTTTGCAAACTCCATTATGATTTCTATGTCATCTTCTTCGAGTTCCGCTCCTATACTCTGTCTTGGCATATTTTTCGATTTTATTATATCTTCTCTTTTTGGATGTTCTACTATGAGTTTAACATAATGTTCATGGTCTTTTACAGAGTCTAGTTCTGGGAAGTATATGGAATACCATTCTCTTATCCTTTCGACAAACCTTCCTAGAGAATCATCAAGGTCATCTAAGGCGTTAACGGCTTGTATAATCAATTTGTCCTGTTCTTTGAGGGATTCTTCCAATTTTTTGAGGGTTATCCCTTTGTGTATCTCATATATGAACTCTCTAAATTCACCATCCTCGATGAATCCAATCTCTTTAAGGATTTCCCTCAGGTTTTCTCTAAGATATTCACCCCCAATATTTGGAGATTCTAAAATGACCCCTTTAAATTTCCCATATTTCCATTTATACGCAGATTCTATGGAAATCTTCCCATAATCTTTGAGGAGTCTTTTTATGATCTTCTCCTCCTCGCTAAGTAATCCTTTCTCATATTCTAGTAACTTTGAAATTATAGATTTTCTGGGGAAAAGTTCATAATCTACAATATCTAAATTTTCATTAAATGCTATGAAACCGGCAACACATGGTACAAGATAACACTTCATATAAGTAGGTTTGTATTCAGACAATTATAATCTTTTTAGTGGGGGAGATCAAAATTGTTGAAGGTTAATCTCTGCGGGGTTAAAATGAGAAATCCTACAATGCTTGCCGCGGGCGTTCTCGGGATAACAGCATCATCATTGAATCGTGTTTATCATTATGGAGCAGGGGCTGTTGTCACCAAATCTTTTTCTCTTGAACCGAATATGGGCTACAAGAACCCGACTATAGTAGAAGTCCCATATGGGTTGATAAATGCTATGGGCTTATCCAATCCTGGTGTTGAATCATTCAAAAAGGAACTATATAAAATAGAGGATAAAATACCAGTAGTAGCATCCATATATGGTTCTTCTCCTAGGGAATTTGTGAAAGTTGCACTAGATGTCCACGACCTAGTAGATATGATTGAATTGAACATTTCATGCCCACATGCAATGAAAGGTTATGGAGCAACAATAGGACAAGACCCACAACTAACATTCAAAGTGGTTGAAGCCGTTAAAGAAGCCTGTGAAGTGCCCGTGGCCGTTAAGTTAACACCTAATGTCACGGATATCAAGGAAATAGCATTAAAAGCCGAAGAAGCAGGGTGCGATGCCATAACCCTTATAAACTCCCTTGGACCCGCCATGAAAATAGATTTGAAAACAGGCAAACCAATCCTCTCCAATAAATTCGGGGGACTTTCAGGGCCTGCGATAAAGCCAATAGCCATCAGATGCGTATATGAAGTATATGATGTTGTGGATGTTCCTCTGATCGGTGTTGGTGGGATAACAGATTACAAGGATGTTGTGGAGTTCCTATATGCAGGGGCCAGGGCAACCCAGATAGGCAGCGCCATATTCTACCGAGGCCTAGAAGTATTCAAGAAAATCTGTGATGACCTTAAAGCTTTCATGAAAAGGGAAGGATTCAAAAATATTAATGAGATGGTTGGATTAGCCCATGAATAATATGGAGGATACATAAAATTGCATGTTCCAAAAATCTTGAAAATCAAAAGGATCATCAGAGAATCCTCAGATGTCAAAACCTTAATATTCCCATGGGATGGGAGATTCCCAGTACCTGGACAATTTATGATGATCTGGGATTTCAAGGATGAAAAACCAATGTCAGTTTCCTTAATCGACAGCGAAAACAAGGAAATTGGAATTTCAATAATGAAGGTTGGACCATTCACTTCAAGGATCCACAAACTCAAAGAAGGGGACTGGCTCGGATTAAGAGGACCATATGGGCGGGGATTCACCATAGAAGGTTATAGGATATTGGCCATAGGTGGCGGTGTTGGCATGGCTCCAATAGCGGCCTTGGTAGAGGATGCCCGGGCAAGGGATTTTGAAGTCGACACTATAGTCGCTGCCAGGACCTACGATGAGTTACTATTTTTAGATCGTCTCAAGAAAACTGGTGCTAGGATATTCACATGTACTGATGATGGAAGCTGCGGATTCAAGGGATTGGCCATCGACCGTCTAGAAACTCTCAGCGGATCATATGACATGGCCATGGTTTGCGGCCCCGAGGCGATGATGAAAGGCATATTCATAGAATTAGAAAAGAGGGGTATACCGGGCCAATTTTCCCTTGAAAGGTATATGAAATGTGCTGTGGGACTCTGTGGACATTGTTGTCTTGATAATACTGGTTGGAGAGTCTGTGTAGAGGGGCCAGTCTTCTGGAGTCATGAGCTTAGAATGGTGAAAGAGTTTGGAGAATACAAGAGGGATGCGACAGGCGCGATAAAACCATTATAAAGGTGAGAGGGGCATTGATATATAAAATAAAAGGTACTATAACATCATCATTTTTCGTCATATTCCTCCTTTTAATATTATCAGCTATAGTACTCTATCCTATCTGGACTATGGTATTCCTTGGGGCTGTATTTGCCTATGGTATACGTCCAATAGCAGATAGACTCACCAGATATATACCTTATAGGTCGATTTCCATAGCCATTATAATGACAGTGACAATCTTGCCATTGATAGGTGTCTTAGCTATGATCATTAACATTTTATTCCATTCAGCGCCCACATTACTTTCAACGGCCCAGAAAATAAATTTAGGGGTCATGGACAATGTATTAAGATCATATGTGCCCTCTGAGTTCCTACCATCAGTGGATATACTACTTAATGTTTTAAAGGATCTTCTCAATAATCTCTTAAATATGATAATGGACTATTTTTTGGATCTTATCAAGAGCGTGCCCATGATAGCACTGCAATTATTCATATTATTTGCATCAGCATTCTATTTTGCAAGGGATGGTGACCAGGCAGTATCCTATGTGTCTTCACTTGTACCAGAGGAGAGAAGAGATTTTATAAGGCACTTGATCATTGAAACAGAGAAGGTTATAAAGAGCATATTCTATGGCCATTTTCTAACAGCATTCATAATAGGTTTAATGGCGGTAGTAGGATTCCAACTCCTCGGATACGCATATGCGATATTCCTAGGTTTGCTCGCGGGATTCTTTCAACTGATCCCAGTGATAGGACCATGGCCCACATATACCATACTTGCCATATATGATTTTATCTCTGGTAATATACTTCGTGGTGTTATAGTCTTAATATTCGGTGCCTTTTTGAGTAGTATTGATGTTTATCTACGCCCGAAATTGTCAGGTAAATATGCTGATATACACCCATTGCTTTTCATAGTGGGGTTCTTGGGGGGGCCTTTAATTTGGGGATTGGCGGGTTTTATAATAGGACCTTTGATTTTGGGGGTGGCATATGCGGCTTTAAATGTTTACAGGGAAGAAAGGACAGCATAGGTAAAGGGGGTTATTCTAGGTTGAATGGTAGGCTGATTCTTTCACCATTTTCTAGTTTATGTAATTCTCTTCTGTAAGCTTCAAGTGGTGTTTCTTCTACTCCAAGGTATTTTGCGAAGGTTAGTGGCTCTTTCTCTAATCCTTCGAAGAATCTTGGATACCTCTTATCCCTTGTTATATGATGATCTAGTACTATCTTTGTGTTTGTCTCTAGGATTATCCTATTAATATTCTTAGTTCCGGTTTTCCAGGAATCTTTCATGTATCCTATGTATGTTGGGGGGCCGCTTGTGATTATAAGATCTGGCATCTTCTCTATTATCCATTCTACGCTTTCTTTATTTAATAGTTGGGTGTCGCTGGCATGGATCATCCTCTCTTTATGATCTATCATGGTCATTATGACAAATCCCAGTTTGGTACCTTTTTCTCCATGAGGAAATGCTGGTGAAAATTCCATCTTAAAGTCTCTGGTTATTGTTTTCCCATCAGCATACTCATATTCTCTTTTATCCCTTAGGAACTTTGATGCTCTATCTTGTTGGCTTTTGTTAATATTCTTGGTAGGATCTTTTAGAAACAAGCGTTTCCCATCATAGTTCGCCCCGGGGATATAATGGTCGTAATGATAATGGGATATGATTATTGTAGTTGCCTTGTCCAAGAATTCTAGGATCTTACCTTTAGTGTATTCCAATTTTTCTAATTCGATTCTTGCTGGTGGTAATGAATATCTTCTAGGGCCTAAGGCAGCGCCGGGATCTATTAATATTTTGCTTTCACCAGCTTCAACATATACTGAGAGACTCCTAACACCTAAACTCTCAGATGCAATAGGAAATATCTTCATATTGACTTCCTCCCAAGCAGAATTAGGGTTAGGCTTCTGTACTTTTTTCCTGGGATCTTGACCTTGATGTGGGGGGGTAACAATAAAATAATCCTCACACCATAATATAATACTATGGTAAAGGAGGAGATGATACTCCTTGACATTGATTATGTTACAGTCGAGGATGTGCCGGTTATAAGATTATTTGGTAAAGGTGAGGATAAGAGGCCTAGGATAGCCTTGGACAGATCTTTCAGGCCATATATTTATGCAGTACCCTCAAACACTGGTTCATGTTTGGAGGAGTTAGAGAGGGCTGGTTTCAAGGAATTGGAGGTTGTGAAGCGGAAGGATCTTGGAAGGCCGGTAGATGTGATCAAGATTATTTTAGATCATCCTAGGGAAGTTCCAAAAATCAGGGAGAAGATAAGGAATCTTGAGCATGTCCGGGAGATCCGAGAACATGACATACCATTCTATAGAAGGTATCTAATCGATAATGGATTGTTCCCAATGTCAAGGATAGAATTGGAGGGTCATAGGATCGAATCATCCCCTATTGTGAAGTCTTCAGATGTTGAAATCATTGAATTGGATGAGCCCCCAAGGACCATTGGATCTAGGTTCCCAGAACTTGAAATTTTAGCCTTCGATATTGAAGTTTATAACCCTCGTGGGATGCCTAACCCTGAAGAGGATGAGATAATAATGATAAGCCTCTATAATGGCAGAGAAGAGAGGATAATATCAAGAGAGGGAGGGCACCTCAACTTTGTTGAACTGGTGGAAGACGAGAAGAGTATCATAGAAAGATTTGCCGAGATAATAAAGGATTCTAAACCTGAATTACTTGTAGGATATAACTCTGACAATTTCGACTTCCCATATATAAGAAAGAGGGCCGATCTTCTAGGCGTTAAACTCGACATAGGATGGGATGGATCAACCATAAAATCCCTGAGAAGGGGTTTTGCAACTGCCACAACAATAAAAGGGACAATACATGTCGATCTTTACCCGGTGATGCGACGCTACATAAACCTCGACACTTACACCCTCGAAAGAGTATACTTCGAATTATTCGGCGAAAAAAAGGTTGAACTACCAGGCGACCAATTATGGGAATACTGGGATAATGAAACCTTAAGAGACCAACTCTTCAAATATTCGCTTGAAGATGTCATGGCAACATATAAGATCGCTGAAAAAATACTCCCATTAAACATGGAGATCACAAGGATTGTGGGACAGCCACTATTCGACATAAGTAGGATGGCCACTGGACAACAAGTTGAATGGTTCCTTATAAGGGAAGCATTCGAATATGGTGAATTAGTACCTAACAAGCCATCACCTTCCGAGTTGCAGAGAAGAAGAACCCAGAAGGTCGTTGGAGGTTATGTGAAGGAACCGGAGAAAGGCCTCCATGAAAACATTGTGCAATTTGACTTCAGGAGTTTATACCCTAGTATCATAATATCTAAGAATATTTCACCTGACACTCTCACGGAGGATCCGGAGGAGGATTGTTATGTGGCCCCTGAGACTGGTTACAAGTTCAGGAAAAAACCTAGAGGTTTTGTACCTTCAATTATAGGGCGAATATTAGATGAAAGGATGAAGATAAAGAATCGGATGAAGGCGGCTGAGGATCCGATGGAAAAGAGGATACTTGACGTGCAACAAGAGGCTCTTAAGAGGCTTGCTAATACAATGTATGGGGTTTATGGTTATACGCGTTTCAGATGGTATTGTTTGGAGTGTGCTGAGGCTATAACGGCATGGGGTCGGAATTATATTAAGAAGACGATAAAAGAGGCTGAAAAGTTCGGATTTCACACGGTATATGCTGACACTGATGGGTTCTATGCTACTTACCAGAAGAAACGATCTTCATGAACCTTGATATTATCTCCTCTGGGTTCAGGTCTATGATTGGGACATCTGCATTTCCAGGTTCCACTTTCACATGGACTATGATTGGCCCTTCATCTTCTAGTATTGGCCTCATGTTAATTTCATGAGGTTTTTCGAATTTGAATATTTTTTTGAATCCTATGCCCTTGGCGAGTTCGCCTAGATCTACTTTGAGGGCGTAGGTGCATTGAGAACCTGTGGTTGCATAGCAGCCATTGTCTAATATTATGAGTATGAGATTTTTAGGGGATTGGCTGTAGATTGTGACGAGGCTTCCAAGGTTCATGAGGAGTGAACCGTCACCCTCAAATACTATTACTTTACGTTTTTGTGTTAGTGCGAGTCCCAATCCGATTGATGAGGCCATGCCCATTGATCCTAGCATGTAGAAGTGTCTTGGGGAATCTTTAATACTGTAAAGTTCTCTTGACGGGAACCCAAGATTACATATTATTAATTCATCATCTAACTGTTTTATGATGGTTTTTATGGCTTCTATACGTTCCATTCGGGTTCACCAAAAACTAACTTCTAGTAGTATGGCTGTTGGATGTTTTTTTGCTTTTGCAACTTTCCAAGCGGATTTTATATCATTGTATGCTTCTTCTGGCGTGGATGGGACATGGTATGGTATGTTAAGAGCTTCTAGGATAAGTGGTGTTGCTTCACCCATTGGGATCTGGGCGGTTATGAATTCTCCATGGGTGCCCCTGTGGCTTATTATCATGAGTATTGGGATCCTATACAACTTGTAGAGGGATGCTATGACATTTATAGAATTTCCAAGACCTGAATTTTGCATTAGGATAGCTGTGTTCTCTCCGGCCATGTATGCGCCCGCTGCTATGCCGAAACCTTCCTCTTCTCTTGTGGCTGGTATGTGTTTGATTTCTTCGTCGTGTTCTATCATTTCAAGGACCTTTGCAAGGTTTATGCAGGGCACGCTTACTATGAAGTTTATGTTGTTGTCTTTAAGGGCTTTGTATATTGCCTGGCTACTCTCCAATTTTTTCATCCCTCCAAGTTCAGGTCAAGGTTTAATTTTTCTTCTAGTTCTTTTAATTGTTTTAGGAGTTCAGGGTCTATGTATATGCCCTCTTCCAGATTCTTTTCCATGTTCATTTTTTCCATGTCACCGGGTATGAGAACCTTACCTGTGGATTTGACTTCTTCCACAAACTTATCAACTTGTTCTTTGAAGTCTTTGATGTTAACGAACTTTGACGGGTTAATGGCTATTAGAAGATCGCCCTTTGTACATTTATCATAAGGGTTCACGGTGCCTTTCACTTCTTTGCCGGTGGCGGCTTTTACAAGGGGCCCTGCTAATATTTCGATCATGAATGATAATGCGTAGCCTTTGTGCCCTCCGAATGGTAATATTGAGCCTTCCAGGGCCTTTTCCGGATCTGTTGTGGGTTTTCCATTGGAGTCTAATGCTATGCCCTCTGGCAGGTTTTCTCCTTTACGGGCGGCTTCTAGTAATTTTCCGCGCGCGGAGGCCGATGTTGCCATGTCAACCGAAACATAGTATTTGTTGGATGGTATGCCAATTGCTAGTGGGTTTGTCCCGAGTATTGGTTCTTTTCCCCCCAATGGTGCTACTGCTGGTTCCGTGTTTGCTATTACTATACCTATCATGTCTTTTTTGATTGCCATGTCGGAGTAGTATCCTGCAATACCGAAATGGTTGGAGTCATGGACCCCCACCAATCCTATTCCAGTCTTTTTTGCTTTTTGGATGGCTATTTCCATCCCCTTATAGGTTACAAAGTGTCCGAGCAAGTGATTGCCATTTATTAAGGCTGTTGATACTGTTTCTTCTTCGATTTCTATGTTGCCTTTTGTTTTTATGGTTCCGTGTTCTATGCCCTTTATGTACTGGGGGAATCTCCCGATTCCATGTGAGCTGAAACCTTTAAGGTCCGCGTTTACTGTTACATCGGCAACTATCCTAGCATGTTCCTCTGGCACGTTTAGAGCCTTTAGGATTGAAATTATAATACTTTTTTCATCTTCGCTGGTTATCCTCATGAGAAAGACACCTTCCACAATTTTTTTAGAGTATGATATCCTCTTTTGTGTAAGTTTTGATTTTAACGGCACCGGTGGGGTCTCCCTCAACAGCTCCTATCTCTTTTGCATTATATGTCTTCTTGATTATCTTTATGGTTTCTTTTACATCTTCTTTGTCCACGACTATTATAAAGCCTATGCCCATGTTGAAGACCTTGTACATTTCATCTATGGGCACTCCATTTTCATGGATTGTTTTGAATATGGGTTGTGGCTCTGGCAGATTATCTAATTTGTAGGTTACTTTTCTGTTAAGGCGTCGTATGTTCGTGTAACCGCCTCCTGTTATATGTGCGAGTCCATGGATGTCGAGTTCGGATCTGAGAAGTTCTAGTATAGGTTTGACATAGATTCTTGTAGGTTTTAGGAGTTCTTCCCCCACTTTATCCTTTGAACCGGGCAGGGGGTCATTGATGTCTAGTTTCAGTTTTTCGAGGAATATTTTCCTTGCGAGGGTTAATCCGTTGCTGTGTATCCCACTACTTTCGACTCCTATTATTTTGTCACCTGCTTTTATCTTTTCTCCTGTTATTATATTCTTGGGGTCTGTTATGCCCATGCCCATGGCTGCGAGGTCGAAATTGTTCACTATTTCGGGTAGTGTTGCTGTCTCCCCTCCTATTATGGCGGTTTCTGATAGTTCAGCCCCTTTTGCTAATCCTTCACCTATCTCTGATGCGATTTGGGGGTCTGGTTTTTCCATTGCAAGATAGTCTAAGATTGCGATGGGCTTGGCGCCTACACATAGGATGTCGTTTACTACCATTGCTATACAGTCTATTCCAATGGTGTCATATTTTCCTAGTTTCTCAGCTACTAGTATTTTGCTGCCCACACCATCTGTACTCATGGCTATTGCCATGTCACCTACTCGTATTATAGAGGCGAAGTGGCCTTTTCTTGTGAGCACATCAGCATATTTCAAGGTTTTTTCAAACTTTGAGACTAGTTTTGATATGGTTAATGCTTCAAGGTCTATATCTACTCCAGAATCGGCGTATGTTACCAATCTGATCACCCATTTTCTTGTATGAGGACAGTTTCTAGGTTTAGTGGGGTTTTTGTTTCTATCTTGTAGTTTCTGTAGATGCTTGATGCGAGATCCAAGGTTTTGTAATTGTCACCATGGCATACTATTATCTTCTCTGGTCTGGGACTCACCCTTTTCACATATTCCATGAGCTGTCTACGATCTGAGTGCCCGCTGAAACCCTCTATGGTCTTTATATCCATTTTTACTTTGTATACTCTGGTTTTACCTTCTTCTTTAAGTGGTATTTCCTTCCACCCCTTCTGGAGTCTTCTGCCAAGTGAACCTTCTGCCTGGTAACCTACAAAGACCAGAGAATTCTTTTCATTTTCACATAACCATTTGAAGTATTCTAGGGAGTTTCCACCGGTTAGCATCCCTGAGGTTGATAGGATAATTGATGGTTCTCCTTCAATAATATCCATCCTCTCATCCACCCCATTAACTTTATGGAATATGTCTGATATGAATGGGTTGTGGCCCATATGGAATATTTGGTCTCTCAGGTCTTTGCTGAGGTATTCTGGGCGGGCTGTGTGGATGGCTGTGGCCTCCCATATCATCCCATCAATGTATACTGGGACTTCGTGGATGATCCCGGTTCTTATATATTCTTCTAGTACTACCATGAGCTCTTGGGCTCTTCCTACTGCGAATACTGGTATTAGTATTTTACCCCCTCTTCTGAGGGTGGTGTATATTGTTTTTATCAGTTCCTTTTCTGCATGGTTTCTTGATGGTTGCACATCTTCCTTTCCACCGTAGGTGCTTTCCATAACTAATGTTTCTAAGCGGGGGAATCTTGTAACTGCAGGTTCTAGTAAGCGGCTTTGTTCATATTTGAAATCTCCAGTGTATACCATGTTGTGTTGGCCGTCACCGATGTGGAGGTGGGCCATGGCTGATCCTAGTATGTGGCCGGCGTTGTGTAATGTTAGTCTTATGTCTGGTGCTATGTCTGTTACTTCCCCATAATCGAGTGTTATTGTATGTTTTATGCATTTTTTCACGTGTTTGACATTGAAGGGTAATGGTTGTTCTTCTCTGTAGGCGATGTCTATGTGGTCTAGTTGTAATAGTGTCATCAGGTCTCTTGTGGGTGTTGTGCAGTATACTGGTCCGTCATAGCCATAGTGGTAGAGGTATGGTACGAAGCCTGAGTGGTCTAGGTGGGCGTGTGTTATTATTACAGCGTCTAGGTTGTCTGGTGCGAATTCTGGGACGTTTAAGAATGGGTATAATGTTTTTTCATCTGTTCCTGCCACGTTCACTCCACAGTCTAGTAGTATTCTGCTGTTGGGTGTTTGGAGGTAGAGGCAGGATCTTCCAACTTCTCTGAACCCGCCCATGGCTGTTAGTCTCGCCCAGTCATTCTCGTATTTTGTCTCCTGGTGTATACGATTCCCTAGTTGGTGCAGTATCTTCTTGCGTTCTTTACTGTTCCTTCTGAGGGTTCTCCGTATTCTCTGTATTATCTCTGATGATATTGGTGGTGTTCTCAATATTTTAGGGGCCCATCCTATATTTTTCACTATTTCTCTTGATGTTGAACCGTATTTGCCTATTACGAGTCCTGGTTTTTTGGCTTCTATTATGACCTCGCATGTTATATCATCAAAGGAGATGTTGGTTATCTCCGCTTCCTTTGGGACTATCTCATGGATTTTTTCTATGGCCTTTTCCGGTTCCATGAGTACTGAACGGTCTGAGCGTATTATAATACGTTTGCGAAGATCTTTAGCCAGTTCCCTGATTAGGTCACCGTTTTCGCTTATAATCTCCGGGTTTTTTGTATAGATTACAAGTTCTGGTCCTTCAAATTCTACCTTGGCTACGTGGACTCTTGATGGTAATCTTTGCATTATAGTCTTCTTGATTTCTTCAAGGACCCTTGAAACCATATGATCACTTCTTGAAAAATAGAATATTAGGGGGTTGTATGAAGGTTAAAAAATAATTAACAAGTGTGGGTGATGGCTTTCCTGCTTCAATAGGAGGACTTGTTCCTTGATCATTTTATTATAGGTGATGGGGGTGGATTGTTCTCTTTCCATAAGTGTTCGGGGCTGTTGCAGCCCCACATCTTGGATATAGTCTTGTATTTTCATAGTATATAAAACCTTTTCCCTGTTGTATCTTCCCATGTAATGGTGGGGGGATTTAACAGCAGATTTTAAAATTAATTAAGTTCTTTGATTCTCTTTTCAACTTCTTCTTCACTTAACATTTTGAAACCTTCTTCCGTGACCGTGGCTACTCTTATACCATTCCCTGAGAAGGTGTCTCTTTCTATTGCAGATTTTAGGGCTTTTATTGCGACGTCGATTGCTTCTTCTACATATAGGTCTTCAGTGTATCTGTCTTCGAGCACACCATAGGCTATAGGTGAACCTGAGCCTGTTGATATGAATTTGTCTAGTATCATTCCCCCTGTAGGGTCTAGGGAGTATATTTTTGCTCCTGTGTCATCCACTCCCCCTAATAAGGCTTGTACTATGAGTGGATAGAAGCGGTTTGAATGGAGTATGTTTGATGCTAGGGCCGCGACAGCCTCTATACTTATCCTCTCAGAATTTCTCATCTTATATAATGCTGCTTCAGCCTTTAAATATTTCATTAGAGTCTGTGCATCCGCCACGGACCCTGCGACTGTTGCTGCTATATGTTCATCAACTTTGAATATCTTATCAGCGACTTTGTGCGCTATCAAATTCCCAATGGTAGCTCTTCTCTCTGTTGCAAAAACAACCCCATCTTTGCATGTTATACCCACAGTTGTAGTACCTTTTAATCTTCTTTCGTCTTCCATAGATACACCTCGGAGATAAAAATAGTAATATGAAAACTAGCTTCTAACTTTACTTTTACCCTTTATCTTATATAAAGTTTAGTATATAAGTTCTCCTTCAACTCTCACTACAGAAAAAAATATAATATGGAAGTTATCGGGGGTGATCTTCTCCCCCCATATCTGGAGGACAGCCCCCTCAACTATGAATTGCCATTGCTCTGTGGACGGGGACTCCATAGAGGAGTTTGCCCGTGGGGGTTATCCCTTTGTTGCTGGGGTTCACACTTTCTGTCCTCGTAGACTTGGAGCTTAACTTCCTTGATGATAGTCTGCTTCTATTGTACATCCCCCCGAGGGGGGGATAAATGTTTTTCCTGTTAGGTTATTATCTTTTCTAGGACGCCCTCCTTTTTCGCATTTTTTATTTCATGGGCGGCTCTCCTTCCCATGCTCATACCCTCACCATAGAGAAGGCAACTGTAAGTTGATCCGTCCATGAATGTGTTTGTACCACCATCTAAGCGTGCGCTCATCTCAAATGTTACAATCTCTAGGTTGTCTGTGCACATTGTCTGTAGACAGAACGGTCCATTCAATCCTGGAGGTACAAGTTCTTTGGCGGCCTCAGCCATCTTATCCCCTATATCAAAGGCTTGTGGCAAGAGTGATTCCCTCATAGCTACTGGATGATTACCTGTGATAACATAGGAAGGTTGTAAGTTTATATCTAATTGGTCCTTGGCGGGTATTCTTACCAGGCCGTCAATATTTGATTCATAACGGCTGTCCATTCCAAGGATTTCAACCTCATCCTTTAAGGCTGAATAGAAGTAATGTATGCAGAAGTTTGTACCGGCAACATATTCTTCTATGTGAGCGTCTGATATCTCATCCTCGGTTATCCATTCACGTTCTATCATTAAGTCTATCTTTTCATGGAACTCTTCAGGGGTGGAAGCTACAAAGTATCCTCTGCCCCCACGAGCTCCAGGGAATTTCACCATAACAGTACGGTCTATCTTCTCAGGATCATCATATTTGTAGGGTATCCTTATACCGGCTTTTTTCATGAGGCGCCTTTCAAGTTCTCTTTCAGATTCCCACCTTAGGATGTTTCTGTTCCCATACATTGGCACATAAAAATCGTTTTCTATCCTGTCAAGTCCGGCATAGGCTACAAATGAACCATGGGGGATGATTATACTATTCATCTCCCTTAATTTTTCTTGAACGTCCTCATCGGCAATCTCCTTGAACTCATCAACTATTATGAATTCATCAGCCACCCTAAAACGCTGATATGGAACTTCACGCCCCTTTTCACATACTACAGTAGTTTTAAAGCCTTCCATCTTGGCACCATGGAGTATGTGGAGTGATGTGTGGCTACCAAGGGTTGCTATACTCAGATCTTCCTTATCATATCCTTCAAATATCTCTAATATTTCATCCCTGTCTATTTTACCCATTAAAATCCCCCTTCAAAAATTCTTATATTGACTGTTAAAATTTCATCTTAATTATCATTTTTGTCTTTAAACTAAGACATTAATATTAAAAGGGGAATAAACACTGAGCAGGAAAATGAAATGGAAACAGATAGGAGACATCATAATATTAAACAAGAACGTGGAAAATCCTGAAAAGTTCCTCAAAATGAAAGGCATAAAGGCAGTGATCAAAATTGGGAGAATCCATGGTAGAACAAGAAAACCGGAGGTTGAGATTCTTGCGGGGACAGAGACAGAAACAATACACAAGGAAAACAAGTGCCTTTTCAAGTTGGACGTGGCCAGTATCATGTGGTCAAAGGGCAACACTTATGAGAGGATGAGAATACCAAGACTCATAGAAGATGGTGAGACCATAGTTGACATGTTCGCTGGCATAGGCTACTTTTCAATACCGATAGCAGTCCATGCAGACCCTAAAAAAGTATATGCAATTGAAATAAACCCAAGAGCATACCACTACCTGAAAGAGAACATAAAATTGAACAAAGTCCAGGACAAGATCAGGCCCATACTAGGAGATTCAAGGATCATAGCACCTAAACTATCCGCTGACAGGGTCTTGATGGGATATGTCGTTGACACACACCATTACCTTGACCCTGCACTCAAATGCCTAAAAGAGGGTGGAACACTACACTACCATGAAACAGCACCTGAAAAGATAAGATTCAAGAGACCAATAAAACGTATAGAAAAGGCTGCAAAACCCCGCAAAGTTGAGATATTAAATAAGAGGATTATAAAAAAATATTCTCCAGGCGTTTGGCATGTTGTAATAGATGCCAAAGTAGACTAAAGGTTGTAATAGTTTGATTGCTGGTGTCGATCTCGCGGCAAAAGAAAAAAATAAAACCGGCATTGCCATAATATCCGATAGGGAGATTGAAGCCTTTGAGGTATTATCTGATAATAGAATAATAGATGTGACTGTGAATGTTGATCTTGTCGTGTTTGATGCTCCTCTTTCACTCCCAAAGGGGAGATGTTGCCTTGAGAGGGGATGTAAATGCAGTAGATTTGGACATTTCAGAAAGGCCGATTTGGAGATCAGAAAATATGGACGGGTCCTCCCCTTAACGTTCCCTTATATGAAAATGTTAACATATAGGGGAATGCGTTTGAAAGAAACGTTAGAATCATTAAATCTTGATTTAGTTATAATAGAAACTCATCCAGGCACTGCACGAAAATTAATAAACTTGTACGGGATATCTTCCATTTTCGGGATAGAATGGGATGATTTAAGTCCTCATGAATTTGATGCTACCATAGCTGCTGTTACAGGCTATTTTTACCTTAAAGGAGAATATATGATTCTTGGGGACCAATCTGAGGGTGCTATTGTCCTCCCGAAGCCATTATAGTGTATTTAGGTGAATTTTCACTCTTTCAAGGACTTTTTCACTAAGGTATTCCTCTGATATGAACTTTGGATAGACTGGGAGTCTCTCTTTCAGTATAAACCCTGCATTTTTTGTTATCCTTTTAAGTTCTTCTATCTCGGGCCATGGGGCCTCTGGGTTAACATAGTCCTTACTTAGGGGTGAAACACCACCCCAGTCATCTGCACCTGCAAGAAGGAACATTTCGCTGGTTTCCCGGTTGAGGTTTGGGGGTACTTGTATGCTCACATCAGGGAATAGTATCTTTGAGGCGGCCACTGTCTTTATCATTTCAAGTAGTGTGGGTTCTGGGTGGTTTTCCATGGGGATTCCGGGTTTTGACCTGAAATTTTGGATTATGATCTCCTGGATGTGCCCGTATTTGTCCTGTATCCTCCTTAATTCTAGGAGGGACTCTGCTCTTTCTTCTATTGTTTCACCTATACCTATGAGGAGTCCAGTTGTGAATGGTATTTTGAGTTTACCGGCGTCTTTGATGGTTCTGATCCTGAGTTTGGGGTCTTTTCCTGGGCTCTCTTTATGGGCTATTGTTTTCATGAGTCGTGGACTTGATGTTTCGAGCATGAGGCCCATGGATGCGTTAACTTCCTTGAGAATTTTAAGATCTTTAAACTTTAGTATGCCCATGTTGGTGTGGGGTAGAAGTAGTGTATTTTTGAGGGTTTCTTGGCAGAGATGGTGGATATATTCTACTATGGTATCATAGCCTAGTTTTTCGAGCTGATTCTTCACGGGTTCTAGTTGATCTGCGGCTTCTCCGAATGTGAATAGGGCTTCTCTGCAACCATATGATTCTGCCTTTTTTAATCGTCTCATGATGTCATCTGGTGCTAATATTGGCGTTTCTGTTTTGTCTCTGCGGAATGTGCAGTAGCCACATCGGTTTCTGCAAAGTCTTGTTACTGGTATGAAAACGTTCCTGGAATATGTTATGGTTTTTTCCCTTTGTTTTTCTAGGGCTTTTTTCATTAGATCCAATATGTGGATGCCTTCACATTTTAGGTAGTTTTTGAGGTCATCCTTTGAGGGTTTCATCTATTCACCAATGTCAGAGACGACGATTTCAACAAAACAAGGGCCTATGTCGCTTTTATCTTTGTATAATACTATGAAGAAGCCTGTTTTTCTCGTGATTCCTAGGCGGTATTCTACTGTGAAGTTCATGCTTTCGAGGGATTCTTTTAGGCGTTGTACTCCGGCTATGTCTGGGTCTGCTCCGACTTCAACATTTTTTCTTATATGTTCATCCATTATGCCTATGAGGTCTGCTCCGGCATCTGATAGTAGGTCTATTTCTTCTGCTTCGAGGTGTTCCATGAGTTCGTCGAGGATCTTTTTCATGTTATCTGCTTTTATCCTTTTTTTGGAGTGTCCTCTTACTATTAGTATGTTGGGGGAGTCTAGGGCTGGTCTGGAGCCTTCATAGGCGTCTAGGTATGTCATTATGTCGCCCGCGAGTCTATGCAGTTTTATCAAGTTGACCACCCATTTTGTTGTTTAGTTCTTCTATTTCATATTTTAGTTCTCCCATGGTGGCAACTTTTTCTGCGAAGGCGTTATGGCGGTGTATGCTTTCCTCGTTGATTTGTCTTACTGTTACGAGTGTGTCATCGGGTAGGTGCGGGAATTCCTTAACTATGCGGTGTATCATGTTCCTGACGCAGTCTTCTACGAACATGGGGTTCCTGTGGGCTTCTATTACTACAGCGTTTTCATCCGGCCTTTTTAATAATTCATAGACTGGTGAGCTCATGGATTCTTCTATTATCTTTATAAGGTCTTCGCCCCTGATTGTGTGGTCTTCTGGGACTTCTATCATGATCATGCCTTTTCCTCTTTGATTGTGTGAGGCTATGGGGACTGTTTCAAGGACTTTTTCTGTTGTTTCTTTGTCGAGGAATTTTATTAGTTCTTGTCTTGCTGCTTCTTTTATTGTTTCTTGTGCGCAGGGGCAGACTGTCATGCCCACTACTTCGGCGCCTATCATTTTCCTTATTATGACTTCGTCCCGGTCTCTGTATCCGACGGCATCGGCCATTATCTTCGTCATTTCCTGGCTTCTTTTATGGGTGATTGGTGATCTTTTCCTGAACATGAAGTCGCTTTCCATGCTTACTTCGGCTCTTCTGGCGTATTTGTGTTTTTTGAGTAGTGAGTTAACTATTTCTGCGCATAATGATTCTAGTTCGAGAACGTTCCTTTCAACCACTTCTTCTAGTACTTCGCTGATAGCCTCTGGGTTTCTTGACATGTGGATTCCCCTTTGTTTGCTTGGGAGGTCTACGAAGGCGTCGAAGGTTGGTAGTAGTATTATTGGTCTTTTGTTTTCTCTTTCGATTTTGAGAAGTTTTTTAACCCCTGTGACTCCGACTCTTGTAAGGTGCACGGGGATTGTTGGTATTTTTTCTTGTGTATCTGGGAAGCAGATCATGCCCAAATTTTACACCTCGATTTTTAGAATATAGTAGGAAGAATCATTATATATAGATGTTGGTTATTTTGAGAGTATTTTGATGAGTTTGTCATCTGTTATGTCCTTTGGGTTTTCATCTAGGATGATTTTTGCATTGTAGAGTTCTTTGGCTCTTTCTGCGATGAGTTTTGATGTTGGATTGGTTTCTGCTAATACTATGACTTTTTTTATGCTCATTTTTTTAATTTTACGCTCTATATCATCTTTTGTGTGTTCTATCCTCTTTTTTATATTCTTTAGTGTTTTTTCCGGGATTTTTGGGTTTATTTTTTTCATGTCTTCGATTGATAGTGGGGCGCCGGTAACGATGATGTGTGGGGCTTTGATTCCCCTTTTAATCAATGATTTTTTCGTGTCACTTTTTGTGGTTATTATAAGCGTGTCTACTGATAATTTTCTTATTTTATCTTTCAGGTCCTCCATTTCCAATACTTTGAAGTCTGAGAGTATTCTGTCGATTTTCTCCCGGGCCTTGAGGAGGTGTTGGCAGAATCCAAGCGCCTCCTCCTTTGAAAGCTTATGATATGGTAAGCTTTTATAAATGTAATCTTCACCTCTTATCAGCTCTTTCATGGCGTTTTCGAAGTGTTTGACGTTGATTATACCCTCTTCTGGTTCTCTTATCATGGTATTTTTTTGTTTAGTGCATGCTTTTTTTATGAGTTCTTCTGCTTGTTTTATCCTCATCTTTTCCATGATGTGATCCTCTCATCATATTTTAAAGTATTCTGGAAATTTACTCCTTATCCTCTCAAATATGCCCTTAACAAAATCAGAGGCTCTTATTTCATCTTCTATTGGATTTTCAAGCCCCATTAGTGATTTAACAAATTTTAAATTTGAATTTGCAAGGGCTTTTAGGTTATATCCTCCTTCAAGGACTGCAACTACCCTTTCATTGCTCATGTATGATCCCATCCAAGTATAAAATTCTTCGTCAATCATCATATTAGCAAGGGGGTCATCCTTGTGAGCGTCAAAACCGGCTTCTAAAAAGACCATGCTTGGCTTGAATTCATCCTTCACAGGCTCCAATATCCTCGATAGTATCCATATGTAATCACTGGTATTTGAACCTGGTGGCATGGGAATATTCATAGTGTAACCCATACCATCACCAGCACCCATCTCATCTATGAATCCCGTGCCAGGGTATAATGTCCTAGGGTCCTGGTGTATGGAAATATACATTACATTGGGGTCATCATAGAATATGTCTGCTGTTCCATTGCCATAATGCACGTCAAAGTCTATTATAAGGAAATGATCTAATCCTTTTTCCCTAAGATGTTCGATGGCTATTGCCATATTGTTAAATATGCAGAAGCCCATAGCCCTATCCCTAGTGGCGTGATGTCCTGGCGGCCTTGCGACTGAATAAGCCCAGCCACCATCCTCCGAGACTATCTCTGATGCTGTGATAGCGCCTCCAGCAGCTAGAAGCGCGACATTGTAACTTTCGCTTGTCATATAAGTGTCATAGTCAAGATAACCTCCACCTCTTTCTGCGAATCCTTTCACATAATCTAGATGAGATTGAGTATGAACTTTTAGGATATCGGTGGGACTCGCCATTTTAGGTTCCACTATTTTAGGGTCTAGAACGCTGAGTGATTCCATGATAGCATCTGTTCTTTTTTTATTTTCCACATGTAACTCCATATTATGAAGATCATAGGAGGGAGAATAGATTATTGTCATAAACCACACCATCTATGGTCAATTATAGCATCTGGGAGGATGTCATATCCTCTTTCACAATATTTAAAACTGTTTGGGTATATGTCCTTTGAACATCGTTCTCCCTTAGAAGGCCTTTTATAAACTTGTCAAGTTCGCTGGTGTCCCTGAATTTCCCTATTAATATGGCGTCGAATTCTCCTGTAACATCATAGATTGCTAGGACGTTTTTGTGATATGCTGTTCTTTCCTCCCAGTTTCTCAGAACACCACCTTTTACTTTAACACCTATGATAGCCGTTAATTTGTAGCCAAGTTTTGAATGGTCTATCACAGGGACGAATCTTTTTATCACCCCATTTTTCATGAGTTTATCCACCCTATTGTGGACTGTGCCTACTGATACTCCGAGCTTCCTTGAAATCTCCCTATAGGACATCCGCCCATCCTTGTTAAGGAGATGAAGTATCTTCTTGTCTATATCATCTATTTTAACAATATCCTCCATATCATCACCCTCTATTCCATCCTTTGGGGGATGGGAAAATATTTTATCAGAGAATAGGAAATAAGATCATGAAGAACGACCCGGTAATTGATGAAGATTGAAACTTTAAGTCCAATCAATGAATATCCCCTCATAGCCCAACTCTAGAAGCTCATTAACTGGTGTTGTAGTTTAGGACCTTGAAAGTGTATCTAATAACGAGAAATAATGGGATTAACTAGGACCACTATTACTAGTAAGGTTGCTGATAGGAGTCCTCCCTCTGATGGGGCGGATGAGTTTACGGGTAGAAATACACTTGATTTCCTCTGATTCTATGCCGGGTACTTAGCGTCGCCTATAATCTTGCGGATATTCACAAATGATACACCTCCTAGAATATCCAAAAATTAAATTTGTCAGTTTTATTATATATAGTTACTCAATATTTTTTAAAATTTCAAAAAAAATTTGAAAGAAATAAGACATTAATCTTCAAGCTTTTTTTGGCGGTCAATCAAGGAAAAAACTGCGACTTTCATCACACAATTTCACAATAGCTAATGGGGAGTTTGAGCCTCTTGGCAGGTTAGCTTTTGTTAAATTGGCCAATCCTGACATGTACCCTGGCCATCCGCATTCCAGGTTACTTGCTGAGTATGCGAGGTCTCATGGGTCTAAATGCGCTCTTATAGTACATTATGGTGGATCCTCTAATTATCGCAGTTACATGGAAGGAGACATCCTAATACTACAACTAGCCTATGTAGAGAAAAAACCATACACCACAAGGGATAAAACCAGTGCAAATTGCCCCCAAAAGAAGAAAAAAAGAGGGGTAGATTTTATTGATAAGCGTATCGGAGGCCAAGAGCTCTGTAATAAAATAGGTTGAGATAAGGTTGCACCAAGAGGGCTGATAGTATATAACTGACGGCTGAGCCAACCAATGGGGCTATTAAACCCATTAGACCTGATATCAAGCCTATGACTAAGCTTGCTATGAAACCGATTATCCCACCAACGATTATAATTGCAATATACCAAATGATATAGTTCGCCCATCCGATGTCTGCTATGACCTCTAATATTTCACTGATTCGGAATGCTGCTCCAAGTTGGCTGTCATTGAATGCCATATGAGCTATTGCGATTGTTAATAATAACCCGAATATGATGGCAAGGATGAACCCTACTATCATAATACTCCCACCAGCTTGTAATGGCAATAGTACATTTGTTAGAGTTAGACCATATGATCCAGTGAAGAAAATACTGGCAAATATGATTATCAATGGTATTATCATATAGGCTATAGTGACAACAAAGACTTTAACTCCATCAATGAACATTTCACCCCATTCATCGAACTCTGGAAGCTCATCGAAACCGGCTATTGTGGTTTTAAGGGTCCTGAAGGCGTATCCGATAGCAAGAAACACTGGGATCAATAGGAAGCTTAATAGAAGCAGTACTCCAAGTGTTAAAAGTTTTTTCCAATCCGATATCGGGTACTTAACTGAATCACTTATAATTTCGCCAATATCCACATTTCACACCTCCCAAGAAAAAACCATTTTTATAATATTCAATTTAATATTATATATAGGTTACTTGTATTCTCCTATTTTCTGAGTTAAAGGTTATAACTCATCAAGTGAAAGATGAGATAAAGGATATTTTTTTGCAAAAATTTATATAGAATAACATCTTGGAAGGTATAGTTTAGAGGATACTTTAGAGTTTATAGGGTGGCCTAATGAAGAAAGCTGCGATTTTCATCATTTTAGTCATAATCTTCGTGGGATATGTGCATTTCACGACAGCTAATGGGGAGTTTGAGCCTCTTGGCAGGTTAGCTTTTGTTAAATTGGCCAATCCTGACATGTACCCTGGCCATCCGCATTCCAGGTTACTTGCTGAGTATGCGAGGTCTCATGGGTCTAAATGCGCTCTTGTAGTACATTATGGTGGATCCTCTAATTATCGCAGTTACATGGAAGGAGACATCCTAATACTACAACTAGCCTATGTAGAGAAAAAACCATACACCACAAGGATAAACTGGAGTGAAGTGTGGGATGAAGGAATCAATGGCGTGCCAGCCGATAAATGGACTTATAGAACTGATGGGATAGAATTTCAAACGTTAGATGAGGCATTGGCCTATATCATGAAACGTGCGAAGGAGAATGGCCAGGAGGGTCCTATACCACTTGTCTATCATGGCACGGTAAGGGATGGTGATATCATAATAAACCAGGGTTGTGGCTTCCCATTATATTATCATATAATACGGAGCCAATACGGGCCATTGGAAGCGTATTATTATGTAGTTAAGGGTTTCTTTTATCCATACATTTATAATCCTTATCGTAGTTTCGAAATTAAAAATGCGGAAGCCTTACAATATTATTATACTCATAGCATGTTGGATTATGAATAGACTTCTTTGATTGATTCTTTTAATCTTATTATTGGAGCGTTGGTTTTTATGCCAGTGGCTTTGCAGTGGCTTCGAGTTGCCTTAAAACCTTTTTCTTGTAGTGTTTTTATGATTTTTTTGAGGGGTGGGGCGCTTATTCTCATTTTGCTGCAGACTTTATGGGTATCATAAAATGTTGGGGGCATCCCACTCTCGCCTTTTAAAAGTTTTAATAATTTTAGGATATTTCTTTTCTTGTTCAATTTTTTCTCTGGTAGCGATCTTATCATACCCTTGATGAAATTTTCATCCTCTAGTTCACCTATCCAGAGGGGGCCGCTAAAATCTAATTTTTCACTACATTGGGGGCATTCTCTTGGCAGGATGGGGAGTAGGCCATGTTCTAGGCTCCGGAATAGACAATTGTGGCAATGGTAGATGAATCCAATATTATCTTTGAGTGATTTATCTGTTTTGGACGCTCCTTTGCCGATTTCCAAGTAGAGGCGCATATAATGTTGGCTACTATAAGCTAATCTTGCCTTGATGTATTTTTTATACTTTGCAAGGGTTAGGCTTATGAAACCTGTTAGTATCCGCAGACCATTTTCATGGCAGTACTCTGTCTTTAAGGGCACTGCGTTATATTTTCTTATACAAGGTTTCTTGTATGTGCCGCAGAGACTAGAAGTGTCTGTTGCCGTGACACATAATAATGAACCATCTTTAAGGGAATAACCAGCTGATTCTATAAAAGGGGATGGTGTGCCAAAGGGGTCTATGTCGACAACATCAAACACACCCCTATTTTTCCGGAGTAGGATGTTGGCATCTTCCATTGTTATGTCAACGGGGGCTTTGTTGAGTTCACTGTTCCTTTTTATGAATTCCACTGCAATTGGATTTATGTCATTGGCTAAGACCCTCTCAGTCCCTTCTATTTCAAGTCGGTATCTTATACCCCTTATACCACTACCAGCAAAGAGATCGGCTATTTTTATCTTGGATTTTTTCTCTTTTTGGAATTGTTGAATTGCCAGGACTGAAATGTCCCTGTTAAGCTCCATACTAGGATTATAGAATACAGGGGCCTTTGAGGAAACCTTATCGAAACTGGGGATTTTGATTGTTACTCTGCCTTCATTCACTCTCATGTTACTATATAAGAAAATCTTTATACTTTTAAGAATAGGGTATTTAACAAAGAACATAGGGGTGTATCATGGTTCCAGGTAAGGATTTGAGGGTAATTTGTCCATGGTGTGGAACCTTAAATCGGGGAAGTGCCAGATTTTGCATTTCCTGCGGCAAAAGATTAGGGGACCAGGCCTATGATAGGCCCAGATTTTTATTTAATGCTAGGAAGGGTAATAATAGTCTATGGAGGTATATTCTAACTATAATATTAACCCTTGGAGGTTCCAGCATCCTCGTGGGGATAATATTAGGCATATTCCTTGGAATTTTTCTCTTTTTATCCAATATGACATTGGATGTTTATAGTATATTGTTTAATCCGTTTTGGCTGCTTGTAATCGCGGGTATGGTGTTCTGTGTAGCTTATATATTCCTTTATTTATCTGTGAGGTTCCTACATAATAGAAGCTTCAAATCCCTTATAAATACTGGTCGAGAAATTGATTGGAGGAGGATGGTTAGAGGCGCTATTGTATGGTTTTTGATAATGTCAGTCATAGATATCATATATTTCATGCTAAGCCCTGAATCTTTTAAATTTTCATTCGAACCCCAAAGTTTCCTATTATTATCCGTGATAGCCCTTATTGTATTCCCAATACAAGCATCCTTTGAAGAGGTTTTTTTCAGAGGATATCTCTTACAAGCTCTTGGACTTTTATCAAAAAGCCCATTCTTGGTCTTGATTGCGAACTCATTAATATTTGCTGGACTTCATTGGTGGAATGGGAGCACCCCAATGATGAGCTTATCTATTGTGCTGGGTGCATTTATAATAGGTTTAATGTTAGGTCTTATCACCCTTGCAGATGATGGTGTAGAATTGGCCATAGGCATCCACATCATCAATAACCTTTATGTGAGTGTAATTCATAATTCACCTGACAGTGGACTCGGCAACCTACCATCCTTGGTGGTGACACCACCAAACCCCTACCTTTCGCCTATCATACTTCTAGTGGCCGCCCTAGTTGTAATATTCATATTATTTAGGGATAGGAGAGAAGATGTCCTTAAAGTACTCAAGTGAGGTTTTGGATTATGATACCAATTGCAAGTCCAATAATAGAAGATGATGAAATCCAAGAAGTGGTAAAAGTATTACGTTCGGGTTTCCTCGCCCAAGGCCCCAAAGTCGAAGAATTTGAAAAAGCATTCGCTGATTACACTAATAGCAGATATGCGGTGGCCACAAGCTCTGGCACAACCGCTTTACATGTTGCATTATTAGCGGCTGGCGTGGGTAAAGGTGATGAAGTTATAACCACGCCTTTTAGTTTCGCCGCCACGGCGAATGCGGCCCTCTATGTCGGGGCTCGGCCAGTTTTTGTTGACATAGATCCCCAGACCTATAACATAAACCCTGAAAAGATAGAGGATGCCATAACCAGGGATACGAAGGCTATAGTAGTTGTTCACCTTTATGGGCAGCCAGCTGAAATGGACCATATAAATGATATAGGTGAGGATAATGAACTCATAGTTATTGAGGACGCGGCACAAGCACATGGGGCATTATATCATGGTAGAAAGGTGGGTTCATTAGCTGATATCGCATGCTTCAGCTTTTATCCTACGAAGAATATTACCACGGGGGAGGGTGGGATGATAACAACTGATGATGAGGATATAGCCCACCTGGCTAGGATGATAAGATCTCACGGTGAAGGTGCACGTTATGAGCATGTGCTCCTAGGATACAATTTTAGGATGACTGATATAGCCGCCGCCATTGGGATAGTCCAACTTAAAAAACTTGAAAAATTCAATAATAGAAGGATAAAAAATGCAGAATACTTAACAGAGAACCTTGAAGTCCTTGATTATATTAAGACGCCCTATGTCATGGATGATGCGAAGCACGTTTTCCACCAGTACACTGTAAGGGTTAAAAACAGGGAAAAGTGGATGGAATATCTCAGAGGGGAAGGTATAGGATTTGGAGTGTACTATCCGAGGCCGATTTATCGTCAACCATTATATAAGGATCTTGGTTTTGGGGCTAGTTGTCCGGAGGCTGAGAAGGCCTCTAGGGAGGTCTTGTCATTACCGGTACATCCCAATCTAACCATGGACGACCTTGATAGGATAATTGATGCGGTTGAGAATTTCCCAGTTTAGAGTTTGCTCTTTACAGAGGCTATCTTATCTTTTAGAGTTTTTTCAACATCTCTCCTATCATCTATTTTAACTGTGGTATACACTCTATCACAGTCTAATCTGAACACGGCTTCATGAGCCGCTTTTATAGCATCTAGGATATCCTCAAAGTTCTCAGCTTCTATCTGCGTCCCCATACCGGATATTTCATATTTAATATTCTTCTTCTCTATTGCTTTTATCGCGGCAGCTATATAGTCACTTAAACTCGTATCCCCAGTTCCTATGGGGATTATACTCAATTCTGCTGTTATCAATTACAACCCCCTCTTGTAAAAATGATATGGTGGGACATTATAATATTTATTATTATGGGAGAAGTAGATTTTAGCCAGAAATTGGAAGAGAGAATCAGGGAACTTATAAGGGATTATAAGCTCATAGAAGAGGGTGAATTAGTAGCTGTGGCTCTTTCGGGTGGAAAGGATAGTTTGCTTGTGTTACATGTTTTAGCGGATCTCAGGGATGATCTTGGTTTTGATATTGTTGCTATAACAGTTGACGAAGGTATAAAAGATTATAGAGAGAAGGCTTTAGAAGCCGCACGTTACAATACAAAACTTTTAGGCGTTGAATTGGTTGAAAAATCTTTTATTGAAGAATTTGATTTTTCATTGGATGATGTTTATGGGATTTTTAAGAGTCCATGCATACCCTGTGGGGTCTTTAGAAGACATATACTGAATAGAGCTGCCCGTAGCCTAGGGGCTGATAAGATAGCCACTGGACATAATATGGATGATGAGATACAGTCATTTATGATGAGCTTGGTTAGGGGTGATACGCGCAAATTTTCCAAGTTCGGCCCTAAATTGGAGATGATCCATTCTAAGCTCATACCGAGAATAAAACCCTTATGGAATACGAGTGAAGAAGAAACCAGAACTTGGGCTATTCTCAATAATATTAGGGTTCATTTGGAGGATTGTCCCTATTCTAGTTTATCACTTAGGTCGAGGATTAAGAGATTTCTTAATGGTGTAGAGTCGAAGAGGCCTGGAACTAAGGATTTGATGATGAGATCCTTCATTAAGACTTTTAAAATGGAACAGGAAGAAGTTGAACTTTTTGAATGTGAAGTTTGTGGGGAGCCGGCTTCTATGAGGACTTGTAAAGCTTGTGAATTGTTATCTGTGATTAGGGGTTCTCTATGATCTTTGTTATGGAGCCTATACCTTTACTTCTTCCTTCTCTGAATATTAGTTTTTGTCCTTCTTTTACATGGTGTGGCTTGTATTTGAATCGCATTCTGACTTTTCCTTTATCCCCGGCTGACATGAATTCCTGATCGAGGGGTTCTAATATTGTTGTCTCTGCAATGGTTTCTATATGTGTAACGCTCTCATAACCTGCTTTTATTGTTGTGGGGTGTACTAGGATTGCTACTTCTGCTTCGAATTCTCTCACGGCTTTGGGATTGTATTTTGGGTGGGCTAGTATCATGCCTCTTTCGATTTCTTGTGGTGATGCTCCTGCTATTGATATTCCGACGATGTGGCCTGGTTCCGCGCATCCGATCTGGTAATGGTGCATTTCAATGGATTTGACTTTTACTTGTTTGAATTCTCCTGTATGGAATGGTCCGAGGAGTAATTTTTCGCCTTTTTTCACCCGACCTTGTCTTATGGTGCCGCTGACCACGGTTCCCACGCCTTTTACGGAATAAACTTTATCTATGTACATCATGAATGGTTTTTTGTCCTCTGAGGGGTTTTCTGGGATTTTTAAGTTTAGGAATAGTTCATCTAGTAATTTTAGTCCTTTTCCTGTTACTGAGGATGTTTCTATTATTGGTACGATATGTTGGTTCATCTTCTCTGATACTAGTAGTGCATCTGACTTGTTTTTGACCTTGAATGGTATTCTGCCCACGAGTTTGAGCAATTCTGATATTTTTTCATGGACTTTCTGGACTTTGTCTTCTCCTACTATGTCTGTTTTTGTTATGGCTACTATTACGGGTAATTCCATTGCTAGGATGATTCCTAGGTGTTCTCTTGTAATATGGGTAGGTCCTTGGTCTGCCGCGACCGTTAAAAGGCCATAATCTAGTTTCTGGCCTACTATGCCCCTTATTGTTGTTCTAAGCCATGGCTCGTGGCCTACTGTGTCGACAAAGGATATTATCCTCTCACATTTTTCCATGAGCTCGGATTTTTCTTTTTTGTCAAGTGGATTGTCTAAGCGGATTGGTTTACCGTCTAGGAAACCGTATATCGCGAATGAAAGGTCTGCTGACAATCCTCTTTCTATTTCATGTTTCTGGACATCTAAGAATATGCGGGTTTTTCCGGTTCCATCATCGAGTATTCCAGTTGTCAGGCTCCCTAAGAGCGTGCTTTTACCATGGTCGACATGCCCTGCGACTCCTATGACAACATGCTCTTTTTTGAATGAATTTTTCCATCCTATGGTAACTTCGGCTACTTTACCATTGTCTAGTGAGTATTCGTTCACCTCTTCTATACATGCCCCTATCTCTCGACTTAAAACATTTAGAACGTGAATTGATTCTTGGAGTTCTTTCTTGGGGAGGCCTGTTAAGCTCCCATCATCTTCAACACCAAGTAGGTAGATTGCTTTGCCCTTTCCCTTTTCCATCCTATATTTCATCTGGGATATTAGTTGTTTTCTCCTATCCTCGTTAAGATGATATGAACTTTTGAGGGCTTTTTTAAATTCTATGTTCCTTCTTTCACCCTTTTTGGTGAAGGATTTCAAGTCCTTGATCATTTTCGATCATTCTATTTTCTTTTTTAAAAATCCGCCGGGTCCATATTTTTCTTCTTGCAATTTTCTGACCATATAAGCTGCATCTTGAAAACTTTCAACTTTTCCAAGTATCCGGCGACTTTTAACCTTTACAGTCTTCCCACATACGCACTTACGGGTTTTAACACCTTCACGTGCATATAATGCTCTTCCACAATCGCATCTAAATACTAAGTACATTTTTTAACCGGCTCCTATTATTTTACCGATCATTGGGAGTATGATCTGTGGTATTGTGAGGAATGTTCCTATGCTGCAGCCAAGATTTGCACCTGCAACAACAAGCATGACCCTGAAAAGATTGTTTTCCCAAAGGTCGCGGAGACTATCACACTTATTCAAATTTTCAAGGTCTCCGAAGCTGACATTTCGCAGCTTAGCCTCCATTAACCCTGCGAACCACCCTGCGGCTAGGAGCGGATGCAGTACCGTCATCGGCGCTACAAGGAATGCTACCAGAGCAGATTTGAGCCTTGAACCAGCCACTAACGACCCAATAAACGCGAAGCCCCCTGTCAAGAGCACAAATTTAAGGATGTCGCCTTGTATGTTCACCCCTGAAAGGAATGCTAAAACAAAAGGTACAATTAATAGGAGGGGGATAATTAGTACTAGTTTTCTTAAAGTGGACTTGTGTTGTTTGAAGGATAACAGTTCCGTGAGTGGAGGTATCTTCTCTGGATTTTGGAGGTAGTGTTTTATGCCTTTTTTGTGACCTGCCCCCACAACCGCAATCACTTTATCCTCTGGGATCTCGAGTAATTTCCGGGCCATGTAGGCGTCCCTTTCATCTACTAGTACGTGGTATGCTTGTGGTGAGATGTCTTTGAAATATTCCATAACCTCATCTAGGGTGTCTTCACTCTTTAAGCTTTCAACATCTTCTATTTCATCCTTTTTAAAGAATGATGCGAGTATATTAAATAAGAGCCTTAATTTTTCACGTAAACTCATGGAATCGATTATTCTTTGCATGGTTATCCTTATGTCCCTGTCTATGAGGGCTATCTTCGCACCCACTTCTTCCGCGGCTTCTATGGCCGCTAACATCTCAGATCCAGGTTTCACACCCAGCTCATCACCTATCTTATTCTGCAGGTATGTTAAAAGTCCGCTTATAATGAAGAGGCTGATGTTCTCTCCTCTGATCAAATCTTTAACTGAAAGTTGGTCATCTTCTTTTAGTCCTAATTTTTCCCTCATGAGTTTTTGGTATCTTCCAACATCTAATTCGACAGCCACAACGTCTGGTTTTTCAGAATGTATAATCTCTTTCACTTCTTCCATGCTATTTTTTGACACGTGGGCTGTCCCTATTATCTTCAGCTGTTCTATTTCCATGGAATATCACTAATATTATATTTGTAGTTTTTTTATTAATTTTCCATCATATATGGGGACATTACTTGAAATGTTTCTTTGGATGGAAAATTTCACATCCTCAAAGAATCCAAGTTTTTTCAACTTCAAGGCAGAACTTGAGTTTAATATCATATTATCAACTATTTTTTTATCACGGGCTGCGATCAGGGCGGCCTTCGCAAATTCATCAAGTCGAAAGTCTCTCAGATAGTATATTATTTCTCCTGCTGTGAGGAAATCTTCGATGGCGAATCTGCCATTCACGCCAGCCATGATTATTTCTATCTCATTATTTGCAAGTTCAACAGCTGCACGTGCCACTGCCTTTGCATTTATAATGGAGCCTATCAAGGCCCTGGATCTTAAATTTTTAAGTATCCGGGTACCATTACTTGTTGTGAGGATCAATGTTTTGCCTTTATAGTTTTGTATTTGGAGCGGTGAATTTCCTATGAAGCCTTCGATTGTTTCACCACCACGTTCACCTGCGAGCAATCCACCGGTTTCCTTTGAAATTTTAAGAGCTTCCTCCACGCTCCCTGCGGGTATTATTCTCTTGAAGTTATCTAGGGCCACTGTTATTGTTGTACTGGCCCTTAGCAGATCCACCATGATACCAAGATCCTGTGTGGTTGACCTTTGATGGGTTAAAATGACCCGCACCCTACTCACCCTTAAATAATTTATATCTTTAACTAGATTAAAAGGATGTAATATTGACTCTGGTGACGTTACATGAAGATTGTTACCACGCCTATGTGTAAAGGTATACTTGATATTATGGGGGTGGATGAGTATATTGTAGCCAGGGATCCTGACACTGAGGATCCTGACCTTGCTATAGTACTCTCAGAGACTAGAACGCGTTCAATGGCTCTCAGATTAAAATTGAACACATTCCCGCAGATCAAGGAGAGTATACATATCGTCTCAGAAACCTTGAAAGCATATGGTCTAGAATATGGATCTTTCTCTGAGATAAATTTTAGGGTATGCTCGCCATGGTGGGATGACCCTCGCCCATTACAAGAGAGGAACAAAAAGATAAAAATAAAAGTTTATTCAAATTTTCTTAGAGATATCATTGAACATATGGGTTATAGTATAGTTGAGGATAATCCAGATTATATAGTCTATCCTGATTACATGGAAATAAAAGAAAAAGGGGAGAAGGTAAAGGTTCCATCGCATTATAATCTGCCATTGGACCCTGTTAAAAGGGCCTTGTTAAGATATAAAATATTGGAGAAGAGATTATGTATGAAACATTAACTTATGTTGGTGGTGTGCACCGCCACGAGGAAATGGAGGAACTTATCGAAGACCTTGGAGGTTTCGTCCTCCAAGAGAATATGCTACAGATGGACCTTATATTAACACTTGCTGTTCCAATAGAGGATGTTGAAAAGGTTAAAGAGAAGGCCAGGGAACTGCTAGGGGAGGTTAAAGTAGCTCCAATGGCTGGTACGGAGATTGCTGTCGTGTCACCTACACTCGCAAGGCATCATCTGCCACATGCAGCTTGCGATATCGCAGAGTATCTTAGAAGATATGGGGCTAAAGATAACATGATAGGATTGGCTAGGGGCGCTGGCAAGGGGATATCGAGGATATCAGAGGAGGAGAAACAGCTTATAAACGAACACGACCTCGCGGTTTTCGCCCTTGGAAGTTTCAAGCATTGTATAAAAGAGAAAACGCACCTTTTTGAGGGTATAAATGTGCCGGTGGTTGTTACAGGCGCCCCCAAGCTCAAAGTGGAGGAGCTTCCAGGTGCAACAGCATACATTAGCGGTTTTGGCAGGATACCACGACGCCTTAAAAGAGGCGAGAACATAAGGGCCTTGAAGAAGCTGGTTAGGGTTGTTGAAGAAATCCTGGATAACAGAAGGAGGGAGATGGCTGAGGATCCACCACTTGTCCCCCCGATAGTTGTTAAAAGCGAGATCGAACATCAGGTGCATGCCATAAAAAGTGTTTATTCCCCGACACCAGTTACAAGTCAACTTGATGGTGTCCGCGTTAAATTAAACTATGAACGCTACCATAAAGATATAGAAAATGTTAAAGTATATGATTATAAACTGAAGGATATTGCAGAGATAAAACCTTCGGTGATGTATGATTATATTCTCGTGAAACTTCTACCAGAAACCTCACTACTCTAGTGATATAAGTGAAAAGGATCATAGGAATCCTATTCTTTATACTAATATTAACCTTAGTTTATACTTTGTTGAATTTTTATGTTTTAGCGTCTATAGGCGCTGAGAATATATGGTTAACACTTTTTGTTTCCGCGGCTTTACCTATAGCTATAATAGGTGAACAGAAATTCCCATCTTTTTTTAGCAGGATGTTGTATGTTTTTTCCATGACATGGCTTGGGATCATCCTATTAATGTTTTGGACAACCTTGATTGTTGACTTTTTTAAGATCTTTGTATATATCCTCCCAAATATGGAGGGGGCGGCTTATCTAGTAGCTCTTTTTATAGGCCTTTTTTCGATTTTTAACAGTGCAAGGATTAAAATAAAGTACGTGGACATACCTTTAGAGGTTCCGTGTGAGGTTACACTGGTACAACTTTCGGATCTTCATATTGGGTCTATAAGGGGTGAAGGTTTCCTAGAAATGATAAAAGATAAGGTGAACAAACTAGAAGCGGATGCGGTTCTTATAACCGGAGATTTTGCTGATGGGAGCTCACCTATCGACAATTTTGTATTAAAACCTCTTGAAAAGATAAATGCACCTATATTTTTTGTTTCAGGAAACCATGATGTATATGCTGATAGAAAAAAGGTCTATCATCTATTAGAATCTGTGGGCGTGACAATACTAGATAATAGGTGTGTAGAGTTTAGGGGTTTGCAACTTGTAGGTGTGGGATATTATATGCAACGTGGGATCCTAGGAGTTTTATTGGAGCAGGTTGAGTTTAGGGGGGATCTTCCAACTATTCTACTTCATCATCTCCCTACTGAGTGGGATACCGCACAAAAGTGGGGTGTTGACATTCAATTGTCTGGTCACACGCATGGTGGACAGTTTTATCCGTTCAATTTTATTGTTAGGTGGATGTTCCCATACTTTTCAGGCCTTTATGAAAATTCAGGCAGTTACCTTTATGTATCGGCGGGTACGGGTACTTGGGGGCCTCCGATGCGTCTTGGATCATCTAATGAGATTGTGGTCTTTAGATTGAAACCATAATGTTTAAATACTAGTTTTGAATATATATTCAAAATATGCCGAGGCCGAGAAGACACAGAAGAATCCTAACAAAACCACCAATCACATGTTTCAAGCCGGACATAGGATCGGATAAACTAATAGAAGTGACATTAGATGAATTTGAAGCCATAAGACTCAAAGATTACCACAATATAAAGCAAAAAAAAGCTGCAGAGATAATGGGAATATCACAACCCACATTTCATCGTATAATAACATCAGCACGCTCAAAGATCGCGAAAGCCTTGGTCGAAGGCAAAGCAATAATCTTAAAAGGGGGCGATTATATCACAGACAAAAAAAGATACAAATGCCTAGACTGCCAATTTGAATGGATATCACCCAAAAAAGAATACAAAAAATGTCCAGACTGCGGATCAGAAAACATAACCATAATAGGAGAAGATATAATGCCTGGAAGACCTGGCATGCAAAGAGGAATAGGAAAAGGTATGAGAGCCGGCCCACCACGCGCCTGCAAATGCATCGAATGCGGATACGAAATACCCAAAACACCTGGAGTGCCATGCAGAAGCGAAAAATGTCCAAAATGTGGCGGAGTAATGTGCGCCACCGACTAAAGGAGGAACTAAAAAAAATGAAAATATGTATCCCCATATTAGAAGATAATGGGATGGACTCTAAAGTCTCAGAACATTTCGGAAAAAGTCCATTCCTCGCCTTTTATGACACTGAAACATCAAAACTTGAAATAATTAGAGTATCCGGGAAACATGGTGGAGGCCAGCAGACAATGGCGGAAATACTCCTAGATTCAGGCGCTGACATCCTTATATGTTCAAATATAGGACCAAGGGCCATGGATTTACTTAGAGGACGCGTATACGTTTTAACAGGGGCTGCTGGTGATCTAAAAGGAGTGCTCCAATCATTCAAGGAGAAAAGTTTATAATTAAAATTTGTAAAAGGAGAGTGTTTTTCAATTGGATCAGGAGCAAGCTCAAAAACTGGCTATCATGAAACAAGACATAGAAATAGCGAAAGCAATGTCCAATATAGAACATAAGATCGTGGTGATGAGTGGAAAAGGCGGAGTAGGTAAAACCACGGTCACAATCAAGCTTGCCGAAGCATTCAACCAAGAAGATTACAACGTATGCATACTAGACGCGGATCTACATGGTCCTAACGTTCCAAGGATAATGGATATTGAAAAGGCAGATATCACATTAACAGAGGACAAGAAGATAAAGCCCATCACCAAAGCAGGTATTAGCGTCGTGTCAATAGAATTCTTCCTACCATCAAAGGATAGTCCCATAATATGGAGAGGGCCGAAAAAGACAGGCGCAATAAGACAGTTACTCGCAGAGGTTGACTGGGATAATATTGACATTTTACTCGTTGACAACCCCCCAGGGACAGGTGACGAACCCCTCACAATTCTACAGTCAATACCCAATATTGACGGGGCTATTATCGTCACAACACCCCACATTATTTCGCTCCATGACGTGAAAAAGTGTATTAACATGGTTAAAAAATTGAAAATTCCTATCCTAGGGATAATCGAGAACATGTCATATGTCCAGTGCCCCAAGTGCGGAGAAAAGCTCTTCATTTTCGGCGAAAATGGTGGAAAACAGTTAACCAAAGAATTTAACCTCCCACTTTTGGCCAGAATCCCCTTCAATTTAAACATGGGAAAATCCGCCGAAACTCCACCTACACCAGAATCAGAGATATTCAAAAATATAATAAAAAAATGGAGGTTTATAGGATGAGAATAGCTGTACCATCCTCTGGAGATGATATTAAATCAGAAGCCAGTCGTGTTTTTGGCCGCGCAAGATCCTTTATCATAGCTGAATTAAAAGATGGGGAAATAGAATCCTTTAAGAGCGTTGCGAATCCGGCGGAGCTGGTATAAAAGCCGCTCAACTAATCGCAAATGAAAGAGTAGATGTTATAATATCCAATGCTATAGGTCCAAACGCCTTTGAACTTTTGAATAATCTGAACATAAAAGTTTACAAGTCAATTCAAGGATCTGTCGAGGAAAACCTGAAACTTTTCAGTCAAGGGAAACTCCAAGAAATAACATCCCCAGCCACTGCACGCGGGAGAAGAGGTCGCAGGATCCAATAAAGGTGATAAGTATAAGGCCATTAATGGTAGGCATAACCGGCGGAAAAGGGGGTACCGGAAAATCAACCATAGCATGTTCACTTGCACTTTCCCTTGCAAAAAAATTCAAAATATTACTTGTAGACGCGGATGTTGAATGCCCAGATGATCACATAATCCTATCAGTAAAACGGGAGAAAATAGGGGATGTTACGATTACCGTCCCCTCATTTGACCATTCCAAATGTCTTATGTGTGGTGAATGTTCTAGAGCGTGCAGAGAACATGCAATAGTCCATATCCATGATCATTATCCTATTTTTATCGAGGATAGATGTAACGGATGCGGCACCTGCATCTTAGCATGTCCAAATAAATCCATAAAGGCTGATAAAAAGGTTATAGGTTCATTGTACAAGGGCTCATTAAACAGAAGGTATCCTGAAGAGCTTCGAGGAAACTTCACCATCATTTCAGGTGAAATAAAGACGAATATTGCATCTATCGCGGGTGTGGTTGACGCTGCAATTGATGCGGCAATAAGTTCTCATAAACCAGACTTTATTATTATTGACACAGCAGCTGGTGTGCATTGTAATGTAATCCACGCTCTACTTGATACTCACATCGCATTTGCTGTTACAGAGCCAACACCCTTAGGGGCTCATGACCTCAGACTAATCATCAAATTATTGAAAAAGCTTGGCATAGATTCGCATATAATTCTTAACCGTTCAGGGATAGGTGATAATACTACCATATATCAAATATCTGAGAAATCAGAGATACCAATCGTGGCTGAAATACCCTATTCTGAAACTGTTCTCCGCGCTTATTCAAAGGGGGAGCCTTTTAAAGTCCCAGGCATAAATAACATCATAAACGTGGTTGAATCAGCAGGGTGTTAATAGTGAAGGAGATATGTGTTCTCTCAGGGAAAGGTGGCGCGGGAAAGACCAGTATAGTCGCTTCAATCGCTATTTTACTTGCCAATAGGAGTATCGTTGCATGCGATTGTGACGTGGATGCGCCGAACCTCGCACTTCTTCTCGGCAACCCTAATAAAATTTATTGTGAAAGGATAAGCGCCTCAGAAAAGGCCTTTGTTTTATCCAGCCGTTGCAGATCCTGTAAAAAATGTTTAAATACTTGTAGATTCAATGCTATCAGCTGGGATGATGAAATTTCAAAACCAGATATTAAAAGATTTCTCTGTGAAGGGTGTGGGGCATGTGCATACACATGTCCTTCTAATGCTATAGAAATCCACCCAACAGATACGGGTAAAGTATGTCTATCAGAATCAGATCATGGTTTTAGTATCGTGACTGGCCAATTAAAGCTTGGAGAAACTGGATCAGGCAAAATCGTTGATGCTGTGAGGAGAAAAGCCTCGGAAGTTGGTAGGGTGGAAGATGCTGAACTTATACTTTTAGATTCTGCCGCTGGCATAGGATGTCCAGTAATATCATCAATCAAGGCAACAGACCATGTTATCATAATAGCAGAAGCTAATATGGTAGCATTAAACGATTTTAGAAGGACACTTCAACTTGTCAGACACTTTAAAATCCCACATAGTATAATAATCAATAAATGGGACATTAACAAGGATGTTAGTAAAAAGATTGAAAGCTTCGCTCAAGAATCGGACATTCCAGTACTCGGTAAAATACCATATACCATCACTTTTATAGAGGCATTGGCTAATTTAACACCTGCAGTCTTATATGATCCTAGATTAGAAAAAACATTTGAAATTATACTTAATAATCTTCGGGGGGGTCATATGAAATCACTTAAAGAGGGTGAGAAAGTTGCCAGATATTCTACTTATGCAAACATAGCCCTAACATTAATGAAGGGTATTGTCGGACTCTTATCAGGCAGTCTAGCATTAATAGCCGATGCTATCCATTCACTTGTAGATATATTCGCCTCTGTAACTGTTTACATAGGATTGAAACTTTCGCAGAAAAAACCTGACGAATTATTTCCCTATGGTTATTATAGGATTGAAACTTTCGCATCACTGATCATCTCAGTAATAATCATAATAACTGGCTTTGAAATTGGCATGGAATCATTCTCATACATACTACACCCATCAAAGATTATGTTACCATCTCTAGCTTTACTTATAACTTTAATATCGGTTTTTATATCCTATTTTTTCGCTGTTTACAAGGAGAAGATAGGAAGGAAGATAAAATCACAGGCGCTCGTAAATGATGGAAGGCACAGTCTCCTAGATGTGGTATCATCTATGATAGTATTCTTTGGCATACTCTTCGAATACCTTGGCTTGAGAGGATTTCAAGGTTTCGCAGGGATCCTGATAGCGATTTTAATCATCTATTTAGGGTTAAAGTTCGCCAGGTATGACATACTCGTTTTACTTGACGCTTGTATTGACCAGAAATCACTTCAAACCCTGGAAAAAACGGTACTCGGGGTCAAGGGTGTGGAAGGAATCCATGATGTTAGGGTTAGAAGATCGGGGCCTTATTTGTTCGCGGAACTTCATCTCGAACTCGAGAGAGGAACATCCCTTAAAGAAATAGAGAATATAATTTCAGAGATAAACAATAAAGTCAAAGAGAAGATCCCATCAATGGATCATATCATAATACAACCAGAGACCCCACCCAAAGATTATATGTTAATCGCAGCACCATTAAAAGATAATAAAGGCTTAGATTCGACTATCAGCCCACATTTTGGAAAAGCAGACTATTTCATAATAGCATCAGTAAAAGATGATAGGATCCAAGATTCTAAGATAATAGAAAATCCTGCGAGGGAATTGGAAAAGAAGAGGGGTATAAAAGCCGCGGAACTACTAAAAGATGAAGGAATCGATGTACTTATAGTCGATCATCTGTCAGAGGGTCCATCATATGTCCTCTCTCAGCACATACTTGGCACAGCAAAACCAAAAGGGAGCTCACTAGAAGATATTATATTAAATGCTTATAGAAAATTCAGATAAGACCTTTAATCATAGCCGTTACAGTCCTGATATGATCCTCTTGGGATTTAACCTCTTCAACAATAGACTTAAATAGTTTATCTGTCATTGGAACTGGAATACTCCTAAATACATAAGAATCTAGGAGGAACTTGAAGGCTCTTTCTGCCGCTAGACTTTCAAACCTCTTATCATTGGAATCCATGTAAAGTGGATTTTCGTGGAGTGGAAGTTTTTTCACTTCCTCTGCGAGGACAGTTCCTGGTATGGGTTCGGCTATGCTTACAAAGTAATCGTCGAGCATGAGTTCATCTGCAAGTTCAAGGGTAACCTGGAAGTCCTCATCTTCTTCTCCGGGATATCCTACTATAAAGGATCCTGCAACTTTCACTCCATGGTTTCTTGCCATTTCAACGGCCTCGAATATGTCATCAACGCTTATACCTTTTTTCATTTTTTTCAGGATCCTGGGGCTTCCTGATTCAATTCCATAGTATATCCAGCCGTTGGTGTAGCGTGCTATGGCTTCTAGTATGTTATCGGTTACAAGGTCTACTCTTATATCAGGGATTGTTAGGTGCATGGGTCCTGTGATTTCGCTAACTTTTTTTAGGAGTTCTATAAAAGCCTCTTCATTTATGTTTTTAAATTTCCTGCTGCCATAGAGGGTTCCTGTGCCGCCGCTTATGGCTATTCTCTTCGCACCCTTTCCTTTGAACGCTTTAACTTCTTTGATTATGTTTTCTATGCTTCTGTTTCTGATTTTTCTGCCGAAGAAGCAGGGGACTTGACAAAATGTGCAGTTCCCAACACATCCTCGGTGTGTTTCAATATAAACATTAGCCCCTCTTATATTCTCCTTTGATATGTCAGGAGGTATCAGGGGTAACGGGTGTTCAATAGAATCCCCTCGACTAGAAGATGTGACTACTATTTCATCGTCTTCTTTGAATGCTACTCCTGGAATGGATGTTTTTTTCCTTTTTCCGTGGACGTATTCCATTATCCTGTCTATTTTGTCTTCTGCTTCGCCTTTCACTATAAGGTCTACGTCGAGGTATTTGAATATTAGTTGTGGGTCTGTGGTTACTGGGCCTCCAAGGATTTTGAAGGCTTTTATTTGGTTGATTTCCTTTTTGTATTTGATGAGGTGGATTGTTGAATGTAAACTTATAAAGACAATATCTGCTTGGAGGTTATTGAAGCCTTTTTTTAGTGTTACATTGTATCCTAGGTCTTTTAGGATCCCTGCGACTATCATTGAACCGTAATTGTAGAATTCGGGTGTTATTACGGCTATTTTCATCTGCGGACCCCGAAGAAGTTTATGGCTTGTATGAGCTCGTAGAATCCCTCCATTTCTTTTTCGATAACATCATATTTGTTGAGGGTGCCGCTCATTTCACCGTCTACTGTTAATTTGTCGGGGCCTCTTGCTATTATCCTGTCTGTCCCGTCTCTTGTTAGGATCTTTTCGGCTTCTTTGTCATGTACGAATGCTCTTCCTGGTATTATTACTGTCTCTTTGAGTTGTGAGAGGTCTACTTTTTCCAAGTCTTTTCTTGTTATTAGGCAGGCTATGTCTTTTTCTGTCGCGTAAACGTTGACGAGGTCTTGGGCTCCAAGGTTTTTTATTATTTTCTCGATGTATGGGGCGGCTATCTTCCCTGTGAGTATTGTGGCTTCTGCTTTTATCTCTGGGAGTATCTCCAAGTATTTTTTGCTGTTGTCGTCTGCGAGGGCGAATGGTGTATTGTTCTTGGGGTCACAGACTGGTGTGCCGGTTACTCTTAGGTTGAATTCTTTGTCGATTTTTCTTACGAGTTTTTCAAATTCTTCTACTGGATGTGGTTCTGTTCCTTTGAGTATTGGGTCGTTGCCTAGTATGATTCCCTGGTTTTCGTAGTTGGCGAATCTCATCATTATAAGGGCTTTTGCTCCCCATTCTTCTAGTTTGGTGCATGTTTCTAGCAGTTCATTTCCATCATTTACACCGGGTATTATGACTGCTGCTGCGTGGACTTCTGTTGTTTCGCAGAATATCTTTAGGGCTTCTAGGGATGCTCCTGGTTTTTTGTCGCGCATCCATTCCCTTCTAAGTTGTGGATTACATGAAAAGACGGTGAATGTGACTTCTTCCACCCCGTTGTTGATTAGTTTTGTGGCGATTTTTGGATCGTCTATGCCTTTTCCACTCGTATAACCTAGGTGTATTGGTATTCCAAGGCTTTTAAGGCCACTTGTCAGTTCTTCGAGGTGTGGATAGCAGCTCACGTCCCCGCCACCACTTATATTAATTTTTAGGTTCTTGTCTTGGGGTTGTGTCATCATGAGAGTTGTCTGTACATTGCTTAGGACGAAGAATGGTGGTAGGAATTCGCTTTTGCGTTCGGCAACTTCAATTGTACATGTTTCACATCCTATCCGGTTTGGCGGGCAATTCCTACAACCTAGTGGTGGGAAATCTTTAACACCTTTAAAATAGCAGTATTTGCAGTATCCTCTGCAGTCTATTCCTGGTCTGCCACCGACATCAGCTATGATTTGCATGATTATTATCTTATCCCTTTAGTGATAAATAATTTATCTGAGGATGGAAAAACTGTGAAAAATATTGAAAATTTTAATAATTCTATACATAGCCCTATTTTCTTATTTATAAATTTTTCGACTTGAATTAAAAAGAAACCTTAATTAAACATGTTAATAAGAGATATACACCGTATACTATGCAAGGTTTAGATGAACGATCTTGGACATCCTTGGATGTCCAACTTGCATAGTACACAAAACTAATTGTTAGGAGGGAAAAAATGGCGAAGTTTGAGGATAAGGTCGACTTGTACGACGACAGAGGCAACCTCGTCGAAGAGGACGTGCCGATAGAGGCCTTAAGTCCTCTCTGGAACCCAGCTATACGAAGTATCGTACAAGGCATTAAAAGGACAGTAGCAGTCAACCTAGAAGGAATCGAAGGTGCACTGAAAACAGCAAAGGTAGCGGGACCAGGATGCAGAATACCAGGAAGAGAACTGGACCTTGACATCCTAGGGAATGCCGAGGCCATAGCAGAAACCGCAAAGGAGATGATACAAGTCTCCGAAGACGATGACACAAAAGTCGAACTATTACATGGTGGAAAGAGAGCACTCGTACAAGTACCAACCACAAGATTTGAAGCAGCCGCAGAATACTCTGTAGCTCCACTGGTAACTGCCAGCGCGTTCCTACAAGCCATAATAAAAGAACTAGATGTTAGCATGTACGACGCCAACATGGTCAAAGCAGCAATACTTGGAAGATACCCACAATCAGTCGAATACCTTGGAGGTAACATAGCTACAATGCTAGACATCCCACAAAAACTCGAAGGCCCAGGATATGCACTAAGAAACATTCTAGTCAACCACATCGTAGCAGCCACACTCAAGAACACAATGCAAGCAGCAGCTCTATCATCAATCCTAGAACAGACAGCAATGTTCGAAATGGGTGATGCAGTAGGAGCATTTGAAAGATTGCACCTCCTTGGACTTGCATACCAGGGAATGAACGCAGACAACCTCGTATACGACCTAGTTAAAGAAAATGGAAAAGAAGGAACAGTAGGTACCGTGATAGCCTCTGTTGTTGAAAGAGCACTCGAAGATGGTGTGATAAAAGTCGAGAAAGAATTAGACGGCTTCAAAGTATATGGAACAGATGACATACCACTATGGAACGCTTATGCTGCAGCCGGTCAAATGGCCGCTACAATGGTCAACCAGGGCGCAGCAAGAGCAGCACAAGGTGTATCATCAACATTACTATACTACAACGACCTAATCGAATTCGAAACAGGACTACCAAGCGTGGACTTCGGAAGAGTAGAAGGTACAGCAGTAGGATTTTCCTTCTTCAGCCACTCCATCTACGGTGGTGGTGGTCCAGGTATTTTCAACGGAAACCACATCGTCACAAGACACAGTAAGGGATTCGCCATACCATGCGTCGCCGCTGCAATGGCACTAGACTCAGGAACCCAGATGTTCTCCCCAGAAGCAACATCAGGACTAATTAAAGACGTGTTCAGCCAAGTAGACGAGTTCCGAGAACCACTCAAATTCGTAGTGGAGGCTGCCGCCGAAATAAAAGATGAAATCTAGATGATCTCACCCAAGATTGGGGGCAAAGAACCTAATGGACATTGAAATATTCCCACACCGACTCCTCGGGGCCGACACAACAGAAAAACTCCTTAACGACCTTGAAGAAATTGGAAGTATTAAAAGGATGGTCATACAAGGTCAGAGACTCCCCCCAGCAGAGGAGGGACACCCTGACCGTCGAGTAATCAAAATCAGGGGCCAAGAGGTTGAACTACAAGTCAAAACTGGTCGAGTACTCTTAGAAATCGAAGATGAAAGTGCAATCGACGATATAAAGAAAGTTTGTGAAGATAATCTACCATTTGGATTCGAAGTTCACATAGGAAAATTCATAAGAACCCAGAAGACAGTGACCGATGAACTAAAGTATGGGGAACTTCTTGATGAGATCCCAGACGAACTCGTCGGTTTAACAGACCCTAATGCAAGATTATCCGAACGTGCTACAATAATAAAGAAAAAGAAGAAAAGGGAGCAGTAGATGATTGGAAAGTGTACACATGTTGTTGATTGCCGCGAAACAATGGGCATGGGTGAAGGGGGCGGTATAGCCCAGAGAGGAACCTTCGCCCAATGCGGAAGCGAAGTACTAGCTGTTGCAATGTCCCCTGGCAGACGCCATATAACAAAGCCTGTCTGCGAGATAACATTCGCACTCCGTGAAGCTAATGTAATGACTAGCACACTAGTATTAAATGCAGGCGCAGGAGTACCCCAAGATGCTCCAACAGCAGGCGCAGGAAGCTTATTCGGACTCACAGATCAAGAAATTGAACAAATGAAAAGACACAAACTCCTAGTAATACACCTAGGAGGAGTGAAACATCACATCATTTACAAGGCCAGACTAATACTAAGAAATGTAGATCGCCCCTGCATAGTAATATGCGAATATCCCGTTGACTTCGAGGACTTCGCGAAGATAGGGGTTAAAACGAGGGTTGTCATGCCAGAAGAACCCAAAACAAAGGGCACAATAGTTGATATAATCAGTGGGGTTATTAGAGGAGAAACATGCCCCCAAGAAAAGTTGGATGAGATCATTAGAAAGGTTAAGTTAGCATTAGGAGGTGCATGATATGGCACAATTCTATCCCGGCAAAACCAAGATTGCCGAAAACAGAAGAAAATTCATGAACCCTGAAGCCGAATTAGAAAAATTGAGGGAAGTCTCAGATGAGGACGTGGTATGGATCCTGGGACACCGAGCACCCGGAGAAGAATACCCAAGCGTACACCCACCACTAGAAGAATTAGATGAACCAGAAGACCCAATAAGGGAGCTCGTAGAACCATTAGATGGTGCTAAGGCAGGTGACAGGGTCAGATACATCCAATTCACAGACTCAATGTATAATGCACCAGCCCAACCATATGTAAGATCCAGAGCCTACATGTGGAGATTCAGAGGAGCTGATGCAGGTACATTATCAGGACGACAAATCATCGAGACAAGAGAAAGAGACCTTGAAAAACTCTCCAAAGAACTTATCGAAACAGAATTCTTCGACCCCGCAAGAAGCGGTATAAGGGGTAAAACAGTGCACGGACACTCACTACGATTAGACGAAAACGGTATGATGTTCGACATGCTAAGAAGACAAATTTACAACCCAGACACAGGCAAAGTAGAAGCGGTTAAAAATCAGATCGGAGACGAACTCGACGAACCAATAGACTTAGGAGAGCCACTAGACGAGGAAACCTTAAAAGAGAAGACCACAATATACCGTGGAGACAACATAGCATACCGCGATGACGAACCTGTAGTAGAAGTAACCCAAAGAATCCACGTCCTAAGAAGCCAGGCAGGCTTCCTACCAGAAGAAATTAAATAGGAGGGGAGGTGTGAAATATGGCAGAAAAGAAAATAATAAAAAAGGTCGACGAGGCAAGCTTAAAAGAAGAGAGGTTATTCGTAAGATCATTAAAGAACAAATTCGAAGAAGCCCCTAAAGAGAGACAAACCAGCTACTACAAATTCGGCGGTTGGAAACAATCAGAGAGGAAAAGAGAGTTCGTAGAAGCAGGTAAAGAAATCGCCAAAAAACGTGGAATACCTGGATACAACCCAGACATTGGTACGCCTCTAGGACAGAGAGTATTAATGCCTTACCAAGTATCAACCACAGACACTTTCGTGGAAGGTGACGACCTACACTTCGTAAACAACGCCGCGATGCAACAATTCTGGGACGACATCAGAAAAACAGTTATCGTAGGATTAAACCACGCTCACGCAGTCATAGAAAAGAGGCTGGGTAAAGAAGTTACACCAGAAACCATAAACCACTACCTTGAAACAGTCAACCACGCAATGCCAGGTGCGGCAGTCGTCCAGGAACACATGGTAGAAACACACCCAGCACTAACAGCCGACAGTTACGTTAAAGTCTTCACTGGTAACGATGAAATAGCAGATGAAATAGACGACGCATTCCTCATAGACATTAACAAACAATTCCCAGAAGACCAAGCCGAACAACTCAAAGCAGAAATTGGAGATGGAATATGGCAGGCAGTCAGGATACCAACAATCGTCTCCAGGACATGTGACGGTGGTACCACAAGCAGATGGTCAGCAATGCAGATCGGTATGTCAATGATCTCAGCATACAAACAATGTGCAGGTGAAGCCGCAACAGGAGACTTCGCATACGCAGCAAAACACGCAGAAGTCATCCACATGGCAACCTACCTACCAGTAAGACGTGCAAGGGGTGAAAACGAACCTGGAGGATTAGCATTCGGATTCCTCGCAGATATTGTCCAGTCAATGAGGGTCAACTACGATGACCCAGTACGCGTTGCGCTTGACGTCGTCGCAGCAGGTGCAATGTTATACGACCAGATCTGGCTAGGCTCATACATGTCAGGTGGTGTAGGATTCACACAATATGCTACAGCAGCATACACAGACAACATCCTAGACGACTTCACCTACTATGGTAGAGAATACGTCGAAGACAAGTATGGACTTGCAGAAGCGCCTAACACCATGGACACAGTCCTAGACATTGCAAGTGAAGTCACATTCTACAGCCTAGAACAGTATGAAGACTACCCATCATTACTCGAGACACAGTTCGGCGGATCACAAAGGGCAGCTGTCGCAGCAGCAGCAGCCGGTTGTTCAACCGGATTCGCAACAGGAAACTCACAGACCGCACTAAGCGGATGGTACCTATCAATGTACCTACATAAAGAACAGCACGCAAGACTCGGATTTTATGGATACGACCTACAAGACCAGTGTGGTGCAGCCAACGTCTTCGCAATAAGAGGAGACGAAGGACTACCATTAGAGGCAAGAGGAGCCAATTATCCAAACTACGCAATGAACGTCGGACACCAGGGTGAGTACGCAGGTATAGTACAGGCAGTGCACGCTGCACGTGGAGATGCATTCTGCTTCAACCCACTAGTCAAAGTAGCATTCGCAGACCCCAACCTAGTCTTTGACTGGACCAACGTACGCGGAGAATACGCTAAAGGGGCTCTAAGAGAATTCGAACCAGCCGGTGAAAGAGACCTCATCACACCAGCAAAATAATCACACCCAAAAAAACAGGTAGAGGTGTATTACGTGGGGGGAATCCTCCCATGTAATACACCTATTTTTTTATTACTTAAAGGGAAAAGGAGGAACAAAGTATGGATTTTGTTAGTTTAGGTGTTGTGGCTTTGATGAGCGCAGCTGCAACCATAGCAGGGGCTGCGGAAGATTTAGAGTCTGATGTGGGATCCCAGAGTAACCCTAACTCCCAAGTCCAGTTAGCACCTCAAGTAGGACACTTACACCGTATAGTTAACAAGGCAATATCAGGAGAACCAGTAGCCTATGGTTTATGGGCTGGTATCGCCGGCTCAGTAGCATACGTGCTCATAGGCGCCCACATCCCTGTAATCATTGCAATAGCCCTTGGAGCAGTTGTAGCTGCAATGGTCCATGCAACATATGCTGTAACAGCCCATATGGGTAGGATTGCGAGTCAATCTCAATTTAATCAACCATTATTCCTCGACATACTCGTCGAGCACCTTGGCCCAATTGCAGGCCATGGATTTCTCGTGACATTTGGTATTGTAGGATTATCATATCTTATGACATTACCACTTGAAGGACTTGGCCACCCATTCCCCCTACCATTACTTGCAGTGTTATGGGGCATCACAATAGGGGCTATCGGTTCATCAACTGGAGACGTTCATTATGGTGCCGAGAGGGAATACCAGCATTACCCATTCGGTGGTGGCGTGCCAGTAGCAAACCATGGTGACATAACAACCAAGGCAGAGTTAGGAGCCAGGAATTCAATGGATGTCGTCAACTTCTGCGCAAAATATGGGGGACCAGTCACAGGTTTCTGTTTTGGGCTCATAGTATTCTTCAGCTTCTGGACAACAATAGTATTTGGTATACAGGGCGGTATCATCGTCGGCCTTATAATAGTCCTATTATTGATAATCCTCAACAATAGAATAGAAATGTTCGCAAGGAAAAATTATGGACCCTACAAGGAGAAGGAGGAATAAATAATGGACCCATTAACATTAATAGGAGCAATTACAGTTGGAGGAATACTTGTAGGTGGAGGCGTCCACTTCGTGCCCGTGGGAGGAGCCCCAGCTGCCATGGCAACAGCAACTGGTGTGGGTACAGGTACTGCCATGCTAGCGGCTGGTGCAGGTATGACTGGGCTGATAACAGCAGCAGCAATGACAGGCCAAAACCCAGTGTTGATACTAGCCGCTGGTGCGGTTGGTGCAATGTTAATGCTAGGCATAACCATGCTTAGTAGTAACCTAGTTTATGTTTTCGGTGTAGGTACAGTCCCGGTGTCAGCAAAGGTTGACCAAGATCCTATAACACGACTTGAACAGAAGGATTATGTAACCCCGGGTACTGAGGGTCATGGCCTCCCAACAGTCTGCTTTGTGAGTGGTCTTATAGGAGCAGCCTTCGGTGGAATAGGGGGAGGCTTAGTGTATTGGGCGCTACAACAAGCACTACTCCAATCCTATGGGATGATAGGAGCAAGTACGATCGCAGGGATATTCGCTGTTGGCGTGTTCTTCATTAATGCTGTGATTGCATCATACAATATTGGCGGTACCATTGAAGGATTCCACGATCCTAAGTTTAAGAGGATTGGTAGGGGCATAGTAGCTTGTCTCGTCGCCTCCTTAGTAGCTGGAATATTCTCAACATTATTGATTGGAGGTGTATTCTAAATGACAGTAGCAGCCGGAGGCCCTACAGCCGCGGCAATCCCGGAGAGCAGATTGTTAATCCTTGGGATTATAGGCGGCCTTGTAGGCATATACTTATACAGTGTTCCTGTTATCGGAACGTTACTCGCATGTCTTGGTGCAGTTTGTGCCATAGTATGGGGTGCTGATGCCATTAGAAGAGTTGCAAGTTATGGTCTTGGTACAGGTGTGCCATCCATAGGGTACATGTCAGTGGCTATTGGTATAGTAGGCCTTGTTGCAGGTATCGCCACTCCGATGGCGGTAGCCGTTCCTAGTATGACGATACCTATCCTAGGCTTAATACTTGCAATGATACTTGGAGCTATTGTAGGATTCCTAGGCCGGAAGGTCTTGAAGATGAAGATCCCAGTACTTACAAGATGCACTGCTGAGATTTCAGGAGCCGCTGCACTTTCTGTGCTTGGATTCATAATAGCCCTATCTGGCAATTACACCATGAAACCAGTGGTAAGTTCAGTTATTGCCACAGGATTCATCGCTTTACTATTCATATTAAATACCATGGCTATCCAGCATCCATTTAATGCCTGCCTTGGACCGAACGAAAACCAGAGAAGAACCCTTAAACTAGCAGCAGCATGCGGATTCCTTTCAATGACCGTGATAGGATTACTATCACTTAAAACCAATCCAGTATGGTGGCTTATAGTACTCGTCGGGGGCATAGGATGGCTAATAACATTCAGAGCATTTATCGGCGCAACCTTTGAAGATGCAGCTTCTGTTAAGTGGACTGGATTATGGCCTAAAGAGGAAGAATTCGAATAAAAAGGAGGAATATAGAAATGGTGGACATGTTACCCTTGATTAAGGTTGTCCCTGAATTTAATTATAGCCTGGATCCTTCCACTGGCATAATAGGGGCGGCCGTTGGAAGAGAACTTCTAATATTATCCATGGATGAGATAAATGCGCAGATAGCTGCTTTAGAGGCCACAGCAGATGATCTTGTTAATTCATTGGATCCGAGCACGGTACCAGAGGGATCATACCCTGGAAGGGAGGGAGTATACCTCACCGCAGGTAAATTAACAAATATAGTCTATGGTTTCCTCCTTGGCATGATCCTGCTGTGTGCCTGGATACTCTTATAGGAGGTGTTTTTTGTGGTTGAGAAAAAAGCTCCTGCTGAGGGTTGGCCTGTAGTGAATGGTGATTATATTGTAGGTGACCCAGAGAGTCCCGTGGCTGCGGTGACCCTTGCCAGTCATATTGAGGATGTTCCTCATGAGGCTGGTGCTGCTATTGCCGGGCCCTGTAAGACAGAGAACATTGGTATAGAAAAGGTTATCGCTAACATAGTCTCTAACCCAAATATTAGGTTCCTTATACTTTGTGGTTCAGAAGTCCAGGGCCATATTGTCGGTCAGAGTATGGCAGCACTCTATGAGAACGGTGTGGACCCAGAACAGAACAGGAAGATCATAGGAGCTGATGGTGCAATACCATACATTGAGAACATACCCGATGAGGGCATAGAAAGATTCCAGAAACAATTAGAACTTGTTAACATGATAGATGTCGAGGACCCAGGGCAAATCCAGGCAAAGGTCAAGGAATGCATAGAAAAAGATCCTGGAGCATTCGAAGAAGAGGCAATGGTAATAGAAGTGGAAGAAGAAGAGGAGGAAGAGGTTGGCGAGGAAGTTAGGCCCGTGGCAGCGGAAACAGCCCTCATAGAAGCTAGGATGAGGAACATACAAACTCAGGTTAAGATGATAGGTTCCACCAACCGGATGTTCGCAGGGATGTACTCAGGGAAAGTCCAGGGCATAATGATAGGCCTAGCCTTCATGTTAACCCTGGGACTCTTATTAATGATATAGTGGAGGTAATAAAATGGTGATCAAATTATCAAGTAAACCAAATGTCCGAGGCATAAAAAATGTCACAGAGGACATAAAATATAGAACTCAGTTAATCGGTAGAGATGGCCGATTATTCGCGGGCCTAATAGACACTAGGATAAGTGGGATCAGCTATGGTCTTGTCATAGCATTTATCCTAGGATTTGTAATACCTCTACTAATGGCGTACTTAACGAGGTGATCTAATTGGCAGAGGAAGAAACAATAATACCTCGTGTGATGGTATCTGCTGAGGAATTCAACAAGGCTAATGAACGTCTGGACGATGTCGAAGAGAAGGTTGAGTTCGTAGTCGGGGAATATTCCCAGAGACTAGGCCAGCAGATAGGTAGGGATGTTGGGATCCTATATGGCATAGTTATAGGCCTTATAATCCTTTTAGTTACGAGACTTTTATTTGTAGGATTTATAAAATCCCTATTTGGGTTCTAAAAAATAATTATTAGGAGGTATAACATGTTTAGGTTTGATAAAGAACAAGAGGTATTTGACATAGCCGGTGTTAAAGTTGGAGGTCAACCTGGAGAATATCCAACAGTCCTAGCTGGAACAATATTCTATCCAGGACAGGACATTTATGAAGATGAAAAGAAGGACATTTTCAATAAGGAGAAAGCTGAGGCCCTGATAAAACTTCAGGAAGAAATGTCCGACACTACAGGCAACCCTTGTTTCGTGGGTATACAAGCTGAAGATGGCGAGGCAATGGCTAACCATATAGACTTTGTTGTCGAAGTTACAGATGTGCCATTCCTCATAGACTCAACAGTAGCTGATGCGAGAATCTACGGGGCCAAGCATGCTGATGAGATAGGAGTCGCTGACAGGGCCATATACAATTCAATAAACATGTCAGTTGATGATGATGAAATTGCCGGGTTAAAGGATACTGGCGTGTCCTCTGCCGTGGTTTTAGGTTTCAACGCCCAGGACCCCAGTGTTAAGGGCAGAATTGCCATATGGGAAGATGGCGGTGGCATGATCCATAAGGGATTGTTAGATATCGCAGCAGAGTGCGGGATTGACAAGCCACTTATGGATGTTGCGGTAACTCCATTAGGTGCAGGTGCAGGACACGCAGTGAGAACAGCCTTTGCAGTGAAGAGCAAATGGGGGTACCCTGTTGGCAGCGCTATCCACAATGTACCATCTGCTTGGAATTGGGTAAGGGATTTCAGAAAAGAGCATAGAGAAGTTTGGCCAGTCTGTGACGTTGGCTCCAATTTCATACAGCAGATGACGGGCTCAGACTGGATATTCTACGGTCCTATAGAGAATGTTAGGATGGCTTTCGCAGGTTGTGCGATGACTGACATCTTCATAACTGAGGCTGCCATGGACTTGGGCACAGAACCGCAAACAGAGGACCACCCATACTACAAGCTACTCTAAAATTAGGGTAGCGTCCTCCCTATTTTATTTTTAATATATTCCACTTTTTTTGACAAATCGTAACTTTTAAATGGGATTAATCGTAATGATTTTTTGGTGATATTATTTTGATAGTGGAGCTTATCCTATCTGTTGCATTGGTAATATCATTGATTATAGTTATAAAATCTGCCAATGTTTTCGTAGATAACCTTGTCGAAATTGGGAGTGTATTTGGGATATCAGAGACCATACTTGGGGTTACAGCGTCTGCGATCGGAACTTCTCTGCCAGAATTTGGCTCGGCGGTTATAGCATCCCTTTCTGAGAGCACAGAGATTGGAGTGGGTTGTGTTATAGGATCTAACATTTGGAATATCGCAGGTATATTAGGTATTTCGGCTATAGTAGCTGGGAATATTGGCACTGAGGCAGCTGGCCTTAAAAGGGATTTCACAGCCATGCTTTTAACAGCTATTGTATTGATATTATTCATGTTATTGGGTAATATTGGTAGGGTCGCTGCATTGGTTATGATAATATTGTATTCCATTTACTTCTGGCGTCTTATAAAAGCCCAGCGGGATTATAACCTAGAGAAGAAGGGTGGGGGGAGAGGAAAATTAGATCCTAAGATTGTTCTTTTAACAGTTCTTGGATTCGCCGGGCTTGTGGTAGGATGCAGGGCCCTAGTTTATACTGCTGTTGAACTTGCAAGGATAATGGGGGTTCCTGAGATGATAATGGGCTTATTCACACTTGCCATTGGGACAAGTATACCTGAGTTTGTTGTGACACTTTCATCTGCAGTTAAGGGACTCCATCATCTATCAATTGGAACAGTACTTGGAAGTAACACATTTAACATCCTTATAGGTATAGGAGTCCCCGCAATTATAAAAACCATCCCAGTTGATCCACTATCCCTGAAATTAGACGCTCCTGTCATGATAATTGTAACAATACTCCTTGTATTATTGATCAAGCAAGGTGACATGAAACTTAAAAGGAGTGGGGGCATAACATTATTTGCAATATACATATTATATGCGTTTATCAGATTGTATGGTGTCTGATATGTATAAGAAGATTCTTGTTGCTACAATGGGAGAATACATGGATGAATTAATGGAGCATACACTTGACTTACTCCATGGTAGGGAAGCAGAGGTTATATGCTTATATGTTGTTGACACATCGGTACCATTCCTAACGCCAAGGAAGATCAAGGAAATGATGGTAAAAGAATTGCGCCAAAGAGGAAAAAAAATAATAGAAGACATGAAAAGGGGCTTGAACGGCCCACAAAACCCCAACATAAAATTTAAGGGTGTGATAATAGAAGGTGACCCCGCCGAGGAGATAGTTAAATTCGCAGAGGAAGAGAAAGTCGATGTTATTGTATTAGGGACTGGTAAAAGTCTCGTTGACAAACATTTACTTGGAAGTGTGTCCGAGAAGGTTGTACATTATGCTCCTTGCACCATTCACCTTGTAAGAACAGTATAATATATTCTATATCGGGGCTTGAACCCTTAAGTATTTGTTTTTTCCAAAAAATTTATATCTGATGGTATTGAATCCACTAAGTGTTATATTTTTGGGGGTATCCAATTTGTCATTACTGAAAAGATTATTCGGTCCTAAGCCAATAATAGCCAAAAGTAAATACAAGACCATAGAGGAGATAAAGGCATCGCCATTCACAAAAAAGACCGTAGGCTCTGGGTACGCGCTAAACCCGGATGTATATTATATAGTGGCATCGGTAGAATTAGGTAACACCACCACTAAGTGCATATTAACTGCAACCAATCTTAACACAAGTCGAAGCTACCTACTAGATAAAACAGTTAACATGACAAGGGACATAAGACCCCCAAAACCTGGAGAAGAGGTCTTTGGAGAAACAGTATGGGGTGTTGAATTAACAAAGGAATCAGTAGCAGAACTTGTAAGGGACACCATACTAGAATCTGCTAAAAGAGCCAGGATAGACATAGAAAAAGATCTTGATTTTGTGGTAAGATCCACTGGCGTCACAGCAGGATTCGCATCACCAAAAGACGTTGGTCAACTCATAATAGCGCTGGCAGAAGGATGCCTAAAGGCTGGTATACCCCCAAGGAAGATGGCCCCAGCCCTTTCAGTCGATAATCTACCCCCACGTTTAAGAAGATTCTCACTCCTAGATAAAGTAATATTTGATGGTGCTGTGGCAAGTGTAATACCACCCACTGGCAGACAAGTGGTCGCCAATGAAATGGAAGGTGAACTAGTCACAGCTGGGATAAAAATCGGGGCCAAATGGACGAAAATAGATTACAGAAACCCTTGCGTTTCTTTGGATTTTGGCACAACACTCGCAGGGCGTATAGTGAACAGTGCAGAACCCTATGCAAGGACCATAGGAAATTTTTGCGGACTTGCAGGGGCCATACCCGACGCCCTCATAAGGGGGACTGAAATGGTTGACAAGGAAGGTGGAGCAGCCATCGACCTCTATAAGAAATCGATCCTAAAAGGGGCTGACTGGAAAAAGGCGCGTGAAAATGCTGAGATGGTGCATGAAGAGGTGATAGATATAAGGAAAGTCCCGGAGGATCGTAGAAGGTTTGGAACAGTCCCTGTTGACCCTGAAGCGGCCTATGATGCCGGTACAACACTCATAGGCTGTGATGCTGGGAAAAATGGTGACAAACTAGGAGAACTTGCAAAAATTGGACATGAAATATACCAAGAGGATGGTATACACACACTATTCGCAACCTTAGATTATGTGAGCGCACTCATAGCAAAAAGGCTCATAGACGAGGCCTTCGAAGAAGGGGTTATAGAAGATGGTTCCGTTTTAGGAGTGACTGGAAGGGCTGGTATAACAGGTGAAAAACCCAGGTTAATATTAGAATATGTTAATAAGAGGTTTAAGGATGTTGTGTTCGTTTCAGATGCTCTTGCTCTAGGTGCTGCTGTAATGGCCCGTTGCATGAATTCAATAGGCACGCCACACACGCCAATAGGTGGCAGACAAGGAGGACCATGCATACTTGGTATGAGGAGGAAACTACAACGCAAGAAAGAGGAAAAATGGATCGAATAAGGGCTATTGTAATGGCGGGTGGAAGGGGCACACGCCTCAACCTAGAACATGAAAAACCACTCACACCAGCAGGTGGAAAACCCCTTATAGAGTATGTCCTAGAAAACCTTGAAGGATCCGAGAACATCCAAGGTATAACAGTTGCAACGAGCCCATACACCCCACTAACAGAAAAACATGTGAAAAGGTTGGGATATAATATAATCTGCACAAGTGGCAGGGGTTATATAGAAGATCTTGGGGAGATATTATCCTATTTTGAAGGAAAAGGCGATTATATCCTATTCATTATAAATGCGGACTTGCCATTGGTAGGTCCATCCATCATCGATGAAATAATAGAATATTATAAAACTTCTAAAGCCGAGGCCCTTGCCGTCTTTGTGCCCCTTGAAATTTATGAGGATTATGGTCTTATACCATCTAGTTCATGGAGAGGTATGGTGCCGAGCGGGGTAAATATATTAAGGAGTAAAAATAAGATACAAAAACAGGAAATTTTGAGAGTTTCAAGATTGGAACTCGCACTAAACATAAACACTCCTAGGGATCTTATATTCCTTGAAAGGATATTAGGTGATGATATTGGAAGAGAAAACTTTGATAAAAGGGGAAGAGAAGTATTGGAGTGACATTAAGGGTTATCAGGTCGCTACGAATAATGCGAGGATACTCGGCGAACTTGAAGAACTCATAATCAACGATAAAACGGGTAAAATAACAGATATTGTCATAAAAGTGGAAAAAGGGAGGAATGTAACGGTAAAGGGTGCGAAGAAGAAGGGTGATCGCCTATTCGTACCATTTGGTAAGGTGGAGAAGGTTGGGGAGTTCATAATAATAGCAGAATAACCCGCACTCTACATCCCCTTCAAGCTCATGTCAAGCATCCTCTTCGTCTCCTCGGCAAGTTCAGGTGGTAAACCTTTTATATCCATGCTAAGGAAACCCCTAACTATCATGGATGCCGCTTCCTCCTCTGTTAAACCCCTAGATGTTAAATATAATATTTCTTCTTCGGCTATTTTCCCAACAGCAGCCTCGTGGGACATTTCAAGATCTGTTGCGCTGCCCACGAGTTCAGGAACCGCATATATCATAGAATCATCAGATAATACGAGACCATGACATTCTAAGTGTCCTTTAACCTCCGGAACTCTTCCTGCTAGATGACCCCTTGAATATATCTCTGATTTATCCTTTGAAACAGCCCTTGATACTATCTCTGCACTTGAACCTTTACCATCAAGGATGACCCTAGAACCCATATCAAGTATGGATTCTTTCCTACCCCCAAGGATTGACTGGAAAACAACCCTAGAATTTTCACCAGTACAATATGCTGTTGGATATGATTGTATGCTCTTAACTGGACTTGTAAGTATATAATTGTTTATGAAAGTCGCATTATCTCCTACTAGTATACCTGTCCGGGGTCTTACCTCTACTTGTTCGGCCCAATTATGGATCATTGTATATGTGACCTTGGCACCCTTTTTTATATAAAATTCTGTTATTCCAAGGTGTAGTGCTGAGCTCACATCTTCTCCAGTGGCGCAACCAGTTATTATATGGAGTTCTGAATTTTCTTCTGCGATTATGATATTATGGAGTGTTTGCATAACCCTTTCGTCCCCTATGAACATGCAAGCTTGTAGTGGGAATATCTCCCTTGAATTTGGCTTGGATCTTATGAAGTATCCGCCTATGTTCCCCTCGGATTCTCTTAGGGCTGTGTGTGCAGTGTACTTGTCAGTGTCTGGTGCTACGACCTTCCACATATAATCTTTGAGCCAATTGTATTTTTCTAGGGCGAGGTTCAGGCCCATTATTTCAACGGTCTTTGAGGCTTGGCTTGAGTATATTCCTGTCTGGTCTACTTGTATGAATGTGCCTGCTCTTTCTTTTTCTGTGGGGTCGACGCCGACTTTGAGTAGGGTGTTTCTCATCTTCTTTGGCACTTCTGTTGCTTTGTTAATCCTTTCATGTTCTCCTGCCTCTTCCTTTATAAACTTTTCAAGGTCTATGTCATAACCGTATGGTGATTTTTTCTCTTTTGCCTTTTCGGCCTTTTTTATTGTGTCTGGCAACATCTAACACACCCGTTGAATCCTTCTGTCCTTATATCATCTAATATCTCCTTTGGGTTTCCTGTGCAGGCTATTTTACCATCTAGGAGGACGTGGGCTATGTCGGCTCTTACGAAGTTAAGTATGTAGCCAAGATGTGTAATGAGAAGACCTGCCCTTTGCCTTTGTCCTGGCTTTTTATCCTTTTCTAGGAGAGTGTTGATCTCTTCTGCGAGTAGTTCAACGTTTTCGATGTCAACTCCACTATCTGGTTCGTCGAACATTATGAAGTCTGGTTTCTGGGCTAATAATTGTAGTATTTCAGACCTTTTAACTTCTCCACCTGAGAAGCCCATGTTAACATCCCTTTCTAGGAATCTTTCATCGAATTTCAGTTTTTTAGCTGTTTCCATTATTTCGGGGTTTAATTCTTCTTCGACTGTTTGTCCATTTTCTATTTTGAGAAGGTCGATTAGTTTAACGCCACGGATTGGCGGGGGGTTCTGGAAGCTCACACCTATGCCCATCCTGACCCTTTCTGTTGTGGGCAATTCTGTGATGTCTTTTCCTTTGAATATTATCTCACCCTTTTTAACTTTATACTTGGGGAAGCCGAGTATTGTCATGAAAAGTGTGCTCTTCCCGGACCCGTTGGGTCCTAGGAGGACGTGGGTTTCCCCTTTATCTATGTAGAGGTCTATGTCCTCGAGGACTTCTTTTCCCTCTACTTCAACTGCTAAGTCTGTGATTTCAAGGAGCATGGTAAACCACCATAGTACTTTTTTGAACTCTATAATATTTATATATGTGGGAGAGTATCCTCTAGAAGTTTAAGGGTTTTTTTCACTCCGGATTCTTGTCTTTTCATTATCTCGGTGGCTGGGGAGGATCTGAGATCCGCATAGACATCCGATGATCCTATGACTTCAATATTATCACTTACGAGTGCTATCCCACCCCTGCCAATACCTGCAGTTGTTCCTATACCAATGTCTGCTCCTGTAATATCTTTCACTGCTTTAGCCATCTTATTGGCTATTTTTTTATCTGTGGCTTCGTCGTAGACTTTTATATCATCCATTATTTCAGTTGGTGGTGGTGGTTCGAATTTGAGGATTTTTTTGATCCCTGAAATGGTTGGGATGAATAGGCCAGCTATGAGTGATAACTTATAGTCTTTGGGTTGGATGGTCCACTTATATGATAATGGATAGCCTTGGGAGAATGCGTGTATTTCTCTGGCTATTTTCCCATGGGTAAAACATTCGGCGGTAGCTATCCTAATCAATCCACTCCCCTCATGTGGAGAATCTTTAATATATGGGATGTTATGGTTTTCGCTATTTCATCTAATACGTATCCTGTTATGGGTTCCCAATCTCTTATAAGTTTACCAGTCCCTATGAGGGTGTGATCTTTTATTCCCTTCTCTTTTAGAAATTTGGCTATTGGATTATCTTTTTCAACATTGGATATGTCTTCTGCTATTATTTCTTCTTGACCGATTCCAGAAACGCCCATTGTACTGATAGTTGAAGCTTCTATTTTTTTTGCGTGTTTGATGATGGATGCTGTGATTGGGAGTGTGTTGCCACCGGCGATTAAAATACAGATAATGTCTCCGTCTATTATTTGGAGGTTATCCTTTGAAATGTATGCTGGGATTCCCACAACTTTCCTCGTGGAAACTCCGTTGGCTAATCTTTCAAGGAATTTAACCTTATATTCACCTACCCTAGCCCCTTTTAACCTGAATATTAGATCATCGGCTGTTACTCGCTGCCCGTCAACGGCTTTTATCTCCCTTGGCCCTCCCCTGTGGACCTCCATCAAATTTAGGGCTACTCTAAGGCCCAGTCTCCCAAGGCCGACTATTGTAACTTTACCATGGGGTTTTTTCCCCTTTTCCAGTTCCTCTATGGATTCCATTTCATGGTCTCCCATGGTGTTTTCGTGTCGATTATTTTGACTTCAACCCCCATGTGAGATATGAGTTCGCCCAACCTGTATAGGCCTGGGAGTTCTGTTGTATGGTGTCCTACATCTATGAGGGTTAAACCTAGGTTTTTTGCTAGTATGGCACCCTCTTGGGTGAGGTCACCTGAAAGGTAAACTTTAACATTCTTTTCATGGACCTTTTTTATCATCTTGGGATTTAAACCGAAACCTGATACTATTGCTATCTTATCGATCTTGAGTTTTCTTTTAAAATTAACAATCCTAGCCTCTTCTGGTTTGAGTTTTCTGTGAACTTCTTCGATGAAGGTCTCAAGTCTGGTGTCTGTTTTGCAGATCCTTCCTAGGCCACCTGCTATCGTGTCTATAACTTTTAGTTTTAGTTTGTTGGCTAGGGCGTCGCAAGCTCCTCCTTTGATGATGTCCCAGTTTGAGTGTATCACATATGTTGGTATTGGAGGTTTTAGTTGTGGTGGATGGTGTAGTATGAGCAGGTCATGGTCTTTGTAGGGTATTTGGTCTGTAGCAATGTAATCCATTAGTAGTAGGACCTTTTTCACACTAATATTATTGGCCGGTGTCATTAGGCCGATTTTGTCGCCTTTTATGGCGAAGTGTGGTGGTATTTTCTCTTCTATAAGTTTTATGAGCTCTATTAGCTTCATATTTCCTTTATTTGGGATTTTATTCTTCTAAGATTTTCTTTTATTGGCGTGTCGCAGTCTATTCTTCTGAGGGATGATGTGATTATCGCATTTTCCTTGAGGGATTCTATAAATTTTTTACAATTTTTTTCCTTGAATAGGATTCTTTCATAGAATCTTAGCTGTGACGAGGCGTAGAGTACACCATCCATTTCCAGGATCTTGTTGAGGCTTCTTCTAAGCACTTCTATGGTTAGGGTCATTGTCCCTGATGTTTTCGCATTTAAGCCGCTGGTATATAATATGCCATTTAGTGGGGCTTTGACGGCTTGTATTCTTTTTTTACTTTCGTCATGGCTTTTTATTATGGGGTCGCTAGCATCTGAAATTGGACTTTCAACTATGAAAGCGTTAGTTTGTATTTTTAGTTCTTTTGGATTTATGCCTCCGATGCCTGTTGTATCAATTGTAAGATCCCAGGAGCCCCTGATGGCTTTTGGTTTTTTGAATGTTACATTTGAATCAATTAGACATTTAAGGTGGGGGTGCTTGTCGACTACTGTAACATTGTATTCTTTGAATTTATTGGCTATCATGGCACCTGTAAAATAGGCGCCTATTATGAGGATGTTTTCTGGTTTGATTTTTTTATGGGTCAGCCAATCTAGTAGGGCGTATGTTTTGATTTTGCCTATGGTTTCTATGATATCTTGGATGGTATGTTTTGAGAAGTAACTTTTTACTGTGTTTGTTATACCAGTTTCTGTTTTCATAATCCTAGCCTTTGGAGGGCTGTTTTCAGTTCTTCTTCTACTGCTTTTTCTAGGCTTTTTCCATGGATGATGTGTGGTGATGATATGGCTGCTGAGAGTATTCTGCCTTTATGGTCCATTATTATTAGCATTGAACCAGAGCCTGGAGCGCCTAGTCGACCCCTTGCTATTATGAGGTCTGCGTCTGTTGTGTCCACTGCCATGAGGGCCTTGGTTATGGTTGGCATTCTTGTCAAGTCGGCGGCGTTGGTGTGGATTTTTAATCCTTTGGCCTTGGGGAGTCCGAATTCTTTGAGGATCTTGTTTATACTTTTTAGTTTTTTTTCGTCCCAGTTGGGTATGATTATGTTTTCTGCTGAGAGGATATATTCTCTTATCTTTTCGACTTCTATGTGTTTGTCTCCTTTTCTTTTCCCTTTTGCTGATTCGTTGTATGCTTTTTTTATGTGTTCTTCTAGCATCTTTTATCACCATGGGATTGGGGAGGCCAATTTTTCATGTTTTATCTCGGCTTTTAGGCCCATGCTTTTTATGGTTTTAAGTATTCTTTTCAGGTTCCCGATATGTGGTGATCCGACGCCTTTGACTTCTATGGGATAATTGTCGGGTATTATTGTTGCTATGTTGTCTGCACCTGCTATTAGGGAAAATTTCACATTTTCGGGGCCTATGGTCGGTGCTGGGACTGTTATCCTCAAGTGGGGGTATAATATTCTTGTTACTGCTATGGTCTTCATCTGATCATCTAATGGACATGCTGGATGTTTTTCCATTGGAGTCCCCTTGTATGGATTGAATCCCATTATTGGTATTTCTCCAAGGCTTTTGAATCTTTTGAGGAATCTTAGATGTTTTATTCTGTCTTTGTATGTTTCTCCGATTCCTATTAATAATCCTGATGAGAGCTCTAGGCCTTCTTCTGATATGAGTTCGCATACTTTTATGCGTTGTTCTAGTGTTTCTCCTGGTTTGAGGTGATGGAAGAGTCTCCTGTTTATTGTTTCTAGGTTGCAGCATATGGTGTCGGTTCCATGCTTTGCCAGTTCTTGTATGTTTTCTCTTTTAAGGTCTGAGCCCACGTTTATCAGCAATTCTAGACTAGTATTTTCTTTAACTATTTTGGCTGCTCTGATAGCATGTTTTCCATTGTATCCGTGGGCGCCTGAACAACTAACTCGGGGGATTCCAGCTTTTTCTATCTCTCTGGCTGCTCTTAATATCTCATCATTTTTTTTGGAGAATCCTTTGTAGTATCCTTGGGGTGATGTGCCAGCGGCGAATCCGCAATATTTACACTTAGGGGTTATTTTACACTTATTTGTTAAATGGATAGTTGATGTGAGTTTTATTGAGCCTCTATTCTCATTTCTAATTTGGCTTGCAACATCCATTAGCCTATTAAAGTCTCCTTTATCCTCTATTTTGAACAATTTGATTATTTCATCGTCTTTTAGTCTTTGCATGTTTTCTGCTTTTTTCAGGATCCCTTCTATCAATTTAACACCCAAAAACTGGAAAACTAGTATAGTAAAATATTATGAGTATAGGTGATTTAAATATTTTCTGGGGGGGAAAATAATAAGAAGGGAGGGGGTTATTTTTTCCTTTTTTCAAGGACTTCGAATGTTGATGGGAGTATTTCTGCCAGGGCCCCGAAGTTCATGGAGTCTGCTGTCCCGAGGAGTGTGCCAGGGTCTAAACGATCCTCCATTTTGTCTATTCCAGCCTTCTCCATTAGATTGGTTAGTTGTTCAAGGGCTTCTTTGGCCATCATCTGTGCGAATCCGGCTGGTGCGCCAAGGTTTTTGGTGACGGCGTCTCTGTAGGTGAGTATGCCCGCATATGTTACTGCTGTGAGCGCAGAGCACATGTCACATACTGGGCCTAGAAGTTCTGCTGGTAGTTTGTAGGCTTTGCTTCTTGCTTTTTCGCCTAATTCTAGGAGGGTGTTTATGGATTCTTCGGATGCGTATCCTTCTGCTATGTAGACTTGTCCTTTCATTTCGGGTACTGCGCCTGGATGGTATGATGATATGTTGAGGGTTTCTGGTGATGTGGCGAGGTCTCCATGTCTTTCTGCGAATATTTCATAGAATTTTGTTGTGGGTATTGTGCAGGCGTGTGTTACGATCGCACCTTTTTTTAGGTTGTCTATGAATTTTTCTATGATGTTTGGTTGGATGTCACCCTTTGGCAGCCAAGTCATAACCCAATCAGCATCGGTTACAGCTTCCTTGTCATCTGTTGTAACTTTTAGTCCTAGTTCTTCGGGGTGTACGAAGTGTATGGCACCCTCTGGTGGCTTTGGAAGGTCCTTGGCCACCTTATTCACTTTTTCCCTAATCTTTGGCATTATTTTTTCAGGGTCTTCTTTATGGGCTTCTATAACTTCTTCAGGGTCAAAGTCGTCTATTACTGTGAACTGTTTGTCGAATACTGGATCTGATACTATGATATCATCTATTCCTGCTAATTCTTTCAGTTCCGCAGCCATTGTTATTGTTGAGTGAGTCATGGCTATCTCTGGTTTGTCAACTTCTTCTGCCACTTCGCATGCCCTTGCAAAGTTTGTTATGCCGGTTGCTGCATGCGTCCTATAACAACCTGCTCCCAATATTGCAACTTTCATAGTAGTCACCTCAAACTTGTATTACTATTTTTTTAGATAGTACTAATAACTTCCTCTTTTATTATAAATAAATTTTTCGATCATAATTATGTCCAGCATATATTCCAGCTTTTATTATGTAATGTAAGAAAACTATTAATTTAGCAATTTATCATAAAAAAATAAAAATAATGAAATTTACAATAACGTGTGGGGGGGTAAATGATGGAAATGCAAGTCCACAAGGTTGGACTTTTTCGACTAGCGAACCAACCCGAAATCATGCAAATATGGTAGAGAAGCCATATAGATTAACAAAGCACAAGCTAAAACATCCACAATTAAAAACTTCGAAAAGCTTCCCTCATTTTCAAAGCCTTCCGTGAAGGCGCTGATGGCGTATTTGTAGGCGGATGCCATTTAGGAAATTCTCATTACGAGTCTGGAAATTATAAGTGTAAACGTAGAGCAGAATTAACAGAGGACATATTAAAAGAATTAGGAATTGAAAAGAGAAGATCCAGGTTTGAATGGATATCAGCCGTGAGAGGTGAAAAATTCCAAATGCAAATTTACAAATATTTTAAGGGAGTTAGGTCCACTCAAAAAATTTATAGGTAATCCCTCTATTTTTTTTTCGAAGATCTTTTATACTCTTAGATTCATATCATCATCCAATATAATATTATTGGTGATGTGATGGAGGACCTTATCAAAGAAGCGATCCATAATCTAGATGCGGCTTGGGAACTTGCAAAGATAGATAAAGATCCCATAACTGTGGTCGACGCCATCTCGGAACTTTCAAGGGAAGAGGCAATTAGACTAGGATATAATTTTAAACGATTCCCCATCGGATGTGATTTAACTGAGGTCTTGGTGGGTACTTGCGCTTCAGACCTTGAAGAAATAGACTTCCTGGGCAATTGCATATTATCTGATATGATAGGGGCATCTATACATGCTTGTGCTTATGCATTCGCAGACATGGCAGAATCTTATGGCATTAAAGGCGTGGAACTAATGCGCAAAGTCAGAGAGATAACAGAGGTACCTATTGACTTGGACCATTTTGGAGAATATGGGCCAATGAGATTCCCAAAGGAAATAACACATTGCATGGGCCAATGTTACATGGAAGGACCCCCATTCAAGGGTTGTCCCCGCAATAGGATACACTCCAGGCTATTAGACAAGGAAAAGGAGGCGCTCCCTGAAAGGGATGAGTGGGTTAGACTTTCAACATCAGTTGCAATCAATTTAACTTCTGCACAGGGTGCGGAAGCCCACGCAGCCCCGATAAAAGAAGCGAAAAGTGTTGCGAAACTTGCAAGGGAACACGGGAAAGGTTTGGAAGCAATAATGTTCATCGGAGACGGCTATGATGATCTTATCACAGCCTTTGAAACAGCCCTTGAAATCGGCGTGGACGTGTTTGTACTTGAAGGTGGCCCATTCAATCTTGCAAGCGACCCTCTTGGGGCGTTCGCACGGGCAGTTGCTATGGCAAGGATTCTCGCACCTGGTAAGATCGTGGCAACCAACGGAGCCTACGAAGATGAATGCAGAGTAGGCCTTAGAGCAGGGTTAAATGCTATAATAACAGGTTTCCCACGGAACCATCACGGTTACATGTGCGGCTATTCACCAGGCACTGCCCGAAGAGGAAACTTCGGACTCCCAAGGATAATCAAGATAATAAAAGATGAAGTCCCATGGGGGCTTACAAGGGCCCCCATACAAAAAGGGGAGTTGGAGGCTCTTGCAATGGCTGTTAAAGCCGCTGGCGAAGACAATGTTTATCCTACAAGGATAGGTTATACTTTCGTGGGTGACGCCCACTGGGCATGCCTACCACACACGCCCCTATATAGGAGAGTTAAAATCCAGAAAACCGTGAATGATATTAAAAGGATGGCCATGGAGGGCCTTTTAGGGGATAAGGTCGCGATATTAGGTGCAAGGTTCTTGTCATGGGTTATAGGTAAGGAACTGGAAGATTGTGTTGATGAGATCATAATAAGTGACACTGACCAATGGGTGGAAAGTGTGACACTTGATAATCTCAGATCTCACTTAAAGGTTGACTTAGATGGTGTAAATGGTGATGATAAAAAAGCATATGAGTATGCGGATACTACAATAATATCATCAACAATACCCACGGTCGTTAATAGGATCTCCAGGGACTTTAGGGATACTATAAGTTTCATCTAGTGTATTAAAAATACAGAAATTATTAATCCAGTATATAAAGTTTTCGAAATTGATTCATAAGTAATCTTTATACCTATTCTTTTTCAACCAATATACCAAGTACAATTTGTACAATAAAATAAGAGCAAGGAGGAGACTCTATGGCTGAGGAGGATATAAAGATCGTTATGTTCTGTTGCAACTGGTGTTCCTATGGTGGGGCTGACACAGCAGGAACTGCAAGAATGCAATATCCACCAAACGTCCGCGTAATCAGAGTTATGTGCTCTGGGAGAGTTGAACCACAATTCATACTCAAAGCGTTCAGAGAAGGCGCTGACGGTGTCGTAGTAGCCGGTTGTCACTTCGGAGACTGCCATTATGACGCAGGAAACTACAAGATGGCCAGGAGAATGGAACTAGTCTACAAACTCGTGGAAGAACTTGGAATAGGCAAAGAAAGGGTATACCATGACTACATATCGGCCTCAGAAGGTGAAAAATTCGCCGAAACAGTAAAGATGATGGTCGACAGGATAAGGGCCCTTGGACCATCACCCGTAAAAGAACAACTAGCAGCTGAAGCCTAAATTTTGGAGGAGGGAGAATTAGAATGGCTGAAAAGGCACAGATAGGGACAATGTGGCTTGGAGGATGCTCCGGATGCCACTTGTCAATAGTGGACTTCCATGAACAAATATTAGATTTATTAGAATTGGCAGAAATTAAATTCAGTCCAGTCCTAATGGACATAAAATATGATGAAATCCCAGAAAAACTCGACGTCGTAATAATAGAAGGAGGGATAGTGAACGACGAAAACAGGGAATTCGCAGAACTATTAAGGGAAAGAGCCGACTTTGTCATATCATATGGTACATGTGCCGCCTACGGAGGCATACCAGGCCTCAGAAATCTCTGGCCAAAAGAGGAAGTCATCGAAGAAGCATACATCAACTCAATAACTACGCCCAACCCAGACAAGGTAATACCATCAGAGGATGTGCCACACCTTGAAGACAGGGTAAGACCGCTTTCAGATGTAATAGATGTAGACCTTGTCGTCCCAGGATGCCCACCAAAATCAGATGTTGTAGCAGAAGCCGTCATAGCACTACTCAAAGGGGAAGAAGTTGAACTACCAAACACGAACTTATGTGAGGTATGTCCAAGAGAAAAACCACCAGAAGGACTCGCAATGGACTTCATAAAGAGACAATTTGAGGTTGGGAAACCAGAAGAAGACCTCTGTTTAATAGCACAGGGTATAGTATGCATGGGCCCAGCAACAGTATCAGTCTGCGGTGCTCAATGCCCAAGCAACGGAGTGCACTGTAGGGGATGCTACGGGCCGACAACACGTGTAATAGACCAGGGAGCTAAGATGATAAGTGCCATAGCATCAGACTTCGGAGTTGAAAGGGATAAGAAAGTAGACCCAGAAGAGGTTGCGGAACAATTAGATGACATACTCGGAACATTCTATACTTACACGCTCCCAGCCGCCCTTATACCAATGAAAATCCAAAAGGAGGGGAAATAAATGGTTAAAGTTACAATGGAGCCTGTAACACGTATTGAAGGTCACGCCAAGATTACAGTGCACCTTGATGAGGCAGGTAATGTTGAAGATACAAGATTACATGTCATGGAATTCCGTGGATTCGAAAAATTCCTGCAAGGAAGACCCATAGAAGAAGCTCCACGTATAGTGCCAAGAATATGTGGTATATGTGACGTGCAACACCACCTCGCCAGTGCCAAGGCTGTTGACGCATGTTTTGGATTCGAACCAGAGGACATACCAGAAGCGGCATACAAGATGAGAGAGATAATGAACTGGGGCTCATACATACACTCCCATGCATTACACTTCTACTTCCTCGCAGCCCCTGACTTCATAGCAGGAAAGGACAGGGCAACAAGAAACGTTTTCCAGATAGTGAAGGATTCACCAGACATCGCACTCAAGGCAATAGAATTACGTAAGAATGCCCTAGACCTTGTAACAGCCACTGGTGCAAGGCCTATACACCCAACAACATTCACACCAGGCGGTATAACATCAGAACTCGATGATGAAACACAAAAGGACCTATTAGAGAAGGCTAAAAGGTGTGTTGAACTTGCGGAGGAGACACTAGAACTTGCAATACCAATATTCGAGGAGAACATAGACCTTGTAAACTCACTAGGCGTCATCGAAACATACCACACAGGTCTAGTGAAGGATGGTGTGTGGGACGTTTACGATGGCATTGTAAGAATCAAAGACAAGGAGGGCAACCTCTTCAGGGAATTCAAACCAGCAGACTATGCAGATACGATGGCAGAACACGTCAAACCATACTCATGGCTTAAATTCCCATACATAAAGGACCTAGGCTACCCAGATGGTGTATACAGGGTTGCTCCACTTTCAAGATTAAATGTTGCGGATAAGATGCCAGATGCCGCTCCAAAAGCCCAAGAATACTTCAAAGATTTCAGGGACAAGTTTGGATATGCACAACAGACTCTATTATTCCACTGGGCAAGACTCATAGAATTGCTAGCATGTGCAGAATGTGCAGTTGACGCCCTAGAGGGTGATCTGTCAGGAGAAAAAATACCAGGAGAACTTGAAAGACAAGAGGGTGATGGTGTAGGTATAGTGGAAGCACCAAGGGGAACATTAACACACCATTACACATGCGACGAGAACGGACTAATAACAAGGGCTAATATTATCGTCGCCACAATCCAGAACAACCCAGCCATGGAAATGGGCATACAGAAGGTTGCAGAAGACTATATAAAACCCGGCGTCGAGTTAGATGATAAAATCTTCAACCTAATGGAGATGGTTATCAGAGCATACGACCCATGCCTATCATGTGCAACCCATACAATTGACAGTCAAATGAGGCTCGCCACCCTAGAAATCTATGACAGCGAAGGCAACCTAGTGAAAAAATTCTAAAGCCCCCCCAACAAGATTAGAAGGTGGTAGGGATGATAATAGTAAATAAAGAGGACTGTATACGTTGCGGGGCATGTGAAGGAACGTGCCCCAGTGAAGCCATTGAAGTCACACCAGAGGATGTAATCTACTGTGACCTTTGTGATGGCGAGCCTAAATGTGTTGAAGTCTGTCCAAACCAAGCATTAAGTGTTGGGGATATCACAATCGAAGATGACGGAGAAGTTACACAGGCCAGAATAGTTTATAACCCTGATAAGTGCCAACAGTGCGGGGACTGTGTTGAGATCTGCCCCCCACAGATACTTAAACTAGAGGAGGGCAAGGTCCAGAAGGTCCCATTAAAGGGTTTCTGTGTCATGTGCCAGAAGTGTGTAGATATCTGCCCAGTTGGTGTTATCGGAATCGAGGGCGTTAAAGAGCCCGAGAAAGTTGAACTAGAGATAACAGAGCCCATATTCATCACGGATTGTGTGGGTTGTGGAACTTGTGTCGATGAATGTCCAGTGGAAGCAATAACCCTCGAAGAGATAGGGGGTACGATTGAAATCGACGAAGATCTCTGTATCAAATGTGGCGTATGCTCCCAGACATGCCCATGGAATGCAGTTTACATCTCCGCTAGAAAACCTGAAAAGAGGACTAGGGAAATCAAAAAATTTGAAGTGGACGAGGAAACATGCATAGGCTGCAACACTTGCGTCGAAGCTTGTCCAGGCGACTTCATAGAGACGAAAGCATCCAGTTTAACCGTTAAATTACCAGAGATTTGCACAGCCTGCGGATTATGCAAAGAATTATGTCCAGTGGATGCCATAACATTGGATGTTGAATTTGGACCAGCTAAACCCACAACAGAGGAAGGCGTCGTATGGGATGAAGAAAAATGCAGGTTAGACGGTGCCTGTGCTAAGAAGTGCCCCAATGAGGCTATAAGGGTCGTTACAGAGAATGGTTTCCAAATCCCTGGTAAGATAAAAGTGGATGAGGAGCCATCATATAACATGTGCACGCGATGCGGAGCCTGTACAGTGGTCTGTCCTAATGGCGCGTTAATCCTCGATGAGATAGAAAAAGAGATTAACGGCGAGACAGTTAAAAGGAATAGGATAGTCTATAATCCGACTAAGTGCGAGCAATGTGGTACTTGTATAGAGGCATGTCCATATGACATGCTCAAACTTACAGAAGAAAAGGTGCCGCTTAAGGGATTCTGCATACTCTGTGACCAGTGCATCGATGTCTGTCCAAATGATGCATTATCCTTGAAGTAGTCTCCCCCCTTTCTTTTCTTTTGTTCTTTTTTGTACTCATTTTATTTTTGGATATCAATAGTGGGTTGGTATTGAGACTATTCTTTAAAAATATTTAGAAAATTTCATCTGCCTAATTTTAGATTTTAAACCCTTTAGGTTTTATAAACGGGATAATATCCACTCCCAAATAGTACTTATACAATTCAAATCAAAAGATTCAAAGTATGAAAAGGTCTTAGAAATGTGAACAAAACTTTGAACTTGCTTGATGATAGTCATTTATTGCAATTCTTGTAAGAGACTTTTGACTCTCGTATCTCAACTCAAAAGCTTGTCATCCAAACTTCGAAGGGTTTTCTGATGATCCTGCAAAAATTTCACTGGAAATTATTGGTGATGTGGCCACACTTTATGATCAGATCTGGTTGGACTCATATATGCCACGGCGACATATACAGGATATGATTTTGTCTTATGATAGTATGTGGAGGATAAGTACTGACCTTGTGAGTTCAAGGCCTACAATAGATGATTAGACATGGCCACGGGAGTGACTCTTTACAGTCTTGAACAATATGAGTATCCCACATTCCTTGAGGATCATTTTGGGGGGGTTGCAGAGGGCTGCTGTTGTAGCTGCTTCTGGCTGTTCCACAGCATTTGTCAGTGGAAATTCGAATGGGGGGTATAAATGGATGTTGGGTCAGATACTTCATAAAGAGGTTCACAGTAGATTTCGATTTTATGGTTATGATCTGCAGGATCAATGTGTGTGGGGGGCTTCAAATTCCTTTTCAATCAGAAGTGATGAAGGACTTATACATGAACTCCGCGGGCCTAATTATCCAAATTACGTTATGAATGTAGGTCATCAACTTGAAGCTGGTATAGGCGCAGGTTCCGCACGCTGCGAGGGGAGATGCTTTTTGCGTTAATCCTTTGATAAAGGTGGCCTTTGTAGATGAAGATCTAGTCCTTGCAGGGGGCGCCGATGAAAAAAATAGCACGCGGGTTCTGGGAGAATTTACGCAGGCTGGGGGATTGTTTCGGCTAAGTAATTGCATCTTCCCATATTATTTTAGGGTTATATGGGAACTTTTTACATAAGACCCTTTGTTATCATATATTTCGTTGTCTTTCATTATCACTTTTCCGCGGAGTATTGTCATCACAGGTTCTCCTATATATTCTGTGCCTTCAAATGGTGTGTAGTGGGCTTTACTGTAAAATTCATCAGCTTTTATCTTCCCGGTTTTTTTTGGGTCTATGATGACGAAATCTGCGTCCATTCCGGTTTTTATTTGACCTTTATTTTCGAGTCTGAATATCTTGGCTGGTTTTTCTGCGAGCATCTCTTGGATCTTGGCTAATTTGAGGCGTTTTTTCGCGTTTAATGTGAGGAGTAATTTTAATGTTACTTCTAGGTTGGGGATCCCTGGTGGGGCTTTCCAGATGTTTTCCTTTTTTTCTTTGAGTGTGTGTGGTGCATGATCGCTGGCTATTATGTCGATCATTTTAAGGTCCTTGACGGTTATGGCCTCTTTTGGGGGTCTGAGTGGTGGGTTGGTTTTTGCGATGGCTCCGGCATTTTTCAAGTCTTTTTTTTGGAGTAGTAGGTGGTGTGGTGTTATTTCACATGTTACGGGGGCTTTAATGGATTTTATAAGTTGGAGGGTCTTTTTTGAGCTTACATGGCATATGTGTATTGGATGATCGTAATGGTGGGAAAATGCTAATGCATTTGCTGTGGCGACTTCTTCTGCTATACTGGGTCTGGCTAGAGAATAGGATTCTGGGTTGGTTTCATTTTTTAATCGCCTTGTACAATATTTTATTATTTGCGGGTCTTCGCAATGGAATGTTAGGGGTATCTTGGATCCTTTCAGGATTTGCAATATTCTTGATATTTTATGGTTTTCTGTCTTTTCTGTGAATATTTTGAATGATGCGGGTTTTAGTGGTGTTATTTTTTTTATTTCTTTTAATTTTTGTATGCTTGCGTGCAATCCGAAGTCTATTATACTCTTTTTTGAGGCTATCTTGATCTTTTTTTTAAATTCTCTTGCTGTGTTTGTTTCCGGTTTTGTATTGGGCATGTCCAGTATCGTTGTGAAGCCTCCATGGGCGGCTGCCATGGAGCCTGTCCTGAAATTTTCTTTATACTCGTAGCCTGGTTCGCGAAGGTGTACATGTGCATCTATAAGCCCTGGTAATATGGTCTTACCTTTTATGTTTATCGTTTTATCAGCTTTTAGGGGTGATTTACTTATCTTGGCTATTTCACCATCTTTGACGCCAATATTCACTATATTCTGGTTTATCCTGCAATTTTCGAGTGCTAAGTCTAACATCAATAAAAGATATCCTTCATAAATTATTATATTTTATCTTATGAAAGTCGACTATTCGTTCATAGAGAGGATTATTAGGGAAGATTCTCAGCTCATGGTAGATGATGCTAAACGAACTCCGTTGTATGGAAACCCATCATCTGACAAGCCTATTATAGCTGATTTTACAGAATATTCTCCTTTACATAAAGGTCATAGGCATTGCATGTTCGAAGCCAAAAAAAAGGTACCTGGTGGTCTGTTTGTGGCGGTTATCCCAGGGCCTTTGGAGCGTAGTGGGAGAGGCTTACCATATATAATGACGAGACAAGCCCGTGCAAAGGCTGCTATAATGGTGGGGGCTGACGTTGCAGTGGAAGGACCACCAATGGGTGTTATGGGCTCTGGACAGTATTCTCTCTGCCTTGCGAGGATGTTTAAAGCCCTTGACGCTGATTACATCCCAAGGGGTTATAAGCCAATGGAAGGTTTCCGGGAGATCCTAGATAGGATAAACAAGGGGCATAGGGTGGTTCCACGCCCTTATAGGATAGTTGACCTTGAAACTGGTGAAACAATATTAGAGGGTAAACTTGAGGAGGATAATTATGTTATACTATCACTTTCAAGGGCCCTTGGGAAGATAGGATTCGATTTTAGGGATAAGTTTATCTTCGTAGAACGCTTAGAAGGTGTAAGCGGCACCTTGATCAGGGAAGCCGCGTCAAAGGACCGGCTCAGTGAAGTGGAGGATATGCTACCCCCTGAGACGCTTAGAGTTCTCAGGGATGAAATCAGCCAGGGCAGAGCACCATTACATGAGACTCGCCTCAAAGATAAGATAATAGAAAATGCAAACATCCTAGAACATGATGAACTTTTAAACCTCAACCTTTTTGATGAAAAGACGGCCAATGCTATCATAGAAAATAGGCCGTTCAACAGTATAAAGGAGATTCTAGCTTGTATCCCACGGGGTTTTAGTAGACATTATAAGAATCGTATATTATCTGTGTTAGAGGCAAAAGTTCATAAGGGTCTGATCTCTAAATATATAGAAAATTATCCTTCCACCATCAGAATATTAGATTATATGGATGAGGAAGTTTTAAAGGAGTTTAAGGATAGAATACCACATAGGAGGCTAGAGGTATGGCAGTGAAAAAGGGAGATTTTATAAGATTAGAATTCACGGGACGAATCAAAGAGACCGGCGAGGTCTTCGACACTACCATAGAAGATGTTGCCAAGGAATCAGGTCTTAAAATCAAAAAAGTTTTTGGGCCGGTTCCTGTGATCGTTGGGGGAGGCCATCTCATTAAAGGATTGGATGATGCCATTCTTGGAATGGATGAAGGGGAAGAAAAACATGTTGAACTTCAACCAGAAGAAGCCTTTGGTAAAAGGGATCCCAACCTCGTAAAGCTCATACCGATGATCGAATTTAGAAGACAGGGTATTAAGCCAAGGGTTGGCATGAGCATAACCATGGAGGGTCATGAAGGCAGAATCCAGAGTATAGATGGTGGCCGTGTCCGCGTAGATTTCAATCATGAACTTGCAGGCAAAACCATTGAATATGATATTAGGGTTAAAGAAATAATCAAGGATGAGGTGGAGAAGGTTAAGAGCATGATACAATTATATTACCCCTTGGATAAGATTAACCTTGATAAGGTCCAAATTGAAATCGAGGATGGTATAGTTAAGATTTACATGGATGAGCTGAGCCGCTTTGATAACAGACCATACATGGATGTCACCCTTTCAAGGTTTAGGATCGCCAGGGACATCTGGGAGAACATGAACATTAAAAAGGTAGAGTTTGTTGATGTGTTCACAAAAAAAGGAGATGGGGAGGATTAGAATTCAAGTTTTAATGTGACGATCTCAAAGGGGTTCATGTGAAGTTTAATGGATTCATTATCTACGAGGATCTCTTTTTTGAATTCCTCATCTTTTTCTTCTAGCATGTTAACAACCTCAACACTTTTGGGTTTTTTGAAAAATCTTAAGCATGCCCTTGTATTTTTCCCGGTGGCTTCATAGAATCTTATTATCAAGGAATCTTCTTCTTCTGATCTTTTAAGTGCTGTGAGTATGATATTGTCTGGTCTGATCTCTAGGAATGATTCGCTGCTCTTATATGCTTTGTTGTCTAATTGTAAGCCCATTAGTTCGTAGTTGAATTCGTATCCCATCTTGTAGACTTTTGATTTCCTCCAGTCACCCCTATAGGGGTATATTGAATATCTGAATGTGTAGTCTTTGAATTCCATGGCGTCTGGTACTGGTATTATGGGTCCTGCTTTACCATCGGTTGATAGTAGGTCTACTGATCTTAATAGTGTGAGATAGATGTTTCCGTCTCTTATTTCATGTTCTGGGTTGCCGAGGTTTAGGAGTGCGATGCCTTTTCCGTTTTCTTCATAGGCTATCCATCGGAGTGATGGGGACACCCCTGAGGGCTTTTCCTTCCAATCATCTGCTGCGAAATAGTATTGGTCTGTTTTCCTTTTGATGGCCCCGAATTGTATTTCGGAGTTGTAGGTGGGGCTGCTGAAGGGTGTTTCGAACTTTACACGTATTCTTGTCCTGGGGTGCCTATTTTGCAACTTTATTTCGAAATCTATCCGTGGAATGTCCCTGTAGATTATCACTTTTTTGGTGCAGGTTAGGGATTTGTGCCGCCAGATTCTGGGTTTCCATTTTTTTGTTAAACGGTAGGGCCATCTGAGTGAATAATAGTCAACTTTGACTTCTAGTACTTTTCTAAGATTTGAACCTCCTATGCGGATGTCTTTGACTCTGAAGGCCCCATATTTTATGCCCTTGCTCGATTCCATTTTCAGGGCTTCTTTCAATCCTTCTTTGTGATTGTACAGGTCTCCTATTTCCTCTTCTAGTATTATTTCGTTGCCTTTGAGGATCTCTTCTCCGTCCATTTTAATTTTGATCAGCCCGTTTTTTGGTGAATATGATAATTCGAAGAATCTGTTCTTGATGGTATTATCAAGGACTTCTATGCCATTTTTTGTTTTCTTTCCATTTTCGAGGATATTATATGTTCTGTAACCGAGTGGGGGTGTATCTGCTATGAAACCTATCTTGGCGGATTTTATCGACCCATCAGCGTGTCTAGTCTCTTTTATTATTTCAATATCTATTTCTTCCCCTTCACTTTCTAGACTGCTTATATTTTTTATCCTGCCTTCTTCAAATTTTAAGTCGACTTCAACCCAATTTTTGGAATTCCAATGGAGGGGGTTATAGACTATTATATCTTTTTCTTGGCTTCCTCGGACTGTGATGGCTTCTAAAACCTTGGGTGTGAGTGTTGTGAGTTGTTGTTTGAGGAATTTTATATTCTGTTTAACTTCTTCGTATACTTCATCTACTCCGGTGCCTGGGGCCACATCATGGAATGCTAAAAAGAGCAGTTTTTTCCAGCATTCATAAAGTTCTTCTGGGTAATGATCGTCTATGAGAGATTTTATGCTTGAGAATCTTTCGAAGGTGTTTAACCAGTTTTCATATTTTCTTAGGCTTTTTTTTATCCAGATTCTTGTTGATGCAACATCTGGGAATACTTCCGAGTATTTTCCACTGTACATTTCACCTTTTCTGATTGGGAGTTTATTGGCGGATTTTTCCAGGTTTTTAAAGAATTCTTTGGATGTTGATATTATTATCTTGGAGTTTTTGTGTGTTTTGTTCCATTTTTTGACAACTTTTTCTGTGTTGGGTTGTGGCATTGTAACTCCGCTTCCTGATGGTAGTAGTATGTAGTTGGTGGCTGCGAGTTCTTTGAGGATGTTGAAGTTTTCTTCGAGTTTTTTAAAATTTAGACCTGCCCTGTAGCCTAGTGGCATGAAGTGTGTTAGTATTCTTGTACCGTCGAGTCCTTCCCAGAGGAATTCTGATGGTTTGTTCTCTGGCGAGCCCCTTCTAAAGGCTAGGTATTTGTAGCCGCATTTTCGGTATATTTGTGGGAGTTGAGCGTTTAGTCCGAAGCTGTCGGCTTGCCACATGACCTCAACGTTTAGGTTGAATTTTTCTTTGAGGTATTTTTTGCCTATGAGTATTTCTCGTATGAGTGTTTCTTCTTGGGGTAGCATGGTGTCTGCCATTAGATATTCACCGTCTGCTACTTCGATCCTTTCTTCTTTGATGTACTTTTTTATTTTATTGAATAATTCTGGGTATCTTCTCTCGATTTCTTCGAGGAGGTATGTCTGTTCTATTAGAAATTTGTATTCTTTGGATTTTTCCATGAGTTTTATCACGGCTTTAAGGATCATGTCGATATTTATATAGAAGTAGTCTTCCTTTGTGAAGACCCATATTGCATCATAGTGTGTATGTGGGACGAGGTGTATGATGCGTTTTCTCATTTTATTTCACCTTGGAAGATGAATTTCTTTATAGTTTCTGCCCATCCTTTGGATCCTGCGCCTTTTGCATGGTAGAGGTTTTTCACATCTAATTTGGCCCATTTGCCATTATATCCTCTTACTAGTGCTGGGATGTCCACGGCTTTTAGGAGTGGTTCGTCAGTGTATGAGTCTCCTATGCCTATTGTTTTGACTTTTTCATGTTCTTCATTGTAGAATCTTGTGAGGATTTTTATGGCTTTACCTTTATTGGTTCCTTTGCCAAAGACGTGTATGAATCTGCCCCCTATTTCGACGTTGAATTTTCTTTTCAATTTCTTTAATCCTTCCTTGTCGTATTCTATGATGGTTTCGCTGAATTCTCTGTCTTTGGCGAGTTTGGCGTCGTGGATGCTTAGTCCTGTGATCTCTGCGATTTCTTCAGGGGTCATGTCTTGGTAGCCTATTATCTTATATCCTTTTTTTTGTAGGTTTTGGATTTCTTTGATTATATTTTCAATCTTTGTGCCTAGAATGATAATCTCGTAGTCGTTTATTGGTTGGCCCTTTGTTTTTTTGAAGTATCCTTTGGGGATGTAGATTGCCGATCCATCCTCTACAATGAACGGATGGTATATCCCCATTTTTTCCCTTATTTTTTCTTGTTCTCTCCGAGTTTTAGCCGAACAAAAAATAATGGGTATGTTAGCATCTTTCAATCTTCTAAGGACTTCTTTGGCTTCAATGTAGGAATATTCTTTGTCTAGTAGGGTGTTGTCCAGGTCTGTGAAGATTATATACAAGAAGGATTCACCTCAATTCCATGAAAATGTCAGACTCTCTCTTTACAGAATTTATAAAACCTTTGGCGTTAATGTCCTTGATTGGGGATATTATAGTATTTTTTGGTGGTTTATCATCTTTTAGGATGTTCTTCTCCTTTAATTCTTTTATTATTTTTTCTTGTAGTTTTTTGTTTGATAATCTGCTATGATAAATGGTAGATAATGAGGTGAGTATCATGTCTTTGATGTGCTCTTCGCCTTTGTTTTCATGCATATGCGGACTTAGAGTTTCTATCTGGAATATTTCAACATCTTCCTTAAGATCTAAGTCATCCGCAGATTCTAGCATGTGGATCAACTGGTAGGGTTCGAATGAATAACCAGACGCATATGATAATCTTTCGGCTAGTTCCATAGTCATGGCATGCTCCCCAGCATTTCCAGTCATTATAATACTGGTTTCATATCCGAATAGGCTGCTTAGAAGCAAATTCAAGTACTTGTTCGTAATCCGTGATACACGACCCCACTTTTCAAGATGTAACTTATCACCCACGGCCTTCGGTTTATACTTCCATAGTAGTCTGACCATTGAATAAGGGGTCTGTGACATTGCGATTCCAATGGCAAAATCTAGAACATACTCATAGATTGACGTGGGCATATAATTGTCGGCATCAACAAAACCAACATATTTTCTTTTAAGGCATTTGGTTATTAAAAGGCCGATGATCAACCCTTCCCCTTTACCATCTCTTACCAGTCCATTATCGAGTATGCTCGTATACCCAATATCCTCTAATGCTGATCCTATACTAGGATCTCTCTGATGCGCGAATATTATAGGATCCCCGGTCATGTCATGAAAATCTTCTATAAGCCTCATTTCCTTTTCGCACTTTTCCTTGTTGCTATTCGAAACTACTATTATATGGCAATCAGAGGGTATTGAACGGATCGCGCTGTCAAACAATCTTATATCCTCGTTTTTGATAGGTATTATAATAGAGAAATCTTTGAGGATATGATCAAGACTCTCCTTTGGAAAATTAAGAGCAGATAAAGTTGGACTTTTAGATCCTAATTTGATTATACGCTGTGGATAATATATTTTTATGGGACCTATATTTTCAGCGCTTTTAGGCCTTTCGACAAGCATGGGTAACCTCCTCTTTCTAATTTATTGTCAGAAGGATAGTATAAAGTTTCCCCCAGGTGTGGGGGATTTAACATTTCAAATATTAAAAAAGTGAAATGGTTGGAGGGTTTTTCTAATAGTATGAAGAAATGATGGTAGGGGGGGAGTTTCATGGCCAGGTTATTATTGGGGGTATCTCAACTTTTTCTATCCGTTTTTTTATTATTTTCGGCCAGTTATCGGCTTCGAAGCCTTTTTGGGCTAGGAATCCGAACACCCACCTTGTGAGGCCTATGCCAGTGCATCCTGTCCATATTTTTTCTCCGCGGGCTTCTCTTATTGAGAATCCCTCTATGAAGTGCGTGCCGTGTACGTTAGCTGATATGACAGCCACGCCCTTTTCTTCTCCTGGTAGTGTTATTCTCATTTCGTATTTTGGTATGTCTGGGAATTCTATGCCTCTTTCTTCTACTTTCCGCCCTTCTAGGTAGAATGGGTCGTCTCCGATTTCGGTGTACCATTCTAGTTCAAGTTCATTTGATAGTTTCTGTGATAGTTCAACGGTTTGATCTCTTATTTTTTCTGTTTGTTCTGGTGTTCCAAGCCAGACTAGTTCTATTCTTTGGAATTCGTGGACTCTGTCTAGTCCTTTAGCGCCTCCGGCTTCCCATCGGTAGGTCCATCCGCTGCGATCATAGAATTTTATTGGCAGACTTTTTTTGTCTACTATTTCATGGGATAAGAACTGATAGAATGGTTCGCATTGGGCAGGTGCGATAACATATCCCGGCTCTTTCAGGCCTTTTTTGAGCAGGTCTATGGGTATCTCTTTTTTTATTATGAGTTCTCTTTTGAATTTTTCGAAGGTTTCAGGGTCTCTGCGTGGGGCGTTGCAATAGTACATTCCCTCTGGCAGTCCTTCAAGGTATCTCATTTTTTGCATTATGGGTAGTGGTATGAGTTTTGGGAATAGGCATTCTTGGAATTTTAGTGGTTTGACGATTTTTTGGATTACAAGTTCTTCGAGGGCTCTGTGGAGGGCTGTGATGGGTGGTGTGTAAAACCATTGTCCCCTTCCTGGGAATTTTTTAACCCATCCACGTCTCATAGCCTCTTTTGTTGGGTCGTCGGTGAATAGCGGCTTGTATGGTTTGCTTTTTGCTATTATCTCCCCTGGTTTTGCCTTTGTAACCTTCACTGTTAGGTCTTCTTCAAATTCCAAGAGGTTTTGGACTTGTTTAACTACACGGTCAACAACGTGTCTTCTAAGCTCTTTTTCATCCAATGGCTTGAAACGGATCTTTAAAGTGTTTTTTTCAATTTTTAGCATGTCCACGAAGGGCAGTTTTCTGATCTCATCCAATTTTTCCCCAGGGACGCTCTGGGGTATTGTTATGCTGAAAGTATAATCATCCACGACCATTTTACGGACCCCGATATGATATTTTGGCCCTAGTAATTGTGTTAACGGTTTTTTGAGTCTTAGGAGTCCGTCATGGGCCCTCACCCTCCTACCTGATACTATTGTCAATCGGATTTCTTTGTCCTTGAGCTCCCATTGGGTTATCTTTGAAGCTTCTTTTTCTTCCTTTGAACCCCTTAACAGCAAGTCTTCGTTGGCTTTTTCTATGAATTTTTTTATCTCTTCTGTTGCGGGTGACGCATTTCTATTGAGGATCATCCTTCCTTTGAGTTTAAATTTCATTTGATCACCATATTTTCAATTATCATCTCAGATACCAGTAGGTCGTCGATACTTTGACGTATACTACCTATGGATTCCCCTTTTAACTTGAATATTATGCTATTATCTAGTATTTCACCATCTATGAAACCTCGATTGTCTGGTTCAAGGGCTTTAAATGTTATCCGAGCAATTTCATTGTTTTCATAATTTAATCTGATTTTTACCTTTATTATCATTGGGCACGTCCCTACCTGTGGGGGTGTTATGATATTTTCAAATTTTTGTAACTTAAGAATATTATTTGGGTGATCCATGGGATAAAAGTTTATTAAGGGAGGTGGAGAAATTCATTTTAATAAGGTAGATTTTTATCATATAAAATATGAGGGAGGATTATTATGGTCCGTGCATATACTAGACGTGAATATATTAGGAAGATTCCGGGAGTGAAGATAGTCCAGTATGATATGGGCAATTTGTCAGGTTCTTTTCCTTTATCCTTAAGTTTGGCTGTTAAAGCTCCTGCCCAGATCACACATAATGCTCTTGAAGCGGCGAGGATAGCCTCGAATAGGTACATGCAAAGGAAAGCTGGTAGGATGGGCTACCATTTGAAGATTAGAGTCTATCCACACCATATCATAAGGGAGAATCCGATGGCCACGGGTGCTGGGGCCGACCGTGTGCAGGATGGTATGAGAAAGGCCTTCGGCAAACCAGTAAGCTCTGTTGCATTAGTCAAGAAAAACCAGAGAATAATGACAATTGAGACTAATAAGAGAAACTTCAAAGATGCTAAAGAGGCTCTTAGAAGAGCTGCGATGAAGTTCCCAGTACCCTGCAAGATAATAATCGACCGAGGAGAAGAACTTATCAAATAAATACCATCTATCCCTTTTTGTGATAATATGAAGTTCGTGGCTTTTTTTGAAGAACTCACCAAGGATGATGTGCTTATCGCTGGAGGTAAGGGGGCTAACCTTGGTGAACTAACCCAAGCCGGCATACCAGTTCCCCCAGGTTTTGTTGTGACATCTAAGACTTATGATAAGTTCATGAAGGACACTGGCTTGTTCCCAGAGGTTATGGGCTTGCTTGAGGACTTGGACGTTAATGATACAAGGGAACTTCAGAGAGTCTCCGAGGAAATAAAAGATATTATAGTATCTACTGAAGTGCCCGAGGACATACAAACTATTATAATAGAATCCTATAATGTTCTATGCCAGCGCATAGGCCGAGAGGATGTATATGTTGCTGTGCGTTCATCCGCAACGGCAGAGGACTTGCCAGAGGCGTCATTCGCCGGCCAACAAGAAACTTTCCTCAACATAAAAGGGGCGGAGGATGTGCTGAAGCATGTTCAGAAGTGTTGGGCTTCACTATTCGAGGCGAGAGCGATATTCTATAGGGAGCAGAACAACTTCGACCATGCAAAGGTTTCAATTGCAGTGGTTGTCCAGGAGATGGTGAATGCGGAAAAGGCTGGTGTAATGTTCACAGCACACCCTTCCACAGGCGAAGACATCTTATTAATAGAGGCGTCATGGGGTCTGGGAGAGGCTGTAGTCTCAGGGGCGGTTACCCCAGACACATATTCAGTTGATAAAGCTACAGGGGAGCTTTTAGATTTCAAAGTGGGTGAAAAGAATGTGATGTTCAAGAGAGAAGATGGTAGAACAGTTAAAATCCCAGTACCAGATGATATGAGGGAAAAGAGGGTTTTATCAGATGAGGAAATAGCGAAACTTGCAGACCTTGGAAGGAAAATCCACGAACATTATAAATTCCCCCAGGACACAGAGTGGGCCATAGAAGAAGGAAAAGTATACATGTTACAATCAAGGCCAGTTACAACATTGAAAGAAATGGAAGTCCCTGAAGAAAGAGAAATAGAAGAAGAGAAAAAGATCATATTAAAGGGCCTGGGTGCTAGTCCAGGCCTAGCTTCTGGTAAAGTTAAGATAATAAAGGATATAGATGAACTTGACAAGATACAGGCAGGGGACATACTCGTAACCGTGATGACCACACCAGATATGGTGCCTGCGATGAGAAGAGCCAGCGGCATCCTAACAGACGAAGGAGGCGTCACATGTCATGCTTCAATAGTATCAAGGGAACTTGGCATACCTTGCATAGTAGGAACCGGTGACGCAACCCGTAAACTCAAAGACAACCAGGTTATAACCATGGACGGTGCCAAGGGCATAGTATACGAAGGAGAAATCGCAGCACCCAAGGAAGAGGAGGAAAAGCTAATAAGGGAAATCCCACCAGAGGCTCCATTACTCACTGTCACAGAGGTTAAGGTTAATGTAAGCATGCCAGAAGCCGCTAAGAAAGCAGCGGCCACTGGAGCCGATGGAGTGGGGCTCCTAAGGACTGAGCACATGATGTTAACACCTGGAGTCCACCCAAAGAAGTTCATAAAGGATGGGAGAGAAGAAGAACTAGTTAAAATATTAGTTGAGAATATTATGAAGGTTGCGGATGCATTCTACCCCAAACCTATATGGTATAGAACATTGGACGCTCCCACAGATGAGTTCAAAACATTAGAAGGCGGGGAAGACGAACCATACGAACACAATCCAATGCTAGGCTGGAGGGGTATTAGAAGGGAGCTTGACGAGCCCGAAATCCTAAAAGCCGAGTTCAAAGCCATTAAAAGGCTGCGAGAGAAAGGATACACTAACATTGGTATAATGATACCACTTGTACAACACCCAGACGAGCTAAGGAAGGCCAAAGAGATTGCAGAGGAAGTCGGTCTCAAACCACACCGGGATGTTGAATTTGGTATAATGGTTGAGACGCCAGCAGCTGCATTAATAATTGAAGATTTCATAGATATTGGGGTGGACTTTGTAAGTTTCGGTACAAACGACCTGACGCAATACACCCTTGCAATTGATAGGAACAATGAACTGGTCGCCGACCTTTACACAGAAGGGCACCCAGCGGTCATGAAACTCATAGAAAGGGTTATAAGGAAGTGTAAGGAGGCTGGTGTTAAGACAAGCATATGCGGCCAGGCAGGGAGCATACCCTGGATAGTTGAAAGACTAGTCGAACTTGGAATCGATAGTGTATCCGCTAATACAGACGCGGTTGAGGAAGTTCGCAGGACAGTTGCAAGGATAGAGCAAAAGATCATGTTAAAAGCGGCGAGAAAACTAATAGGATAAAACTTTCCTATTTTTTCCCTTTGGGTCATGGAAATGGACTTCAGAGGCCTCAGTAAAGATAAAGTTTTAGAAGTTTTAAGAAGGGTTAAAGAGGAAGACCTAACATATGATTCAGGTAGGATACTTGGGTCAATGTGTACTAGCCCCCATCCTATTGCAAAGGAAGTCTTCTGCGAATTCATAGAGTCTAATCTTGGAGATCCTGGCCTTTTTAAGGGTACAAGGGCCCTTGAAAGGGATGTGATAAGGATGATTGGGGAGTTCCTCGGCGACCCTAATGTAGTGGGGCATGTAGTAACTGGGGGCACTGAGGCTAATTTGATGGCGATGCGCGCAGCCCGCAATATTACCGGCCTTGCGAAGCCAGAGGTAATAGTTCCTAGGTCGGCTCATTTCTCCTTTAAAAAGGCTGCCGAGATCTTAAGGTTAAATTTGAAGGAGGCCATGCTCGGCCCTGATTATAGGGTTGATGTTGATTCTGTTGGGGAGCTCATTTCATCTAATACTGTTGCTATTGTAGGGGTTGCTGGGACAACTGAACTTGGACTTGTAGATCCAATACCAGAACTTTCAAGATTATGTGAAGATGAGGGTATATACTTGCATGTTGACGCGGCCCTTGGGGGATTCATAATACCCTTTTTGAAGGAAGCTGGATATGATCTTCCTGATTTCGATTTTAGGTTGGGGGGTGTTACCTCTGTTACTATAGACCCGCATAAGATGGGTTTAGCCCCCATACCAAGTGGTTGTATAGTTTTCAGGGGGCAGGAGTATCTTGATTCTATGAGTATTGAAACGCCATATCTTACAGAGAAACAGCAATCAACTATAGTGGGGACGCGTAGCGGGGCTTCAGCAGCTGCGACATGGGCTGTAATGAAGTATATGGGGCGTGAGGGGTATATGAGGGTTGTTAAGGATTCTATGAATACAACCCACTTTTTAGCCCGTGAACTTAAAAGATGTGGGTTTGAGCTTGTGACAGAACCTCAATTAAATATTGTGGCCTTTAATTCACCTGAAATGCCCCCAGAGGCCCTCGCCTATGAACTTGGATTAAAGGGATGGTCTGTGTCCATTTCATCATATCCTCCAGCTGTGAGGATAGTTTTAATGCCACATATCAAGAAGGAGCATATAGAAGTTTTCATGGAGGATCTTACAAGCATATGAAGGAAATAAGAGCACCATCCACAGCTGCTAACTTGGAATCCTTGGAAGTTGGTGATAGGATCTTATTAAGTGGTAAAATTTATACTGGTAGAGATGCTGTTTTACCTAGGCTTGTGGAGGCTGTGAAATCTGGCAGGTCACCAGTAGATTTGAAGGGCGCGGCTATAATGCACACAGCTGTAAGTGATGCTGGTATTGCCCCAACAAGCAGTAACAAGGAGGATATCGAGGAGAGTATCCCATCTTTGGCATCTGCAGGTGTTCTTATACACATTGGGAAGGGGGCTCTCAAAGATGAGACTATACATGCATTAGATGAGGTTGGTGCGATATTTGTGGTCATGCCTCCTGTGGCGGCGCTGCTTACAAGCAGGGTAAGGTCGAAGAAACTAGTCGCATATAAAGAGGAGGGTATAGAGGCCTTCTATGAGTTGGAAGTTGAGGGATTCCCTGGTATAGTTGCGATTGCCCATGGAAAGTCCATCATTTGAGGCTTATGGTCTTTGATGGTTTCCCGAATGCAAGATCCCCGGCATCGCCAAGGCCTGGTATAATGTAACCTGAATTGTCAAGTTTTTCTTCGATGGAACAAGTGTAAACTTCTATATTGAACCTTTTTATCCTTTCAAGTCCTGTTTTTGCCGATATTACATTGAATATTACAAGTCTTTTAATGTTGAGGGTTTCTAGTCTTTCTAGTATCTGTTTCATGGTGTTTCCTGTTGCCAACATTGGATCTGCTATTATCACTGTCTTGTCTTGGACTCCTGGTATTTTGAAGTAGTCAATGTGAACTTTGAATGGGCTTGTGTCTTCTCTCCATGCCCCGATTATCCCATGTTGGGCTTCTGGGAATACTTTCATTATACCATAACTGAATGGTAGTGATGCTCGCAAAACACTTATAACTATGATCTCATCTATGATTTTTAGGGTTTCGGCGACACCTAGTGGGGTTTGGACTCTAGCCTTTTTATAGGATAATGTATTGGCAAATTCGTATGCCATGTAACGTCCAATTTCGGTTAGACCGTGCCTGAAGTGTGCTGGATCAATCCCTTTACGGCGTATTCTACCAAGTTTTTCTTGGATGATAAGGTTATCAATTAATTTTATCATTTTCCACCCCCCATGATCTTTTTACCATTCTTTGAGGGTATTATTTCTATTTTAGGGTTTTTGAATCTTTTTTTTAGTTCTTCTCCTTCGAAGAACATGTGGAGGAACACTGCCAGTGCGGAAACTTCTGAATGTGGCTGGTTCGTGACTGCCACGTTAAAATCGGCTATTTTGAATATTTCCCCTGGTACTCTGGGCCCCCCAACGATTACTATTTTGTCTTTATTGCTTTCTTTGATTTTTTTTATAATGTCTTGTATGGGTATTCCATACATTGTAAGGTGTATTATTTTCCCTTTCCATTCTTTTAGGATTTTCTTCCAATCTTTTTGATAAGAGATTTTGAATGGTCCCCCCCATCTTTCCGTAACGTCATTTACATTCTCTATGAGTTTTTTGTCGTGTTCTCCGCTTATGATCACCTCTGAGGCGCCGAATGCCCTGGCAGCTAAGCACACGTGTGTTGTGATCCTCGCATCCCTGGCCTTCCTGTGGCCCAATCTTAAAACTTTTATCGTCATCCTATTCACCTACTAGCGAATACTAGTATGATTAGTGTTAGCATTCTGTTGAATTCGTTGGATGCGCCGAGAACGTCTCCTGTTGCATATTCAAAGTTTTTTCTCGCAATTGTCCCAATGAATAAGCCCCCGATTATACTTGTGAGTATTCCTATTATACCTTGATAGTTGAGTAGTAGAAAGCCGAGGATAAATGATAGGATGGATGATACTATGAACCTTTTTTTGTCCATTTCTATTATGAAGTGACGTCCTATCCCTTCGTCTAGTGGCTTTGATATGATGCATGAACTTACAAGGCCCATTTTAGCACCCACTTCCCCTAATATTATCATTTGTGGGAGTTGGTTTGTGGGTATTGAATAAATGCATGTGAATGTTGTGACGGCAACTATAAAGAATAAGCCTAATCCCCCAGTTCCTATGCGTTCGTCTCTCATTATCCTGATTTTATCTTCTGGGCCTCCGTGGGCCATTAGGGCGTCGCCCATGTCTATGAGGCCGTCGAGGTGATGGAAGCCATTAAACCAGATTAGGAATCCATAGACTAGACTAGCCATTATAATTGATTGCAATCCTATCAGTTGTAGGAGGGTTGCGAGGAGTCCTCCTGTGAGTCCTATGATGGCTCCCATGACTGGGAAGAGCCATGTGTATTTTGCAATTTGTGGTATGCTAGTGTGTGTTTTTACTGGTAGTATTGTTAGGAATGATAGTAGGCCTATTATTTCACGTAGCATGTTTATCATTCTTCGAAGATTTTTGACATTGAACCTGCGATGAGACCCGCGATAACATCATCTACCATGGGCCCTAATCTACCTATTATACCCGGTTTTTCTTCATCGTAACGTTTAAAGTTGAATATTGCCTTTGTACCAGCGATTTGGTTGGCGACGGCCATCCCTAGGACTTCATCGGCGTAGAGGTGGGCTGGATCATCATCTATGTCCACATCTTTTATTCTATGATATTGGAAGTCTTCCTCGGCTCTTATAGCGGCTAATATTAGGCTTATAACGTTAATGTCGGATAATGATTTGATCAGTTGCCTTTTGACCTTTTCTTTTAATTTTTTGTTTATTTCAACTCCTACGCAGAGTTTGACTCCTGCCTCTATGAGCTCGTCCAATCTTATGCCTTTTTCTTTTAACTGATCTAGGATAGTTATGTTATTGTCTTTTAGCATTGTAAGGAGGCTTTCTTCTATGCAATTTTTTAATTTCCTCCTGGTGCAGTTTCCTGGTTGGCCTTCTCTGTTTATTATGAGGATGGTATTGGTTTTGTAGAACTTGTTTAGGGGTCCTAGTATCCTATCCTTGACTTCTATCACTATTTTGAGATATGATAGTAGCTCTTCTAGGCTTTTTTTATCATCTATGAATATTATGAGGTCTAGTAGTGAGTCTCCAATCCCCATGGTACAGGTTATATCCTTAAAATCCTTTAGGAAGAGTTTGAAATTGCCCGCGGATATCCCCTTTATTTTATCCTTACCAGGATATGTCACCTTTTTTGTCTCATGGAAGCCACTCTTTGTCTCACATACTCCTAGTAGCCTCAGTCCATGGATGTTTTCTATGGTTAGCTTGTTTTTGTTGTATTGTATGCTGGTTTCACCTTTTATAATTTGCATCGGGGATCACCAAATGTTTTATTTAATCATCTTCACATATCTAAACTTTGGTGATATTATGAAGGTGCATCTTAGGGTGTTTATTGAAGTTGAAAATCTTGGCAAGGTTATAAATATACTCGCAGAGGAGGGTGTCACAGGATTCTATATAGTGGAATATAAAGGTATTTCACCTAGTGAGTGGAGTGGGTTCATTGTTAGGGAGGATCCAGAATCTGCCATATCACTTATAAGGAACCATGCAAGGGATGCTATACTTATCTGTTCTGTTGTCGATGAGGAACAGGTAGAGGGTATAATAGAAAGATTCAAGGATGAGCTTTCTGATAAACGTTACACCCTCTTGGAAGTTCCTGTAAAGCGCATAATCGTGAATTCACCACCATAACTGATCCCATATGGTAGTGATTATAGACCCCCAATTAGCCGGCGTGGCAGGTAACATGATCATAGGGGCTCTCATAGACTTGGGAGCCAACCCAGAGGAGACTATGGAGGTTATGGAGGCCGCAGCATCTTATTTTGGGGGTGTTGATGTTAAGGTTTCTGATGTTAAAAAGGCGGGTATAAAAGCCACTTATGTTGAGGTGAAAAAAGCCTCCATGCCATATCTTAGATATCCTGAATTCTTGGAAAAAATTGAGGCCATTAACCACCCGCTCATAGATGATGGGATAATATCCTTTTCTAGGAGAGTGTTCCATACTATAGCAGAAGCTGAGGCAAAAATCCATGGAGAATCCTTAGATGATATACACTTCCATGAAGTGGGAGCGTCAGATGCTGTTGCGGACGTTTTCGGAGCGGCATTCGCATACTTCAGCCTAGGACTTGACAAGGAGAAGGTTTATTCGCTCCCAGTAGCCTTGGGGGGAGGTTCAACCATATCATCTCATGGCAGGATCCCCATACCAGCGCCAGCAACTCTCGAAATTCTCAAAGGAGCCCCTATCCATGGAGGACCTGCTAAAGTGGAACTTGCAACACCTACAGGAGCCGCTTTACTCGTTAACATGGTGGATGAATTCAAGAATTTCCTCCCACCTATCAGGGTGGTGGAGATAGGCTATGGCGCGGGTAAAATGGATCAAGAATTCCCCAATATACTCAGGATCATGAAAGGCGAAAGGAGCCTGGAAGAGGATAAAATAGTATTATTCGAGACAAACTTGGATCATCTAAGCGGTGAAGTAATAGGAAACCTTTTTGATGATCTTATAGGGGAAGGAGCCCTTGATGTGACAATCACACCCATATTAATGAAAAAGAACAGACCAGGCCACCTTTTAAGGGTCATATCCAAACCAGAAGATCAGGAAAATATACTGAGGAGGATATTCAAAGAGACAGGGACACTTGGTATCAGAATATTCCCACAAGTACATAGAACAATCCTCAAAAGGGAGAAAATACCATTTAAAGTTAACATCAAAGGGGAATGGACAGTGAACTTCAAAGTAGCCTTCCTAGACTCTGAGATAATAAGCGCACGCATAGAATATGATGATGCGAAAAGAATATCATCAAAGATTGGACTCCCACTCCGTGAAGTCATGGAAATAGCAGAAGAACAATTCAAAAGAGAAATGGTGAACAAGATTGAAGGCTATTAGCATACTCTCAGGGGGTCTTGATTCGACCGTGGCCACAATAAAATTAGCAGAAAAATATGACATACACGCTTTAACTTTCGATTATGGTCAGAGAAGCTCAAAAATGGAGATAAAGGCCTCCAAGAGGATATGTAGATCTTATGGTTTTAGGCATCATATGATTAAACTGCCATGGCTCAAAAAACTCGGGGGCTCAGCCCTCACAGACAAAAAAAAGAGGATACCAAAACCCGCCATGGATGAATTAGATGGTAGTGTTGCTGATGAAACTGCCAAGGCTGTTTGGGTTCCGGCTCGCAACCTTGTATTCACTTCTATTGGAGCAGCATATGCAGATGCACTAGATGCTGGAGCCATCATAGTAGGCTGGGATAGGGAGGAGGCGAGAACATTCCCTGACAATTCCAAGAGATTCTTAGAGGCATTCAACAGAGTCCTTGAATCAGGTGTCTTCGCGGATGTTAAGGTGGAAGCGCCCTTAATAGATTATACTAAAAAGGAGATAATAGAGGAAGGTCATAGGCTTAATGTGCCCTTTGAGGTTACATATTCTTGTTATGAGGGCGGTAGATTACATTGTGGCCTCTGCGAGTCTTGTATGAGGAGGAAAAGAGCCTTTAAACTTGCAGGGATAGAAGATCCTACAAGATATAGGCTTTGATTATTTTATCACCATGAGGACATCCCCTACTTCTACTTTCTCCCCCTCCTGGGTGTATATTTTCTCCACAACACCAGAATGTGGTGCTTGTATGTCGTTTTCCATTTTCATGGCCTCTATCACTGCTACAACGTCTCCTTCTTCCACGATGTCACCCTCTTTAACTTTTAGTTTCACGATCATTCCTTGCATGGTGGATTCTACTGCACCTTCTATGGGTTCTTCTGGTTTTTCAGGTTTTTCTTCGATGGTCAGATAACCCGTGGGTATCACTTTGACCTCAAATTCGTCCCCGTCTACTTCTACAAGGTACTGGGTTGGAACAGCCTCGGCAGGTCCGGCGATGGCCTCTTTTGGCGGTTCTAACGGTTCTTCTTCTATTTCTCCTCGGAGGAATTTTGGTGCTATGGTTGGGTAGAGTGCGAATGTTAGGATATCCTCCTCCTTCCGGATTATCCCAAGTTTTTCACCTTCTCTCTTGTATTTTTCGAATTGGGGTTCTAGTAGGTCGGCTGGTCTGCAATCTATGGGTTCTTGATCCCCTATTACTTTAGCGGCTACTTTTGGGTTTAAGGGTGCTGGTGGTCTCCCATAGAATCCTTTGAAATAATCTTTGACTTCGTTTGATACCATCTTGTATCTTTCACCTGAGAGCACGTTCATAACAGCTTGTATTCCAACAATTTGACTCGTGGGTGTTACCAGGGGTGGGTATCCCATGTCCTTTCTCACCTTTGGCATTTCTTTCAAGACGTCGTCGTAGCGGTCGAGAGCGTCTTGTTCTTTGAGTTGGGCTACGAGATTTGATAGCATACCCCCTGGTATTTGGTATATGAGGACGTCTGTATCTATACGTTCTGCTATTGGGTCTAGGATAGACTTGTATTTTTCCCGGATTTCCTCGAAGTATTTTTTTATTTGGGTCAGTTTTTTGAGGTTGAGGCCTGTGTCATATGGTGTGTCTTTGAGGGCGGCTACTAAGCTTTCGGTTGGGGGTTGTGAAGCACCCCATGATAAGGGTGATATTGCAGTGTCTAGTATGTCAACACCGGCTTGACACGCGGCATAGTAACTCATGGGGGTCATCCCACTCGTACAATGACAATGAAGGTTCACTAGTAAGCTGGTCTCCTCTTTAAGTGCCTTGACAAGCTCATAAGCGTCATGTGGTGATATTAGACCGGCCATGTCTTTTATAGCGACTGAGTCGCATTCCAAGGCCTCTAGTTCCTTGGCGAATTCCACATACTTTTCAAGTGTATGGTATGGGCTTATCGTATAACATATTGTCCCTTGTACGTGGGCTCCCTGGTCCTTAGCCACTTTAATGGCATATTCCATATTTCTTATATCGTTTAGGGCGTCAAATATCCTGAAGATGTCAACACCATTCTCGTAGGCTTTTTCAACAAACTTTTTAACTATATCATCGGGATAGTGTTTATAGCCTACAAGGTTCTGTCCCCTTAAGAGCATTTGTATAGGGGTCTTTTTGATTTTTTCCTTTAATTTTCTTAGGCGTTCCCATGGATCCTCATTAAGGTACCTTATACAAGTATCGAAGGTTGCACCACCCCATGCCTCTAATGAAAAAAAGCCCACTTTATCCATTTCTTCGGCTATGGGTAACATGTCTCGTGTCCGCATACGGGTTGCAAGGAGTGATTGATGCGCATCTCTGAATGCTGTTTCAACGATTTTTATCCTTTTCATTGCTGACCCTCACGGCGATTCATCACCTCTATATACAATAGTAAGAACTGACTTAAATACTTCAACAAAAAAAGAGAGGGCTGGTCATAACACAATAAGATAATATTATTACCATGGTTCTATAGTGGGAATGATAGCTCCCCCCTACACTAGTTTTATATTATAGTAAAAGCTTAAGGGATTATATTCACAAGGCAGAGGAGAATCAAAGATGGCAAAGATAATTATAGATTATGACAAATGTGATGCATGTGGAGAATGCGCCGATCTATGCCCAATGGAAATACTAATAATAGTTGATGATAGGTTAGAGGTTCAAGATCCAGAAGACTGCAATGAATGTGAGGTGTGCATGGATGTATGCCCAAACGATGCCATAAGAGTAGAACCAGAATAGAGATTCCCCCCCACACGGGGGGATATGTTGAGATATTGTTGATGGGGTATTAATTATGGAACTTGGGAGGATTGAAAGGCCCAACATTGGAAGGTTCATCGATGTTGAATTCTTCCGCATAATCCGCTTCCTGCCAATGGAAATGTTGGGTGAACGAGTGGATGGCTTAATATATACTGGTGCGAAGGACGCGGCCACTGACATGGAAGCAGATTCAATAGATGAAATAGTCACCCTTTTCAGGGAAAAGGGAGTGGGTAAATTAACGATCCTAAGCACGGACCCTTTGGAGGCTAGATTGGACGAATGCGCTACCTGTTCGGGGCTTCCTAGTGTTGGGAGGCCGCTGTGCCACTTTGAGGGTGGCTTATTAGCGGGTTTCCTTGAGTCGGTCCTTGGAGATAATATAGATTTGAAGGAAGTGAAGTGTTGGGGTCTTGGAGATAAAACTTGTTTATTTGAGGAGATTTAATCATCTCTCAATTTCCCCAGTGATGAACTTATCGACCAGCTTGGCTGCTTCATTATCAGGATATTGTATTGGTGGGTGTTTCATTGTATAGGCTGATATGGATGTTAGGGGGCCTGCAATTCCCCTTTTGAGGGCTAGTTTACAACATCTTATAGCATCTATAACGCAACCTGCAGAATTTGGCGAATCTTCAACACTGAGGCGGAGTTCGAGGTTCATGGGAACGTCGCCAAAGATTCTTCCTTCCATTCTAAGGTAACAGACTTTGTTGTCTTTCTGCCATGGTACATAGTCACTTGGGCCTATGTGTATATTCTCTGGGTCTAGTCTTTCATCGCCTAGGATGGATTGTACGGCTTCTGTCTTTGATTTTTTCTTTGAATGGAGCCGGTCCCGGTTTAGCATGTTTAGGAAGTCGGTGTTTCCACCGGTGTTTAGTTGGTATGTTCTGTCTAACTTAACACCCCTCTTCTTGAATAGTTGTGTCAGGGTCCTATGTGTTATCGTAGCCCCTATCTGGGCTTTTATATCATCTCCGATTACGGGTAGGCCTGCTTTTTCGAATCTGGACGCCCAGTTGGGGTCGCTTGCGATGAATACTGGCATGTTATTTATGAAGGCTGTTCCGGCTTCGAGTGCGCATTTGGCATAATAACGTGTGGCTTTTTCCGAACCAACTGGCAAATAATTTAGAAGCATTTCGGCGTCGTTGTCCTCAAGGACTTCTACAACGTCTACTGGTTCCTCGTCCGCAACCGAGAAAGTGTATTTTTCATCATATTCATTCATGTGGGGTGCTACGCCATCGAGTACGGGTCCCATGGAAACTTCAACGTCCATCCTGGGTATGTTTTCACAGAATATTTTCGTGCAATTTGGGGGGGCGAATATTGCCTCGCTCAAGTCTTTCCCCACTTTTCTTTTGTCAACGTCAAATGCCGCGACAACCTCTATATCCTCTGGTTTGTAACCGCCTATGTCCCAATGCATTAATCCTATAGCGTCCTTTTCATCCTTTTCTGTGTAATAGTATATTCCTTGGATTAAGGAACTTGCACAATTTCCCACGCCTATGATAGCGATTTTTATTTTACCCAATTAGAACACCCTTCCCAATTTCCAGTTTATCTTGTAAGGAGAAGGTTAGAATGATCAACTACTATAATCATACTTATCCAGATTATTAAATCTTTCGCTTTTTGAGAGATTATGGTTTGGTTCTCTGATCCATCTCAGAGCCTCTAGTACAGTAAAAGTTTCTTGAGAGCCCGATCCCTAGGGTGGATGCTACTAGACATGTGGGGCATAGGCATCCTTTCTCATCTTTTATGCATTCTGATTCTCCTAGGATGCAGAATAGCCTTTCATCACATTTCCTATAGGATGGACAGGAGGGGCATGCACAATCATCTGACAATCTTTTAACTTCTTCTTGCATTTCTATTCTGTCCATTGACATTATCCTTGTATATTCTTTTTGGAACTGGTCCATGGTACCCTTCACCTTGGGTTCATATTGTTACTCTGATGAATAGGAAGATTAACCAGAATATTATTAGGGTTCTGCTGGTCCAGGTTGGCATTTTACCTTGGATGATTTCTTTGTTGAATTTCCAGGTTAGGATTATCGTCACCAGTAATATAATGTTTTGGATGTTCGCGAGTATATTAGAGGGGTTTTGGATGTAGTGGAACCCCCACATTATTGTTGTTAATATGATACCCGCCCAGTTGACCCTTATAAGGTTTCTGTTCTTTGTGAAGTTTAGGGATATGAAGGTGCCCATTGCCAGGATAATCCCTAGGAATTGTAGGAAGGATTCAATTAATGGCACATTGAAGATGCTTGCTTTTAGTATTGGTAGGAGTATGATTGCCTTGAGGGCTTCGTCAGCTGGGAATGCTTCTATATCACCGACTGCGAGAACGTATTTGCCCTTATTTTGTTCGTTGAATACCATTATATAATATTTTCCAGCTGGGATGGTTTCATTGAATTCGGGCCCTTTAAGGTAATAGTCACCCCCGAATTCTTCAAAGTAGGGTTTCCACTCTCCTGGGCCCAGTTCCTTTATTGTTTTCCCTTTATCGTCTAGTATCTTAGCATATACTAGTTGGTTCTCCCCTGGATTGTCTGGTATTAGAATGTTAACGTATAATCTGAATTCCTTGGGGGATTCTATCATATAATAGACTGGTTTGCCTTGTAGTTGACCATAGAATGCTTGGGAGATTTCCGGTTTTTTTATGATGATTGGATTGTCTATTGGGGCGGTTGATGGTGCGAGTCGTGGTTGGTGAGCGGCCACAACACCTAAAAGGCAGATAACAGTTAATATGAGGAATATGATCTTGGTTTTCATGGGGATAATTTTTTATTTTTTATATTATTAAATGATTTCTATCTGGGTCCCTGTGTGTAGGGGTTTTATATTGTCTAGGTTTTCCTTGAGTATATTGTATGCCCTTTTTGATGTGCAATGTCCGGTGTAGATTTCCTCTATGCTTTTGAATGGGTCTATTAGGTTCGGGGCCTCCTCGGCTTTTATGTGGAAGCCCCCTATAAGGGCTTTTATGGGTTTATTGTATTTTCTTTTCACGGTCTCTGTTATGTTAAGGATGCCGCGATGGGAGCATCCAGTTAAAACGAGCAGACCATCCTCTTTTTCTATGACTAGGATTATCTCATCCTTGAAATCGTCAAGGACTATCTTGTCCTTTGAAATTTTATAAAGTTTATTGTTGCCCTTTGGGGTGGGGAAAAACTTTTGGATGTTAGTTAGTATGGTGCAATCTCTGGTTATTTTAGTGTCTTTTTTTAGGGTTTTTATCTGCGGGTTATCTGCCAAGCTCTCATCTAAGCCAATATAACGCCAGGACCCGTTGTCATTTGCATAGCGTTTGTAAAAGGCACCATCTCCCACATAAATCTCTGCTTTTTTATTCTCTTTGAGGAAGTATGGGAGGCCGCCGCCATGGTCATAGTGTCCGTGGGATATGAGGGCATATTCTACTTTGGATATGTTTATGTCGAGTTCTTGGGCATTTTCAATGAAGGAATTGGATTGGCCCATGTCAAATAGTAGGTTGGGTTTGTCTATGTGGAGGGATAATCCATGTTCGGCCTTTAGTGTGCCGGTGTCTTCTATGAGGCAGGTTATCATCATGTTTTCTCGCCTTTGTCAAGTTGATCTAGGATCTTGTCGATTTTCTTTTGAACATCTGTTATGTTGTCCTCGGTATTTATGATATGCCAGTTTTTGGCTAGTCTTAGGGCTTTTTCGCGGACATGTTTAAGATCTTCGAGGTTTTCGAACATTTCGTGTTCGTTTCTTTCCTGGAGGCGTCTTAATGATTCTTTGGGTGAAACGTCGAGGAAAAACATGTATTTTGTGGTGGGGAATATCAGGGAGAAGATGTGGTATAGTATCCAGGCTATTTTTGGGGGTAGGTATGCTACTCCCATAAGATATCTTACAAATATTAGGGTGTCGGCTTCCTTTGATCGATAGTAGAGGTGGAGTGATCTTATAACATCTAAGGCGTAGTATATGCTTGCCTTTAGGTGATTTATTTTACCTTTTTTGAGCAGCGCTTTTTTAGCCCTTCGACCGTATGGGTTGTCATTTTCTGGGTGCGACCTGTATATGACCTTTTCTCCCATGTTTTCATATCTTTTTTTTATGAGTTTTGCATGGGTGTCTTTTCCAGCGCCGTCTAATCCGTCGATGACTATGAATCTCATAATGCACACCCTAATAGGTAGATTGTCACTGCGCCGATGCATGCTGTTATGTTATCAAGTCCCTTTGGTGTGGCGCCTTCTATGATGGTTGCTGTGGCTGCTATGGCAGCTATTATGAGCCAGTTTATTGGCTGCTTGTAGTAGATGAAGATTATGGGTAACGTGACTAGTAGGGTGATGAACATTGCGAGGGATCCTTCAACACTTTTAGGGTCTCCTAGGATGTTGTATTTTCTTTTCCCGTAGTTTTCGCCTATTAGTGATGCTAGACCGTCACCATAGGACATTGCAGCGATACCAATTGCGATTATCCAGGGATGGTTAAAGAATAGTAGGGCGAGCAGAGTCCATGAGATGGAATAGTATACGAGTCCCAGGCCGTGGCCATAAGAAGAAGCTTTATGTTCTAGTTTGAGTGGTGAATATGGGCTTATAAGAAATGTTAGGGGTATGAAGGGTGCTGCTGCGAGGAATACCATAACCCACCATGTCTTAAATACTGGTAATATAAAGATGATATTACCAACCATTATATGTACAAATTTGCGACTAAAATTTGGGTTTTGAAACTTTCCCCCTATAAATAGTACGATCATAACGTAGCTATATACTAGTAGTAGTCCGAGGATGTCATTGTCTGTCATATAATAGTGTGAAGCTTATTAGAGTATATTTGAGTTTTGGTTTAAGGGTGAGAGATGATGAAGGCTTATATAGAAATATTAAGACCAGTTAATGCCATAATGGCGGTAGTTTCAATTGTTTTAATAGCTCTCATAGCTTGGAAATTCAATCTGGATGTTTTAGTGGCGGCTATAATCGTTTTCATGGCCACAGGAGCCGGTAACACAATCAATGATTATTTTGATTATGAAATAGATGCTGTAAACAGGCCTGAGAGACCCATACCATCTGGACGTGTTAGTAGAGAGGCTGCGGGCGCCTATTCACTTGTACTTTTTGTTTTAGCATCGGTGCTCGGATTTTTTCTCGGTTCACTCCCAGGGATTATAGTGGTTGGAAGCTCCCTTCTCATGACATACTATGCTCATACTCTTAAAAGGAAATGTCTCATAGGCAACCTTGTAATATCATTCCTCACAGGTCTAAGTTTCGTATTCGGAGGCGTGATAGTGGGTGAAATTGTCAAAGCAGCTTATATAGGTTTTTATGCTTTTCTCATGACCATGGCAAGGGAAATAATCAAGGACATGGAAGATATAGAAGGAGACAAGATGGAGGGAGCCACCACACTCCCAATCAGGTATGGGCATAGAATCTCAAGTATAATAGCCGCAATTTTCATGTTCACAGCCAGTCTAACAAGCCCCATACTCTATATTATAAACGTTTTCGGCATCCTTTACATTCCAGCTTTGGTGCTGGCGATAATAGTATTCATAAGGGCTGCCTTCAAAATTTTAGCAGATCCACGAAAGGAAACCGCTGGGAAGGTTTCAAAGCAGATAAAAATTGGGATGGGCATAACCTTCATAGCCTTCGCATTGGGAAGCAAAACATTAACAAAGATGATATTGGGATTATAGCCACAAAAAAAGATTAATATATGTGAAAATAATAAGGGGGAATAAGGGTTTTAAGGAGTTGACTTTTACACCCCCCTACAATTTTCCACTCCTTAAACCCCCCCACACCAATATTATTTTCCACTTTTTATACCGGTTATATCAACGACATCTACAAGTTTCCAGACATAGGATCTCTCCATTTTAACAAGACATGCCAAGGGATCCTCTGGTGAATGACCCAAAGCCTTAAGCACATTCCTAGAAAGGTTTTTTCCCTGATCATATCTGCGAACATCTCCCTTACTCTCTTCTGTTCATCATCTGTAATCTGGACTATCTGTCCTTGGAGGGTTACAAACTTGTAACTTGAAAGGTCTGGTTCGAATTCTTCTATTTCAACTGCAACATATGGGTTGTTTTTTAAAAGTTCTATTTTCCTCCCGTATTTAGTTGACAGAAAGTTAGAGGTGTTCCCCGTCGAACACATAAAGGAATGGTGCTATATATGGATATTCTCCACTAAAGGCTATTCTACTGAGGAATTTCTCCCCTATAAACTCGTCATATTCTTCCTTTGTCATTAAAGGTATTTTAACAATCCCCATAACCTAAACCTCCTATTTTTATCCTTGTATGATGGGATAACCTTTCCTTATCCAGGCGATTATCCCTCCAAGGACAGTTTTCACATCATATCCATTCATTTTAAGCAGGCTTGCTGCGATAGTCGACTTATAACCTGAATCGCAATAAACAACCACATTATCAGGCATGTTTTCCAAGTTTTTTGGGATGTCACCAAGCCAACAATGCCTGGAACCTTTTATATAAAATTTTTCACGATCGGCGTGTTTCCTAACATCAAGAAGGGTGAAATCTCCACCATCTAGTTGGGATTTTAGCTGGTCTACAGTCCATGCTTCAAGACTTTCACGTTCCATCCCATTAATGTACCAGTTTGGGAAGCCACCCTGCAGATAACCATACTTGTTATCATATCCTAGTCTTATAAGTGATCTTCTCACAAGATCATTGGATCCGTCTTCATCTACTATGATTATTGGATTATCATAGTCTAGGAAGTATCCTGCGAATGCAGCGAAACCACCACTCCAAATATTCAAGCTACCTGGGATGTGACCTCCGCAGAAGCTTGTTGGATTCCTAACATCGACAATTTGAGCCCCCTCCTTGATCATATCATTGAATTCATTAACGTTTAGGGGTTTTAGGTGTGGGTTTTCTAGTGGCGCCCCCTTTAGGTTGTTTTTTTCCATCCTTTTGAAGTATGGTGGGGTGTAGAGTTTTTCGCTCTTTTTATGTTCTATGAAGCTTTCCTTGTCTAATTTGAGGAGGGGATTTGTTATCTTTTCATATCCTATGGTTGTGATGTCTTAGTCGTTTATCTGGGCGCCGCAGATGGAACCTGCACCATGCGCGGGGCAGACTATAACATGATCCCCTAATGGTAAGATTTTTTCGTGTATGCTCTCATAGAGCAGACTTGCGGTTTCAGGTATTTTTTCTTCCCCGAAAAAGTCAACCCTTCCAACCTCCCCCGCGAATAGCACATCACCGACGAATACCATCATGGGATTCTCTGTGTTTTTATCCTTCACGAGGATGGATATGCTCTCATATGTATGGCCTGGAGTTTCAAGAACTTCAAGTTCTAGTGATCCTAGTTTGAATGTGTCTCCGTCGACTATTTTGGTCCCGTATTTGAAGTCTAGTTTGCTCCCGTGGAGTATCTTGGCGTCAACATATTTTGTAAGTTCTAGGGATCCTATGGTATAGTCTTCGTTTCTATGGGTTTCGAATATGTAACGGATGCTGATGTCATTTTTTCTTGCAAGTTCTAGGTAGATGTCAACGTCTCTTCTGGGGTCTATGATGGCGGCCTCCCCCTGAGATCCTAAAAAATAGGAATTGTGGGATATGCCTTCAGATTTTATTATCTCAAATATCATATCTAACCCTTCATGGTATGGGGGAATTTGAGTTCGATTTTAACCCCCTTTTCTCCTTTTATTTTTATTTCACCGTCAAGTTGCCTTGTTAGGGCGTGGATTAGTCTCATCCCCATACTTTCACATTCTTCTGGCCTGAATCCTCTTGGGAATCCGACGCCGTCATCTTCCATGATAAGTTTTATAGAATCTCTGCTTTTATATGCTTTTACTGTGATTGTCCCTTCCTTGTCTGGGAATGCATGCTTCATAGAGTTTGTCAGGGCCTCGTTTATTATAAGTGCGCAGGGTATGGCCTGGTTTATTGTGAGTTTTATATCCTGGATTTGATAGTTGAATTTTATCTTTGGGAGTTTGTATGTTGCCTTTAATTCTGATATGATATCTTTTATGTATTCTTTGAGGTTTATGGAGGCTAGGTCTTCTGATTGGTAGATTTTTTCATGGACTCTTGCAATGGCTCTTATCCTGTTTGTTGTTTCTTTGAGCAGTTCCCTGTTTTCTGCTTTTTGGGCTTGGAGGTTTATTAGGCTTATTATGATTTGGAGGTTGTTCTTGACTCGATGGTGTATTTCTCTTAGTAGGGCTTCTTTTTCCATTAGAGCCTTTTTTAGGGATTTTTCATATTCTTTGATTTTCGTAATGTCGCGTATGGATATTAGGGTGCATTCTTCGTCTTCCCAGTAAGTTTTGGAGGTTTTTAATTCGGCGATTTTCAGGTTGCCGTTGGCGTCTATGGTTTGGATTTCTTCTGTGATATGGGGTTTTGAGGGTATTCCTATGGTTTCTCCTATGATCTCGCTTTTCTCCCATCCGAAGTACTTTAGGGCTTGTTGATTTGCATAGTATACTTTCCCTGCCTTGTTGATGATGAATATGCTCTCTGGGCTGTTCTCGACGACGTTGATGAAATTTTTCGTTAATTTACTTAGTTTTTCTTCAAATTTTTTGCTCTCAGTTATATCCAGTATTATAGAGGCTATACCCCTTTTACCAATGGGGATTTCAACAGGAAACTTACGTATATGATAATATCTACCCCTGATCTTTCTTTCAAGGGCTATTTCCTCCCCCTTTAATGGTATTTCACCCAATTCTTCTAATATGGTCGCGGTTTCTTCATCAAACACCTCATGAACGGTTTTACCGATTATATCGGATTCTTTTTTCCCAGCGAACCTGCAAAATCTATTATTCACAAGAAAATACTTTAAATTAGAGTCTTTAACAGATACCATGGCCGGAACATTATCAATAAAACTCTTAAATAACCCTGTGAACATTTCAATGGATTCTATAAACTCTTTTTCACGTTTTATGTTCCTAAGCCAGTTTTCAATCTCTGCAATGGCAGGATCCTCCTCAAGGAGAATCCTAGGGGGTATATAATAAAAGTTCCTGTAAATTTCACCCTTCCATAATAGGATGGGATGGGTCATGATAACACCTTTGAGTATTTCTGGTTCGAAAGCCGATTTTTTATATTGGCATATAGCCAGGCATTTAGCCTTTGGAAAAAACCTGTTAAGTTTGGCCTCATATTCTATCAGTTTTTCACTCCCGGGTTTGCCCTTCAAGATCCAGGTCATCTCTCCAGTGGCGCGGAGGGCGGAATATCCCTCGTCCAAGGCCTTTTCTGTTTCCTCTTCTAGGAGTTTTATCATGGCATCAGGGTCAAAGGTTCCGCCTCTGGTGTATGCTTCATCCTCAGATAATATTTTGAATTGTCCTTTAAGCTTCTCAGGGTCGAATCCTCTCTCTATGAGAAGTTCTTTTATGGTTTCGCTCTTATGCCTATCAGTTATATAAACGCACTTCTCATCACGTTTAAACCCCTCTACTAGGAATGGTATGATGGTGGATTCCCATTCTTTTTCATCTTCATAGATTAGGCAGATGTGATCATGGACTTTCATGCCCTTTATTAGTGATTTAGCATTATTCAAAGTTAACACCCTATAAATTTTAAGAGGGATTCCTCATCTGAGAGATCGCCTATGATCCTCCTCCTTGGCTCGGGTTTTACCCTTTCAAGGGTTGGTATGGCGATAATATGATTCTCACGGGCCAAATCCGGATCCTCGGTAATATCCACGATTTCAACACTGATATCTACTTTCTTTTTGAGTTTGTTTAGGGTTTTGATAGCAGCCTTTGAATAGGAATTTTGACGCGTAACATATAATCTTAAAATTACCTCATCCGGAATTTAGATCCTCCCCCTCTATAATATTTTTATGCCTTTACTGGTCAGTTTGAATTCAGTGGGTTTTGTGGAGTGTTTCAGGCCACGACTTTTAAGCACCCTTAAAATCTTAACATAATGTCCCCGCTTTTCTACTTGGTCAAGTATCACCCAAGTATCTATAAGAGAGGATAAGTGTATTTCTGTGGTTGTCAAGGGCTCACGACCACTTGTAAGGTATGTTAAGATGGAGGTTATCTTCCGATTTTTCAAGAAATCTGTGAATCTTATGAAAAGGTCTTTCACGGCAAAACCTGCCTCTGTAAGTGCGGATATGGGGTCTATTATAACATGGTCTGGTTTGAATTCACGCACAAGATCCTGCATACTTGTCAAGTGGGCTTCTAAGCCAAGGGTGGTGGGTCTTTCAGCATGGATCAGGAGATTGTCACCATTAAATTTGTCAAGATCTATCCCAACAGATTTCATGTTACGGATTATCTGATCCGCGGGCTCCTCATTAGCAAAGAAAAGACACCTTTCACCCCTCTTACAGGCTTCATAAGCGAATTTAGCCACGAAACTTGTTTTACCCGTGCCTGTGGTCCCTGAGATGAGCACAGTTGACCCTTTATAAAATCCGCCTCCAAGTATATTGTCAAACTCGGGGATCCCGCTTGAAACAATCTTACGACTTACAGTATAATCAAGTCTGAGGGAGGTTATGGGGAATAATGACAAACCTTTCGAGTTTATGAGCATCGGGTACTCGTTCAAACCATGCTCTGAACCCCTATACTTTTTTATTGTCATATACCTTGTTCCAATATGATTTTTGTAGCGATGTTTAAGGTGGATAACACAATCTGATACATATTCCTCGAGGCCATGTGTAGCCCCACCATAGGGGTTTTCACCTGATGTGAAGACACTTGTAAGTCTTTTATCATTTAACCAATCTATAATCCTGCAGAGTTCGCCTCTTATGATCGTTTTTCTTTCAAATTGTGAAAGTAGATTATCTACCTTGTCAAGCACTATCCTTTTGGCATCTACACGATCTATCGCATCATCAAGGCGCATTAAAAGAGCCTCTAAATTATAATCACCACTTTCAAGATGATGAATAGATGAAAAATCCTCTATAAATATCCTCCTTCTCCTGATCAGATCCTCAAGAAAATCTGATCCAAAATTTTCAATCAAAACAGCAGGTTTCTCCTCAAAAGTTGCCATAACACCTGGCTCATCATAAAAACTGGCGCCATTCAAAAGGAATTGCATCGCAAAGAACGTTTTACCCGTACCAGGACCACCATAAACCAGAGTATTACGGCCACGAGGAAGACCACCACCAGTGATAATATCAACACCCCAAATACCGGTAGGAGCCTTATCAACAGGCCTAAAAGACCCTCTCATAACATTCACCCCCCAAGTGAAAGATCAACCAAAAAAATTTATCAACAACTATTCATAATAAATTTTCCTATAGAACACCATAAGTGGAAAAAATTGGCTAATCACATTCAAAAGATAGAACCCCCCCACGAGATTCTGGGGGGATCATAGGAGCCTGAAAATTGAAATTCTACTATGGTGGGGCTCGTGGCTCAGTCTGGTAGAGCACCGCCCTCGCGAGGCGGAGGCCCCGGGTTCAAATCCCGGCGAGTCCACTCACCAAACCATAATCGAAAAAAACCTAATCCAATATCCCACTATTTCAGCCACTTAACCCGGCTAAACGAGTTAAAAAATGCTAAAGTAAAACAGACTATGCATTCTTTCGCAAGGAGCATGACACCATCCCCTTAGAAGATCTTCTGAAAAAAAACATTGATATGGGGGCATTCAACTAACCTAAATGGGAGGTCTCAAAGTCTAGAATGGAAAGAATCCAATTCCTCCAAACATCCAGAACAATTATTACAATAGTTTCTAATCACGCCTTCAAGCCATAAATTCTTTTTTAGTTTAATTTTGAGAAGGTGCCTGTCTCTGTCGCTATTCAGCTTCTATCGATGCTATTATACTTTCAGCAGCATCCGCTACCATCTCATTGGTTATTATCATGAAAGCGCTGCCATTTTTCTCGAATGAGTAAAATCGCACCGGACCCATAACATACACCATACAGGGAACTCCACCGATGGTCTTTGTTTCAACGGGCTCTGCTTTGAAGGTACCGGTGATTATTGCATTTGTATTTTCGAGTGTTGTGTTAGGGTCGATGAATTATACTTACACTTTGATTATCAGGGCTTTTTAAGGTCACTGATTCACCATGACTGCCATAATCTTCTATTCCTGTCACATTCCATTCTTTTGGGTATTTAAAGCTCATGTACTCGTCTCTATATTTTTCTTTTCCACTTGTAATGCACCCTGACACGGATATTACGAGCTCAAAGACTGCTAGACATGCTATGAGCAATTTTAGTTTCTCCATTTTGAATTTCACCCCCTATGATTTTTTCTTCCCCCCCGGTGGAGATTGTAGGGGAGGGGGTGTATAATATCTTCCATTCCTGCAGCCGCATCTCAATCCCCCCATTTTTTGGAAATGATAGCTCTCCTCGTTTTTACAGGGATTAGAATTTAGAAGGTGGGGGTTTACTTTTTCTCGTTTCCTGCAGGAGCTTCTCCTTGCTTTTTTCTTGGTGTTGTGAAAAAGGCGGCTTCTCATGGCTTTGCAAGAATTTTGACCTTTTATGGTGGAGTTTTTTCCTCTTCTGAATTTCCATGGAGAAGATTATCCTATTGTTGCAGGAACTTGGTTTTTTCCCGTTTTAGGGTGTTTTTTGTGGGTTCGGTTTTCTTCGGATTATATTCGTATTATATTTTATCGTTATAAAAAAAGTCGTTGGTTTGACCATATCCGGAGCTTTTCTTTTCTCCCTTTGCATTGTTGAGACCTACTCTTTTTTGTTGTTGTTTTGACCAGTATCGTTTTGTTTTTTCTCGTTTGAGGTGTTCTTCTTTTGTTTTTCACTGTGCTTTTTTTGTTCGTTATATCCATAACGAGGTTTCACACAATAATGTTAGTTCGGGTTTTGTTAAGAGAACCTTATGGCTTCTCCATAGTTTCTTGTCTTACTTCCCATCTCACGATAATTTATTTGTAAAATGTAGGGTCATATACAAAAATAAGGGGGGTGTGGTTTAATGGATAAGATGGCAAAAGTTCTTCTTTTGGTATGCTTCATCCTAGTCGGGGCTCTTGCATTCACCACTGGAATGCTCATCAACATCTACAAGGAAATCCCCGGCAAAATACAGTACAACACACCAAACAATACTAGTATACAAAACCAGACGAGCATACAAAATCAACCCCCAAACAAGAATACCCCAAACTCAGAGCAGAGTAGTGGAAAGCCCTCACTGCCGCCAGGAGCACATCCAGGTCATCATATAATCGGACCAGTCTACTATACATATGACGATGAAATCACTCATGATTGGGTTGCATGGTACTATGACACGGACGTCGGACAATACTTTTCAGAATATGAACATTGGGATCCAAATGCAGGATACTATCATGACTAGGATTCTCCTTGTGTAGAATGGAAGGACCTTTGGCAAAATGTGAGCTAAAAAAGAGTCAGAAAAGAATATTTGAGATTATATAAGGTGTGTGGCCTATGATTGAAAAAAAGGAGCTTCTGAAGATAGTGGTTATTATATTGGTAGTTGCTGCGGGGATAACGGGCTACATCACCTACAAGAATTACAGAATGTCGCAGATGGACAAATACATGATACAAGCGAGTCAATTAACACCTGAATACAATATGACGCTACGCGAGGCAACCGCGTACGCTACAGCGGGCAACTATGATATGGCGATCGTTAAAATAGACAAGCTAATAAAGATGACAGATGAGATCGTATCTCTCCAATGGAAAGCCCACCAATACGCTGACGGCCCTTACAAGGCCATAATAGAATTAATTCTGGAGCGTAACCACCTGTATCGCCAGAGCCTGGAATTGTGGAAGGAGCAGCTGGAATGTTTGAAGATGGGGGGATTACGTGACGGCGCAAGAGCTGGAGAACCAGATCAATGAGAGACTGATTGAGATGGGCAAGATCGACGCCAGGAAGGAGGCTATCAAATCTAAGAATCCGGAGATCCGGGAGCACATAGAGAAGACGTGGGTTCCAACCTAAAAAGGGGATTTGGGAGAGGTTATGATAGCTGAAGACCAGCTAATCTTACGGGAGCTTGCGAACGGGCGTTTCAAAATAGTTGAAAGAAGGGATGGGTACAAGATACGGTTTGATCGGCTTGGCTGGGAGAAAAATCTCACTGTATACTACAACCAGCACTATGACGGGGTAGGTTGGTATTTCTATGCGAGTGGCAAGAATTTCGCCAGCTCCACCACTCAGGTGAAGGAGCCCGACCCGCGGATCTTGGAGAACAAGCTCGTCGATCTCCTTGTCAACCTCCTCTATCCTCTCCGAACTTTTTCTCATACTTTTTTTTAGGATTTGCATTAGCCTTAATATTTTCTCTCTATCCTTTTCTTTGTTCCTTGTTGATCTTGGGATCTTTATATCCTCTAAAGTTGTCTTTAGGATCTTCTTCTGGCCTTTATAACTCTTCTTTTTACCTTTTGGAAGTGTGTCCAGCAAAGCCCCTCTAATAGGCCTGCATTGACCTGATGTTTGTATCATCGTAAAATTATTGCAAGATTTTCCAAAAATTTCTGGATAAGGGATAGAATCACCATGAACCTTGCAGGAAGCGGCTTTTTAAGGTTTTTTGCAGGAAAGGCGACTCGCTAACTTGCCGGCAGGGATCGGAGAATATTTTTTCACCTGGTTTCTGTGGTGATAATTAACATTATCACAAAAATGGGAGAATATCCCTAGCTTCATGCTAAACTTGGAGTCTATTCCATGATAGGGGCTTTTTTTAGGGCATAAAAAAGAATATAGTGAATGATATTCAGCAGACTAACTTTCATAGTTTAGCGCCTATATAAATCCTTATGGCATTAGATCTGCTATCGTTGCAGCGCCTGTACTATTAAATGACCATCTAAAATGGGAGCTGGTAAGTTCTTCTATGGTAATGTTTAGAGTGCTTTCTTCTTTGCCTGGGGCTTTTGCTCTTATAATTATCTCCATTGGGCCTTGGACAGGTATTTCGTAAGTGAAACTGCCACTTGTATTGAGAGTTATGGGTTCTCCATTTATTGTAACATTTGCATTCGGCTCTGAAGAACCATTTATTTTCAATATTCCGCTTTCCATAACTACTGTTTGGTTGACATATGTTTAAGGCAGTAGCACTTTCATTAATTTCAAGTAATGCTCCAATTATCCCTAAAATTAATAAAAGGCCCAAGTACCGATTAGGACTCTTTTTTTGTTCCCCCCTCCCTTGGTATCTGATTTCAATTTTTTACCGCAATTTTTACAAAATTTCGCGGCTTCGGGATTTTCAGCTCCACATTTTGGACAGAACATGCTTCTCACATCCTTAATCCTTTATAACAATTGTTTTAGCAACTCTATCTCCCAATGCTTTTTAATCCTACAATGTATGGTATAGTGTACGGAACCCCATCAATCAATCTTAAAATGTCCCCTCACAACTTTCACTGCAGTTCGTCACGCTATGGTCGCTTCCCCTCACCACTCTTATTGAAGCAACCTTTCCCCAATAGCCTACCCTCTATTCAATGAACCCCTCCAAAGAGGTGAAATATGTTATAAAACACCGGTATGGATATTAAAATCCAAATCACACCCCCCAACCAATTCAATATTTATCCAACGCCTCTGCTGCGTATTTTATCCAACGCTGTTGCTGCTGCCCGGCGGACCCTCTCGTTGTCATTCTTCAGGGCTTTGATGAAGGGATCTATGGCTGGTTTCCTTATCTCAGCCAACGCTTTTGCTGCTTCCTGGCGGACTTTAGGGTTCATACTTGTTAATTTCCGTTTCAACATCGAGATCTTCCATTTATCAGAAATATCCATTTCTTGTGTTTCGCCGAGTTTGGCTCCGCATTCCCGGCAGAATTTCGCATCCAAATGGTTTAGTGTTCCGCATTTCGGACATGTTTTTTCATTTGTCACGAAACTCACCCTTACACTAAAAAAACATATGGGATCCTACATAAACGCACTCACCGAGTCTACAAGTGTGGCCACGAGATAGTTGGAGAAGAGTTAACAGATCTGAAGGGTATGGATCCAAAGGCCGTAGAGATGTGGAGGCAAGATGTAAGGGAACGTGGTGGGACAGTAGAATACTAAAGATTATAATCCCCCCTTTTTTTAGGGGGCTAAATCCCAGGCATAGAAAAAAAGGTGAAATTTAGATTGTGAGTCTTCCTTGTAGTTGTTCGGATACTATTGTGCTGAATGAGAACATTAGGCCTTGTGCTTTTTCTGTGTCTAGGATGAAGTGTTTTCCTGAATCTTCGAGTGCATGTAACGGATAAAATGCTCCCATGATATCATATGTTACAAGGTATGGTTGTGCTCTGAATTTGTAGGCGAGTGTTTTGAATTTCCAAATGTGTTTTTTTAATATTTTGAATTTTTCTTGTAGGTAGTAGTAGGTATAGTAGGTAGACTGCTTCGCCGTCCCCGGCAATTGCAATATATGATTCAGCATCTCGGATAAGTTTCATCTTAAAGTCATATTCCTTCAGTTCATTTTTAATTTTTGTTATGTTTGTTACTATTTTGAAATTTTCAACACCTGTCATCCTTCTCCCCCCTTAAAAAATATATTAGCCGCGCCCCGGAGCGTAAGCGGAGGGGCGCGGACTATTCATAGGGTGGGCGGTGTGGGGGTGACCTAATTTTTTTGTATTCTATAACGAACTATGTGTAGACTATCTGGAATTGGTCATTTATTGTGGCCCTGGTGATTCTTTTAATGGCTTGTCTTTGTCGGCCCTTCACGTTTTGGACCGTCGTGTTTTTACTGTTTTCATGTGCTATGCTTTTCAGTTTCTGTGTGTATTGTATTGTTTTGCTGGTTCTTTCAGCATTGTATGTGTATTGTGTGATTTTGATGGTGGCGTTGCGGTGTAGGTTTCCTAGTGTGATTGTTCTGGTTCCACCTGCTCCAAGGTAGAAGTTGTATGTTCGTTTTATTGTTTGTGATCCGTCGGTGATGGTTACGTAGATTACGTGGCGTTGCCTTACACCTGTTGGATTTGTTATGATTAGCTGTATTTTGTTGGTGTCTGTTACTCTGAGTGCGGTTGTGGGGCTGGCCTGGAATATGGATAATAATGATAAATCACAGTTTGTGAGCGTTGTGATGTTGTATGTGCCCGCAGCAGCAGTTGGTTTGACTTTTAATGTGAGTATGAGCGTTGCGTTTTCACCGAGTGGATCATCGTTTTCGTTGTCGTTATTGTCATATGTTAGTGTTCCTATTGTCCATATTCCGGTTTGTGGGTTGAATGTTCCCTTGGTGGCTGTGTATGATTGGTATTCTATATTGCTGGGCAGGTTTATTTGCATTTGTGTATTGGTTGCATTTTCAACTCCCATGTTCACAACAGTAACTGTATAGTTGAAGATTTGTCCGGGTGATAGGCTGCTGGGTACTCTTGCTGTGCTTTTCAGGTCTGTGAATGGTACTTCTATGTCGATTCTTTGGTAGTTGTTTGTTCTGTCGTCGTCATTGTTTGCGCGGATGTAGAAATGTCCTGTGAGTGTTCCTGTCCCGTTTACGAGGCAGTTCAATGTTAATGTTGCCATTCCGTAGTAGCCGTCTCCAATATACCATGTTCCGTTTTCGTATGTTCCGTAGTCTACTGTTGCTTGTTCTATTTTGAGTCGTGGTGTGATGTATGTTTGTACTGTCATGTTGTCTACACTGTAGCTTTCATTGCTTGGCGTGGTGTCTACCGTAATTTCTATTTTGACATGGTCGCCCACTTTTGCGGTCGTCTGGTTCGCATTTACTTCGTAGAAGTAGGCATCTGCTGCCGATGCCGATCCTGCCATGACAAATAGCAGGACAAAACCCAATAATATGGGCATATATCTCATTTTCTTCACCTCTCAAGACTCTTACGATAATATATTCTGTAAAATTAGTATTATATGATTTTGGGCCCAAAAACGGCTCAGATTCTGAAAAAGACAACAAATTATCTCCCATATTTCGGATAAAAATTAAAAAATAGAATGTGTAAATAAAAGTTTCAAATATCAAACTTGGCAAGTACTAGGCCACTGAGTGTCATGAAAACAGAAAGTATTGCATACGTCATTGGAATTCCAGTAGGTTGCATTGGCACAGACTCTGCAACCACGTCCCCACCAGATTGATCAAGGCTTGTTTTTTCTACTTCCCCATCATCTTCGAAACTTTCATCAGATTCTCCATTATCTGCATCGTCTTCAAGGCCTTCATCAAGGTCTATTAACTCTATATCCTCGTCGTTTTCTTGTGCCGATACTGTGCCCACACCAATGGTCGCGCCAAGTACACACAACAATAGCAATGTGACCAGCACATTTTTTACTCTCAAAGCTTTCACCTCCAATTCTGTAGTAATATATTATCATAAAATAGTATTATATAGTTTTGGGCCTAAAATGAAGAAGATTTCCGTTCTTGGATTCGTATGCTTTTATGTATATTGTGATGGCTCTACGTGATATTTCACTTTTTGATCTGGATTCTAAGTAGCTTATGATTTCAAGTTTGCAGGCCGTTCTTGCGTCAATATACACCTTTTGGGTGTAAATTTTATTTCTGTTGTATATCGTGTCAAGCTTTTTAAGCATCTCATATATTCTATTTAATTCAGGCCTCCTCTTCACCATCATCATTCACCCGTGACGAATTTGAAGATTGGGGCGCGTTATACACAGGATAATAGACCGGATATGAACGATACACTGTACAGTAGTCTCCTTGACTATCATCCACATCAATGAATACACTACCATTTGGGAAAGGATGAATCCACATGTCCTTTTCAGGATCGTTGATAGTTATGCGGAAATCCGGAGCTGTTGAGTTCGTTGAATTGTGCCCTGTCCTGTTGCCCGTCCAATTTTCAATCGCGGATGTGAATGGACCATGGGGCCAGAGTATTAGGAGTGTTAGTATTGCAAGTAATGAAACTGCTGCAAGTATTCTTTTTTCTCGTGCTTTGTTATCTGGGCTTTTCCATCGTATGCCGTAACGCTTCTTTTGGATTGGCCAAAATAATTTACATCCTATTGGTGTTAAGCAGTCTAATAGTATGTGTGATGATACCCCTGCGGTTAGGCCTGCTCCAGTGGTTACATCAATGAACAGGTAGGGTAGGACGCAGGGCATCAACATGAATAGGTTGTGTAGCTGTCTTTTATGTTCGTTGAAAATGGTCTTTTCTGTGCAGTCGATTAAAAGACTTGAAAGTATTGTTATAATGAAAAAACGTATTGTAAAATTCACGTCGAGTAAATTACCTATTATTGCACCCACTACAACCGCAAAAATTGCGTGCGTGTACCATTTCAATCAGATCACATCACTGACATGTTGCTGCATAAAACCAGAATATGTACCATAATGTTCCTACTGCTATCATGAGAATGAGATGTAGAGAAAATAGATATGTTATCCCGTCCATGTTCCTCTCTCTTTTTTAGCTTTTTATCCATATCAATGTTCGTGCTATTATAGTCCCAAACCATACTGATGTGAGAATAATATACGCTGCTATGCCTGATAGGCTCATCGCCATTTTCAGGTATGTGAGGAAAGCGAGTGTTCCTGCAAGGATTATCATTGGGATTGTGATGTCTATGATTTCGTCTTCTGGGTCAGTGAGTATCACCATCTTTTTTAATAGCCTGGTGTGGTATTTTTCTGCTTTTCCTCGTATACTGCAGAATAGTTGTATATTGTCCATGATGTCAAGGAAGATTCGCATTGTACTCTTGGACATTTCTTGTAGGTCGTTGAAAACTATTAGCACTTTAGTGTTTTTTGTTTTCTTTTTTATTTCTTGTATGATTTCGTTTGTTGTGTATTTTTTGTATATTGTGTTTCTTGCTGTTTTTGTCAGTTTTGAAAGTATTTCCGATGCCACTTCCTTCGCCGGGTTTATATGTTCCAGGAATATTTTTTTGTGGCCTGTTTCCAGGTCCAGGTAATCTTCTATGTTTTTGTATCGAACCGCAACATGCTCACCATCCTGTATATGCAGAAGTATTTTCTCTTTCAATTTTGTGCCACCTCCGCACAAGGATTAAAATAATACTATTTTTTAATTTTATATTAAAACATTTTTTTGGGCCCAAAAATTAGAATTAGTATTATGGAGTATTACTTCTAGGTGGTTATAATTGGTTATATATCGAAAAATTTCGATTATAACTGACCATAACCGACCTTCCTAAACCCTACCAGATCGACCTTTATAATGAAAAAGCTTCGGTAATTCACCAAAATATCATGTTAACCCCGAAAATGAAAAAACACTAAAATAGGACAAACCACGTCCATTTTTAGATGGTTATAATTTTCAGGTCTCACCAATATATATAATATTTTTTCACCACTAGTGTTTTCTTTCTTATTTCATATCCATCTCACTCTATGTGTACTAACACTATTTTTTGGTTGGGGGGTGGGGGATGTATCTTTCCCAAAGAATCTTATGTAACAAAATCATGAAAATATAATGTTACATAAGATAATTCTTATATCCTAAAAAACCCCGCGCCCAGAAGGCGCGGCTAATCATAGGGTAGTTTGTGTGTATCAAAGGAAAAGAAGCCGTTGCTCTTGGCAACTCCCCAAACTGTGCCTTTTTGTAGGTAGGGCAGGCCCTTCGTTGCTCCTGCAACATTAACCTTTTAGAAATAGTATTTCATCTTAGGAAAGTTTGCATGGGGGCAAACTTTAAAAAGCTGGATTTTTCTTATGTAACATGTCTACGTGTACATGTTGTTACATAAGACGGGTATATGATATAAAAGAAGCCAACCGTCGATAGTCAACTTATTCCCCCCTTTGAACCCGTTTTTTCTTTTTTAGGAATAAAGGGGAGACTAGAGTTGTGAACAATGCTACTTCTCCTTCCAGGGCATGTTATGAGCTCCGTTGTGAAAAAACAGAGAGGCCTGCAGTTATCCTTTGCAACAAAATTTAAATATTGAAGCTCATATATTCTTCTTTTGTAGGATGAGGGGACTAATGGCCTTGCAATCCTCCTCCATAAATTTCTAGGTTGGATGGAGGGTAAATATTGGAAGTAGGGTACTCTAAATTCAAGTTAGAATCGCTTAAATTTTTCTTGGAAAAAATGAAGAAAAGGGAAAAGGATAAAGGGAATATAAAAGACTTTCTTTTTTATGCTGAGGCTTTTATTCAACAATGGGCAACACTATGTGGACTAAAATTAGGAAAAGATGAAGAAAAGGCTAAAGGAAAGTTTAAAGGCACTGTTCTTTATGCTGAGATTGTTAAAGAAACGAAGGACTTTGACATTCATAAAAAAGAAATAAGAAAAATTATGGATAGAGTCTTTGATCAATTAGAAAGTAGAAAAGAATTTGAGGGAATACCTGAAAAATTGAAGAAGATTAGAAACAAAATAGTACATGAGTACATTGAAAAAATTGGAATAGAATTGTCTGAGAGAATCATAGTGGAAGATAGTGTATCTATAGAATCGAAATATCATGGTAAAACTGTGTCTTCTATGTCTTATGAACCACCTAGAGATTCAAAAAAAGACACATTCAACAATAAAAGCACCGTTAAATTTTCAATAGAAAACATAGATGTAGCAACATGTGAAAAAGGGCTAGAACTTGCAGAAGAATTTGTCGAAAAATGCGAAGAGGAAGTAGAAAAAATACTAATAGAAAAATAAATCTAATCGTCAAAACCCTCTTCCACTATCCTCCTCTCTTTTTCACTGAGACCATATAATTTATATACAAGCTCGTCGATCTCCTTGTCAACCTCCTCTATCCTCTCCCTTATCCTTGAGAGCCTCTTGTAATCCTCTCCGAACTTTTTCTCATACTCTTCTTTTAGGATTTGCATTAGCCCTAATATATTCTCTCTATCCTTTTCCTTGTTCCTTGTTGATCTTGGAATCTTTATATCCTCTAAAGTTGTCTCTAGGATCTTCTTCTGACCTCTATAACTCTTCTTTTTACCTTCCACTTGACTTGTTATTGCCAAGTGGAAAAATTCTTTTATTCTGGGATCGTCGAAGTATATTTGGATGATATCCTCGGTCTGGCTGTCACTGTAACTTGCAGAGACTATTATGGAATCTTTTCGGCCCTTAACTCTATAGTATCGTGGAATCCCCATCTTTTCATCATCTATCAATTTTTCGGTTTTGATGAGGTTTATTGAATAATCGGCTGCATTTTTGGACTTAAGATACTGAGATAAGCTGGTATTAAATCTATTCTGGCCAGTATTCTCTACGAGTCTTTTAAAGGAGCTCAGGGTAAACTGTTCTTTTTCCTTTAGCTTTAGGATTTTGTCTACATTTTCTTCTATCTGTTTGGCAAGGTCTTTATTTTTATTTGTGATTGGGGGGATGGGAAATCTTTTTATGAACTCACCTTTTATTTCTCCTTGGATCCCCCCACCCATATAGAACTTATAGAATGCAAATTCAAAAAGCGATGAATTAAATATGCCTAAAAGAAACCGCAAATTCTCTCCAGTTATAAAATGACTAGTAGCTTCAGAATAAAATCTAGGTGGTACAATGCTGAATCTTGGTTTTTGAGTTACTCTCTGCCATACGATCTTTTCTTTTTCAAATTCAGGATAATATTTACATTCTCGGAGTTCCCACCAATAATCGCCTTGGTCAGACCGCTTTTCAAGTTGTTCCCTATATCTTCTTAAGTGACGTATTAAGGACGAAAATGATTCCTCGATAAATGTTTCTGGATCCTTACGTCCTCGATTCGAGTCCGTCCATCCTTTAGGGATAGTTATCATCCAAAGTCCTCTCCAGTTGTAGGAATGGCGTTTTATGTCTTTGCCCCTTAAAACTGGTTTTATAATCTTTTTTGTTCTTTCTTTCTCTGCCTTTGTCCTGCAGTCCTCGAGTATCTTGTTTTTTGTCTTTGTGTTGATCATAAATGCTTCATTGTAACCTGTTTTTATACCAAAGTGTATTTTCACGTTCCATTCTTTTAGTGGTTTTCCAACTTCTTCTATTTTCTTTTTTATCTGGTGGATTTCTGGTTTTTCAAATGTCCATGTTTTCTTGTCTAGATATTTTTGGGGTAGGTTGAATTTTTCGTTGATTTTTATTTTGTTGTCTTTTGGCTTCTCCTTTTCTATCACGATAACAGATGGGTCCACTGTAGCATCCTTAAACACCCTTTCGCCTGTGTAGTCTCTATATTCCCTGATCTTATAATTCTCAAGTATCCATTTTCTTAGTGGTTGGCCGTATATTGCTCGTGTGTACTTGTTTGAAGTTATATAGGAGAATAGGCCGCCTTTTTTTAGGAGTTTCAGGCTTCTTTCCATGAAGTAGATGTAGAGGTCGGCCCGGCCATGATAGCATGTGTATTGATCTTTCAAATAGCTTTTCATGTCTTTTATCTTTTCTTGTCTTACATATGGTGGGTTTCCAACTATAACATCGAATCCACCGTTCTCTTTTAATTTCCCATCTCTCGTATAGAATATTTCTGGGAATTCTAGTTCAAAGTTGAATGGCTTGTACTCCTTGGGGTTTTTGAAGTAGTCTTTGAGGTTCTCGTTTATTTCGTCCTCGATTTTTTCTCTGAGCCTTTGATATTCCTCTTCTAGTTCTGATTTGATCTTGGGGTTTTCTTCTTTTTTGATCTGCTCTCTTAGGAGTATCATCTTTTTTATTTCATTTTTGTGTTCTAGTAGTTCTTCTTTGCCTTCAACTCCTGTTACGATGGAGTTTCCGACTTTTATGTTTTCTTCTAGGATTAGTGGGAGTTTTTCTCCACGCCTTAGTGTTTTTAGCATTAGATTTATTGAGGCTATCTCAGCGGCCGATTCATCCAAGTCGACACCGTAAAGGTTCTTTTTCAGTATTTTTCCACTCATAATTTTTTAGCGGTTCTTCTAATCTTATTAGCGTGTTTTCTCCGGTTATTTTCAATTGATTGCTAGTATTCTCCTTTTTTATCCTACTTTTTGCTTTTTCGACTTCTCTCTCATATTTTTTATAATAATCTTGGAAGTGGTCGTAGGCCTTAATTAGGAATGTCCCTGATCCGCATGCAAGATCCAACACCTTAATATCCTCGATCTCCTGGAATCTTTTAGCTGCATTAGAGTATTCCCCTGTTTCGAAGAGTCTTTTCACTTCATCCCATATTTTTTCTAGTTTGGTTCCGAGTGTGTTTTTGATTATATGGTCTACTACATCTGTTGGTGTGTAGTAGATTCCCATTTTTTTTCTTGCTTCGTCTGCAGATTCAATTTTTATTTTTCCGTCTTTTTCTATTAGTTTTGTTCCGAGGTATGCTTCGTATGTGTTTCCGAGGATGTCTGATTCGAATTTCCTGAAACTCTGCTGATAAAGCTCATCGATTATCTTGGCCAAGACCTCATCATCTATCTTTTTTAAGATCTCGTCCAGTTTCTTGTCTTTTTCGAATATTTTTGTGTTGTGTATTTTGTCAAAGCCATCAAAGAAGTTTATAAGGGCTCCGCTGAGATCAGCATAATCAGTCTGCTTGTAAAAGTCGCATGCCTTCTTTAATTGGTCTGGTTTGTCAAGGACCCAATTGTCTTCAGCATATCTGATAACAACCATCCTATCAATTATCCTTTGAGAATAAAACTTTATGTCGTCGAAGTTCATATCAGGGAATCCTTTGTGGATTTCATTTGCTAATAAGATCCTCCAATGCCTCATCAGGGCCAGGAAGTTTTTGTCGATGTCTGGCCGCTCAACCCTCTCAGATAGTTTTTCAATTTCTCCTGTTTTAACACTATCTTTAGATAATAGGACTAAGTCGTTGATTCTTTCAAGGTATTCTTTTGGGGATTCGATGTTGAGGATTATTTCGCCTGTATAGGCATTGAAGAGTCTGAATTTTTCAAAATTTGTTAGTATAGCCCATTTAACTCCAACTTCCCTCCCAGCATAATTCAAAGCCTGTCTCTCTTCCTCGGTCCAATCAATAGTAACATCACCATACAATGTCGTCTGCTTTTCCCCACGATCCTCTATAATCCCGAATCTTTTAGCTTCTATGAAGATAACTGGTTTGCCTTCTATTTTTAATGCTATGTCTGCGAATCCAACCCCTCTGACATGTGTTTCACTATCGTATTCTTTTGAGTTTCTGACGTTCCATCCGAGGGCCCCAAAGAAGGGATCTATGAAGTCCTTCCTCACATTAGCCTCATTATAAGCCCTTTTGTTTTTCAGGTTCTCATATTTCTCATTTAAGTTTTCCAGGGCTTCTTTCAGCCGTTTGATTTCCACTGACACCACCATAGAGAGGGGTTTATCCTTTCATGCTCTTTTAGGTTTAATTAGTTTATTTTATTTTTCGTTTCTTGAACTTTTCTTTTTTTCTGATAACAGAGATTATCCACAGAAAAATGGTAGGTGTTAAATTTCCAGTGGCGGGTATGATTTTTGTTCTTATAAATTTAAATGTGACTTTATGATTATCATTTTTTGTAGGGGTGTGGTCTACATGCCCTATCTAATATGTGATAGTTGCGGCATTCTTTATCCTATATCTGAAGAAGATGAAAAAGCATATATTTGTGGGTGTGGTGGTAATCTCCGCTATTATAGGAGTCTCCTTGAATATTCTGAGAGTGTCAGGGGGCCAAATTACGCGAGAAAAGTTATAACGCTGCAAAGGACCTACACTGAAAACAAAGCTCATGATTATAGCTTGATGGAAATAATAGGAGTTTCCATGGGCATTGTAGGTTTTATTTGGTTGATAAGCGGGTTTTTATTGGCCATTCTTAGCATTTTTGCAGGGATCATATTATTCATGCATGGCAGAAGCAAAGGGTATAGTTGGAAGAAAGGATTAGAAGGAGAAAAGACAGTAAATAAATTCTTAGAAGAATTACCTCAGGATTATTTCATCTTCTATGATGTGAAATTGCCTGGGAGCAAAGGGAATATTGATAATGTGGTAATTGGACCAAACGGGATATTCGTAGTCGAAACTAAAAATTACACCTGAAAATATCTCATAAAAGGGGACAGTTGGTACATGAGAAAAGGCAGCCCACCAACACAAAGACTGATAAAGATACATGGAAGCCCTGGTAAACAGGTTAAATTCAACGCGAAAAACCTAAGAGACTTTTTAACAGGAGAGATAAGCACCTACGGACCCTCCAAACCATGGGTCCATGCCATTGTCGTTCTCGTAGGCCAAAAACCAAAAACAGTAAAAACAGAATACTACACAATTCTACAACCCCACCAAGTGATAGACTTCATTATAAAAAAGAAAGGGAGACTCACAAGGGATTTCGAGGAAGAATCCATAGAATCAGTCGCCTATTACAGCAAACAAATCTCATTCTATGCCCCCTAAAAACCTCCTCTAATCTAATTATTTTTTTTAACAAGATCCTTTGATCTCCCCCTTTTTTATTTGTCTTTGGAGTGCCCCGGCGAATGAAAGCCGCGGACTCTAACGAACCTGCATTGACCCGATGTTTGTATCATCGTAAAAAAGAGGATAAAGGGGGTGAAGGGTGAGTAGCCCGTTGTTTGTAGCATTGGAAGAATTGGGGAAGTCGCTGTAAATAGTCTTTTTTTTATCTTGTAAGCGTTTTATGTGGAGGTTTGTATAAGAGAAGGAGCAGACCATGTATGGTTCCCTTTTTTTAGCCTGGAAAAAAAACAGTTTCTGGTCTCCCCTATGATCTCATTTCATATCGGAGCATGTTAAAAATGTTTGCAGGAAATCCCACCACGACACCTTAAAATCATAAAAAATGTTAGATACTTTTGCAAAAAACGAGAAAAATTATAAAAGACCATGAAAAAAGAAGTGATGGGTTCATCATTCGCTGAAAGAAGCCGTTTAATGGCTTGTAAAAAATGAAAATTTTATGTAAGCCACTATCATGAGAAAAACTACTTCCAAAAAAAAGGGAGATGAAAAATACGGCTGCAGGAATAGGAGTCCCCCAATTTTATTTTTTCACCTTTAATGATTTTATAATATCCTCGGCGATCCCTTCACTCCCAACCGTGCATGTCACTAGGAAAGTCATCCCATCCTTCTGGAAAATGTAGAAACTCATGTCAATCTCGCTCTCATAATATGTGAGACAATGCACGTCTCCGATGGTCTCATTCTCTGGTCCATATAGATTTGGAGTAGTGATATTGGCTTCAACATCTTCTATGCTAGCATCCTTGAGGGCATTAACACCTATTATATCATTAGATTGTCTGAGGATTACGTGTTCACTTGTCCCCTCATCCAGTGTCTTTGATATGTTCCAGTCTTCGGGGTATTCAAAGCTCATGTATTTACCGTCGTAAGTCTTTTTGCCCCCGATACACCCTGATGTTGAAATAGCGAGGATGCATATTATGCAAATGGCAAACCAGACAAGTTTATTTGATGGCATAATAACACCCCCTTATGTGATGGTTTTGGCATAAACTATATTTAAGTTTTTCCTTGTTCTCTTTTCTGGTCGTTTCAAGGGATCTATAGGCGCCTGTTCTCGTTTATTAATCATTGGGGTGAGAAAGGGTGGCTTCTCATGGCTTTGCAGGAATTTTTTGACCTTTTATGGTGGAGTTTTTTCCTCTTCTGAATTTCCGCGGGGAAAGATTATCCTATCGTTGCAGGAACATTTTGGTTTTTTGGGGTGGGGATGTGTGCGAATTTCCTGGAGTTTTGGCTTTTTGAGGGGTTCAGAAAAAATTAAGGAAAGGGAGGCGTTCCCCCCATTTTATTGTTTTATCTTTAATGATTTTATGATATCCTCGGCAACGTTTGCAGCATTGAAATTGCAGGTTACTAGAACGGCTTTCCCATCTTTCTCGAAACAATAATGTCTTATCATTACTAAATCATATATTTTACATTTTACACCGTCAACCGTCTTCTCTTCCTTACTACACACTACTCCCTTCTCAATAGACTCTTGATAACACTCATTATATAGTTCTTCCTGCCTACTTATTAGTTCTTCAAGGGTAAGGTCAGTGTACACATTAACATTTATCAGATTACTCTCATCTTCAGACATAAGCTGTACAAACTGGCCTCCGTCAGGTTCTTCCAGTTTATCAGTCTCTGTGATTTTCCAGTCTCCAGGGTATTCGAAGGACATATATGGGCCATCGAATGTCTTCTTTTTTGGGGTTGCGGTTAGGGTGGTGTATGCTACTGCTATGATAATATGCCTAAAATCTTTTTCCATGACATAATAGTCCACCCTCCAATATCCTTATTTGATATTATTGCCCTCCCAGATAATAGAGTTTATTAAGATATACCGTTCATATACAACTTTTGAATTCCATGCAAAGGTGTGGGCCAATGGATAAGATGGCAAAAGTTCTCCTTTTGGCGTGCTTTATCCTAGTTGGGGCCTTGGCATTCACCACTGGAATGATCATCAACATCCAGAAGGAGACCCCCCAACCCAATACAAACCAATAAAACAAGCATAGCCAACAACAACGCGGGTGCGGACAAGACAGCGAAGGAATGGAATGTTTCATACTGTCCATACTGTGGCGTTCCGATCAATCGCGTGGAGGAAATACCCTATTTGATAAATGCGAATGGTATAATGCACGTACACATCTACAGGGTCTATGGGTGTGGCCATAGAGTTTATATGGTAGAAAAGACTTGGCGATTTTACAATATGGAACCAAGAGGCTAGGAATATTATCGAAACTATGTAAAAGAAATGGGAGGTGAAGTGGATGAAATAATAGAAGAGGAAAAAGAGATCATATCGCCGGTGAAAAAGCTTATCAGTATGCTGATGGTCCATACAAAGAGGTGATAGGGCTAATTTTAGAGAGAAATCAATTGACATTGCAACTTTTGGAGTCATGGAGAAGCAGGCTAGAATACATAAAAGAAGGCGATTATGCTAGCGCATGGGAACTTAAAGACCAGGAAAAAGATATAATTGCAGATATATATAAAATTGGGGCTGGGTGTTATTTGGAGTCTTATCAACGGGTTTAAGGGCTTTCTCATAACATTCAGCTTTGGTGAAAGGTCAAACAAAAAAAGGTTATTACTGAGTATTCATAATAGACCTTTATAGAAGTTATATTTTGGTGAAGTCATACAAGGGGGAAAGTTGGTTCGGATTTTGGAGGGGGGCTCATGGGTTACATCATTGAAACAGAAAAAATAACTAAGAAGTATGATGATTTCACAGCTGTCGATAATGTAGACCTTGAAATACCAGAGGAGGACATATATGCGATCCTGGGGCCTAACGGAGCCGGTAAAACAACACTAATATCGATGCTATGCACCATAATCAAGCCGACAAGCGGCACGGCAAAGGTGAACGGATACGATATAATAAAAGAACCAGAGAAGGTAAGAGCATCCATAGGCATAGTATTCCAATCTAGAGCATTAGATGACATGTTAACAGGAAGAGAGCACCTCGAAATGCACGCAGCGTTATACGGAGTCCCCAAAAATATAAGGAAAAAGCGTATAGAGGAAGTGCTTGAACTTATAGCATTGGGGGAAAAAGCCGATGAATACGTGAAAACATACTCAGGGGGCATGAAACGTCGACTAGAAATAGGAAGAGGCCTCATACACCACCCGAAGGTCTTATTCTTGGATGAGCCGACACTGGGCCTAGATCCTCAGACGCGGGAAAGCATCTGGAAATACATAAAACAACTCAACCGAGAAGAAAAAGTAACAGTATTACTCACAACACATTACATGGAAGAAGCAGACAAATTATGCGACCACGTAGCCATAATGAACAAGGGCCAGATAATAAAAGCAGACACCCCACAAAACCTTAAAAGAGAACTCAAAGCAGACACGATAAAAGTGAAAACAGAAAACCCAAAAGAATTTGCAGAAAAAATCCAAGAACTACCCGGAGTAAAGGAAGCATACAACACCGGGGACATGATAAAACTCATGGTAGAAAGGGGTGAAAACCTAATACCTGCGATAGTGAACTTCGCAACACAACACAACTTCCAGATAAAGTCAGTAGAACTAGAACATCCAACACTTGAAGACGTATTCATAAAATACACAGGAACTGGGATAACAGAAACATAGTCTTCCCATTATCCTCTATATTTTGGCTAAATCAATCGCCACAAGGACCGGGATAACAGAAACATAGTTGATCAATATGGGTGAGATAGAAGGAATATACACCATATGGTTGCGGGAGATGAAAAGATTCCTACGCTACAGATCAAGGATAGTCACATCCATCGTAACACCACTACTCTGGCTAATAATATTCGGAACAGGACTCGGAGCATCAATAAGATTCGGGGGAATCCCAGGAGGTTACAGAGCCTTCATATACCCTGGGATAATAGGCCAGACCATACTATTCACAAGCATATTCTCAGGAGTGTCAGTGATAATAGATAGACAGTATGGTTTCCTCAAGGAGATACTCGTGGCGCCGATTTCAAGACCATCAATAGTCCTGGGGAAGGCCTTGGGTATAAGCACAGCCTCGATGATACAAACAGCCATCCTACTACTATTATCATTCCTTGTGGGGGTTATAATGACACCAGCTTGTTTCCTTGTTGCTATGATACTCTCACTTATAATCTCGATGGGTTTTGGCGGATTAGGACTCTTGATAGCAGCTTTCACAGACAGTATGGAAGGTTTCAACCTTATAATGAGCTTCATAGTGTTGCCAATATTTCTCCTTAGCGGGGCCTTATTCCCAATAACTGGCCTGCCAAGCTGGTTACAGGGCGCGGTTTATATGAATCCTTTGACTTATGGTGTGGACGCTCTAAGATATACGATATTACACAAGTCAGTATTCCCCCTTGGGATTAGCATGATCCTCCTCACAATCTTTGCCATTGTAATGGTCTTTGCAGCATCCTTCATATTCAACGTGAAAGAACAAAGCTTAATGTGAAAGATCAAATACCGCTACATTAGGAACCTTTAATCCCACCCTTTACAAGGGCCCCCGTTCACTTCATAGAAGTTTTCACTTTTTTTAGTGGGATCCGCCCTATTTATTGACGAATTTAGGACCCCCCCATCTTATTTAATTCTCTTTAATCTCTTATTTTCAGTTATTCCAGGTATTCGACCTCTCTTGGCAACTGGTATACCAGCCACTTCTTTTATGTCCATTGTCATTTCAATTGGAGAAGCGGCAGAAATATACCATCCAACTCCGAATGCGTCAGCCCCGGCTTCACCAAGTATTCTTATTTTTTCCGGGTTTAATCCGCCTGAGACGAAGATCTTAACATGTGAGAATCCTTCAAGGTCTAATCTTTTTCTAACTTCATGTACTAGCTCGGGTGTCACCCCACCCCTCTCTTTTGGGGTGTCAAGACGGACACCATCCAATTTCTTGTTTAATATCCTTGCAATATTTAACGATTCTTCTGCTTCATCTTTGAAAGTGTCTACGAGGATTATTCTAGGCTCGTCTTTGGGCATGATTCTATCATAGGCTTTGGCTATCTTCCCTGTGCTACCGGCTATTAGTATCGCGGCATGGGGCACAGTACCCAAGGGCTTGGTCTTGAGAATTTCCGCGGCCAAAACGCAACTTACACCATCTGCCCCGCCTATTTTCGCAGCTCTTTCCATGACCGGCGCCACGGACGGGTGCACATGCCTCGAACCAAAACATACAACTGGTTTGTCCCCCGCGGCCTTTTTACATTTGTGGGCTGCTGTGGCCCAACCAGAGGAACTTGCCAGAATCCCTAGTATTGCTGTTTCATGTAATCCGAATTCTGAATATTTTCCTTCGATTCTCATGACCACTTCTTTTTTTGAGAATTTTTCACCTTCCTTTAAGGAATATATTTTGCATTCAGAATCTTCTAATAGGTTTAGGACTTCGGTTAATCCGCAGAATATCCCTTTTTCTCCAGCGAATATTTCTGCCTTGACTGGTGTATCCTTTAATTTCAGGTTTTCCAGTATTTTCATGGTTTTTAGGAAGTATATGTCGGTTATTTTACCCTTTTTTATTTCATCATGTTGCGCCGAAAAAAACCGTCTATCACCTTTCATATTCTACACTTTGGATACTAGGATATTAATATTGATGGCAATCATGGGAGTCTTTTTCCTTTAATGTGTTTAATACTACCTCTTTTTGGAGGGGATCCTATTCTCTTTGGGTTTTCCATTTTTTTAGAATTTTTTTGTTTTTTATAGGGTTGATGTTATTTTTATAATAATAACATTTTATGTGAATGATATAGTAAATTTTATATATGATTAATATTCACAAATAATAAAAGGACTTATCAATGCAAAATCTCTGGTAAAGAATTGATGATTTCCAAATAGTCAAGTTATTGTAAACCTAAATTAGCGATTTGGAAAAGAGGTAATAGAATGCGACTATTGCTTAAATTTAAGCCGATGGAAGGAGATTTTGGATATTATGAAATAAATAATTATACAATTCAAGGTTTTATCTATTCTTTACTCAAAAATAGTGAATATGGCCATTATCACAATACTAAGGGATTTAAATATTTCTGCTTTTCGAACATTTTTCCCATTTCAGATTTTACAACTGATGAAGCAAAAAGTTTGATCATCTCGTCTCCAAATCCAAAAATCATAAAAGAAATTGAAAAACAATTAAAAGATTCAAAATATTACCTTGGTAAACATCCCATAGAGATAGATTCAGTGAAAGTGTTTAAGCCAAGATTAAAAAGGAGTTTTATAACCAGCACGCCTATTGTTCTTTTCAAAAATAATAGAAAGAACATTTATTATTCACTCAAAAAGTCACATGATTTTCAGTTTTTTTTAGATAGGCTAAAAGAAAATGCTCTTAAGAAATATAATGCATTCTATAATGAAAAATATTATTTTGATGGGAATATTTTTGACAAATTTGAATTTAATCGTGAAGTGGCTGTGAGAGTAAAAAAAGGGGGGAAGATGTTTATAATTATCGGAACGCTCTGGAAGAATCTCGAAAAATTTAACATGGAAAATAAAAAGTTCTATAGGTTCATATTAGATTGTGGGCTCGGAGAAAAAAATTCACTAGGCTTTGGAATGTTAAACACAAAGGAAGTGATGAAATGATAAGTTTAAATTTTGAAAAAAGAGACTTTTTATATGACAATGGCCTTGTTAATATTTTCTCGGAAATGGAAAGACACAAAGCGTTTAAAAATTTAGAAGATAACAAGTTGAAATATAAAGATTCTGAAATAACTCTATATAATCTAAATTTGAATTTCACAGTTACAGAAAAAGATCTAGAAGAAATATATTTCATTTTGAGAAGCCTCTATTATGCAAGGGTATTTGAAGAAACAAAAAACTATAAACCATATTATGATCCTGAAAAGGACAAGGTGATCATAGGACCTAAATTAAATGTTAAACCATTTCTTCAACGATCAGAAAGGACAAAGGATTTACTTCCAAAAGTTGATGTTTCAAAAAGCAAGTTGGAGGAACTTAAAAAAGAAGAAGAGACCTTAAAATTGCAGTCTGACAAAAAAGTAAGTGGTAAGTTGCAATATGGAAAGCAGTCAAAAGTTAATGTTTATCTAAAACCTCAGAAGCTTGGGGAAAATATCTCTGGAAGAATAGAAAAACTTCTCAAAGGAGAAAAATGTATTCTTTGTGGATTTAACTATTCGAGATACATTGATAATTCTAATAAGAAAAAAACTTTTTCAATATTATCCACAAACCTCATCTTTGATTTTGGGACTGGGGATAGTCTCCCATCGTTTAGGGATCATAGAAACAGAAAGGATATGCCAATTTGTTTCATGTGCGATCTTATATATAAATATGGGATGATGGACAATTATTTCCTTAACAATAATCTCTTTATAATTTCAGCCCCTTCACTCCAACTTTTGTATAAAATAAAAAGTGTTCTTCAAATAAACTCTGAGTATAACGAGATTAAAAGGAATGTCAAAACCAATTTCATAGAAGACAAGGACTTTTTCGCAATTGATATTTATTCAAATTTACTTTTACTTCTTTATAAAATGAAATCAAAAATTTTAGAAAGAGACGAACTTAAACTCTTAAACATATTCTATTTCACTGTAAATTCAGATGGTGTTGATGATTTGAAAAATTATAACAGAATGTCATATATAATCAGGTTTTTTGATGAAGTAAAAAAATTGAATACAAAAGATGGATATCCTTTTTTATATTCTCTAATTAATTATGCATCATATAAGGGCATGAAAAATTCTAAGACCAAAAATTTACCACGTGAGGAATTATCCAAAAACATATTATATAGTTTGCCTATTGATCCCGTTTTAATGGATCTTTCTTATCATAATCTTTCAATTGACAATCCTTCAAGTCTTAATTCGCAATTTCTTTTCGAATTTCTCGAAAAATATTTGGAGGTAACTGGAATGAATGAATTAAAAGAAATCCATGAAATATGCATGTTGGTAGGTGACCGAATAGGATATTTCGCAGGGCAAACAGACAATAAATCCATACTATACTCTATAAGGGAAATAGGAAACATGGAAGGCCTAACAGAATTTTTCAAGGACTTGGAATATGAGATACTAAAGGAAAAAGCAGGCGCAATTTGGAGTTCAAAACCTGAAGGGAAAGATGAAACATATTTTTCCCTGATAAAAAAAATTCTCCAAAGGTCGCAAGATAAGAAGAATATAACTCTGATACGCAATTATCTATCAATATATGCAATACAAAAGTATTTGTCAACAAAATACGCCAAAACTAAAGGAGGTGCTTAAAATGAGAAAATTTGCAAATATAGGATACATTACAAAGGTAAACATAGACAATTTGAATAGTAGTGAAAATCCTGGAAATTTAATAGTCTTAAAGAAAGTGCAAGATTACCAAGGAAATTATTACCCTTATGTTTCTGGGCAGGCTCTGCGATATTATCTCAAAGAAACCATGAACCAACTAGGGATGGATCTAACGAAAATTGATAAAAATGGTGAATATATAATAGAAAGTGATTCAAAGGATCCTCAAAAAAGATACCAAGAGATCATTAAAAAACATCCAGATCTTGATATTTTTGGATTCATGGAGGCAGAGAAAGGTAAAGGTAAAATGGCCCTTAGAAGATGGTCTCCAGTTAAAGTTTCGCCACTTATTAGTATTTTCCCATGGAATGGCAATAGCGACATGTTAACAAGGAAAAAAGAGGGGCAAGAAGGCGGAGATCTTGTTAAAGTAGAAGTGAATGCATTTAATTTCATGAGAGGAACTATAGTTATTGACGCTGATTCAATTGGCTCCATAGTAGATGAGTTAAATTATGATATGAAACCAGTTATTGATAATGAAGAAAAAGCAATGAGAATAAGCTACTTTTTAGATTCCCTCAAAAGTATCGACGGAGGCTCAAAAAGGGCAAGATTGTTGGATGATCTCACCCCTAAATTTGTAATCGTCACAAAACAAAAGGCAGGAACCCCTATATTCTTAAATGCGCTCGACATGGATTTTGAAAATAACATAAAAATAGATCTTTTAAATGAAGTCCTCGCAGAATTCAGTGATATCATCGAAGATTATTGTGTTGGTATAAGATCTGGAATATTCGCAAATGAAGATGAAATAAAAGACACATTCAGTGACAAGATAACAAGTGTAAACAAAGCTTTAGATAATGTCAAAGAATGGCTATGTTAGGTGTAATAAATGGAGGCTGTGAAATTCACAGTAGAAGGCTTAATAAATTCGTTCAGGATACCTCAAACATCAATATATCAACTAACTTACTTGGCACCTACTAGAACACAAATAATAGGAATGATCACCAATATAATGGGCAAGAATGAGCAGGATTACTATGAACTTCTCAAAAAAGTGAAAGTGGGGATAATCCCACTTTACATCAATTCAATTTTTAATGATGCATGGACATTTAAAAAATGGAAGTCTGCAGGTTCTGGAAGAGATATACTAGAGAGAGAAAAAATTTATAGAGGCAAATATCTCATTTACCTAACCGCAGAAAAACCTCTCCTTGGGAAAATCTACAATTCTTTAAGAAAGCCTTGCAGAGTACCCAGTTTAGGAATGGATGATGAACTTGTGATCCTCAAAAATGTAAAGAGAACCGTTTTAGAGGTAGATAATAGTAAAATTGTACACAGTATTTTCAGATTTGATGAAGGTATGAAATTTGATTCCAAAGTACTCAAACTTGAAAAGAATATCCAGATATTTCCTCCACGTATCGTCACAATTAACAGAGATTTCAAAAGCAGTTTACCAAGAAAACCAACAGATTTTATTCAAATTGTAGAATTTCTAGGATTAGAAATTGAAACCAATGTCACGAAGAAAATTTACCATGATAATGAAAATGGATTCAACATAGAATTCATATAATGAGATGCCATGCTCTCATTAAGAGATTTTGTCAAAAATTACAAGGATAAATTTAAGGAAATTTACAGAAAAGATCCTAGGTTCTTTGAATCCAATTTAATAGCAAAAACGGGCATGGTTGATTACACCTTAGAAGCACACACAAAGAATGCTTTAAAGGAACTTAAAACATTCATAGCAGAGAACAATGAAATTTTTAAAAGATTTTCAACAAAACATGATATCAAAAAGCAAACACTCTATGATATATTGTTTTTTTCTGTTTTCTTTCATGATATAGGTAAAGGTACTTTTGAATTTTATGAAGATAAGATCCTTGGGAAAGGAAAATCATATCATCCTCTCTATTCCATCTATTTTACACAAGGATTATCGATTCCAAGAGTTGATGATGTTGATTATGTAACACTCGCAGTTTTAACTCATCACACCCTGTTGCATAAGGATATATATGGAACTGAAAAATTTCAATATATAAGTGCTCCAACTTTTTTCAAAGAAACATTCAAATTTGCAGAAAAATATGACGAGTACTATAGGGATTTTTTTGGATTTCGATCTCCATATAAATTCAAATTTGAATTACCTTCTAAAGATCCATATAATCTTCTGAGAGAGGATTTCTCATGGGGATTTTCTGGAGAGGGAATAATCGACTCCCTTAATACTATCCTTAATAGTGGCGATAAATCTTCCAAAAAGAAAATAAAAGAAGTCTATGGATTTGTAACAGGTAACCTTATAAGGGCTGATTGGCTCTCCAGCGGACTAAATAATCCAAATTTTCCAAAAATAACAAAAAAAGATTTCATAAAAAAACTTAAACAGAGAGCAAGAAAAAAAGGCATTTCCTTCAAAGGTATGAAAAAATTTCAAAGGGTAGCATCTAAAAAACAAGGAAATGTTGTTATTAAGATACCTACAGGGGAGGGTAAAACTGAGGCAGCACTTCTATGGGCACTAAATAACATTAAAAACAAGCATACAAAGGTAATATATACCATGCCAACGCAAGTCACAAGTAATTCCATGTACAAACGCTTTAAGGACTATTTTGGCAAGGATTATGTTGGTATACTTCATGGTGCTTCTTCACTAATCCTCGCGGAAGAATATGGTGATGATGAAGAGAAGTTATGGAGAGAAAAAATTTTAAATAAAACATTTTCAAAGCCCATAACTGTTTCGACTTTGGATTCATTTATATTAAGTTTTTTCAACATAAATAAATGGCCCCTGGCCCAATTAAATTTAGAAAATTCCTTACTAATAGTCGATGAAATACATTCCTATGATTTTAAAATGATGGGGGCTCTTAGGAGGATATTGTTAGAATTAAAAGCAAAAGACTGTAAATTTGCCTTGATGAGCGCTACATTCCCTGCATTGTTAGAAAAACAACTCTTGGAAGGTATAGATTATTCAAAGATCACGCAAAAAGATCTATTTGAACCAAAACCTGTTAAATTGGAAATAAGGGCAGATAGTATCTCAGATAAAATAAAACAAATCATCGATTTTTATCAAGAAAGGAAAAAAGTACTTGTTGTAACGAATACCATTGAAAAATCAAAAGAAATCTACAATAAGCTTAAGAAAACAAACCATTTTAAAACTAGTGATCATCCAGATAAACATTCAAATTTGATACTATATCATTCACAATTTGTGAAAAAGGACAGAAAGTTGAAAGAAAGCGAAATAGAAGAAAAAGATGGATGGAAAAGCAAGGGACTTGTATTAGTCGCGACACAAGTTGTGGAAATATCACTTGACATAAACTTTGATGTAATGTTCACAGAATTGGCACCTATTGATGCACTTGTACAAAGAATAGGGAGAATTAACAGAAGAAAGGACAAGATACAAGGGAGTATCTTCATATCTACAGATATAGAAACTATCTCAGATAGTGGTAGATGGTCATACCCATATAGAAAGGAAATAATTGAGTTTTCCGAAAAAATTCTAGAACCTGGAAGCCCATCACTTGGTGACTTATCCTCTTACGTGAACAGATTATATACAAGTCTGTTAAATACAGATCAGATACTATTTGAATTCCAGAATAAATTTGAAAATGGCTTCAAAAAATACAATAAGATAATTGAGAGAGGACCTTACACCATAAGATTCAGAACAGAAAATCTTGAAGAAATTTCAGAACTTTTACAATTGCGTGACACAGACGAACGTTTCGGAACGATAGATGTTATCCCAAAAAAATTCATTGAAAAGGAAGATAGCCCAGAAAGATTCGAGAATACAGTTGGTATATACAAATGGTTATTTTTCAAATTGCTAAAGAAAGGTGAAATACATAAAAACAATTTTTACATTTTAGACGGGTTTGATTATAACTATGAAATCGGATTAAAACCTCTTAAAAAGGATGACTGGCAATTCCTTTAGTGATTATTATGGAAAGAATAACTGGAGTCATGGTTCAATATTATATTTCTTGCCAAAGAGAGCTATGGTTTTTTGCAAAGCAAATAAACATGAACTATGACAATGAGGATATATTAATCGGACGTATAATCCATGAAAAAAGTTATTCAAGAGAAAGAAAAAATGTGAAATTTGGAGATGTTTCCTTTGATTTCATAAAAGATAAAAATTTGACTGTTTTTGAAATAAAAAAATCGAGTAGACTCACAGAGCCAGTAAAATATCAACTATATTATTATCTCTGGTATATAAAAAAATTCACAGGAAAAGAACTTAATGGAATCATAGTCTATCCAAAAGAGAAAAAACGTGAAAAAATAAAATTAACACCCAAAATTGAAGATGAAATCGAGAAAATACTCGTAAAGATTAAAAAGGTAATTAAAATGAAAATCCCACCATCTATAAAAGTAAAACCTTACTGTAAACGTTGCAGTTATTATGAATTCTGCATGGTGTAAGAAATGAGAGATCCCATTTATATAACATCTAATGGTATATTATCAAGAAAGGGCAACACACTATATTATATAAATAAGAATATAAAAAAAGCCTTGCCTATAAATCGTATAAATGAAATAAACTGTTATGGTAGAGTTACTCTTAAGTCGGGGGCTTCTTCTCTATTAATGAAAGAAGGGATTCCAGTCAATTTTTTCAACAAATATGGCTATTATGAGGGTTCATTATATCCACGCATCCAACTTAATTCAGGCTTGGTAGTTGTAAAACAAGCAGAACATTACATTAACAAAGAAAAAAGAACATATATAGCGAAAGAAATAGTTAAGGGTATAAAATACAACATCTTGAAATCACTAAAATATTACAAGAGTCGGGGAAAAAGGTCGGAAGATATATCGAAGACATTGAAAATGAATCACTCGAAAATAAAAATGTTCCACAATTGAGAAGTAGTGAAGGACACATGTGGAATTCATATTATCAAAGCTTCAATAAAATCCTTAAGACTTTCAAAATGGAAAAAAGAGAAATTAGGCCACCCACAACTGAATTAAACGCATTAATATCATTTGGAAATTCCCTATTATATGTAAGTACCCTCTCAGAAATTTATCACACATATTTACACCCGTCAATAAGCTTTTTACATGAACCCCACGAAAGAAGATTTTCACTTGCACTTGACATTGCTGACATTTATAAACCAATAATCACGGGGAGAATAATCTTCAAATTAGTTAACACTAGAACAATCACAAAAAAAGACTTTAACTATGATATCGGTGTATTCCTAAATGATCGAGGTAAACACATCTTTTTAAAAGAATACCAAAAAAGAATGGAAACCACAATCAAACACCCAAAACTTAATAGGAGAGTTTCCTATAAATATTTATTGCGCCTAGAATGCTACAAATTGATAAAACATCTCCTGGGAGACAAAAAATATGAAAGCTTTAAATCATGGTGGTAAAAATTAGATTGGAACATTTAATAACTAAAACTTCACTATTTTACAACATTATAATTTTAACAACTCGAGTTAGAATTTCAACCGGTATTCTAAGGGTATTTTTATAAATACTCTTATTGAATGATGAGATTCCAGGATGTGTGTTATATTTAAGATTTTCCATATAAACAATCAGATCAAGAAGCACATTGTGAGATCCCTGCCAACATTCTAACGATACCGGCAAATCCATAGAAGTTGAACATCAAGAAACTCATTGTGAAATTTCAATCCTGATTTTCTTGGAAAAGGTGTATTAACATGTATCTTTTAGTTGTATACGATGTTGATGCGCGTAGAGTTAATAAAGTCAATAAATTTCTTAAAATGTTCTTACATTGGAGACAAAATTCTGTTTTTGAAGGAGAAGTAAGCAGATCACAATTTAATGTTATAAAAAATGAACTAAAAAAATTAATAAATGAAAAAACAGATTCCGTGCTAATTTACAAATTTCCAAACAAAAAATACATTAGTCTCCATATAATTGGACAGGACAAAAATCCAATAGATTTAATATTGTAGATACTAAAAAGTAATATCCATTTTCTATAAATAATTTTAACAACAAAATACAAATCATACCTAAGTCAACATTTATAAAATAAAAACATTATTATATTTAGACTTAAACAAAATCAAAAAAGGAGCATTCTAAAAGCAAATAAAAGCAATATAACCAAAAAACAGGTCGGATTTAAAACAGACTAAATAGTATGGAAATACTTCTTTTCGAAGGTTTTCCCATCGAAAATCAGATGATTTAAAACAGACTAAATAGTATGGAAATGAAGACCTTGTACAAGCAAGGCAGAACAAACAAGAACCGATTTAAAACAGACTAAATAGTATGGAAATCTTCTCGAAGATGTAAGCACATTTGTCCAGTGTGTCATGATTTAAAACAGACTAAATAGTATGGAAATGCATACACCCCTAGGGGTAAGAAGGGCGTAGACGCCGATTTAAAACAGACTAAATAGTATGGAAATCCCTGTTCGCTTCACCTACCCCTTCTTTGACAATGAGATTTAAAACAGACTAAATAGTATGGAAATTGAAATCATCAGATACTTCTGATTCTATTGATTATGGGATTTAAAACAGACTAAATAGTATGGAAATGGAGCTGAAAAAGGATGGTATCAACGTTATGGATCTTGATTTAAAACAGACTAAATAGTATGGAAATAAAGGACGGTTGCCCCCGGCGCAACCGATGAAGAACTGATTTAAAACAGACTAAATAGTATGGAAATTCCAACACCTCACCCCCAAAGAAATAAAAGAGGGGGACGATTTAAAACAGACTAAATAGTATGGAAATTGCAATCACACACGCCAGACTACTACGTGGGTGACAGTGATTTAAAACAGACTAAATAGTATGGAAATGCAGAAATATCCGTCCGCTATGATTCAGAAGGTTGCGATTTAAAACAGACTAAATAGTATGGAAATGAATCTTGGGAGGTGAAAAAATGAAAACAGAAAGATTGATTTAAAACAGACTAAATAGTATGGAAATGTGGCCGTTTTGAGACTTTTACGACTGGTATGCTTGATTTAAAACAGACTAAATAGTATGGAAATAACACTACGAAGAAATTTTTGAAAATCCTGTGAAAGAGATTTAAAACAGACTAAATAGTATGGAAATAAACCCGGGGAAGGTATATATATACTTTTCCAAAATCGATTTAAAACAGACTAAATAGTATGGAAATAAAGCCTGAAATCCCGCAAGGCATCATGTGCATCGAAGATTTAAAACAGACTAAATAGTATGGAAATAGATTGGCCATTCTGTATGTAAGAAGTGTGTAAGGCGATTTAAAACAGACTAAATAGTATGGAAATCAAGACATCCCGGGGCCATAAGATGGCTCCGGGCCAGGATTTAAAACAGACTAAATAGTATGGAAATAATTCTCAGAGCCACCATCCATTTTTTGGAAAAGTGGATTTAAAACAGACTAAATAGTATGGAAATTCAGAGAATATGCCAAGATGATCCAGAGGTAGAAGACGATTTAAAACAGACTAAATAGTATGGAAATTAAGGGCTGACCCATATAATATAATGTGACAAAAAAGATTTAAAACAGACTAAATAGTATGGAAATATGATCTCCACATAATAATTTCCTTATCCCTTCAATCGATTTAAAACAGACTAAATAGTATGGAAATTAATGCATTCCAGACTTCTCCAAACGCCGCCTTCAATGATTTAAAACAGACTAAATAGTATGGAAATTGTGGCAGTTGTTCAATGATCTCAATAGGTGTTTCAGGATTTAAAACAGACTAAATAGTATGGAAATGAATATGGTTTGGTTGATCTTGTAGGGGGTTTTGTGGTGATTTAAAACAGACTAAATAGTATGGAAATCTATCTTATCCTTCTAAAATAAGATGATGTGGTAGTGTGATTTAAAACAGACTAAATAGTATGGAAATATGATCCAACTGATAACACCACCTAAGGCCCCACCAATGATTTAAAACAGACTAAATAGTATGGAAATTTAGCCTACTCAGGGATTCCTCCATAGCTCTCCGAACGATTTAAAACAGACTAAATAGTATGGAAATTCAGAGGCGATGGTATCATCAAAACAAGGGGATGGAGATTTAAAACAGACTAAATAGTATGGAAATAAAGGAAGTCTGGATAAGACTGCTGAATCGGCACAAGGATTTAAAACAGACTAAATAGTATGGAAATAAAGCTTCATATAACCTATAACATCCTCTAAGGGCAGGATTTAAAACAGACTAAATAGTATGGAAATCATTAATAGGGTTCTCTAACATCATGTTTTAAGTTATGATTTAAAACAGACTAAATAGTATGGAAATAGAAACTCGTAGACTCTTGTATATCCCTAATAAGGGAGATTTAAAACAGACTAAATAGTATGGAAATCGACAATAAGATCACAATATCTGACAACGGCGTTGAAATCGATTTAAAACAGACTAAATAGTATGGAAATTCAATATAGGCGCGAATATCCTTCTCCAGATAGTACTGATTTAAAACAGACTAAATAGTATGGAAATGTTCCAATTTTTGGTTGGCCCGAGACAGAAGACATTGATTTAAAACAGACTAAATAGTATGGAAATTGACCCAAAACAACGCGTCTGGGACGTCGCATATCAGATTTAAAACAGACTAAATAGTATGGAAATACGGTGTCATGCAACATACCAGAAGGCTCCATTTCCTGATTTAAAACAGACTAAATAGTATGGAAATGTGCTAATTATCATAGCATGGTTTTCCACTTAAAGGGGATTTAAAACAGACTAAATAGTATGGAAATTATGAGTGGTTGCTACAAGGATATTGTGGAAGTGAAAGATTTAAAACAGACTAAATAGTATGGAAATATCATGAAGCGTCGACTGGAGGTAGCAGCGCTGAAGATGATTTAAAACAGACTAAATAGTATGGAAATCCTGCTCTCCCACCCTACTGCGTAGCTCATTGCTTCTGGATTTAAAACAGACTAAATAGTATGGAAATCAGGATATGTCTACAACTACCTAAGAGCTAAAAAGGATTTAAAACAGACTAAATAGTATGGAAATAAGATGAAACTGAGCTGATCGACGCGAAGACCGGGCCAGATTTAAAACAGACTAAATAGTATGGAAATAAGTCATAAGTTCTCGACCATTGTCTTGTATGGGTTTGATTTAAAACAGACTAAATAGTATGGAAATTGACCCAAAACAACGCGTCTGGGACGTCGCATATCAAAGATTTAAAACAGACTAAATAGTATGGAAATGCTATCTTCGCGCTGGTGACTGCCCCGTCCATGATGTGATTTAAAACAGACTAAATAGTATGGAAATAATATCCTACCAAAAAGGTCGTTATTGGTGATAATGATTTAAAACAGACTAAATAGTATGGAAATTCAACGCCCTCGATAAGCTCCAAAAAGAAGGAAAAGTGATTTAAAACAGACTAAATAGTATGGAAATGGCATATAAGGTTCGAGAGGTGTAGACGATAATGCTAGATTTAAAACAGACTAAATAGTATGGAAATCGTTTCCATGCTTTCGTGTACCTCCCGATCGTTACCTGATTTAAAACAGACTAAATAGTATGGAAATGAGTTTTGAACCGTAGGGTGCTTAGTTTTTCTATTAGTGATTTAAAACAGACTAAATAGTATGGAAATTGCCAAGACGTCCCTTGAGGCTCTGGAGACACCAGGGATTTAAAACAGACTAAATAGTATGGAAATCGCTCTTGCGGATGAATATCGCGTGGATGCATGGTACGATTTAAAACAGACTAAATAGTATGGAAATACTCAATACCATTCGCCCGTTTCATCTATAATCAACTGATTTAAAACAGACTAAATAGTATGGAAATGCTTTCTTCCTCCTCAAGTTTCCTCTGAAGATAATGATTTAAAACAGACTAAATAGTATGGAAATATGGATGTGAGGAATTCTTCCAATCCGGTGGCGGAGGGATTTAAAACAGACTAAATAGTATGGAAATTCAACGCTGCTGACAACAGAAAATACAAGCTCATCATGATTTAAAACAGACTAAATAGTATGGAAATTAGGTCAACTACGCCGACTGGGTCAAGGTTACCTGAGGATTTAAAACAGACTAAATAGTATGGAAATCCACGCCCCACAAAAAAATATGGGAGTGATCGGCATGGGATTTAAAACAGACTAAATAGTATGGAAATACTTCAGAAACCTTATAAGTGATTTTCTTAGGTTTGTGATTTAAAACAGACTAAATAGTATGGAAATTTTGGGAGTACGAGGAAAAGTTAGGGTGGTAGTATGGATTTAAAACAGACTAAATAGTATGGAAATATTCCGGAGAAGCGGGCGGTTATGTCCGCCTTCGACGGGATTTAAAACAGACTAAATAGTATGGAAATGCTGTGGATTCCAAGGCTTGCATGAAGTCATCTAAAGGATTTAAAACAGACTAAATAGTATGGAAATTTAGAAGTGATACTTCACTATCATCGAAGTAGCTTAGGATTTAAAACAGACTAAATAGTATGGAAATAGGTCAGCTCGGACTAGAATGTCGAGATCGTTGTAATGATTTAAAACAGACTAAATAGTATGGAAATTCACATCTTGTGTTCACCCCACTCAAAGTTTTGAAACGATTTAAAACAGACTAAATAGTATGGAAATGAAACAGCATATGAATACGTTGCCTTAGAGGAAATATGATTTAAAACAGACTAAATAGTATGGAAATCCATCTCAACAGGATGCGAATTATAGGGGATACAGAGAGATTTAAAACAGACTAAATAGTATGGAAATTCGGGCACTAAGGCCGGGGCCAGGGCAAAATGATCCTCCTGATTTAAAACAGACTAAATAGTATGGAAATCCACGCCCCATAAAAAGATAAGGAGGTGGTGAATGTGATTTAAAACAGACTAAATAGTATGGAAATACAGCCTCGAGTTCATACTATCATTCTGCGATGTCATGATTTAAAACAGACTAAATAGTATGGAAATTCGGGAGAACGGAGGAAATGGAGGATGAGATAGAAATGATTTAAAACAGACTAAATAGTATGGAAATATGGATGTAATAAATGTGATCCTTGGGAAGGTAGGAGCGATTTAAAACAGACTAAATAGTATGGAAATTCGTACCGTCTAGGTCCTTGTAGAGCGTTACCTTCGCGTGATTTAAAACAGACTAAATAGTATGGAAATAAGATCGACGCGAAAATAACGCCCTTCTTGACAAGGTAGATTTAAAACAGACTAAATAGTATGGAAATATTCGCTCCTTGAATGGCAGGGTGACTGGGAACCTGAGATTTAAAACAGACTAAATAGTATGGAAATTTTCATGTTTTATCACCCCTATCTTGCTTTTTTTCGGATTTAAAACAGACTAAATAGTATGGAAATATCGTTGTAGAACTGTTAGGGGTGCTACAACGACTATGATTTAAAACAGACTAAATAGTATGGAAATCTGGCTTGGTTCCACGATACACAGCAAATATCACCGATTGATTTAAAACAGACTAAATAGTATGGAAATCGAGCATTTGGCAGATTATCATGGGTTTCATACAATTGATTTAAAACAGACTAAATAGTATGGAAATAATGGGCTAAGGCGTTAGAAACTGGCAGATGAGTTAGGGATTTAAAACAGACTAAATAGTATGGAAATTTTGTAACCGCCGGGCCTTGATTTCCAACCGTTTCCAGTGATTTAAAACAGACTAAATAGTATGGAAATTATAAGGGTTATCCTTGAATTCACCGGCTCTAGACAAGGATTTAAAACAGACTAAATAGTATGGAAATATGGGGTCGTAGTATCCGATTCGGTCTCCGGAGGCGGGATTTAAAACAGACTAAATAGTATGGAAATTATAGTGGCTGGAGAGGCGTCCACGTTAGCAGACGTGATTTAAAACAGACTAAATAGTATGGAAATGTTATTTCCTCGAAGAATTTGCTCCTATTCACCCGTGATTTAAAACAGACTAAATAGTATGGAAATTCTCAATGGGCTCTTCAAAGATCTCCTCCAGCCTTTTGATTTAAAACAGACTAAATAGTATGGAAATTACGCTCTCAGGCTCTGACGTTGGCGTCGGGAACAACGATTTAAAACAGACTAAATAGTATGGAAATAAGTAGTCCAGCATGAAATGCGGAGCGAGAAGAAGGTGATTTAAAACAGACTAAATAGTATGGAAATACGGCGCCAGCCGCACGCACTCCTGCCCTCGAAAGTTCGATTTAAAACAGACTAAATAGTATGGAAATACGGCGCCAGCCGCACGCACTCCTGCCCTCGAAAGTTCTAGATTTAAAACAGACTAAATAGTATGGAAATCAAGGTACTCTCAAATTGGCCTCGATGGCGGATCTGGGATTTAAAACAGACTAAATAGTATGGAAATTTTCGTGGCTTGGGGCTTGGCAGATTTTTGTGGAAATGATTTAAAACAGACTAAATAGTATGGAAATATCGCTTCTCTCACATCATCCTCCGAAGGATCTTTCCGATTTAAAACAGACTAAATAGTATGGAAATACTACTGCCAGCATAAACGATCGAATATGGATTTCATGATTTAAAACAGACTAAATAGTATGGAAATAACCTCGTTCAGCAACCCGATACGGCCCAGTATGGCCGATTTAAAACAGACTAAATAGTATGGAAATTCGACATAATCTCGGATAATAGAATCTCGTTTCAGTGATTTAAAACAGACTAAATAGTATGGAAATCCGTTTCAAGGATTTCAAGCGAGTAGAAGGGGTTAGCGATTTAAAACAGACTAAATAGTATGGAAATATCCTTCTTTTGCACCTATAGCATCTACAACAACCTGGATTTAAAACAGACTAAATAGTATGGAAATTGGCATCTTCTATAGTGTCCCCGCCAATGTAGAACTGATTTAAAACAGACTAAATAGTATGGAAATGCTGATAAGGTGTCGATATGTGAAACAACCCCAGATTTGATTTAAAACAGACTAAATAGTATAGAAATATATCAGAAATAATATGGTTTTTATATTTAGGATTTTAAAGTTTAACCTTTATTTTGCCTTTATCAATTGGCGTCGTTTATCCCCTAAATAATGTTAATTGTTGGAATCTTTATATTATCGCCTATTGTGAAGCGTCTAAGGCCTTTCTCATTTTACTTCTATTTATTTTATTACAATTTAGTGCTCTTTGTACTTATTTTTGTGGGGTTTTAGTTTCTTTGACAATCGTCTAATTATAGATAAATGGCATTATTAGGGATTGCCGACACAAAACATTAAATACAAGCAACTAGAAAAAGAAAAAATCAAGCCTATTAAAATCGGACCAGAATGGGGTTGAAATACCGTATCATATCTCCACGAACCTTTTGAAAGGAGATATATTAAAATCAGACCAAAATGGGGTTGAAATACGAATGGTGCGATCGAGTTGAAGACTTTATTGGATTAAAATCAGATTAAAATCAGACCAAAATGGGGTTGAAATTGGCTCGGCGCACGTAAGTGAGTATGTCCCATTTCTCATTAAAATCAGACCAAAATGGGGTTGAAATGAAAAATGGTTAAAGAGGCATATGAATGTTATGGGCGGCTTTTTTTGGGATCATGTCATGATTAAAGCTTGTCATGTAATATTATCGGGCTTTTGTTTTTCTGAAATTTTTTTAATGGAGTGTTTTTCGTGCTTATGGAATTTCTATGTCTATTTGGATATTTTGGGAAGAATGAAGAAGTCCTTTATATTGGATATATAATCTATTGGGGTGTGTTTTTTCGGTTTGGATGTTATGGGTAGAGTTTCTTTAATGGCTAGAATGAAGAGTTTTCTCGTGGCCTATTTTTATTTGAAAAGTTTTGAAATGGTCTTTTTCAAGGATTTAAACCGTAATATTTATATATTAGCTTTGATTCTAGTTTTGGTTGTCACATGGATTTAATGTGACATTGGAGGCGGTAAAATTTCGACCAAAATAAAAGGGGTATGCATGCTCTTTGCATGCATACTCTTACTAAATATTGGGTTCGTTCATGCAGAGGAAAACGTCACAGAAAAAATGAACGCCCCTGAAGCCTTAAATCAAACAATAGATGCTGTGAATTCATCTTACACTACCAAGGATAATTTTTCAGTGACTAATTTTGAAACGGATAACAAATGTGAGGGTTCCAGTGGATTGCAGGCAGCGGCTGGATCATCCACCGTAAATAATACAGAGATTGAGGATGCAGCAGTTCGATTAGACAAATTCATCAAAGCCAATAACAGATTACCAGGTTATGTTACAGTCAGTGGAGAACAGTTAAACCTTGCGGAATTTCTCCGACTCATGACAGCATACCTTACAGGTAAAACTCTTGAGCCTACCAGCGTGAAATTACCAAGCAAGTCAACAGGGACGAGCCTTAAAGGTTCAATAACTCGAACAGATTACATTAAATTAGCAGGGAGAGTTTATAATTTCATTGAATCAAATTCAAGGGCACCGAACTTCGCAAGATTCAATAATCAACAGATAAAATTCGAATCTCTAGTATGGTTATTTGCAAGGGCCATAACTTTCAAAGTAGCTAACGGCAGACTACCCAATTACGTGAACTTGGAAAACCTTAACAATATCATGCCCTTCAGTGATAATCCGATCACTTCTAGTGACAATTCAAAGACGGGCCGAATAGGGGAAGGCGGTGACAATTCTAACGGGACTGTTAACAATTCAGGTATTAGCGTTTCCGACGTTCTGTCAGCAGCCAAAAAGTTAAAAGATTTTATTCAGACTAACAAGAGATTACCAAGTTACGTTACAGTATCCAATCAGAGTTTAACTGTTGCACAGTTCTTTGAATTGATGTTGAATGTGATAGTCCAAGTAGACTCTGATCGGGCGGGCCTATTAACCCCCAAGGAGGTCAAGGAGGCTTTGGATCCTTCAGGTTCCGCCACGGGACAAATCACGAAATCAAAGTACATACAAATGACAAATAAGATCCTAGATTTCATCAAGGTCTATGGAAGGGCTCCGAATTATGCCACAACAAGTATTGGCAGAGTATCCTACCCCAACCTTGTCTATGCCATGAGTCGGATACTTACCTTCTACAGTGACAACAATAGACTGCCCAATTACGTTACTATAAAAGATGTCAATGGACTCAGCCAGTATCTTGGGGTTACTGCGAATTGTCAGGTGAACGATCCTAGTATTCAAAGATTGGCGGCTCAGTTGACAGCCGGTAAAAGTGATTGGGATAAGGCTAAAGCCGTTTTCGAGTGGGTCAGGGATAATATAAGTTACAGTTTCTATTATAATACGAGGTATGGTGCTGTTGGAACCCTACGATACAGGACTGGTAATTGTTGTGACCATGCGCATCTTGTCGTGGCACTTGCCAGGGCCGCCGGCCTTCCAGCACGCTACATGCATGGAATCTGCACATTCTCCACTGGAACCTACGGACATGTCTGGGCACAAATTTATGTCAATGGAGTATGGTATAACGCGGATGCAACAAGCAGCAGGAACAGCCTCGGCATAATAAAAAGTTGGAACACAGCAACAGCAAAAATACTGGGAACATACGCAAGCCTACCATTCTAGGCTCTTTACACGCCCCTCACATCCTTTTTATTTTTTTAGTAGTGTATTTGGAAGTTTTTGAATTCTCCTTTGTATTTTTCCCATTTTAGTTCTATGTTGGTGACTTTTGCCCCGGGTGGCCCTATTTTGCAGAATTCTATTACTTTTTCCACGTTATCCTTTTCGCCTTCGAGGACGGCTTCTACTCTGCCATCTGGCAGGTTGCGCACCCAACCTTTTACATTATGGTCCATTGCAACATCTTGGGTTCTATACCTGAAAAACACGCCTTGCACCCTGCCACTGATGAATATATGAGCTCTAACTTTCATATCCTTAGGCCCCCCCACTATAATACTTACAGTCTTCAATCTGGGTAAATTTTATAATAATTATTTTCTATAATATATTTTGTAGTGGACACATATAGGGGGGTGTGTCTTGGAGATAGGATTGTATATAGTTAGTCCATCGTGGGTAGGCCGAAGTATTCATCTTTGTAGCGTTCTTCTGGGTGGCTGAAACATGTGTCTCTTCTGGGTGTTGTTTTGAGGGGGTGTTCCATAGCTTGAGCGGAATTCTGCATCTTCTTCATTTTTCTTACCGCATTTTTGGACAGCAAACCATTTTTTTAGATTCCTATTGTGTGTGGGGGGGTTGCATTTTTTCAGATTGCAAAGTTTGCATATTTCTTTTTGGGATGATAATGTTCTGGTTATGATCCAGTTGAGTGTTAATATTGGAATATAAATTTCGATAAGGAGGCTATCATTTATTTTTTCCGTGCCGAGAAGGAGCATGAACGCTCCCAGGACAAAAAAATAACATTCATGGACAAATTTGGAAGGTCCAGGCGTCTTTTGAATAGTTTATTTTTTTATCAGGCCGAGTAGGGCTCCCTGTAAATCTGGCTTGGACAAACCACATTAAATCCTCATGCCTCTTTTTTATTGGTTCATCGCATAGGCTTTCAATTCTTTCATCCGAACCTAGATTGTCATCGATAAGCCCATAGGAAGCTGCTCCTGTATTCATTGTAGCGATGTTCCATTTCATCAGCTATACGTTTAGGGGATTTGGTTCTCCATTTTCCCTTCCAGTGCTTCCATTGTGAACAAAAAGTGCATTGATGATCACACGTGAAGCTTCTATAAGAGCATAATTTGCATTACCAGCCATCATCTTGAAATGATATTTTTTCATATGCACGAAATGATATCCTGGAAAGGGTAGTTGGTCCAGATTTTTGATCAGTGGCCTTGGAGGGGTTGTGTATTATTTTCCCATTGTATTTGAATGATAAACCTTTAACCTTTGAAAACCGGCCGATCTTGTTCTATTGCATGTACGAGTTCATTGAGTGTTTCTTCACCTTCTCCGCGGATGATAAAATCAATTTCAGGGCATGATTTGAGGGGTCTCATGGGCCGTGGCTGTGAAATGTTGCCCGCCGACAACAGTTGTTATCTCTGGGTCGATTTTCTTTGCTGTTTTCAACTGTTCTGAGGACTAGATAGGCGTTGCAGGTTGCTAGGGGTGCCTGGGATGACCATGTCTGGTTGGAATGATTCTATGTGTTTTTCCAGTCAACTTTTTCACTTTGACAATCCAAAACTTTTATGTTTTCATTTTTGGCTTTGATGTAGGCTGCTAGTTCTAATATACCCAGTGGGGGGGTGGTATTCGCCCATTAGAAACCATTGATCCTTTGGAGGTTCTATGAAGAGAATTTTCATGAAAAATCCCAACAACTTATTATGTGTGGAATATGCTTACTAACATTAACTTATAATATTATAATATATCATATGAGAGGTTTTCTTGTTATAGGCAATAAAGCTACTACTGGTCCATTTAGCTTGAAGAATATTCCAGGCGCTGGACGGATGGATATTTTGTGTCGTTGCATCTCCCAGGCCATTTTCTTGTCCCATTCTATAAGAGAGTCCATGGAGGTTTATCTTTTATTGCTTGGCAATCCTAACCCTCCTAGGGTTGTGAAGATTAGGAGTGATGAACTTAGGGGAATGTCACCTGATGAAAGGAGTGTCGCGGGACTTATAAGGAAAGCTTTAAAGTTCAAAGCAAGGGAAAAGTGGACCGAAACGAACTCAGGAGTCTTTATTTCAAAAAAGGATCTTATAGGATTATTAGAGGAGCTTTCTAGTTTTTATAGGATATATTATATGAGGGAAGATGGGAAAGATTTAAGAAAATTAGCAGGTAAGATGAAAAACCCACTCTTTGTATTAGGTGATCATCTTGGGGTTAAAAAAGAAGATGAAAAGGTGATACTTCAATTTGCAGAGGACATCGTCAGCATCTCCAAACTTTCTTTAATGGCCGAACAATGTATAACAATTGCAAACTATGAGCTTGACAGGGCCGCACAGTAGCTGTTGAATCCACGAATTAACACTGGGGGGATTTAAAAAGTTCTATAAGGGGTCACCCCAAGAAATCCTGGAATATTATGAGTAGATTTGACTTTTTTATTGGAAGACCCCCCAAGACTCCTTCACTTAGTGAGGGAGATAAAAAAATATTACAAGTTTTAAGCGATACAGGGGGCTGGGAGTGCCATGAAATACTTGTAGAATCCCAAATGGGGGGGATATTGGTTTGTCAAAGTAGGATCTCCCCCAGCAAATTTTGAGGATAATCCATGGGAGGGTTGACAATTGAAAGATGGAGGGATTATTCACTTCTTAAAAAAATTTTGGGGTTATAAGATCTTTTAGCTCTTATAAAATCTTCGAGGGTCCTCTCCAATATGTACCTGGCATTGTCTTGCTTGTGCCTTACATTTACCAAACCTTTAGGGTATTCGAAGAGTGATAGTTCATCATATAATTCTTTGATTGATTTACAAATTTCTTCAGCCCTTTTTAAATCGCCTTTGACTAACATTTCCAGGAAGTATCTTCGAAGTTCTCCTATTAGGTCGCCTAGACCGAGTAAGTATTGTGCTTCAGGCACGCCAATCTCATCGGGTGATGGGAATTTTTTTCCTTCCAGATAATTATAAAATAGTAGAGCTTCTACATATTCCTGGTGAGCATTTTTAACATATCCAGTATAATATAAGTCAGGGTGATCTTTGAGCATGTCTTTTAATTTCGCGACCAGTTTTCTAGTTTTGTCCAGTTTTTCAGCTGCTAGACTTGAATCATCTTGATGTAGAGCTTTTATGCATTCATTGCATAATCTTATTATTTTCCTTGTTATTTTTAAAGCTTCTTCCCTTAAGGAATCCTTTTCGTCGAGCACATTCTTTATTTTATCAATTATTTTTTTCATGGGATTTGCACCTCTAATGTTCAATTTAAGGTGGATGCAGATGCCTCTACATTGCTTAACTTATCTGAGGTTTGCACCTCTAATGTTTAATTAAGGTCGATTTTTGTGCGTGGAATAGTAGCCCGGTAAGAGTATCTTCTAAGACTTTCCATTATCTTTAAAAAACCCTGTCTCGACACGAGAGTGATCTTTGTTAGCTAATGGACAGGATCTGGGCGTACTCCTCATATTCTTGGAAGGATCATACCCGTATATTGTGTCAGTTAGATGGTTTATAGTCTATCATAAAATAATTTAGCTTTCACAGGACCCGGGGGGATCCTAGACTATGATGATATTTCACCACAGGTTGTTATCCATGCTTCTTTCCCAAAAAATTGGAAAATGAGATGACCATCACTTTAAGAGGATCTAATAGGGATGCTTTTGAGAAAAATCTGATGATCTAGCCCAAGCCAAGGTCTATAGATTATAGAGGATCCCCTAATACACTTTGTGCATTGAAGGTGTAATATAAGTTTTGCATCCCCCCTTGAGCTTGAATGAAATCTTTAGCATTTGAGAAAGGCTTTCTACCTATGAATTCCAAAATAAATTAGACGAAGATCTTAAAAATGAGATGTGGTAAAAAAGCTAATTAAATAGTAGGAGGGGGTTTGGCTTGTCACCCTCCTCCATTATGGTTTAAGTGCTTAGACATTGGGTATATATTGTTGTTGCTATATGTTGTAGGTCTCTTGACTCATCTACTATTATTCCATTTGATGTAAGGTATATGTAGGGGTATGCTATTCCTGTGAAAGTTGCTGGTGAAAAATTGTCGTCGTGTGCGCGCGGTAACCATGCCAATCCTTCTAGTTTTGTTTTTGGAGACCAGTTCACGTATATGAATGGCCTGCCCGCCCTTATTTTCTTGAAATAGGCAGTACCATACCCGTAGATTGTACTGGCGCAATTATATTGGATTTTAACGAGGCAATAATCTCCCTTAACTGTTTGGAATATATGGTATTCTGCGTCTGAGTCTATTAATTTACCGATTACTTCAACGCCCATAGCCGTGAGTAACGCCTCTAATTGATCTAACCTCTTATTGTCTTTGGAATTTCCGTCTATTATGTCACTTGCTAAATATACTGGCCTCACTATTTTATTTGCCGCCCCTTCCCCTATGGGACGGTCTTCCATTTTCACATTGGTTATTGTGACATAATTTGGCAATCTTCCTTTCTTGTTGTAGAAGTTTATTATTCGGGCGTAGGCGTATATTAGGCTTTGGTAGTTCACTTTTCCGATTGTTGTTGTGGCGTAATTCGGTGATCTTCCATTGGCCTTCATGAATTTTTTGATGTTTTGTGCTGTTTGTAGGTATGCTGTTTTTGTGAGCTTTCCTGTCGCTGTAGTGCTGGGGGGGTTCGGTGCTGGTTTATAATTGTTAGTGTTCACGCTTTTTTTCTGATTACTGTTCAAGTTTATTGTAGTGGTTGTTGCAGCATACAAGTAATCATCCAATGTCATGCTTTTGTTGTTTACTGTGACCTGGGCAGGTATTTGGCCCGTTTTAGGTGTTTGATCAGCTATTTTCTTTGATGCGTCTGAAATTTCATTGTATGATAGCTGGGTCGCTGAAACATTATTTATAAGTGTTAGAACCACTAAAATGGTTCCAATTCCTATTAGTTGTTTTTTCATGCTAAACACCACTAGGAACCTATTAACAAAAAAACTTTTATATAAACCTTTCTGTTTCTTCACGGCTTATACGTGGCATTATTTCAATTTTGGATGACCTAAAGGGAGAATACCCATAAATCTGAGGAATTATACTAAAAATTTAGCATAAGCCCCCAAGGATGGTACTGTAGCATTTCGATGATTCAACCAAGTAACATCATGGTTTCTCCCTTTTAGAGTTGATTTCACAAAAGGTGACTGCCAGCTTCGATAAAAAGGCACGGTTCCTGCCATTATTACTTAAATGGTGGAGTTTTCATCTAGTGGGGTTGAGTACATGACAAAATTTTTTGCTAATCTACATCATGCTCCCCAGAAGCCTAATACTCCCTATACACATTCCCACTTAACAAAAATCTAATGAAACAACAAGACAAACCTTCTATCGAAACCGTTATATATGTGCAACCCACCCTATTATAAGTAAGAGATACACCTTTAAAGTCCGTTTAGTGGAATACCCTACCAGCAGGAGGATCGCGCGGAGAAGAGATATTATTCAAGCTTTTGGCGCCAATCTCCTACAATAAAATTTTTTGGGGGTGTGGTTTTTCCTTGGAGACCTCGACAAAAGTGCTCTTAGTTGCATGTTTTGTTCTAGTTGCAATTTTAGGGTTCATGATAGGGGTCCTAGTAAAATTAGAGGAATCCCAATTAAAGCCTCTGGTTTCAATTAATGGGGGGGACGGGTCTTCGAGTCCCCAGGTATCGACAGTTGAAGGTGCTGAATGGCATGAAATAGCGACATTCACAGGTTCAGGTGATGATTACCAATGCTTTACAATTGAAGGGAGCAAATTCAAGGTTGTGATGTCAGCAGTGCCAATGATAACATACCAGCCCAATACTATACAACTAGATATTATAAAAGATGGTGAAGTCATAGCCACAAGATCCCTTGAATGGGGAGCCACAGAATATCCAGACCGAAAAAGGGAGATAATAGAAATTCCATACGGGCCTGGAACATACTGCATCAGAGTGTATACCGTTGACATTGAAAATTGGCAAGTCACAATCTGGGACTACTACTAAAACCCTTTGGGAGCATAACCCTCCCAGGGTTGTGAAAGTTCAGAGTGATGAGCTTATGGGGATGTCGCTTGATGAGAGGAGTGTTGCGGGGCTTATAAAAAGGGCTTTAAAGTTTGAACCGGGAGAAGAGTGGGTTGAAACAAATCCAGGGGTTCACGGCGAAAAAGGGTCTCAGGGAATTGTTGGGAGAACTTTCTAGCTCCTATCAAATATATTATATGAGAGAAGATGGGAAAGACTTGAGGAAAGTAACGGATAAAATGGAGAATCCATTATTTGTTTTGGGAAATCATCTCGGAGTTAAAAAAGAAGATGAAAAGGTGATACTTCAATTTGCAGAGGATATTGTCAGCGTATCAAGGTTTTCTTTAATGGCGGAACAACGTATAACAATTGCAAACTATGAGCTTGACAGAGTATCAACAAAGGCGCCTTGAATTTTTGAGAGGGGGGCATGATTTTCTACAAAAGAACTTGGAGCTGTTCTTTCCTTGCCTTTCCTTCAAAGGTGCATGGCATGATCTTGCACAGAAAACTTGGAGAAATTAGTGTCCCCCTCATAGTATCAAGGTTTGATTGCAAAAAAATTTTATGGATATCATTGCGTTTGGGGGGGTCACTCTCTACCCTATTTTTTTAGAAGGCGTCTCCACCCCCGCCCATCTCTCCACCTCCAACATCACCTATGTCTGAACCCGTATCCGATTCTGCAATGTCAGCTGTGATCATGCCGGTGGATAGGGCCCCGCTTAACAATCCATATCCTCCATAGTCATGGAATATGTACATGTCATTCGTTTCTAGCTCTTCTTTTGGTACTTGGATTTTCATGGCTTTTATAACATTATCTGCTATTCCTAGGGCTGTTGCATAAACTAGGTATTTGTTCCAGATCTTAACGGATTCTGGGGGATGTTCTTTTATTAGGCTGAAATCTTCGAGGTATCTTTTGAAGTTATTCCATTTTTCAATATATTCTCTGCCCTGAGGGTGTCCAGTGCCATGGTATATCTTCCTGTAGTAATGATGATATTATAGAGGCTGCTTCGAGGAGTATTGCAGCGAAGAATGTAAATCTTGCTGCTGATAATGGATTCCGTATTGTGGAATAGGCTACTATTATCCCTATTATAACCCCTATTACGCCGAAGATTCTCATGTACTTGGCGCCTTTGTCTATGAAAATATTTTTTTTCTTGGTTAGGAATTTAATGGATTTTTCCCATCTGCTATAAGTGTCTTTGAAATGGATGGCTTCATTTTTATCTGATAGTTTCTTTGAGAGTTCATCTAGGTATTATATCATTTTTTTGGAATCTTCTCATAGTCTTATCACATCCATTTCGAAGTTTTCTAGGCCCTCTAGGTTTTCGTTGATTTTTAAAAATATTTTTTTTATCTTTCCCTTCTTTTCTGGTTTCTATTTTGAAGTAGTTCCGGTCTATTAGGTCCATTATAGTGGCTTTAAACCCGTCCATGTCGGGTTCTCCCACATCTTTGAAGACTTTGGGTTTGAATATAGCATTTACCAGTGCTGGGGGGGGGTCATCTGAGGGTATTTCATGCTCATACTCTGCTTTATAGTCTATTTTTGGCTCTCTTCCATATCTTAGGTATATGGTTAATGGTATGAAAAGGGCTAGAATCAGCACGGATCCGAGTAGTGAATATAAAATGTTTTTTAGTAAAGAGGTTTTGCGAGCGTTCACAGAAGGTCTTCGCGAGGCTGGACATACTTATGAAGTCGGCGACCTTTACAAGATGGGATTTAAATCAAAGATGGATTCTGAGCAACATTATCGTGAAGTTGGCCTTGATCCTGATGCGCCACTACCTAAAGACGTTATCAGGGAACAAGAAAAGGTTGACAGGGCGGATGTTTTGGCTTTTATTTATCCGGTTTGGTGGAGTGACTGTCCTGCGAAGCTTAAAGGCTGGTTTGACAGGGTTTGGACGTATGGATACGCCTACTACTATAACAAAAATGGAGAACGACAGACTAGAATTGCTGTTAAAAAAGCGGTTGTAATTTGTTCGGCAGGCCATACATTGGACTATCTTGAAGAGGTTGGTATTGCTGAAAGTATGCGTCGTATCATGTTATACGATAGGTTGATCGGTGTGGGCGTGAAAGAAGCAAAGATGGAATTCTTGGGGGTATGATGCCAGGAAATGATTCTTTTAAAGATGAAAATTTGAAGAAGGCTTACAATCTTGGCAAGAGTCTCTGAAGCACTGTGATATTTTTTTCTCTTTTTTGAAAGTGATGTGCGTATTGATGGTTCAAATTTTTTCGTTATACGATAGTATAACGAACAAAAAAAAGGTATAAACGCTACCCTCACCTTTTCCTAGGTGAATGCCCTCGGCTGTTTCTTAGTAAACTGGTTTTTCCGAACATTGAGAAGTCATTGGATATAAGCACAACTTTTGTAATACTAATTGTTAGTTAGATAATAAATTTTGTGATTATAATCACGAAAGATTGTATTAATTTGTGCATCCAAATTCTAAATTAGAAAATTATAATCTTTGGGGGGGTGATAAAAAATGCAAATCCCCATAATCAAGCTCATGAGTTTAGCGCTAATCCCATTATTCTTAACTCCTGTTTATAGTGCGTCAGCAACGCAAGATGTCACAGTCACCGTCTCAGAAAGCGTTCAAATAGTAGTATTCTGGAATGGGACAGAAAGTAATCCATTCACTCTTAATGTTTATGCAGTACCAGGAAGAGAATATTATTGGCCCGGAGGACCAGAAGGACTCCAGGTTAAAAGTCTTTCAAACATCCCTATAAATTTATATGTGAAAGCAGAGAGCGATCTTCAAGGGCCTGGAGGAATTATACCCATAGAAAACCTTAAATATGCCAATTATGGATCCGGATTACCAAAAACACCTTTCAAGAAAGACTATGCTCTCGTGAAAAAAGATTGGAAGGTCGAAAACCTAGAAGAATCAATTATACCAGTGGACATCTACTTTAATGTACCCATTGGCACGGCACCTGGCACCTACTCAGTGAAAATATATCATATAGCGGTAAAATCACAATGAACTCCCCCCAAACCATTAGAAAGGAGCATCCCAAAGACCCTATAAAAAGCATAAAGGCAAGTTCACCTCCCATCGGGATTCCAAAACTACCCTTTGAAAATTGTCCGCTCCATCACTTGGAACAAGAAAAACCGTGGTCTTCATCACTCATTGGATGACTTTCTCAAAATTTGTGGTTTAAACCTTGCATATTCCCTAAACTTTTATAAGCAATCTGTCGCTCGTGATAATTCAACACTGGATGAATTATATTTTTTTAATTTTCATCATTTCATGAGCCCCACCATATAGGCCGTTTTTTCAATTGAAATTCCTATGTCCCCCTGTGAGGTTATCGATTAACCGTTTAAGGTGGACTGATCTCCTCCTTTTGGGTATGTTCCAGATTGGATATATTCTTATCTCCTGGGCGACCCTCAACATCTCCCGAACCGATTTTAAATGGAATCTGTAGCTAAGGTTCTTCTCATAAATGAACAATAAATTTCCCGATAATAAAAGGTGGAATTCATCATCTTTGAATGGGAGCTTGAGCAATTCCGCGGGGATATAATAATCAGGGTTCTTACTATAACGAAAAAATGTAAACAGTGCTCACACAACCCGAAGCTGAAAGATGAACCTCATCACCCATCATCCTTATAAACAAAAGTTCCCAAGCTTCAAAAGCATCCTGCAAACTTCTTCCAAACCCTCTGAAATTTCCCCAGATTCTCCAATATAAGCCAATATTTTCCCATATTATCCACAGAAAAGCCTTATTTCGACCAGCATAAAAATTATCCCCGGCCCTATTCGCGCGCCTAAGGATGTTCCAATACCAACACTACAGATAATACATACTCTCACCAAGATTTTAAGCAAACCCCCTCTAAAACCCCATAGTGGGGGCATGGCTACTAGGAGAAGCACCCATGGTAATATAAACTGGCTCTCCGAATAGTTAAATCAACCCAGAGTACTAGGAGCGTATCCACCCAAAAAACTGTTATTCCAGTTGTAATACCTACAAGAAATCCAAAATATGGCCTATTTATTTAACTTGACAGCAGTCTCCAAAACTTATATTATTAGCCATGCTTAAAGCCAAGATTTAACCCCCCAAAACAAAACTAGATGAATTAGCATGGTTTACCATGTGCATGGGACGACAACTTTTCACCATTAAACTTTACAAGGATAACATACTCCCCTTGTACATTGTATCCCATGATCACATAGTCGACGAATCAAGAAACCTGGAACATATAGCAAGTACAATATATAAACACAGCCTATAATGCCTTATAGGATAAAAAGCCAAATTTTCACACCACCCAACACGCTTCTTATTTTTTATCTAAAAAACTTTTCTTCTGGATCTCTATCATCTTAGGTGAAGGCCTTCGATTGTATAATCACTGATTCCATATAAATCCGAAATATCCCACTAGTTCCCCAATCAAAAAAGATTCGAAAGTATCCACGGTTCCACATTAAACACATCTAAAAGCGCCAAATCAAAAAAATATCACCTTTAAATTTTTTTCCATGCCTTCTATAATTTTTAAAAAAGATTTAAATAAAATTGATACAAATATAATATTCATAAATGTAAAAGGGGGGTGAAAATAATTAGAAAACTAGCAATCACAATCTCACTACTACTAATTTTCTTAGCCATTGGAACAGTAAATGCAACAAACAATCAAACAGGATCCAATACATTCATCAGCGGAACAGTAACCTACTGTAACAGCACAGAACCATTCCAGGGAGCCACAATAGACGTGAAAACACCCCAAGGGTCGACTATAACATCAAATATCACAGACCCAAACGGAAAATATAACATCTCATTCTACTCAACAGAAAACACCCTAATAGTTTCGGCAATAGCACCCGGCCATATAATACCAACACAAACCATAAACCTAGATGAAACACGCTCAGCCGAAGTAAACTTCCAACTTGGAACACTCACACTAACAAAAGGATCATGGGACACAATAGGCCTAGACCACAATAACGTAAACCAGGGCCCAAACCAATACCTTGTACAGATAAGAGTCACCAATAACGCCCTGACAACAGCCACTAACGTAACAGCCAACTTCACATGGACAACAACAAACCCATACATAAACCTTGCACCAAACGAAAACGCGACAAAAAACCTTGGTGACATACCAGCAGGTGCAACAGTAGACGCATTATACCTAATCGAAATAACAAGAACAAGCACAGCATATGATACATCAAGAAATTACACAGTAACAGTCGCCGGGACAAACACAGGAACATCAGACACAATCACAGGCAGCTTATACGTACAAAAACTCGTATCACAAAACCGTAATGATGTACTCTCCATAACCGCAAATAATACCACACCACTAGTAGGGGATACAATAACAGTTACAGTAGTATCACAGACAGCATCAGCAACTTATAACATAGTTAATCTACCACTTATCAATTACAATCCAACTATACTCCAACCATTAAATGTAACAATAAGTTATGGCACTAGCACAAGTAATAATGTGCGCCTTGACAATCCAGGAGCAACCAACTTCAATTCAGTATGGTACTTCAAAGTTATAGGAACAGGCACAACACAGTTATTCGGTCTTATAACAGACCAAAGCGGTACAAGCTACCACTACAACGGCGACTATGGAGAAAATATAACAATAAACGTGCCACCCGAAGCAGATCTTGGCATAACGAAGGCTGTTAACAATACGGCTCCAAGATTCGGTGAAACTGTCAAGTTTACTTTGAACGTTACGAACATCGGACCAGACACTGCTGCGGACGTTGTGGTGACTGACTTGTTGCCAGTGGGGCTTACTTACTTGAGCTCTGATCCAGCAGGCGTTTATAACCCTGCTACAAGGACAATTACCTGGAACCTTGGAACATTAGCAGTTGGCGCTTTAACCACGCTTGAGATCATTGCGCAGGTTGAAACAACCAATGCTGCGCTGGTTAACACTGCTGCTGTTACTGGTAATGTGTATGATCCGTATACTGCGAACAACACTGCAAGTGTTGTTGTGGGCGTGGCTCCTGAAGCAGATCTTGGCATAACGAAGGCTGTTAACAATACGGCTCCAAGATTCGGTGAAACTGTCAAGTTTACTTTGAACGTTACGAACATCGGACCAGACACTGCTGCGGACGTTGTGGTGACTGACTTGTTGCCAGTGGGGCTTACTTACTTGAGCTCTGATCCAGCAGGCGTTTATAACCCTGCTACAAGGACAATTACCTGGAACCTTGGAACATTAGCAGTTGGCGCTTTAACCACGCTTGAGATCATTGCGCAGGTTGAAACAACCAATGCTGCGCTGGTTAACACTGCTGCTGTTACTGGTAATGTGTATGATCCGTATACTGCGAACAACACTGCAAGTGTTGTTGTGGGCGTGGCTCCTGAAGCAGATCTTGGCATAACGAAGGCTGTTAACAATACGGCTCCAAGATTCGGTGAAACTGTCAAGTTTACTTTGAACGTTACGAACATCGGACCAGACACTGCTGCGGACGTTGTGGTGACTGACTTGTTGCCAGTGGGGCTTACTTACTTGAGCTCTGATCCAGCAGGCGTTTATAACCCTGCTACAAGGACAATTACCTGGAACCTTGGAACATTAGCAGTTGGCGCTTTAACCACGCTTGAGATCATTGCGCAGGTTGAAACAACCAATGCTGCGCTGGTTAACACTGCTGCTGTTACTGGTAATGTGTATGATCCGTATACTGCGAACAACACTGCAAGTGTTGTTGTGGGCGTGGCTCCTGAAGCAGATCTTGGCATAACGAAGGCTGTTAACAATACGGCTCCAAGATTCGGTGAAACTGTCAAGTTTACTTTGAACGTTACGAACATCGGACCAGACACTGCTGCGGACGTTGTGGTGACTGACTTGTTGCCAGTGGGGCTTACTTACTTGAGCTCTGATCCAGCAGGCGTTTATAACCCTGCTACAAGGACAATTACCTGGAACCTTGGAACATTAGCAGTTGGCGCTTTAACCACGCTTGAGATCATTGCGCAGGTTGAAACAACCAATGCTGCGCTGGTTAACACTGCTGCTGTTACTGGTAATGTGTATGATCCGTATACTGCGAACAACACTGCAAGTGTTGTTGTGGGCGTGGCTCCTGAAGCAGATCTTGGCATAACGAAGGCTGTTAACAATACGGCTCCAAGATTCGGTGAAACTGTCAAGTTTACTTTGAACGTTACGAACATCGGACCAGACACTGCTGCGGACGTTGTGGTGACTGACTTGTTGCCAGTGGGGCTTACTTACTTGAGCTCTGATCCAGCAGGCGTTTATAACCCTGCTACAAGGACAATTACCTGGAACCTTGGAACATTAGCAGTTGGCGCTTTAACCACGCTTGAGATCATTGCGCAGGTTGAAACAACCAATGCTGCGCTGGTTAACACTGCTGCTGTTACTGGTAATGTGTATGATCCGTATACTGCGAACAACACTGCAAGTGTTGTTGTGGGCGTGGCTCCTGAAGCAGATCTTGGCATAACGAAGGCTGTTAACAATACGGCTCCAAGATTCGGTGAAACTGTCAAGTTTACTTTGAACGTTACGAACATCGGACCAGACACTGCTGCGGACGTTGTGGTGACTGACTTGTTGCCAGTGGGGCTTACTTACTTGAGCTCTGATCCAGCAGGCGTTTATAACCCTGCTACAAGGACAATTACCTGGAACCTTGGAACATTAGCAGTTGGCGCTTTAACCACGCTTGAGATCATTGCGCAGGTTGAAACAACCAATGCTGCGCTGGTTAACACTGCTGCTGTTACTGGTAATGTGTATGATCCGTATACTGCGAACAACACTGCAAGTGTTGTTGTGGGCGTGGCTCCTGAAGCAGATCTTGCAATCACTAAGATGGCTAACCAGACAATTGTAAAATACTTGGACACTGTTAGGTTCACGGTAACCGTGGAGAACCTTGGACCGGACACGGCAGTAAATACTAGGGTAATTGACTTATTACCAATGGGTCTGCAGTATGTGAGCAGCACGGCCACTCAAGGATCATACGATCCGGTGACTGGTATTTGGACGATTGGGGATCTTACAGGTGGGGCCGTGGCAACTCTTGAAATCATAGCAAGGGTTATGGTATCTGATGTGAGCATAACGAATGTAGCTACTGTGACAAGTGGCATATACGATCCAAATTTAGACAACAACAGGGATTCTGTGACGATAGAAGTGTCTAAAGAGCCAACACCAAAGCCACCAAAGCCTGGTGAAGTTCCAATGCAGCCAACAGGAACGCCATTATCCTTAATGGTATTAGGGGTGCTGTCAATTATCGCTGGATTTGCGGTTTCAAGAAAGATATAATCGAATTTTCCCCATTTCTCTTTTTTTGTCCATCAACTATATATGCTCTTTATATGAGATAATGATTTTAAGCAGAGATTATCCTGGTGATGTTATGAAGGATCTTTCAAGGAGGATAATATCAAAGATTAATAAGATTTCACGGCCGGTTAAGATAATGCATGTCTGCGGATCTCATGAACATACGATAATGCAACATGGTATAAGATCCCTTTTACCAGAGGAGGTTGAGGTTGTCGCTGGGCCTGGATGCCCAGTATGTTGCGTTCCTGCGAGGGAGATTGATGAATGTGTGGAACTTGCAAGGCAAGGCGTTACCATTACGACTTTTGGGGATATGCTCCGTGTCCCTGGATCTTATGGTTCTCTTGCTGATGCAAAGGCTGAAGGTGCTGATGTCAGAATAGTCTATGGTGTGAACAATGCTGTTGAGATTGCGAAGAACCTTGACCGCGAGGTTGTTTTCATGGCGGCTGGTTTTGAGACAACAGCGCCCACAACAGCTTCCGCGATTTTGTCGGATCCGCCAGAAAATTTTTCGGTCCTTTCATGTCATCGTCTCATACCTCCTGCTTTGAAATTTCTCATAGAATCTGGGGAAGTGAATTTGGATGGTCTTATAGAACCTGGACATGTTTCCACTATAATAGGTACGAGGCCTTATATCCCATTTTCTAGGGATTATGGGATACCCCAGGTTATTGCGGGTTTCAACCCTATTGATGTTCTCTTAGCCGTTTATATGATACTTCGTCAGATAGAGAATGGAAATGCCAAGGTTGAAAATGAGTATAGAAGGGTTGTAAGGGAGGAGGGTAACCTTAAAGCCCAGGAGGTTATGAGAGAGGTTTTCTATGTTACGAGTAGAGAGTGGAGGGGGTTTCCAGAAGTCCCGGATTCTGTATATGAGATAAAGGAGGAATTCTCAAATTTTAATGCTAGGGAAAGGTTTGATATTGAATTGGGGGATGTGATTGAATGTCCCACTGGTTGTATTTGCGGTGCTGTATTAAGGGGTGTTGCGAGGCCTGAGGATTGTTCACTTTTCAGGAGCGAGTGTACGCCAACTAATCCTGTTGGTGCATGTATGGTTTCAAGGGAGGGAACATGTAATATCGCATATCGTTATAGTTCATTTTGAGGATTGGATTATGAGGGCGATTGCTGTAGACATTGATGGTACTATAACTGACCCGACAAGGAAGTTGAGCATACCTGCCCTTAAAGCATTGAGGAAAGCTGAATCTTTTGGTGTGCCTGTTATACTCGTCACTGGGAATATCTTATGTTTCACTAGGGCAGCTTCTGTACTTATAGGAACTTCAGGGGGTCTTGTGGCGGAAAATGGTGGTGTAATATATTCTAAGGAGAAAGTTAAGGTACTGGGTGATATTAGAAAGGCTGAAAAAGCTTACGAGCACCTTAAAAGTTTGTATCCTGTGGAGAAGGTTCAATTTTCAGAGTTCAGAGTCTCTGAGATAGCTATATGGCGCACAATACCCGAAGATATTATAAAGGAAGCTTTGAGGGATTTTGATGTTGAAGTTTATGATACGAAATTTGCAATTCATTTAACAGATCCACGTGTCAATAAAGGTTCATCCCTTAAAATAGTCGCGGAAGACATGGGAATCGAGACAGAGGATATAATAGCAATAGGAGACAGTGAAAACGACATCGACTTCCTCAAAGTGGCCGGGTTAAGGGTAGCGGTTGCAAACGCAGATCCCCAACTCAAAAAAATGGCAGATTACGTGACAACCAAAAAATATGGTGATGGAGTGGCAGAAGCTCTTGAAAAACTCATATTCCAACGGGGGGGACAAATTGTATAATATAGCAGAAAAAACATTCAAAGAAGCTCTTAAGCATGCGCAGAACGTTGAAATATATATACAAAGAGAGAAAACATTAGAAGTTGACATCCAAAGGGATAAGATAGACCTTGCAAAGGAACAACACTTAACAGGCCTCGGCTTAAGGGTCATAGAAGATAAAAGGATGGGCTTCTCTTACACCACGGACATGAACCGGATAGAAGAGGCCATAGAGGCGGCTGTCTTTAATATGAAAGCGAATGAGGCAGATGAAAATTTCAAATTTTCCAAACCATCACATTATCCTCATGTGAAGAAAATTTATGATAAAAGCTTTCATGATCTCGAAGTTGCTGATGTTCATGAATTTGCGGAAAGAATGATAAATACGGTTTTTGATGAAGGTTGTGAGCCTACCAGCGGAGGCTTCACTGCAAGCCACCTTCAAACGCTCCTGTTAAATTCTAATGGGGTTGAAACGGAATATAAGAGCACGGGATTCTCTGCCCACATATCAGTTAATGCCAAGGAAAACAATTTTAAATCCACAGCCTATGAATCCGATGCATCATGCCTAATGAGCCTAGAACCGGAAAAAATATCACGGACGGCTTGTAAGATAGCGAAAAATTCCATCGGAGGCGAAAGAATCGGAACAGATGACATGAGCATACTATTGGATTATCATGCCATAAATGGCATTCTTGCAACATTCACATCAGCAATAAACGCCGATAACGTCCAAAGAGGAAGATCCTACCTCATGGACAAAATCGGAGAAGAAGTAGCGAACCCGGGAATCAACATATATGATGATGGGAGAATAACAGGAGGCCTCTATTCAGCCCCCATAGATGACGAAGGAACACCATCCCAACGCACACCTATAATAGAAAAGGGCATACTAAAAAATTTCATATATGATCTTTATACAGCTTCCAAGGGAAAAGTTGAAAGTACGGGTAATGGTATAAGATCATCATTCTCAAGCATACCAACAGTTTCAACAACCAACATCATCCTAGACTTCCAAGATAAAATAAAAATTGAAGATATCAGAAGGGGTATGCTCGTAACTGATGTCCTTGGTGCTCACACAGCCAACCCGATCTCAGGGGACTTCTCACTAGAAGCCAACAACCCATTCTTCATAGAAAATGGAGAAATAAAATATCCAATAAAAAAAGCCATGATCTCAGGTAATCTGTTCAACATCCTGAAACAAATAAAAATGATAGATTCAAGGATAAGGCAAATAGGAACCTTCATAACACCAAGGATACTCATAGAAACCATAAGGGTCATCGGAGGATAAAATACAAAAAGGCAGACCATCTTAATATTATATGATGCTAGAAGATTATCATCTTATAAAAGAAGATAAAAGACTTGCACGATTTAAGATAGCAGCATCCATAGAAGCTGAAGACGTGCCAACAGCCAGACTATGGGACGAACACGAAAGAATCCGGAGAAAATTCAAAGAATATTATGAAAAACAATCCACAAGATCCTGCGAAACATCATTCCTAGATTTGAAGATAAAAATAGCCGAGAACATATTCAAATCGTGCCATTTTTGTGAAAGACGCTGCTATGTTAACCGTAGAAAAGAACCAGGATACTGTGGAGTGCTAGAAGCCAGGATAGCATCGGAATTTTTGCATTTTGGAGAGGAGACACCCCTCGTCCCAAGCCATACAATATTCTTCTCAGGTTGCACATTCCACTGCGTATTCTGCCAAAACTGGGACATATCCCAAAACCCGCAAGGGGGCGTCCACATAAAACCTGAAAAACTTGCAAAGATAATAGATAGAAGAAGGCAGAGAGGATCATTCAACGTCAATTTTGTGGGGGGCGACCCCACACCCAACCTCAATTACATCCTAAAAGTCATTTCACAATGCAAAGAAAACATCCCCATAATATGGAACAGCAACTTCTACATGTCAAAAGAAGCCATGAACCTACTAGACGGCATCATAGACCTATACTTGACAGATTTCAAATTTGGGAACAACAAATGCGCCAAGACACTAGCAGACGCGGACAACTATTGGGAAATAGCCACAAGGAATCACCTGCTAGCCAAAGAATCAGCCGATATGATAATAAGACACCTCATACTCCCAGGGCACATAGAATGTTGCACAATACCCATATTATCATGGATAGCTGACAAACTAGGCAAAGACACCCCAGTCAATATAATGGGACAATACAGACCAGTATACCATGCCATGGAATACCCTATGATAGACAGATACCCCACGAGAGAAGAAATCCACCATGCGAAAGAATATGCAAGGGAACTGGGCCTCACCAACTTACTATAAAAAAGGGGATGAAAAATTGAATATAATAATAACAGGAAAACCAGGAACTGGTAAAACAACACTAATCAAGAGGATAAAAAATCACCTAGAAGAGAAAGGGGCTCGGATAGGTGGAATATTCACACCAGAGATAAGAGAAGGCAAAAAAAGGACAGGATTCGAAATAATAGATATAATGACCGGTGAGAGGGGAATACTAGCAAAAAAGGGAGCTCCAGGGCCAAGGGTAGGATCCTATGGTGTTAACCTTGAAACGATCAAAAGAGTGGGCATACCCGGGATTGAAAATGCCACCAGATCAGCAGATTATATTATAATAGACGAAGTCGCGCCAATGGAACTTAAAGACCCAAACTTCCTAGCTAAAGTTGAAGATGCGCTCTCAAGCGACAAAACAGTGATAGCAGCCTTCCACAGGAAACTAATCCAGAATGTGAAGAACAGGAAAGACGTGCAAATATTTAAAATCAACCCCAAAAACCGTGAAATAATATATGAAAAGATAAAAAGTATAATAGAGGGAAAATAATGGAATGCGACGATTATAGACTTACAAGGACGCTTGAAAGGGAAAACCTTAACTTAAATCCACTTCAGAGGGGTGGTGTCCTCACAGCAGATGCCCGTGAAGCACTTTACGAATTCTCAGACGGTTACAGTATATGCGATTATTGCGAAGGACGACTAGATCAGATAAAAAAACCAGACATCAACAGATTCCTTGATGACTTGGCAGATTTTATAAACGTCGATGTTGTAAGAACAGTCCACGGGGCAAGAGAGGGAAAATTTGCAGTGATGCATGCTCTCTGCGACAAAGGGGACACAATAATAGTAGATGGTAACGCACATTATACCACGCATTTAGCAGCAGAAAGGAACCACCTTAAAATCATCGAAGCACCCAACAATGGATATCCAACGTTTGAGATAAAATCAGAAACCTACAGACAAGTATTAGAAGATGCCATCGACAAGACCGAGATCAAACTAGCAGTTTTAACACACGTTGACGGAGACTATGGAAACCTCACAAACGCGAAAGCCATAGCATCCACTTGTAAAAGATTAGGCATCCCACTACTTTTAAATTGCGCATACACCATGGGCCGAATGCCAATAGACGCCAAGGATATAGGGGCTGACTTCATTGTTGGAAGCGGGCATAAGAGCATGGCAGCCTCCGGGCCGATAGGAGTGCTTGGCATGACCAGTGAATGGGAGGACACCATACTTAAAAGATCCGATCGCCACGAAAAAAAAGAAATCGAAATGCTAGGATGTACGAGCAGGGGCGCTCCAATCGCAACACTCATGGCATCATTCCCCCATGTGAAAGCAAGAGTCCAACGATGGAATGAAGAACTTAAAAAAACAAGACACTTTGTAAAAGAAATGGAAAAACTAGGTGAAATAATACAATTAGGGGTTAAACCAAAAGAACATGACCTAGTAAGATTTGAAACACCCATATTTGATAATATAGCACGTTCACACCCGAGAAGGGGCTTCTTCTTATATGAGGAGCTTAAAAAGAGGAGGATAGTTGGTATAAAGAGGGGTCAGACACGATGGTTCAAATGCAGCGTATACTCCATGACCATGGAACAAATAGAATACATAATCGATGCCTTCAGGGACATCATAAAAAAATACAAATCCTAGATTATGGGGAACTGAATCTCCACACTATCCCCATGATAAACTTCCCTGGGCGAACCTATAACATCTACATTATTCTCCTCAACAAAATCTATAAGGGATTCATAGGCAGCCCTCCTACCAGAACCTTTATAACTGGTATATAAAACCTTATGCCCTGGGATCCTCACAATATTCACACGATCATCACCCGCAATCTCCTCCTCCAAAGGGAATCCCACATCATATCTTCCCTCATCCTCAAAGGGGCTAGTATAAAATATCACAAAACCAGAACCTCCAATTTTAACCTTATTCGCCCTGAGCCATTCCTCAAGTTCCCTGAGTATCCTGATGGTCTTCCTAAAACACCCAGTATAACTTATAACGGCTATAAGTTCATCAGGTACCATTTTAGTTTTTATCATAAGAGCACCCATAGAATACAAACTTAGGTTTTTTGACGCCGGGACTGGGATTTGAACCCAGGAGGAGCGAAGCTCCACGGGATCTCAAGTCCCGCGCCTTACCTGGCTAGGCTATCCCGGCACATGAAAAAAAGGAGATCACATAATATGTAAGGGGCTTTCAACCCTTGAGTTCTATTTCTATACTAACATTATCTGGTACGTTCACCTTCATAACCTGGCGCATGGCCCTTTCATCAGCTTCTATCCCCACGAGTCTCTTATGGATCCTCATCTCCCATTTTTCCCAAGTAGCGGTTCCTTCACCATCTGGTGATTTGCGGGTTGGTACTATAAGTCTTTTGGTGGGGAGGGGTATGGGACCTGATATGTCAACTCCAGTTCTCTCTGCTATCTTTTTTATCTGTTCACAAACGTATTCTAATTTTTTCGGGTCTGTTCCTGTGAGTTTGATCCGTGCCTTCTGCATTTACATCCTCCAAAAAAATATAATATGGGGGGTTTATTTTGCTGGTACCAAGTCTATGCACATTCCAGCTGCGACCGTCTGTCCCATGTCCCTTATGGCGAATCTGCCCATGTGTGGGATGTCTTTGATCTTTTCTATTACGAGTGGTTTGGTTGGTTGTATCTTGACCACGGCGGCGTCTCCGGTTTTGAGATAGTCTGGGTTTTCTTCTTGCACTTCACCAGTTGCCGGGTTTATCTTCTGGACGAGTTCTGTGAAGGTGCATGCAACCTGGGCTGTGTGGCAGTGGAATACTGGTGTGTATCCTACTGTTATGACTCCAGGGTGTTGTAATACAACTACCTGGGCCGTGAATTGTTTAGCGACAGTTGGTGGCGTGTCAGGGTGTCCTGCGACGTCACCCCTCCGTATATCATTTTTTCCAACACCTCTCACATTGAATCCTATGTTGTCACCGGGTTCGGCTTGTTCTATGCGTTCATGGTGCATTTCGATGGATTTAACTTCCCCGCCCACGCCAGGCGGCTCAAAGATGACATTGTCACCTGTTTTTAAGACTCCTGTTTCAACCCTACCAACTGGCACTGTTCCCACTCCTGTGATGGAATATACATCCTGGATAGGTATCCTTAATGGTAGGTCTACTGGCTTTTCTGGTGGTTTTAACTGGTCTAATGCCTCGACTAGTGTTGGACCCTTGTACCATGGTGTTTTATCACTCTTCTCGGTTATGTTGTCACCTACGAATGCTGAGACCGCCACGAATGGGACTTCCTGGGGCTTGTAACCGACCGTCTTAATGAGTTCGCTCACTTCATTTTTAACTTCCTCGTATCTGTCTTCGCTGTAATCTACAAGGTCCATCTTGTTTATTGCAACGACTAACTGGTCTATGCCAAGTGTTCTTGCGAGGAATACGTGTTCTTTTGTCTGTGGCATCACACCATCGTCCGCTGCCACGACCAGCACTGCAGCATCTGCTTGTGATGCTCCTGTGATCATGTTTTTAACGAAGTCTCGGTGTCCTGGACAATCGACGATGGTGAATTCATATTTTTTTGTTTCGAATTTTGTATGTGCGAGGTCTATTGTCAGTCCTCTTTCTCTTTCCTCTGCTAACCTGTCCATAACATATCTGAATTTGTCTTCTCCTTCAGCTAGTTGCTGTTCGCTGATGACTCCTGCTTGTAGGAGAAGGTGACCTACAAGTGTGGATTTTCCATGGTCTACGTGTCCAATAAATGCCAGGTTTATGTGTTCTTTCTCTTTAGCCATAATACTACCTCCAATATTCTGTGATGATCTGAAGTTTGACATTATCCCCCTATGATTGGGGTTAAATCTCCTATATTTATTATCTTATTATATAATGTTTATGTAGTTTAGCTGAGGTAATGGTCAGCACCATATGGTTCGGGTGACAGTCCTTTCCTAGTTCTTATTTCTCTTATGATCGTTTTTTGGAGTTCATCTGGTAATTTTTCAAATCCTGCATTTTCAGTGGACCAGAGGCATCTTCCCTCTGTGGCTGATCTAATGTCACCTGCGAAGCCGAACATTTCAGCAACTGGGACCTTGGCCTCTACTGTTACCATGTCACCCTCTTGGCTCATATCTAGGATTTGACCGCGTCTGTTCTGGATCTCCCGCGTAGCATTACCCATGTATTCCTGGGGGACGTTTATGAAAACCTTCTGTATTGGTTCGAGGATCTTGGGCTCGGCCATCATCATAGCCGCGTATATAGCTCTTCTAACTGCGGGGAGCACCTGTGCGGGTCCCCTGTGCACAGCGTCCTCGTGGATCTTAGCATCCATGAGTTTGACTTTGACGCCCATCACTTTTTCCTTTGCCAGTGGACCGTCATCTATCGCACTTTCGAACCCGTCTAATATGAGTTCTTTTATCTCATCAAGGTATTGTATACCCCTTGTCATATTTATGAAGAGGTTCCTCTCATATACATCCCATACTCTTCTAGCCTCTTCTTTGCTTAGACCGGCTTCTATGAATTTCTTCGCCATTTCTTTTCCTTTTATTCTACCCTCTTTGATCATGCCTTCTTGTATGGCCTTGAATACTGACTCTTCCAATGGTTCTATGGTTATATAGAATCTGTTATGTTTGTTGGGTGATTTGCCCTCAACTGGTCCTGCGTTGTCAATGACGGTCTCTCTGTAGACTACGATTGGCTCTGAGGTTTCTATTTCAACACCTTTTTCGTTTATCCTATAGGCGATTATCTCAAGGTGTAATTCACCCATACCAGAGACGAGGTGTTCACCTGTTTCCTCGTTTATCTCAACTTTTACTGTGGGGTCTTCCTTAGCTATCTGCCTCAGGACCTCTATAAGTTTTGGAAGATCCTTTGTGTTCTTCGCTTCAACCGCTACCGTGACAACAGGCTCTGAAATGTGTTCTAGGCTCTCGAATGCTTCTATCTTCCTCTCTGGGTCGCATACTGTTTCACCTGCGACCACATTCTTGGCGCCGGTTATCGCGACAATGTTACCAGCCGGGACCAGATCAGTGTTTATCCTCTCTGGGCCCATGTAGACTCCAACTTGTTGAACCCTAGAGGTTGTATGGGATCCTACTAGGAATATTTCATCGCCTTTTTTGATGGTCCCCCCGAATATACGGCCGGTCGCCACTTCACCAGCGTGTTTATCTATCCTGACATCTGTTATCATGACTGCTAGTGGCCCTTTGGGGTCTGTTTTGAGCATTGATTGGCCTTCTTCACTTTCTAGGTCTCCCTGCCATATGATGGGTACTCTGTAGGCTTGGGATTCTGATGGGCTTGGTAAGTGTTCCACAACCATTCCAAGGAGTACCTTGTGTAAGGGGACTTTTTGGGCTAGTTCTTTTTGCCTGTCTTCTTTACAGTATTGGTATATCTCCTTGAATGTTATGCCTGTCTCTTGCATTATGGGGACGTTTATGGCCCAATTGTAGTAGGCTGATCCGAAGGCCACGCTCCCGTCTTCTACTTTTACTTGCCATTTTTCTTTGAGTTCTTTGGGTGCCATGCTCTTGATTAGTTTGTTGACTTGGCTTATTATCTTTATGAATCTTTCTTGGAGTTCTTCTGGTTTGAGTTTGAGTTCATTTATTAGACGATCCACTTTATTTATGAATAGCACTGGTTTCACGTGTTCTTTGAGGGCTTGTCTTAGTACTGTTTCTGTTTGGGGCATCACTCCCTCGACTGCGCAGACCACGACCACCGCACCGTCAACGGCTCGCATTGCACGTGTAACGTCCCCTCCAAAGTCTACGTGTCCTGGAGTATCTATGAGGTTTATGAGGTATTCCTTGCCATTGTATGGGTGGACCATGGATACGTTAGCTGCGTCGATGGTTATCCCCCTTGCCTGTTCTTGTTCGTCAAAATCTAGGAACAATTGCTCGCCTGCCAATTCTGCTGATATCATCCCGGCACCAGCTAGTAGGTTGTCTGATAGTGTTGTTTTTCCATGGTCTATGTGGGCGACTATGCCTATGTTGCGGATGTAATCTGGTTTGTTCATTAATTCCTTGATTTTGCTAATCATCTTAGCGCGTCTGCTCAATAAAATCACCTTAATGTGCTGATCTGGCTATTCTCTCTTTTTCTTCTTTCTTTTGGATTGCGAAGCTTCTTGTGTCATATTCTGATGCTAATATGATCTCCTGGGCTAGGCATTCCTCTATTGATTTTTTGGTTTTGAAGGCTGCTTGCATGGCACCCTTTGTGAGGAAGTTCAAGGATAAGTCGAGTCTCCTTTGTGGGGATACGTCAACGGCGACTTGGTAAGCTATACCCCCATATTTTATCCTTGTTGTCTCTTCACGTGGGGATGTGTTCTCTATAGCCTTAACTAGGACTTCAATTGGGTTCTTCTTGGTTCGCTGGTTTATTATCTTGAATGCTCTTTTAACGATCTTGTATGCTTTATTCTTTTTTCCAGTGTTCTTCTCGGTTCTCATAACCTTGTTTATCAATCTTTCAATTATTGAAACCTTTGATTTTGCGAATTGTCTTTTCACGTGTCTCCCCATTGTATGTGGGACAAGCACTTCTTCTAGGGAAATGTATTTAGCCAATCCCCTGTCCTCGACTTTCACCTCTTTTGTCTCCCATTTATCAAAGACTAAACTCATAAGTATTACCTCACTGGTTTCTCTATCTTACCCCTAACCATCTCCTGGAGTGATACGTTATTGACTTTGGTGACCTTCCAGCGGACGCCTGGAATGTCACCCATCGCCCTCCCGGCCGGGCCTCCTATACCCTCCACGATTACTTCATCGTGTTCGTCGATGAACCCGATAGCACCATCTCCGGGGGCGAATGCGGTTATCTGTTTACCGTTCTTGATCAGTTGAACCCTTACACATTTTCTTATAGCTGAGTTTGGCTGTTTCGCCTCTATACCAACCTTTTCTATTACTATCCCCCTTGCTTGTGGTGCTCCCTCAAGGGGGTCTGCTTTAACATCTAAGCGTAATGCTCTTCTCTTATATTGTGGGTCTTTCCATCTAAACCTTTGTCTGTCCTTTTTGAGTTTTTTTGCTGCGAAAAGTCCTGGCAAGTGTGATTCCCTCCCATTATTTGATTATAATGTTACTTATGTTGTGCTGTCTCCTTGCTAATATCCTGGCCCTTTCAATATTCTGGCCCCTTCTACCTATCACTGCCCTTCTATCCTTTGGATTTACTTCTATAGTGGCTATTTTCTCACCGTTTTCCCTTTGGAGTATTCTTATGCTCCTTAATTTAATGGGGGCGAAGAGGTTGGCTATGAATTCAACTGGATCGTCTGAGTGTTCAATCACTTCAACGCCCTTGTCAACAGCCTTCTGGACCTTGGTCACATTGCTGCCTCTTCTCCCAATTGCGAGGCCCATGTCCCCTTTTTTAACAAGGAATGTTATCTTCCCATTTTTATCATCCACTATACAATCTTTTACCATTGCACCTGTCATGCTTTCAAAGAGTGCAATGTATCTTATCTCGTTTGTAGTGAATTTTATATTCACGGAATCTACCCCACTATTTCTAGTATTGTTGAGTCACCTGGATCTTGTATGAGGAGAGTAGTGACAGTGAATGGTTTACCACATACTGAGCCTAATTCAACGCTACTTCCCTTGTAAACATAGACGGGAATATTGGAAAGTTTAGCATAATATTCTACGTCCTCTTTTATATCCTCTGGGGCGTTTTCAGCTATTATTACTATTTTGCCTTTACCTAGTTTCAAGTTTTGGATGGATTTTTTCGAGCCTAATATAACATTACCCGTGTCCACGGCTACTCTTATTCCTCTATCTATGTCCATTTACTTCCTCCTATCCTTTTGTTTCATTATAACGCTCACTGAACCCGTACCTAATGGTATGGGTTGTCCTATGATGATATTTTCTATGATACCGTTGAGATTATCTACTTCCCCCCTTATACTGGCTCTTAGAAGGTGTTTCCCAGTTTCTTCGAATGAGGCCCTTGCAAGGACGCTTGCTTTCTCCCCGCTGACACCATGCCTTCCAATGGATTTCACCGTACCATCTGCTGTCATCATATCAGCTACTAACATGATGTGTCTTATGTCCACTGTCAGTCCCTGTTCCTCCATTGTCTTCTTTGCCTCATGTATTATAGCGTTCCTCGCCGCTTCTATCCCTAGAACCTTCTCTATCTCATGTATGTCATTTGTCATCGTCCTGACTTTGTCAACACCATCTATTTTGAGAACAGCTCCAAGGTTCGAACCTTCAGTGTGTATTACCCATTCATCTTCTTCTTTTCTGACAACCACTTTACCTATGTTTTTAACCCCACTTATTTGGTGGTTGCGTACTTTATCAGCTAAAAGTCTAAGATCCCTTATAGTACGTTTTGAAGGTTCAAGTTCAAATATTAGTATATGATTATTTATTTCTACTCTCTTAAAAGCTTTTTTCACACGTTCTATTATATCATCATAATTAAGCCGCTTTTCCTTGATTTTTTCCTTGTCTAATTCAACTACAATGTTCATCTCAGCGTAATTGACGTTGAAATTTTTCAAAATATCATTTAGGGTGCTTTTACCGATCTTGTTAGCGATTTTTCTCACAAATTCTTCATCATCCCTTTTATCCTCTTCAAAGTATATGTCCATTGTAGGTGTTGAAATCTTTTTACGAGCATCAACAATCTCTATAAGCCTGGGAAGGCCAAGTGTAACGTTAAGTTCAGCCACCCCAGCATAGTGAAAAGTACGCATTGTCATCTGGGTACCTGGCTCGCCCACAGACTGTGCCGCAACAGTACCTACAGCCTCTCCCTTCTCCACCTTAGCTCTCTCATATGCTCGATGGGCCTTCTCTATCAATTCGCTGAGTTCATCATCATCTAACTGTTTATCCTCCACTACCCTAGCCATTTCTAATATGAGTTTCTCTGGGAATTCCAAACCCTTCTTTTCCACGAATTTTTTAACCTTTTCCAATGTTTCCACAAAATCACCCACAGTGGGATTTATTTACCCGCCCTAATCTCATCCACTAGTTTTTCGAGGTCTACTATTTCACCATAATCGCTTTTAGCAGGGTCGACACCATCCTCTCCATAAAGTCTTTGGACTACAATTCCTCTATTGTCTATTACCATACCGTCATCTGTCACTGTCAAGTCCTGGAGGGCGTTTACAAGTCTTCTTTGCATGTAACCGCTCTGGGCTGTTCTAATAGCAGTGTCCACAAGGCCTTCTCTTCCACCCATTGCATGGAAGAAGAACTCCAAGGGGTCTAAGCCCTCCTTGTAACTTGAATGTACGAAGCCCCTCGCCTTGGCACCTAGTTCGCCTTTTTTGAAATGTGGTAAAGTTCTTTTGTTGTATCCTCTTGTGATCCTGCTCCCACGTACTGACTGTTGCCCTACACATGCAGTTATCTGTGTCAAGTTGAGCATGGATCCCCTTGCACCTGTGAGGGCCATTATAACCGCATGGTTTTCTTCCATGTCAAGGTATTCCTCTGCTATTTCTCCTGACTTGTCCCTGGCTTCTCCCAAGACTTGCATTATCTTCATTTCAAGGGTTTCTTCGAGTGTTCTTCCAGGTAATGGTTCGAGTTCGCCGTTTTCATAAGCTTCGATTAGTCTATCAACTCTTTTTTCAGCATTTTTTAAGTGGGCTTCTATTCTTTCTTTTGCCTCTTCTGGGATTTCTTCATCTCTAATACTTGTTGTGAATCCTACTTTCATGATGGCGGCTATAGCCAGTCTTGTGGCCGAGTCTAAGAATTCGCGGGCTTTGTCAGTACCGTATTCCTTCACGATATGGTCTAATATTTTGCCTGAGAATGCTCCATATGCCTTTTCGTCTATTACTCCTGATTTCAGTTGCCCATTTTCTATTATGACATATGCGTCGTATTTGCAATCTTCTTTTTGACATTCGTCGCATTTTCTGCAGATTTCTGCCTTGTATGTCATGTTAAGGTCGTCTGGCAGTACCATGCTGAATATTTCTTTTCCAGTCCATTTTCTCCCCTTTCTGTCGGGTAGTGGTATTCCAGCCCTTTTTAAAAGTTGGAATGCGTCTCCTTCTTCGAATTTTGTGCCTTTTCTTGTTAATAGGTATGCTCCTGAAATGTGGTCATGTATGCCCCCTATGATAGGTCCGCCGAACCTTGGTGAAAGTATGTGTTCTTGTACGCGCATTAGAGTTTTAGCTTCTGCACGGGCTTCTTCTGTTTGCAGGACATGTAGGTTCATCTCGTCCCCGTCAAAGTCGGCGTTATATGGTGGGCAGACACAAAGGTTTAAACGAAATGTTTTGTATGGTAGGACACGGACCTCATGTGCCATCATTGACATTCTATGCAATGATGGTTGCCTATTAAATAATACTATGTCACCATCTTTGAGGTGTCTTTCGACGATATAACCTGGTTCTATCTTCTCAAGTATCGCCTCTTTCGTCTCCTCATAGATTCTTATTTTGCGATTGTCTGGTTTTATAACATAATTTGCGCCTGGATGTTTATCAGATCCATTTTTAATATATTCCTTGACTTCGTCTAGGTTCCATTCTGTCACGTATACTGGCACTGTAACTTCCTTGGCTATTATCTCAGGGACGCCAACCTCATTTATGCTAATATTTGGGTCGGGGGATATTACTGTACGTGCGGAGAAGTTAACTCTCTTTCCTGAAAGGTTGCCTCTAAATCGTCCTTCTTTACCCTTTAATCTCTGTGCTAATGTCTTGAGAGGTCTTCCTGATCTGTGCCTTGCTGGCGGCACACCTGATGCTTCATTATCAAAGTATGTTGTCACATGGTATTGTAGGAGTTCCCATAGGTCTTCGACGATGAGTTGGGGTGCCCCAGCTTCCATGTTCTCTTTAAGGCGTTGATTGATTCTTAATATGTCAACGAGTTTGTGTGTGAGGTCGTCCTCTGAACGTTCACCAGTCTCTAGGGTGATTGAAGGCCTTACAGTTACCGGGGGGACGGGTAATACTGTTAGAACCATCCATTCTGGCCTTGCAACCTTGGGGTTCACCCCAAGCAGTAAGGAATCTTCATCAGGTATTCTTTCTAGCCTTTCCCTAACTTCACTTGGAGTTAACTTATAATCAATCACATCAAAGAGTTTTCTCAAGCCCCTGATCTCCTCCAAAACTTCCATGGGCTTCATGATCTCCTTTAACTCCCCCTTAACATCTAGGATTTTCTCTGGATCCTCTTCAACTTCTCTGATTACTTTAAGGAATTTTCCAAGCTCTCGCTCGATTTCTGGTTCGTCTTCCAAGGTTTTGTCAAGTTCTTTTAATATTTCTGTCTTTTCTTTGAAGTTCTCCCATTCAATCGCTTGGCTATTTGATGCTTCCTCTGCATTTTCTAGAAATTCTATGATCTCGTTGAATGTTGATTTTTTACCGATTTTTTCAAAGATTCTTCTGAAATTTTTAACTTCTTCTAGGGATTCTCTGATCTTCTCTAAACTCTCATCAAGTTCTTTGGTTAACCTCTTAATCTCTCTTGGTGTTAATCTGTATTTTCTTTCTAGTAATTCTATTAGTTCGAATGATGTTAGCGTGTAGCCTTCATCTAGCATTTCAATTATATCTTCTAGGAGTTCTATGATTTCATCGACCGTTAATTTGTAATCTTCTTCAACGATGGATACTGGTTTGTCTATTTTGATGTTTCCCTGGTCTTCGTCGCAGTGTGGGCATCTTTCACGTTTTGCAACATCATAAACTTCTTTTATAATATCTGTGAGGTTTTCCTCTTTTTCCATGGCATCATGGAATAAGAGTGTATATTCTTTTATCTCGTTTTCGTCGAGTAGTATTCTTCCACATTTTCTGCATGTGGATCCGAGGATCTTATATATGGTATCTGCGAATCCAACATGTATTACCGGTCTTACGAAGTTTATATGGCCGAAGTGACCTGGACATTCACCTCCCCTGGCGCCGCATGTTTTACATCTCAGACCAGGGTCTATGACACCAAGTCGTGGGTCCATCAGACCATTTTCGATTGGATACCCATCTTCATCGTATGTGTCGGGTGTTATGATCTGAGCTACTGACATTTTCCTTATCTTATCTGGTGAAAGCAGTCCAAAGTTTATTTTGGAGATCTTTTTAAGAATGCCTTTCAAGTTTGGTCTCTCCCCTTTTCCTCTTTTTATGCTTTATCTTCTAGGATGAGTTTCGGGAATATGCAGAGGCTTTTAAGCTCATCTAATAATAATTTGAATGCATAGGATATCTCGACTGGGAAGGATTCCGAGTCTTCACAGATTGGACAATATGTTTTACCTCTTATACGATCATATATGGCTAACATACCACACTCAGAGCAGACAAGAGCCTCATACTTGTCCGATTCATCCAGCAACCTCTCCTTGAGTGTTAAAGCCGCGCCATGGGCTATTAGACAGTCCCTTTCCATTTCACCGAATCTTAGACCGCCTTCCCTGGCCCGGCCTTCTGTTGGTTGTCTTGTAAGTACTTGTACAGGGCCTCTTGATCGTGCATAGACTTTATCGGTTGTCATATGATGGAGTTTCTGATAGTATGCCACTCCTATGAATATCTCTGCTTGGAGTTTTTCACCTGTAACACCATCATATAATGTTTCAAGCCCAGCAGTTTCGAACCCATTGGCTTTGAGGGCCTCCTTTATATCCTCTTCTTTTTCACCAGTGAATGGTGTCCCATCAACTCTCTCAGCATCCATGCAAGCGGCTTTACCGGCCATCATCTCTAGTACTTGTCCAACTGACATCCTGGAGGGTATTGCATGGGGGTTTATGATAAGATCGGGTATTATCCCATCCTCTGTGAATGGCATGTCCTCCTCTGGTACTATGAGTCCTACAACACCCTTCTGCCCGTGTCTTGAAGCGAACTTATCACCTAACTCTGGTTGTCGCTGATCCCTTAAACGTATCTTAACCAGCCTATTACCTTCAACGGTTTCTGTGAGGAGAACAGCATCAACCACACCCTCTTCACCATGCCTTATGGTGACTGAAGTCTCTCTCCTCCTCTCGGCAACTGTACCGAACTCATCTATCTCTTCAAGGAAACGTGGAGGTGATGTTTTACCGATTAAAACGTCACCAGAAAAAACCTTTGATTCAGGGTTTACTATTCCATCATCGTCAAGATGCCTATAATCTCTCTCTGAACGGTAACCCCTCACACCCTTCTCAGGTATTTCGAAACGATCCTCCTGGCCTCCAGGGTATCTTCTCTCAGAAGCCTCATAAGATCTGAAGAATGTTGATCTTGCAAGTCCCCTTTCAAGGGAGGCTTTATTTAGGATGAGAGCATCCTCCATATTGTAGCCTTCATATGACATCACTGCAACTACAAAGTTTTGCCCCGATGGCCTGCTGTCATATCCTATAACATCTATTATCCTGGTCTTCACTATGGGCTCCTGTGGATAGTGTAGTAGATGGGCTCTTGTATCTGTTCTAAGATTATAATTGGATGCATAGAAGCCTAGTGCTTGTTTTGTCATGCCTGCTTCCATTGTATTCCTTGGTGATGAATTATGGTTTGCAAAGGGTATGATACCAGCGCATATGCCAAGCATTGTTGAAGGATCTATTTCAAGGTGTGTGTGCTCTTCTGTCACTTCATCCGCTGACATTGCAATATAAGCGTTTTCTTCCTCTTCAGCGTCCAAGTATTCTATCACACCCTTTTTTACAAGATCATCCCATCCAATTTCGCCCTTTCTTAAAAGTTCTAAGTGTTCTTCTGTGAGAAGTGGTTTACCATCCTTTACTATTATGAGGGGTCTTCTAGCCCTCCCAGGGTCTGTGAAAATGTAAATTTCATTATTCTCAGGATAATATGTGATATTCATTTCATGGGAGATTTCTCCTTGCCTCCTCTTTTCCCTCATCTCCTCAACGAACTCTTCAGGTTCGTCACAAGTGCCTATAAGTTCTCCGTTAACATAAATCTTGGTCATTTACTGAACCCCCCCATTTTAGTTTATGATCCCCATTTTTTTGATCACATCTTTTATCTCATCCGGGTCCGCACCCTCTGAGATTCTGACCATTAATGCAAGGTTTTTAACCAGGCCACAGTTGGGGCCTTCAGGGGTTTCATTTGGGCATATCTTCCCGAATTGTGTTGGGTGAAGGTCCCTGGCCTCAAAGTGTGGTTGGCTCCGGCTTAATGGGGATACAACCCTTCGAAGGTGTGATAGTGTGCCCATGTAACTTGTACGGTCAAGCAGTTGGCTTATACCTGCTCTGCCACCAACCCAGTTTCCCGTGGCGATCGCATGTTTTATGTTCTCTGTGAGGACGTCTGAGCGGACTGCCTGCTTCACTGAAGGTTCTTTGCCCCTTGCGAGGCTTCTTTCTAACTGGTAGGTCATGTCCCTTGTTAAACTTGTGAACGCTACCCTGAAAAGGTCCTCCATAAGATCTCCTGAGACCCTTAATCTCTTGTTGGTATAATGGTCCTTGTCGTGGGGTTCTCTTTCACCAAATATGACCTCTAATAACATTTCGGTCATCTCAGCAAGGTAGATTGCTTTATCAATTCTCTTTTCGGGTTCAGTGCCGATATGGGGTAGTAGGTAGCGGTCTATCACATCTTCTGCCCTTCTTATCCTGTAATCTTCTGTCATCCCCTTGGCGACTCTGTTACCAATATATTTGATGGCGCTTAATACCAGGTATTCTCTACGTTCTTCCTCTTCCATCTCCTCTAACTTCTCATAGTCTATTTTGAGTTTATCAGAGGAGACTTCTATATCATCAATGGCTACCATCTGATAATTCAAATCATCAGAGATGCTTGTTATGATTTCCTCGTCTGTGGCTAATCCGAGGGCCCTTAACAGTATTACGAGTGGTATTTCCCCTGGCACATAGGGGAATGAGATGCGGAGGTATACTCCCTTTCTCCTGGGCTTTTTATATTCAACTGATATCCGTGCCCTGAATCCACTTTTTATCGATGTTACAACGGCTCTGGCCCTGTTCTCCTCGATTTCACCTATTCTTTCTAGGATGATCTTGTTTGGGGCTATCTCTTCTGTGGTTACGAGCGATCTCTCTGATCCGTTGACTATGAAGTATCCTCCAGGGTCTCGTGGATCTTCTCCCTTTTCTATGAGTTCGCTTTCTTTGAGCCCGTGGAGATGACATATTTCTGATTTTAACATCACTGGTAATTCTCCAATGTAGACTTTTTCGAAATCCGGCTCTGGAGCCCCTTCTTTTAAAAGTCGCATTTCAAGGATCATATGCGCGGAGTAGGTTAAGTTTCTAAGTCTAGCTTCCATTGGGAATATTTTAGTGGTGGATCCATCAGCTTCTTTGATGAATGGTTTCTCTATCTTAAGGGCTCCTGTCTCCACTCTATATTTTCCCTCTTCGAATTCGATGGGTTCGCTACTATCTATTATCTCTTGTATTCTGTTATTTACAAAGTCGTTGTAGGATTCAAGGTGGTGGTCTACCAGATTGTATTTGTCAAAAAACGCATCTACCAATTCCCATGCACTTTCTTTCATGGACTTCCTCCAAAAAAATAATATAATCAATCTTGAACTATCCTATATGTTACAAATTTACCCGCGGTTGGACTTTCCCTTATTATTTTCAGTATATCCCCCTCTTTCGCCCCTATAGCCTTCACTACAGGGTCGTCAGTCCTTATCCTAGGTAGTTGTTCGGCGTGGATTTTCATCTCCTCGAGGACTTTCTCGGCTTCCTCTTCAGATAGAATAACATGTTCCGGTACCAGCTGGTGTTTTAATATATCCTTCTTCACAATTTATCCTCCAGGTGAAAAATATAACCTAAAATCAGGGGAACGGGCCCGACGGGAATTGAACCCGCGACCACTTGGTTAAAAGCCAAGCGCTCTTCCAGACTGAGCTACGGGCCCATGGTAGACGCCCTGGCCGGGAATTGAACCCGAGTCGCGGGCTCGACAGGCCCGCATGATAGCCCCTACACCACCAGGGCAATCTTTTAAAATGAGATTATCCCAATTTATCCATCTCACTCCTTTAAATATTTTACCCTCCATCTATTATCATTTGATGAGAGCCTACACAGACTACCTAGTTTGATAATATCTGCTCCCCTAGAAACGTTGAATGTTATATATTTTCCATCACATTTTATAAATATTTTCCTATATTATATTCTGGTTATAAAATTTTGTGGGGGGGAGGTGGGGGAAAATCCCGCCTGCCGGACTTGAACCGGCAACCCTCGGATCTACAGTCCGATGCTCTGCCAAATTGAGCTAAGGCGGGTCTCTATTAATTGGATATGGGACCACCCGGATTTGAACCGGGGTCTCAGGCTCCCAAAGCCCAAAGGATCGACCAGGCTACCCTATGGTCCCATCAAGATCATATGAAGCCCCGGACGGGAATTGAACCCGCGACCACGAGATTACAAGTCTCGCGCTCCACCAGACTGAGCTACCGAGGCATTCATCATATTAGGTCATTAATATTTAAATATTTTACGGTGGAATACCTACATAGTCTAGATATCATAATGCCCTAGACCCGACTTCCCAATAGTTTCCTAATATTTATATGTATGGTCTGGATATTATATATTAGGATTATGGAATTCTTTAGATGGGGTTGCAGAGCACCTTAACTGCTGGTAATTCTTCACCAGCCAATAAACTTATGGCAGCACCACCCCCACTACTTATATGATCTATACCATCTTGAAAGCCCATTTGAACCGCTGCAGCGGCTAAATGGCCGCCGCCAATTATGGAAAACCCAGCAGATGATGAAATAGCATTAAGTAAATCTTCAGTGCCTATACTAAATTCTGGGTTCTCGAAAACTCCTGCAGGGCCATTTGCAACTATCATTTTGGCACTTCTTATCTTCTCTGCATAGATTTTCATGGTTTCTAGGCCAATATCATAGATTGGGAGATCTGGGATATCATCTATGGGGACATCCAGTCTTTTATCATCTTTGCATACTGCCACATCAACTGGTATAAGTATTTTATCCTTGAATTTTTTCATGAGCTTCTTAGCCACTTTTATAAGGTTTTTGTAGCCTCTTTTTTTTATCAGTTTCTCGTTACATTCACCTATATCTATTTTAGCCGCTTTTAAAAACACGTTAGCCACAAGCCCTGTGGTTAGTATATGATCGGCACTACCTTTTTTTAGAACGTTTTGCATGACCTTTATGGAGTCATCGACTTTAACACCCCCAAGAATGTAAACACAAGGCCTTTTAACATTTTCAAGCGCACCATATAAAATCTTTAATTCTCTTTCCATAACTCTCCCGGCGGCAGATGGTAATTTCACGGCAAAACCTACAAGTGAGGGCTGGGATCTGTGGGCCGCGGCAAAAGCATCATTAATATAATAATCGATAAGGGGGGATAGTTTTCTGACAAGGTGAGTTTTTGCTTGGATTTTAGGCTCCCTTTTCAAGATTTCTTCTGAATAAAAACGGACATTCTCTAGGAGTATTATATCACCCTTTTTCATCTTGGAGATTTCCTCTCGGGCAGCACATCCAAAGATATCCTCCACATATTTTACGGGACGCCCCAGGATATCCGATAGAATTTCAGCATGTTTTTCCAGGGTTGTGAAATCTTTTTTACCTGGCCTGCTTTGGTGGGCTAATATAACCACCTTCGCATCCATTCCTGCAAGCTCATCTATGGTCTCTGAGTGGAGTCTAAGACGCGTATCATCGAGTATTCTTCCTGTGTGCGGATCTACAGGCGAGTTTATATCAATTCTTAAAAGCACGGTTTTATCATTTAATTCAAGATCGTCTATGGTCTTGAAATTTAATGACATTCAATGTTCACCCCCCACACTAGTTTATATTTTACTTACCAGGTCTAAGAGAGCTTCATGGGGGTTATCAGCTAATATGACGCCGGAAGCTAAGAGCACCCCTTCTGATCCAAGATCCAGGGCTGCCTTAAAATCTTCACCTGTAGATATCCCAGCCCCACAGAGCACTTTAACATTGGGGTTTATGTTTTTAACGGCATCCACGGTCCCGGTGACCACTTCAGGTTCTGCCTTGGATACTGGGATGCCAGATCCTATAAGTTCCGGGGGTTCCACTGCCACGAAATCAGGGCCCATTGCAGCTGCAGCCGCGCTCGTATCTACATTATTTGTACAGACTATGCTAACGAGGCCGGCCTCTTTAACTCTTCCGATAACCCTTTGAACATCTGCAAGTTTCATCCTCTTCTCTGAATGATTTATAAGGGTTCCTGTGGCCCCGGCCTCCTCTGCACATTCTAGGAGAATGCTGCCGGTGTGTCCACCAGCATCTATGGGGTCGATATGTTGCGCTGCCACTGGTATTTTAACCGTTTGAGCCACCCTAAAAAGGTCCATATGCTGTGGCGCGACCACAATATTAACACCAGTTTCATCAGCCACTTGTTCACAAGTGCGGGCTAAATTCACAGCATTTTCACCAGTAGATTCAATATAGGTTTTAAAATTCAATATTACAATGGGAGTATCATACTTCAATGATAAGCCTCCAAAAAAGTTCTTTTTTCCATGTCTAGGATTTTTTAGTGTATAATCATCTTTTTATAAAACTACTATAATAAACCTACTATTATTATGCTCCTATAGATATTAATATTGTTTGAAAGATCATATTATTAAGCTTGACACACTTGTATGTTAAGGTTAGAGGGCACACACCATAATGAGATCCGATATGTGCGAGCAATGGGAACTATTAGGTGGGTGGAGTGTACATTTCAAAATCTGAGAAATTCAAAAGATTAGAGAAGATGGGGTACAGATTCGTTGGTAAACATGCGCACACAGCAGTGAAAACTTGCCTGTGGACAAAAAAGAGCATACTAGATGAGGGAACATGTTACAAACAAAAATTCTATGGTATCAAAAGCCACAGGTGCTTGCAAATGTCCCCTAGCATATTCTTTTGCCAACAAAGGTGTCTTTTCTGCTGGAGGGACCTTAAACACACTAGAACAGAATGGGACGGAGACTATGACGAACCAGCGGATATAATAGATGAGTGTATCAATGCTCAGAGAAGCTTGCTCTGCGGATTTTTCGGCAACGAAAAAGCTAACAAGAAAAAACTCCTTGAAGCACAAGAACCCAATAATGCGGCCATATCATTAGCAGGGGAACCACTATTATATCCGATGATAAATGAAATGATCAAGGAATTCCATAAAAGAAAATTCACAACATTTCTAGTTACTAATGGCATCAATTACAAAGCACTTGAAAACCTTTCAGAAGAACCCACCCAACTCTACATTTCACTAGACGCACCATCCGAGGAAATCCACAAAAAAATTTGCCGACCACAAACAGAAAATGCATGGGAGCACTTGAACAGATCTTTAGAATTACTTCCAAGTTTCAACTGTCGAAGAGTTTTAAGGATAACAGCAGTCCATGGTAAAAACATGACAAACCCAAGGGACTACGCCTCTCTCATCAAAAAGGCCCAACCAGACTTCGTGGAAGTGAAAGCCTACATGTACCTCGGATATTCACGTCAAAGATTAGAAATAGAGAACATGCCATTATTCTCTGAAGTTTATGAATTCGCAGATAAAATAGCTGAATTAACCGGGATGGATATAATTAACAAATCAAAGGAGAGCCGAGTGGTACTCTTAGGCCAAAGTTGATGGGGTATTCTGATGAAATATATCTTGTTGGCCTTGCTATTATTCATATCATTTGCTTATGGGGCTTCGGGGCTTTCAATTACAATAGGAGAGGCCACATATAACAATCCAAAGTATAAAGAGGCTATGATGAACTATTTCCAATCAAAAACAGATAAAGGTATAAAAGATGCGAGTATAGAGGTTGTCAGGGCCCAGGATGTTAATAAGATATCCGAAGATGTCACAGGCGAAATATATAATCCTGATCAAATATTTTCATGTGCAATGGTTGATCTAGAGAATGATAATCTTACAATAATCGTTGATCAGGATAAAATAAAGAAGGCAACACCCCAAATGTATGCAAACAGTTTAAAGTCCGCTGGTATAGAGAAAGGTTATATAGTGGTTTCCTCACCATTACAATCATCCGGAGAAACAGCCCTCATAGGCGTATTCAAATGCTATGAGACCCTTGTCGGGGCTGAGATACCAGACGAGGTTAAAAAGGCATCCCTTGAAGAAATGTACCTCCAAACCAGACTAGTTAATGAAACCGGTGAAAATGGTGATAACATAGCCCAGCTAATCAGTGAAGTTAAAAATAGAACAGAATCTGACGATACCCAGAAGATAAAGGAGACGGTCATCAGCACCGCAGATGAACTAGATATTGACCTTACAAGCGCACAAGTGGAGGATATATCACAAGTAATTACAGATTTGCAGAAAGTGAATAGATTAACCACCAACTTCAAAGAGAGGCTGGAAAATAAGACCCAGGGCGCCGGATTAGAAGATCAGTTATATGCATGGTTGAAAAACCGCTATGATTATATAATAAGTTTGCTCACCACCTAAAAGGGAGGTTCTGGGAGTTTCATGTTAATAGCAAAGAACAATCTCCAGTTCATCATAGAAATTGCCATAATAATCCATGTCGGTATAATAATTTTATTCAATCTAGTGGGAGTTTCACTGAGCTTGGTTCTCTTTCTGGGCACTCTTGTCACAATATTATTTGCTTTATTATTCTCTGCTGACACCCTCCTATTAATTCTGCCTTTATTAACACATCAAGAATTCACACACCCCTTCGGCCCATTCGCGGTCCTATCATGGGTTACTGTACTGGCAGCATCTAATTTGTTGTCAGAGGCTGGTATACGTTCAACTTCTATCAAAACATTAAATTACATCCTATTTTTTGTCATAGCGATCGCAGGGGGTTTGATGCACCGTTCATTCCTCCTTTTATGGTTCCTTGGAGGCGCCCTAGGATATTATATAATGTCTAAAAGTTTCAAAAGAACTGCGAGGATAACAAGGAAATCCATCATAAGATTCGTATCAGCCCTTATAGGTGGATTCGCGCTCATGGAATTCTTATCAAGGATATTTGACATGCCAGTTTTAAGTCCGCTTCTTAGGATCACTAGATTAGAGGAGTATACCATCCCCAGTTTGAAGTTAGTCCTTACAAAGACAACATTTTGGGGTCATGTGGTTGGCTCCTGCTATTGGAAGTCAGAGTGTCTAGGCGGAGCTGATGGTTATATAACACTCCCAGTGACGCTAATACACCAGTTAGGCTTACCTTATCATATCTTTTATGGCGTGCTTATCTATAAGAAGGATTATATAGATTATATGCTGCCAGGTATATTTGCGGTGGCCTTCGATGCTGGGTATTTTGGTCTCTTGTTCCTATTATCATGGGTGCTCATAGTGACTATCACAGGACTTCACATTCTTAGAGTGTACAGGGAGAAAAGATTGAATGGTAGCAGAAGATATCTTGGAAGGGAAGCTTTACTTATCGGCTCTCTTTCAGCTTTTCTGACACAGAGTATCATAGGTCTTTTCTTGTTTAATCGTTCATTTAATTCGTCAGCACTTCTTACTTATATTATATTATCAGCCCTCGTAATGGCACATTCTATAAAAGTTAAAAGGAGGATCTCATAAACTATACTCTCTTTGCAACCTCAACTGCCTTTGCAGCAGCCTTTTCAAGTGATGTTTCAAATGGTATCCCAGCCTCTTTGAGGATTCTCTGTCCTTCCTCTTCGTTCGTACCTGTAAGCCTTATTACGAGGGGTATGTCCCGTTCAGCATCCCTTAAAGCCTCGACAACACCCTTTGCCACGTCATCCGCCCTTGTTATGCCACCGAGCACGTTTAGGAATACAACATCAACCTTGGGATATGATATTACACGGTTAATCGCCTTTCTTATGATTTCTGGAGAAGCACCACCCCCTATATCTAGGAAGGTAGCGGGTTCTCCACCTTGTAATTTTATGAGGTCCATTGCTGTTAATGTGAGCCCTGCACCATTACCTATAACTGCTATGTTACCATCCAATTTAACAAAGGCGAATTCACTAGCCTCATATTCCTCCTGTTTCTTGAATTCAGGGTGCCTGAAGATCGAATCATCATCGATTTCGAGTTTAGCATCAACAGCAACCAAATTATCCCCGGAGAGGACAAGTGGGTTTATCTCAGCGAGGAGCGCATCATACTTTCTGAAAAGATTATAGAGTCTCCAGATTATGCCACCTACACCGCTTATGAGTTTACCTTCCATGCCCATTTTTCTGGCGATTTCCCTCGCCTCATAGGGTAAGAATTCCCCTAGAGGATCCACATAATATTTAACGATCTTTTCCGGATGTTTCCGGGCAAGTTCTTCTATTTCAACGCCGCCTTCACTACTTGCCATTATAAGGGGTTTTTTCATTGTCCTGTCAACTATAACACTAATGTAAAATTCTTCTTCAATGGGGATCTTCTCCTCTACAAGAACCCTTTCTATCTTCTCCCCCTTAATCAAGGAGGATAAAAGTTCTTCACCGACTTTGTAAGCATTTTCTGGGTTGTCAGCGAATCTTATCCCACCAGCCTTGCCCCTGCCCCCTGCGAGGATCTGTGACTTTATAGCTACTGGCTTCCCCAATCTTTTAGCTATTTTCTCAACATCCCTAGGCGTATTGGCCACACCCCCATCTGGTGTGGGTATGCCCTCCTTCTTGAAAATTTCCTTGGCGTTATATTCATATAACTTCATCTAGGATCCCCCACCTCTAGTATTCTTTTCCCGGCTTCGAATGCTTCGAGATTTTTCTTCTCGGTTCCGGACGGCACACTATCCTCTATAGCCCTTTTAGCTGCATGGTCACTGATCACCCTAGTGGCCCTTGTGAAGGCTCCTATCATCACCATGTTAGCGACTATTGGGATGCCTATCTTCTCCTTAGCTGTTCTAGTAGCCGGGGCCTTGTAATATTTTATCTTTTTTTTCTTGATGAAATCTTTTATCTCTTCTTCCTTTATCATATCAGGGTCAACTATGAGTGTGGCCCCATTTTTCAAATCATCTAAATAGGTTATGAGGGCTTCATGTGACATTGCCACAAATATGTCAGGTTCTCGCACCTTTGGATAATCTATTTCCTTGTCACTTATAACTACCTCAGATCTCGACGCGCCACCTCTCGCCTCGGGGCCGTATGATTGTGTTTGCACGGCATGGAGTTTATCATATAAACTCGCGGCTTTCCCTATCACTATCCCTGCCAACACTACACCTTGACCCCCGAAACCTGCGATCCTAATCTCTCTTCTCACTTCAATCATCCCTTATAAGCCGATTTTATTGATCTGAACCTTTCACCACACTTCTCCTCGATGAGATCATAGATTACAGTGGTTAACTCTTCCTTCTCTTCTCTTACAAAATCTCCCACGATTATTTTACCTTCCAGTTCCTTTGGCTCCATCCTCAGGGCCTTCCTCCTATTTATGCTATTCTCTTTCATCCACTTTAGCATCTCAACAGGGGTTCTCATACGATTTTTACGGCCGAAATATGTTGGACACTGTGATAACACTTCTATAAAAGAGAATCCTTTATTTTCAAGGCCTCTTCTAATAGAATTTGCGAGTTGTAAAGGGTGGGCTGTAGTCCACCTGGCAACATAACTGGCCCCTGCGGCCTTCACAAGCTCTGCCAAGTCAAAGGGTGTTTCAATGGCCCCATAGGGTGCTGTGCTACCATAACTTCCACGTGGGGAGGTTGGACTTATTTGGCCACCGGTCATGCCATAAATGTTATTGTTTATACAGATTACTGTGAGATCGATGTTTCTCCTGGCGCCATGGATTAGATGGTTACCACCGATCGCCGCCGCATCCCCGTCGCCTGTGAAGACTACAACGTCAAGTTCCGGGTTTCCGAGTTTGAGTCCTGTGGCGAATGCTATTGGCCTTCCATGTGTTGTGTGGAGGGAGTCGCATTTCACATAACCTGGGATCCTTGAAGAGCAACCGATACCAGATACTAGGACTATATTTTCGAAGTCGATGTTTGCAAGTTCCATGCCTTTAAAGAATGTGTTCATCACAATGCCGTTACCACATCCTGCACAGAAAATGTGTGGGAGCCTATCCTTTCTTAGATATTTTAGAAATGGATTTTCAAGGGTCATCAGAGGATCCTCCTAGATCATGGATTCTATCTTAGCCTTTATTTCGTCCGGGTTATGTATTTCTCCACCCAGTTTTGGGAGGAGTTCGACCATTGCAACACCATTAGCCGCTCTTTGAACTTCATAGAAGATCTGTCCAAGGTTCATTTCCACAACGAGTAATTTATCAGCTGACTCGGCAACTTCCCTCACTTCATCCTCTGGGAAGGGCCATGGAGTGTCTATCTTCATATAACCTACCCTTTGGCCTTCTTTTCTCAAATCCTTCACAGCTGTCGCAACAGAACGACTAGGAGCCCCATATGATATTGCTATAAGATCCGCATCCTCGATATGGGAGTTTTTCACCCTAACTATATCCTTCCGGTGGTTTAGTATCTTGTCACATAATCTTTTCACGAGCTTTTCATGGCCCTCTGGGTTTGAAGCGTCTGGGTATCCTCTTTCATCATGCGTGAGTCCAGTTACAGGGATCTTGTAACCTTCACCAAATGGTGGCATCTCCGTTGTCTCACCATCACCCGCCTTAAATGGTATGAACTCTTCAGGGTCTCCTTTCGGCCGTTTTCTCCTTGTAATCCTCACCTTTTCTGGGATTCTTATCTTTTCTCGCATGTGACCTACTATCTCATCAGCCATAACCATTACAGGTATCCTATACTTTTCCGAGAGGTTAAACGCCTCTATGGTGAAATCGAAGCATTCCTGGACTGATGATGGTGCCAGTGCTATGATCTCATAGTCTCCATGGGAGCCCCACCTGGCTTGCATCATGTCACTCTGAGAGGCCATTGTAGGCTGGCCTGTTGAGGGCGAACCTCTTTGCACATCTATAACTACTAGGGGTGTTTCTGTCATGGCAGCATAGCCTATATGCTCTTGCATGAGCGAAAATCCAGGGCCTGAGGTGGCTGTCATCCCCTTCAAGCCGCTCCAAGCAGCTCCTATCACAGCTCCTAGCGCCCCTATCTCATCCTCCATTTGTATGAAGATCCCACCCTCCCTGGGTAAGAGTAGGGCCATTTCCTCTGCTATCTCAGTTGATGGTGTTATGGGGTAACCTGCGAAGAATCTGCAACCGGCTTTTATAGCCCCCCTTGCACATGCCTGGTTTCCCTGTATAAAGTATTCTTCAACCATTTTCATCCACCGCTATGGCTTGATCTGGACAGAATAACATACAGATCTTGCATTTTTTACATTTATCCTCATTTTCGGGTACTGGGACGTAAACCCCCCTCTTATTTAATGTATCAGATTCTTCATAAACTTTCTCTGGACAAAACTCTATGCATATATTACATCCTTTGCAGAGTTCAGGATCTATGCGTATCATAGGACACCTTCCCGATCTTACTAGTTAAACATTTGATTTGGAATTTAATAATCTTTATCCTTCTTTCACATCCTCCACATAGATAAGAGGATAGTTAAGTTCATCAATATATTCCATTCTTATAATAGCCTTAACATCCCTAACCCGGGAGATTATTTTAACATTTAACATTTTACCTTCGAGCGAAACATAGCCAAACCCCCCATCTTCATCTTCAAGGTTTATTTCAACTTCAACATCCTCTATACTAGGTTGAAGTTTTATAGAATCCTCAATAGCTACTTTGAGCGACTTTAGAGTCTCTTTATTGACGGGTGTGCCGGTGAATTGATGAAAAAGGGCGCCCATACTTATAGCACCCTCAAAGATGGCTCTCTCCCTATCAGAAAGACACTTAAAATACTCTTCTAGACTCATATGAGACATCCCCAAAATCCCAATATATTATTTAATTCCTCAAGTTTCTCTGATATAAATTCTGGCGGTGTTGGGAAAAGATAACCAAAAAATAGAAAGAGGGTCAAAGCTAACGTGGCAATGAAAATAAACTTCTTATCTTCCACCACGGGATAAATTCTGGTGATCAAGATGCCCCCCACAAAAAAAGCTCCGATAATTAGGAGTGCATAATACTTCTTAGGATTCTCCACCTTCAAATTCTTTTGAAATGGATGAACCTTTACAAGATCGCATTCAACTATCAACCTTTCACTCATGGAACCAATGGGATGACAAGTAATAAGGAATAACTTATCTCCCTGATATATCGATATTTGATATGAGGCAGGGACCGTGAAAGACCTGTTCACAACATACTCCGCCTTCCCAATCCCGGGCCAATTAAGATAAACCTTATCACCCCTTTTTAGTTTATCTAAGTTAAGGAATGGAGACCCATACATGGTTCTATGACCAAAAAGTATCACAGTACCATTCCCAGGCTTAAATGACTTGGGTTCATGATAAACACCATAGAAAACTGATTTATTGTTTATATCCTTGGTTAAATTAATACTGGGGATTTCAACGATGGGAGCATTAGGCTCTTCTTGTTTTATGGTGATCTCGGAAGCATAAAAACTCACTTCAATAAGGGCATAAAGCGATAATATAAACATGCCAATTATTACTAGAACTGTTGATATTCTCATGATCTCCACCAAAAAAATGTAAAAAAGGGGGAAATGTTAATGTAACCTTGTATATGCTATGGCTGCTACTGTAACCAGAGCACCTATTATAAATGGACCCCATGGAATCCCAGTCTCTCTACTAGGAACTGTAGTAGTCTTGTTACCACCAAGATACTCGCCGGCAGCAGCGCTAAAATTGGACTTGAGAGGCGTGCCATAATAGCTGTAACCCTCCTCTCCTCCAGCAGGCCATTGATAGGTGTATTCAAAGTTTGAATAACTTCGCCCAGGTATTGCAACATCCCATGCTGCAACATAGGCACCTTGAACTGACTCATAGTCAATGAAAGTTGCCTTTGGATCACTGTAGGTGAGCTTTGAATTTGATGGTACAATAGGCGCCCGGACTATACCATAAACAGGCTCATAATCAATATTCTTTAGGCTGAAACCAAATGTCCCAGTCCAATTCAAGATCTTAAGATCAGTGTTTAATGTTTCAAGCTCATTAGGCAAGAACCATGAAGTATAAAGGCCTGGTTCACTTACCAAGGGCCAATAATAAGTTGGATCCTCATTTGCTGGGGTGATATAACTGAGTTCATCGCCGAAATCGCCTACTGCATGTAATTTGAACGAGACAGTCTTTGTTTCGCCCGGGTCTATTTCCCATCCATAGTCTCCGCCAAGTTCGGGGAACCTTGATTTGGCCATTTTCACCGCGGGTGGATCAGTCCAATCAATAACCCATTTTATCGTCTCATTTTCTGGAAAGAGGTGATCGTGGTATGCCTGCCCTATCTTGAAGTAGTAGGGTCTGTCGGCCTTGTTTTTCACTGTCACTGTTATGATCACCCAAAAGCTATCCATTTGTAAACTGGCTTTGGTATGGTTAACCCATGTTTCGCCGCCGGTTCTGTTTTCTTGTGCGAAGCCAGTTTTGGGCGTGGCGAATATCGAAAATAAAAAAATTGCCAATAATCCTATCAAGATCACATATTTTAGCCTATTCAACTATTTAACCCCCTTTATTTTATCCATAAATTCTACGTAATTCGCGGATCATCCATTCAGGCGCGTTCTGTGTCGGAACAGTTAATATTATACTGTTCATGTTCTGTATTAAAAATGGTACATCGTCCCTCGGCACCTCCAATATTATAAGGTATGTAGCGTCAAGTTCTCCAAGGTTCGCAGCTCTCTCATAATCGGACAACCTTATACCATAATTTTGCAGGATCGCCCTGATATCCTCTTCGCTCAAGCCACCTGCTGCAGCTGCCCGCAGGAGCTGTTCAACATCAGTGGTCGTTTTCTTCTCCATTGAAACCCCAGAGCTCATGGTGTTCATGGAAATATTCTGTGACCTTAGGATACTGGCATCAACAGAACCACTATCTTTTGCCCTGAGGATCGCGAGTACTGTGGCCCCACTTATCCTAGGTGTGGTTTCCTGTGAAGTTACGGTGGTATTATTACCTGTCTGGTTCACGTTTAGGTATATGTCCACCATACTACCGACGCCTATAAGTCCGCCGGCGGCTTGCAGCCTTGATATCATGATGGGAACTGCGACAGTATCAGGGGTTTGAATTGCCATATTAGCGAGTACTGTTGCATCTGCTTCATTCACTATTTTCTGGGCGTCAGACACTTTCATTATAGCCCTCTTTGACGTTGTCTGGTTCCCTTCAGTGACGTTATACAATACCATGACTCTGTTGAATCTATCCTTTTTTGTGTTGATTTCCTGGCTTTGGTATTTACGCCAAGATTTAGTTGCGGGTCCGAGCACGTCAACTGCTAGCACTTCCTCTGGTGTCTGCCCACTATCTATCTCGGCGAGGATTGCCTGCTTTTGCGGGTCCGTGGCGAGCGGCCCCTTGAAGTAAGCGTCCACTTCAGCCAGTTTCTGGTTCTTAGCAGCTTGGAGCGTCTGCTGGTATGGTTGATATACGAGAAAATAGTATCCGCTTGCGACGATGATTATTATTATTATACCAAATACCATGGCTCCTACAAGGGTGCGTTGATCCTCTTCCGGTATCCTTGGACGTATACCTCTACCAGGGGGCTTTTTTGGTGGTGGTGTTAAACCAGGTTTTCTTTCAGGGGGCCTCTTAGGCACTTTTAATCTGGGTTTTTCTTCTTCTTTTTTCTTTGTTCTTAGGCGGGGCCTGGGCATGGGCCTTTTTTTTGATTTTTCCGATGGTTTCTCCTTCGCACCTGTAAATTTTTCCACAAGCCCCCTCACTCTTTCCATGATATCCCGGTTATTCTCCTTTTTTCGAAGATCTGGGGGCTTATTATTATTCCCTTTTATCTTGTCTATCATTTTTTGTCCCTATTTTTTATTTTTAAGATGATGGGGGTTAATATATAGGCTATGATGAGGATGAAGAGTACCATGGCGAATATTTTCAATTTTAGCCCTGTGAATATGGTAAGTATCAGTAGTATGACTACTATGGCCCCATTTTTCGTGTTGATCTTTGGATATTCTATGGAACTTATCATCATAAGTGACACGATAGTCGCTATGATGAGAATGATGTGTTCATTGAAGATACCGCTAAGGTATAGGGAGGAGACAACAACCGCCATTGCTGGTATTGGTAAGCCTATGAATGTGCTCTTCTTGGCACTTGCAATTACATTGAATCTTGAAAGCCTTAATATTCCACATGTCATTATTAGAAGACCAACTAATATATTAATGTATCGAAAACTTGTTGTGGAATATACGAAGAGTGCTGGGGCCAAACCAAAAGAGGTAATATCTGAGAGGGAGTCAACGTTCATTCCGAAACCTTTATCATCCCTTCTTTTTATTTTACGTGCAATCCACCCATCAATTGAATCAAAAATAACTGCCAGTAACATTAACTGACAAGCAGCCTCCATGCCACCCTCTAATATCATTATTATTGATAGGAATCCGAAAGAAGCGTTCATGATCGAGAATAGGTCAGGAACCTCTATATAGTATTGTATTTTATATTCTCTCATCGCCTATAAACCTCTCTTCCTCTGTTTGTGTGGTGGGGAATCGTGCTATTATTGTCTCCCCTGCCTTGGGCTTTGACCCTATATCAACTAAAATGTCACAGTCCTTGGGTATTATAAGATCCACCCGGGAGCCGAAACGGATCATGCCTATGCGAGTGCCAATTTTCACCCTTTCACCCACTTTTACATATTGTATTATCCTCCTAGCGATGAAACCTGCTATTTGGATGATCCCTACCCTACCATATTTTCCCTCGATGACCATCAAATTTTTCTCATTTTCTGTTAAAATTTTACCCTTCGCTATTTTAAATTTCCCAGGATAGTAGCTGGCGTGGATGATCTCCCCACTGATGGGTGCCCTGTTAACATGCACATCAAATGGGGACATGAACGTGCTTACGAGGATGGCTTCATTATCGTCTGTGATCTTATCCAATAGGGGATAGGAGGAGTCCACTACTTCTATCTTGTCTATTTTCCCGGAAAGGATCCTTCCATCAGCGGCTGCCACTATTATACCCTCAGAATCTGGTGTTTTCCGCTGTGGGTCCCTGAAAAATTGTATTACAAATGCTAGAATTGATAGGATGAGAAATGTTATGATATAATATCCTAGGAGAAAGATGAAGATGGAGAATGTTAAAACTATGCCAAGTTTTTTTGGGACTCCCTTCACGAGCATCAGATCACCAGTAGAAAATACTCTTTTTTTGAAACTAATAAAATATATATAAAGTCTATTAGATATTAATCTCTACATTTCCGGATAAAATTTAAAGCTTATCTAGATCTTGTGATGTGATGACAATGATAGAAAGCAAGATCAAGGTTCTTCGACAAGCGGCGCGAGTATCGAGCACGAGTTCGGGTAAAATATGGTGTGTTGCCGCTGGTAACGAGGACACGATTAACAGCGTAGCCTATGAAGCCATAGCATCGAAAGATAAGGTTAAAATACTCTTCAGAGAACACGTAGCGGTTAAGGAGGCATTTCTCAGGAAAAAGTTTGATTTGATGATGCTCTATGGTGACGAGGCCAAGATACGAGACTTGTCAATCATATGTAAAGAGAACGGAGGAGCGTTTTTAAAGATAGCACCATACTATGTTAAAAATGAACCATATCTCCTACTTCTCGTAGCACCGGAGAATCTGATCAAAAGATTTGTTGGAGAAGCCGAAAAGAAGAAAGCCAACTTCAATTTAATCCTTGAGGATAAAACAACAGGTTTTATAGAAGCAGATGTTTATTTAACTGCAAGATTGCCAAAGTTTATAAAGGATATTATTGACCCATTATTTAAAGTTACAGATGTTGTCCTAACAACATTACTAGTATCAGTTTCCAGAGGTGAAGATGCTGAAAAAATAAAAGAAATCTCAGCCCATAATAATATATTTATTGTGGATTTCAAAAACATTCTAGAGGAGGATTAAAATGTTTTCATTCGGAAAAAAGGAAAAAGGAGAAAAAAAAGAAAGCAAAACACTCACAAGCACCCTTGGTATAGACTTAGGGACGCTGAATACCGTGATAGCCAAGCCATCAGGGGATAAATTTGACATTTATAAAATACCTTCAGTAGTCGCTGTGAAAAAGGAAGACCCATCCTATGTCCTGGCAGTGGGTGAAGAAGCGAAAAAGATGCTCGGCAGAACACCCGAGGATATAGTGGCTGTCAGACCACTTAGAAAGGGTGTTGTTGAGAGCGTGGCGCAAGCAGAGGCGCTTATTGTCCACGCAATAGAAATGGGCGCCGGCGAATTATCATCCATTGACAGGATAGTTATAGGCATCCCAGGCAATGCGTCAGAAGTTGAAAGGAACGCAGTTGAAGAAATCGGCAAAAGGGCGGGTATAAAATACGTTCTGGTTATAAGTGAGGGTCTTGCAGCGGCGATAGGCGCAGGATTGCCAATAGCGGAAGCCTCAGGTACCATGGTAATTGACATTGGAGCAGGATCAAGCGACATCGTCGTCATATCACTTGGGGGGATAACAGACATTGAAACAGTACGAATAGGCGGCGATGACATAGATGAAAACATAGTAGAACTAGTCAAAGAAAAACACAACGTCGAAATAGGACTACACGAGGCTGAAAAAGCAAAAATCGAAGTAGGGATGGTCCATGCACAAACCGATATTGAAAACAAAAAAACCACAGTAATAGGAAAATGCATGGAAACAAACAAGCCAAAAGAAATTGAAATAGATTCAAAACTAGTCGCAGACGCGGCCGAACCCGTGATAACAAAAGTAATAGAATCTTTATCAAAAGTCCTTGAAAGATTATCACCAGAACTCATATCAGGAGTATACAAAAAAACAATACTAGTTGGGGGCACCTCCCTCCTAAGAGGACTTAAAGAAAGAATCTACGAAGAAGTGGGCATACCAGCCAAAATATCAGAAGACCCCATGACAGTAGTGGCAAAGGGCGCGGCCATCGTAGCAGCCGAACCACGAGCCCTGGAACCAGAAGTAAGACTAAAAGCCATGAAATAAACTTGATCCAATGAACATACTCGGAATCGACGAAGCAGGTAGAGGACCCGTAATAGGACCAATCATAATAGCGGGTGTGATGCTACCCAAAGAAAAAATACGAACACTTGAAAAGCTCCAAGTTAAAGACTCCAAAAAACTCACACCAAGAAAACGCACATACCTAGCCAAAAAAATAAAAAAAATCAGCAAATATTATATAAAGAGGATAGACGCTCCAACCATAGACAAACTACGTCAAGAGGGCATTAACCTCAACGAAATAGAAAAGAATGCCATTGCAGATATCATCAACCGGGCACGGCCAGACCATGCCATAGTAGATTCGGTTGACATAAAACCCCGACGATTCGAAAAGGAAATAAAAAAATTAATAAAATACCAGATAAGCATCAAAGCAGAACACAGAGCCGACACAAAATATCCAATAGTCTCAGCAGCGTCAATAGTAGCTAAAGATCAAAGAGAACGAGAAATAGAAAGGATAAAAAGAGAATATAAAGTAGAATTCGGTTCGGGGTACCCTAACGACCCCCTCACAAAAAAATTCCTATCACAACTAGACATGAACAGACTACCAGATTTCATAAGAAAATCATGGGCCACAATAAAAAACATGCAAAAAACTGGGGGTTTTTAGATGATCACAGACCCAATACTAAATCTCATCACAACAATACTAGAAATGTTCAAAAGCGGAGGCATAATCACCTACGCCATTACACTCATAGGAATATACGGCTTGGCCCTCTCCATAGAAAAAATGTATTATCTGCGCAAAATTTCACGCATCAGCACACCAGAGATCATAGGAATCGTTAATAATTCCATGGAAAAAGGAGGAGCCCTCGAAGCCCTCAGAGCCATAGGACAATACCAAAACCCGATCTCCAAGATAATCTCGGAAGCTCTTAAAATAGGCTATAGGAACAAGGCAGAAGTCGAAGATGCCATGGAAAGAGTTTTCATAGTCGAAATGAGTAACATGACCCGTGGCCTCGGCACCCTCAAGACAATAATCGAAATCGCACCACTACTAGGTCTTATAGGCACTGTCATAGGAATATGGCACACATTCAGGGTTCTCGGAGTTAACGCAGACCCCACTTCAATGGCCCAGGGGATTTACATAGCCCTTATCACAACCATAGCAGGGCTCACAGTCGCAATATTACTGTTACCATTCTATTCATACATAACAGGCAGAATAGAAGCTGAAATAGATAAAATAGAACTTATAAAAAAGATGACAAATTGGAATTACGCAGTTATGAAGATCAAAGTAGAGGGAAACCTCGAAGCCGTGATGGAAGCCCTCAGAGAATCAGAGGGCATAGTTAATGTGAAACCCATCAACGAACCCGAAGCAAACATGCAAGTAGCCTTCAAACCCAGCATGCTAGAAAAGAGTATAAACAATATAATACTCGAAAAATGTAACAAGAGCGCAGATATAATAGAAAGCAGACTAAAACAATAACTGGTAGGGATAATATTGCCCATTGACGTTGAAAGATATAAGAGAAAGATTAAAAGGGCCAATCCACGCTTCAACCTCGTCCCATTTATAGACATATTATTCACCTTACTCATTTTCCTCGTTGTAACAGGTAGTTTTCAAGGAATCAACGAGGGGACATCCTCCTCTTCGGGCAAACCCGAACCAAGTGAAACCCTGGGCCCCTCAGAATATTATCTCATCCCCGTCTCTGGCTTGAAGAAAGTTACAGTTAATGGCATGGACAAATCAGAATATATAAGAAATAGTGCGATCGCAGTCCACACACGCGTATTAGATGAAGGTGAAATAACAATAAAGCCAAGGGAGGGTCTTATAATCATACAAACACCACCAGGTTTCCCAGTGGATAAAGCTGTTAAGAGTCCAACCCAATAGAAAAGGTGATAAATAATGTATCTTGGCAGAATATTAGCTGTTGGAAGCGGCGAAGATGGTGTATTCGCTGCTTATAGAGTGTCGAGCAGATCATTCCCCAATAGGATTGCTAAGAAATTCGAGGACAGGATTGCGATCATCCCTAAGGAAGGCCACGAAACCGACATCTTCAAAAACCCCTATATTGCATACAATTGTATAAGGATAGTGAGGGACACAGCAATAGTATCTAATGGTTCACATACAGATGTGATAGCTGATAAGATAAGCATAGGTATGAACATAAGGGATGCTATAGCATTATCTCTGTTCACAATGGACTATGAAAAGGATGAACTCAACACCCCAAGGATAGCAGCAGCCATAAAAGATGATGGTGAAGGCTATATAGGGATAGTAACCCCCCATAGCATCCAAGTACAAAAAGTACCTAGGGGGAGCGCATATTACATATCCACATATGAGCATATAACACCTCGAAGAGTCAAATTCGAGGCGGAGAATGCGGATGAAGCAGCCGCTTATATAATGGATGGGGGAGAATTCTCTAGGTTCACACATCCAATAACCGCGGCGGCAGCTTTTAAAGGGATCAGAGAATGGGAACTTAGCACCATCTAACCAAGATAAACTTTAGGGTGCTCCAATTGGAAATAAAAATCATAGGACTTTCCACAATCCCCATTATAAAAGAGGGTGACGATCTAGCAACTCTCATCATCGAAGCCTCTGAGAGGGAACATTTAAAAATCGAGGACGGGGATATTATTGTTATCGCGGAGACCATAGTATCCAAGGCAGAAGGAAACACAATAAACCTTAAGGGGATAGAACCAGGATCACTAGCTAAGAGATTAGCTGAGCAGACAGGCAAAGACCCTAGGTTAGTTGAGGCAATATTGAGAGAATCAGAGGATATAATAAAAGTTGGACATGACTTCATAATCTCCGAGACAAAACATGGCTTTATATGCGCAAATGCTGGTATAGATGAATCAAATGTTGAAGAGGGGATGGCAACACCCCTACCCGAGGATCCGGATGCTACAGCAGAAAAAATAAGATCTTCATTAATTGACAGATTAGGTAAGACCATCAGTGTTATAATAGCCGATACCCAGGGACGTCCTTTCAGGGAAGGTGCTGTTGGGGTTGCCGTGGGCGTTTCTGGCATGAACCCAATCTGGGATAGGAGAGGGGAGAAAGACCTCTATGGTAAGAGTCTGAAAACAACAAAGATTGCAGTTGCCGATGAGATAGCATCAGCAGCTTCCATGGTAATGGGACAAGCAAACGAAGGCATACCCATCGTCATAATAAAAGGGTATCATCATGACCATCTCAGGGGTGAAGGCACATCCAAGGACCTTCTAAGGCCTAGGGAATTGGATGTTTTCCGTTGACAGGGGGGCCTTAAAATGATAACCGTACTATCAGGGGGTACAGGAACGCCTAAACTCCTTCAGGGGATGAAAGAGATTATCAACCCATCCCAGATCACTGTAATAGTTAATACAGTAGAGAATGATTATTTCTCAGGCTTATACGTTGCACCCGACATTGACACAGTCCTCTACACTTTAGCAGATATTATAAACGAGGAAACATGGTATGGTATAAGAGATGATACGTTTATCACTCATGAAATGTTAAAAAAATTGGGATGCCCCGAACTTCTAAGGATAGGTGACAAGGACCGTGCATTCAAGATCCAGAAAACATTACTATTGGAAGATCATAGTCTATCAGAAGCTGTAGATATCCAAAGGAAGGCTCTTGGTATAAGGTCAAGGGTAATACCAATGAGTAACGAGTCCTCTGAGATAAAAATATTAACGGAAAAGGGGTTGATGGGCTTCCATCAATTCCTCATCAAAGAAAAGTCCGAACCGAAAGTTGTTGACATACAATATAATAGTGTCAGACCAGCACCTGGTGTTATAGAGTCCATAGAGGATTCAGAGATGGTTATCATAGGACCATCCAATCCAGTGACTTCCATTGGCCCGATAATCTCCACAAAAGGCGTTAAAAAGGCATTGGAACAAGTTTTTGTGGTTGCAGTCTCCCCCATTGCTGGTGGAGTGCCATTCAGCGGCCCCGCAGCAAAATTCATGAAGGCTTTAGGTTATGAGGTTTCCTCTATGGGGGTTTGCCAAATTTATGCGGATTTCTTAGACAAATTTGTCATTGATAAAAAAGATTCCCATTTAGAAGAAAAAATAGAAAAACTAATAAAAGAGGTTACGATAACAAACACCAAGATGAAAAATCTCAAAGACAAAATACGGTTGGCTAGAATAATTTTAGGTGAAATAGTATGATTCAAATGACCCTAATCCAAATAGATAATTATGGACCATGGACTGTAACCCCCACCCCCAGGCGAGAATCAGACCTCCAAATATTACAAGCAGAACTTTACGCTGACCTTCAAAGACAATTCGCCGCAAAACAAGGACTAGTTTTCTTCATGAGATTCGATAACATGCTCGCCATAAGTAACGGCATGGACATGGAAGACCATTTAAAAATACAAGAATCTATAGGCAACAGATACCCAATAACTGTGAGTATGGGGGTTGGAACGGCACAGACACCCTATGATGCACAGAGGAAAGCTACAAGGGCCCTTCAAAGTCATGGTGGCGCACAATCCGAAGAAAGGAAAGAAGTGCTCGCAATCGACACCTTAGCCAATGAGGAAGGTTTTGTGCAAATAGCCCACATTGACATTAATGGAATAACAGAAACACTCACTGATACCATGCCAGCCTATGACACGTCCTTTGTTGTTAATCGAGTCCAACACTTTTTAATGAAAAAATTGATCAAAAAAGGCTCGTTACTATTTTTCATAGGTGGAGATAATTTCATGTCCCCATGCAATGGTCTAGCACCAGAAGGCCTGCTCAAGATCATAAATGAGATAAAAAACGAGATAAACATCGCATTAAAAGCGGGTATAGGTAAAGCCCCAACAGCCGAGAAGGCAGCTAACTTAGCAGATCTTGCACTTGAAGAAATAAGAGGCGGTTTCACTTACGATTTAGTACATCTTATGAAGGAATGATCGATGATCCTTAAGGTATTAGCCCCCATGGCTGGTATTTCCAATGCAAGATTTTGCCTCAAACTAGCACCCTATGGTTTTAACATGGTTACACTAGGCGGCTATAACGCTGATAAACCAACGGTAAGAGCCGCCAAAAAGATAATGGAAAGGGGAAGATTGGAATTCGATTTTAGCGCTGATGAATTACCATATATAATTCAAGAAGAGGCTTCTTTGATAAAAAACAATGCAGATGTTATGGTATCTGTTAATTTGAGAGCTGTTTCGCCAGATCCTATTATAGAAATTTCAAAGATAAAAGAAGTTGATGTTGTGGAGATAAACGCTCATTGCCGCCAAGAGGAGCTTACAAGTATTGGTTGCGGCCAAGCACTCCTAATGGATTTTGAAAGATTGGAAGATTTCACAAGAGAGGTTGTGATAAGATCAGACTCGAAGGTTTCAGTTAAGATAAGGGGTAACGTACCTGGAATTGATGAATCGGAGGTCGTCAGGATTTTAGATAATAGCGGGGTGGATTATATCCATTTGGATGCTATGAAACCCGGTTTTGATTGTGCAGATCTTAAACTAGTAAATAGGGTGAGTAAGATGATAAAAAAGGCCGATTTGATAGGTAATAATTCTATAAGGGATTTAGAGTCTGCGAGGAGGATGTTAAAAGCGGGCGCGGATGGCATATCCATTGCAAGGGCTGCTATGAATGGAAAATTACCATTCGACCTATCATTATTATAATCAAAAAATGTGGATCCTAGAAACTTTTAATATAGTTTAATATTTAATATAAATTAGGTTATCATATTTACTTATCGGATCTGTATGAAAAAAGGGTGATTTCATGGCTTTTATAACACTAGAAAATGTTACGAAAACCTTCAAAGGAAGAGATGCCATTAAGAACATCAGTACAGAGATAGAAGAAGGTACTGTGCTCGGTATTCTAGGTAGAAGTGGTGCTGGGAAATCAGTGCTCATTAACATGCTCCGTGGCATGAAGGAGTATAAACCAGATAAAGGAAAGGTCATATATACAGTCGCAATCTGCCCAGAATGCCTACACGTCGAACCCCCATCCTATGAAGGTAAAAAATGCAAATGCGGCGCCACACTAGAATTAAGGGATGTTGATTTTTGGAACACCGACAAGAAAACATTCAACGCAATCAGAAGACGAAGCGCGATAATGCTCCAAAGAACCTTCGCATTATACGAAGATGACACAGTAATCGACAACATAACAAGAGCAATAACAGAAGGCGACTACGAAGAAAAAATCTACAAAGCCCTTGAATTATTAGAGATGACCCAGATGACCCACAGGGTAACTCACGTCGCCAGGGACTTGAGTGGGGGTGAAAAACAGAGAGTTGTCCTCGCAAGGCAACTTGCAAAGGATCCTATGGTCTTCCTGGCAGACGAACCCACAGGGACGCTCGACCCTAAAACAGCAGAACTCGTACACGACGCCCTCGTCAAAGGTGTGAAAGAAAAAGGTATAACGATGATCATAACATCACACTGGCCAGAGGTTGTGAAAGACCTCTCAGATCATCTAATATGGATCGACAAAGGAGAAATAGTCGAAGAAGGAGACCCAGAGGATATAGTGGCTAAATTCATGGAACAAGTGCCCACCCCAGAGAGGGTTAAAGAATATGAGGTTGCAGAGCCACTTATAATCATGCGAAATGTTAAAAAACACTACTATTCTATTGAACGTGGAGTTGTGAAAGCAGTTGACGGCGTAGACCTAACAGTCTACGAAGGTGAAATATTCGGGGTAGTGGGCTTGAGTGGCGCTGGTAAAACAACCCTATCAAGGATACTGTTTGGGCTAACAGAACCCAGCAGTGGAGAAGTATGCGTCAGACTCGGAGACAATTGGATCGATATGACAGAAAAGGGACCCCTAGGGCGTGGGAGAGTGACACCATACCTTGGCATATTACACCAAGAATACAGTCTATACCCCCATAGGACGGTCCTGGGCAACCTCACAGAGGCCATAAGCTTGGAATTACCCGCGGAATTCGCCAAAATGAAAGCACTCTATGTTCTAAAGGCTGTGGGATTCGACGAATCCTACGCCGAAAGCTTGCTGGAAAAATTCCCAGATGAATTAAGTGGTGGTGAACGCCACAGGGTCGCGCTAGCCCAAGTACTTATCAAAGAACCCAAGATAGTCATCCTAGATGAACCCACGGGTACAATGGATCCCATAACAAGGGTACATGTTGCAGATTCCATAATAAGGGCGAGAGAAGAACTAAACCAGACATTCCTGGTAATATCACACGACATGGATTTCGTACTAGATGTATGTGATAGGGCATCCCTAATGAGGGCTGGTAAAATAATCAAAACAGGAGACCCAAAAGAGATAGTCACAGAACTCACACCACCAGAAAAAGAGAAAATGTTAACAGAAGAATAAACCTGCATTCTTTTAGGAGGATTACCCTTGGGATGGGATGATGCGCCTTCACATGTTTGCAGAGGAGGAGACAAAAGAGCCCTAGCATTTTGCTGTCCCCCGATCAAACCCTGCCCCATACTATATGCCCTAGAGGATGCAGGCTTAACACCTGAAGAATACATAGCAATAAAAGAAGAATTCGCCAAGAGAACAAGATTAGGTGAAGGTGAAGGCACTTGCTTCGGGTCCCTAGTCTGGTGCTGTAAACCATCCAAACCCTGCCCCTTCAGAGACATGGTCATGAAAAGAATTAACATGACAATAGACGAATACATGGAACTCAAAAAAGAACTAGCCAAGAAATTAGTTGGAAGAGCCGAGACAATCGATAAAAAGGACATAAAAGCCCTTGCAGAGGCTTTTAATGTTCCAGTGGATGACGCGAGAGAAGCCCTAATACAAGCCAAAAACGACCTTAGAACTGCTATGAAAATACTCAGGATGAAAACCCTCGAACAGGGATAGGAAATGCCATGGACGCCCTTATTCTTTAAATTAGATGGCAAAAAAGTTTTAATATTGGGTTCGGGGGAAGTAGCCACTAGGAGGGCTATAAGGTTCCGAGAAGCCGGAGCCGAGGTAACAATCTGCGGAGATAACATACAACCTCACCTCAAAGAGATGGGCATCATACACCAGCCATTAAAGGAAATGGAAAAGCTGATCAAATGGGCGGACATCATAGTAACCGCAAGTGGAAACCCTAAACTAAACGAAAAAGCAGCATCTCTTGCATCAGGGAAACTCTTAAACAGAGCTGACAAACCCCAAGATGGGGATTTGATCGTCCCGATCACTTTTTCAACTGATGATGTGGAGATAGCAGTATCAACCCATGGCAAAAGTCCAATAATGGCCCGTGTCATACGAAACAAGATAGAAGATATAATAACAGAAGAAGACATCCTCCAGATAAGATTACAAGATTATGCGCGCCGCAAACTTAAAAAGATCATCTCAGATCAAAAAACACGGCGCAGAATACTCTACGATCTGATCAAAGACAATAAAATCCAAGCCCACCTAAAGAACGGGAATCTAGAAGCGGCTAAAAAATATATAGACTCTCTCCTAGAAGATATGGGGGTATCCTAGCTGATACTGAATATTAGAGTCGATCATAAGATAGCAGACATTGAGGGGATAGAAAAGGCAGATAAAATACTCGATAAAATCTTAGATGAACTAAAAGAGGATATAAAAGAGCACATCCCCATCAAAACATGTAATAGGATAGAACACTACCTTGTAGTCAAAGCACCCCCACAGGATATAAACCACCCAAATATAGTCATGGAAAAAGGCCAAAGTGCGCTCAAACACCTCCTAAGATTAGCGGCAGGGTTAGAGTCCATGATAATAGGCGAAGACCAGATACTGGGCCAAATAAAAGAGGCTAGGATAGCTGCTTTAAAAAGGGGGTCATGTGGACCCATCCTCGACACAATCTTCAACAAAGCCGTTCATGTGGGGCAATTAGTCCGTAACAAGACCCAAATAAACAAAGGATCAATTTCCATAGGCTCCGCCGCGGTAGAACTCGCAGAGTCCGTCCAAGGAGACCTAAAGTGTAAAAAGGTCCTCGTCATCGGGGCGGGGGAAATGGGCGCGTTAGTTGCAAGAGCCTTAGCAGAGAAACAATTAAAAGCCATAGTAGTTGCTAACAGGACATATGATAGGGCAGTTAAACTCGCAGAAGAACTTGGAGGATATGCAATACAATTTAACAGATTAGATGAGGCGCTATCAGATGCAGACGTGGTTATAAGCGCAACAGCAGCCCCACACTACATACTAACCCGTGAAAGAGTGGAAAAGGCCATACCAGTAGAAAGACGCGACAAGGTTGCGATGATAGATATAGCAAACCCAAGGGACATAGAAGAAAAGGTCAAGGAATTGGGGATAAAACTATTCAACATCGACGACTTGAGGGGTATAGCGGAAAAAAATCGCAGAAAACGCGAAAAAGAAGCCCAGAAAGCAGAGCAGATCATAGAAGAAGAACTAGGATTACTATCCAACTCACTTAAATATAAAAAAATAGAACCCCTAATTTCAAAGATACGCAAAAGCATGGAAGAAATCAGAGTAAAAGAGACGAAAAAGGCAATAAAGATGTTAGGCGAATTAGAAGGTGAAGAAAAGATAATAGAAGATCTTACAAGATCTATAGTAAATAAGATATTCCATGATATAGTATCAAGGTTGCGTGAAGCCGCCGAAGCCGATGACAAGGAACTTATAAGAGCCTGTGAAAGATTATTTAACTAAAATTTTGTATAAAATTTTATTTTGGGTTATTGCACCATCATCCATGCAAAAAAAGAACCCCCTTAAAGGATGATGATATCATGGGAGGGTTGGATTGTTATGCGAACATGTGCTTTGGATCATCAGCCTTTTTGTTATCTTTGAATACATTTTCGATATGTTTCTCTGTTATAGTATCTGAGTCTTCGGCTATGGCCTGGTGGAGGGCGTTCTTTAATATCTTCTCTTTTATGTCTCTTCCTGACATGCCCTTTGTTAGTTTCACTAGTTTTTCGATGGGATATTCTAGTTCGAGTGGCATGGTTTCTGCGTACCTTTTTATCATTTCCCTTCTTTCATCAGCTGTTGGGAGTGTGAATTCTATCTCTTCCTCAAAGCGGCTTCTGAGGGCGTTGTCTAATAGTGTGGGGTTGTTTGTGGCTCCGATTGTGACTACTCCATAATTTTCGTTTATACCATCCATTTCTGTGAGGAGGGCGTTCACTATCTCTGACACGTCACCTCTTATGGATTGATATTTTCTGTCTAATCCTATTGCATCTATCTCATCTATGAATATGACTGATGGGGCCGTTTTTGAGGCGAGCTCATATAATTCATGGATTTGACGGGCACCATCCCCCACATGGTCCCCTATGAGACTTGTTGCCTTTATGAGGTATAATGGGACGTCTAATTCATTGGCGAGTGACTTTGCAAGCATAGTTTTACCCGTCCCTGGGGTGCCATAGAATAATACGTTCCGTGGAGCCCATTCTTTGAAGTTTTCCGGATCTTCAAGATACTTCATTATAATCTTACACTTCATCTTTGCGTGTTCTTGCCCTATAACATCATCCATTCTAATGTTACTTTGGACTTCATGGAAATCTTCGATTTTCCCGGTTTCTATTAATACGATGGAAGTGTTCTTGTTAATCTTTGAATTATCTGGGTAGGCCCTTATAATCTTGAATGCATAATCTGGTAATAGTCTCTGGTCAAATAGGTATGAGCCTTCAGTTACCATGAAGCCATCCCATTGCTCTCTTGCATATAATTCGAAAAGTTCATTATTGGTAACTTCTATTTTAGGCGTTTCAATAAGATTACAAATGAAAGGGTATCCGACCGGTTGCAGTACCACTAGTTTCGCTTTTTTCTCTGGTTTCATCAATCTAGTGGGTGTTTTTTTATCTGTGGTCTGTGTGTCATGGACGATATTACTAAATTTCACCGCATCACCGAGAATAAAATTTTTCCTTCATAATATTGTAATGGAACTACTAGTATATTATATTTTCCCATCTGATAGGTCCATTAGGGTTTCTTTAATTTTGAGGGCGTCACGATCTCTCTGTGGTGTCTCACAGATTATCGTATAATCCCAGCCTTTTTCGATGAGAGCATAGAGTATAGGCTCTAATGGGGGTCCATAGTCCGTTTCATCTAGATTGTGATGTTTTTTCTCCCCCTTGTCTGTATATTCTATCCTAGTGTAATGGCAATGTAAATGCTTGATATCTAGGTTATCCTCTAACAAGTCTAGTATATTTATATAATCTTCAACTGTTCTGGGCGCTCCCCTCCTCCTGGCATATATGTGTGCGAAGTCGATTGTTGGCTCGAAATTATCAAATGATTTGCAGATTCTGATAATCTCGGATAAACTACCAAGTTGGGATATTCTACCAGTAGTCTCCGGGGCGAAACAGAAATCTTGGATATCAGATGCTTCCATCTCCTCTAAAAGTCGGCTTATAGATTCTTCACAGACTTTAAGGGCCCTTTCTCTATTTTGACCAGAATAGAAGCCGGGGTGGAACACTATCCTGTATGCTCCCATCCATTCCCCGGCTCTTGCAGCTTGTATTAACCGTTCAATGGATCTTTCACGCACATCATCCTTTGGAGAGCAAAGATTGATATAATATGGTGCATGGATGGACACGAGGATGTCATTCTTGGTGGAATCTTCCTTGATCCCCTTAGCGATCCTTTCACTTACCCTGACACCATAAGTGGCCTGGTACTCATAAGCATCGAGGTTCATGGCCCGTATATAACTGCAAACTTTACTAGATTCTCCCTTGTAATTGATTGGATTACCTGCTGGGCCCAACCTTATCATGTTAATCATCAACTACTTAGAGAATCCCCATAGCCTTATTTGTCTTTTCTATAGACTTTTTATTATCTTCTTCAAGTTCTAGTAGGGCTCTTATAGCATCTACGCTCTCTGGTACTGCGTCGGCTTCTTGGTGCACTGCTTGCATATAATATAATTCATCATCCACTATGTTCAGGGATTCTTCCCATACAGCGATTTCATAGAGGTCGCTGCGTGGGCGGCCTAACTCTCTTGCATACTCCATTATCTCAGCTGTGGATGCGAGGCCTTCACTCGCTTTTACAAGCATCACCCTAGATGTTTTGTCGAGTTTTTCTTTTATTTCTTCTATGTCCACAGGATTTTTGAGTTCCACCATAATATTGTGCTGGTGCATTAGTGTTGTGGGGACTAGTAAGGCCACTGTATTGATGTTGATGCCATACATGACTGTTTTGAGGTCTGGGCCGTGGTGTGATGGTACTGTTGGAGGGTTCGGCACAATAGCATTAATAGGACCCTTTTTTACCTGGACTGGGTCTGCTGCTCTTCTCACCATAACGGCTCTGACCTTTTTTATACCACAGATGTCATCTATGGGTTTTAATGTGCGGCAAAGGCCTGTGGTGTTGCATGATACTACCCTTGTATAGTCTGCTCCGAGGGAATCGTCATAATTTGTGAAGGAATTGAAGGATAATCCTATGTCCTCGTGTTTTTCTCCTCCTTGAAATATTGCTTTTATACCCTTTTCCTTGTACATTTTAAGGTTTTTAGCGCCTATGCCCTCTGGCGTGGCGTCCACTATTATGTCTGCTTCTTCTATCATGTCTTCAACTGTCCCGCTGATTTCGATCCCGGCCTCCTGGAAGAGTTTTTCTCTTTCGGGTATGCTTATATAGAGGTCATAGCCTTTTTTGATGGCCATTCTAGCCTCGAAGTCGGGTTTTGTCTTGCTCACACCCACTATCTTCATGTCCTTCTGGGCGGCTACTGCATCCGCCACTCTTTTACCTATGGTCCCATATCCATTTATAGCTACAGATACCATCTTTATAACCTCCCCCACCCCCGTAATTTGGGGGGATGACATGTGAAAATTCTATTTTCTGTTAAATATAATCTTTTCTTCTGGATTCTAAAGGGTAAATTATTTAGGTTTCTATTTCATCCAATTTTTCTGGGAGGTATGTGTCAACAACATATTCGAGGCCATATTTTGAGAATGATTGTTGTTCGGCCTTTTTACCTATTTTTAACATTTTCTTGATTTCTCTCTTCCAGAAATCGTCCTTGTAACGAGGGTCGCGTAGAAGTTCCTTGAGTCTTAAGATGTCGATGTCCTTTAGGGGGTCTGTGGGCAGATCATAGTTTATTATGTCACTCGCTGTTACTCCTAGGAATCTGGCGTCTGGGGTTGCTAGTTCGTGGTTTACATGGGCTAGTTTGGCGCTTCCTGATATTATGACCATGGCTATGTGGAATCCCCAGGGGTCTCCGTCATTGCAAATGTAAATTGGGAGGTTTAGTTCATCGTTCACCCTTTTGAGGAATCTTCTTGTCGCCCTTGCAGCCTGGCCCTTTAACCCTACTATGAGTGAATCGAATTTTTTGTAAGCTTTTTCCTGGACTAGACGATGGTACATACCCATGGTTTCGACTGCTATAACCCTCTCAACGTCGTGGTCGATGAATTCTACTTCGTCGATGGTTGGTGGTATCGTATAACCTGATTTACCGGCTTTCAAAGCGTTTATTTCAATGTCGCCTTCGCGTACTGTTAATTCTCCATATACTGCTGCGCCGTCTTCTTCTGGTAATAGTCCGAGGTCTTCGCGGGTCATCCCAAGGGTGACTTCAAGGTCTTCGCCTATGATATTAGATTCTTGTTGGTCTGCGAAGTCAACATCCCAACCTTCTGAAACATAATATAATTCCCTTAGGGTTGCTGTTTTGTTTTTCTTGACAAGGTCTTTGCAGAAGTTGGCTATGTATAGCATCTGGGCTATCTTTTTTATCTGTTTAACATTTCCCATGGATCTAACACCATATTTTTCGCCGAGGATATAGTGGCGCTTTTTATCATCATATATGATATTGGATGTGCTCCTGGAGGGTACTTTTATCCTTGGCACTTTATTCTGGGCGACATCTTCTATTATCATCTCGCCTAAGCCTTTAAGTTTTTGCAGTGCTATTTCTCTTCTATTCATCATCTGGTTCACCTAGGAGTTCTGCCTTCGCTTTTCTTGTCACTTTCTGGAGTAGGGGTTTATAATCGGGTTTTTCCTTTTCTGCTAGGAGGGCTGCTTCTCTCATTATAATGGGGATGTATGTTTCGAATACTCTGGCCCTTTTGGCTTCTTCTTTAGCCGCTTTCTTGGCCCTTATATGTTTTTGTAGTTTGCGGGCTACTTGCATTGTGGCTTGTCTAACCTCTTGTAATATTTCGGGTTCTGGGGCTATGCTTTGTTTTCCTGTTGAAAGGTATGGGACGTTGGTTGACACAATATTTATGAAGATTGTGAGGGGTGCGTTTTCAAGGTCTCTTATACCATACCTCTTCCAGTCAAGGGTTCTAACCCCTTCGGTTAGTGCGCAGCTTCCTTGGTCGAATGTGAGTGGCACGCGGTTCGCGAACCTCATTATCTCGGTTTTTCGTTGTTCCCCGACAAGTCTGCCTGCTTTGCCACCATATGCTACGGCTGCTTCTATTATAAATGGTATACCACCTCTATAGGTTAGTGGTCTTCTTGTGGTTGCTGCTACGAACTCTGGGTTTAATATTTCTTTCATGCCCTTTTCTATCTGGTCTTTCCCTATTGGTATGAGTCCTTTGGTTGGAGGGGCCATGAAGTCCATTCTTTTGAAAGCTTCTACTATTTCTTCGGCTTCTTCCCATGTCATGTCCCTGGGCCTTTTGTTGAAGTCTATGTTGGTTAGTTTTTCAAGTTCTTTGACTTTTTTTGTGGACATTCTAGAGAGTGAGCTTGTGAGCAAGCTTCTGAAACGTCTTTTATCTGTGTGTTTTGCCATGAATATTAGGTCGTCTGCTGTAACACCCCTTGGGTGGGGTAGTATTTCTTTTGGTAGTGGGGGTATGACTTTGGATGCCCTTTTAAATACGTATTTTTTCCCTGTGGGGTCTGTGAATGTGATCTGGGCGTGTGGGTTTCCTATCATCGTCCTCCGGATATATTCATAGGCTCCTTGTTCTGAGAGTGAATATGAAACTTCTTTGAAATGGAGTTTTACGCGTACTCCAGTCCCCTCTGGGTTGATCTCTTCTTTTTCTAGGACTAGTCCTTTGTTCTTTTTCACATCCATTTTTAGGGACATTTTCACTCCTTTGAGTTCGCCGTCTTCTTTGTATGCTGATGTGATGGTGGCTGGTTTTCCTGTTGTCATCTGGGAGAGTAGTACGCAGCCGCTGCATCCGAGGCCTTGTTGTCCCCTTGATTGGATGTTTCTAAATTTTGAACCTGCGAACATTGTGCAGAAGACTTTGGGTATGTAGTCTTCTGGTATGCCTGGGCCATTATCCTCATGTTCTAGGATGTAGTGGTCTTTGCCAACTCTTTTCAGGTTTATTTTTATGTTGGGGAGTATGCCGGCTTCTTCGGCGGCGTCAAGGCTATTTGTTATTAGTTCATGGAATACCATGGTAAGGGATCTTATCTTACCCGAGAAACCTAACATTTGCCTGTTTTTACGGAAGAATTCTGATGCGGTAAGTTCTTGGAATTCTTCGAATAGTTCTCCTGCCTGTCTCTCCAAAAAGTAGCCTCCCTTCAACTTTTAAAATTATTTCCTATAGGGTTATATTGTAATTTGTCCCATATATATCAAGCGATTATAAGATGAGGTTTTTAGTAATATCTTTTGAGTATTTTAAAGAAACCTTTTATTAAAATGATAGTTTTTTTGTTGATTTTATCTTATATTAGCACTCTCTTCAAATTCTTTTATTTCCAATTCTTGTTTCTTTTTTTCGAGGAAGGAGTATACAGACTTGTGCCTAGCCCCTTTAAGGAGCATTTCAATGGCTTCTCTTGCAACCATAAGATTTTCGAACTCACCTATCAATGCAACGGTCTTACCATAAACGGATATGTCAACGGAGGTCATTTCATGTATTATTTGGCGTGTTATACCACCACGTCCTATTATCCTCCCCTTTTGTCTTGCTATGGCCTTCTTGGATTTGCCCACATAATCTGGTATGTTTATGATATCAAGAGTTACATTATCATGTATGAGGCGCATGGCAATCTCCGGATTAAAACCCCTACCTATAGCCTTGACAATATTACGCGCCTTCCAAGGGGAAAGGGGATCATCAAGCTTCTCATCTGGTATTATAGTCACAACACCTGTTTCACTGTCAATATCAAGCCTAGTCTGTGTTAGCCTTTCTATACGCTCCTTAGTTTCCCCTCTTTTCCCTATGAGAACCCCTATCCTCTCCTTCGGGATTTTCAAGTATTCTTCTGTTGGCACTTAAAATACACCCCCCATGGGCTATAAGTTAATCATATTATCATCTTCCTTATCTCTTGAGGAGTTGATGAAACACCAAAACGTTTAAAATCCCTACTAACATTCTTAATGTCTCTCTCAAGTAATTCCATTGCGATTGGATGATCAACTACAACAGCCTGTGAAATGTCAATGATAACAGGTTCCTCATCAAAATTGAGGATATTAAATGCTGAAAGATCCCCATGGACTAACCCAGCCTCCCTATACAATAACCTCATATAATATATTATTTTATTGAACATCTCTTGAGGATCTAGTGGTGGGGCCTCCTTTAACGTTGGCGCGGGATTACCCTCCCTGTCACCTATAAACTCCATTATTAGGACGTTCTCCCTTGAAACAAATGGCCTTGGAACCCTAACACCATTCTCATATGCCCTTTTAAGGTTCCTAAATTCTTTGTTCACCCAAGTATGGACTATCTGCCTCTTATTGCCCATTTTAACCTTGAAACGTGGATCGCCTTGGATGTAATATTGCATTTTCCTAAAATCAGAAGTTGCAATACGATAAATTTTAACAGCCACAAAATTATCGTTATCATCTAGGCCTTTAAAAACATTAGCCTCCTTACCAGTGCTTATAACACCATCAAGAACAGCGAGATAACCAGTATTTGACAGTTTATAGAGAACTTCAAGGGTTCTTTTATCGAAAACTTCACTTGCAACACGCCTATCCTCCACGCTCTTAAGGCGCTTCTCGGATTTCAACCTTTCCAATGCAGCATCGACTTTGTGGAAGGTCTTATCCTTCTTATCAGCGGACAATTAAATCATCTTCCACTATAAATTCAAGTAACCCCTTCTCTCGAGCCAGTTAGCCTCGGTACGCGTATACCTCCATACTATATCAGCCCTCTCATCACTTTGAAACTCCCAGGGCTTCACAAGTACAACATCACCCTCCCTGATCCATATCCTCTTTTTCATCTTACCTGGTATGCGTCCAAGGCGGGTTTTACCATCACTACATATAACCTTCAACTTACCATGACCTAGTATTTGTTCAACAATCCCAGGTATTTCACCCTTCCTAGGTATTCTAACTCTTCTAACTTCCTCTGTACCCAAATAATCTCCTCCATCTACACTTCTAGAAAAAGACAATAATAATATCTCTATAACATAATATAAAATAATTGTTTTTACAATAAATACCCCCTTGGGGGTATAATAGGAGCTTAGAATAAGAACCAGGGAGGGGATCATGGGATGGGCCGCGAATTCCTAGATCTTGTAGATATATCAGAAGCTCATAAGATAATCCGCAACCTTTTCAAGGAAATCTATCATCCGCCAAGGATGGAAAAAGTAAACTTGAAAAATGCATATGGCAGAGTCCTAGCCCAGGACGTGAAAAGTCCAATTGACCTGCCACCATTTAACCGCGCTTCGAGAGATGGATACGCCTTAAAAGCAGAGGACACATTCCACGCCTCTGAAGACAATCCAAGCACCCTAAAGTGCATTGAAGTGATAGAGGCTGGTGACATTCCACAAAAAAAGGTTAAGAGAGGGTGCTGTTCACGTATAAGCACGGGAGCCCAGATACCTGAGGGCGCGGATGCCATAGTCATGGTTGAATATACAGAAGAAGATGATGATAATATTCTAATTTATAGAAGCGCATATCCCGGCCAACACATCACCCCTAAAGGCTCAGACATACCAAAAAATGATATCATAGCCAGGAAAGGTTCAATATTGTCACCAGAAAAGATTGGGGCGATAAGCGCAGCTGGAATATCCAAGGTGCCAGTGATAGCCAAGCCAAAAATAGGCATACTCTCAACAGGAAACGAATTAATAGAACCTTCAAATGATCAGGCCCCCGGCAAAATTTTTGATTCGAATTCCCATAGTATCGCAGCTGCGGTTAAAAATTGCGGATGCGAACCAAAAATTCTAGGTATTGTGAAAGATGATTACAAAGAACTTTCTAAGGCCATCCGAGAAGGCCTCCTAGAATGTGACATCCTCATAACTTCTGGTGGAACTTCTGCCGGCGCCGGTGACATGCTCAGGGAAGTCATCCATGACAATGGCGAAGTTATGATCCATGGAATCTCCATAAAACCTGGCAAACCCACCCTTATAGGTAAAGTCGATGGTAAACTCGTATTCGGCCTCCCGGGATTCCCTGTTTCTGCTCTGATAATCTTTGATGTTCTTCTACGCCCCTACCTAATGGAACTTTCAGGCAAAACTCCACTTGGATATCATACAATTGAATTACCACTCGCACACAGATTACATTCATCGAAGGGTAGAATACACTATGCTCTTGTAAAGGTAAAAAATAGCAAAGTATATCCCATATTGAAGGATTCAGGTGCCATAGCGTCACTTGCAGATGCAGATGGTTACATTAAAATCCCTAAAAATGTTGAGATACTTGAAGAAGGCTCCAAAGTCAAAGTTTCACCTTTCCTCCCGTACGAATGCTAAAAGTTCATCCATATCATCAAATACGAGTTTATCATCTATTTCAAGGGATGGTCTGTTCACGAGTATAACTGGGATCCCAAGATCCTCAGCAGCCTTCACCTTCTCTATTAATCCACCAGTTTCCCCGCTCTCCTTTGTGATCACGGCGATTGCATTATATTCCTTCATAATTTCCCTATTAAGGGCCCTTGAGAAGGTTCCTTGCATTGCTATTATTCGCTCCCCAGTTATACCCACCCTATAACATGCCTCTATAGAATGTGGATGGGGTAAAACACGGACCACTATTCTCTCCGCCCCAATCTGATCGATCACATCCTTAAGTGTTGAAACACCAGCCAAATGTAAAATATTACCATCCTTTTCTTCCAGGATCTTGGCCGCCACCCGCCCAGCCACCTTGAAGGAATCAACTCTCAAAACATCCGCATCTAATTCTGGAGTCGGCCTTTCAAAGCGGATATAATATGTTAAGGTCTCATCAGAGGCTCTGATAGCGTTTTCAGTGGCCTTCACTGCGAATGGGTGGGTTGCATCTATTATCATATTAACATTTTCAATCTTAAGAACCTGAACCAATCTTCTCTTGTTAAGGGCCTCTGTTATTATCTTATCAGCCCCAGCAGCCTTGGCTAGTCTACCACCATAATCTGTTGTGGTTGTGGCTATTATCCTATGATCTGTGGATTCCTTAAGTTTCTTTATTATTTCCACGGCATCATGGGTTCCTGCCATTACAAGGATATTCATAATGTTCTCCTCTTATCCACCCACCTGATTATCGTCTCATGTACTAATATGATTGAAGCTACCAGTACTATGAGCAGCCAATCCATAATGGAAATCGACCTGGTCCTAAATATGCCCTGTAATGGTGGCAGATATATGACAAGCAATTGTAGTATGAATGATGCTGCAATGGCAAAAAAAAGCAACTTATTTGAAAATCCGCTCTGTGATTTGCAATTAAATACATTGAAAATCTGGAACATTACAAATGTTGTGAATGCTATTGTAGTTGCCTTGGCATCCCCAACGGATAACTTGTACATGTAAATGGCTAGTGTGCCTATCGCCATTATAATACCTGCTAATACTATCCTGAGCAAGTTCCTCTGGGGTAGTATCTCCTCTTTTTCCGGTTTCCTTGACATTATATCCCTTTCTGGGGGTTCGACTCCTAGTGACTGTGCTGGGGGTCCGTCCATGATAATATTTATCCAGAGGATCTGGATTGGATTGAATGGGAGGGGCATGTTCATCACAGAAGATGATACTATGGTGAGGATGGCTCCAACATTCGTTGAAACTTGGAATTTAACAAAACGTCTTATATTATCGAATATTGTACGCCCCTCCTTCACCGCTTTTACGATGGTGGCGAAATTGTCGTCCTGGAGCACCATGTCAGAGGCTTCTTTGGCAACATCTGTACCGCTTCCCATTGCAACGCCAATGGCCGCCCTTTTAAGTGCTGGTGCATCATTAACCCCATCTCCTGTCATTGCAACTACATGACCACGACTTTGAAGTGTCTCAACAATCCTAACTTTCTGCTGGGGAAAAACCCGTGCATAGACTCTTATATCCTCCACCATGGACTCGAATTCTTCATCACTGAGCTCGTCTAATTCTTCACCAGTGATGGCTTCACCATCCTCCATTAGGTTCAATTCTTTGGCGATTGCAACTGCCGTCTCCTTATGGTCTCCGGTTATCATCACAACTTTTATACCCGCCCTTTTACAAGTTTCTATGGCCTCTACAGCCTCTTTCCTAGGGGGGTCCATCATACCAACAAGACCGACGAAGATAAGATCCTTTTCAAGATCATCCCCCTCTAGGCTATTAAGTGGCTTATATGCTAGTGCAAGCACTCTAAGAGCCTGAGATGTCATCTCACCCAATTTGTTCTCCCAATATTCTAAATCGGCATCGTTGAATTTTCTTATTTTCCCTTCTTCTTCGATGTAAGCTGTTCTCTCCAATATTATCTCAGGCGCTCCTTTAATAAACAAGTAATATCCCGAGGTTGAGGAGTGTATAGTGCTCATTCTTTTACGTTCACTGTCAAGTGGTATCTCTTTTATCCGTGGATATTCTTCTTCAAGTTTTTCTTTTATGTAACCGTTATCCTTTGCAAAGAGCAGTAATGCAGCATCCGTAGGATCTCCTATAATTTTGTCATTGGAAAAACTTGCATTATTACAGAGTGCACAAACCTCCAATGCTCTGTTCTTCGAGGTTAATGATGATTTTCTCACTCTCATCTTGTTGAGGGTTAGTGTGCCTGTCTTGTCAGTGCATATGAAGGTGCAGGATCCTAAGGTTTCTACCGCGAGGAGTTTTCTTATAATGGCATTGTTTCTTGCCATTTTTTGCATGCCGAGTGCAAGGGTTAGTGTTAAAATTGCTGGGAGGCCCTCTGGTACAGAAGCCACTGCTAGTGAAACAGCAGTCATGAAGGTTTCAACAATATTGATTCCCTTCAAGAACTGGAGTATGAAGACTATGAAACATACGATGACAGCTATGAGTCCTAGGCTCTTCCCCAGACGGGATATTTTCTCTTGGAGTGGGGTTTTACCCTCCTCTTCTTGGATCATCCCCGCGATTTTACCTATGGCTGTTTCCATTCCAACTGCTATCACAACACCCTTACCCCGACCCGAGACAACATTTGAATCCATGTAGGCAATATTATCCACTTTGTCGCTCACTTCATGGGTTTTATGGACTGGTATTGATTCGCCGGTGATTATAGACTCGTCTATCCTGAGGTCGGAAGTTTCTATAAGTCTCAAGTCTGCTGGTACATTGTCGCCTTCCTCTATCACTACTATGTCCCCTATGGTTAATTCACTTGCGGGTATCTTTTTTGTTTCCCCATCCCGTATTACAACAGCTTCAGTAGCAATGAGACTCTTGAGTTTTTCCATGGCCTTTTCGGCTCGATATTCTTGCATGAAGCCTATGATAGCGTTTACAACAACAACAAATAATATTACCATGGAGTCTAGTAAATCGCCTATGAAATAGGAGACTAAAGCAGCTACGATTAATAGTATTATAAGGACGTCCATGAACTGGTTTAAGAATAATCTGAACGGTCCTTCCTTTTTTTCTTCGACTAATTCGTTTTTACCATACTTTGAGAGGCGGGCCCTGGCCTCCTCTGAACTCAGACCTTCCTGGGACGTTTCAAGTTCCTCCAAGACTTTATCAGTTTCCATATGCTCCCATTTCACCCTAGATATCTCCTTTCGTCGGTTGGTATTCGTAAAAGAAGCTTCTTTTATAGTTTATGAGTTTCATATTCCCTGGGGGATGTTCTGTGGCTAGTGGCCTTATCAAAAGTTTAGCTTTCACATTATCCGCTACTTTTACAAGGGGCATGTATAATTCTATTGGGGGTCTTATGGAGTATATTAACCTGGCTCCTTTATATATTTCTAACCTAGGATTTGTGATATCATCTTTTATTATATGGGGGTGGGAAGGTTTAATATCTGTTAAGATCAGATCAATCATTGAATGTTCTTGGAGATACTCTGCAACTTTGAAGAATCTTCCAACACCTACCTCTACTACTTTATCATTTGGGTTGCATTCTTGTATTATATATGATGCAAGGCATTTCCACATACATATCACGGAGACAAGTATGATGATGGTGAGGGAATTCAAGCCACAGGATCTTAAGAGGGTTATGGAAATTGAGAGCATGTCCTTTGATGAACCCTATCCCCCACAGCTTCTACGTTATCTTTATGATATAGGGGCTGGTTTTCTCGTTGCCCAAGAAGATAATATGGTTGTAGGGTATATTATATTTTGGATAAGGTTTGAAAATGAGGGACATATCATATCACTAGCAGTTGACAAGAAATATCGCCGCAGAAAATTCGGAACAAGGCTTGTACAAGCGGCAATAGACATTTTTGAAAAATTTGGCGTTAATATTGTTAAATTAGAGGTTAGGGCGAAAAATGTAGGGGCTATAAAATTTTATAAGAGCCTAGGGTTTAAAGAAGAGAATAGGATACCACATTATTATGAGAATGGTGACGATGCAGTGGTGATGAAAAAAGAACTATAAAACTGGTGATCTAATGGTTAAAGAAGCTAAGCTTGCCCTGGAGGATGGAACCCTACTCAAGGGTGAGGGTTTCGGTTTCGAAACAGTTAAAAGTGGAGAAGTCGTATTCGCAACTGGTATGACAGGCTATGTTGAAGCACTCACCGACCCATCATATAAGGGCCAAATTTTAATGTTAACATATCCCCTCCAGGGAAACTATGGTATATCAAGTAAATGGTACCAATCAGATGGTATAAAAGCAGAGGGACTTATTGTAAGGGAACAATGCAAAAGGCCATCACATCACATGATGGAAAAGACACTTTCAGACTTCCTAGAAGAATATGAGATCCCTGGAATCAGTGGTGTTGATACAAGAGCCCTAACAATAAAAATAAGGGAAAAAGGGACCATGAAGGGGGCTCTAGCGACTGAGGAGATTGATGATGATGAACTTCTAAGATTGGCCATTGAACAACCAGACATACGTGAATTAGATCTTGTAGATAAAGTCTCCGTAAAGGAGCCTAAGATTTTGCATGAAGAACACAACAATAGAATCGCTATAATAGACTGCGGAACAAAAAACAATATAATAAAAGCCTTCCTGGAAAGGGAGGTTAGCGTGGCCCTTCTACCATATAATACAAGCCCAGATAGGATACTGGAATATGACCCTGATGCCATACTAGTATCAAACGGTCCTGGAGACCCAACAAGGGTCAAAGAGGCTATAGAAACAGTTAAGAGGTTATCAGAGAGGCTTCCGATATTCGGGATCTGCCTTGGTCAACAAATAATAGCACTAGCATTCAATGCGAAAATATACAAGATGAAATTCGGACACAGAGGAGCCAACCAACCAGTTAAAAACCTAGAAACGGGAGAAGTCTCCATAACATCACAAAACCATGGCTTTGCAATAGACCCAAAATCAACAGACGAAAAAAGTATCAAAATAACCCACTTAAACCTTAATGACGGGACAGTTGAAGGAATACAACATCGAGAACTACCCATTATGGGCGTCCAATACCATCCAGAAGCCGGACCAGGACCACATGACACATACAACGTTTTTGACAAATTCGTGAAGATAATGAAAGAATATTAGGGGATCACAGATGCCACGGGATAAAAGCATAAAAAAGGTGCTTATAATAGGTTCAGGGCCGATCCAGATAGGACAAGCGGCCGAATTCGACTACTCAGGTTCCCAAGCATGTAAAGCCCTGAGAGAGGAGGGTGTTAAGACAATACTAGTCAATTCAAACCCAGCAACGATCCAAACAGACATGGAGATGGCTGATAAAGTCTATATTGAACCATTAACACCAGAGATAGTGGCCAAGATTATAGAAAAGGAAAAACCAGACGCTCTACTCCCAACTATGGGTGGACAGACAGGCCTAAACGTTGCAACAGGACTAGCACAAATAGGGGCACTAGAAGATGTTAAGGTCATAGGCTCATCCATTGAGACAATAAGGAACGTCGAAGACAGAGACCTCTTCGACAGCCTCATGAAAAAGCTTAACGAACCAGTACCCAAGGCAAAGGCTGTTGAATCAATTGAAGAGGCCTTAGAGGCCGTTAAAGAGATAGGTTACCCTGTTATCGTGAGACCAGCATTCACACTAGGAGGGACTGGTGGAGGAGTGGCCCACAACCCAGAAGAACTCAAGGAAGTGGTCACAAGAGGCCTTGAAATGAGCTTCATAAACCAGGTCCTCATAGACCAATCAGTACTAGGCTGGAAAGAATTCGAATACGAGGTTATGCGGGACAAAAATGACACATGCATCATCGTCTGTAACATGGAAAACATAGACCCAATGGGCATACACACAGGTGAGAGTATAGTTGTTGCACCAGCCCAGACACTAAGTGATGAAGAAAACCAAAAGCTCAGAGACGCGTCCCTCAAGATAATAAGAGCCCTTAAAATCGAGGGAGGATGTAACATACAATTCGCAGTGCACCCTCAGACAGGGGAATATAAAGTCATCGAAGTGAATCCAAGGGTTAGCCGGAGCAGTGCACTAGCATCCAAGGCAACAGGCTACCCCATAGCCAAGATAGCTGCCAAGATAGCCATAGGCCTCACACTCGACGAAATACAAAATGATATCACAAAAGAAACACCAGCCTCATTCGAACCAAGCATAGACTATGTAGTAACTAAAATACCCCGCTGGCCATTCGACAAATTCAGGGAAATAGACAGGCACATTGGGGTCCAGATGAAATCCACAGGAGAAGTCATGGCTATCGGCAGGACAATGGAGGAATCCTTGCATAAGGCTATAAGATCATTAGATATTGGAAGATATGGTTTTGAAGAAGTTCCATTCACCACTGGCGACCTTGCCAATCCCACCGATGAAAGATTATTCCAAGTATACACAGCATTAAAAAATGGGATGAGCATTGATAAAGTCTATGAACTTACAAAGATTGATAAATTCTTCCTATACAAGATACTTGAGATAATAAAGTTTGAAAAGTCCCTCAAAGGGGGAGGAATAGACCCCAAAACATTAAAAAGGGCCAAAAGGTTGGGTTTTTCAGACAAGAAAATAGCCCAACTTACAGGTTTAAAGGAGAAGGAAATACGTGACCTGCGCAAGAAGCATGATATAAAACCAGTATATAAGATGGTTGACACTTGTGCCGCCGAATTCGAAGCTAAAACACCATATTATTATGGATCCTATGACATGGAAGATGAGGTGGAGGTTTCAAAGAAACCAAAAGTCCTAATAATAGGATCAGGGCCCATAAGGATAGGCCAGGGCATAGAATTTGACTATTGTTGTGTCCATGCGACCATGGCCTTCAGAGAGGAAGGATTCGAAACAATAATGGTAAACAACAACCCAGAAACAGTAAGTACGGACTATGACATATCAGATAAACTCTACTTCGAACCCTTAACCCTAGAGGATGTGCTAGCCATAATCAACAAAGAAAAACCAGACGGAGTCGTGGTCCAATTCGGAGGCCAAACATCAATTAACCTCGCAGTTCCACTCGCAAAAGAAGGGGTAAGGATACTTGGAACTCCACATGAGAGCATTGACAAAGTTGAAGATCGTGAAAGATTCACAAAGGTCTTGGAAAAACTGAAGATACCCCAAGCCCCATATGGTATAGCAAAATCATTCGAGGACGCCAGACGCGTCGCTGAAAAAATAGGATACCCGGTGCTTGTAAGACCATCATACGTCCTCGGTGGGAGGGCAATGGAGATAGTCTACGACGAAAAAGAACTTGAAGAGTATATGGAAGAGGCTGTCAGAGTTTCCCCAAAACATCCAATACTCGTTGACAAATTCCTAGAGGATGCCATAGAAGTTGACGTCGACGCATTATGCGATGGCGAAGAAGTCTACATAGGGGGGATCATGGAACATATAGAAGAAGCAGGTGTCCACTCAGGAGATTCGGCATGTGTCATGCCACCACAGACCATCCCAGAGAATATAATAAAAATCATAAAAGATTACACAAGAAAACTTGCACTAGAACTAAAGGTTGTGGGGTTAATAAACATACAATATGCTGTTAAAGCCAATGAAGACCCACCAGTCTATATACTCGAAGCCAACCCCAGGGCGAGCAGGACAGTACCTTTCGTGAGCAAGGCAACAGGAGTGCCACTGGCAAAAGTCGCCGCGAAGCTTATGCTAGGCGAAAAATTATCATCAATGGGCTTGACTTCAGAAAAAGAAATAGACCACGTGGCGGTTAAGGAATCTGTATTCCCATTCATTAAACTTCCAGGGGCCGACTCAGTCCTTGGACCCGAGATGAAATCTACCGGTGAAAGCATGGGTATCGATGAAAACTTCGGCCTCGCCTATTACAAGTCACAACTTTCAGCCAATATGGAATTGCCAGTAGAAGGTAAAATCTTCATAAGTGTTAAGGACCCTGACAAGGCAAAAATAGCAGACATAGTGCAAAAAGCAGAGGAACTGGGATTCAAAGTTATAGCGACACGCGGCACTGCGGAGGCTGTGAAGAACATCTCAAAGGTGGAAGTTATAAATAAGGTGAGCCAAGCTTCGCCTAACATAAAAGACGCCATACTCTCTGGTGAAGTGGGACTTATAATAAACACGCCCTCTGGTAAACAATCAGCCGATGACGGATACATCATAAGGAGAATGGCTATAGAATTGGGAATACCATATGTCACGACACTCGCGGGTGCAAGAGCGGCTTTAAACGCCATAGAAGCTGTTAAAATGGGTAAAATAACGGTTAAATCCCTCAATGAGTATCATGCATCCTAGTGTAGGATCCACCCCATAGAATGTGGGGATTTCAAGGTTTTTTTCAGGGATTCAAAATGCTCGTTATTGAAAATGGTATTGTATTAGAAGGTATGGATTTAGACCCTAAAAGGGTGAATATTGCAATAGAAGATGGTAAAATAACGGAGATAAGTAGGGAAAAAATCCCATCAGATCATAAAATAGACGCAGAAGGGTGCATCATAGCCCCTGGGTTTATAAATGCACATGTACACACTGCCGACAGCATCCTAAAGGACTTGGGTGATGGTAAAAGTTTAGATGAGATAGTGAAACCCCCAATGGGATTGAAACATAAGATGCTCGAGAACGCAAAAGACAAGGAAATCAAGGAGGCTACTAGGGCTTCCATTATAGAAATGATATCCACTGGTACCACAACCTTCATAGACTATAGGGAGGGGGGGATAAAGGGCATAAAATTACTTAAAAACGCACTAAAAGGTTTGCCTATAAATTCAATCATACTAGGAAGGGACCCAATCTTTTTAGAGGAAAACCCAAGCACGACAAAGTTGAAAAATAGGATAATAAAACTTCTAAGATTCGCTGATGGGATAGGTCCGAGCGGATTCGGCGAAATAACCGATGAAACAGCTCACAAGATCGTGGAAGAATGTGAAAAATGGGATAAAATAGCATCAATCCACGTAGCCGAAAGTATTAAAGCTCAGAGATTCTCAGTGGAAAAGACAGGTAAAAGTGAAGTGCAAAGGGCCATAGATGCAGGATTCCATTTACTTGTACATTTTACCAACCCACTCCCAGGGGACCTCCAACTAGTCTCAAAGAATAAAGCTACAATTGTCGCATGTCCAAGATCAAATGGGATGCTAGCGACAGGGATACCACCCATAGCAAAGATACATAAGAATGTTAACTTGCTCTTGGGAACCGATAATATAATGTTTAACGCGCCAGACATGTTCAGGGAAATGGAATACACCCTAAAGGTTACAAGAGCCCTTAAAGGGGGCTATTTCCATCCCAGGGAAGTTTTGAAGATGGTGACAACAAACTTTCACAGATTCTTTGACAAAAAAATAGGATGCATAGCTGAGGGTTTCCAAGCAGATCTTATAATAGTTGAATCCTTATCCAAGAACCCCTATCTTTCACTTATTAATAGAAGCCAATCGAAAAATATAAGATATGTTATAATAAAAGGTAAAATAGTTAAGAGGTGAACTTATGTACAAAAAAATCCTCCTACCCACCGACGGCTCCGAATATGCTAACAAGGCAGCTGAACATGCAATATGGATAGCGAAGGAGAGTGGTGCGGAGATAGTGGCATTAACGGTCATGGAAACATCTACTTTTATAGGATTGCCAGCTGACGACCTCATAATACGAATCAAGGAAATCCTCGAAGAAGAGGCCTCAAATTCCTTGGATAAGATAAAAAAGCTTGTTGAGGAATCAGGTCACGATATCAAACTCACATTAAAGACAGATGAAGGTTCCCCGGCGGATTCGATCTTGAATACGATAGAAGAAGAGGGTGTGGATCTTGTGGTAATGGGGACCTCAGGCAAACATGGCCTTGACAGGTTCCTTCTTGGGAGCGTGACAGAGAAGGTTGTAAGATCTGCAAAGTGTCCGGTATTAGTGGTCCATTAACATCTTCAAAAAACTGATTTTTGGAGCGGGTGTAGAGAATGTTAGCAAAGGATATAATGTCAAAGGAAATATATTATGTGAAGGTTCCAGGAAACCGCGCCCAAGCACTGGAGATAATGAGAAAAAAGAACGTTTCAGGGTTACCAGTTGTTAAAGAGGGCTCCGATAAACTTGTGGGTGTTATAACACGTTCAGATATCATAGAAAACCCTGACGAGGAACAGATAGCCCTTATAATGACTAGGAATCCTATTGTGGCCTCCCCAGAGGACCCTGTAACTTTAGTGGCTTCTAAAATGGTGAAAAATAATATAAGGAGGATTCCTATAGTCGAAAACGATAAACTAGTGGGGATAATCACGGCCTATGACATCGTATCCCGTGCACTTGCACAGATGGACATAGATTCTCCAGTGGAGGATTATATGATCTTGAATATACCCACAACATGGGATAGAACACCACTTAACATAGCATTCGAGATCATGAGATACTTCAAATTAAAGGTTCTGCTCACAATTAACAATGAAGCCAGACTCTCAGGGATACTAACTGAAACAGACTTTTTAAATGAAAGCGAAGTAGTCTCTGAGAGGACTGTCCATAATACCTCAGTGGGTACCGAGGGGGATAGATGGACATGGGATAGTAGGAATGTTCTTTATGTTATAAAAAATCAACTCAAATTTTCAGATAAGGAAGTGAGGGATGTTGCCACAACAGAATTAGTTACAGTGACAAAAACCACAAGTGTCAGTGAATGCGCAAAGAAAATGAAGAAATCCAAGATTGAACAAATCCCTGTGATAGACTTTGAAGGGGAACTTGTGGGATTGTTAAGAGCCCAAGATCTCATAAAGGCCCTAGTTGATTTAGATGAGTAGCGAATCCATTCTCCATATAAAAGCCTCAAAGGGTGTCTTAACTTTCGCCGCGAAGAATGGGGGGAAAGTATCTATCAAAGACCTTCAGTTAAAGGCTTTATGGGGATATTGTTGGTTGCATGGACTACCATATATTGAAACATTCCTTGCGGTGATGGAATCGCTACTCAAAAAGATAGTAAGTGATGTTGTAGACCATGAAGATCTTAACATAGAATATCGTGTTATAGCCAATGATACACTAGAGGAGGCGAATCAAATAGAGGTAATATTCAATAATATAAGAGCAGATGATGTTGAATTTCATGTCCTAGGAGACATTATATTCCAAGGGGAAGATAATAGGGGCTTCATCCGTAAAATAACCAGTTTCAGAAGGAGTGTGGATGAAAACATACAAAATGTGCTCTAGTTTTCCATCCGCCTTATAGAGGATAGTATTTCTAGTAGCACCCTCTCAGCCTCTTTTTTATCTTTAACCTTTTCAATTGTTATCTCACCATCTTCTGAGATCTTAACTATGCTATTGTTTAACCGTTGAGGATCTTCTCGACGATGTTTGAAGTTAAAGGATGTCTTTTCCAAATCAATTGGATAAGGGAGTTTCAATTTAAATATTGTCTTATTATTTTCTTGAGTGCCTATAAGCTCCCCCCTATTTTTGCGGTAGCCTTCTATATCCAAGTGGACGCTTTTGAAACCTGCTGATTTAAATTTTTCCACAATATACTCTAGCAAGTCCATGTCTAGTAGTTTACTTGTATCATCTGCTTGGATTACCGCGATCCCATTAAAGTCCCTGACCCTGACCAAATTGAGGCCTGTAAGATCCTTTATAATGTTTTCAGCATATGATATTATATTGATTTTGTCAGTGGTTATTGGCCCCTTTATTCTGGTTGCCAGACAAGTAGTATTCGGCGCATAGTTTATGTTTTCTCTTTTTAAGTATTCTATAACATCTTTTTCTGTTATTTTCGCTTCTAGTAGTGGACTCTTTATTTTTCTTTTATAATTTGCCATGATCCCTGGCCGATCTTCGAGCATGTCTGTTATGTTAGTCCCGTCTACTATGATATCAAATCCTTCATTTTCTGCGATGGATTCTAGGATGGCGTACATGCGATCTTTGCAAAAGAAACACCTTTGAGAAGTGTTTTCTCTGAAATTTTCATATTCAAGGAAATTTTCTTTTATGATCTTATGTGGGATTTTCAGTTTTGAGGCTATATCACTAGCATTCCGGGTGACCTCCGCTGGTAATGTCCCAGTATCTATAGTTACGGCGATAACCTCCCTTGAGACCTTTGATGCTATCTTGGCGATTAATGTACTGTCTGATCCACCCGAAAATGCTACTATAACCTTTTTATCCTTTAGGATGTTTTCGACTTGTTTAATCTTTGCCTGAAGTTCCATTGGGATGCTACCTCAATAGTTTGTCCCTCACATATTCTAGGACTTTAATGGCATCCTCCCTTTTTATGTCAACACCCTCATCTTCTATAAATTCCTTTAATCTTTGGAGAATAGCCGGGTCTATGTTGCATTCTCTATAGATTCTCTCATACGTCCTTTTAGGATAAAATATCGACTTGGCAGTTCGGATAAGATATTCTAGTTCGTCTTTTGATATTATACCATGCATATGTGCTTTTTTGAAATTGTATTCAATACTTACAAGTGAATCTGATAATGGCTGTAGGGTTTTGGGATCGAAGGCAACTGCAACGTCATCATCAGATTCAATGCTCCCATCCCTATATCTCTTATAGATATAACCTATACCTATCATACCTAGACTGTCAAGTTCTGATGCTCGGAGAGCCCCCATACTAGCCCCTCCAACCACTTTCACACCCATTTTAAGTGCTTCTATTATCTCCTTGTGGGCGACTGCAGGTTCATGATGGAAGACTCCATCTATGATCACGATGATATCAGCAGGCTTTCTAATAACCTTTAGGATATCACCCCTTCTTACCGGGGGATGATATTCAGCCCTCAATAGCTTCTTAGCTTCTCTAGGATGTAGGGATGGGCCTGTGAATACGATTACCCGTTTCATACCTGATCCGATCCCCTATACGGGTGTTGTCAACAGCAAACACCTCTAATCCAGGCACTATAACCCTCACCACTGGCACATTGACCTTGCGTGTGAGGTTCACGAAAAATACATCAGAGAATCCACACCTTTTCAACTCTTTAAGCGTAACCTTAATATCCTCCTGGAAGGTCTTCCTTGACCTATTTTTCAACTTATCCAATCCTATTACAGTTTCAGGTTCTTCGAACCAGTGCCTGTTAATCCTTTTCATCCTTTCATATCCTGCCTTCTTCATGAAAATCGCCCTAACAGTATCTTCCCTGGTCCCATGGATTTGTGTGGCCCTGCTCTGGGCCACTTCCGTGAGCGCCCTTATAACTGCTACTTCAGGGTCTAGGTGTGTTCCAACACCTATGCTTAGTAGTGCAGGATCCTTTAAGAGGGTGTCATCGGCTACGGCGGCAATTGTTGGTATCCTAATATCGTTTGTAAGGTCTACGAGGGTTATGTCGATCTTCGCATCCTTGAATTTGTAGAGCAGGTCCTCTATGATCTTATTGCCAGTGCCTTGGCAGTCTATCTCTCTTTTAGGGCCTTTTTTTGCTTCGAAGATGCTCCAAGCATCTCTTTCTATTAATTCCATGAGTCCGTGGAATACTGCCTCCTCGATGGCATTCCCCGAAGCGAGCCCATTAGTATTTGACCTGAAAAGACTTACACAATCCTCTGGGGGATTATAGGGGTGGTAAACTGCATTTGCGGGGATGTGGGCCATTTTTTCATTTTTTAGGTTTGTGGCTTTCACCCATTCAATTTTCCCATCCACTTTACTATCTTCTGGGAGTATGAGAGCTTTAGGGTCTATATGTTCTGTTATATCATCTACTGATGCTTTAATGGACTTTTCAGAGTCCACACTTTTTTTCTCTGCTGAATATCTTTCGAAGGCTTCCATCATAGCAGATGCCTTAGCCTGGGATCTTGTAGCCCCCTTACCAGCGTATATGCTCACAGCACCCTCTTCTGCGGTTGGTCTTATAGCAGAGTATACTGGTATACCTATCCTGTCAAGGTGTGTTATCTCTGTTATCCTTGTGACACCTATATTTTGCAGTTTCTTTTCGATCCATTTTATAGTCTCGGAGGGGTTCTTGGCCCTGTGTGTGCAACCAATATATTTTACGGGTACATTTGAGAACATGGTTACCACTATAGGTTGAATATGCTTTTAAATGTGATCGTGATAGCTACTAGGGTGGCGAGGAGCCATACTATTGGATTCCAGTGTATGATCTTCGCCCCGTCCAATACGCTGAAGGGTAGAAGGTTGAAGAATGCTATGAAACCATTAACGGCATATCCTAGGGTTGCTATGCCAGCTACTATGCCTGTTGAAGATGACGCCAGTAAGAGGAAAAACAATGCCAGTAGTATGTTTGTGGTGGGTCCTGCTAATGCTATTTTACCATTTTCTTCTCGACTAATGTATGCTCCGTGTATGTATACTGCTCCAGGCGCTGCGAATACAAAACCAAAATATGCTGTTATAATGGCGAGTAATATACCGCCTATCCATAGCCTGTATTCTGCCCAGAAACCATATCTTATTGCCATGAACTTGTGGGCTATTTCGTGGAATACGAAACCCACACCCACGCCTATGATACTTGCTGGTAAGAGCGAAACTGCTATGTCAAATTGCTTATTAGAAAAAACATAGGAAAAAACAGCCGCTATTACAAGCATGGATATTATGATATCCCTTATTTCCCCAGCCGTGAACTTAACCATCATATTAATTTATAATTTATCTCTGTTCATATAATAGTTTCTATTCCTTGAATACTATCCTAAAGCAACTACCATCATGACCTTTGATGGATATTCTCCCTTCTAGTTGCCTTACAAGGATATTAACAAGTTTTAGGCCTAGTGATTTGTTTTCTTGGAGTTTATCCTCTGGAAATCCTACACCATCATCTTCCACCTTCAGTTCAAGGTTATCCCCTACTCTTTTAAATTTAATGTATATTGTGCCCTGATTCCTGCCATTGAACGCGTATTTCAAGGCGTTTGTTACGAGTTCGTTGATGATCAAGGCAAGGGGAATTGTAGTGTTAATGCTAAGGTACAGATCTTCAACATCTAATTTCATATTTATTGATTTACCAACAGAATATGAGTGGAGAAGATACTTTACGAGTTTCTCCACGTACTTTCTGAAGTTTATCCTTGCAAGGTCCTCTGATTGGTATAATTGTTCATGTATAAGTGCCATGGATCTTATCCTATCCTGTGTTTCCTTGAATATACCATTTTTCATGTTCTCGGTCATTGATTGTAGGCTTAGGAGGCTTGAAATTATCTGCAGATTATTTTTCACTCGATGATGGACTTCCCTTAATAGGAGTTCTTTCTCTTCAATGGATCTTCTAAGTTCATCCTCTAATTTTTTACGTTTTCTTATGTCCCGGGCCACGATAACACCATAATCATCCCCATTGAACTTAACAGTATCCAAGTTCATTTCAGTTAATATGAAATTTCCATCCTTTTTAAGGAGGGGTGCTTCTATGGAGCTTTTTTCTTTCGTTGAAAAGATTTTCTTGAAGTTTTCATGATATCCTCTGGGGATTATATCGAATATGGAGTTTATTTCATCCTTTGAGTATTCTAGGTTGATGAGGCTTGACTCGTTAACATCTACTATTTTCCCATCAGCTTCAACTATGAATATAAAATCCCTTGTATGGTCAAGCAAACTTTTAAATCTTTGAAGTTCATAGAGGGTATCCTTTTTTATGGTATGTTCCCAACCATCATCTGTAGATGTCAAGATATCCCCCCTTATTGGTCTGCGCAGATTTTGAAGATACAATGGTTACTGGAAGCTAATTTCGCAAGTTTGTGTCAATCCCCGGCTTTTTCTATACCATGATCAGTTACAAGGACTATCTTCCCGGTTCCAAGGTTTATTGCATGTTGTGGGGCTAGCAATCCTCCCCCTTTTTAAACTTTGAAACTTTTTAAGATTACACGCGCTAAAGGAAAGTTTAATTTCACTACTTAATATTCTTTTATGTGAAAAATTTTCATAGTCCCCCCCAGAAAAGAGGATATCCTATGGGGAGATAATATATTATACAAAGAAGTGATAGAAAAACCTTGGGTGGTTTTTAATGGATAGGTTAAAGGCTGCGTTCGATAAAGTACTGGAAAAAGACTGTGACATGGCTGTGATATCCAAGAATGAAAATATCTTCTATTTAACTGGTTTCAAGCCGTCTACTCATGCATTTTTGATTTTGGTTGATGAACCATTTTTGATGGTTACTAGTATGGATATTGATGAGGCTGAAAACTCATCAATCGATGTTTTTGAATTTAAAAAACCAGAAGATGTGAAAAAAAAGATTGAAGGTTTATCCCCCATGGCCGTTATCTTCGAACCTTCACTTCCAATTGGCACATTTAGCAAATTGAAAGGTTCTTTTAAATTCATAATTGAAGATATTATAGGCGATCTTAGGATGATAAAGGAAAAAGTTGAAATAGAGTATATTAAAAAGGCTTTGAGGATAGCCGAGGAATCTTTCATGGAAATAAGGGTGCGAGGTGTTGAAGCTAGGATAGCAGCCGATCTTGAATATCATATGAGAGTCAATGGGTCGATGAAACCTGCATTTGATACCATTGTGGCATCAGGTGTGAGGTCAAGCAATCCACATGCTGAAGTTTCGTTCAATAAAATACAGACTCCTGTGGTCATAGATTGGGGTGCTACTTGGAGATATTATTATTCTGATACTACAAGGACCCTTGTCATGGGGGAAGATGAGGAAGAGATACTTGACATTTTATTGGATGCTCAGAAAGAGGGAGTGAAAACAGCCAAACCCGGAGTGAAAGCTTCATATATAGACAAAGTTGTGAGGGGTGTTATATCTGAATATGGGTATGAGGATAATTTCATACATTCCACAGGCCATGGTATAGGATTAGAAGTCCATGAACCACCATCTTTATCGGCGAATGAAAATATTAAACTTGAAAAGAACATGATTGTGACAATAGAACCAGGAATTTACATTAAGGGAAAGTTTGGTCTCAGAATCGAGGATATGATCCTCATTAAAAAAAATCCTAAAATATTAAATACACTCCCATCTAGAATATAATTTAACATTCTGGAAGGGGTTTAATATGGCGTTTGTCCCAGAATATTTATCTCCACTCATCAATATAGTTGAAAGGATAACCCCCAGAGGACTCCTTATGAGGCTACAGGAGTACCTTGTCAGAACGGGGATTTATGTAAAAGCCGCCGAGATAATGACATTAATCTTACTTACAAGCATATTCTTCGGATTAATCGGGATTATACTGGCCATGATCCTAGGTATAAACATCTTGGTCCCATTTCTTGCAGGTTTTTCCCTCCCCCCAGTAATATTTGCCTCCTATATTTTTATAATGATGGATCGAAGGATTGATGCGATAGAACAAGGAACCCCAGATTTTCTAAGGCAGATAGCATCACTTTTACGTGCGGGGGTTGGTCTTGAAACAGCCCTTGAAGACATTTCAAAACAGGGCAAGGGCCCATTATATGATGAACTGAAAAGAGCGGTTATAGAGATAAAGATAGGTAGGACATTCGATGATGCTCTGTTATCAATGGGCCGTAGATTAAAATCCGACACCCTTGACAGGACCTTCAGGATGATAATAGAGGGTAGGAGAGCTGGTGGGAGTCTTGCAGATGTCATAGAAGCTGTTGCAGAGGATACGCGTGCAGTTTTAGCCCTTAAAAGGGAGCGGAAGGCTAATGTTATGATGTCTATCATGTTCCTCGTGGTGGCTGCTATAATCGCAGCACCCTTTGCACTTGGGATGATCATGGTCTACTCAGCATTCATAGAATCCCTCGGGAAAACTAATCCAATCCTTGGAACTGCAAAGATTGCCGCGGCCGGTTATATAATAATCCACTCTATAATAGCAGGGTTACTCATAGGCATAATAATGTATGGGAGTGCGAGAAAAGGCATTAAATATGCCATTCCATTAGCTGTTTTAGCGTTCGGTATATTCTATGTTATTGAAAAGTTTGGCTTCGTGATCATAGGTTCTATGGCACCCTAAAAGTTTGTGGGGAGGCAAAAAAATGAATATAAGATATGATGAAACCGCCCAGGGCTCTGCCGAGATGATACTATTATTTGGTGGAGTTATTGTCATAGTGATTTTCGCGGCATTATGGTATAAAAACTATTTGATATCGGCAGGTAACGAGATAAACAAAACTGACGTGAAAACTGTTACAAATTCCATCCAAAACCTTAAAAGTAAATTCTAGGGTGTCCTCTCATGAAGATGCTGATCAATGGAAGACTTACGGGAGAAGAGAAGATTGAAATCCGCAATCCTTATGATAATAGGGTCATAGACAAAGTACCGGCAGCTTCAAAAGAGGATACAAGAGAGGCCATTTCAGCAGCTAAGAAAGCCAAGGATGAGATGATTTCATTAACGGCCCACAGAATTTCAGAGGCACTTTATGATACGAGTCAAGAACTTGAAAAAAGATCAGAAGAATTTTCACATCTCCTAGCCCTCGACTCTGGGAAGCCTATAAAAGCGGCCCGAGACGAAGTTAAAAGATCCATTGAAACCCTAAAATTATCAGCTGAGGAATCCAAGAGAATATATGGGGAAACAATCCCAATGGATGCTGGTATAGGGGGTAAGGACTTCATAGGCTTCACCATAAAACTACCACTAGGAGTTATAGCTGCTATAACACCATTCAATTATCCGCTTAACCTAGCCATCCACAAAGTTGGCCCGGCACTCGCATCAAAGAATAGTGTAATACTAAAACCATCACTTAAGGCACCATTATCAGCACTAAAAATGGGCGAAATACTAAACGAATATTTCCCCCCAGGTGCAATAAATGTCTTAACTGGTAAAGCTTCCATTATAGGAGATGAACTTTTAAAGAGCGATGATATTGACAAGATATCATTTACAGGGGGTTTCAAAACAGGTAAAATGATAGCGGAAAATAGTGGGATGAAAAAACTCACACTGGAATTAGGAGGTAACGACCCTATCATAGTACTCAGAGACGCTAACATAGAAAGGGCTGTTGAAGGTGCTATAAGAGGCTCATACCTTTACTCTGGCCAGATATGTATAGCAGTGAAGAGGATTATTGTAGAAGAGAAAATAGCAGATGAATTCGTGCAAAAATTGATCAAAGAAACTTCAAAGTTGAGAATAGGCGATCCTCTCGACCCAAAAACTGATATAGGCCCTCTTATAAGTGAAAAGGCCGCAATAAACGTTGAAAAATTGGTTTCGGAGGCGATAGAGGAGGGTGCGGAGCTTTTATATGGTGGTGGGAGAGATGGTAACCTATTCGAACCCACCATATTAGATAATGTCCAACCCTCCATGAGACTTGTCAAAGAGGAAACATTCGGCCCAGTATCACCCATAATAAGAGTGAAAGATGCTGATGAGGCCCTAGAGGTTGCCAACAGCACCTGTTACGCCCTCCAGGCAGGGGTATTCACAGAGAACATACACGAGGCTTTAAGGTTCGCCTCTGAATTGGAGGCGGGGACAGTGCTTATAAATAAGCAATCGACTTACAGGGTGGATCACATGCCATTCGGAGGCTTTGACTGCAGTGGAATGGGCAAAGAAGGCGTTAAATATGCTATAGATGATATGACAAGGACTAAACTTATTATATTCAACAAAAAATAATATTATTAGGATATGAAGGATTTTAAGAATTGTAAACTTTGCGAGTGGCGATGCGGTGTAAACCGTCTCGAAGGAGAAACTGGCATTTGCCATGTGGAATTACCAGAAGTGGCATATACAAGTTTAGCTTATATTCTGAAAAGTTATTCCATAACATTCCTTGGATGCTCATTCAAATGCCTATACTGTAATGCTTATCGGATCTCACAATACCCAGATACAGGATGGATCTACAGAGGTTATATAGAACCTGAAAAAATGGCCAGGGAAGCTTTTGAGCATCTTGAAAGTCCACTCGCAAAGAAGATAGGAGCATATAGGCTCAGTTTCACTGGTGGAGAACCCACAATACACACACCATACCTTGAAGAGCTTGTAAGGATAATAAGAAAATTTAAACCTTCAATTGAAGTGGGTGTCGCTACAAATGGTTTCACAACAGTGAAAACACTTAAAAGGCTTCTAGAGATTGTGAATTTCATAAACTTCGAAATAAAAGCATTTAATGATGAAACTCATAGAAACCTTACAGGAGCACCATCTGAGCCAGTTTTAAGGAACGCCGCGTATCTCGCTGAAAAGGTTCCAGAAAAGGTCAGGGTTTTCCGGACGGTTGTAATACCAGGGATAACCGATAGGGAAGTTCCCATGATAGCAGAATTTTTATCAGAAATAAACGAGGAAATACCCTATAGACTTATCGGTTTCAGACCCAATTTCGTCTTATATTATCATAGGGGACCATCCAAAACTTTAATGGATGAGCTTGTAAAGAAATGCAAGGAGAAGGGCCTTAAAAACGTTAATTACTCGGGATATTATCCATTAAAAATAAAAGATCCAGTATATTATCTTAAAAAACTTGGATGTCCACCACCCCGTAATTGCGGGGAATGCAAATTCAATAATGAATGTAGAGTTACATTAATGGAGCCATGGCTTTTCAAATAGATGGTGCCACATTTTTATTTTCCCTTTATGAACTCTTCAATGATGTTTCTCGCATCTTTAAGAGATTCTAGTGGTATGCCCTTTGGAAGCCCTCCTAGTTCCCCTTTAACATCCCTTAAAACCCCTGATTGTGTGCCTAGGAACATGCCTTCACTTGTTATCCCCATGAAATTCTGTGGCGGTAGCAGTGCAACTGCAACACGATCCCCTTTCTTAACCTTCGGATCGTTCGTTATAACTTTTATGGATCTACCTCCAATGTCAACATTGCATATTTGGAGTTTATCGGCTCTGGGGTGTTTGGTGGAACTCATAACTTCTCCTACTAGGATATCAATGCCTATAATTGGATCTGAAATTTTACCAAGCATTAGACGTTCTTTAAGCCTAAGCAGGGTGTTGAGGAAAAATCTTATCCTTGCGAGGTTTTCTTCGGTTTTTTCTTTTTCCTTGGCTTCTCTAAGGAACATTTCAGCCCATCTTTCACCTCCAAGGGCTTCCACTATACTTTCCACTTTTTCTTTAATTGATAGCATTTCTGGCGATGATGAAAGTTCTTCAGGTTCAATATACGAATAGATAAGACTTTGGAGGATTTTTTTAATCTCATCAGCCATTTGGATAGCATATCTTTTATTCCATTGTCCCCTGAGGCTTCCTGATTCAATAGCTTTTATGAAGAGGCTAATGGATCTATCAGCAACCTTAAGCCTATAATCCTGACTTGTATCCCACATTATATCACCTTACAAATAATCCTCACTATAAACTATTTATTCTTGATGGTTCACTTACTGTTTCAGATAAGGAACCCAAATTTCATAGTTCTGTGCGCTCCTGGTAAACATATCCTTAACTTACCATTACTGTTAATCCCCCAGCGAAAGCGAGTATATGAGGGAATATAGTAACTTTATAATATTCATGATAAAATTCTATATGTGGACTGTGACAAGCCCCCCCTCAAAAGTTTGTGGAGGAAGAAATCCTTTCATGATTCCCTATGGGAATGTGATGGAAGCGGCAACCATCCTTTTGGAAACAAGAAGTTTTATTCTATAGGGGGTAGTTAATCTTAACCTCCATTCGTTGAGGGATATGGAGGGCAAGGGAACTTGTGGCTTTAATGTTGGAATAAATAAGAGGATCCTCTTATGATACACAAAGAAAGAATTAAAAACTTGAACGAATTTAGATCCGTGGATAATCAGCGCGGAGATTACATCTTATACTGGATGCAAGCTTCTGTAAGAACCCATTGGAATCATGCCCTGGAATATGCTATTGAAACCGCCAACAAGATGCAAAAACCCCTCATAGCAGTTTTCGGACTCACATCAGATTTTCCAGGAGCCAATTCACGCCATTACCAATTTCTAATTGAAGGACTCCTTTCTGTTAAAAATGAATTGAAGGATAGGGGAGTGATACTCTCAATACAATTTGATGAGCCCCCATCCGCAGTCTTGAAATACTCAGATGACGCTTCAGTTATTATAACAGATAGGGGCTATCTTGAAATCCAGAAAAGGTGGTATGATGAACTCAAAACATCTGTTGACTGCCCACTAATTCAGGTGGAGAGCAATGTTATTGTACCTGTTGAAACAGCCTCCAATAAGGAGGAATATTCTGCTGGAACATTTAGACCTAAAATAACCCGTAAACTAGAGTATTTCATGAAGCCACTGCAGCCAAGGACTCTTAAAGTGAACTCATTTGACATTGACGTTGAATCAGCAGCCCCTAATCATGAAAAAGTCATGAAAAAATTGGGTTTAAAAGATGGAATGACACCATCCATATTCCACGGCGGCACAAAAGAGGCAATTAAACTTTTCAATGAGTTCTTGTCAGAAAAACTCGAATGTTACGAAAAGTTCAAGAATAATCCTGTTAAAAACTGTCTATCTAATATGAGTCCCTATTTGCACTTTGGACATATATCACCATTATACTTGGCATGCAAGATTTCAAGGGTGGGGGGCTGTCCAAGATTCTTGGAGGAGCTCATTGTAAGGAGGGAGCTCAGCATGAACTTTGTCCATTACAATGATAACTATTCCACAATCAGATCATTGCCAGAATGGGCTTATACTACGCTGATGGAACACGCATCCGATCCAAGGGAATACGAATACAGCTTAAAGGAACTTGAAAATGCCGAAACTCACGACGAATATTGGAACGCTGCCCAGAAGGAGATGGTAATCACTGGGAAAATGCATGGTTACATGAGAATGTATTGGGGTAAAAAGATCCTTGAATGGACTGACCACCCTGAAAAGGCCTATGATATTGCACTTTACCTTAATGATAAATATGAAATTGATGGACGGGATCCGAATGGGTTTGCAGGAGTTGCTTGGTGTTTTGGGAAACATGACCGGGCTTGGGGCGAAAGGGAGATATTTGGAAAGGTCAGGTACATGAACGACCGTGGACTTGAAAGGAAGTTCAGAATCCAGGAGTATGTGGAGAGAATTGAGGCAATTGAGGATCATTTCCCTTGATTCAAAAAACTTTTTATTTAACGAAATTTTCACATGTTTAAACTGATTTTGGAGGGTTTTAACGAGGAGTTACAATTTATTAGTCTTGTTCTTCGATCAAATTGTTAATAGATCCCTATAGGGGTTTTAAACTTGTCTATTGATGCTCTTTTCCCTTTATGATGAAAATCCTCCGGCTCGATATGGTAAACAAGCCTTCGGGGGAGATGTTCAGTCTTTTATACTATGCCATGATTCAAGAATCTTCATGGTAGGATTTACCAGCAACTTTAAGCTTGTTCTTGGATTGTATCCCATATTTGGATCAAGTTCCTAAATAATTGCATCCCCCCTATAAACTATTTAAATTATAAAATGAAATAAACTTCCATAAAAAGAATACCCCCAATAGGGGGTTAAGGAGTGTAGAAATTATGGTGGAATTATCCAACCTTTATGGCCTTGACATATACACTTCTCGGGGTAAATATGTTGGCAGAGTCCAGGATGTTGTCCTTAACATAAAGAAGGGTAGAGTGTCAAAACTTAAAGCAAAGGCTATGAGCCCCGAGAAAAGAGATCTTGGATTAAAGGATGTTTTGAAGACTAGCATACGTATAGTCCCAGAATCTGATGAGATCAGGCCACTGAAGGAAGAAGGCATGATAGACATCCCATATGAGAGGGTTAAAGCCGTGGGTGACATACTTATAATATCCCCCGAGGCTAAGACAACTGAACTCAAAAAATCCTATGAAGCCCCAATAAGATAGGTTAGGATCTATGATAGTAGGGATAGTGGGTTGCGGAGCCATAGCTAATATCATCACAAGTTACGTTTTGGAAGAAGACTCCAACATCCAAATCAGATTCTTCTATGATAGGGATCTTGAAAAGGCCGAGAACCTAGCATCTATGGCGGATGGAATCGCAGTTTTAAAAGTAGAGGACATGTTAGACAAGGTCGATCTTATAATAGAAGCCGCTTCACCCGAGGCCGTGGCCGAGATCGTCCCCACCATCCTCAAAGCAGGAAAAAACGTTCTTATAATGAGTGTAGGGGCTTTAATGGATAAAGGGCTCCGTTCAAAGATAGAAGATTTGGCTTCAAGGAATAATGTGAACGTTTATATTCCATCAGGTGCTATAGTGGGCTTGGATGGTATAAAAGCAGCCTCTATAGGTGAGATCACCTCTGTTAAACTAGTTACGAGGAAACCTCCACGTTCACTAGGCATATCCACCGACGAAAAAAGGGTGCTATATAAAGGTAATGCTTCAGAAGCTGTTAAAAAGTTCCCCCTTAACATAAATGTAGCAGCCACGCTCAGCATAGCATGTAACATGGACGTGGAAGTTGAGATTATAGTGGATCCTCAAGTAGACAGGAACGTGCATGAGATCACCGTCAAAGGAGACTTCGGAGAATTAAAAACCATCGCAGAGAACGTCAGATGTTCACTAAACCCCAAAACAAGCGTATTAGCAGCCTATTCAGCTATTAAACTCCTTAAAAGTTTGAGCGAGAATTTCAGGGTCGGCACATGAAAGAATGCGAAATCTACTCCAAGATCAGAACCCCATGTGGTTGCAAGATAGTTGCAAGGCTCGATGGCAGAGGATTCCATAGACTAACCAAAGAATTAGACTTCAAGAGGCCATACGATCCCTTCTTTGCAAATTGCATGGTTGAAACTTCAATCAACCTCATGAAGGAGTTCAGTCCAATTTTCATTTATACATTCTCTGATGAGATTAACATACTATTTGAAAAGTTACCATTCAATGGCCGCATCGAAAAACTCAACTCCATACTCGCAAGCTTCACAGGAACATCATTCATCCTATGCCTCCTTAAAAAATTCAAAAGGGATAATATTAGAAAACCCATATCATTTGATAGTCGCATCATCCCCATAGGTGACCATCTACTAATAGAATATTTCAGGGCAAGGCAGGATGAGGCATGGCGAAACTGCCTCAACAGTTACGCTTATTGGACCCTCAGAGAAACCATGGATAAGAGGACCGTCACAGAGAAACTTAAAGGTTTAAAATCAAGTGCCATCCATGAACTCCTCTTTGAAAGGGGTGTGAACCTTGCGAAGGTCCCCACATGGCATAGGCGGGGTATTGGAGTATACAAGCGAACCGTTACAATAAAAGGCTATGATCCTAGATATAAAAAAGAGGTGAAATCAGAGAGAAAGAAAATCATAGTCGACAAAAAACTTCCACTTTTTAACGAAGACTTTTTCAAGACAATAGAAGGGATAAAATAATGGGGATTATAGATTATCTTCTGGAGAAGATATTTAGGATGAGGAAAATCAAGAGGGTACAAGTTGATCAGAAGGTCATAAATGATATAATAGAAACCGCATGGAATGTTCATCCAAGGGAATTCGCAGCCTTACTTGAGGGTAGGATAGAGGATGAGAGCCTCCATGTCACTGGGTTAATTTTTCTACCAGGTGAAGCCTCAAATGAGGGTGCTGTAATGCAAACTTTCATGTTACCACCATTTACTTCCACCATAGGATCAGTTCACTCCCATCCAACACCTAACAATAACCCTTCAAGGGAAGATTTCCACTTCTTCTCAAAAAATGGCCTCTTTCATATGATAATAGCCTATCCTTACCGGGAGGAGACCATAGCATCCTATGACAGGTCGGGTAATAAGATAGAATTTGAAATTTTAATGGGATAATTCAATTGCGACAATATCATCCACATTCTCTAGTTCCTTTATCTCATCTAGTACGGTGGCCGGCACTTCCTGGTCCACTTTAAGGACCATTACAGCTTCCCCACCGATTTCTTTCCTACCGACTTGCATGATAGCTATGTTAATGTTATGTTCTCCAAGTTTTGTTCCTATGGCGCCGATAGTCCCTGGCAGATCTTTATACTTTGCTATTAACATTATACCTTCTGGTTTTATATCTACATTGTAATCGTTTATCTTCACTATCTTAGGCTCTCTGATATGGGTTCCTTCAACACTAAACTCTCCCTTATCAGATTTAACATTTAACACTATAAGTGACTTGTAATCCCCAGATTCCGACCTTCTACCCTCTGTAACTATCATACCCCTTTTTTCCGCGATCATGGGCGCGTTAACTAAGTTCACAGGCTCTGTGAGTATGGGGTTTAGTATGCTTTGGAGTATGGTTCTTGTGAGGATGTCCTGTTGCGGTATTTCAGCTAATTCGCCACAATAGGTAACTTCCAAACTTTCTATTTTTCCAGGTGTTGCTTGTACAACAACACTGCCCAATTTCTCGGCCAATACAATATATGGCTTCAAGAGCTTGAAGGTTTCAGGCTCTAAAACTGGCATGTTAAGCACATTCTGAGGGGTTCCACCCTCAAAGACTTTCCGGATTTCATTTGCAACGATTATAGCCGCGTCTCGCTGAGCCTCCACTGTTGAAGCTCCTATATGTGGAGTTAGAACCACATTATCCAATCTTAGGAGTGGACTGTCTTTTGGGGGTTCCTCCTCGAATACATCAAGGGCAGCCCCCCCAATTCTACCCTCACTTAATGCATTATAAAGGGCCTTCTCATCCACTATACCCCCACGGGCACAATTTATTATAAAAGCTGTATCCTTCATCATATCCAATTCATGATCTGATATTAGGTGCCGTGTCTCCTGGGTTAATGGGACATGTATACTTATAATATCAGACCTTTTAAGGAGTGTTTCAAGTTCAACTATCTCCACGCCCATCTTATCAGCCGCTTCTCTACTAATATATGGGTCATGGACGAGCACGTTCATCCCGAAGGATTTTGCACGAGTAACCACTTGGGATCCTATCCTGCCCATCCCTATAACTCCTAGGGTCTTGTTGTTAAGTTCTATGCCCATAAACTTGCTCTTATCCCATCTACCCTCCTTCACAGACTTATCGGCTAAGTGTATCTTCCTTGCAAGTGCTAACATCAAACCCATGGTATGTTCTGCGACTGTGACAGAAGTGGATTCTGGGGCGTTTATAACCATGATACCCTTTTCTGTGGCGGCCTTAACATCAATATTATCCACGCCCACACCTGCCCTTGCGATGATCTTCAATCTTGGAGCAGCCTCTATAACCTCCCGAGTAACCTTCGTCCTACTCCTTACAATAATAGCATCAAAATCTTTTATAATCTCTAGGAGTTCTTCGGGTGTTATATCGGTGTCAACCACGACCTCGGCCACCTTTTCAAGTTCAGCTATTCCTTTTTCATTGATTGAATCTGCAACAAGTACTCTCATGTTTTTCACCTGCTAAGACTCTGATATGATTGTAAATGATTGGAATGTAAAATATAATCTTATCATAAAAAACTAATATACCTTACTATATGTAGAGATTGCATTGGATAAATGATGTTATTGGGAAACTGGAATATTAACTTCCAGTTGGGGTTATTCCCCCCCACCGCGCTTAATTTGTTCCAAGAGGTAGAACAGTAGGTTGAGAGCATGTTTGAGGGATCTGTTAAAATTAAGGATAAAAGTATACCATGTACTTCGTTAGGGACAGCACCATTTGCAGGTTTAACATATTTTGGCCATAGATCCCGCTTATACCAGATAGACCTTTATAATAATCCAGAAAATATCCGGAAGATCATCGAGACGTCCTATAATTTGGGAGTTAGGGCCATACAACTCATACCAGAACCCCCAGTTATTGAGGCGTTAAGGGGGGCCGTTGAATCGGGTTTAGATTTCAGCATCATCGGGACTATAAGAGCTGGGAGATTCCAGGAGGATCTTAGACTCCTTTTAGACTTGGAAGCGGATGCCATACTGTTAGACGAAGAATATACTGATAAATTAGAGGCATGGGAATTGGAGGATCTGTTAAATTCTATAAATAATACTGGTGTGGTATGTGGTCTTATAACTGCCTTTCCGCGGAACACCACAAGGAAACTTCTCGTCTCTGATGATATACTAGATCTTTTTGACATTTACATGATACCTTTAAATAAGCTTGGATATATGATGGATTTCCCCTGTTTTTTAAAGGATGAGAGAAAAGAACTAGAAGAGATGATACTAGACACTGGTAAGTTTATTATGGCACATAAAATATTAGCCGCTGGTATATTAAAACCTGATGAGGCTTTTAAATTCTTGGAAAGCGTGGATTATATTGACATGGTTAGTATAGGTGTCGCATCTGTTGAAGAGGCCGAAGAGACATTCACTTTGCTCTTTAAGTATTAATTGTATTCTTTTCTCTCGGCTATTATCTTCAAGAACTCCTTTGAGCTTTCTATTTCATTTATCTCCCAATCTTTGATTACTGGTATGCCCTCGAAGGATTCTCTGATCCTAGGATTCTTCAATATGAAAACAGCATCCGATCCCGTGACTAATGATATGTCCTTTAATGGGACGGCCATCCTCTTAAGTGTTCGGGTATCCCTATTCTTCTCAAGATCTGCTATAATTGTATTCTCAAATTTCATATCCTTGGCAAGGGCGTCAAATGGTGCCTTTTGGGTTTGGACCACGCCGAAGCCTAGTTCAACAAGTTTTTCAGACCGCTTGTCAGGTTTGTTCTCCATGATGTCCTTGTCAAACTCAGGTGCCTTGAAAAGGTCAATTGAAAGTATTATCTTTATATTCAGTATCTCCTCGAGTATCATCGCGGTTTCGGGGGAGGCTCTTACAAGACCGTTCTCATACTTGTAGATGGTCTCCCTTGATACGTGGGCTATATCTGCTAGGTCTTTGAGCGACATATTATATTCTTCTCTAACTTCCCTTAGGGTGTTACCATCTATCTGCACATAATATCCGCCCCTGTCAGCGAAAACTTCTGGGTGATGGTCTTCCATGATCATGTTTTTCAATGTTTTAAGGGCTATGGCGGGTATACCATGCCTTTCGTATACTACATCTTCTTCAAGGTAGTCTGTCTTAGATTTTAGGCCTATGATGAGGGGTGCTGCTAGGAAGGTATAGGCAACCTTTTTTATTTCATGAGCTTGTAAACTATTAATAGAATCAATATTAACGAGTACTTTTAGGAGAAGTAAGAGTTTCTTCCTTGCTAAGAGGTCAAAGCAGCTCCTTTCATAAATGTGGGATACTTTAAACCCATGTGTTGTGAGTATATCATATAATTCTTGGAGTATTTTTTCCCTATTCAATTAAACCACCAAAAAGGGGAGGTGTGAAACATGTTACATGTGGGTATCGATGATACAGATTCTCCCAGTGGAATGTGCACTACCTATGTTTCATGTTTAATAATCGAGAAACTTAAGGTTTGCGGTTATACCATAAAAGGTTATCCTAGACTGATAAGGCTCAACCCATTCGCCCCCCATAAAACTAGGGGTAATGGGGCGGTTTCATTTAGAGTGGAGGTCCAAGGGGGGGATGAAGTCGAGAAGGTGAAGGATGTAGTGTTGTCTCTTGTATCAAAACTTTCAGAGTTTAAAAATGATGATACAAATCCTGGGGTGGTATTTTATGAAGGCAAAATCTATGATAGTTTGAAAAGGTTCGCTCTTAATGCTATAAGGCGAATATTAACCATAGAAGATGCTAGAAGGTTGGCTGATAAAATAGGGGCTGAAGTTTATGAATACAAGAATGGCAGGGGTATTATAGGCGCATTGGCAGCTATAGGATGCCCTTTACCAGATAAAACTTATGAGCTCATAGCTTATCGTGTACCTGAAAATTATGGTAAAAAGAGAAAAATCGACAAGGAATCTGTTAGGAGGATGGATAAGGAAACCTACCCAGAAACATTTGATAATATTGACAATGATTATATAGCTATAGAACCACACACTCCATGTCCAATTCTTTATGGTATAAGGGGTGAATCCCCAAGGGCCCTTATAAGAGCCCACCAGATGATAAAAGTTGGAGAAAAGATCGAGAGATACTGTATTTTTGAGACCAACCAACATACTGATCAACACATCCAAAGGGTTGACAGCATATCCCAGATGAGACAATTCAGTTGTTATCTTGTCTCAGGCGAAGTTAAAGATGGGCCCAGGGTAATTGAAGGGGGGCATGTATTCTTCACTCTAAAGGATAACACTGGTGAGATAGAATGTGCAGCCTATGAACCCACAAAGGATTTCCGAAAAACGATAATGAAATTAAGACCAGGGGATAAAGTGAAAGTATTTGGTGGTATAGGAGTCCATGGAACCCTAAATATCGAAAAGATAAAAATAGAACACGTAAAACCTTTGATAAGATATGAAAACCCTATCTGTTCCTGTGGTAAAAGGATGAAATCAGCGGGAAAAAATAAAGGGTTTAAATGTCCAAATTGCGGTAAAAAATCGAATGCCCAGAAAATCCCAAAAAAAATCCCAAGATCATTAAAAGAAGGATACTATGAAGTCCCAACTTGTGCAAGACGCCACCTATCAAAACAACTCATAAGAATGGGGATAAAAGGATGCTCATAAGCCCCTGTAACTGGAAGACATGCCTAATTACGTATCAAACACCTATAAGGTGCATCCCTATCCTCCATAATTATTATATCCCAATCTACTACTAAGTAATATAAGGGTGCATAACTATGATTCCTAGGTGTATGAGCACGCAACATCCTGATAATGTAAATCCACCATTCTTCGCATCAAGTCCGCTTCTTAGTGGAGAAGACGAGATAAAAGAAGCATATTATGTGTTTTCCCATCTTGGATGTGATGAACAAATGTGGGATTGTGAAGGTAAAGAGGTTGATAATTATGTTGTGAAAAAACTCCTTGCAAATTATAAATCATTCTTCCAAGAAAACATACTGGGAAAAGATTGCAGATTAACCTTAAGGGTTCCTAATCCCACAGTTGAACGTGAAGAAGCGAAGATACTCCTTGAAACTCTTGAAAGCATACCCCGTTCATATGATACAGCAACCTTATTCTATGGGGTGGAAGAGGCCCCAGTCTTCGAGGTTATACTCCCAATGACATCTTCTAGCACATCACTTAATCGCATCTATAACTATTATAAAGATTTCGTTGTAGGAAAAGAGGATTTCACACTCGGGGATGTGACCATAAAAGAATGGATAGGAGAATTCAAACCCAAAACGATAAATGTAATACCATTATTCGAAGACCGTGACGCGATGCTCTCTGCAGCCAATATAACCTTAGAATATTTAAATGAGAAAGAAATCAGCCATCAAAGAGTGTTTTTGGCACGTTCAGACCCGGCTATGAACTATGGGATGATATCTGCGGTCATACTCAATAAGCTTGCACTTTACAATCTCAAGGGGATCGAAGAAGAAACAGGGACAAGAATATACCCCATAGTAGGTATGGGTTCAGCCCCCTTTAGGGGAAACCTAAAACCATCCAATATAGATAATATTGTAAGAGAATATCCGAGCACCTATACATTCACGTTACAATCATCCTTCAAATATGACCATCCGCCAAGAGAAGTTATCAGGGCTATTGACAAATTAAAATCCAAAAAACCAGGTAAAGCACAAGAGATAAACGCTGAAACCGCGATTAAGATCATGGAAAAATATTGTAGAGAATACCGCCGCCAAGTCCTAAAACTTGCAGATATCATAAATCGTGTGGCTAAATACGTGCCCAGGAGGAGGAAGAGGAAACTCCACATAGGATTGTTCGGATATTCAAGAAGTATCGGTAAAGTTTCACTCCCAAGAGCCATAACCTTCACAGCAGCCCTTTATTCTATTGGGGTGCCGCCTGAAATCCTAGGCTTCAACGCCCTCTCTGACAAGGATATTGAACACCTCCACGACATTTACATAAACCTTGAAAAGGACATGATAGATGCCCTCAGATACATGAATCCCCATTCACCTTACTTGGAAGAGGAACTACACTGGAAGATCAAAGAACACTTCCCTGATATAGAATATGACAGAAAACACAAAAAACTAGTTGATGATATAAACAAGAGCTTATCACTTGGCCAGATAAGGATAATCCAGACAAGGATACTTGAAGCGGCAAGTCTGAGAAGATTCCTCGGATAAAACCCCCCAAGGTAGGTGTGGGGGGCTTGTCATGACTAATCCTTTTAACATTCGTCGCTGCTAACTCTCCAGCGAAAGCGGGAGAATACCATAGGAATGGTGGAATGGGAAAGTTTTATATATATGAAAATACAAGACTATAATCCAAGATGTGGGGGCTGGAACGGCCCGAACGTCCATGGAAAGAAGATCTCCACCCCCTTTGATCACTTACCAAAAGGTGATCGCGGGGCAAGTCCTCTCCATGGAGCAGGAAACCCCGCCCGTCAAGTGGAGTAGTTCACTATTTTATAGTCCCGTGGGGTAGTGGCAATCCTGATGGGCTCTGGACCCATCGACAGCGGTTCGACTCCGCTCGGGACTATACCATCTTCCTTTTGGGCAGATTCTCATAGTCCCGTGGGGTAGTGGTAATCCTACCGGGCTTTGGACCCGGTGACAGCGGTTCGACTCCGCTCGGGACTATCATCCTATATCATTTTTTTGAAGGTTTTGGAAATGGAGAGACTTCTCATAGTAGGTGTGAATACAAGACCTGTTGCAAAGGCGGCATATGATCTTGGATTTGAGGTCTATTCTGTAAGTTATTATTGTCCAAAGGATTTTGATTCTTACCATGAAAGAAGGTGCATACTAGAACAGGAACCCCTAAAATCTTCAGGGAGGTTCCATGAGAAATTTAAACCATCAAATCTTAAAGTTTTAGCAGAGGATTTTTTAGATGAAGTCGACAAGATCATAGTTTTAAGTGGAGGGTTCCCTGAGGATTTCCCTTCCCGGAAAATCCTTGGTAACAAAAAAACTCAGAAAATAGAAGACAAATACACTTTATATAAAAGGTTATGTGGGAAATTCAAAGTCCCAGAAACTTATAAATTAGATGATATGGAAGAAGCATGGGAGATACAAAAACAGAAACCAGAAAAAAGATTCCTAATAAAACCTTTAATAGGATCTGGAGGTTTTGGAGTTTCCCCCATATCAGATTATAGAGAAGATCCTAGAGGCCCATTTATCCTCCAAGAATTTATTGAAGGATTACATTTAAGCGCTTCTGTACTCTCCACTGGCAAAGACGTTATGACTATCTTGACAAGTAGGCAACTGATAAACACTAATATCAGAGGATGGGAAGATAATCTTATATATGCAGGGAATATAGTGCCCGCACCCTACCCTGAGATTAAAAAAGTAGGAGAAGACGTGATCAGAAACTTGGCTCTTCTAGGATCAAACGGTGTTGACATGGTTTTATCCCCAGATGGTTTATACGTGATTGAAGTTAATCCTCGCATACAAGGCACTTTTGAATGCGCTCAACTCTCCCTTGGCATTAACATGTTATCTGCTCATATCAGCGCCTGTGAAGGCGAACTCATAAATGAACCCCCAAGGAAGAAATATACGATGAAGAAGATAATTTATACCCCTTTCAAGTGCCAGGTTGGCGATCTCAACCTCCCAAGAGTATATGATATACCCTGTGATGGTTCCATAATAGAAGCAGGTGAGCCGCTGGTAACCTTACTCGATTCTCACGAAAATCTCAACATTCTCCTTGGGAATATTAAAAGGAGTTTTAAACAGGTTATGGGGAGATTAAAAGTCCTAGACAGGCACCTTTATTATACCCAAGAGTATTAGTATGAATATGATGAGTCCTATTGCTATTAGTATCCTTGTAAGTATCATACCCCATGTTAGTATTAGGAATACTTTAGCTCTCCTATCAGGGTCTTTAAGGTATTCCTCAATAGGGTCCCTAGTCATTTGACACCCTCCAAATTGTTGACGAGGAAAATATATTGGGTTGTGGTTGGGAGTTCTCTTCTCAGAATCCTGATCTCAGGATTGTAAATGTGTATCTCATCTGGTATATCATATTCGTCTATTTCTCTTCCTATAATATATGAGACTATTTTAGCTTCTAGTTTCCCTTTTATCCTCGCACCAGAAATTGTCGCATCTATTTCTATATATATGGGTAATCTGAGACGTTCCTGTTCATTCTCGGAGAGTAATGAGGCTATGAACTTAAGTTCGTCTGTCTTGAACCTGTGTCTGCTCCCATCCGCCCCGATTACATGGGGTTTTTCCTCTCCTAGGAGTTCCTTGAGGGTTTTCCTCTTCCTTGGCACGTGCCTGTTAAGGATGACAATCTGCTTCTTTATAAGTCTTTCAGTTCTATCCATCTCATCTCTCATCACAATATATTAATATCTTATAAAATATCAAAGTATCCATGGGGGATGTTAAGTTGGATATTGATATTGAACAATGCAGAGAAAATGATAAAATAAAAGAACTTATAAGTACAAGCGGACTCCCAATAAAGTATATCAAGATTCTTTTACGCTTGGCTGATGCTATATACCTTAATGCGATAAATTACAATGTCAGGATAAAGGATGGGGAGGTTTCAATTCTCCTTGTCTCATCCAAGGGTGAAAATGAGTTTGGAAGATTCACCACAAGTGCGCTTACAAATGTCTTCTATCGTATCCGAGAATTGGAGAAGAAACATGAAGACATAGACACAAAATGCAGGGTACATGATGGCATCCTTGAAGTCCAATTTAAATTTGCATAGGCCATGACAAAAATGAGGTTGGATTATTATTACAAGTTAATAAAAGAGGTTGAAGACTTGGAAATTGACACTTCCACGCCTTCAAAGCTCCAAAAAACGTTAATAGAAGTGAAAAGGAAGAAGAGGATCCTTAGAAGGTTAAAAAAGAAGGTGGTGGAGGATATACGGGATATCGAGGTGGGTTATCTTATAAAGAGAATAGCCATCCGCCGGGAAATAGAAGATTACGAGGCGAATCCATCACTATTCAAAAGGTTGGCGGGAAAAGACTCGCACACACTAAGACTAAAGGTATTGAAGAAAATTGAAAAGGATCGAGAAGCCAGAATAAAACCCTACAATGAAATCAGAGAAAAGATAAATGAATTAATTAATGACATTGACGAGATCATCAAGCAGCTGAGTAAAGGGAGAATTTAGATGGGGGCCCTAACAGTCCCCCCAATGGGATCAATATTTAATGGGTTAATTCTATTGGTAGAAGTATCAGGACACCTAGAAGGTCATTCTTCTTTATCTCACCACTAAGGGCCGCTGCAAAGGTTGCGTGGTCTGCGATTCTCTCCATACTGATGGGTAGAGGCACCTCTTCTCCAGCCGCGATTACATGTCCTAGTCCGTGAGTTGCATAAGCACACAAGTAAACTATATGATTGCTGGGGATCCTAATCCTCTTTATTCTGATGGGTTTTATTTCCCCTGCTTTCACCTTTACATTTTCAGCTGCAAGTATAGCCCTCAAATGACCGTAGATATCAGCATCTAGTAATCTGAAATCAACTAGTTCTTTCGCGTATTTTTCAGTTGCCCTTTTAACCTCGCCAAGTCTTGTTAATATTCTGACCATTACTCCATCTCCATGGATTCTTTAATCATCTTCAATCTCACAAAGTTCTCTCTTTCCATCTCCTCTAATCGCATTTCAATGTAACTGACTGTATTCTGTAGCCTTGGTATAATTATGTTTTCAAGGGCGTTAACCCTCCTTTTTGTGGATTCTATCTCCCCTGCAAGCAACCTTACACTTTTTTCTATCTCACCCAATTCTACTATGAGGGATACTGATTCCTCAAATTTTTTAGCAGCCTCGTCAAGTTTAACAGAAGTGTCTACTAGACCATATCCTCGCTCGACCATGGATCTTTCTGTTGATTCTATTTCAACTACTGGGACAACAACACCCATTATATTCCTGGAATCGATTTCAACTTTGAGAAACTCTTTAACTGCCATGGCGGCTTTGTTAACGGCCATGTCCCCCATCATTATCTGCGCTTCTGTCAGGTCTTCGAATGCTTCTTTCAATTTCTTCTCGACTCTTTCACGTGCCCCTCTAACCCTCTCTAGTATGTTGAAGAATTCCATGATGAGGGCGTTTCTTTTTTCCTTTAGTAGATTATATCCCTTGACAGCGAGCTTTTCTCTCTGTTTAAGTTTTAGAAGTTCCATCCTGGTTGGGTTGATTCCTTCAATTATTTCTTGCGCCAAAGTTCATCCCCCCAATAAAAGGTAAAAGATGTTCCTTTTTGGGTGTTTATTCCCCTTTTGGTAAGTATTTGTCAATGTGCTCTTCAGCCACTCTCTTGAGTTCTGCGCGTGGTAATATGCTTAGAAGCTCCCAACCAATGTTAAGAGTCTCTTCTATTGACCTGTCCTCGTCACGTTCCTGGTTTATAAACCTTTTTTCGAATTCATCAGCAAATTGCAAGTATTTACGGTCCCTGTCAGTTAATGCTTCTTCACCCACCACGGCAACTAGGTCGCGGAGGTCTCGGCCTTCTGCATATGCGGAATATAATTGGTCTGAAACCCCACTATGATCCTCTCTAGTCCTTCCCTCTCCTATACCACCACTCATGAGCCTTGATAGTGATGGTAGAACATCTACCGGTGGATATATACCTTTACGGTGGAGTTCGCGGCTGAGCACCACCTGGCCCTCTGTAATGTAACCTGTGAGGTCTGGTATTGGGTGTGTAATATCGTCTTGTGGCATGACCAAAATCGGCATCTGGGTTATTGATCCCTTCTTGCCGATTATACGACCTGCTCTTTCATAGATGCTCGCGAGGTCCGTGTACATGTACCCTGGGTATCCTCTCCTACCAGGGACTTCTTCCCTAGCAGCTGATATCTCCCTTAAGGCCTCACAATAATTTGTCATATCTGTGAGTATGACTAGTACGTGCATGTCATGTTCGAATGCGAAATATTCGGCTGTTGTAAGGGCCATCCTTGGAGTGATTATACGTTCAATGGCGGGGTCGTCTGCAAGGTTCATGAATACTGTTACACGTTCGAGGGCGCCGGTTTGTTCAAAGTCTCGCATGAAGTAATTGGCTTCTTCGTGTGTTATACCCATGGCTGTGAATATGACTGCGAATTCACTCTCTTCTGTAAGGACTTTTGCTTGTCTTGCGATTTGGGCTGCCAGTTCATTGTGTGGCAATCCTGAACCTGAAAAGATGGGTAGTTTCTGTCCCCTGACGAGGGTGTTCATCCCATCGATTGTTGATATACCTGTCTGGATGAACTCTGCAGGGAATGCTCTTGCTGAGGGGTTTATTGGGTAACCGTTAATGTCAAGTTCTTTTTCTGGGATGATCTCTGGGCCGCCGTCTATGGGTTTCCCTGTGCCGTCGAATATGCGGCCTAGCATGTCCATAGAGACGCCTATCTTTGCTGTTTCTCCTGTGAAGCGTATTTTTGTCGTTTCAGTGTTAAGGTCGCTTGTACCCTCGAATACTTGTACAACGGCGATGTCTTCTCGCACTTCAAGTACCTGGCCCCTTCTTTTCTCGCCAGTTGGTGTTTCGATTTCAACGATTTCCCCATATGCTGCTCCTTCAACGCCTTCCACTATCATGAGGGGCCCTGACACTTCACTTACAGTGGTGTATTCTCGGGTTTTAATATCTACTTTCATCTTAACACCTCATTACATTGTTGGACGATCTTCTCTTCGATTTCTTTGACTCTTTCATCAAATTCATCTTCGGGTATGTATTTCATACGTCCGATTTCCTCTTTGACTGGCAGGTTTACAAGGTCTGCTGCTGGGGCTCCTCTCTCTAGTGCTTCTGTTGCATGTTCATGGAATTTCATTATAATTTTGAGCATCTTTAACTGTTTTTTTGGCGAGCAGTATGTGTCGACTTCGTGGTAAGCGTTCTGTTGGAGGAAGTCTTCACGTATCATCCTCGTGGTTTCGAGGGTTATTCTTTCCCTGTCTGGTAAAGCGTCGGGTCCTACGAGTTGTACTACTTCTTGTAGTTCGGCTTCTTTTTGTAGTAGTGCCATTGCATTATCTCTTGTGTTTCTCCATTCTGGGTCGACGTTTTTAGCCCACCATGTTTCTATACTGTCAATGTAGAGTGAGTAGCTTTGGAGCCAGTCTATAGCTGGGAAGTGTCTTTTGTCTGCGAGTGAAGCGTCAAGTGCCCAGAACACTTTACATATTCTTAGGGTGTTCTGTGTAACCGGCTCTGAGAAGTCCCCTCCTGGTGGTGATACCGCGCCTACTATTGATACTGATGCTATTTTGTCTTCTGTCCCGGCTGTTATGACTCTGCCAGCTCTTTCATAGAATTGTGCAAGTCTTGATGCTAGGTATGCTGGGTAGCCTTCTTCGCCTGGCATTTCTTCGAGTCGGCCTGAGATTTCTCTCATGGCCTCTGCCCATCTTGATGTTGAGTCTGCCATGAGTGCGACGTCGTATCCCATGTCCCTGAAGTATTCGGCGATGGTTATACCGGTGTATACACATGCTTCCCTTGCAGCTACTGGCATGTTTGATGTGTTTGCAATGAGCACTGTCCTGTCCATAAGTGGTTTTCCTGTTTTTGGGTCTTCGAGTTCTGGGAAGTCCTTGAGAACCTCCGTCATCTCATTACCCCTTTCTCCACATCCTACATAGACTATGATGTCTGCGTCAGCCCATTTAGCTAACTGTTGTTGGGTTACGGTTTTCCCTGAACCGAATGGTCCTGGTATTGTTGCTGTTCCACCCTTTGCCACTGGGAAGAATGTGTCCTGCGCCCTTTGACCGGTTATGAGGGGCACGTCAGGGTCTAGTTTTTTCTTGTATGGTCTTGGCCTCCTAACTGGCCATTTTTGCATCATCTGGATCTTCTCGGGGCCTGTTTCTGTTTCTACTTCTGCTATGGTGTCTACTACTGTGTATTCTCCTTGTGGTTCTATGCTTTTCAGCGTCCCTGAAATGTTTGGTGGTATTATTATTTTGTGTGTGACTGCTGAGGTTTCTTGGACTTCTCCGATAACGTCTCCACCTTGTACTTTTTGTCCGGGTTCTGCTAGTGGTTTGAATTCCCATTTTTTGTCCTTTGGGATTGGAGGTACGTCAACACCTCTTTGTATGTAGTCTCCTGTTAGTATTTTGATGTTTTCTAGTGGTCTTTGTATACCGTCGAAGATTGAGCCGATGATCCCTGGGCCTAATTCTACTGAGAGGGGGCCTCCTGTGCTTTCTACTGTTTCTCCTGGTTTGATTCCTGTTGTTTCTTCGTAAACTTGAACTGTGGCTGTGTCACCTTCAAGTTCGATGATTTCTCCTATTAGTTTTTCTTCACCTACTCTTACCATTTCATACATTTGGGTGCCTCTCATTCCTTCCGCGATGATAACGGGACCTGCGACTTTAATAATTTTTCCTTTCTTTATCATTTTACCAACTCTATTCCAATTACTCTTTTGATAAGCTCTCTTAGGGGTTCTACTCTTTCTTCGGAGGGACCGTATTTGTCGGGTATTTCTATTATTATTGGTAATGCGCGTGATCCGGTGGCTTCATCAATAAATTCTCTTAATTCGTCACCAATCTTTTCTGTGACGATTATAATAGAAACCTCTTTTTTTATAAGGTCTCTGATGATCTTTTCAGCTTCTTCTGGGGTTTCCACGGCATGTCCTTCTTTTATACCTGCTAGTCTGAAGCCTGTTACGGTGTCTGAATCTGCAACTACTGCTATTTGTGTGCTCATATTAACATCTCCTTAAGTATGGGTTCTGGGAAGCTTGGTTCTCTTTTAGTGCGCGCGATCACTTTGAGGTTTTTGATTTCAGCCTCTTTTCTGCTGAGGAATGTTATTATGGGACCTACACCGAGGGGCCTTTTTAATGCGAATGTTCTTGCGGTCTCATTGATATACTTTTCCAGCGCTCTTTCAAATGTGGCTAGAGATCCAGTCTCTTCGTATTCTGGGAGTGCTTCTGCGAGTATTGGACCATAGTCTGTGCCTTCTAATTCATTTATTATACCTTTTATGTCTTCTGCCTCCATGAGGTATTCTAGTTTCCATTCGGGTAATTGGTAACTTTCTGGTATTATGTATGGGCTTATGTCTTCGTATTTGAGGTTGTCGGCCTTTGCACGGAGTATTATTTTGAGGTTTGTGGCGTCTATTTGCGCGCCGAAGTATGTGCGCAGTATCTCAGCATCTTCTTTTGGGATTGATAATTCTTCTAGGACTTCTAGGATGGTTTCCATGTAGTATTTATCGAGGGCGGCTTCAAATGGTAGTAGCATCCTTGTCTTCTCATAATCTGAGAGGGCTGCTTCGAGTATTGGGCCATATTCTGTGTCTTCGAGGGCTGTTATTATATCCTGGACTGTTTTAAGGTCTGTTAACTTTTTTAGTTTGTCTTTTAATTCGCCAAATGGTATTAGGAGGTTCGTTGTTTCCTCTGGACTCAAACCAGTATCTTTTGCTGTTAAGAGGCTTTTTATGTTTTTGATATCCCATTTTTTAAACTGTGCCTCGAATACTTTTTTTATCCTTTTTGGTGCTATTTCTGTGATTAATTGGTAGATTTCTGCAAGTTGGCTTTCAAGGGCTTTTTCTATAGGGTATTCGTCTATGTATTTTGCGTAATCTGGGAAGCCCCTTAGGTAATTTTTGAACTCTCTAAGGTTTTCAGTTTCCATGACCTCTGTGAGTTGTCTGTCTGTGAATAAACGCCCCATTCTTGCTCTCACTCTTGCTGTGGGATATGCGAATGGTACAACATCCCTGAGAAACCTTATTGTGGGTACTACTATGATGATGGCTCCTGCAGCTGCTATTATACTTATCAGCGCCTTTAGCATGGTGGGGCTGTCAATCATGTGTGATCTCTCCATTTTTTAATCAAAGAGGATTTTTGCCGCCTCTGAACGCAGAAACTTTTCGAACCTTGAAAGTCTCGCCTCGATTGTGTTGTTGACTTCTATTCTCCCATCCTTGGTTTTAACTATGGCTCCTCCAATGGTCTGTATGGGTTCACCAAGTTCTAGGCTGGTATCTTTGCCAGTGGCTGATTTAACATCCTCTGCGATGGAATCTAAGTCCTTTATCTTTTCTTTATCATCCTCCTTGACGTGGACTATCAGTTCTCCTCCCCCAATTTCGGTGGCGGCTTCCTTTATAATATTCTCTAATGATTGGATGTATTTTTCATCTTTACTACTTGTTATCTTCTGTAATTCTTCTTCAGCCTTTTTGAACGCCTCAGTGATTATCTCTTCCCTCGCCTCCAATTCAGCCCTTCTAGCCTTCATCTTAGCCTCTGATATTAACTGGTGATATTGCATCCGAGCTTGTTTCCTAGCACTTTCCAGTATTTTTTCTTTTTCGATAGCTGCTCTTTTTTCACCATCTTCTATTATGGATTCTGCTTTCTTTTCAGCTTCGCTGATTATCTTGTTAGCATTTTCCTGGGCCTCGGAGATTATGCTAGAGACAATCTTGTCCACTCCAGGGTCCATCTATTTAGCCTCCTCCCATAACGCCACCAACGAGCAAGAGTATTGCTATAAGGAATCCGTAGATAGCCTGGGTTTCTGGCAGTGCGGTGAATATAATGCCCCTCGCGAACATTTCAGGGTTTTCAGTAACTGCACCTACACTTCCTGCTGCTACGTTTCCCTGGGCTATAGCTGATCCGAAACCTGCAACTCCTATGGCTAAACCTGCGCTGAGGGCTATGATACCGCCTGTTGTGCCAAGTGCTTTACCGCCACCTAGGATTCCTGAGAATACTATAACTAATATTCCTATAAGGAATCCGTAGATAGCCTGGGTTTCTGGCAGGGCGGTGAATATAATGCCCCTCGCGAACATTTCAGGTTTTTCCGCAACTGCACCTACACTTGCAGCTGCTACGTTTCCTTGAGCCATGGCTGATCCGAAACCTGCGAATGCTATAGCTATTCCAGCTCCTACAGCCGCCATAGCTGTTCCTAGTGTAATCTCAACCATTCTTTTCACCTCTCTATTTTGGTAAGTTTTCTTTCAGCACTAAATGGGTTGAATTTTCTCTTTCCTCCCATAAAGAATTGGGAGAAAAACTCCACATAATGTAAACGGAGTGAGTGTATGAAAGCGCCAAGACTCTGGAATGTGTCATTGGCAATATGGCCAAATACAAATATTATGGGTGCTAGGGCCACTCCAATCACTGGTATGAGGTTGGCGCATATTTCTGTGACAATATTAACTGTCATGGCCATGCCCCCCGTGGATAAGCAGAGGGCTAACAATCTTGAATATGATAGTATAGTCCCTAGGAATCCTGAAGCGTCAATGAGTCCGAAGAGTCCATTATAGTAGACTAGTAGTATGATCCCTAGGACGGCTATACCACCTCCAACTACCATTAATGGGAATATGTTGAATAACCAGCCTAAGGCAGCTAAAAGTATGCCCAATTCGAGTATGAGCCATACTATCTGGGATCCCATGGCCTCACGCATGTTACCCATTTTTATATTGTTTCTTGCACCTACAATGAGTCCGAAGTTTATATGTAACACGCCCACGATTAGGGCCATTAAGAGTACGTTTTGCGGTTCTTTAAACGCATCTATTAATGGGATTACTGTGGGGAGGTTTATGTGGAAGAAGCGTGGGAAAAAGTCGCCTAAGAATCCGTTTGTAACCATTCCGAGGATGAATGCCCATAGGCCGCATGCCATGAATATTATGCCGAAGCTTCTCATAAACTTGTTAACCTTCCCGGGGCCCTGGTATAATATGAATCCGACTAGGGCATCTATTATCCCATAGAATGCGTCTGTAAGGCAGAAGCCGAAGAAGAATGGGAGTATTAAGGCCATGAAAATCGTGGGATCGTATTCGTTATATTTTGGGGGTGAGTACATTTTTATGAATGTTTCGAATGGCTTTGCGAATCTTGGGTTTTCGAGGAGTATTGGCACGTCATCGTCGTTGGTGCTTGGTTTTTCACGTTCAATAACGCAGTGTTCTTCGCTGGCCTCTTTAATGATCTTTTCGGCCTTTTCACAATCTTTGAGGGGAACCCATGCTTCTAGCATTACGGTGTTTTCTGTTTCGCCGAATGCTGAGTATATTTCGTTTCTTTCCTTTTCGATTGTAAGTTGTTCTTTGAGTATGAGGAGTTCTTCTTCCCATTCGTTTTTTATCTTTTCCACTTCTTTGATTGTGTCTTTTCTTTCTTTGTGGATTTCCTTAAGTCTTTCCTTGGATTTTCGGATTACTTCTGAGGGTTTGCCCTTGAGGCCTGCTATTTCGAATCTTTCGAAGTCCATTCTCCTTAATAGGGTTGCTATTGTATCTTCGTGTTCTTTTAGTGTTATTAGGAATACTTTTCTTTCGGTTGGGGGTTCTGTTTCCATGTCAAAGATTGCGAATTCGTCTGTTATCTCTTTTATCTTCTCAGGTGCCTTTTTGAACTTTTCAATGGGTATTTTCCCTACGATGGCTGTTATGTACTTAGATTCTTCTATATCGGTAAAATCAATATCGAAATCGACTAGTTTCCCCCATAGGTTTATAGTGGACTCTAGATCTCCCTTTTCCGTGTCTAATTGGTTTAATTTACTTTCAAGGGATTTTATCTTCGTTTCTACCTTTGATAATTCCTTTTCTGCTTTCTTTATTAATGATTCTGAATCTAATTCTTCTACTTTCCTCTTTTTTGGGATTGGGGGGTTGAGGAATTCTTTTATAACCTCTTTTATCTTTTTTTTCTTGGTTATTAGTGTGTCCATGAAATCTATTATACTTGTTGTTCTCATCAGGAGGGATGCTATCCTAGTAGTTTGGGGTGTGGGTTTTGAAGGTTTTAATAGTTGGGCCCATTGTGGGTCTTCTTGTATACGCTCCGATATGTTATCTATTTGTGTTATTCCTTCTTCGTGCAAGGATCGGATCACAGGGTCTGTGTATTTCTCAAAGGTTATGATTTTAAGTTTACGCATCCTTGCTGGTAGAAACATTTTACTCAACTCTAGATTATTGTTTTTATGATAAGTTCTGCTGCTTCATCAATTTTATCCATGGCCTTGGATTTTAGGATTTCTGTTTTCCTTTTAGTTTCACTTGAAATTTCTGCTGCTTCCTTCCTAGCCTGCGCCTTTGATTCGTATATCATGGCCTCTGCTTCGTCTTCAGCCTCTCTTTTAGCACTTTCTATGATCTCCAGCGCTTTCACCCTAGCATCTTCGATCATCTGGGATGATTTATCCTTTGACTCCTGTATTAGCTTGTTAGCATCATTTTCAGCCTTTTTTATCACCATGATAGCTTCTGCTATTGTTGCCATTTAAACCACCCTTTGTATAGTGAAAGGTCTATCTTATGAGTATATTTATCTTTTACTATTTCATTCCACTTCCATAATAATTTCATAAATTTTATGAGTAAAAGGATTTCATCCCCTCATTATCCTATCTGGTTTTCTTCCATGATATTCTATGTCCCCAAGGTCCAGGGTCTTCCTGAAGGGCTTCTCTTCCATCTTTTCCTCACTTATATGAGCTATCAACCCTGGTAATCTTCCTATCATGAACATGCCTGTCCCAATTTCCCAATGGAATCCAAGATCTGACAATATTGCCGCATTAGCACCATCAATATTCATATTAATATCCTTCAACCGATTTAAAACCTTTTCTATTTCCAATGCTAATTGGGCATGTCTCCCCATACATTTATACTTCCTCGCTAATTCCAATATCCTAGCCGCCCTAGGATCCCTACTATGATACCTATGACCAAAACCGGGTATCCTCTCATCCCTTTCCAGATAATCATGGACAATCTCCCTTGCAAGTTGAGAAACCTCACCATCATCCTTCAGAGTCTCCTGGAGGAGCTTCATACAATCCTGAATGGCCCCTGCATGTTCTCTTCCAAAAGCTAAAAGTCCAGCTGCTGCGGAAGCATGTAAAGGAGAACCTGTAGATGCTGCTAAACGAGCGATCTGCGTGCTGGGTGGGGTAACACCATGATCACAGAAAGATACAAGTATAGCATCAAGCATCATAGACTCCTCTTTGGAGGGTAAATCTCCCTTCAATAATAAGAAGACAACATCAGCAAATGAAACATTCCCAATCAAATCCTCTTGGAAATATCCGCGTGTAACGATGAAATCTTCTTCAATCCAACTAATACTAGTTTTCCAACGGGAGACATTAACATCGAATATTTTTTCAAGCGATTCTTTCCTTATTGCCATTGATCACACCTCATAATATTATTGTCGCCCTTCTCGGCTCCACACAACAAGAAAACCTCATAGAAACTATCCTCACGCCACTGGCTCTCTGGGGCCCGATCTTGATAAAGGATCCCAAGGCTGTTACGGATCCTCCAAGTCCTAGGCCACCCACACCAGTCCTATTAATAGCTTCTGTTAAATATTCTTCGATCTTTGATTGTCTGTCAAGGTCACCATTGGCCATAGCCTTAAGCATGAGAGAAGTGGCCTCAAAATGAGTCCTTCCAATGCCAATGGCTGGGATGCAGGGAGTGCACCCCAACATTGGAATCTCTGTTTTCATCCATGTGAGAACTTCTTCAAATAATTTTCTGTTATTATGACGATGGAAAACTCTATATGTACGAGCGCGTATTTCAGGCCCCCCACCTAACATTAAAATATGGATCTTTATAATGTCCTCGCTTATTGCATCCATTAGAAAGGATGGGGGCGCGACCATTGAAGGATCATCATATAGGCCTTTGCTTTGTTCTATACGTTGAATTTCATCTCCTTTCACGGCCATGGGCCTTCCCGGCAATTCCTTTAAACCCTCTTTTATTCCTTCTTTTATCTGGCTTAGGAAGCCACTGGGTGGGGTGACTTTTTCTCCGATTTCGATGATGACATGGGGGATCCCAGTATCGTCACAGAGTGGCCTTTTTTCTTTTCTTGCTATTTTCTCATTTTCTAGGATTAGTTTGAGCACCCAAGCTGCATTTTCATCTTCCTCTCTTTTGAGGGCTCTTTTGTATGCTCTTCTAATGTCACTTGTATAACTTGTACTTGCTTTTATCAGAGCATTCTTCACTCTTGTAACGAGGTTCATCTGATCACCGGTATTGCAAGGTCTTTACCGCCCCTTGGAGAGGCTTGGGCTTCTGGGTAGTATCTTTCGATCATTGATTGTACGAGTTGTACTTGTCTTATCCTTTCCTTTGCTTCCGTCTTTGTGGTGTCCCATCCATGTTTTTTCGCGATTGAGCCTCCTGTTTTGAGGTAAACTGGGGCAGTGTACCGTATCATATCCGGCACTTCATAGTGTCTTATAAAACCCCCTGAGGATTGTGGATTTTCTGTATGTAAATCTATTGGTATTCTTATGGTGTTTCTGATGGAGGCTAGCATAAGTATTGGGAGGTCCCTAACTGGATTGAATGAGTCTGCTCCAATCTTTTCTAGTAGTAGGGCGGATGCTGGGTTGCCATGTCCACAATGTGCTGAAACTTTAAAGCGAAGATCTTCTGGGAGGTGGCCTGATTTTCTCATCTTGTTGAGCACCCATAGCATTCCTTCATCATATACTACTATACCCTTAACACCTATATTGGCGGCTCTTTTAACGTCTTCAAGGGCGTATAATAGGTTTTCGTAGCCCCTGAGACGATATCCTATCCTCGCACCTTCTCTAGTTTTCGCGGTTGCGCTCGTATCATAAGTTGCCCTGGGCCCTACACTTAGGAATAGTTCCAGTTTTGCATCTGCAGCGATTTCGACCATTTCTTGGATTTCTTGGTCTGTGAGTAGCATTATACCCTTTGTTTGAGTTACTCTGTGGATTGTTACATCATATTCTTCAAGGGCGTCTATGAGGCTTCTGAGGGTTGAAGGTTTTTGTATCCCAGGGACTTCGAAACGATACTGTGCGCCGTCTTTGAATGTTTTTTCTGATTCTTTGAGAGGGTAACCGCTTTTTATACCGAGATTTTCTAGAAATTCTCTATTGTTCATGGGGTTTTCCTCCGTAGGTCTAATTTGTCCATTAGCTCGTCCATGGTGCTTGATTCTATTTTATCTAGGACTTTTAATTTTTGGATATCATATCCATTGTTTAGGATTTTAAATTTTTTCAGGATGTCTTCTTTTGTAAATGGTTTTTCTGGTTCTCCATGGGCTAACATGCTCGAAGATTCTAAGCTTTTATCTTTTAATCTTAAAATGACCTTCGAAGGTCTTTTTTCCGGGTAGAGATAATTCATTTTTTTGCTGGTTTCTATCTTGATTTTCTTGGCAAGTCTTTGGGCTTTTTTGAATTTTTTCATGTTCTCTAATCTTAGATCCCCATTTAATAGGAATAGTGCGAGTGAAAATGGCAGGCTCTGTCTTATAGATTCTATGTTCTTTGGGTTGTAATTGTCGTGTTCTGCTGCCACTTTATATGTTTTTACAATTATTTCATCCACAATATCTTCATTGATTGATTCTGTTCCTAGAGAATCGAGTATTTTCGCGGCCGCGTTTATGGTGGAATGGAGATGCCTGCAGATGGGATATTTTTTCATATAAATTTTTCTGATATGGAAACCACCCAATTCTAGGTGAGTATCATGTTTTGGACTCATAGCATTCAAGAAGCCTTCATCACCTTCTATTATGGTATCTGCCCCGGTGAATCCCTCAAGTGCAAGGAGGGCGGAAAGCACTCCGGATTGGGCTGCTCTACCTGCATGTAAATGTTTTCCCATACTACCTTTATGATCAGATTCAAGAAGCCCCGCAGCCTGGGTACCTGCTAATCCTAGGCAATCTAGTGTCTGTTTTTTATTTAAATTTAGGATCTTCGCACTAGCTGCAGCTGCCCCGAATGTTCCACAAGTGCCTGTGGAATGGAATCCCATGTTACGGTGATATGGGTTTATCATAAGCCCTAGGCTTAGGCATATTTCATAGCCTACTATAATGGATGTGAGAAATTTTTTTCCTGTGACTTTTTCTTTTTCTGCTAATGCGAGTGTCGCTGGTATAACCGATGCTCCAGGATGTAAGTGGGCTAACCTGTGGCCATCGTCCAAGTCAAGATTATGAGCGAATATACCATTAATTAGACTGGCATTTAATGGGTCTCCACGCCCATGACCTATAATAGTCGATTCACCATGGGATATGAAAGGCTTCAGGGCTTTTAATGCTGAAAGTCCACTTTTTTCTCTTGATCCCCGTAATGAAACTCCGAGAAAATCTAGAAAACATAATTTAGCCTTCTCCAACGCCTCTGAGGGTATATCATCATGCTCTAATGATACTATAAAATCAGCAAACTTCCTTGTTATCATAAAAATGATGTTCTCAGCGGACAATATAAACTTTTTATGTTTTATCAGAGGGTTAACAGGTCACATGGACAATGGCTGCTACTTTTTTCCCTGCCCCTATTAACTGGTTATATTTTTTCACGGCTTTACATGTTGGCAATACTATGATATCAGCATCTATGCTAATTTCACCCAATCTTAGGGCGCCATGGACGCCTGATCCGACAATTATAGTCTCTGGTTTTTCATGGATTAGTGGTTCGATTTCCTCCTCTGCAAGGATATGTGAAGTGCCATACTTTCTCCTTGAAATTTCCTTTTTTCTTGGTGTTACATTCCCATCCACATGCACTATGATATCATGATTGTATTTTTTCTCATCATATTCTACCATTCCAAATTTACAATCTTGGAACATGTTGATCACTTTATCCTCTTACATTTGAATATCACAGTGCCACCATCTGTATATGGCTTTCCAGGGTCTACACATTGCATATACGCATTTTCAGGGTCGTCTTCCCTGGTAAGTCCAAGTTCAACCGGGCACCAATCCCTTTCAAGTATAGTGGTATAATGTAGTATGGTGGATAGTGCATGGGTGCAAAGTGCATCAGTCTCATCTAAAAGTATCTGGGGATCGTCTACAATAATCTTGTCACCTTCCTTATAAACTGGGCATTCCCCTTTTATCTTATGGACCATTATCTCCAACATTCCAAAAAAACCTCCCCCAGATTATTTGATCTTCAAGATGTTCACTAATAATATTTTTATACACTTACTTCCTTTTTAGCATTTCTATAAGTTCACGATCATATTCTTCAATCCTTTCAAGTCGTTTTTGGAATTCGTCAATCTTCTCCTCAAACTTTTCTAACTGGTATCTTCTCTCCTCAAGGATCTTGTCCTGTTCTTCTCTAAATTTTTCGATGAGTGTTGAAGTTGCAGAGGCTGTTATAAGACTTGTAGCTACAATCGCACTTAACATTACAATGACACCTGTAAGGCGGCCGAGGACAGTTACTGGTATGATGTCACCGTATCCGACTGTTGTAAGGGTTTGGAGCACATACCATAGGGAATCCTCATATGTGTTAACAGCAGGATTAACAGGAAATTCCACCAAAAAGAATATTATGGTGAACAATAACAGAGAGGAGATGAACAGACTCAAACCATAAGTTAACCGGCTCTTTTTAACAAATTTATTAACAGAAGCTGCAAGTTCCTTCACAGCAAAAAATAACCCGAAAACTTTCAATAAATTTAATGGTTTGAAGACCAGGGAAGCGGGCTCAAGGCCCAGGCCGTAGACACCGATAAAATAGAATGGTATGGATACGATAAGAGCGTTCCAATTAATGACCCTATGTTTCAAGCGGAACAGATATCCGATTGCCAATATTATGCTCGTCACAAAATCAAAGATGATTATATCGGAGAATGTTGCATGTTTCAATGGCAAGAATATGCTTATTAGGAGGAGGAATCCGTCGAGGATTATTAGGGTGAGTATTATCACTTGTAGGAATAGACTAAACTTTTCTTGGATCTTTTCAATCACATACAACTCCCCTAGGGGAAATCTTAAACATTAACGCGGGGGGTATAATCCTAGTGCCATGCCCCCCCATTATTGGGGGGGATTTTCATATTTTTTTGAGGACTTCATCAGGTTTTAGGATGCTGATACCAGTGTTTTCTCCAACCACTTCTACTTGCACTATCCACTTTGGATTGTTCTCATCCCTTTCGAGGGCCAGTTTGTCAATTAGAAGTTCTGAAAGATCATCTATTATCTCCTCTGGGGCTTTTATATATCTCCTGCCTCTGAGATGGCATATAATCTTAAATGAATCTCCTGGTTTAGTTTTTTCCTTTGCAAGTGCAAGCGTCTTCTCTAGGATGCTATCTTTTCTCGTTTTTACCACGAGTTCGATCGGCACGACCTTTGATATTACTGTTGTAGGTGAATTTTCAAGGATCTTCACAGCCTCCTTGGGATCCATTGCAAGATCGATTAGAATTACATTAGGAAACTCACAATCTTTTATGTTAAGTGGAGATTCATAATCTTGAAGTGCGAGTTCGAGTTCCTCCATCCCCACAAGCTCTTCGCCGCCAATTCCACCTTTCTGGCCACATACAGTTACAAGAAGGTTAAAATATTCTGGAATTTTCATTTTACTTCACCCCCACAATTTTAACACAATAAGGATAGGATTCACCTTACAGACCTTATTGGTGTATTCTATTGTATAATATTCTTTTTTTAGTGTAAAATTTGCATTTTTTAATCCATTGGCAATTGCCACAGATTTCCTCCAAGATCTTGAAATCTATATTTTCGATTAAAGAGTGCAGTTCATGGTACTGCTTAGTTTCTTTAACATTAAGGTTTAGGTGCTTGATTAGCCTCTCATCTTTGGCTTTTAGGTTCTCATCCCCTTCACATTTACTTTTATTGGGACACATCCTACAGATTTCATCAACCTCATTCACTAGTGTAACTTGGATGTTAGGATCTTCTTTTAGGGTTTTGATGATATCCTTGAGGTTTTCTGTGAATTTTTTATCGTATCCATATCCTTGGAAGCCTTCTATACATAGAAGGTGATGTGCTCTAATCTTTGGTGTCAACCTCTTCACCATAGGCTTCCTTGGGGGTTATGGCCTTTGTAAGTGCGGAAGCTCCTGTGATTTTAATAATGTCTCCTATGATGAATGGTAAAAGGCCCATAACAAGGAGATCCCATAGAGATGGGATGTATCCTTTTGTTGTGTAAACCCAGAAACCCAAGGCAAGGAGTCCTGGCACATAAATTAGTATGAAGTTGGCAAATAGCATCAGAGCAAACATGGGTATGAAATTTCTCGAACCTATGTATTTATCAACGAAATGACCTAGGAAGAGCGCTGCTATTATGAAGCCTATTAAGTATCCCCCAGTGGCTCCTAGGATGATGGTATAACCGCCTTCCATGCCAGCGAACCATGGTATCCCAGCCACGCCAAGGATTACGTAGAGTAGTTGGCTGAAGCCACCCCAATATCTCCCGAGAAGTATTCCTGAAATTAAAACTGCGAATGTTTGGGCGGTTACAGGTACTGGCGTCCAAGGAAGTGGGATTACAATCTGCGCCATTAAACCAGTTAAACAGGCCATGAAAAATGCCATAATAGATTTGTTAACGAAAGATTGGCTGGTTCTCCATTTGAATAACATGTAACGCTTCTTGTAGTAGCTTTCCAGGTTCACATTAAATCCCTCCATGGGGGCTGATTAATCAACTTATCTTTTTTATGATCAGCTTTTTATAAAATATTTTCCATGGGGGGCTATCTTAAGTGGATTAGTAGTTTTTCTATGAGCTCTGGTATTTTCTCATCAGCTAGTCTGTAATGTATCCATACACCTTCTTTTCTCCATTTAAGGATCCCAGCATTTTTGAGTATGGTTAAATGATGGGATATTGTTGGTTGCGGCCTTTCAAGGGCTTCTATTAATTCACATACACAACGTTCTCCATGTTGGAGGAAATATACTATTTTGAGTCTTGTGGGGTCAGCTAAGGCCTTTATAATGGAAGCGTCCCTTTCGATTTTTTCATCATCCGGGATCTTCGACAAGACCATTCTAAGTTCCTTTATTTGTTCATCTGTCGGTTTTTTAAGTTTCATGAGACCTCCTTACCCTTTCTCTTTGAACGGGCCACGAGTACGGGGACTCGAGCGCTTTTCACAATCTTTTCAGACACGCTTCCAAGCACAAACTTTTCAAGGGCGTGTTTGCCTGAAACTCCAACAACGATAAGGTCGACGTCCTCGTCTTCGGCCACTTTAAGGATTGAATCCGCGGCCTTTCCTTCAACATTCTTCAATGTAAATTTTATGGGCGATCCTTTTTCTTCTATTATGTTCTTGACGTCCTGGAGGGCCTTTTCCGATTCTTTTTTGAAGAGTTGGATCACTTTACGCGCCAGGTCTTCAACTGGAAGCCTTTCAATGGGGTATGTTTCGGTCACTGTTAGGACGATTAACTCCGCATTATTCTGTTCCGCGATCTTAATAGCATGTTCCGCAGCTATCCTGGAACATTTGGATCCATCTGTAGCCAATAATATCTTCTTGTACACAAATTATACCTCCCTTATATTCTGTGTGGGATGTTCGCCTCGTGTAGTTTTATAGAGGCTATGAAGAAAATTATGGTGAATAATATCAAGGAAACTATATCCATGATTATGGGGTATGTGTGTGTTCCTTGCATTGAGTATCTCACAATCTCCATTGTGTAGGTTAGTGGTGAGAATATGGCTATGTAGTTTCCCCAGCCCATCATTTCTAAAGGTATGAATATTCCACTTATAAATACGAGGGGGAATTTGATAAGAGATGATAACATCATAATATTAGATGGGAGGTTCGTTTTTGGCGTTGACAACAAGCTTCCAAGGACTGAGAAACATGTAGCAGCTAATATAATCCCAAGTACAAAAATTAGAGGGTTTTTGATGGTTATATTAGTGACTAATGCTAATATTACTGGTACGACAGTTATCAGGAAACTAAAACAGATAGATGCTAATATGTCACCGACTATTATCGCATAGATCGAAACTGGGGATGCTACGAGCCTTTCTAGCGTGTTCATTTGAGCCTCCCATGGCATTATCACGGGGGATACTGAGGTTGCGGTGAAGAATACTGTCATACTTATAAGCCCACTTATAAGGAAACTCCAGGGTAGGTGCTTACCCCCCGCTATAAAGGCCAAAAAGAAAAATACTGGTATGAGGATGCCGAATATTATCACCGGCCCCTTCAAATAATATATGAGGATGTTCTTTTTTGTTATTGTTAGCGCACGGTTTAATTGGCCCAATTTATCTCCCCTCTATTATTTTTATGAAAACTTCTTCTAGGGATGGGGTTAGAGTGTTTAATGAGGTTATCCTCAGGTTATTTTCCATTGTAAATTTGCTTATTTTCCAGATAATTTCGGTTATATCCTCAGATTCTACTATGAAACTTTTATCTCCTGTTTTAGTGATTGGTGCTCTGATAAGCTTTTTTATATTTTCGAAGTTGGGTTTTTCTTCGAATGTTATCTCAACTTTTTTCATTTCTTCTGTTAGTTCCTTGAGGAATCTTGGTTCGTCTATTGCCGCGATTTTCCCTTTGTTTATTATGGCTATCCTGTCACAGAGTTTCTCAGCTTCCCACATGTTATGGGTTGTTAGGAAGATGGTTTTACCCTCTTTTTTTATCCTTTTAAGTTTTTCTATTATTTTGATGCTGCTTTGAACGTCGAGACCGCTGGTGGGCTCGTCAAGGAACAGAATTAGAGGATTGTGTATAAGTGCCATGCAGAGTATTAGGCGCTGTTTCATCCCTTTAGAATAACCCTTAACCTTATGGTTTCTTCTATTGTAAATGTCAAAATCTTCCAGGAGTTCTTTTGAACGTTTGCTAGCATGTTTTTTGGGGATGTCATAGAGTCCTGCGGTGAGCATCATATTCTCCCAGCCTGTGATGTCTAGGTATGCATTAGAGGTCTCTGGGACAACGCCGATCTTCTCTTTAACCTTTATCGGATCCTTTGTCATGTCCTGGCCTAGAATATTTATTTGACCATTATCTGGTTTTATTATGCCTGTTAACATTCTCACCGTGGTGGTTTTACCGGCTCCGTTGGGTCCGAGGAAACCGAATATTTCACCTTTTTTGACACTGAAGTTTATATTATCAACTGCTTGAATGTTCCCGAATCGTTTACTGAGATTCTTAACTTCTATTAGCATATTATCATTTTAGTTGTTTTGAAGATGGCTTCTAGTTTGTCTTTATAGATGGATTTTATCTTAGCTTCACTTTCACTTAGGGGTTTTATTGGTATTAGGTCTAGGATTTCATCTCTTTTGAGCTTGGGATGATAGAGGACGTCAACAGCTCCTTTCACCATCTTTTCTATGGCTTTTTTAGCCTCTTCATCGTCCATGCCAAATGATTTTGCTAATCTTTCAAGTTCTATGAATTGGAACCAAAAATAGGTGGGCCCCATTGCTGTTATAACAGCATATGCTTCAAGTTTTTCCTCCTCGACTTCTGGGAATTCTCCTAGAGGCTCTAGGATCTCTAAGAGTTTCATTTTTTCTTTTTTGGTCATGTCGTTGGAGAATGTGATTGGATTGTGTCCTTTGTTGATTATGGAGGGTGCGTTGGGTATTATCCGGGCCATTTTCCGGGATCCTGTCTGGTTGCGCATTTGTTTTATATTACTTCAGGAGCGAGTGATACTATTATGGAATCGTCTTTTAAGGATCCTTTTACTTCTTGGAGGACAGATTTTATAATAGGAGGATGGACTGCTAAAAATATTATGTCTGCTTCTGCTGCTTTCCTGTTATCTGTTCCTGTTTTTATTGAAAACTTTTCCAGTTTTTTCAAGGCTTTTTTGTCCTTGTCATAAACTGAAATATCCTTAGGTAATCTATTGGCTCTTTTAAGTCCTTCTAGGATTATCTTTACGATTCTTCCTCCTCCGATGAAAGCAATCTTCATATTTATCGACTTAGTTTCTTTTGGCAATCATAACAGTATTCTGTGTCCCTGTTGGTTCTGAAAACTTTACCGCACCCTTTACATACTACCTTTTTTAGGGTTGAGGCTTTCTTTTCCAGGATGCCTGTCATGCATGCGCATCCTCCTGCTGTCATGGCCTTAATTTTGGCCTCGAAACCTTTTTCTTCTTTTGCCATTAATATCACCATTATGATAGGAGGTTTTTTATCTCTTCTTTGGATGCTATTCTACCCATAACTTTTATTTCGCCATCTATTGCGAATGCTGGGAGGGCTGTTATACCTGATTCTAATATTGCATCTATATCATCTATTTTCTCGATTTCTGCATCAATTCCAAGTTCGCTCACGGCTTCTTTAACATTCTTTTCAAGTATTTCGCAATTTGCGCATCCTACACCGTATATTCTTAATTTCATGTTATTTTCACCTCATCCTATTATAAAATTGAAAATATAACCGGTTATTATTATGGAGATTGCCAGTATACCTATAAATAATCCAAGGAGTTTCGGTTTCATAACCTTTCTTAATATTATCATCTCTGGGAGTGAAAGTGCTGTTATTGACATCATAAGTGCTAGTGCTGTTCCCGTAGCCATGCCCTTCTCGATCAAGGCCGATATTAGAGGTATGGTGCCTGCAGCATTTGAATATAATGGAACCCCTATAAGGACGGCTACTGGGACTGCTAGGATATTACTTTGACCGGCATATTCTAGTAGGAAATCCTGTGGCACGTATCCATGAATCCATCCGCCTATAGCGATGGCTATAATAATATAGGGTGCTACTCTCCTTAGAATGTCCTTAGTCTCGTTTTTTGCTATTATGTATCTTTCATTTAGTGTGGGGGCTGGTGTTTCAGCAGATGGATTTCCAAGTTTTTTCATCTTCTCAAGGGTCTCATAAACATAATCTTCAAGTTGGTTTTCCAGTTTTAATCTTCCTATGACTATTCCACCGATTATGGCTATTATGAGACCAGATATTATGTATATGCTTGTTATTTCCCAGCCAACTAAACCTAGTAGGAGTATTATCGCCACTTCGTTTATCATGGGTGATGAGATGAGGAATGAGAATGTTGCCCCTAGTGGTACTCCTGCTTCAACAAATCCAATGAATAATGGTACCGCTGAACATGAGCAGAATGGTGTGATTATACCTACAAGGGCCGCTGCTATATTCCCTGTGTATTCATGCCTCTTTTCTAGGGTTTCCCTGACCTTATGCGGGGGTATATATGTTCTGATAAATGATATGGCGAATATTAGGATTGTGAGGAGTATGAATATTTTTATGGTGTCATAGATAAAGAAGTTCACCGCACTGCCAAGGTGGGAGGATGGTGTAAGTCCCAGGAGCTTGTAAGTTATGTAATCGGCGAGTTCTTGTAATACCATAAAACACCTCCACTATATATTTAGATTTATTAATATATCATTTTTTATATAAGTTTTGCTCTTCTAAACCTAAGATAACATTTTTGCCTTTTTGTAGCCTACAGGACCCACCCCTGTGGGGAAAATTAAAGTAATTTGGCCCTGTCATAGAGATTTTTGAGTGTTCCCATGTCTACGCTTGTATAGATTTGTGTCGTTGAAAGGTTGGAGTGTCCTAGGAGTTGTTGTATGGCTCTTATGTCAACCCCATTTTTTAAAAGGTGTGTTGCGAATGAGTGTCTTAGGATGTGAGGTGTCACTTTTTTCTTGATGCCTGCCTTTATTGCATATTTTTTTATTGTTATCTGGATATAGCGTGGTGTTAGCGGGTTCCCGAAACGGTTTAGGAATAAGTATTCGCTTTCCTGGCTTCTTTCGTGGAGGTATTCCTTGAGTAATTTTTTTGTTTTTTGGTCGAATAGTACTATGCGGTCTTTGTTGCCTTTACCCCTTATTCTTATGGTTCTGTCCTTGAGGTCTATGTCGTTTACTTTTAGGGACACGACTTCTGAGACTCGGAGTCCCGAAGAATAAAGTAGGGATAATATTAGTTTGTCTCTTGTTCTTGTAAATTTTCTTTGTCTAGTATCAGTGTCCACTGCTCTTATTAACCTCTTCACTTCATCCTCATTTAATGATTTTGGGAGTGATTTCGCCCTTTTTGGGGTTTTAACATCTTTTAGGTGGTCCATTTTGTGGAATTCGAAGAATTTTTTAACGACGATAGTTACGAGGTATATGTAGTTTTGGGATACCCTTTTATCCCTTTTCAAATATCTTATATATCTCTTAAACGATCTTAGAATGTTTTTATCCGAGTTTTCTTCATCTGTTAGGAACCTGTAAAAGTTGTCTAGGATGGATTTATAAATTTTTATGGTGTTTAGGGAATAGTTTCTAATTTCTAGGTCGATTAGATAATCCTCTATCATCTCAGGGAAGTCTTTGAGGATACTTTTAGTCTTCATATCAAGTACCCCTCGTCAATTCGCGCAGGGATCTTGGGTGGGGTGACTACATGTAGCTTCTATCTATGTTTTCATGGTGTCCTTGGGATTTGCGTATGTGTTGGGAACTTGTAAGATCCTTTTGGAGTGCGTTCTCATAACTTTTGTATTTTTTTATTATCTGTTCTTCTACTGGGATGGCCCTTTTTATAGCAGCTTCCACATGTTTGCCAGTTATGTATTCGCTTCCTTCCATTACTGCGAGGTCGCCTGCCATTCTCACTACCCCGCCAAGGTCTCTGAGTCTGAGTGTTAATGAATCTTCCATGTCGTCGATGACCCTTGCGCGTTTTCTCGCTTCTTCTATTATGAGTTCGATCGCATCTACTTTTGCTGGGGGGATTTTACCATCTATTTCTATTTCTTGCGCGACAAATTGTGCTAGTTTTGCCCTGTTTTCTTGGGTGTCTGGCATTGTTGTATTCATGAGTATCTCATAGCCTTCTCCTTGTATCCTTGACCTGAGGGGTGGTAGTATGTATTGTAAGTCTATGATGTTGCATGCTCCTATGAATATGAAATCACATGGGACGTTTTCGACTCTAACGGAGCTCCCGGCACTTTGGGGGTTCCTTCCAATGATTGGGAATGTCTTGTCTTGCATTGCACTTAGTATGTATCTCTGGAGGTTTGCAATGTGGACTATCTCGTCTATGAACAGGACTCCCTCGTGTGCTTCGTGGATTGCCCCTGGCACTACCCTCTCATATGGTTGTGATCCGAGGTCTGGGTGTCCACCATAGGGATCATGTCTCACATCCCCTAGGAGTTCTGTTTCACTGGCTCCTGTGGCTTGGATGAATGTTTTACGTTCTAATGGTACTATAACATTCCTTGGCTTTTCTTCCACCATTTGTCTTCTTTTTTCTAATGCTCTTTGGTCGAGTACTTTTATTTCGTCTCCACCTACTCTTTCGTAAATGACTACTTCCTCGACACCATTTATTATCCTTGTTGTTGTAACCCTCTTCTGGGGAACTTTAAGGTTGTTTGAATTCATCTCGAACATTCCCAGCAAGTCCCCCAGGTGTTTTCGTCTGGCGTTGATGTGGGCAAATTTTTCGCCTCCGCATTTGGGGCATATGCTGGTATATGCGCTGCTATATTCACCACAGTGTACGCATTTGAACCCAAGCCTCTCCGCCACGGCATCCGGAGCGCTTTGAGGGTCTATAAGCTCTCCTTCAGCCATTTCCATTTCTAGTAGTTCGTTTTCTATCTCTTTTCTGGTTTTAACTTCTACGAATGGTCTTTCTGGCTGTTCTGGGTTGTGTACGACTATTATCTCCTCGGATGGTTTGGGGAGATGGTATGAGATTGCCTGTGCAAGGAGTGATTTACCAATACCTGGCGGGCCGACGAGTAATAGGTTTCTTTTTTGTTTCGCGGCGATTTTGATCATTGGCATTATATTGTCGTGGCCTATAACTCTTTCTAGGGGGTCCTCTGGTATTTTTATATCATCTGTACTTTCAATATCATCGAGTGTTTCTTTTCGCATATCAACATACATTTTAAATCCTTCAATTATTTGTTATTATCTTGATGTTTTGGGGTTTTTTCACAACTTCGCCACTTCTTATGGCGACTAGGTATTTCACTCCTTTCTCATATGAGATGTCAACTAGGCGTTGTGTTACCACGCCATCGAATACTATTGCATAGGGGTGGTTGTTGACGTTTTTTAATTCATCATAAAGGTTTTCGACTCTAACTTCCTTTAGGATGTTCATGGCATCATCTAGGATTTCAGCATTACCTGAACCTTCTAATTCGTCGAGAATGCTCTTTAATAGTACCATTTTGTCTTCTGTTTTTTTGCTTTTCGCTGGTATGCCCAGTTCATGGTAGATTTGTTCTACTGGTACCTTGTTTCTGAGGGCGACCATTATTTCATCTTTTCCGAGTTCTTCCACCTCTTTTCCCTTGGGGGCTCTCGTAACATAGTCAATGTCTGCTACTTGTAGGAGTTCCTTTAGGATGAGCTCCCCGCCCCTGTCACCATCTACGAAGGCTGTTGCTGTTTTTTTGCGGGTTAGTTCTGCGACGGTCTGGGGTATGTTCACTCCCTCAACTGCGATTGCATTTTTTATACCATGTTTTAAGAGGTTTAGGACGTCTGACCTTCCTTCCACGACGAGTATAGCATCTGATGTGGCTACATTGGGGCCTGCTGGCAGTTTATCCTCCCCGTATTCTGTTATTTCATGGACTCTCATGGCCTCTTTCACTTCTTCTATCATCTTAAGACTTTCTGGTGTTACTTCTTCCATCATGCTGGCGTATATCTCCTTTGCACGTTCAACTACCTTTTTTCTTTTCACGGCTCTTACGTCTTCAACTTTTGTAACTTGTATATAGGCTTCACATGGTCCTACTCTGTTTATGGTCTCTAGTGATGCTGCTAGTATGGCTGTTTCGACTCTGTCAAGACTGGAGGGTATTATTATTTCTCCTTTTGATTTACCGCCCCTTGATGTTATGTTAACTTTGATTCTTCCTATTCTTCCTGTTTTTTGCAATTCTCTAAGGTCTAGGTCGTTGCTTAATAATCCTTCTGTTTGTCCAAATATTGCACCTACCACATCCGGTTTTTCAACAATCCCGTTAGCATTAATTTGAGCATGAATAAGATATTTAGTCGTGCTTATTTCCTCTTTTCCCATGATAATCCCCCTATAATTTTATTGTGGTTAGTAGATGGAGTTGTATTGGAAAGGGTATGGGGAGATCTCCATCTCTAATCTCTGTATGTATTTGGGAAGACTTTGTATGTCCTTTATGTATTTTCTTGTCATCCCCATTATCCTCTTGCGAATCTGTAAATTCGGGTAACAGCCTAGGCTCTCTATTTCTCTTCGGAGTCTCTTCGCCAGTTGGTTACCCTTCCTATCAAAATCCGTGAGAATTATCACCATTGATGATGATCTGGCAACTGAATCTGCAATTTCTGATAAATTTGATGATGACCCTGAAATTTTTATGAATTTGCCATGGATTCCAAGTTCTTGAAGAGCTTCCTCGTCTTTTTTCCCTTCTATCAGAATTGGTATTCCTTGTTCACTGCAATATCGAAGTTCCTCTAGTTCCTCATTCAGGCGCTGTAATCTTCCCAGTGTCATGTTAAAACCTTTAATAACCATTAGTATCTATATTATATGGTATACTAATATATAAATCTAAAGAATAGGCTAACGTCCATCCCATACTTGGGCTGTAAACTTTAAATACTCCCTAGGTTAATAGAGAAAATTAGGGAAAAGATAATAAATTTTTGGAGGAAAATAAGGTGGCGAAGGGCCTTATTAGGATCGTATTGGATATACTAAAACCCCATGATCCTATAATCCCATATTATGCGATATACTTGAGCAAACTTAAAGGTGTTGAGGGCGTTAACATAACCCTCATGGAAATCGACAAGGAAACAGAGAACATTAAAGTAACTATACAAGGAAACGACTTAGATTTTGAGGAGATAACAGAAGCTATAGAAAAGTATGGCGGATCAATACACAGTGTAGATGAGGTAGTGGCTGGTAAAATCATGGTAGAAGAGGTTACAACACCACAGGATTGATCTTATGAGGATAGAGGGTAAAATATCACCCAGGAGACTTCTTGAAAGTTTTAGTGCTGGTGAAAAAGCTCCCCTTTTTAGATTTTCAACACCCCAAATCTCTGATGCCCTCTATAAAATTTCTGGTTATAATGGTGCGATACATTCCCTGAGACCATTAAATAAGAAGAAAATTTTTGGACCCATAGTAACGGCAAAGACGAAGGATTATGATTGGGGGACGTCAGTAAAGGCCATTGACCATGCTAGTGAATCAGAGGTTATATTTATAATGGCAGAGGGGGATGATAATGCTGTATGGGGTGAATTAACATCAAAAACCGCTAAGAAAAAGAAGATTGCTGGTACGATCATATATGGGGCTTGCAGGGATCTTGATGCTATCAGTAAATTAGATTTTCCTGTTTTTTCAAAAGGGGTTGTTCCAAACGCTGGTAAACCTCTAGCCTTGGGTGAAGTTAATATCGAATTGGAATGCGAGGGAGTGGATGTAAGACCTGGAGATTATGTTTTTGGTGATGAGTCAGGTGTGGTGATAGTCCCCCAGGAACTCTTAGATATTGTAATGGAAGAAGCTTTCAGGATAAAAGAGAGGGAAGCTGATATAAGCAGACTAATCGAGGATGGGATTCCACTTTCAAGGATCCTCGGTTTAAAGTAACTTCCTGGGGGATGTTTAGAGGATGGAAGAGGGTCAAAGCATTTTTAATTATATAAAAGAGCATAAAAAGACGATTATATTATCATTTTTAATTGTTGCGGTTTTAATATTCATTCTAGGTTTATTCGCCGGGTTTAAGGGGATATTTTTGGCCTTGAAGAGGACTGATCCATCTTTTTTGGTTTTGAATTTTGTCTTTGAGGGCATGATCCTCATTGTGTGGACTTTTCGTTGGCGTTTGATACTTAACCTTGTAGATGAGTCTCCTAGATTTTTTTCGTTATTTCTCATGTTACTTGCAAGCATTTTTGGGAACAATATAACCCCTGGGGCTGCTGGGGGGGAGCCTTTGAGGGCTTATCTTCTCTTTGAACTTAGGGGAACCCCCTTTGAGATAGGTTTCGCATCCTCAACCGCTGACAGAGTGTTTGAGTTCATACCATTCGCTATAATATCTTTACTTTCAGCCGTTCTCATCATGACATGGGCGGTTTCTATTTGGACCCGTCTTATAGTGAGTTTCCTTATTATATTCACTATAGTAGTTTTTTCGGTGGTGATCTATGCTGGGGCTAGGCGGGATGTGGCCCAGAGGATAGTATTAGGTATAATAAAATCCGTTTTACCTTTCATTAGAAATATAACCCATAGAAGGTTTGAATTTAGGAATTTAAAGGATAAGATGATCTTTTACGTTAACAGGTTTAGTAGTGGGTTTTCCATGGCATTAACTGACAGGAAAGTGTTGATAGTAGGTTTTTTACTCTCATTGATTATGTGGTTTCTTGATTTAACCCGTATTTTTATCTGTTTTCTGGCTATTGGCGTGGAACCCCCAATAGCCCTTTTGATCATAATCTATACTGTGGGGATTCTAATATCACTTTTACCATTACTCCCAGGCGCTCTTGGATTGAGGGAAAGTATACTCGTCGCTCTCTTTGCAGTTGCTGGCATATCCGCGGATCATGTGATGGCGGCGAGTGTGATTGATAGGTTAGCTAGTTACATAACCCCAACTTTCTTCGGTTTTCTCGCGGCCATATACTATGGGAGAATTATCATAAGAAACCATCAAGGTAGCTGAAAATTGGGGGGTATGCAGCTTTGAAAGAGAGTTATGGGGTCTTGGTCTCTTATCTATATAATTATCGGGTTCTGTTAACTTATTGTTGGTATAACGTCTGGCGGGTATCTGGCTTCGCTACGCTCCGCCAAATCCTCGCTACGCTCGGACTTCAGATACCCGCCTGTTAGGCGTGGGCGATAGCCCCGAAGCAGAGCATACTTTTCACCCAACTTTTTAATTTCTTTTTCAAACCAAAATTCCTTTGATAAATTTTTGTATTTATCTTCCAACTCAGGAAAGTTCTTTTTTATTGCTTCAAAAACTTCTTTTCTGCATGGATTCAGATTCAAATCTTCGAAGGATAAATGATTAACGAAAGGCGAAACTTCTCTAAAAATCTCCTCTAAATCAGTTAAGTATGGAAATATCTGACCAACAAAAACATAGGTATAAAGTCCTTCTTGTCTCAATTTCTTTAATGCTTCCAATCTTGCGCGTGAACTTGAAGAAAATGGTTCAAATACTTTTTTTGATATTTTCATCTAGTGTTGTTATAGTCAGACCTAATTCTATGATTTTGAAGCGTTTAAATAAATCAATATCTCTTGTGATTAAATCAGATTTTGTCAAGATTGATAGTTTAAATTTGGGTTTAAGTTTTGAAGAACTTTCCTTGTCAATTGGTATTTTTTATCGATCGGCTGATATGGGTCTCCACCGGTACATAAAATAGCTGTTCCCTTTTTGTCCTTGCTTTCTTTAGCAACCAATTCTGGTGCATTTATTTTTACGTCAACAAATTCTCCCCATTTTTCTTTTTGTTTTTCTCCATTTACAAAGAAATTTCAGATAACAATAGAGACATCCATGAGTGCAACCACGATAATAATTAATACCCCAATCAACGCCAGGAATTTTGGTTTTATGTATTATGCTTCTTGATTTTATCTCATATATTTTAACCATACTTCAAATAAGCAAATGATTTATTTAAATCCTTTTAGCGGGGCGGAGTGAATTTCGGAGAACGTTTTGCGGATAAACGAAGTTGCGACCAAAAGGAGCAATTTGGGGAAATCTTTGATTTCCCCTTTATCCGCTGTTATCAGAGTCTCGGCAAAGCCGAGACCGAGCACCGAAGATGCGAAAAGTTGCGAGCCCGCCCAAAGATTATATTGCATAAACGACCAAAATTGCTAACGTTATAAGAATTATTGCTATTGACCAAAACAAAGGGTTATCACAAATTTTTGATTTTTTGCATTCTTCCCTTGTACATAAATAAACTACCAACATCCATACAGGTCCATATTGGGAAATAAAATCAAGCTGTGCATGAAGAACATTTTTTGATATTACCGCGAGTGCCAAAATGCAAACTACAGTTACTAAGGACACTTTTGTTTCGTTTGATAGTTTCATACTCATAAACCTCCATATCTTTATAAATTTTTACAGGCGGGCTCGCAATTTCCGATAACGTCTCGCGGCTATGCACCGTTTTAATGGCTTATAGCCTCTGTTAGGCGAATGTAGCGGCACATTCAGTATAAAAAAGGTATTATTTTTTTTGTTTTTCTCATGTATTGTCTATACTCATTACCAAAGAACTTAATTAAATTATCCTCTTCATGTTTAATTCTCCAGTTTACTAATAAATAAAAAGGAATTAATACTGTTGAACTCCACCAAGATTGGAAATATATTACTGTTCCTAACAATATTAAAAGTCCTGAAAAATATAACGGATGCCGAATATATTTATATATTCCAGATGTTATCAATTTTTGAGAGTTATCTTTTTCAATAGATGCAGACCAGTTTGTCCCAATTTCTTTATTAGCAAAAAAAGAGATTAGAAACCCAGTAAAAATGGTCAGTCCTCCTATTCCAGAAATTATTGGATTTATATCATTTTTAACCAAGTAGTATTCTATAATTGGCAAAGAAATGAAAATCATTTGAATAATCAAAATAATCAAAGCAGTATAGTCAGAAAAAATATTTTTAATTGTTTTTATCTTATCTGTTTTTCTATGAATTGATGAAAATATTCGTCCAATCATTACTATAGCAACAAATACAATGATAGTCAGATTAGTATTCATTTTTTTACCTCAGTTATATGCCGCTATTTCGCCTAACTCGTTCATATCCGCACTCATGGTTCGAATATGATGGCACTTTTGGAGGATATCCGCGCCAAGTTCGGATATTTACTTTTATGCGACCCAGACAGGGGCTTGAGTTCGCCATCATGCAGGTTCATGGACTGCGTTCCTCGTTTTTTGTCTGGTTTATGAATAGACCATTTAGTATAAAAAACTTTGCTTTTGTTCCATGCGTAACAGGCCATGAACGAATGAGGCACGAGGTGAATTTTGCATAACGTTTTGCGGATAAACGAAGTTGCGACCGTAGGGAGCAATTTGGGTGAGCCCCGAGCCGAGGGGCGAACCTCATATCCGCTGTTATACGCCCCGACGAATGAAAGGAGGAGAGCGCAGCGTGACACGAAGCGTAGCGGAGTGAGTTCAAAAACCCCCTCATTAGAATAGCCATTTTTTATACTTTGGCAAATGCTTCATATCTTCATATAACCATACCATACGATCACAAAACCACAATTTGCTGAGGAAAGCAACAACCCCACCGAAAATTACTGGCCATACTTCCAAAAAATATAACCCCCAGATATAAGGAATCATTCCAATTACTGAAACCACTGACAAGATATTTGGTATATAAAGATGGTGCTTTGGAACAGGTATTGTTTTACGATTCATCCAGACACGTTCGCCAAGAACTGCTTTTGATGCCCAGTTATCAGTGCTTTTTGCTCTAGGAAATATTCGCGGATTAAGCCATAACCATAATAGGACAATAATGATTGGGACAAGCGCCCACCAACCGAGCCATACTCTGCTCCAAAAAGAGATGGCTAAAAGTGGAAGCATAGAAAAACGCGAATAAGCACTCCAAGGATTAGCGTGTCTTAACCACGCTTCATCACTATCTAGTTTGAATATTTTACTTATTTTTTCTTCAAGTGTCATATTGCATCCTTATGGTTAAAAATTAACAAAGTTTTCTGTTTTTTCGAGGGGGTTTGAATTACGCCTAACACCAATTTCCCGCAATGTTTTCGGGAAACTTCATAAACCTGATTAGTATGCGAAATATTTAAATTTTTCGGCTCTGTAGAAATCATATAAGTATGATGGGATCACATATCGAGTATTAACCAAAAACTGAAGGTGATCCCATGAGTGATTTAGGTGAAAACGAGTTAATAAAATTTACCCGTGTGGCATTTAAAGTGGCTGAAATGACTTTACCAGCTTACTCCTGCGAAAAATCAAAGCATAAGTACACTCAGCATCAGCTTATGGCTTTAATGTGTTTGAAATGCGTTTAAGATTTGAATATCGTGAATTCACAGCAGTTATTGAGTTAATGCCTAAATTACTGGAAATGCTCGGATTAAAAACTGTTCCGCACTATACTACCTTGCAGAAGTTTTTCAAACGTCTTGGATCTCACTTTCTGGACAAAATACTCGATTTTATTGTGGGATTATTCGATATTAAGGAACCATGGGTGGCGATTGATGGAACCGGACATTCCAGTGACCAGGCGAGTCTATATTACGCACGTAAAATCAAAAAACAACGTAAAAAGTGGAGGAAAAGCTACACAAAAAACCAAATAGCAATAGACACACGAACACAAGTTATACTGGCCCAGAAAGTGGCTCGCAGACCTAGACACGACTCCAAAGATGCAATACCCACTATAAGGAAAACTAAGAAATATAAACCATCAGGTTTCAGTTTAGACAAAGCATTCGACAAGGAAGAAATACACCGTGTCATAAACGAAGAACTGGAAGCAACCAGCATGATACCACCTAAGAAAAGAATAAAAAAGGCAAATACCGATTAGGAATGCTATCACTCTTCAGCAAACCCAAATATCACCTCAGAAGCCTGGCAGAAACAGTAATATCAGTTTTGAAAAGAGTTTTCGGCGATGAAAACCAAAGCCGAAGCGACCGACTAAGAAACAAAGAAACCAAACTAAAAAACAACTGCTATGACATATATCTCTACGCAAAACACTTATCCATCTAAATTTAAATATAATTTCTACAGAGCCAATTTTTCTTTCCCAGATAATCTGAAAGTTGAACTAAGTGGGAAATTTCATGTTGATGAGACAATGATAAAGTGCGATGGTGAATATAAATGGTTCTGGGAAATAATCGATGCTGATACTAAATTTTTGGTTGCTACTCATTTATCTGAAGAAAGAACTATAGAAGAAGTTATTAAGCTGTTTAAACAAGCGAAAGAAAGATCGGTTGAAAGACCAAAAAGAGTAGTTGTAGATGGTTTATGGGCTTATGAAAAAGGTTTCAAGAAAGTTTTTTACAGCAGGTATAAAGAGCATAAAGAATTTGTAAGAAGAGCTGGAATAGAAGCAAGAAACAAATAATGTTGTTGAAAAACTTCATGAAACTCTAAATGATAGGCTAAAACCTTTAGGAGGTTGAAAAGTGAAGAAACAGCCAAAGTATGGCTAGATGGCTGGTTTGTTTACTACAATTTCCTAAGACCTCATCTGAACTTGAAAGGTAAAACGCCTGCTGAAGCTTGTAGATTTGATTTGAATATAGAAAATGGTTGGGAAGATTTGATAAGAGAAGCTACTTATTATCAAACTAAGTTGACAAAATTTGTTTCTAACGAAGCGGAGACGTAAACTCGATAATTTTTATTTTTTCATTTCACCAACAATAAGTTAACAGAACCAATTATCGTAAAATTTATATATAACCTCCATAAAATTATAATATATAAAATTTTCGGTTATTATTATGAGAGTGCTTGGGAAAATTTCACATGTTTCTAATCGAGGTAATATCATAGCACGTTCAAAGAGCACACCACCCTTCAGAGCCAAAGTATTCACATCCCAAGGACAATTACTTGGTAAAGTCCAGGATATTTTCGGCCCGACAAAAATGCCATATATTCTAATAAAACCAATTCGTGCAATAAATTCTAAAAAAATTGAGAAGCGAGTTGGAGAAACTTTATATGTAGAGAGAGAATGGGGGCGAAAAAAACGAAAAAGGAAAAAATGAAAATGAAAAGGGGAATTTCAGAGATTGAAAAAGAAACAAAATGCCCAGAATGCGGATCCGAGGACCTTAGAGGGGATTATAAAAGAGCTGAGATTGTATGTGGAAACTGCGGATTAGTCATAGATGACAACTTCCTAGACATGGGCCCAGAATGGAGAGCATTCGACCATGAACAACGCGACAAACGCACAAGAGTGGGCGCGCCTCTAACCTACACAATACACGATAAGGGCCTGTCAACAATGATAGACTGGAGAAACAAGGACATTTATGGTAGAGACATACCAGCAAGGAACAGGGCCCAATGGTACAGGTTAAGAAAATGGCAGAGAAAAATCAGGATTTCTGGCGCCACAGAGAGAAACTTAGCCTATGCTTTGAGCGAATTGGACCGCGACTCTTCAAATCTTGGACTTCCAAGAAGCGTGAGAGAAGCTGCATCAATGATATATAGAAAGGCAGTTGAAAACAAACTTATAAGGGGTAGAAGCATCGAAGGAGTGGTCGCAGCGTCACTCTATGCCGCATGCAGAAGATGCAACGTTCCAAGGACACTTGACGAGATCGCCGAAATTTCAAGAGTAAGTAAAAAAGAGGTCGGCCGCACTTACAGGTTCCTAACACGGGAATTAAATATTAAATTGCCTCCAACATCACCTGTAGACTATGTGCCAAGATTCGCAACAGAATTAGGATTATCCGGGGAAGTCCAATCAAAGGCCATCGAAATAATCGAAAAGGCCATGAAAAAGGGCTTAACATCTGGTAGGGGTCCAACAGGGGTTGCTGCGGCAGCACTTTACATAGCCTCAGTACTTCTTGGTGAAAGGAAAACCCAGAGAGATGTTGCAGAAGTTGCAGGTGTAACTGAAGTGACGATAAGAAACAGGTACAAAGAATTGACAGAGCAATTGGATATGGGTGTGACCTTATAATCTTATGAGAGTTTTTCAATAGTCCTTTTAAGTTCTCCTATGAGGGCCATATTATCCCCACCCTCATATTTTTCCAATTTTTTTCTATACACTGGCAGTTTTTCTAGGAATGTTTTAATGGACTTTTTATCCGCTTCCTCGTGGAATTCACCATAGCCTAGTTTTTCAAGGTAGAATGCATTAAGGATTTGTTCAAATTGCCCTTTAACAGGGACGCTATAAATTGGTTTTTTAAGATAGAGGGCTTCGCTTATGAGTGTGAACCCTCCATTGGTGATCACCGCAGCAGCTGATCGAAGATCGTTGAAGAATTCATCCTCATTAAATTTTCTGAAATATAGGTTATTCTCGGTTTTTTCCTTGTCGAAGCCATATATGATAAATTTTCTCTTAATTTTTTTAAGGGTCTTTAATAATCTGATATTGGATTTGCTTGTTTGATAGACGAATATATGATCCCCATAATATGGTTTTAGACTCATTATCTTCCTTCTTAGGATCGGTGGGAACATAGCGACCTTTTCAGGGTTTTTGATCTTGGGGAAGAAATAACTCGTTATAATATAACGTTTCGGTCTTATGATAAATGATCTTATAACAGCCTCGGCCTTTAGTTTATCCTTTCTGTACTTTTTTGGGTATTCTATGTTACATTGAGTTATCACATGCATGTTATCCACGCTTATGAGGGGTATTCTTAGTATGTTGCTTATGAGACTTGCATAGAATTCAAAATCTGATATGACAACATTTGGTTTGAAATCCCGGGCCATTTTATAGAGCAAGCTCAGGTTTTCTTTAAGGTCTCTTGGGAATGTTTTCATGGCTTTTAGAAAAGTTTTAAGGTCTTTAACTTCATTATTTTCGTATACTGTGTTGAAACCGTATATTTCATGGACATTTTCGAATCTTTCTTTGAGGTATTTGTATGCTCGGTCACTTGCGAATATTAACACGTCATAGTCTTTAATAAGTTCTTCTAGTATTACGCCGCTTCTGATGGCATGCCCCATACCCTCTCCACATACTGAATATAGGATCCTTTTAGGTTTTTTCGTGGAATGTCCGAAGGTGTAGTTTAATTCTGAAGCGCTTAACTTCTTACCTAGAAAATCACAGAGTGTGCTCTTGGTGTATTTAAATGCTAGGTCTTTTAATCCTTCTTTTTCAAGTCTTCTTATGGATACTAGTAAGCGGGGTTTTCTCAAGACTTTGAATTTGCTTATTTTCCCTATTCTTTCTATATAATCTGTATCCTCGCCAAAGTCTAGTGATTCATCGAAACCTCCAACTTTCTCGTGGAGTTCTTTACGTGTTAATATGCCACAACATCCAGCTCCGTGGGGTTTTATGGATTCTGTGAGTATCATGAACCTATTCGCGAACTCATGGAGTATCTTATCCCTTTTTCTGGTTGATAGTGGTATCATCTGAGTTATGGCTATGCCAAGATTTTCGCTTTCAAATTCTTTGATGGCCTCTTTGAGATAACCTTCAGTTAAAACCACATCGGCGTCAAGGAATAATAGAAGCTCACCTTGGGCTATTTTAGCGCCGTTATTCCTGCCCTCAGCAGGCAAACCCCCATCAACGATCTTACAACCGTACATTTCAGCTATTTCTCGGGTTTTGTCTGTTGAATTGGCATCAGCGACTATGATTTCATAATCCTTGTAGTCCTGGTTTTTTATGCTTTCAAGAAGCCTTGGAAGGTACTCTTCTTCATTATATGTTGGTATGATTATGGTGAGTTTCATCCACATCACCTGAAGAAGGAGTAGAAGTTCCATGTGATGAAGAAACCTTTACATTTACCATTGAGGGTGGTTGTGAGCCCGTTTATTAACTTGATTTCGTTGTAGTCTGGTGACAATCTTATTATCATTTTATCATCTAATCTTTCACTTGAAAGTACTTTAAAGCTTTCTAGGTTTATATTTTCTTTTGGTTGCAGCAAGGTTACTTCATAGTATTCTGGTGTCGATAACATTAAACCTATTATTATTCTCAGGATTATAAGTGATGCTATGATTATAGAAGGGTTTATAAGGTTCTTTGGGGAGAATGGGACTTTTAAAGCCCTCATACCTAGCATGCCTGAAAGGCCTACCATTGCTGGTGTGGAGAAAAGACCACCATCTATCATACCTATCATGGTTGTGGTTATCGCGAATATAAGTATTACTTTATGGAAGTTTCGGCGGTCTCCCAAGGAGAGAAGGCCAAGAACGTAAATGAGGGGTAAGGTTATAAGAAGCCAAGGGAGGAGAAATGGTGGGGTATACTCTCTGAGGGAGGATGCGGTATGTATGTGGGTGGGGGCTATTATATTTGTGAGGGAGCTTAGGGATGCCTTGGGGAGGTGACTGTGTGTAATGCTCGTTGTAGCTGCCGGGTTAAATGTTACGAATGTTGTATATGGGTTCATGCCCATTTTAATCCTTATTAGAAATTCTGCCATGATTATTATGAGGTAAGTTGAGATGGCTAATATTATTGTGATGAGAAGATAAAAATTTTTGTCCTTCCCATTCCTAATATAGGGGCTTAGGATTAACATGCTACCCATCAAGAGGAAGAATATGATGTCTTTTCCCTCTGAGGACCCCATGAGGAATATGTGAGTAAACGAGGTTATGATAGGGTCTATTATGTCACTTATAAGTAAGATAATTCCTATTATCATGAATATGATGCCTGTGATTGTCAAGCGGTTCATATTAACACTCTCATCTACTTGGTTTGGAGGGTGACAAAGAGTACTTCCTTATAGGACTTGTGTGATGGGAAGGATAAAGTTTATGAATCATCGGGGAAATATAAATAACCTGGTGGATTAGATGGTATCCAAGAAATTGGCAGGTATAATATCCGTTATCCTAGGTATTATCTTCCTCATATCCCCTGTGGGGGGTGTGAAGGCCATTAGCATGTTCTCTGGTGTAATTTTGGCTTTGATCGGAGTTTGGATGGTTTTAAACGCGTTAAAGGAAAGATATTATAGGAGACTTTCTCTTTTGTGGTTCATCTTCGCGGTCTTGTTAATCTTTGTAGGGGCTATGTTAGCATTCCAGATAATCCTCATAATCGCCTTTGCAGGTTTCTGGTTATATGTTACAGGTTTGCTTTTCATCATAGCAGGTTTTATAGTTGTTTTCTCTGCATGGGATGTGTATGTTACAAGGACTCTTGGGGTTATGGGCATCCTTGTTGGGTTAATCTATTTTGTTGTGGGTATCCTAGTCTTCAACCCCATATTCATAGGGGTGATTATAGGCTTGATCCTGCTTATTTATGGTCTTATAATCCTATTTTCTTAATACTACGAACAACCAGACTACGATGAATATTATCAGTACAATATAGAATATGAGCCGTGTTCTCATGACCCTTTGCTGGTTTTTTAAAAGAACTTCTGCACATTTCTTTGAGCATGTTCTCTCATCTAATGGTATGGGGTTCCCACAAACTGGGCAATGTTTATGCGGTTCTACCATCATTCGATCCTCCATTTTCCTATCTATTCTGGGATTATTTTCGTGCCAACCTCACCCTTTAGTGCTCTTATAAGGTTCATAGGATCTTTACCATTTGTTATTATACATTTGATATTTGATCTTTTTATAATATGGATTGCTGTTAAGTCGAGGAACTCATAAGTCCCTGCTTTCCAATCTTTATCCTTGAAAAGGTTGAGCATTTCAGTAACTGTTATCTCTTTATAGAAGCGGGCATCGGGGTGCTTGTGAGGGTCTTTATCATAGAATCCATCCACAGAGGTTAAATTGATAAGTATGTCGGCATCTACAAGTTCGGCGAGTAGAGCGCCGACGGCATCTGTACTGTGGGCGGGTTCTGTCCCACCCATAACGAGAATTTTCCCTGTTGTAGAATATTCAAGTGCTTCATTAAAGTTGTGGGGTACCATTGGGTGGGCTCTTTCCCCAAGGGCTATTATAAGCATCTTTGCATTGAGGCGTGTGACTTCTATCCCAATATTGTCACATTGGGCCTCGTTAGCGCCGAGTCCTCTTGCCAATCTTATATAATCTCTTGCGGGTTCACCCCCACCTATGACTATGAATATTTTGTTATCGTCCTGTAGGGTTGTTAAGATCTTAGCATATTCCTTGAAGATTTTTGGATTGAAATTTTCCATTATAACAGATCCGCCTATTGTAATCACCATCTTCATAAAGGTCTCCCCACCGTAAATTTTTATACAAAGGATTTCTACTAGATTAATATTATTTGTTGTGCATAACTTAATTATAGGTAAAATTTTTTAGGAAGGAGTGATCTTTTTGGGTAAGGTATCATCAAAGAAACTTTATGAATTTCGAAGGACTTTGGAGGAGCTTGCAGAGAAGAAAGGTAGGGGCACTGAACTCGTATCAGTGTATATACCCCCCGATAGGCAGATAAGTGACGTGACTAGGCATATGAGGGAAGAGTTAAGTCAAAGTGCTAATATTAAAAGTAAACAGACTAGGAAAAATGTTCAGTCAGCTATAGAAGTTATAATGCAACGTTTGAAGTTGTTCCCCCGCCCACCAGAGAACGGTCTTGTAATGTTCGTTGGTATGATACCCCGTGGAGGACCTGGCACTGAAAAGATGGAGACATATGTTTTCGAGCCACCAGAACCTATAAAAACTTATATATATCATTGTAATTCTGAATTTTACCTTGAACCCTTAAAGGAGATGTTAGAAGAGAAGGAAATTTATGGTTTAGCCGTTCTTGACCGTAAAGAGGCTACAATAGCACTCTTAAAAGGTAAACGAGTTGAAATCTTGAAAACACTTACAAGTGGCGTTCCAGGGAAGCACAAGGCCGGAGGCCAGTCCCAGCGGAGATTCGACCGACTGATAGAACTAGCAGCTCACGAATTCCTTAAAAGAATAGGAGATCATATGAACGAGGCCTTCTTGTCAATCCCCGACCTTAAAGGGATTATCATTGGGGGTCCAGGGCATACTAAGGAGGATTTTGTAAAAGGAGATTACTTGCACCATGAGGTTAAGAAAAAGATCATAACAACGGTTGACACATCCTATACTGGCGAATTTGGTATAAGAGAAGTTATAGACAAATCAATGGATGTTTTAACAGAAATTGATGTGATGAGGGAGAAAAAATTAGTCCAGAGGTTCCTTTCTGAACTCATAAATGAGGATGGACTGGCAGCCTATGGAGAAGAGGAAGTGAGAAATTATCTCCAAATGGGGGCTGTGGAAGTACTTTTGTTATCAGAGGATCTGAGGGCAAAGAGAGCCACTTATCAGTGTCCATCCTGCAACTATAAAATGGATCTAACAATAAAAAGGGAAGAACCAAGAGAATGTCCCAAGTGTAATGATCAGATGAAAATAGTCGATTCCAAGGATCTTATTGATGATCTTGTGGAAATTGCCGAAACAGTTGGCTCTGAAGTGGAGATAATATCAACTGAGACAGAAGAGGGAATCCAACTTTTAAAAGCCTTTGGTGGTATGGGGGCGATCTTAAGATACAGACCATAAACTTGAGGAGAACCCCCACCCACTGGGAATATAAGGGCTTATCCTTTATCTGCTGATACTAGACTTCACTGGGTGGATTGTCTATTGGAGTTCCCCCCACCCCATGGGAGGGTGCGGTCGGGTTTGATTGTATATTTAGCCAAGTCTTTTAACTTTTATAAGTGATGTGACAGGGACTCCATCAATCTCTGAAATGCCTTTTTTGTCTATGAGTACCGTTACCACGACTGGGACTGCCTTCTGACCTTTTAATACTGTTACAGCTTCTTTTATTGTTTTGCCACTTGTTATCACGTCATCTACTATGAGCACTCTCTTATTTTTAACCTTTGCGAAGTTGCTGCTTATAGCACCCTTAGCATCTTTACCTTTCCTATGTTTTATCGGATGGAAAACTGCCAGTGATATGTCTTTTTTCAATTTTGAAACTATTTCATCAGCCATGAGGGTGGCGAAGGGGATGCCGCTGATCGCTATTCCAACCACCACATCTATTTCCCCATATTCTAATGCAAGATCTGCCATGGCGGCTGAAACGTGTCTCATCCGAGTGGAGCTCCCGCCAAGGCTCTCCCAGTCTATGGCAAAATCTAATGGAGCTTTTTTTATAGATTTCACACTCGTTTGGAGTGTTAACCATCTTGCAGTGTCTTTTGAAACGTTTAATTCATCTGCGATTTCCCCTGTGGTGAACCCCCTTTTTCGGAGTTCTTGGGCTTTTTTTATGAGTTTTTCCGTCATTTCACACACCTATAGGTCCCCGTTTAATGTTATGGGGCGATGTTCCCTTGCGGATTTTATAGCTGCAAGGGCTGTTCTAAGAGCGTATATCCCATCTTCTCCTGTTATTTCAGGTTCTTCGTCATTTATGATTGACATGAGGAATGATTTTATCTCATTTTTTAATGGTTCTTCATGCTTTATTTGCACGTCCTGGGCGAACTTACCATAAAGATCTATACTTTGGTCTATGTAATCTATGTTGATTATTCCATCAGTGCCTGTGATGGCTAGTTTTCTCCTTTTATATGGGGTTAACCAGTTAACTTCTAGCATGCCTGTTATGCCACTTTCAAATTTTGCCATGATCTCTGCATGGTCCTCGAATTTGCATTTTTCGAGTATGCTACCCATTGTTGCATATATTTCAGTTACCGGTTCGCTGAATAAATAGTGCATCACATCTAGGTCATGGATTGCAAGATCTATTGTCACGCCAACGTCCTTTATCCTTGGCGGGAATGGTCCAACCCTTTTTGCCGATGCTGATACCACGTCACCGATAACATCATTTTCTATAAGTTCTTTTGCTTTTTTCACAGCTGGGTTGAATCTTTCAACGTGTCCTGTGGCGAGTTTCACTCCTTTTTTCCGCGCGCTTTTAACCATATCCTCTGCTTCTTTTAAGGTGAATGCGATAGGTTTTTCGACAAGTACGTGTTTTCCGTGTTCAATTGCATCCATGGCCACCTGGTAGTGGTGTGTTGTTGGCACGCAGATGCTCACGGCTTCTATATCTGGTATTCTTAAGAGGTTCTCATAATCTAGGTAACCGCGAGCATTATACTTTTTTGAGGCTTTTTGTAATGTTTCTTCCATTATATCTGCTACTGCTATGAGATTGGCTGTTTTGAGGCGGTGGTAAACTCTCGCATGATTGTAACCCATCGCCCCTACACCGATTACTCCTACATTTACTTTTCTCAAATGTAGTCCTCCATTTCATTCGCGACTTTTTCACCCAACTCTTGGGCTTTGTTGATGGGACCCTCTAATGTTACCTGCGATAATATATCACCTTCTCTTGATAAAAGGATAGCATATAAGCATAGTTTTTTATTTCGTGTTCGGGCTATCACACCAAGGGGCCACTGGCAACCGACCCCTAGTTCTTTCAAGACACTTTTTTCTGCTTTAACTTCTTGCAGTGACCTATAATGGTTTAGTTTGCTTATTAGGTTGAGGTGGGGATTGTCTTTTCTTGTTATAACTGCTAGGGCTCCTTGGCCAGCGGGTGGTGTTATGTATTTGAGTGGGAATCTCCTCTTGATATTCTCTTCTAGTCCTAGGCGTTTTAGTCCGGCTTCTGCCATTATAGTCGCGTCTATTTCTCCTTTCATGACTTTTCTTATCCTTGTGTCTATGTTCCCACGTAGGGGTTCTAGTTTGAATTCTTTTTTATAGTGTTTGCAGAAGGCTTCTCTTCTGAGGCTGCTGGTACCTATTCTTGAATTGGCTGGTAGTTCATCCCAGTCTAGTCTTGATACTAGTACTTCGTGGGGCGATCCTCTTTTTGGTACTGCTGCTATTGTTAGGTTTTCATCTATTTCTGTTGGGACATCCTTTAGGCTGTGGACTGCAAAATCCACCCTTTCTTCTAACACGGCAATATCTAGTTCCCTTGTGAATATGCCTTTTCTGTCAATTTTATATAATTGTGAATCTTTTATTTTGTCACCGCTTGTTTTCACTATGACTTTTTCTATTTTAGTTGGGCTTATCCTTGAAAGTTTGCCTATTATATCTTCTGTTTGTTTTAATGCGAGGCGACTTCCTCTTGTCCCTACCCTCAAGGTGATGATCCCTCCCATTTTTTGGGGGTTATCTTTCTCTGAGTTTAGAATATTCTGAACGATAAATTAATATTATATGTTTTTTGGCGGTTGAAAGCGCATATTTCATGGCATCTTCTCTATTTTCAATATGGGGGATTTTCTTTTGGAGTTTTTTTTGGATGTTCTTGCCTAGTTCTCCTGTTAATATAATCTCCCCAGTGGAGTTTTCAAGTATATTGGCGGTTTTATTCTCATCTATTTCTTCGCAGGTAATCCCATAATCTCCCCCTAATATTATAATGGGGGTGTTGAAATTTTCAGCCATCTTTAGTGTGTATTTTATGGCCTCTGCATTTATACCAGGGTTTATCTCTTCTATTATTATCTTTTCATCAAGGTTGCGTCTGGAACTTCTACCCCTGACACCTTTAAAGTTTCTGAGACCTTCCTGTATCTGTTTTATATTGATATCAAGGGTTAGTGCACCTGATATTGCTGCCAGTAGGTTTAGGAGGTAGTGTGGACCCGGGGCGAAACTTTCAACTGGGAATTTAATATTATATTCTTTGCCTGTTATTGTTTTAAGGCCTTTTACATGTACCTTTAGGCGGGTTTTTTCAAGGCCATAATCTATGTTTGTGGCGTGGATGTTGGCATCTTTTTCTGCTATGGAGAATGTGTTCACGTTTTTGAATAGACTGTAGTATTTTTTATAGGCTGTGTGTTCACAGCATGTTATTTTACTCTTGAATATTTGGGCTTTGGCTTGGCTTGCCTTTTCTTTTCCTCCTTGGATGGGGTAGTCTTCTACTATGTTGGTCAGTATTCCCACGTCTGCGAGGCCTGTCCCTCCTAGGGATGATTCGAATATGCATACTTGGTAATCTAGGCCGTTGGCGAGTTTCACTGCTTCTATGATGCTTGCTGGTGTTATGCTTATGTTCTCTTTAAGTTTTTTTTCGGATAAGAAGACTCCTAGGCTGCTGAGTGTTAGGGGATTTTTTTCTCGCAGGATCTCTTTAAGCATCCATACTACGCTTGTTTTGCCTTTAACTCCTGTAACTTCTATTATCGGGGTTTTGGAGAGTTTTTCATCCTTTGATAGGAGGAATTTCACTATTTCATGGTGTGTGTAGTCGACTTTTAAATTGAGGGGGCAGTGTATGGGTGCTATTATTTTCAGATTATCTGATTTTGGGATTTTTTTGACGAGCTTTATTCCTTTTTTTGTGAGGATTTTTTTACTTTTTTGGTTGAGGGTATTGTAGATGTCCCATGCGAATACTTTTTTAAAGTGTTTTTTAAGTGCGAGTGCTATTGTGATGCCGCCGTGGGTAAGATCTACTACAAGCGCTTCCATTATTATACGACCTTATTCTTTGCTGGGTGTTATACCCCCCTCGATTAACTTTTCTCTAACCTTCTTGTAGAAGTTTTTAGTCAACCTCACGAAGTAGGCTTTGTTTTTAGATTTTTGAAAAATTAGTTCTTCCATATAATTTATCTCTTCTTTGAATTGCCCATCAACCACTGCTATGGCCTTTTTACCCTTTTTTAATAATTTTATCCTGATTTCGCTTTCATCAGACACTACTAGTGGCCTTGCGCTTAATTTGAAGGGGCATATTGGGACTATTATGAATGCTTCTACTCTTGGGTCGACTATAGGACCTCCAGCCGACATGGAGTATGCTGTGGAACCGCTTGGTGTTGCTACTATTATCCCATCAGCCCTTAATTCCTCAACAACCTCGTCATCGACTAATATTTGGATGTGTAACATTTTCGCAGGTTCTCTTGTCATCATAACAACTTCATTGAGTGCTGATGGTAATTTACCATGATGGTAGACGTCTAATTGTGTTCGCTCCTCTATTATATAATTTCCTTGCAGAACTTCCTTGAGTTCTTGGAATACATTTTTGGGGTCGATTTCTGTTAAAAATCCGACTGTACCCATATTCACTCCAAGTAATGGTATTTTCTTTCCCTCTATGAAACTTTGGGTGCGTAGTATTGTCCCATCCCCTCCAATGGTTAAGATGATGTCAACGTCCATTTCCTTTAGATCCCTTGCCAGGTCTTTGAATTCTGGGACTTTGTCTGCTAGTGATGTGTCAATGGAGACTTCAACACCATTTTCTATTAAGAATTCAATGACATTCCTTGCTAATTTAATAGCCATAGGCATGTCGAGGCGTGCCACCACACCCATACGCATTAGATAACCTCCAATGCTTTCATTATCTCATGATGTAATTGTTTGTTCCCAGCTGCTATGAGTGAAGTACGCTCTTTAACATTTAAGAGGCCGTTTAGAGGATCCCCTTTTTCGGTGGTGACTATACCCCCAGCTTCTTCAACTATTAACTTTGAAGCGGCTATGTCAACTACTCTAAGATTTCCTCGCAGATCCATGAATGCGTCATATGCGCCATTGGCAACATATGAAAGTTCTAATGCCACTGAGCCTAGTATTCTCATCCTACGGATAATACGACATATATTATCGACTTTGGGAAATTTGGTACCGTAGATGAAGGCGCCCATTGAGGATTCTTCAAGGGATTTTTGTTTAGATGGCTTTATTTTTTTATTATTTAAGCGTGCTCCATGTCCCCTTAGGGCCTCGTAAATGTCATCGGTGGCAAAATTTTTAACAAAACCCATCTTCACATCATTTAACGATGGTAGAACATTACTGGAATGGTATTCTGCAATTGCAATGGATATGCCATAGAATGGTATGTTTTTGATGGCGTTTGTGGTCCCATCGAGGGGGTCCACGACGAATATTATCTGGGGCTCCGAGTCCTCTTCTTCACCTATTTTAAGGTATCCTATCTCTTCACTGATTAATGTAACCGGTCTCCCTGTATTCTCCAGCACATTTATGGTTTCATCTTCAGCTACAAGGTCTATTAGTTTTGTTGGCGTCCCATCAGCACCCATTTTTATTATTTCACTGGCTTCTTCTTTACCCACGAGGGGTGCTATGGCCTTTTGCACTTGTTCAGCCATTTTGATCGCTATACTCCTCCAATAATAAATGTCAGATTTTTTCATTCCCACAACACCTAAAAATGATTCCTCATTATAGGTATACTAGCGCCGCTACCACAGCACCACATTCCTTGACTTTATGGTTTATTTCTTCCACTATTAAGTTCTTTATTTTTTCACCCCTCTTTCTCATCATATATTCAACCATGAAAATAGCATCTTCCCTTATAATCTTAGGATCCTTGTTTATTCCACCATTCTCAGCCACGCACCCCATATTATCAGATAATGCGACTGCTATGACAGCTGATATAAGATCTCCCCTGTTATTGGAGATTCTATGTGAGAGTACGCAATTAACTGTTGAGCCTGTCTCAAGGGGTGGTAATCTAACTATCTGTGCATTAGCAGGAATTATACTTGAAACTTTTATAAGGTTCACATCGCCTATCCCAGCATCTATAAGAGCGTTATCAAAGGCGTTTAACCTGGTAGGCCCTTCACTCTTTCCTGATGTAATTGAAACCTTCATATTCATCACTAACCTGAAATGTGGGGTAGTGGTAGGTTTTATATAATGGTTGGTAACACTAATAATATAAAAAAATCCTTTATCAGTTTTATCTTATTGGGAGGTATAGATGATGTCAAAGAAGGTAGTGGAAGTCAAAAATTTGAAGGTCGGAAAATATGTTATCATAGATGACGAACCATCAAAGATCATGAACATATCAACGTCATCACCGGGAAAACATGGCTCTGCCAAGGCCCGTATCGAGGCGATAGGCATATTCGACAATCAGAAGAGGAGCATAGTGAAACCTGTTGACGCTAAGATAGAGATACCCATAATTGATAAAAGAACAGCCCAAGTATTAGCTATTATGGGTGATGATGTCCAATTAATGGATCTTGAAACCTATGAAACGTTTGAGACTCCCATCCCCGAGGATTTGAAGGATAAACTTGTTGAAGGGAGTGAGGTGGAGTACATTACCACAATGGGTAAAAATAAACTTATGAGAGTTAAATGATATGTTCCTATACTTGGAGGATTCTTCAAAATTTGCTTTTTCAAGGAGAGAATCCCTTAAAGAATTCCTATCATCCCCGAGAAGTGGGGATGCTTTTGGCATGCTGGGCATCCCCTTTGACTCCACAGCAACTTATATGCCAGGGGCTAGATTCGGCCCATCATCAATTAGAGAAGCATCCTATAATTTTGAAAGGTATAATCTAACATTTAATAGGGAGCTTAAAGTGCCCATTTTTGATTTGGGTGATGTTAGGGTCGTGGCAGGAGACTTTAAGGAAACATCAAAGAGGATAATAGACACATTAACTAGCCTACTATCCTATGAGCTTAAACCTTTAATACTTGGAGGAGAGCATACGATAACCTACCCCATTGTAAAAGTCCTCCAATCCAAGCACAACCCTCTTATTATCCATTTTGACGCACACATGGACATGAGGGATCATTATGATGGAAGATTCTCACATGCAACAGTAATGAGGCGGGTATATGAGCTCGAACCTCAGAGCATAATCATGGTAGGTGTCAGATCTGCATCCAGAGAGGAAATAGAATTTGTCATGGAACATGAAATTGAATATTACACTTCGCAGATGATCCATGAGGATATAGAAGAGGTGACTAGTAAACTTAAAGATATTAAGGGCCCGGTATATGTAACAGTTGACATGGACGTCCTCGACCCCTCATATGCCCCCATGGTAGGTAACCCCACCCCATGTGGACTCACACCATTCCATATGGAAAAGTTCATTGAAATTATAAGCAGAAAAGATATAATAGGCGTTGACATTGTGGAGGTCACATCCCCGGTGAAAGGTGATCAGACCGGGCTCAACGCTGCTAAGATTCTCCATGATCTATTGTCCCTAAAATCATAAGAGGTGCACTCACACATGAACACTAGAGAAGTTGAACTTTCAGGTCATATAATTGATAGCTTAATCCTCCCAAAGGCCTTGGATGTGATAATGGATATGGGTGGAGATTTCAAGATACTTGAATTTGAGATCGGTAAAAGGAAGACGGATCCAAGTTATGCTAGGATACTCGTATCGGCTGATACACCATCCCATTTAAACGAAATACTTGATGAATTAAGCGAGATAGGCGCATCAATAGCAGAGATAAAAGAAGTGGAACTCCGAGCAGCTGAAAAAGATAAGGTGTTACCTGATGGTTTTTACTCTACAACAAACCACCCCACTTTCATCTTCTATGAAGGGGAATGGAGGGAAGTCCAGGACATTGAAATGGATTGTATGATAGTGGTAGACCCCAAGACAAAAACTGCAAGATGTAAACCAATAGGGGAAATAAAAAAGGGGGACCTAGTAGTCGTTGGAAGAGAAGGTATAAGAGTATCCCCCCCAGAGAGGCCCCGCGGGAAAAAGGGAATCTTTGAATTTATGGGGAGCGCCGTATCATCCGAAAAACCCCTCATCACTACCATCAAGAGAATAGCATCAGAGATCATAAGAGTAAAGGATAATGGTGGTAAAATCGCCCTTGTAGCAGGGCCAGCTGTCGTGCACACAGGATCCGCTCCCATAGTTGCCGAGATGATACGTGAGGGTTTTGTTGATGTACTATTCGCGGGTAATGCCCTCGCAACACATGATATCGAAAACGCCCTCTATGGTACATCCTTGGGCGTCTGCGTCAAAACAGGTGAATCAGTAAGCAGAGGCCACCACCACCATATTTATGCTATAAATGAGATTAACAAGGCTGGTTCCATAAAGGCAGCAGTCGAGAAGGATGTATTGAAAAAGGGTATAATGTATGAATGCGTCAAGAATAACATCCCATTTGTATTAGCCGGATCTATAAGGGATGATGGACCACTCCCCGATGTTATAACGGATGTCGTGGAGGCCCAAAATGAAATGCGACGCTACATTAGGGAAGTTGACATAGTGCTGATGATAGCTACAATGCTACATTCAATAGCCGTGGGAAACCTTCTACCATCTCATGTTAAAAGCATATGCGTAGATATAAACCCTGCAACAGTGACAAAACTTGCTGATCGTGGCAGTTCCCAAGTCGTGGGTGTTGTAACAGATGTGGGGGCGTTCCTACCCATCCTATGGGATGAAATCAAAAAGAACAAGTGATAATATTGCTAAGAGGGAACATATTAAATGTTTTCACAGGGGATATATACCCTGCTGAGATAATCATAGAAGATGGTATAATCAAGATTGTGAGAAAAATAAAAGCGGATTTCGATGGGATCCTACTTCCAGGTTTCATAGATTCACATACACACATTGAAAGTTCGCTGATGACACCATCATCTTTTGCAGAAGCCACCATACCCCATGGGACCACCGCAGTGATAAGCGACCCCCATGAAATAGCCAATGTAATGGGTCTTGAAGGGATCGATTTCATGATAGAGGATTCAAAGAGGGTCCCCTTGAAATTCTTTTTCACAGCACCATCATGTGTACCCGCAACAGAATTCGAAACAGCAGGTGCAAAGATAGGAATCAATGAAATAAGAACCCTTCTTGAGAGGGATGACATAGTGGCCTTGGGGGAGATGATGGATTTTCCAGGTGTCATATCAGAGGACCCAGAGGTCATCAAGAAGATAGAAGTCGCGAGGGAGGCGTGCAAGCCTATAGATGGACATGCCCCACTCCTATCGGGGGATGATCTTTGCAAGTATGTGGAGAAGGGTATATCAACTGATCATGAGTCCGTATACGCTGAAGAAGCTCGGGAAAAGAAGGAACTGGGAATGAAGGTCATGATAAGGGAAGGTTCATCCGCGAAGAACCTTCAGGAACTTGCAAGCATAGGAGGGGATTTCCTAGTGTCTGATGATATTGAACCTGGGGATCTCATTGAAGGCCATATGAACGCTATCCTCAGGAAAGCCGTGGAATATGGTATAGATGAAGTGGAAGCTGTTAGAATGGTCACAATAAACCCTGCGGACCATTACTCACTAGATTTTGGTGCAATAGCCCCTGGGAGGAGTGCCGATATAGTATTAGTAGATAACCTGAAAAATTTCACAGTCAAGAAAGTATTTATCGACGGCAGACTCGTTGCAAAGGATGGTAAGAGATTATTCAGAATCAGGGGGGAAGAGAGAACACCACCCCAAGGGAAAATCAGGATAAAAGACCTTGAACCATCTAGGTTGGAGATCCAAGCCTCTGGCAACAAGGCGCGAGTAAGGATCATCAACGTGTTTGATGGGCAGATTATAACTTCAGAATCTGCACGGGAACTCCCCATCATAGATGGGATAATACAACCACTCCCAGAAGATGACATACTGAAGGCATCAGTCATAGACAGATACGGCCATGGGAACATAGGAAACGGTTTTGTTAAAGGTTTCGGCATACAGGAGGGTGCCCTAGCATCTACGGTTGCCCATGATTCTCATAATCTAATAGTTGTCGGCACCTCCACCGATTATATGATGGAGGCTGTTGATGTCCTTAAAGGGGTTGGTGGGCTTGTCGCGGTAGCCCCTGATGAATATATGCATCTTAAATTGCCAGTTGCTGGTCTCATGTCCCATGAAAGGGTGAATATTCTTGCATGTAAAGCTAGACAACTTAACGATTTTGTGGCAGATATGGGATCAAGCTTGTCCAATCCTTTCATGACAATGTCCTTCTTGTCACTCCTTGTAATCCCGCGGTTGCGTTTAAGCGACAAAGGACTATTTAACGTTGAAGAGCGTTGCTTTGTTGATCCAATTTTGTCCTGAGAGAATCTATTATCATTTTCATGGCCATTTTCTCCCTGGATCCTCCTACCTTATCAACCACCCTCTTCATTTCTAATATACGATCTATGATATCCCCCTTATTTTCAACGCGATTTATACGAGTATAATTTATCAAGGATTCTATAATCGCGTATATGCTTCTGTTTAATGGTTCTTTGAAATTTTTACCCTTGCATATCCTTTTAACATCTGCTGTTATAATGAATAATCTAGATTCCCCGTATCGGTCCCTTCTTTTAATGCTCTTCACCTTTTTCATGGTTGCTGTGAAAAATGATGAAGCACCCTTCAAAATCAAATATTCAGAGTATGGTATGAAATAGTCACTTTCGAGGTCTCCTAGGGTGGCCTCTGTGAACAGGATGGGATCATCTGTAATATTAACTGTGAAATTACCAGTAGCTAGTATATTTGAGAGGGTGTGGCTTCCCTCATAAAGGTATAATATTACTTCCTTTGGACTTTTACATATCACACCAATAGGTGCTGCGTTACCTTCACCTTCACCATTTAAAGTTGTAACTATAGTCTCATATAATAAGCCCTTCTCCATTTTAAGGGATTTGAGGCTTTTCACTTCCTCGTAATCTCCTATATCTTCCACCCCACATTATTTTACCACGAATCCTTCGATGTCAGCATTGATAACACAATCAAAGTCGATTTTTTCATACCAGCCCGCTTTTCTGAACATGTCCATGAAACAGACGCCAATAACTTTCCCACCATCTTTTAAGGATTCTTTTATCAGTTTTTTAACATCTTCAATCTTGGCGCCTATCTTTGGCATTGAAAGGCCTCCTAAGAGTATGAGGGCGTCCACTTTATAAGGGTTTACATCTCCTAGTTCAACACCATACTCAGTTAATACAAGTTCTCTGGCCTTTTCAAAGTCCGTGTTTGGGATGAAAATGCTCTTTTTGTCCCTTGCAGCGTATGCGAAAAGTTCTGCGAATGGGGTGCAGACACCTGGGACGCCAGCATACCCAATTGTCTCAACATCCGCAACTTCCTCACGGAAAGCTGTTAAATTGCCTTTTATACCCTTAAACTCTTTAACCTTCTCCATTATAACCAACCTCCCATCGCAATTTATATGATTATAATTTATATAAAATACTATTGGAGGTGGATCGTATCAAATTAGAGATTGAAAATTTAAAAGAAGCCCTTGAGATGATCACCTCTTCAGGGGGATTTTATAGGCTCATCCCAGAAGTGAGAACGAATATAGTGATGGCGAAAGAAAATGCCAGGACAATTAATGACGTGGCAGGAATCCCAGGGAGGATCACAGTCCATAAGAGGGAAGTTTTCGCATGCAGAGAACCTGAATATGGTGCTTCTTCACATCTAGCACGTCTTATATTAGAGATAAGAAAATATGATCCCACATTGAGGAGTGGGATTAACATAAAATATGATAAGGCCATTATAGAAATCTGTGAAAGGATGGGTCTTAAAGTCTCATATTATGATAGGAGAAAAGAGCCAAGGGCGATCAAAGAAAAAGAAGGGGCGACCATACCATGGGGTGTTAAAGTCGCTGTTAAAAGGATAGGCAGGGTACCTGATGTAATATACCATAAGGGGGATTGGGGAAAAGAGCCCATGATAGTACTTTTAGCAGCCGATGCAGTTGAAGCTGCTAGAATAGCCATAAAAATAGGGGATGAATATGAAGTATGAGATGTATCATGAAATCATTCAACAACCACAATCATTAAGGGAAACATTAAAAAGGGAAAAGTCTCATATGGATGAAATCTCCGATAAACTAAGGGAATATGATAAAATATACCTTATAGGATGCGGGAGCTCCCTTTCAACATGCTACTCTGTACGTGACGCCATCAACATTTATTATGATATGGATATAAATATATTCACAGGTTATGAGTTCCTTTATCATAAAAAAATCCAAGATAAGGATTCTTTTATCATATTAACTTCACAATCTGGTGAAACAGCAGATACCCTTGCAGCATTGCGGAAAGCTAGAAAATATAACCTCAAAAGTATAACAATAACTAATGAACCCGCCAGTACCATGGCCAGGGAATCGGATGATACAATATTAACCCATTGTAAGCGGGAGAATGCGATAGTAGCGACAAAAACATATATAAACCAACTACTATGCTTGTATTACATCCTCTTTGGAGTCTATGATGATGAAATTTCAAAAAATATACTAAAGGACCTTAAGAAGTTGCCGAGCGTCACTGATAAGCTCATAACTGAGACAGAAGAGGAGAACAGGCTCCTTGCGTTTGAGTTTAAGGATGATGATATATTCTATTGTATGGGTAGCGGTCCGAATTATGGTCTTGCCTATAAACTTGCAATGACAATGTTCATGGAAGGAGCGCTTAAACACGCCTGTCCACTTTATTCAGGAGAATTTAGACACGGGTTAATTGAAAAAGTTGAAGAGGGTGTTCCAGTAGTCTTTTTAGAGGCTGATCTTCCGGGTGATGTTCTGACGAGGAAATCCATCGAATTCTGCGAGAAAATCAATGCAAAGAATATAATCTTTTCAATGAAAGACTACAGTAACCTTAACAGGCTATTATCACCTTTCATATTAATCATACCACTTGAATGGTTCATATATTATCTTGCAGCTTATAATAACAAGGATCCGGGAAGCACAAGACATATAGGGAAAGTAAGATACTAAAGTCTGTGAACTGCCCCCACCCTGGTGGATGGGGGCTCCTCAGTGAGGCCTTATCCTCCCATTGGCAAGTTCATACCATCCTGTCCCAGTGGACTTGAAATATACCTTCCCTGAATGGAAAATTTTTGCAAGTTTTATTCTACTTTGAGGGTTTGTTTCTTTTTAACTTCTACCTTTGGGAGTTCTACTGTCAGAACACCATCCTCGAATGTTGCCTTAGCCTCGTCCACTTTTATCTTAGCTGGTAATCTCAATTCTCTTCTTGCTTCACCATATCTGCGCTCTTTTTTCACGTAATTGCCTTTTTCCACTTCTATTTCTTCTTTGAAATCTGCTGTTATAGTGATGCTATCCTCTGTTAATTCTATGTTTATATCCTCCTTTTTAACCCCTGGAAGATCCGTTTTTATAATCAGTTTTTCATCGGTTTCTATAAGGTCAAGGCTTGGTTTCTCTGGTAGAGCCTCTGTATACTCTGATATTCTCTTTTCGAATTCCTTTTGCATTTCTCTCATACTCTTTATCATGTCTTCTATCATCTTCTCAGCCATTAATCTTCTTTTTTCCAGCATGCCGAATGGTTTTTCTAGTTTTTTTCTCATGGAGAAAACCCTCCAATCTTTTTATTAATCTAGGGACTCCTTCATCTTCTAATGCGGAGATTAGTATAGGATCTTCAACCCTTATAGTATATTTTTTGATATACTTAATATTTTCTATGAGGTCCATCTTGTTAAACACACAGATGAATGGTATCTTGAATATATTCTTCAAGTCCTTGAAGAGATTATATTGACTCTCCATGGGATAACCGCAAGTTTCAGAAGCGTCAAAGATGAATAATATGATGTCAGCCAAATTTTCCAGGGCGACCATGGCCTTTAGTTCTATGTTGTTCATTTCATCGATTGGACGATCTAAAAGTCCTGGAGTATCTATGACCTGGATTTTGTTCCATCTCATTTGAAGGTAGCCTATCTGAATCCCCTTTGTGGTGAAGGGGTACTCTGCAACCTTTGGCTTGGCACCTGTTAATCTTCGCAGTATTGTTGATTTTCCAACATTTGGGAATCCTGCGATAACTACGGTGAAGGCGTCGAAATCTACTGTGGGCATGTTCTTTAACTTGTTCCTTGTAAAATCCAGGAAATCTAAATCATCCCCGATTTTTTTTATAACAGATGATATTCTGCCATATGCTTCTCTCCTGATGGATGATGCTAATGAGGGCCTCGATTTCCTAATACGCCTTCTGTATTCCCTTTCAAGTTGGCTGATTATGCCAGCAGCCCAGTTAATAGCGCCTAATGATTTTTTCAAAGGGTCTATTCCTACTGTCACGTCAACATAATCTTGGTAAAATTCTGGCAAGCTTTCAATGTCTGGTGTGCGTTCTATTATCAATTTTAATTTGTCCTTGATGATGTTACAAGCTGTTTGGATCCTTATGATCTCTATTGTCTTGGCTTTTTTTTGACTTGGTATTCTTGATGTGCGAGCGGCTGAAGCGGCTTTCCTAGCCCTACTAAATGCCTTGTTTAGGAGTTCTTCACTTGTTGGGATTGGTGGCAGTCTCATGATCCTTCACTTAGTCCTTTTTTTCTTGGAATATTTGGGCTTGGAACTTGTAGACTTTTGTTTCTTGGTCATACCAACAATCTGGTGGAAGGCCTGCTTTTAGGCATGTGTTGCAGAGGAATTCTTCCTCGTCAAAACCCCACTCAACCGCAACCTGAGGTAATAATAGTCCCTTGTAGGGTCCTTTTTCTATGATGAGCCCGTCCACTCCCACTTTTATCCTCTTGGGGTATTCTCGGGGATCTTTCACTTTTATGAGTTCTGGTTTTGTGAGGACGCTCACTTCTATTTGAATTTTGTCGAGTTCATCTACTGTTACTGGGTGGAACCTTGGATCAGATGTTGCTGATGCTACCGCAGCTTCTATAACACCCTCTATTAAGGGTTTTATCGGCTCTGGGAACCCTATACATCCTCTAAGATCTCCATTTTTATTTAATGTTACGAAAACTCCCATCTTTTCCTTTAAGTGGGATGGGACCATTGGAGGATCTATTATTTTACCCTTTTCTAGGCATGTTTTTATGGCTTTTCTGGCAGTTTTTATAAGTAGTCTGCCATCCTCTTTTGAAAGCATTTTATTGTCACCTGTAATTTTTTTGTCCGCTCCCGCCCACCATAACTTCCTTGACTCGTAGATGGGGTCCTCCATCACCTACAGGTACTGTTTGCCCTGCTTTACCACAGAATCCGATATTCATTTTGAAATCTGATCCTATGGCATCGACTCTTTTAAGTGTCTCTGTGATATCCCCTGATAGGGAAACGTCCCTGAGGGGTTCTTTTATTTCACCATCTTCTATTAGGAATGATTCAGCTGCATTGAACTGAAATATGCCCTTTCCCGTGTCCACTTGCCCTCCCCGCGAACCCTTAAGGTACATCCCATATTTAATGCCTTCGATCATCTCATCAAAATTCCAATCCCCAGGTTCTAGGTAGGTGTTGCTCATCCTTACAATGGGGTTTTCACTTATCATTGAACGGGCGTTACCCGTTGGTTCAAGGCCTAATTTTTTGGCTGTCTCCCTGGAGGTTAGATAAGATTTTAGGATACCATCCTCCACGAGGATTGTGGGTGATGCTTTCACACCCTCTGCATCATAATGATAATGTCCAAAGGCGTCCATGGTAGGATCATCCACTATTCTCACATCCTTTGATCCTATCCTTTTACCTAGGCCATCTTTGAGTATCGAATCATCTTGGAGTACAAGGTCCGCCTCTGTTGCATGTCCCAATGCTTCATGTATAAGGACTCCTGTAAGTTTAGGGTCTGTTAGGATGGTGAATCTGCCTGAAGGCGGAGTTTTGGCTGATAATAGCCTAACAGCTTTTTCGCTGGTTTCTCTACCAATTCTTTCAAGGTCTTCTCCTTCAAGTATCTCGAAGCCGTGGCATCCTCCTATACTGTCATGCCCCATTTGGATCTGCAAGCCATCAGAGGCTACTGTATTTAGGAATAGGGCTACTCTCACTTCTTCTGATTCTATATTTGATCCTTCAGAATTGTAGAAGAGGGTTTTTGTCTCAGTGTCCACATAATTTATGGTGGTACTTATGATCTTGTCTATGGAGGCTGCCTTGTGTATGTCTAGTAGTGTTCTTTTTTTATCCTCGACTGGCACGGTAGAAGGTGGTTTTCTGGCCTCGGAGCCTATGCTGTCAACTATCGGTGGATATGGTGTCATCTTAACCTCCCCACCCATTCTCTTGGATAATTTAAGGGCCTTTTTGGCTATTTTATCAATCTTGGACGGGTTAGAAGTATAAGCTAGACCCCAGGAACCCCTATTAAGGACCCTGACACGTATACCAGTGTCGTGGCCAGTTTTAATCTCCTGTATTTTACCATCCTTCATGAGAAGAGAATTGCTTGTGGATTCTCCCATTTTTATATCAGCGTAATCTGCTTTCTCTTCAAGCCAATTGATTGTTTTTTCAAAGGCACTAATCTCCATTTTATCAACCTACTTTTATATGCCCTTTTATTCTCCTGGTGGGGAGTTGGGATAATGCGACAACCTTTAGGGGCTTTAAATCCCGGAAGTGGACATCTACAGGGATTCTTGGAAGTTTTGTTATTTTGTATTGGGGGGACTTGACTAGTTGCTTTTAGCGGGTTAGGTGGATAATTTTTATAGAATCAATTATATAATTACACAGACATAAACCCTATCTTCATTGGGGGGATGTGATATTTTGAAGACCATCGATGAGATAAATCAGAAGATCAAGAATGGGGATGCTGTTGTAGTCACAGCATCTGAAATGACAGAGATAGTAGCTGAAAACGGGCCTGAAGAGGCGGCCCGTGAAGTGGATGTTGTAACAACTGGTACATTCGGTGCTATGTGTTCATCAGGGGCTTTTTTAAATTTTGGCCATTCTGATCCTCCTATTAAGATGGCTAGAACTTATATTAATGGTGTTGAACTTTATTCGGGTCTTGCGGCGGTGGATGCATATATAGGCGCGGCGCAGCCTAACAAAGACCCAGAAATTGGATTGGATTATGGTGGGGCGCATGTCATAGAAGATCTTATAAAAGGTGAGGAAGTAGAGTTGGTGGCTGAGGCATACGGGACAGACTGTTACCCACTAAAACATGTTGAAACTTTGATAACCCTAGATAAGCTCAACCAGGCTATAATGGTTAATCCACGTAACTGTTATCAGAATTATGCTGTTGCAGTTAATTCCACTGATGAAACACTATATACTTATATGGGCACACTTTTACCCAATTATGGTAATGTAACCTATTCAAGTGCAGGGGAGCTCAGCCCACTTATAAACGATCCCCACTTCCAGACCATAGGCTTCGGTACAAGGGTCTTCCTATGCGGAACAGAAGGTTATATTGTTGGTGAAGGCACACAACATTCGACTGAAGTTGAAAGAAAGCATGGTGTACCCACGACCTCTGCAGGTACATTAATGTTAAAAGGTGACATGAAAAAGATGAACCCAGAATTTTTAAGGGCTGCTACAATGCCAAATTATGGTCCAACCCTTTATGTCGGAGTTGGCATACCCATACCCATATTAGATGAGGATATAGCAGCATCTACTGGTATCAGTGACGAGGAGATCACGTGTAAGATTGTTGATTATGGCGTGCCGCGCAGAGAAAGGCCAGTAGTCAAGGAAACGAATTATAAAGAGCTTAAAAGCGGCAAAATCGAGATAGAGGGTGTGGAAGTTCCAACTTCACCATTATCGTCATTGAAAAAGGCTAGGATAATAGCAGAAGAACTTAAAAAATTGATAGAAAAAAGCGAATTCCTACTCACATCACCAATCTATAGATTACCATCAAGGGGTTATACTCTAAGACCCCTTGAAATCAGAAAACCATCAATACTAGTGCGGGAATTGGAGAGTAAGCCAGTGATAGTCACACGCCCTGATGAAAATATCAAAGATGTTGCAAGAAAACTTGTTGAAAACAATATTAATCACATCCCTGTTGTTGACGAAAAGGGAGTACTCCAAGGGATCGTGACATCATGGGATATAGCTGATGCAGTTGCAAAGGGTAAAACCAGCCTACGGGATGTTATGACTAGGAGGGTTATAATCGCCAGGGAAGACGAACCCGTAGAAGTGGTTGCCCGCAGAATAGACAAATATGATATTTCAGGGTTGCCAATCGTTGATTCGAATAACAAAGTAAAAGGTATTATAACAGCAGAGGATATATCAAGGCTTGTGGGGAAGAAGATGGGTAGAGGGGGAGAATCCATATGAAGGCATGGCTAAGATTCCTTCCAAGCATCATAGGCAAGGCCATAATTTCAGAGGCGATAAAAAGATATGATATCGAATTCAACATACTAAGGGCACATATAACACCCCGCGGGGGTAAGATGTTAGTTGAGATAAGCGGCCCCGAGGAAAAAGAGAGTATAAAATTTATAGAGGAGCAGGGTATAGAGGTAAACCCCATAATAAGAGTTGTTAAAAAGGATAAAGATAAATGCATAGACTGTGGAGCATGCATATCACTTTGTCCGGTTAAGGCCATTAAAGTGGAAGAAGACTGGACAGTGGAAATAGATGACCAAATTTGTATAGGTTGTGGTTTCTGCGCCAAATCCTGCCCTACAAAGTCCATAATATTATTCGAATAAAAAGTGGTTTTATGGTTATAGTTGTTGGTTCAGGGGCTGGTGGCGCCACCATCGCAAGGGAACTTGCAAAGAATAACACGGAAGTCACCATCATAGAAAAAGGACCCCTCATACCCTCCAAGCATGCGTTTAAATGCTATGACCCCCCACCCCAAGGCGTGGACCTTCTTAAAACTTCATGCGTAGGCGGCTCCACCCTCGTAGCGGCTGGGAACGCTGTCAGAGTCCTTGAAGATGATCTGAGAGCTTATGGTATAAATATTACAAAGGAACTTGACGAGATAGAAAAAGAACTTAAAGTAAAGCCCCTCCCAAGGACACATATAGGTGACGGGACAAAACTTATAACAGACAGTGCGCATTCACTTGGCTTACCTATAAGGAAGATGCCAAAATTTATAAACCCTAAAAAGTGTAAACCTTGTGGGAAATGCGCCTTCGGGTGCCCTAGGAATGCTAAATGGTCCGCCAGGGAATTCATAGAAGATGCTACAAGATGGGGTGCTGAACTCATACCTGAAACCGAAGTGAAAAAGCTCATAATAGAAGATAATAAGATAGTGGGGGTTAAAACTTCTGCTGGGCCATTATATGATGAGATCGTGGTCCTCGCCGCGGGGGCGGTTGGAACCCCAAGACTACTCCTAAGATCTGGTGTAAATGCAGGGGAAACGTTCTTCATGGACACTTTCATAACAATAGGGGGCATACTAGAAGGTATCCGATTCAATGAGGAAGTGCAGATGAATGCCATAATCGAAATGGAAAATTTCATATTAGCACCACATTTCGCCACACTCATCTCGAAAGAACTTAAAGGGGAAGGTTACAAGGAGAAGGATATCATAGGATTAATGGTTAAAATCGCCGATGAGAACAAGGGGAAAGTTGGGCTGGATGGAATCATAAAGGAAAACACCCTAAATGATATAAGATTACTTGCAAGGGGATCAGCCATTGCAGGTTCCATACTCTCAAATATTGGCGTGGAAACATCCACCATAGTTTCAACACATCCGAGGGGCGCCCATCCAGGGGGCACCGCACCAATAGGCAGGGTAGTTGATGAAAACCTTGAAACATGCATAAAGGGACTTTATATTGCAGATGCAAGCGTACTCCCAAAGGCTCCAGGCGCCCCACCAATCCTCACAATCATGGCCCTCGCACTCAAACTCGCCAGACACATACTAAAAGAGTGAAATATTGTATGTTTAAAAAATTCTTAATATTGGTGGTCATCCTAGGATTCTTTTCCATGGCCCAGGTATCAGCCGCCAATATAGAAATCACATCAACACGTTACTGGAACGGTCAAAACCCTAATAGTATAGCCAATTACAATGGGACTCCAACCAATAGGATAGTGCAAATTGCCAAGGAACGTTTAATCCAAGCATTGGGAGATTTCCATTCAACCCAACCCGGTGGAACTCCAGGAACTGATGCAGTATTCTGTTCAAGAACACCAACCTATGAAAGTTACAAGATAGCATCTTATATAAGTAAGAACAGCCCCTCTAAGCTGATAGTGTATAAGAAAGCCGGGGTAGAATATCCAGGAGCCCTCGAGGATGTGTGCAACCTTAAAAGCATACCTAGTGTTACATGTGAGGTTTTATCCCCACATGGAAGCGTAGCCCAAGGTAGTGTTGGCAGATCATTTACGCAAATGGTCCTATTCCTACAATACAATAATATTATACAGGATACTATTTTGTCAGTTCCACAGGTAATTACAATCGCAAATACCATAAAAAGCTATTATGAATCCTATAAGGGGCTGCCTGACAATGTCACTGTTAACAACCGGTATTATAATATGGGCCAGGTATTGTACTTGTTCTGTAAGGCCACGATGAGCAGTGGCAGCACCACCATGATAAGCGTGTGGAATGTTGACAGTGCCATACTATCATCTGGAAACTATAAAAGTGGGATGATTTATAAGTCAGAGTATCTGCAGGTTGCCGGGAGGATTATTGCATTCATTGACAAGTATGCTCGCGCACCAATATGCCAGTACAAGTCTTGGAAGAATACCATTTCAGCGCCTAGTCTACATATACAGTAAGATCTTATCGTTTTATGGAAAAAAGACTTCCAGGGTATGTGACGATCTAGAATTGGGATTCGATTTCATCTTCGCCCATGAGCCTTTCACAGAAATGACATCTTAGAATCACAGGTTCTCTGTTAATGACATAAAATCGTGTCTCCACTGGCTCCCTTTTATTAGTTATACAATTTGGATTAGGACATTTTAGTATCCCATGCACTTCATCGAGGAGGTGTACTTTCCATTTTTCCACTATCTCATAATCTCTTATTATGTTTATGGTCGCTTTAGGTGCTATGAGGGCTATCTGATCCACTTCATTTGATTCCAGTTCCCTGTTTTCCACTTTAACAATATCCTTTGAGCCATAACGTGAAGATTCCATGTTAATAGCTACTGTAACCCTGCTTTTACCATCTGGAAGACCTAATATCTTCAAAACGTGCAAGGCCTTATTTGAGGTTATATGGTCTATAACGGTCCCATTTTTTATTGGTTTAACTTTAAGTTCTTTGGGTTTTCTCAATCTAAACCCCCTATATTATATATTCCATGAATTTGGCATATACTGGACGTGTTATAAAAACTCCTATGAGTACGCCTAGTACTGTTGTGAACGCGAAACCGGCTAGCATTCCTATACCTGTAGCACCCCTAGAGAAGCCAACGTAAGCTAATGGTAGCATTGCAGCGATTAATGTGCCGGCAGAGGCGAATATTATGAAGAAAGCTTCCCTGATCCTGAATCTTCTCCTGCGCCTTTTCACTTTTTCTCCGCTGAGTACTTCATCTGTCATGATTATTTGGTCATCCACCCCAGTACCTATGGCTGCTAGGATACCTGCTATAGCGGCCAGGTCTATATTCCATCGTATGATGGCGGCAACACCTAGTATGAGTATGAGTTCTGCCAGTGTTGTGAAGAATATTGGCAGTACTAGGATGGGTGTCCTGTAACGTGCGACTAGGATTATGATAATGGCAATAACAGCAAGTAAACCTGCTATGATAGCCCCTTTGGTGAATTCACCTCCTAGTTCTGCGGATACACTGCTTACACCAACGATTTTAACCTTAACGGGTAGTGACCCCGATTTTAGGAGGGTTTCAACTTCTTTTGCCTTTAGTTCTGCGGATTCTTTCGTGCTTTCAGTGCCTGTTATTGCAACATCTGTCACGGGTTTACCAGCCGCAACATCAGGTGATATTGTAGGGGAGGTTATGAGGCGATCATCCAAGTACATGTCAACTGGGGCTCCTGCTTTGCCCTCTGCAGCCTTTGCAAAACGTTTCGCACCATCAGTTGATATGCGGAATGGGACTTGCCACTGGTTTCCTTGTATTATAGGGGATTGTACACTTACAATGTCTGCTCCGGTGAGCACGGTTTTATTGTCGATTTTCGCCTCGAATTTACCGGGTGCCCCCACTATCCTGGTCACTTCTTCAGGGTTTACCCCGGCGATTTCAATGATAACGTTTTGGCTTCCGCTGGCCCTTACTTTCACATCCTTTACACCGAAGATGTTAAGTCTTTTATCAAGGACGCTGGTTATGGTGTTCATAGTCGCTGGGTCCACTGGTTTTTCTAATTGTAGTTGTATAATGGATCCCCCCTTCAGGTCGAGGCCCTGTGGGATTCCGAGGGTTGAAATAGCCGCTAAACTTATCACTATTAGTATTATGAGGATGATCGTTCTTGGTTCTCTTACGAATCCTGAGACTCCTTTTCTCATGATCTTGCCTCCAAGTACCATCTTAGTATACCAAGGTTCATGAGCCATGTTGTTATGATATCAGCTGATAATCCGATAATAAGGACCGCGGCTATATTACTTAAAACTTCGGCTTCTGGTATTATGAATACTGTTACAATGTAGAGCGCGCTCATGGATGCTATTGCCGCTGCCGACATTGTTAAGCCAGTTTTCATGGCTCCTATGGCCCTCTCGGTTATTTTGCCCTTTCTTTGTTTAAGGATTCTTGTTGTGAGTAGTATGTCAGTGTCTACGCTGTAGCCTATTAACATGAGGACCGCGCCGATGGATGCGAGAGACAAGGGGACTTTGAACAGTGACATTCCACCGAGTGCGATTATAATATCGGAGGCTGCTGCCATTATAACTGCAAGTGATGGTACCAGGTTTCTGAAGACTATGAGTACTGTTATGGACATGAAAAAGAAGGCGAATCCCACAGCCCAACAGATTTGGGCCATGGCTTCTTTGCTAAGTATTGGACCCACTGACCTGTAACTTTTTATCTTTGCGGTGCCCTTAAGGGCATTTGCGAATTCATTGACTTGGACGTCACTGCCCATTTGTACTGTTGCGTCATTTCCTTTCATTGAGATGATATTAACGTCTTTGATTTTTAGTTTTTCTTGGATGAGGGCTTTGAGTTCTGTTTGATCCATCCTTTTTTCTAGTGTCAATTCGGCGATGGATCCTCCCTTTAGGTCGACGCTCTCCTCTAGTCCGTGTGTTAGTAGTATGCCAAGGGATAATAATGTTACAATGAGTGGTATGATTATGAGTAGTTTGTAGGATTTTAGAAGTTTTGCTTTCAATGCTGTTCACCCTCTTATCCCATAGAGTATATTTTAAGGTCCTTTTCGGCCATGACCTTTAGAGTGTCCTCTTTAATCTCGTTAAATTGTTTCCCGCCAGTTTTTATCGTGAAGGAGTTTATTATACGGCCTCCTCTCGCTTTTATCTTCTCGGCCATCCTGTTTATTACATTGCTTCCGCCTTGATGGCCCATTGTAGCGAATAATATGACATCTTTACCTTTTAGTTTTAGGTTATCTATTAATGTTATTATGGCAGGTGCTGGTTTACCAGCCCATGTGGGGGATCCTATATATAGGAGGTCATATCCTGTTAAGTCAATAGTTTCGGGTTCTATCGTGGTCTTGTTCTCTCTTATAGCATCTATAATAGATCCTATATTACTTAGGATCCCGTATCTGTCCTTCAAGTCCTCTATTTCCATGGTTTTGGCTGATAGTTCATCTGCAAGGGTTTTAGCTACTGTTTCGGTCTTTTTTGTTTTTGAATAGTATATGATTAGTATCTTTTTCATAATGGGCACCTTCTCCCCCTTGGTATTTGCTCCGTGCTATGGGTGTACTGCTGGAAGGTCTAGGGACATTTTTTCATCAAAACCGAACATGATGTTCATGTTTTGGATTGCTTGGCCAGATGCTCCCTTTACTAGGTTGTCGATTGCTGATATTATAACGGCTCTTTTGTTATCATCAATTTCGAAGCAGCCTATATGGCACTCATTAGAGCCTCTGACAGCGCTTAAACGTGGCATTTCACCCTCTTTTATTATTTTTATGAATGGTTCGCCTTCGTAGAATCCACTGTATATTCCTTCAAGTTCTTTGGGGGTGAGGTCCTCTTTTAGGAATGTATGTGCTGTTGTTAGGATTCCTCGGATAACTGGTACAAGGTGTGGTGTGAAACTCACATTTACTTTGTATTTTTTTGATAATTCTTGGCGTATCTCTGGTGTATGCCTATGATCTGTCACATTATATGGTATCACATTGTCACTACAATTTGGATAGTGGGTTATGGTGGTGGGTTTTATCCCGGCGCCGCTTACACCAGTTTTTGAATCTATTATAAAAGTTTCGGCTAATCTTTCATATACTAGTGGTATACATGCTAGTATCGCCCCTGTAGGGAAGCACCCAGGATTCGCAACGAGATGTGCATCCTTTATCTTGTCCCTGTAAATTTCTGGGAGCCCGTATACGGCGTCCAATTGGCCTTCATGTTTTATCCCATACCATTCTTCATATGTTTTTATATTATCGAATCTGTAATCACCGCTCAAGTCAATGACTTTTATATCCTGTTCTAGGATCTTTGGCACAATCTTCATAGAGGCTCCATGTGGTGTTGCTGTGAATATGAGATCTGCATCAATATTATCAATGTCAACATCTGAGAATTCAAGTTCAAGGTCTTGGAGGTGTGGGTGCACTCTATTTATGGGTTTGCCGGCATATTTTCTAGATGTGGCTGCCACGATCTCCACATGTGGGTGTTTGCTTAGAAATCTTAAAAGTTCGCCGCCTGTATATCCACTGGCTCCTATAATACCTACATCAATCATTAAAATCACCAAATTTTAACAATTTTGGAATGTTTTATCATCAAATTTCATGCTTTTTATTTTTTTGATTATTTTGCAGGTGCTGTCAAGTGGGGCTTTTTTGTATTTCTTCACTCTTTTAACTTCGCATTTAAGACCCCTTTTTCTAAGTTCATGTTCGAGTTCTTTAATATTAAAGTCTTGATCTGGTCCTATGGCTATGATATCAGGGTCTATTTTATGAACTATCTCAAACATGTCTGTCTCACTACCAAGGTAGGCTTTATCAACAGGTTTTAACATTCTAACAACTTCTAGTCTCTGTTTCTCATCTACGATGGGGACTCTTTTCTTCGCCCTTACAGTGAAGTCCCTGGCAACGACTACAACTAGTCTAGCATCTTTTCCGCCGAGTTTTTTAGCCTCTTCTAGGAAGAAAACATGTCCTGGGTGTATGATGTCAAAGGTTCCTGTGGCCATCACAGTCTTCATAATAGTTTTCACCTACTATGGGTCCTCATATTCTAGGGCTTCTTTGAAGTCTATTTTACCCTTGTATAGGGCGGATCCGATCACAACGCCATTCACACCAGTTCTCTTCAAAAGTTTAAGGTCTTTGATGGAGGTCACGCCACCAGAGTATATGATTGGTATATTAACTGTATTGACAAGTTCTTTTAAAGGTTTAACATCCACTCCTTGGAGTAGTCCTTCGACGTTTACGTTGGTGAAAAGTATGCTACCTGCACCTTTATTTTCAAATAATTTTGCCAATATTGGGGCTTTTTTGGACGTTTTTTCTGTCCAACCTTTTATAACTACCCTTGAATCTTTGCTGTCAACTGCTACCATTATGTGATCTGATCCGTATTCTTTTGAAAGTTTTTCCACGATCTCAGGTTTTTTAATGACTAGAGTGCCAAGGATTATCCTCTCAACGCCGATATTGAGGAGTTTCTGGGCATATTCTCTGGTTCTTATACCGCCACCTAATTGTACTGGGATGGAAAGGGATTTGACAATCTCTTTTATAATATGGAAATTGTTGCTTGTTCCAAGGGCCCCGTCAAGGTCTATTAAGTGTAGCGTGCTCGCCCCTGTTTCTTCCCATTTCATGGCCGCGCCTATGGGATCGTCTATGATGACTTGTTCAGTGCCTGGGATGCCCTGTACTAGTTGGACGCATTTTCCATTTTTTATGTCAACTGCAGGGATTATCAACATTTTATCAGGGGGGAACATGATAATCACATTATCGTTTTTAAAAGTGTGTTATATCATTTATTGTTCTGGTATAATATAAAAATTCCGAGGATCATTATAAAAGCGGAGAAAATTTGAAGACTCCCAAAGGGTTCTTTGAGGATCAAGAATGCGAACATGGCCCCGAACAAGGAAGAGAGTGGGAATAGTGAGCCCACTCCTGTTGATCCTATTTGTCTGAGGGCGAAGTAAATTAATATGAAGGCGAAGCCTATACTAAATATTGAAACGGAAAATAGGAATGGTAACATTTTAAGTGGGAATCTCAAGCTCATATTAAGGAATAACAAAATGAACATTAATATTAGACCACCAGTAAAACTTTTTATAGCTGATATCCATATAAGGTCTCTCTTTCCGCTGAGAAATTTACTTAATACGGTGTCTAGACTCCAGAAGAATGCTGCTCCAATAACAAGGAGATTGCCCTTAATATTCTGGGTTAAGATTATATGATGGAATTCTCCATTAGTTGCTATTAGGGTTGCCCCCATGATTAATAAAAGAACACCTAAAATGCTTTTTAATTTTAAAGATTCCTTAAATATAATTAAGCCCATCAATATTATGAAGAAAACTTCGATATTTAAAAGGAGTGCTGAGTTCACAGCGCTGGTTTCGCTAAGACCCCTAAGAAAGAGTAATGGGGCTATAGCAGAACTTGAAATGGCTGTTACGATCAATATGAGGTAATCGGAGGGTTTTATGGACATTTCACTATCTTTTTCACGATTGAGCACATTTAATATAAAATTCTTTAAGGGCGATTGTCTTACCAGGAATAGGAAAATTCCTGCTATAAGATAAGTTAAAGCTCCGATCAAAATGGGGTTCATTTCACTGACCATAATTTTATTAAGGGGTGCTGATAAGCCGAAGAAGATTGTGGCAAAAATTACGCTCACATAACCCCATAGACGTTTCATTGAATCCCCCCTAACTGAGGATTAACATCCCAATTATATCTGTATAAGGTTTATAAAAATCAATAGCAAGGAGGATTGATAAGGGTATGAAAAAGATAGCATTGAAGGTAGCATATCTGGGCACGCGCTTTTATGGATTTCAAAGGCAACCAGGCCTCCCCACAGTTGAAGGAGAGATTATAAGCGCACTACAAGAGGCTGGTCTTATTGAGGATCCGAGGAAAGCAAGATTCCAAGCTGCTGGCAGAACAGATAAAGGTGTGCATTCACTTGGCAATGTTGTAACATTTTACACACCATATGACGTCCATGTAAATCAAATAAATGATATCCTGCCACGTGACATTAGGGTATTGGCAAGTGCCTCTGTATATTATGGGTTCAAGGTAAGATATCCCATTAGAAGATACTATCGTTATATATTATTTGATGATGATCTTAACTTAGAAGCTATGAACTTAGCGGCTTCAAAGTTTGAAGGAACACATGATTTCACGAATTTTTCCAAGAGAATTGAAAGAAACCCTATAAGGAAGATAGAATCTGTTAAAATTCTAGAAGATGATGATTATTACCTTATTGACGTGGTTGGTGAAAGTTTCCTATGGCAGATGGTGAGGAAAATAGTTAAAGTTATCGCCGATGTTGGGAGGGGTGAAATCGAAATAAAGAGGGTTGATGAGCTACTCAATCCAAAGGAGAGAATCTATATAGATCCAATGCCACCAGAAAACCTTATACTAATGGGACTTGAATATGGGGTTAAAATCATGTTCAAAGAAGATGATTATGCGATATCCTCATTTAAATCAATGCTAGAGGAGGAATTCCTAGAATATAAGAGAGCATCTATTGTCAGGAAAGTGATGAGGGATACCCTTATATCCTTCAAATAATATTATAACTCCATAAAGTCAATTAAAAATGGGTAATTGGAGGATGATAAATTAAAAACTAATGATGTTAAATCTCCCATTATAGTGGGCCTAGACCCTGGTTTAACCGTGGGTATCGCTATTTTAGACCTTGGAGGAGACCTCTTACATATTAATAGTATAAAAGAGGCTTCACATGCAGAAGTTATCATGGAGATCATGGATAAGGGTAAAGCCATTGTAATCGGCTCCGATGTCCACCCACCACCCAAGATGGTTAAAAAGATCGCAACAGCATTAAATTCCAAATTATACACACCAGAGAGAATATTTTCTGTGGCTTCAAAGAATGAACTTGTTAACACGTTCTTAATGGAGAAAAAATTGGATATTTCATTAGATGCCCATGAAAGGGACGCACTTGCAGCCGCGATCAAAACATATAGACACTATGAAAGCAAATTAAGACAAGTAGAGTCTCGTCTCACAAATTCAGATATTAGCGAGAGAGAAATTGATGAAATAAAAGGACTAGTGATCAAGGGCACCCCAATAGCCAACGCCATAAAGAAAATAAAAAAATCAAAAGGTGTCGAGAACATACTAGAAAAACCACATCTCAAGGAAAAACCAAAAAAGGCCCTGGAAAAATCGTCAAAATTAGAAAATCAAGTTAAAGTACAAGAACGGAAAATCGAACACCAGAAACTTTTAATAAACAAGCTAAAACGACAAAACCAGATATTAAAGAATAAGCTGCGAAGACAAAAAAGAGAAAATCTCAACTTAAAAAAGAAAATTGAAAGATTACATTATGAATATTCAAAGAACATACTTTTAAACAAGGAATTATCATCAAAGATAAAGCTGATAAAAAAATTACAAGAAAAATATAACAAAGAAAAAAAATTAAGAGAGAACTTGGAAAGAAACATCAATTCACTACTAGAAATGAAGGATTTCGAACATAAAGGTGAAAAACTCCCTGTAAAGATCGTGAAATCGTTCACTAAAGAAGGTATAAAAGAAGCTTGCCATCAATGGAAGATAAAAAAGGATGATGTAATTCTCTTATATAGTGCAAGGGGTGGAGGATCCCAAACTGCGAAAATACTCACTAAACTAGCTCCAAGGGCTATAATAACAAGGGAAAATATGTCACATCAAGCCCTTGGAATATTTGAGGATAAAGAAATCCCTGTAATCTTCGCTGAGGATATATCACTCGAAATCCGTGAAAATTTCGCACTAGTCAAATCCAAAGACCTCAAAAAGGAAATAGGAAAATGGAAGAAAAAAGTAATGGAAAAGCGAAGAAAAAAAGAAAAACAGAAACTCTGGAAGATAATAGATGAATACCGGGCTAAAAGGCGGAGAACGCACTAAGTAGAGTGGATTGTTATGAAGATCGCGATAATCATCGGCACCCGCCCAGAAATAATTAAAATGGCGCCAGTAATCGATGAGATCAAAAAAAGGGACTTAAAATTCTCCCTGATACACACTGGCCAACACTACGATCATGAAATGTCGCAACAATTCTTTCAAGACCTTGAACTCCCAAAACCAGACCATTACATAGGGGTTGGTTCAAAAAGCCATGCTAAGATGACAGCAACTACGATGGAAGGCCTTGAAGACATCCTAAAAGAGGAAAAACCAGACATAGTCATGGTACAAGGGGACACAAACGCTGTACTAGCAGGGGCCCTAGTAGCATCAAAAATGCATATACCGGTAGGCCATGTGGAAGCCGGTCTAAGATCATTTGACAAGACAATGCCCGAAGAAATAAATAGAATAGTTGCAGACACTTGCACACATCTCTACTACACCCCAACGGAAAAAGCAGCCTTAAACTTATTATTCGAAGGCGCGGATCCAGAGAATATTATCATAACAGGAAACACTGTAGTCGATGCTTGTCTTAGAAACCTTGAAATCGCTAAACGCAAATCTAATATAAAGTTTCCGTCTGATAAAATCGTCACACTAACGGTGCACAGAGCCGAAAACGTTGACAACAAGGCCAGACTCAAATCCATAACCCAGGCACTATTGGAATTAGATGAATTCATAATAGTATTCCCAGTACATCCACGTACACGTAAAAATCTTAAAAAATTCCACCTTTACAAGCTCCTATCCGAAGCAGAACATATTAAATTAGTGAAACCTTTAGGTTACCTTGATTTTCTCTTACTATTATCAAGGTCATATGTGGTCCTCACAGATTCTGGAGGTCTACAAGAGGAAGCCATAACACTTAACATACCATGTTTAACCTTGAGATACAATACAGAGCGTCCAGAGACTGTTGAAGCTGGTGGAAACATACTTGTAGGTGCGGACAAGGAGAGGATAATTAACACTCTTAGATTAATCCAAAAAGATCCAAATTTTAGGAAGAAGATGATAAATGCCCCTAATCCTTATGGCGATGGTAAAGCCTCCGAGAAGATAATCAACGCAACAGTCGATTTCCATAATAAAGGCAAATTAACCATAAAACCACCCGTGAACATACTCTCAGATCTCCAAAGAGAACTACACTTCATAGAAGAGGATATAACAGTACAATCCTTAGAGGAAAGGGACAAATGCAAGGTTAGGATAGTCTATGATGGGGTTAAGCCGAGGTTTCCCCATCAGACAATGAATCTTAAAGGAAAACAGATAATATGCGACATATATAAAATCTTATAAGGAGACCATAACATGGATTTAATAGCTGTTTTCGGACTAGGTCATATAGGACTTCCAACCGCCGCACTTTTCGCCAAGGCAGGTTTTAAAGTTATTGGTGTTGATATAAACCCTGATATTGTTAATTCGATCAACCAGGGCATTTCACCTATAATAGAACCTGGATTGGATGAACTTCTTGTTGAAGTTGTTAAAAAAGGGAAACTAAAGGCAACAGACGATGGTGAATATGCTGCCAGAAAAGCCAATATAATGATAATCGTAGTCCCAACACCACTAGGCGCTGATAAGTCATCAGACCTTTCAGCAGTTATCTCAGCATCAAGGACAATATCAAAGGGTCTTAAAAGAGGCGATCTTGTAATAGTTGAGAGTACTGTTCCACCAACAACATGCGAGAAGATCATTTTACCAATACTCGAAGAGAGCGGTTTAAAAGTTTCAGAGGATTTTGGGCTTGTATACACACCTGAAAGAGCGCTGCCAAATAACACATTATATGAGATGACGAACAATGCAAGGGTTATAGGCAGCATTGACGAGGAGAGCGCTGAAAGGGCTGCCGCACTCTATGATAAGATAACAAGAGGAGAAATAGTGAAAGTTAAAGATATAGTAACTGCTGAGATGGTTAAATTAATGGAGAACACCTACCGCGATACCAATATTGCACTAGCGAATGAATTAGCCATCATATGCGAATCACTTGGCATAGATGCCATAGATGCTATAAAAGCTGCGAATTACCATCCAAGAGTAAACTTACACATACCAGGCCCGGGAGTTGGAGGGCATTGCCTTTCCATCGACCCTTACTTTATAGTTGAAATGGCAGAGGCCAGAGGAGTCCCTGCAAGGCTGATTAGAACAGCACGCCAGATAAACGAGGAAATGCCCTACCATGTACTTCAACTTATAAAAGACGCCCTCAATGATACAGGGGTAAATATTGGGGATTCTAATATAGGAATCCTAGGAGTGGCTTACAAGGGTAATGTAGCCGATACCAGAGAAACACCCTCAAAGCCGCTAATAGACGCGCTACTACAAGAAGGAGCCCATGTGGTAGTACATGATCCCTATGTGAAAAAGGAAATTATAAAGGCCATGGGGGCAGAACCTGTTACATTAAAAGAGGCCCTAAGATGTGACTGCACAGTTTTGATGACTGATCATGATGAATATCGTAGTATAGAACCTAACATGATCCAGGGGAAAGTTTTCATCTGCGCAAGACCCATACTACAACCTGAAAAATTCAAGAAGAAGGGTATAATATTCAGGGGAGTGGGTCGTCCTTGAACCTATTAGTATTTGAGTATGCGACTGCCACAGGTATCCAAGATCATAGTATCCTAATAGAAGGTAAATCCATGCTTGAAGCCCTACTCCATGATTTACGTGAGTTTAAACCATCCTATCTCATCTGTGAAAAATTTCATCATTTAATTGATTATCCCAATCCTATCATACTCCAGGAAGATCTTTATTCATGGATTAGGGAACATGCAAGTGAATTTGATGCAACCCTTTTCATAGCACCAGAAGAAAATATGGAATTATATAAATTAACTCGTCTATTAGAATCAAAGCATGTCAAGATTATGGGCTCAGCATCTGAAGCCGTTCTCATATGCTCAGATAAACTCAGAACATATAATGCTCTTAAAGGCAAGGTACCTCTCATAGAAACCTATGAAACAGATGATATCAAATTTAAGGGAAAAATGGTGGTTAAACCCGTTGATGGGGTTGCATGCCAGGGTATAAAGATCATAGAGTCAAGTGAAGAGCTTGAAAAAGTGATGGCATCATCAGATTCTAGGATGATATTACAAAGGTTTGTAGAAGGTGAAGCCGCAAGCGTTAGCCTATTATCCAATGGGAAAACAGCCCTCCCACTATCATTAAATAGACAGTATATAGAATACAATAATGGGAAATTAGAATATAATGGGGGTATCACACCATTCAAACATGAAATGGCTGCTGATGCATTACTTGTAGCTAAAAAGGCTGTTGAATCCATAGATGGGCTCAGAGGGTATGTTGGTGTTGATCTAATACTATCAGATAAAATTTATGTTGTTGAATTAAATTCTAGAATAACCACACCATACATTGCTCTCCGAAAACTCATTGATATAAACCTTGGAAAGGCTATTATAGCAGCCGTTAATGGTAAAATACCCAGGGGATGGAGTATTAATGGAGTTGCTGAATTTAAAAAGGGGAAAAATTCCATGAAAATATCATAGGTCGATTCATATGAAAGTCGTGGGAATTGATATAGGTGGCGCGAACACAGACGTGGCCATAATAGAAGTAGAAAATGGGAAGTTAAAGGACATGAAAGTCGATTCTAGATACCTCCCTATGTGGCTTAAGAAAAACGAACTCCAAGAGACGCTAAAGGAACTCCTGGGCAGCGAAATGGAGAATATAGATGGTGTTGGAGTTACAATGACGGCAGAACTTGCAGACGCGTACAAAGACAAAGAAGAGGGCGTGAAGGATATAATAAAAAAAGTTGAGGAGGTTTTTAAAGTTCCGGTAGCATATGTTAGCCTATCAGGGATAATAGATACGGCTGCCGCCCTAAAGAACCCATTAAAGGTGGCGGCTGCCAATTGGATCGCAACATCCCAACTAGCCGCCGCCATAAGCGAAAATTGTATAATGGTGGATGTCGGAAGCACAACCACAGATATAATCCCAATAAAAGATGGCGGGGAATGTGCAAAGGGGAGATCAGATTTAGAAAGATTATCAACTGGAGAACTTGTATACACTGGCGTGCTAAGAAACAACCTTGCAACCATCGTAGATAAGGTCCCATTACATGGTAAATGGTACAGGGTTTCATCAGAATTATTCGCCATCACAGCGGACATTCACCTAGTACTTGGCAACATAGACTATAAAGAATACACTTGTGACACGCCAGACGGGGCCAATAAAACCATAAGAGATTCCATGAGGCGGATAGCAAGGTTACTCTGTGCTGACCTTAAACTTTTAAACCAACAAGACATAAGAGAGATAGCAGCATACATTTACCATCAACAGATATTAAAGATATCCGAAGCCATCAAAGAAGTTTCAGATAGGGAAAATCTGGATAAGATAGTTACAACAGGACTTGGTATGAACATCCTCGGAAGAAAAGCAGCCGAAGCCCTACATATGGAATGTAGGAGTATGGACGAATTTTTAGACCCCCGCGCATGTATAGTTGCACCTGCGATAGGGGCAGCTGTTATGATGGGAGACCACCTCACAGAATAATCAAATTTTAGTACCATACGTCTTTCAAGCCAATTAAATAGGCTATGATATTAGCTGAAAGGTGTAATACTACAGTTATTATTAGTATTGTGGCTATTATTTCCCATGTGAAATCGACAATAATAGATGCGAAGAACATGGCACCTACAGCAAAATCTAGCTGATCTAGGATAGGGGCAGGCCGCCCCCTTTTTATATTAAAGCGCCTCTTCATGAAACTCCCAAATGCATCACCCAAAACCGCCCCAATGGCCAATAGGAAACCTAGAAGGATCCCATATGGTATATCATCTGATAGAGTACCTTGTATCATCCCAATCAGCGTTCCTAGGAGCGTTCCTATCACACTCCCCCGCCACGTAACCCCATCACCTATCAAACGCCTTTTATCAATGAATCGATATCCAAGATCCAAGGGTGGGCCACCTCCAAAAACAAGGGCACTTACATTTGCTATATAAGCTGGTAGCATAAAGTATATTACATAGACAATACCTAAGATATTGATAGCATCAGTTTCCATTGTATTCACCAACATCCCTAGTAGGGGGATTCTATAAATCAAAGGGGATTGATGTATATAAACCTTAATGCACCTATTAAAATTTTACTGGGATAAAAAGTTTCGGAAAAAATCGTATTTAGGTGGGAGTGTGGTTATCAAAAAAACTAACAGCCTCTGTCCAGTATGTCTTAGGAAGATCAAGGCGGAGGTTCTGGAAGGAAGCGAAAAGGTTATCATAAGAAAGGAATGCCCAGAGCATGGTATTTTCGAGAACGTTTACTGGAGCGACAAAAAAGCATATGAAAGATTCTCCAATTACGATTACAAGGGTGAGGGTATTTTAAATCCTCAGACAGAAACGGATAAAGGATGCCCCCTTGATTGTGGGATCTGTCCACAACATGAAAGTCATACCATCCTTGGTCTTATTGATGTTACTAATCGTTGCAATTTAAATTGTCCCATTTGTTTTGCAAATGCTGCCGTTTCAAAATATCTTTATGAACCATCCTACGAAGAAATAAGGCAAATGTTGCGCAACCTCCGAGATAATAGGCCAGTGCCAACCCCTGCAATCCAATATGCTGGGGGCGAGCCCACAGTTAGAAAGGATATAGTAGACCTTGTCAAACTTGCCAGGGAGGAGGGCTTCACCCACATCCAATTAGCTACAAATGGTGTTAAACTAGCCACGAAACCTGAACTTGCAAGGGAACTGAGAGAAGCAGGGTTAAACACAGTCTACCTACAATTTGATGGTGTTACAGAGGAGCCATACTTTGAATCTAGGGGTAGGAACCTTTTACCTATTAAATTAAAGGCTATAGAAAATTGTAGAAAGGCCAATTTAGGCATAGTACTTGTACCGACACTCGTAAAGGGCATAAATGATCATCAGGTAGGAGACATGATAAGATTCGCGGTAAAAAACATTGACATAATAAGGGGTGTTAACTTCCAACCAGTATCATTCACAGGTAGAACACCCGCAGATAAAGTTGAAGAACAGAGAATAACAATACCTGATTTCCAAAGGCTAGTTGAGGAACAGACAAATGGCCAGATAAAAATGGAAGATTTCTATCCAGCATCTTCTGTTTGTCCTATATCAGATTTCGTGGCCGCATTAGAAGGCGAACCACAGGTTACATTCACTTGTCATCCGCATTGTGGGACCGCAACATATATTTTTGTGGAGAACAGCCACATGATACCCATAACACATTTCATTGACGTAGACAAATTCTTCAAGATACTTGAAAAGGACACCCAAGACTTAAAAGAGGGTGGCTTAACAGGGAAGGCAAAGGCAATCGCAAGATCTGCAATAGAACTCCCCAAGCTCCTTGACTCTTCAAAGGCCCCTAAGTCAGTGGATATAAAAAATATACTAATTTCAATATTTAAAGAGAGATCCTACAAGGCCCTTGGAGAATTCCATAAAAGGACATTATTAATATCATGTATGCATTTCATGGACCCATGGAACTTCGACATTGAAAGGGTTAAAAGGTGCGTCATCCATTATGCAATACCTGATGGGCGTATAATACCATTCTGTACCATGAATTCTATTTACAGAGAATCTGTTGAAAGAAAATTTGCCAAACCATTTAAGGAAAAATCCGCCTAAAGTGAGATATAATGAAGATTATAACATCTTCGAGGCTGCATTTAACCCTAATAGATCTTAATGGTGAAAGGGGCCGTCTTGATGGTGGGGCTGGCATCACACTCAAGAAGCCTAACTTTATCATGAAAGCCAAACCTAATGGAGAACTTAAAACAGAATTCGCAGAGAAAAACCTTGAAGAAGGTCTCATAAGAGAATACTCAGCCAAGATAGAAGAATCAGCTAAAAAGACGCTAAATTACCTTAAAAGCAGTGAAAAATTCGATTTCATCATAGAAAAGACTTTCCCAGCCCATTCCGGCCTCGGGTCCGGGACACAAGTTTCTCTCGCAACTGCAAAGCTTATAACAGGATTTCATGGTATTGAAATGGATTCATGGGAGCTTGCAAGGATAGTTGGCAGAGGAGGGACTTCAGGGATAGGTGTAGCCTCATTTGAATATGGGGGTTTCATAGTTGATGGGGGCCATAGTAAAAGAGAAAAAAAAGATTTTCTACCATCATCCGCATCTAGGGCATCACCTCCACCAGTAATAGCCAGATACGATTTCCCAGAGGATTGGAATATTATAGTGGCTATTCCAAGGATTGACAGACAAGTATCCGGTGGGAAGGAGGTTAACATATTCCAGGAATATTGTCCAATCCCCCTAGGAGAGGTTGAAAGATTATCCCATATAATCTTGATGAAGATGATGCCATCAGTCCTAGAAAAGGACATTGACTCATTCGGGGAAGCCATAAACGAAATCCAAGGGATAGGATTCAAGAAGGTTGAAAGAAAACTTCAACATCCAATCATAGATAAAATAATAGAGAATATGTTATCAACTGGCGCTGCAGGGGCGGGTATGAGCTCATTCGGACCAGCAGTTTATGCGATCACTGACACAAACCACAAGGATGTTCTAAGAGCTGCTGAAGAGGCCATGGGTGACATGGGGGGCATAGCTCTCATAACAAATGCTCAGAATAGTGGGGCTAAATATGAATAGGATAATACAAGGAAGGACTTGGAAATTCCCAGATAATATAGACACAGATGTTATAATCCCTGGAAGATACCTTAGGACCTTCAACTTAGATGAACTTGCAAGCCATGTCATGGAAGGTATAAGACCGGACTTCCCAGCTAAGGTGAAAAAAGGGGACATAATCATAGCAGGTAAAAATTTTGGATGCGGTTCATCAAGAGAACAAGCCCCACGCGCCCTTAAACATGCAGGCATATCAGCGATAATAGCAAAATCCTTCGCAAGAATATTCTACCGAAACGCTATTAACATAGGCCTCCCAGTTATAGTAGCAGATATAAAAGCCAACGAAGGCGATATACTCAAAATAGACTTGGAAAGGGGTATTATAAAAAATAAGACTATCGGGGAGACATTCAAGATAAAACCCTTTAATGATTTTATCCTAGAAATACTAGAAGATGGTGGGCTCGTGGAACATTACCTAAAAAAGCTAACTTATTAACAATGAGGTAATCTGAGATGAAATGTCCCATCTGCGGCTCGGAATCCCTTAGGGTAGTGAAGAGTAAAACAGAATACAACTCAAAATATAAAAAGATTAAAAGACTAATTCTAGAATGTGAAGATTGCGGGACAACATTCAAAGAAAATTTAGTCATCTCCAAGCCACTTGAGTATCCAGTGATCATAAGCCAATATGAAAAATCCTGGAGGGACAAAGTCAAATTATACTCTGATGAGGAAATAGCGGTAGGGGACACGCTAAGCATAACCGGAAGACTAGTAGAGATAACATCCTTAGAACTAAAAAATGGTAAAAGAGTTGACAAGTGCAGGGCATTAGATTTGGCCACAATATGGGCCATACCCTTGGATGCTCCGGCGAGAGTGGGAGTCTCCATAGACTTACACGGGAAGGTATTTTCAAGGAAACTCGAACTAGACCGGAACTTCACCTTCAGGGTCGGTGACATATTCAAACTCGAAGATCACATCTTCCAAGTGAAATCTATAAAAACAACTGACAGGCACATCAAGAGAGGCGCTGCACCAGCCCATAAGATCAAGAGAATCTACGGATCACCTACTAAGGGAAAATACAAGTTTGACCTTTCTGAGAATATCATATCGGGATCTTAATGTTGGAAGAACGTAAAAGAATGGTTGAGGACCTCATGGCCAGAGGTTATATAAAAACCGAGAAAGTGAAAAAGGCCATGGAAAGGGTTCCAAGGGAAAAGTTCGTACCCCCAGAGTATAAGATGAGCGCTTACCTTGACCAGCCACTCCCAATAGGGGAGGGACAGACAATATCAGCCCCTCACATGGTTGCGATGATGTGCGAAGTCCTAGACCTTAAAAGGGGGATGAAAGTATTAGAAGTGGGTACAGGATGCGGGTATCATGCGGCAGTCGTCGCAGAGATAATCGGAAAAGAAGGAAAACTTTACACCATAGAACGTATAGAATCATTGTACAAGAGGGCTAAGGAGAAACTGAAGGATTACAGTCAAGTTAAGGTCATCCATGCTGATGGTACGGAAGGTTGGGAGGAGGCAGCGCCATATGATAGGATTTATGTGACCGCGGCAGCGCCAAAGGTGCCAGAACCCCTCAAAAGGCAATTAAAAGTTGGGGGCAAACTCCTAGCACCAGTTGGACGTGATAGATTCTACCAGGACCTCCTCTTAGTGGAAAAATTATCAGAGGACAACTTCAAAATCAAGAACCTCGGTGGAGTGGCATTCGTACCCCTCATAGGCAAATATGGATGGTGATTCTAAAACTTTTTTATACTCCCCTCTTGGAGGTGGATAGTTAAGTTTATTAACTCAAATACAAAAAGGATATTTCAGTGAAGGCCCTCACTAGACAAGGAGTGAACTTTCCTCATGAACCCTCGGTCCCACCAAGGCGGAAGGATAGTTTGTTATCTATTTTTACAAAAAGGGGTCGTTAAGAAAGCCCCTTTCACTCTAGGGTTATGTAACTTCCACCCCCATATAGCGGACCATTAGGTGCAAATGATATTGAAACAAGCTGGTGGGGGCTGTAGTGACCTAACCTAAAGGATAGAGTAATTATAGTCTTGGACACTCCCCTCTTCACAGGGGCTTCATGGTGGAAAACCCCGACCTTAACTTGGGGAGGAAGTCAGCCTGGGGGATCATGATGAAAGCATACATTGAAACATTCGGATGCACTTTTAATAAAGGCGACTCAGAGATAATGGCAGGAATACTCTCAAAAAAAGGCATAAGTTTAGTGAACACTATCAAAGATGCCGATCTTGTCATAATAAACACATGTTATGTTAAACATCCAACCGAACATAAAGTCATAAACAGGATAAAAAAAGTCCAAGAATTTTATCCTTCCAAGCCATTAATAGTAGCTGGGTGCATGGTAGAGATAGACCCTGAAAAACTCGAGAAAATAGCACCAAGGGCAAGTTGGATAGGACCACATAAAATCCACAGAATATATGAGGTGGCAAAGGGGACAATAGCAGGTGAAAGAATAAAAGAGACTGGACCATATCCTATAAGGAAAATCAAGATGCCCAGGATAAGATTCAACCCCTATATTCATATAATACAGTTATGTGAAGGATGTCTTGGAGAATGTAGTTATTGTTGCACCCGTTTCGCTAGGGGAAAACTACAAAGCCACCCTATAAAGGCTGTTAAACTGGAGGCGGAACAGGCTATAATAGAGGGTTGTAAAGAATTGCAATTAACAGCTCAAGATACAGCAGCTTATGGCAGGGATATTGGTGAAAGTTTACCAGAACTCCTCAACATGATAAGTTCCATAGAGTATGATTTCAGGATAAGGGTGGGGATGATGCACCCTATGAATGTACTTGACATATTAGATGATCTTATAGACGCATTCAAATCAGAGAAGGTCTACAAGTTCCTGCATTTACCAGTTCAGAGCGGGAACAATAGGGTATTGGAGGATATGGGGAGAGGGTACACTGTAGAGGATTTCAAGTATATTGTGGAAAGTTTCAGGGAAGAATTACCTGAGATGTCCATTGCAACAGATATAATAGTAGGATATCCCACAGAGGATGAAAAAGCATTCCAGGACACTTGTAAACTTCTAAGGGAGATAAAACCAAACTTCATCCACCTATCAAAGTATAAACATAGACCAGGAGCACTATCATCCTCACTCGAAGAACTGGACTTCAAAGTTGTTAAAAGACGCTCCAAAATAATAGAAAAGATAAAATCGGAAATAACAATAAGAGATAACATGAAACTAGTTGGAACATCCCAGAAAATACTAATAGTCGAAAAAGGCAGAAAGGGCGGTTTCATAGGAAGGACAAACTCTTATATACCGGTTATAACAGAAAAGGCGGATCCAGGATCTTTCTTAGAGGTTAAGATTGATGGGGCGACTAACACTTATCTTACAGCAACCCCGATATGATAATCCTTTAATGCCGTGGGCCGGACTTGAACCGGCGACATCCAGATCTTCAGTCTGGCGTTCTCCCAACTGAACTACCACGGCATAATGGGCCGGACGAGATTCGAACTCGCGACCACCTCCGTGTCAGGGAGGCATCCTACCCCTAGACCACCGGCCCCACTCCTCTAATTAGGGCCACCAGCCCAGGATTCTCATGTATACCACTTTTTATACCATAACTGGGCTATGACCCTTTGTATTTATCACATATACCATTTACAATATTTAAAATTTTCCCACCTTAACTTCAGGTGAGGGGCCTAAATTCATATCAGTAAAGTTTATTAACTAGTATTTATTATAAGGAGGGATAATCATTTTTTTTTGGTGGTTGCTTATAATGGAATATGAGATTCTAATTCCCTCAATGTTGGTTATAGGATTGTATATAATCACTTATGGCCTTTATAAGAAGGGTTTGGTTAATAGAAGGTGGCATGTGAATCTTTGGAATCTTATAATATTCATAGCATTTATAATTTCTGGTATTGGAGGTTTCATCCTATTATTCATGCTAGAGTATGGTTTGAAAGCTCCTTTTAACCAGCAGTTGCTCTATTGGCATGTTGAAGCAGGTGTAGGTCTTGTGATCATAACGATATTCCATTTCCACTATTATAAGGGTAGTGTGTATAGGGTATTTGGAGTGCGTTAAATTGGGTTTAATGGAAAAAATCGCAAAAAAACTAATATTATTACTACCAGCCATTGGAGGATTGTTATCACTTGAGGGGTCCTGCGCTACTTCTTGTCCATATGGGCTTGTAAATGATCCTTATCCTGGCCAATGCCCACGGTATACCGACTTGAATGGTGATGGCTTCTGTGACTTTTCACAGACATCAGTTTCTATGACAACAGATACTGAAATTGATGAGACCCATCAAGGGGACGCCACCGACCATACCATAGAAAATGTGGATGTTGATGGGGTAGATTATCATATCATACCCGTGACAATGATTATCATAGGATTATACCTTCTTACCCACTATCTTTTTAAGAAGGGGTATATTAGAAGGTCGAAGCATAGAAGGTTATGGAATCTGTTTTTAACATTTGGTTATGCAGGGACTGGATTTACAGGCTTCTTGTTGATTTTTTTCATAAAATTAGGTATCAAGACGGCTTTAAATCCATCGGTAACTTATTGGCACGCTGAAATGTCAATACTCATGGTAGTGGCAACACTTTTACATATACATATTTACTGGAAACCCTTTAGGTCGATATTCTCATTTTAGTCTTATAACACGGTGGGGTGTTACTATCATGTTTATTTTTTCATCATGTGGCTCCACTGGCACTTTCTTGATGATCTGTGCTTCATCCACTGTTGTTACAATGGGTGTATGGTATGTTATAACACCTTGGCATTTGAGCTCCCTTATTTCGCGATCCCCATAACCCCCACCTTTACCTAGCCTGTTACCCTCCATGTCAACGGCTACAGACCCTTCAACTACGAGATCGACTTTAGGGAAAACTTTTATTGGAGACCCAAACTTGTAAGCTCCCTTTATAGTGGAGGCTGATCTTTCACGTCCCCTTGCATTAGCTGCTTTAATATAAAGGTATCCTTTTTTGAGTCGTGGTGTGGGCATTATAAGATCTTTGCCATGCTTGAGGGCGAGTTCCCTTACTGGACGCTGCGCAGAATCCGGACTCGAGAATATCCTCCTGGACTCTTTCCACTCACCTGTCTTTGAAAGGCGTAATGCAGCGGCCATCGAACCCTTAAAATCCGGTATTTTACCATAATCCCCCCTAGGTCTCTGAGAAATGCCAAGTTTGTGCAGACGATCCCATATCAGTTTTCTGATTTCTCCCTTTTTCATTGATCCCCCATTATAACCTTTGTACCGGCTATCCTATCAAATAATCTTAATTCTTTATTGTATCCTAGGATCAAGTCGAGTATTAATGGGAACCAACAAATTTTGGGAAGGTTCCTTATTATAACTTGCTTATATTTCAATTCCCCTTCTTTGGAGGCCACTTTTAGTCCTTGGTTTAATTTGCCAATGGTTCCACCATGATATTCAAAATAGGTGAAATATGAGATTGTTACAATAGCCAAAAGAATTAACCAATAATTATAGAGGAAAAATGAGCCCGTGAAGGCGATTACAGGATAGGATAATAATGTTAGAGCCCATATTATCAGGTTAACCACTAGAAAGTCTATGATAAAAGCGAAAAGTCTCCTTTTTGTGGTTTCTTCCATTTCAATCAACCTTAACATACTCTTGGCACAGGATCTGCTATTGGTGCCTCGATTATCCTCTTACCCCCAAGGTTTGTCTCGAGTATTACATGTTTGTCTTCTGTCACTTCACCTATTATCTGCGCTTCAGCTCCATATCTTGTCTTCTTAATCGCCTTGAGAATTTCGTCTGCAGCTTCTGCCTCCACGCCCATAACAATTTTACCCTCATTCGCAACCTCATAAGGGTCTATGCCAAGCATTTCAGAGACTGCCCTCACTTCATCCTTGATAGGTATCTTATCCTCTTCTATGAGCATGCCCACACCAGATTTTTCTGCTAGCTCATTAAGGGCATTTGCAAGACCCCCACGGGTAGGGTCCTTCATGGCTTTCACACCCCCCACTTCCAGGGCGGCTTCCACGATCTCCCAGATTGGGGCCACATCAGATTTGAGACTTGTCTCGAATCCGAATCCTTCCCTGTATGCCATTAATGCTATCCCATGGTCTCCTATGCTTCCTGTTAGGATGATCTTGTCCCCAACCTCGAGTCCATTATCCCTTATTATCTCGCCTTTCTTTGCTATTCCGACGCCTGTTGTTGTTATCACCATCTTGTCAAGTTTTCCTTGTTCCATCACCTTGGTATCACCTGTTATTATCGAGGTTCCGGTTTCCTGGGATACTTTGTCCATGGATTTTATGATACGCTCTAATTCTTCTGAATTGAAGCCTTCACTTATTATCATGGCATTTGCGATGGCAAGGGGTTTTGCGCCCATAACTGATATGTCATTTATTGTACCTGAAATTGCGAGTTTCCCGATATCTCCGCCTGGGAAGAACAGGGGGTCGATGGTGTGACCATCCGTACTTATAACTATCTCATAGCCATCTAATGGTATGCTAGCAGCATCATCTAAGTCATCTAATCCGACACCGCCATTAACATTCTTTTTTTGTATGTTGGAGAGGATTATCTCTGATATGAGATCTTGCATCATTTCTCCGCCTGCGCCATGTGACATGTTGATCTTCATAACTTCACCTTTCATTATTACTCTATCATTATAGGAGAGTTTAAACCCACTCTGGTGGATGGGGGCTCCTCAGGGAGGTCTTATCCATTCACTGCGGGTTCACTCCCTCTGTCCTCGTGGACTTATGGGCCTACTTTCCCTTGAAATGTTCTTTTTATATTTGAGGTATTTAAACCTAAATACCCACCTCTAAGATGGGGGGGTTTCTACAAGCCACAGGGAGGATAAAAGATTGTTCCCTGGGGGCATTTCATTCTCAAATTGGAGAATTCATCCCCATTGGATTCTTGCAGATCCGAAAAATTTATATAATGAAGTGCATCTTAGTAGATGATATGATCTTTTTCTTTGGGCCCCCCATCAGGGGGGTGATATAGGTATGATTTACTTTAAAAACTATATCCTCTAATTCTAATATATAATATTTTGAGGTGATGTTAAATGGCGATATGGCAAGGTAGATCCAAGAGAAAACCAACAGGTGGAAGGTTGAAAAAGAGCAGAGGCAAGAGGAAATATGAACTTGGAAGGGAATCCGCGGAGACAAGAATCGGCGAAAGGAAGATGAGGATAATAAGGACAATGGGAGGTAACAGGAAGTTTAGACTTGTAACAGACACCCATATAAACGTGGTGGACCCTGAGACCAATAAGGTGGACGTTGCAGAAATACTGAATGTGGTGGAGAATAGGGCCAACCCCCACTTCGTAAGGAGGAATATCATAACAAAGGGTGCTATTGTAGAGACGAGCAAGGGTCTTGCCAAGGTAACCTCGAGACCTGGTCAACATGGCATACTCAATGGTATATTAATCAAGAAATGATATAGGTGTATAAGTTTGGTTGATAACCTTAAAAAGGAGATAATCTCCCAAGTTAAGAAATTTTTGGATTATATTAATAATAGGCTCCCAGAGGGGATGGAACTTGAATATGAGGGCTTCTACCAGAGGGGTTTTTTCGTAACCAAGAAAAGATACGCTTTAATTGAAGATGATACCATCATTGTCAAGGGTCTTGAACTTGTAAGGAGAGACTGGGCGCCAATAGCCAAGAAGACACAACGGATGGTTCTCCGGGCAATACTAAAGGAAGGATCCCCCAAGAAGGCCAAAGACATAATAAAGAAGGTTATAAAGGATATTAAAGAAGGTAATGTGCGAGTCGAGGATCTTATCATCCACACGCAGATTACTAAGAATCTTGATGAATACAAGCAAGTGGGCCCCCATATAGTGGCGGCTAGGAGATCCCTTAAGAAGGGTAGGCGGATTGAAAGAGGATCCATAATCCGCTACATTATAGTGAAGGGAAAGGAACCTATTAGTCAAAGGGCGGTTCCGGCCGAGGATTTCAAGGGGGAATATGATCCTGACTATTATATAGAGAATCAGGTTCTAGCTGCCGTATCCCGTATAATAACATCCCTTGGATACTCAACAGATGATCTTCTCATGTTGGCTGGGGGTGAAAGGCAAAGTAGCCTAGATGCGTTCCTATAGGGGGGTGAAGTTCATGTTAAAGGCCGTGTACTTTGATATTGATGATACGCTCTATGACACGTCAAGTTTTGCTAAGTTAGCTAGGAAAGCCGCTCTAAGTGTCATGATCGAGGCTGGTCTGCCCCTTACACAGGAAGAAGCTTACCCTCTCCTTAGGAAGATTATAGATGAAAAGGGATCAAATTATGGTAAACATTTTAACGTGCTTACGGAGAGGGTTTTTGGCGAGGAAGACCCTCTACTGATAGCCTTGGGTGTTATAACATATCATAATGTTAAATTCGCCCTTTTGAGACCATTCCCCGAGACTATACCAACTTTGATATACCTTAAGGGTAAAGGTTATCATCTTGGGGTGATATCTAATGGCCTCACAATAAAACAATGGGAGAAGTTGATAAGACTTGGCATACACCATTTCTTTGATGAAGTTGTCACTTCAGAGGAGGTGGGAGTAGAAAAACCAGACCAGAGAATATTTAGGGAAGCCCTCAATAGGATGGATTGTAAGCCTGAAGATTCTGTTATGGTGGGGGACAAATTTAAAGAGGATATACTTGGCGCTGTGAACGCGGGTATGTCAGCAATACTTGTCAATTCCAAGTTAAAAGAGGATGAGAAAGAGTATATAAAAAAGGAGAAACTTGACATTAAAGTAATATCTAATATAGGCGAGCTCAAAAATATCCTATAGATGGTGTTTAAAGTGGATTATTACCATGATAAAAAAATGCAAAGGCTCTTTGAGGCTTTAAAACAGCCAAAGAGTCTCGATGAGATAGACTTATCCAAGGACTTCATAAAAAATCTCATCCTCAAAATCATAGCAACCTATGGGACGATAAAAGTTGAAAGGATCCATGAAATCACGGGATTGCATGTGAACATACTCGAAGAATGTATGAGGGACATGGAAGATGAGGAATTATGTGCCCCTATTGGTGGGGGCTTCCTATTCCCCACAGTAACATATACTATAAAACCAGAGGGAAGAAACCTCGCAGAGAAACTCCTCAGTGAAAATCCATACGCTGGCATGGCACCGGTAACATATGAAATCTATTATAAGATAATGGAAAAACAACTCGAGGGAAGATTCCCCATCAAAATACCCGAGGAGATCATCAAAGAAACATTCAAGGATATTGTTGGCAGCGAAAAAGCTAAAGAGACCATGATTGAAGCCGCCACAATTGGAAAAGGCTTTTTCATATATGGCCCTCCTGGGACGGGTAAAACATTCATCACAAGTAAAATGTCGAATCTGCTTCCCCCAATTTTAATCCCCCGTTATATAGAATTTAATGAGCAAGTAATCCAATTATATGATCCAGATTTTCACAAGCTTTGTGGTGAACAACCAGAGGATCCGAGATGGGTTAAAATATATGCACCATTTGTCTTCACAGGATCCGAACTTACAATTGAAAAAATGGAGACAAACTTTAACCAGAGTAAGGGAGTATATGAGACATCCCCTATCATAAAAGCAAATGGTGGAGTTCTACTCCTTGATGATCTTGGAAGACAAAAAGAAGATCATAATCTGATACTCAACCGTCTAATAATACCCCTAGAAAATAGGAAGGAAATAGTATATATTAAAGGGGTGCCGGTCACTGTACATTCACATTTCATCCCTGTATTCTCCACAAACCTTGATATAAGTATAATGGATGAAGCCCATCTTAGGAGGGCGCCCTTACATATATTCCTCCAAGAACCGCCAGTGGATGAGATAATTGAAGTATTCAAAAGAAACCTAGATTTCCTAGGTGAAGAATATGATGAAGAGATCTTTGAGAGGCTCAGACTAGTCTACACACCCAAGGAGGATGGTGGTGAGGGATTAACCCCAACTTTCGCCCATGCAAGGGATATCGCCCAGATAGCCCAGGCAGTGAGAATAAATCGTGGAATGGAAAAAATAACCGTTGACATACTAGAAGAAGCCCTAAAAAGGCACGTTCTCATAGACCTTCAAAGGATGGATATCGATATTGCAGAGGCGCAGCAACGTCTACGCACTTTCAGGGTGGAAACTCCACAAGTCGAGGAAGCTAAAAGGTTACTATTAGAGTATGGGGCGATTGAGATAGGTATTGAAGACGTTTCGATACTTTTAGACTTTAAAAAAACAATAAATCCTACACTGTTATTTGAATATCTTAGCAGAAATAGCATAGATCTCAAGAATGTTGAAATTATAACAGAAAATAAAATCAGGTTACGAACTTCACAAGTTGAAGAAGCTAAAAGGTTATTATCAGAGTGTGGATCGGTTGAATTAAGCATTGAAAATGGTTCAATACTTGTAGACTTTGAAGAGACAGTGACCCCCACACAGTTACTTGAATATTTCAATGAAAATAGCATAAATGTGAGAGGTATCAAGATTATAACAGAAACTAAAAGGGAGTTTCGGAAAATTATCCTCAGTAAAGGGGCGTCTTCATGAATATCCAGGGGATAATTCTACCATTTTTGGTTTCTTTTTCTGTGTCAATTATTTTCTGGTTTTTAGTCATGGTGATCCCTAGTTTGTTTCCAAGGGAGGTGGCTGGGCTAGTATCATACTTTAGGAGGAAGCCAGAGGATCCGTTGGAAATAGCGACTATCCTGTCCCATCTAAAAGATCATGGTTGGCAGAAGTTTTTCGCCATGGAACTTTTAAAGGGAAGATTCCATGAAAAGTTAAAAGAGCTTGAAGCAAGGAAATGTGAAGAGTGGGCGAAGCAGATCGAATCCCAAAAGGAACTTTTAGAGAAGAGAAAACTTACAGATGATGAAATACTCCACATAGAAGCGGGTAAAGAATTGAAAAAAAGGCATGGTAACCTATTAAAGCTTGTGGAAGCTGATAAGTCAATATTCCAACTTAATAAGTATGAGGAGGAATTTATAAGGATACGGGACGAGAAAAGGGATCAAATCCACAAACTAAGAGATAAATATGATGATTTCAAGTTCTGGGCCTTGAAAAATAGGAACTTGCTAAAATATATCAAGGAGAGAATCTTCTCAAATAAGAAATTCCAACTTTCTAAAATCAAGGATTCGTCAAAGGAATGGGCCCTTATACACCTATGGGGCCTAGAGGCACCTGAAAGGTATCAAACTAATAGATTGTATGAGAATCTCCTACTTTATATGGCGATTGTAGGGGATGAAAAAGCCCTCCTGGAATTGGCAATATCTCTTAGTTCACACGAAAAATCATTAGATTTCCTCGATAAGGTCATAAAAAAGGTTGAAAATTGGCTAGCTAGATCCTAAGGCGGGGTTTATTATGAAAATGTTATTTGCTATGTCTTTTCTAAGCAGTATCTTTGATCCCTTTACTTCTATTTCAATGGATTCTGTTGGATGGCTTTTTCTCAGAACCCTTATGATACTTCCGATTGTTATCCCCATGTTCATGATTTTTTCCATGAACTTGTAGTCACCTCTTATGAATGATACTCTCCCTTCTTCCATTTCTTCTAATTGGGGTAATGATAACAGATTTTCGTCTCTTGAACCTATCTCTTTAAGGTCCTCATCTTTTCTTTTCAAGCATTCATTACATGTTTTAAATTTGAAGTCACATGGGGGTATAAGGTTTTTATCTGGACAGTAACTTGGCTGTTTGAGCAGTTGACAGAGAGCTCTTTCAGCATCATCAGAAAGTGCATGTTCCATTTCACAAGCCTGTTGATGTATTTTATCCTCTTTCAAATTTAGAATATCATATAAGAATCTTTCAAGCAATCTATGCTTCCTTATAATCTTCTCAGCTCTTTTATAACCTTTCATTGTGAGTTTAACGCCCCTATATGGTGAATAGTCTACAAGGCCCATTTTGGCTAATCTCTGGAGCATTTGGGTGACGCTGGCAGGGGCTATCCTTAATTCGCTGGATATGCTGGATGTGCTTACAAGTTCTTTTTCTTGTGAAAGTTTATAGAGAGTTTCTAGGTATTCTTCTATGTTTTCACTCAGAAGCTCCATTAGGTTCACCTAAAACTTACTTTTAAGATCCCCCCTTTATAATATTTTCCTAGACAAGAATCTTTAACAACATTCATCAAAGATGGCACCTTTTCATAACCAAAAAAATTTTATGTAATGAAAATGAATAAAACAACTAACTAACTATGACTAACAATATGACCCCCCTTGATGCTTATGCAAGGGGGAGCTTTCAACATGGAAGATTCCCAGACCAGGAGGGATTGGGGGCGTTCACATAGGAGCTTCACGTTCTGAGCCCCCGCACCCTCTAGGGGTCTTCAAAACTCCCCAATTTTAGTCCCCTTTGTTGAGGAGTAGGCTATAATATTTAAAACTTAATTACCCGCCCCCTTGGAGGGTTCATGCAAGCAAGTTTTCTAGTCTTATGGGGGCCCGTAGCTCAGTCTGGCAGGGCATCTGGCTCTTAACCAGAAGATCGCGGGTTCAAATCCCGTCGGGCCCATTCAAGCTATTATACAAAAGTTCACCAGGTAGAAGGAATTGTACAAAGGTGGTGCATTGGCATTCGATCTCTCTGACAACAAAATGAGGATTATTATCTTGGCATTATTTACAGTGGTTTCTATAGGTCTGATTTACTACTTCCATTTTATTTTAAATGTTCATGTTATATTCACCCATTTCTTTTATATTCCGATTATCTTAGCGGCTCTCTGGTTTAAAAGGAAATCTTTAATTTTAACTGGGCTATTATCCTCTTTACTCCTAGTTTCATCGTGCCTTATATCATCCTCTTATTTTATCAAGGATTTGTGCCGTGTTTTAATGTTCTTCTTCGTGAATATGGTGGTTATATTCTTGGCTGAGGAGATAGACAAGCGGGGGAGTCAGATAGCAGAAAGCGAGGAAAAGTATCGTTTACTTTTTGAATTGTCACCCCAGTATATAATAGTCTCTAACTTGGATGGGGAAATCTATGATGTAAATGAGCATGTCAGCAAATTCATCGGATTAGAGAAGGATAAATTGAGGAGTAAATCCATTTTTGATTTGAAACTTCTCCCACCCGAAAAAATAGATGAAACTAAGGAGCTTTTAAGGATTATAGGAGATGGTGGGAAAGTCCAAGCTTATGAAACGAAGATACTTGACCGTATGGGGAATGAACGTCATGTTAAGATTTACAATAAGCTTCTTAATATCAATGGAGAAGATATGATAATTTTCGTGATCCAAGATTTGACTGATATAAAAAAGGCCCAAAGGGAATTAGAGAAGGCGCTTGAGGAGAAGGAGCTGCTCCTTAAAGAGATCCATCATAGGGTTAAGAATAATCTTATGATAATTTCGAGTCTTTTAAGCTTGCAGGCAAGATACTTAAAGGATAAAGAGGCTTTTGAGATCTTCAAGGAAAGTGAAAATAGGGCGAAATCTATGGCATTGATCCATGAGAGACTTTATCGTTCCTCTAATCTTAAAGAGATTGATATGATGGATTATCTTAAGACACTTGCCAGGGGGATATTCACCAGTTATTCCCCTCCGGGCGTCAAACTCAACTTTGACATTGACAAGATAAAAATGGACATAGAACAGGCCATACCAGTCGGTTTAATAGTGAATGAGCTTATAACAAATTCATTTAAACATGCCTTCCCAGAAAATGGTGAAGGGGAAGTTAATTTAAAGTTGAAGTCATTGGATGGTAAGATTTTCCTCGAGGTGAGTGATAATGGGATAGGCTTCCCTGAGGATCTTGATTGGCAGAACACAGAATCTTTGGGTCTTCAATTAGTTAAAAGTTTAGCTGATCAGATCAACGCCGAGGTCCGGATGATATCAGATAATGGAACAACTTTCAGGTTAACGATACCGAAGATTTCTTGAAGGAAAAGATAATTATTCTATTTTTTTGAATTCTTCTTTTGGCGCTCCACAAATTGGACATTTTTCTGGTGGTTCATCTTCTACTGTGTTACCACACCAATTACACACATAATAGTCTATTTCCTCGTTTTCTCCAAGGTTTTCAAGGGCTTTTTTATAAAGTTGTTCGTGTATCATCTCAACTTTATTAGCAACATTTAAGCTCCATGCTGCTTGTTCTTCACCTTCTTTCTCGGCTTCTTCAATGAATCGGGGGTACATTTTCTCGAATTCATAAGTTTCGCCATCTATGGCCTCTTTGAGATTTTCTTCTGTGGTTTTAATACCCCCCATGGCCTCTAGGTGATTGCGGGCGTGCACGGCCTCTGCGGCTGCTGCCGCGCGGAATAACTTGGCTATTTGAGGATATCCTTCCTCGTCGGCTTTTTTTGAGAATGCAAGGTATTTTCTGTTTGCCTGGGACTCTCCGGCAAATGCTTCTTTCAAATTTTCTAATGTTGACACTATTATTCCCTCCATGTAAGAAAAAAATAATAAGGGAGAATGTGTGATGGGGGGTGCTTATCATCCTGTGAATGTACCTTAGCACCCCCAATGGCGAATCATTTCATTGTTTTAACTGCCAATTCCACATCCTCTGCTTTAACAGTTTTTCTACCGGCGTGTTTTGCAAGTTTAACAGCTGATGCCGCTATTTCTTCACCCATTTTTTCCAGGGCCTTTGCTAGTTCTTCCCTTGCATCATTACTTATTCTCTCAGCACCGGCATTTTTTATGATTCTTCCAACAGGTGCTATTGGTAATTCAACCATATTTTCACCTCCAAAATAACCTAATAGTTACTCATATTTAAATCTATTGATCATACTCGGATGTACGGGACTGATTCAACCATAACATTACAATGGTAATTTAATAATAGATCACAAAATTGTAACTTGCCCCGAGCCATATCCCATGAAAAAATTGAACCTAAAAAATTATATTGAACACCTTAACACTAGAATAAACTATCAAAAGAGGAAGATAAAAAAATTTATAAGGATTAATCATATCACAGAATAAGGGAGGAGTTTGGCAGCAATAATAGAAGATGATAATATGTTTGGCACCCTGAAAATCAGCCCACACACGAAAAAAATATTAGAAGAGGCCATGGACGAACCAATATCCTTCGAGGACGCGCTTTATTTAATGAAGCTCCAAGGAAGCGAATTACATGGGCTTTTCATGACAGCAGATGCTTTGCGGCGAGAAATAGTCGGGGAAGAAGTCACATTCATAAAAAATTGGAATATAAACTTCACAAACATTTGCACAGGCAACTGCGGCTTCTGCGCCTTCAGAAAAAACCTAGATGAAGACGGGTCATATTTCATGCAAATACCTGAAATACTTAAAAGGGCTAAAATGGCCGCAGCAAATGGCGCCATAGAACTGTGCATACAAGGAGGCTTACACCCCAACGTAGACACATACTTCTATGAGGATATTTTAAAGACTATAAAATCTGAGCTCCCGAAAATACACATACATGCATTCTCACCAATGGAAATATACTATGGATCAAAAAAGGCAGAGCTCTCAATAGAGGAAACCCTAAAGATACTTAAAAGGGCAGGGTTAGATTCGATGCCGGGCACGGCGGCTGAAATCCTAGATGATAATATCCGACGTGTTATCTGTCCAAAGAAGCTCAACACAAGAGAATGGATTGAAGTGATAGAAACTGCCCATAAGACAGGCATCCCCACAACCTCAACCATCATGTATGGTCATATAGATGAAGCTGAAGAAAGGATAAAGCACCTTGAAATTCTAAGGTCTGTCCAAGAGCGTACAGGCGGATTCACAGAGTTCGTACCATTACCTTTTATGCACAAGAATACAAGAATATACCAGAATGGGATTGCCAAGGCTGGGAGTACTGGGACGGAAGACTTGAAACTTTATGCTATTGCAAGGTTGATGTTCAATGATCTTATAAAGAATATACAAGCGTCATGGGTTAAACTAGGATTCAAATTTGCGCAAATGTGCTTACTGGCAGGTGCAAATGACCTCGGCGGTACACTTGGTGAAGAGAACATTTCAAGATCGGCGGGGGCATCATATGGTGTTAGCGCGGAAGTCGAGGAAATGAAAAGAGTTATAGTAGATATCGGTAGAATACCCGCCATGAGAGACACACTCTATAGGAGGATAGAACCAGTCATTCAAACCTATCTATGACTATCCTGTCACCCTCCTCCACTTCCCGGAAGAGTTCAAGGTTTTCTATGATTTTACCTATATGGTTAACTTCGGAGTAGGGTTGACTTGACCCAAAAAAGATACAGAAGGCATAACCTGGAGGCCAATAGGATATATCACCCATGGTAGCTGTTTTGGATGGATTTTCATATTCTATGGTTAATGGTATGTCAAAGTAGACTTCTTCGAGCCATATGAGGGCCCTGCCTTCTAATGGCAGATTGTTGTAGATAATCTGGGCAGTTTTAGGGTTCCTATCATCCAATTTTCCGATCGCATAACCTTTCTCTTCAACTTTTATTCTGATCTTCATTTTTTCATACCCCCATGATATGGTAGGGCTTTTCATCCCAAAAAGCTTTAAGTGCATTTGTAGTTGTACTGGGGTTGAACAGTCCAAATCTTCTGTTAAGGGGAGGTGGTTGACATTAGATTTTCCCATTCTTTGATTATCTGAACACCACTTGAGGTTCCTATTCTATCGGCTCCTGCTTCTATCATGGCAAGTGCGGTTTTAAGATCTCTTATGCCACCAGAGGCCTTAACACCCATATTTTTCCCTACCACGGATCTCAACAGTTTCACATCCTCTAAAGTGGCTCCTTTGAGGTTGCAATAGGCGGTTGATGTTTTAACATAATCTGCACCAGCCTTTTTGCTTATCTTGCAGGCTAGTATCTTTTCTTTTTCTGTTAGGTATGCTGTTTCTATGATGACTTTAACGATATTGTCATTGGAGGCTTTAACTACCCCTTTTATATCATCAATGACAAGGTCTAGTTCTCTGGATTTTAGCGCCCCTATATTTATGACCATGTCTAATTCACTGGCACCATTTTTTATAGCTTCTTTGGCTTCAAAAGCTTTTACCTTGGGGGTGGTGCTGCCTGTTGGGAATCCTATGACAGAACCTACTTTTACTGGTGTCCCTTTGAGTATCTGGGATGCTAGTTTAACATTAGTTGGAGTTACCATTACACAGCCAAATCCGTAGTGGATGGCCTCTTTACATAATCTTATTATCTCATCTATTTTTGCATCGGCCTTCACATTTGTATGATCTATAAGACGCGCAAAACTTTCCTTTTCCATTATATTCCCCTCATATTAACATTTTTGCCATGTATGGGCCTTCTCTTTCATATCCAAGTTTCCTGTAATAGTCTCTCACCCCTATTCCACTTGTGATTAATATTTTTTCCTTACTATTTTCGATGGCTAGTTCTTCTGCCCAGGATAATAATTTCTCACCATATCCTGAATGTTGTCCGATGCCTTCTCCGGGTTCGCCGATAGGGAGCATGGGCCCATAAACGTGTAATTCTCTTACTAGCGCCGTTTTTTCGTTAACTTCTCTTCTGTGGGCCTTCTTAGATGGTAGTCTTAGCCTGAGGAATCCGATGAGGATATTATTTTCAGGGTCTTCGTATGAGAGGAAGAATTCTTTTCCACCGGTTGCCTTGTAGGCCTCTTTTAGGGGTGTTATGTTTTCTGGGTTTATACTGGCCCCCTCTGACAATCTGTGCCCTATTTCTCTGCATCTTATGCATTGGCATTGTACGCCTTCCTCTTTGAGTTTTTTGTAGACTATTTCTCCAAGGTTTGATTTTTTAACCCCATCAACGATTAGGTGTGATGGTATGTCACGTTGTATCCTCATTGTGCGAACCCATTTTGGTAGCATTTTCTTTATTTGAACGATTAATTCAACCGCTTCTTCTGTATTATATGGCTTATATTCTCCTTTTTTCCATAAGTGGTATAGTTGACTGTTCTTTGTAACGAGACATGGGTATATTTTTATCATGTCGGGTTTGAATGATGGGTCTGAGAATAGTCTTTTGAAGATTCTGAGATCCTTTTCAAAATCTGCGAATAAGCCGGGCATTAGATGCATTGCAACTTTGATCCCAGAATCTCTCAGGATCCTATTGGATTCTATAACATCTTGGATGCTATGGCCCCTTTTTATCCTCTGGTATATATGGTTGTATATTGTTTGGACTCCGAGTTCTACTCTTGTGGCGCCAAGTGATAGCATCCTATCCACGTCTTCTTCTTTGCAATAGTCTGGTCTTGTCTCGAATGTGAGGCCAACACATCTTATGGGTGCTTTTTCATTGATTGATTGAACATCCTCTAGGGGTATGTGATCCTGGTAACTTGGTAGTTTTATTTTGAAGTCTTTGATTTTGGCTCCGAAGTCTATCATTGCCTTTATGCATTGTGTTATGAACCATTCTTGGTAGCATAGTGTCTGGGATGGGAATGTTCCTCCCATTATGATTAGTTCCACTTTATCTGTGGGGTGTCCTATGCTGTGGAGTTGTTCTAGTCTATTATATACTTGGTGGTATGGGTGGAATTTGTACATTCTTGCTCTGAGTGCTGCTGGTTCTTCCCCTGTGTAACTTGGGGGTGCTTTTTTGCTTTCTGGACAGTATAAGCATCTTCCATGGGGGCATGGGTGGGGTTGGCACATTACTGCTACTATTGCAACTCCTGAGATGGTTCGTGTAGGTTTTTTTCTTAGGAATTCTTCGATGATCTTTCTTTCTTTTCTTGTGGCATATTTTAGGATTGTGGAATTGCTTATGAATTTTTTAAGTTTGAAGTCCTTGCAGACTTGGCGTTTCACCTTTTCGAGTTCTTCTCTTGTATTTACTTTTCCTTTGATGATTTCCTCTATTATTAAGCGACAGGCACTTTCCATCCTTTGGATTTCCTCCTTTACGTTTTTGTTCTTCGCATGATGTCAAGAGTTCTTATAAGGTCTGTCTTTGATATTATCCCGACGAGTTTACCCTCTTTCACTACTGGTAATCTTCCAAGGTCGTGGCTGGTTAATTTTTCCAGGGCTATCATGGCATCATCGTTAATATTTACTGTGATAACATCCTCTGTCATCACTTCGCTGACAGGAGTATTTTCATCGGCGCTTGATAAATCATGGAACGTTACTATACCCTTAAGTTCACCATTTTCTGTTACTGGGTATCCCATGTGCTTGTATTTGAATACGGTTTCAAGTGCTTCTCTAACAGTGGAGGATGGTTTGAGCGTTATAGGGTCTGGTGTCATCACATCACTTACCTTAACCCCTTCAAGCAGGGATGATATGAATACCAGTCTATATTCTTGTTCGGCGCCTATATAAATGAAGAGTGCTATTAGTATGAGGAATAGGTTGAAGAAGATTCCGGCCATTGCCATGAGTATGGCGAGGAATTTCCCAAGGTTTGCGGCGACTTCTGTTGAACGTAAGTAGCTCATCTTCTCTGCTAATAACGCTCTTAGTATCCTACCACCATCCATTGGGAATGCGGGTATCAGGTTGAATAGTGCCAGCACCACATTTACTAGTATGAAATTGGCTATAAATTCTGTTATCGCATGTGGGAATATTCCCATCGATCCTATACCATAGAGGGTGGCTGCTATTATCAAGTTCGTGGAGGGTCCTGCGATGGATATTAACAGTTCTTGACGGGGCACCCGGGGTATTTCCTCCATCTTAGCAATACCACCTATGGGGAGTAGGAGTATTTTCTCTATTTTAACGCCGAAACGGCGTGCTACATATGAATGTGCCAGTTCATGGATGACAACGGTCACAAAGATCAAAGTTATAAGTACAGCAAGCTCTAATGAGATGAGCTCCAAAAATGCCAAAAAATATATGGATATTATCAATATTAAGAATGAAAAATCTAATTCTATAGGTATGTCAAAGATCTTGAATATTTTTATAGACGTTTTCATGGATAAAATTTTTATCCTATAGAAAATATATATTTCTACGAAATAAGCGAATGTTGGTGTTTTGATGTTGGTTTCTGAATTTTTGGGTAAAAAAGTTCTTGATAAAAACGCTTTTGAGGTGGGAAAAGTATCTGATATGGACATAGACCCTGAGAATGCGACTATAAATTCTGTGATCATATCCAAGGGAGAATTATCCCTCAAACCGCAAACATTCATGGTAAGTATTGACAAAATACAGAAGGTAGGCGATTACGTCCTGATTAATATAGTGTCTGAGGAGGCTGAGGAAGTCTCGCAGATTCCTAAGGAGAAACCGACTAAACTCTCACCTGAAAAAGAAGAATAGAACTGGGGGTGTTGTATTGGAGATTGTTGATGGAAGAGGAAAAACAATAACCGTAGGATCTGTTGTGAGATATACTGGCACAGGTACTACAGGGGAGGTTTCAGGTCTAAAAGTAGAGGATAATCAGGGATGGGCTAGGCTCGTCGACTCAGACCTATGGTACAACACTGAGTATCTTGAAGTGGTGGACAAGGCAGAATTTGAAAGAAAAGAATCTGAAAAGAGAGAAAGGATAGAGAAGCATCTTAAGAAGCTTAAAAAGATGCGAGAGGATCTTGAAGAGGTTGACATGGGCTCAGAGGTTTGTGATGGTGGAGGTTAACAATTTAGCCTTCTGTCGCTGCCAAGCCCCACCAATATGGGGGTTACACCAAGGACAAATTCAACCATGTCCACATTTTATCTTTAAAATACCTCCACACACTGATCACGAGGCAACTCTTCCTGTGAAGGAAAAAAATCCTCTACACCACATAGAGGAGTGTGAGGAGTCTATTTTTTTAAATTTTTTATTTTTTTGATCGGCTCCTGGGTCCTGTCCTACCACCCTTCGTGGCGTGATGTGGCTTTTACTCTCCTGTTTTTCATGGAGTGGATTTCACATTAGGATGTTCGGACTTTCATGCCTATCCCAAGCTTAATTTTCCCTAAGAATCGATAAACACCGGCCTGGCCTTGATGTGGTTGTTGTTCTATCATTAAATGGCATGATCGACAACTTTTTAATTTTGCGAACAGCCCTCCAATAATATGAATGAACTACTAAATATTAATTGTTATTTACAAAAGCAACGGCATTTCCTCACAGTATTTATAATATGAAGTTCATACTATTAACTTGTAAAAGAATGTGGGGGGTGAGAATATTAATGGGACAAGATCAGTTGGACTTATAACATTAATCCTAGGGATACTGATATTAATTTTCCCTCTGGCGTCCATATTTACACTCAGCGTCCTTAGCGGAGTCGCCATATTATTTGTGGGCTTATGGTTGCTCATTTTAGGAGCCAGAACATGGCCAATCCGCAAGGGGGCTAGTATACTCTACTTGATAATAGGTATACTTGGCATCATCCTTGCAGTCGCTATTATAGGTAACATCGCACTCTTCAGTGTTTTAACGGCATTCTGGATTTACCTCACAGGTATAATCTTGATAATAGCGGGTATAGCAAGTTTATTCGCTAGAGAGGAGAAAGCGAGTAGAATAGCCAGCTTGGTAGTGTGTATAATAGGGGTCTTATATTTGATTGTGGGAACTTTTGTGATGAACCCAGTATTCCTTGCTTGGTTAATCGGATTAGCACTCGTCATTGATGGCATAGGACTCCTCATATAACATCTGGGTCTTGTACGCTGACGCAGAACTTGCAAAGAGCACCTGGAGTGTCCATCTGCTTCTCTTTGACAGGACAGTAATAAACATTTTTTCTTTTTTTCACCATTAACCCACCTGGAAAACGAGTCCCAACAGGATGTATTGGCTCTTCTTTTATGAATGTTGCATATATAGTTATTATCCGTGCAATTTTCTGGAAACACTTTTCGGGCTTATTTTTAGCGTTCTTGAGCTGTTCGTCAAGGAATTCTATAAATTCACTTAATCTTTTGGTATCTATTGGCCTATTATATTCTTTCCTATCCTTTTCATTTTTCACATCTCTCATCCTATTGAAAAAAGCCTTTGTGAACCTTTTGATAAACTCTTCCCGCTCACGGGCAGACATATACTTGGTTTCTTCCCTTAGATAGATTGTTACATCCATTATATCCCTTATTGATATCCTTGAAGCTTCCTTTTTAAGAATCTTTAAAAGATCTCTTTTAGTCAATTTTTTGGGGGTGCTGATTTTCTCAATCATTTCAAGCCACCTTAAATTCTTAGGGTGCTATGGTTCTCTTTCAATTTGGACAATAAAAGATGCCCTTCCTTCTCACTACTTGGAAATCTCCAGGAAACGGTATCCTTAGAGGATGAAAAACCCCTTTATTTATAAAGTATATTATTATAAGAATGCTTATCAAATAAAGCGACTGTGGTAATGAAAATTTTTTAGGGTCGATTTTTTCTCCTCATAAAAATTTAAGCTGTATGGGGGGCTCCATGAACTTCTTCGTAGATTATTGGCAAATTAACTCTTACCCTTGACAGGTGGGGGGGCTTCCCGCCTCATGAGAGTACTCGCCCGCCTAGATATACTTTGCAATGGGGTGGCTGTCGCAGCCTCACATTCAAGATGCTTATGTGGAGGGGTTTGTAGTTTTTCTTGTCAGCTTCTCATCTGCATTTAGGACGATCCGTGTTTGACGCATTTTTTTGGAGGTGTTGGCGAAGTTTGATTTTTCATTGTTTTACCCCGGCTCTTTAAATAGGGATAAATGCGCAGTTAATCAGCATCTTCTCCAGCCCTCTGCGACTCTAGTGTGTGTTCATTTCCATATTGGGGGGTTAGCAGCAAATGAATGTTAAAAGCTTGTGATCTTTTTTACATATTTTTTAATTGCAGCAGCCATCCTGGGGCCGATTCCGTCAACTCTCTGCAGTTCGTCTTCGCTCACGTTCTTCAAGTTGTAACCGAATGTATTTACGAGTCTGCGGGCTCTTATACGTCCTAGTCTTTTCACTCCCACTACGAGTGGTATTATATCCTCTTTGACTCCATAATAAAGGCGTGCTGTTAAGATGTCAAGTGTCTGTGAGTGGCCATATGTTCCTGTGACTTCGCATATCTCCTTGAAGAATCTTATAAGTTGTGATGCTTCGTAGGCTGCTCTACGGGTTGAGGCAGCATATACATTAAAGCGGTTTTCGATCTCGTGTTCGCTCCTTTCGTTTATCCATTCTATTAAGGATGCTGCTGTGGCCTCTTTGTTGCTCACGTCCATGATGAATATACCATGTTCTTGGAGTTTTTCACGGACACGATCCTTGCCTTTACTGGTTTTGAATGATATGAATGGCATGTCAGGGGTTTTGCATATTTCATAGATTAGTTGGTAGGTGTCGAGTTTATCCATTTCAGTTGTGAGGTGGTGGAGTCTTATACTTGTCTCCACACTATAATTGGAGTTAGCTATGAGGAGTCCGAATGGTGTGGCTTTTAAACCCGTGGCGGTTGGTTTTATTATTTCGTTTTTGATGAGGAATTCTATTGAGGAGTCTATTTCATATTCAAGATTATCAGCGATGATATTCATATTAGGATTGTTGGTGAGTTGGTGACCGTAGAATGTCTTTTTAAAAAATTCGATTAGGTCATCTGGGTTGTCTGCTAGTCCTGCTGCTATTTGTCCTATTATTTGGTGGTAGACTGCGTCCTTGTTTTCTATGAGTTTTGAGTTGGTGGGTTCTATTTCACCTTGTATGTAGTATTCTTCTAGTTGACAAGCCTCTTCTGGGCTTTTTGCTATAAGGTATGAGTATCCTACCTTGTCGTATTGTGGTCTTCCAGCTCTCCCAGACATTTGTTCATAATCAAATACTGGTATCCATTTAGGTCCTTGTCGGGTCCACCTTGTGTAGTCTCTTATGATAACTGTCTGGGATGGTAGGTTAACACCGTACATTAGGCTGGGTGTTGCTGTGATCATGTATATGTTACCTTTTCTGAATTCGTCTTCTATGATCTCTCTTTGTCTGGTGAATAAGCCTGCGTGGTGGAATGCAACACCTTCCCTGATGCATTCTGCGAGTTTGAGGCATGTGAATGTTGGTGCTGATCCACTCTTCTGGGGAATTTCAAGTATTTTATCAGCGACTTTGTTAAATATTTCTCTGGTCTCTTTGGGGATGTTTTTACGTATTTTTTGCGAGACGAATGTTGCTAGGGCTTCTGTGAATCGTCTTGTTGACACAAATACTAGGATTTGGTTTTCGTCTTTGATCGCTTCTTGCAGTATTTTGACTATGGCTTCATTTTTTTCTCGGGCATTTAACATGTCGAGGGTTAGGATTTCCTTGTAGAGTGGAACTGGACGATAGTCATGTTGTATCACATTCGCATTTAGCCATGCTGCTATCTCCTCGAGGTTGCTGAGGGTTGCTGAGAGTGCTATTATCCGTATTCTAGGATTTAGTGACATTAGACGGGTGATTGCACATTCTATTGTGGGTCCTCGTGTATATTCGCCTATCATATGGAATTCATCAACTATTAGGAGGTCTATTTCATTTAGTGTGTTCCATGAGAAACGTGTTAACATGTCGAATGATTCGAACACCATGATAGCGAGATCTGCGGATCTTGGATCTTTACCCACACTGATACCATGCTTTTCAAGTTCCTTGAATTCTTTAATTTTCTCGTTTTGGATGGATATGAGGGGGACTGTGTAGATGACTTTCCCACCTTCTAGTATTGTTTTTATAGCAGCCATGAGACCTAGTAGTGTTTTTCCACTTGCTGTTGGTATTGCCAGTATATAATTGTGTTGGTCTTCGAGGTAGCCTTGTTTAATTGCAGCTTTTTGTGCAGGGTTCAGTTCTTCTATGAAGGGGTAGCAGTCTTTTATTATTTTCATGATGGCCTTTCTGGTGTTCATCTTTGTTCACTTTTCTTTTTTTCGACTACTTTTATGTTTGATATTTTTGTGTGTGGGTATTGGCCTTTTTCGTCTTTTTCAAGGCTTTTTACCATGTCCCATATTGTTAGGAGTGCTACGCTTACTCCTGTGAGGGCTTCCATTTCCACTCCAGTTTTGGCGTTGCATTTTACTGTTACTTTTACGGTTATTTTGTTGTTTAGGGTTTTGAATTTCAATTTTGTGCTTGTTATGGGGAGTGGATGGCATAATGGTATTAGGTTCCATGTGTTTTTAATGGCGTTTATAGCAGCTATCTGGGCTGTTGCAAGCACATTACCCTTTTCTATCTTCTTTTCTCTGATTAGTTTTATTGTGTCTTCTTTGAGGTGTATTTCACCTTCTGCGGTGGCTGTTCTTTGAGTTATGGGTTTTGAAGTCACGTCAACCATGTGGATGGATTCTTCCTGTGTATGGGTTAGCTTCATATTGGATCACTAATATGGAGTTTTTATAGTTGAAAATTTAGCAGCCTTTTTCAGTCCGTTTTCTCCGAGTTTTTTCCTTAATTTTTCATCTGAAAGTAGTTTTTCTATTGCATCTGCTAGCCTTCTGGGATTTTTGGGTTCTACAAGTATTCCCACTTTCTTGTCAATGATTTCTGGTATGCCCCCGACTTTTGTTGCCACTACTGGTTTCCCCATTGCCATGGCCTCTAAAAGTACTATGGGGATTCCTTCTGAAATTGATGGTAGGACTATTATGTCTGCGGCTGCCATTATATTGTTTATGTCGGTGCGCGGCCCTGTGAATAGGATGTCTTTGATGTTTTCTTTTTTTGTGATGTCCCTTAGTTTTTTGAGTAAGGGTCCTCCGCCTACTATGACTATTTTTGAGTCTTTTTTTAGATACTTTTTTGCTTTTATGAGGTATTCAATGCCTTTCTGTGGCACTAGGTTACCTACGAATAATATGATCGGCTTTTTTGTTCTTATTTCTTTTTTAAATGAAGTTTTGATTTGGGGGTTGAAGGTTTCTGTGTCTACCATGTTGTATGTTATCATTATCTTGTCTTGTGGTATTCCGAGTTTTAGTATTTTTTCTGCCAATTTTTCGCTTATAACAATGACTTTCTCCGCTTTTTTAAGTATTATCTTGATAAATGGTCTTATCAGGATGTTAGATGATAATATGAGGGCGTCTGATCCGTGCACGGTTACATAGTATGGTTTGCCTGTTATAAATGATCCTAGTAGTGCTATGAGGCCTGGGGGGATTATGTAATGGGCGTGTATAATGTCAATGTCTTCTTTTCTGATTATTTTAATCAGTTTTTTTGCCGCCGTGAATGTGAATATAAGGCCTCTTAATCCTTTTATGTTTATTGTTGGGGCTGATGAAACTTTTATACCATTTTTGTCCTCTATTTTTTCATGTGGATATGTTAGGACGCTTATATGATATCCTTTCTTTTTCAGTTGTTTTGCTAGGTTGTAGGTGTGGGATGCGACGCCTCCAAGGTGTGGTGGGAATTTACCTATGATGATGACTTTTTTCAAGGTTTTCACCTAGTTGAAAGTGTGATTTGGTTTTGTTTTAAAATTGGTGTTGAGTATTCTTCCTTTCAAGTCAAAGATTAGCACGTCAAGGTCCATGGAATACCTTTCTTTGCATTTTCCTAGTATTGATGATGCTATGCTGTTGAATACTGGTTGTGTTAGTCCTGCGTGGTCTAATTCAGTGATCATTTCTTCTACTGTCCTTTTATTGAATATTTCAATGAGAAGCTGTTTTGATGCGCCGTTTATGGCTGCGTGGGCTGTTATTATTTCGCGTCTTCCATCTGCCACGGTATTTTTGGTGTTGAATATCCCCGCACTTATTTTTATGAGTTTACCTGCGTGGCCTAGGAGTATGATCCTTTTAAAGCGTTTTTTAGCGGCTATTTTTAACATGTAACCTGGGTAGTTACCCATTTGTATTATCCTATCCTCTTCAATGTTTTTGAAATATTTTTTAGCTATTTTTTCCCCTATGTTACCAGGTACAAATACTAGTTCCTTCCATTCTCTGGAGGCTGCTATGTTTATTTGGCATGCTAGTGATCTTTTATATGCTTTTGAGGACATTGGACGTGCAATACCTGTCGTTCCAAGTATTGATATGCCCCCCTTTATTCCTAATCTGGGATTCATTGTCTTTTTCGCGACTTTCCTCCCCTCCGGTACTGATATTGTTACGGTGGCCCCTTCCTCTGGGGATAGGTATTTTTTTATATTTTCTTTTATCATCTTTTTTGGGGTGGGGTTAATTGCAGGTTCTCCAGGGGGGACTGGGAGCCCTGGTTTAGTTACTGTACCTACACCTTCACCTCCCTTGATGATAATCTTTGAAGATCTATTTAATTGGACTGTTGTGATTATATCAATGTTTACTGTTACATCAGGGTCATTGTATGGCCTTTTTATGACTGATGCTCTTGCTTTATTATCTGAGAATTTTTCCACGGTTTTAATATCTACTTCCAGTTTGCCATGAGGAGTATCTACACTAACTTTTTTGATGTTATTTTTGCCTTTTAAATGTAAAATAGAAGCAACTGCCGCTGCCGTGGCGGCAGTGCCTGTTGTTATACCGAAATCTTGACTTTTTTTATTCATTAAAATCTTAAAAAGAAGATTCTTCCAATTCTTCCTTTATAGCCTCTATAAGCTCCTCTTTACTAGGAGCTCCTATAAATTTCAGAACACCATTCATGGCAATCGCTGGCACGGCCATCAGACCATATTCAATCGCTCTTTCGCTGTCAACCATCACATCTATTTGTTCAACTTCTATGGCATCGCCAAATTCTTTTTTTGCCTCTTCAACCACTTCTAGTGCCATTGGACAATATGGACATGTGGGGGATGTGAACACTTCAATCTTGACTACCATAAATATTAACCTCCATTTATCCTTTTTAAATTTCTATTTCAATAAATACTTATCCATCTGGTAAGAGAGTGCGACTATTGATCACCATCAAAATCAAAAAAAGTCATAATTAAAAAAGCGGCAGATTGCCATCTTCATAATCCAATCCTTCAACAACAAGCATGTTAATTGGAAAAAATGGGACATTAAAAGCCTAATGGGTTATAATGGTGATAATGTGGCGTATCTTCGCACGAGAACGGAGGAATCTATAATGGGGAGGTTTTGGATGACTATTAAAATTCTTAGGGAAGATTTCACCATAAATGATGGGGTTTGAGGATATTTCAAAGTGTAAATCCCAGTTACAAAGTTTAGAAAAGATTTCATGCTTCTTAAAAAATGTTATATAATATGAATAATAATGATAGATTTAGGGGGTGGAACAATATAACGATAAAAGTTCGTTCACCTGGTTCGGCCACCATCATCAATGCTATCGCAACTGGTAAAGGTTCGGCTTTCGCAATCCAACGCCATGTAACAGCAGAAGTTAAACTCATACCAGAAGGAATAAAATGTGTTTGTAAAGAGGACATTGACACAACCCTAATGAGAACATGTGCAGAATCAGTCCTTAAAAAATATAATATAAACACTGGGTTAAAGGTTAGAACCACATCTAACTTGCCAGTAGCATCAGGACTTTCAAGTAGTAGCGCAACTTCAAACGCCATAGTGATGGCCGCATCCAAACTCATCGCGGAAGAATTTGGCCTAGAACCACTCAACAAGTGGGAGATCCTCAACTTAGCTATTGACGCCTCCCTAAAGGCTGGGGTTACGATCACAGGTGCATTTGATGATGCTAGCGCCTCATTATATGGTGGATTCACAATAACAGATAACTTTGAAAGGAAGATAATCAAAAAGGGGCCCATGGAAAATCAAAAGATATTAATATATATGCCGGAGAGAAAATCCTTAACCGCAGAATCCAACGTTAAAAGGATGAAGGTACTCGCACCACTCGTAGAAATAGCCTTTAAAAAGGCCCTAGAAGGCGACTTATACAGGGCGTTAACCCTAAATGGTATAATATACTGTGCAACACTGGGATTCAACCCAGAAATTGCAGTTGATGCCCTAGAGGCGGGTGCGATCGCAGCAGGCCTATCAGGGACAGGACCATCATTCGTCAGCATAACAAGAGAAGAAAAACAAGATGATATCATAGACGCATGGGACTCCTACCCAGGGGATATAATCATAACAGGCGTTGACAACCAAGGCACACAGTTTAGGTGACCCTCAATGAAAAAATCAGAGGCCATGCAACTTCTAAAAGAATCCAGGAAAAAAATAGATAATATAGATGAGAAAATATTAAATCTCATCTCTGAGAGAACTTCCTTGGCTAGGAAGATAATAAAAGCAAAGATGGCCTTGAACATGGACATCTGGGACCCTGAAAGAGAGAAACAAATCGAACAAAAGACAAGGAAAATCGCCAGGGAAAACAAAATCGATGAAAACAAACTTATAAAGATAATGAGAATACTCACAGAATTAAACAAGATGGAACAAGAACAAATACTCAGGAGGAAATAAACATGGGAAATATTAGAACAGCATTCGTTAAAAGGATAGCGAAAGAGTTAGTGGAAAACAATCCTGGGAAATTCACACTGGACTTTGAAGAGAACAAGAAACTAGTCGAGAAACTTTCAACAGTAAATACAAAACACCTCAGAAACAAGATAGCAGGTTACATAACACGGCTCATGAGGCAACAATCACAATAAGAGGTTGTAGGCTAATGTCACTTATAATAGCAAAATTTGGGGGTACATCCATAGGGAATGGTAAAAGGATAAGAAAAGCAGCCCAATCAGTAGTGAAAGAATACATGAAAGGAAACAGAGTAGTGGTGGTGGTATCAGCCATTAACAAGACAACAGATGAACTCCTAGAGATCGTGGAAGAAGCGACAAACAACACCATAACAGAAAAACAACTAGCTGAAGTAGTTTCGATGGGTGAAATGACCAGTGCAAGAATATTTTCTTCGGCCTTGGAATCCCTTGGCGTGAAATCCGAGTATATAGACCCATACAAGAGCGAATGGCCAATAATAACAGACAGCAACCTCCTAGATGCCAAGGTAGATCTTAAAACAACAATAAAAAAATCCAAGATACTTTTAAAACTCCTAGACCAGGGTATTATACCAGTTGTCTGCGGATTCCTAGGTAAGGATAAACATGGCTATATCACAACATTAGGCAGAGGCGGAAGCGATATCACAGCATTTTTACTTGGACGCTGCCTAAATGCAGATGAGGTTATAATAGTCACAGACGTTGGAGGGGTTATGTCAACAGACCCAAACAAACTCCAAGAGGCTAAAAAATTGGATAAAATCTCAGTAGAGGAGATGAGAGACTTGGCCACCCACGGAGCACAAGTACTCCACCCTCACGCCCTAAAATATAAAGTGCCGGAGATAAAGGCTAAGATAATAGGATTCGAACACGGGGATCTTTCAGCTCCTGGAACAGAGATCATAGGCCCCTCAAAAAAGGAGCAGTTGAAGACTGTCACCTTTAATTCAGAACCATTGGCTGTGCTCGCAGTAGTGGGGGAGGAAATCCTCAACAAGCCAGGCATACTCGCTAAAGTAACATCCACCTTATCTAAAAAGAATATCAATATCATAGGAGTGTCCACCGGAAAAAATTCCATCACATTATTCATCAAAAAGGAAGATGCACAAGAAGCCCACAAACTCTTACACGATGTTGTAGTTGAAGATGAAAACCTAAGTTCCCTATCCCTTGGAAGAGATATTGCAATGATCACGATTTCAAGCCCAGAATTTATAGACACTCCCGGGATAATCTCAGAAATTACGGAACCATTAAGGGAACATAACCTGAATATTGTTGAAATATCATCATCACAGACTTCCGTGGTGATATTCGTTGACTGGGATGATGGGAAAAAAGCTTATGAACTCGTAAGGGGTGTTTTAGAATGAAAATAGAAGGCACGATCGTGGCCATGATAACCCCGTTCACACCAGATGATGAAGTGGACGAGGATGGGCTGCGAGAAAACATAAACTATTTGATAGAGAATGGGGTTGATGGTCTCCTCATAGCAGGGACCACAGGCGAATCAGCCACAATAACCCACGAAGAACAAAGGAGGATGATAGACCTCCTAGTTGAAGAAGTCGATGGCAGAGTAACCACCATCGCAGGAGCTGGCAGCAACTCCACAAAAGAAGCCCTAGGACTCGTTAAACATGCAGACGCGGCGGGTGCTGATGCGGCGCTCGTCATAACACCATACTATAATAGGCCGCAACCACACGGCCTACTAGAACATTACAAGATACTCAGCGACGCGGCAGAGATACCCCTGATAATCTATAATGTACCCTCAAGGACAGGGACAGATATCGACGTCGATACCGTTCTAAAATTGGCGGAAGAGGATAAAATAATAGGCCTCAAAGAGGCGAGCCCAGACCTTGACAAAGTATCCCAGTTAATGAAAAAACTCATGGAAAGCGGTCTTGACGATGAATTCGTCATACTATCAGGTAACGATAATCTCACACTTCCAATGATACCTTTAGGTGCTAGGGGTGTTATATCGGTTGTTGCAAACGTTGACCCAGCCAGGATGTCGAGAATGGTTAATGAGGCTCTTTCAGGGGACTTTGAATCTGCTATGAAAACACACTATGAATTATATGATCTTATGAAAGTCCTTTTCATTGAAACCAACCCTGTACCCGCTAAAGAAGCATTGAATATGATGGGCAAACCTGCTGGTCATGTGCGACCACCACTAGGACAACTCAAAGAAGAAAACAGGGCAAAACTCAGGAGGATACTAGAAGATCTCTCATTACTCTAAGGGTGAGATGACATGATCAGGGTAGCGGTAAGCGGTGCCTGTGGCCGGATGGGTTCAAAGATCGTGAAGAGGATAACAAGAGAAGATGGCATGGAAGTAGTGGCGGCTATAGAAGCACCTAACACACCATTTAAAGGAAAGGATGTTGGCGAGATTATAGGTATAGGTCCAATTGGCGTTAAGGTAGCGCCCGCAGAGGAACTAGAGAAGACCCTTAAGGCTTCAAAGCCTGACGTAGTTGTTGATTTCACAATAGCGGATGCGGCGGTAAATACTGTAGAGAAAGCTTCAAAGCTTGGCGTCAACCTCGTGGTTGGGACAACAGGTTTCTCAACCGAACAATTAGAAAAGATTGAAAAGGACATTAAAGAAGGGAATGTTAAGGCCATCATCGCGCCTAACATGGCTGTGGGTGTTAATGTCTTCTTTAAGGTACTTGAGGAGCTTGCAAAGCTCTTACCAGATTATAATGTTGAGATCATGGAAGCACACCACAAACATAAAAAGGATGCACCATCAGGAACCGCTCTAAGGGCATTGGAGATAATAGCAGCCACTACTGGTAGAGACCCTGATAATGTGAGCGTATATGGTAGGAGGGGTCTTATAGGTGAACGATCAGATGATGAGATAGGAGTACATGCTATAAGGGCTGGTGATATAGTAGGAGACCATATAGTGCTTTTCGCTGGTGAAGGTGAAAGACTTGAAGTGATCCACAGGGCACATAGTAGAGAAGCCTTTGTTGGTGGTGTTATCCGAGCCCTTAGGTTCATAGAGAAGGCAGAACCTGGTAAAATATCAGATATGAAGGATGTATTGGGGATCAGGTGATTATAATGGTTGATGTGGGAGTCTTAGGCGCGACTGGAATGGTCGGACAACGCTTCATAGAACTTTTAGATAAACACCCTGAATTTGAAGTTAAGGTGCTTACAGCTTCCCCCCGTTCCGAGGGAAAACCTTACGAAGAAGCTGCTAAGTGGTATCTTCAAAGTAAAATGCCAGAATCAGTTAAAGATATAAAAGTTGTGAGAACAGACCCTTCCAAGGTTGGAGATGTTGACATATTATTCTCAGCTCTACCTCCTGATATAGCCGCGAAAGTGGAGCCAAAGTTCGCAGAAAAGTATGTGGTGGCTTCAAATGCTAGTGCGATGAGGATGGAGCCTGATGTGCCATTAGTCATACCAGAGGTTAACCCCGACTTCCTAGACCTTATAGAAGTTCAGCAAAGGGAGCGCGGATGGGATGGTTTCATAGTCACAAACCCGAATTGTACTACAATAGCCCTTACATTAACTTTGAAGCCTATCCATGATCAGTACACCATAAAGAGGGTCTATGTAGCTACTATGCAAGCTGTTTCAGGCGCGGGATACAATGGAGTCCCATCAATGGCTATCATAGATAACATAGTCCCCTATATTGGGGGCGAGGAGGAGAAAATAGAGACGGAGACACTCCATCTCCTTGGGGAATTGGAGGAGGGAAAGGTCACCCCCGCCCAGTTTGGTATAAGCGCATCCTGTCATAGGGTTCCTGTACTTGATGGGCACACAGAAGCCGTCTTCATAGAGCTTGAGGAAGAGTTTGAAATTGATGATATAAAAAGGATCATGGATGAATTCCAGGGGATACCACAGAAGTTGGAGTTGCCTTCCGCCCCTGAAAAACCAATAATTGTGAGGGAAGATGAGGACAGGCCACAGCCACGCTTGGACAGAGACGAATCCAATGGGATGGCTGTTACAGTTGGTAGGCTGCGTATGGATGCTGCATTTGAGAATAGTTTGAGGTATGTGCTAGTTGGCCATAATACGATACGTGGAGCTGCAGGTGCATCAATCTTAAATGCGGAATTAATAAATGAGATAATATTTTAGAAAATGTTCGAAGGGCTGCTGGAGGGTCTACATCATATAGACCTTTCATTACTTTATTTTTTTAATATTCAAGTCCGCAATCCCTTTTTTGACTTTTTAATGCCAATTATAACATTTGCAGGGACCCGAATATTCTGGATAAGCATATCCATAATACTCCTCTTTTTGGGTGAGAAGGGTAAGAGAACGGCTTTCACATGCCTTTTAGCCCTCTTTTTAGGCTATTTTTTAAGCGAGCTTTTAAAAGCCGTCTTCCAAGTTCCCCGCCCATTCGAGGTTATAGAATGGGTGAGGATCTCTACCATCGCTGGGGGTTATTCTTTACCCTCAGGCCATACTACAGCCTCTTTTAGCGGATTTCTAATCATAGGAGTAAATTATGGTAGGCTTCCTATTTTCCTATCATTAGCAGTTCTAGTTGGGATTTCTAGAATTTATATGGGTTTACATTATCCATCAGATGTTGTCTTGGGGGGCCTACTTGGGATGTTATGCGCCTTAGTTTCCCTTAGGATTGAAGAAAAACTTTTTAAGTCCGTGAAGGATAAATATCAGAAGGGATAATCAGTGATTCTTTTCAAGTGATTAACATGTTTCTTAAAGATTCAGAAAAGGAAGAATTGAGGCGTCTTGTGAAGGCATGCATGCTCGAGATAAGTAAATTGGAACTCGAACTTGAAAAATGCGAAAAAAGAAGGGACGAAAGTGAGAAACTGGAAAAATTAAAGGAAGAATTGGCAAAAAAAGATGAACATATAATGGAGTTTGAAAAACTTTTAAAGGAAAAGGACAAAGTCATAGAGAATCTGAATAAGATTTTAAGTGAAAAGGAAGCCCAAATCCAGGAATTGGAGAAGATAAAAGGATACTTTGACAAGTTGACAGCGAAGCCTAAAAAGGATCTTACATCATTCCAGTCACAAATTTACAGGTTATTACCAGAGGAGAAGGCCACCACGGAAAAATTACATTCTTTCATACAAGATATAGGGTTCAAGGATTTGAAATATGAAAACATGTTACAGATCCTTCGGAACCTTGAAAGAAAAGGCTATTTAAGATCTTATAATAAAGGTGATGATATACTCTGGGAAAAAATTGAAAAATAGACTAGATGATTTTCGCGACAAGCTCTGCAACCTTCTTTCCAAGGTTCCTGGATGTTTCTATGCCGAATTCGTCCTCTTCACAGTCTTTTTCTCCGCGTCCAACCCCAGTTCCACCATAATGTGCTGTTGGTGAAGCATCTCCCACAACTATCATCTCATGTATTAATAGGAAATTGTGGATTGCGTTACATGTTGTTTCTTGTCCGCCGTTTCTTGAACCCCCAACTGCTATTGCCCCGCCTACTTTATCCTTTAATCTGAAGTCTATTCTTAAGGGTCTTGTCCTATCCATGAAAATTTTTGTTTGCCCTGTCACATTACCAAAGTAGACTGGGCTGCCTATTATGATACCATCAGCTGCTTCTAGTTTCTTTAAGATCATGGGAATATCATCTTCTATTGGACATTCACCTGTTAAGCAAGTGTCACACGCCCTACATGGGCTTATATCATGTTCTGCAAGTTTTATAAGTTCTGTTTCAACACCCTTTTTTTCCGCTGCACTTAAAGCCTCCTTGACGAGGAAGCTTGTGTTACCATTAATCCTCGGACTTCCAACTATCCCTATTATCCTTGGCATAAGATCACGTCCTTCATTTAATTTATGAGGAGCTTGTGAACACCCCACACCACACTTACAATGGGGGGGCTTCCTACCCCATGGGGAGAACCCACCCTTTATAATCCTTTCATAGTGATGATGGGGTCTCCTTCTCCACAAGCTTTCTGGGGACCGTCCCTGTCCCCCCATATTCCAGATTTTTAGGGAGGCATTATAATCCGCCTCCCAGCCACGCATGGGATGGGGAAAACCACTTGTCTATTAAGTTGGCACATCCTTCTTTTTTTGGGGGGGTGTTGGCAAACTTGACTTTCATCACTTGCCTACCAGCCCCATCGGACTTGTAGAGGAGCCGGAATGAACACCTCTAAAGTTTTTTTTTCATGATTACGTTATTTTTATATGACTACAAATACTTTTCGGGTTCTCATTCTTTCTGAAGAGGCTTCCCCTCAAAGGAGTAAATTTCATGATTTTCTTGTTACTTGTAGGACCCCCTTGGGGGGTGCGCAATGGGGGTGGAAATGGGTTAAATTTTGTTAAAGAGTATTGATGATAGATATTCAAAGTTCAAGCCCTTCCACATTTGTGGACAAGGAAATTTACAGGGCATTATATTTTGAAATATGTATACAAAGCAGAGTCAGAGAAAGTAAGTTTAAATTTGGGGGATGGATTTTGGACTGGATAACTTTGCAAGATGTTTTTGCCAGTGGAACTCCCTTCATAATATGAATCAGGCGGGTGAATTGCATCGTCAAGTATTGTCTTGGCGAGGATTGGTAATATCAAGAGGAAGGCATAGATTTTTGTATAATTTGCATGAAGTGCGGTAGTGTTGAATGCGGACGTTGACGGGGGCTTTAGATACGTTGGAAAAATTTGGGGGATCTGTGAGGATATCCAGGTGGTGTCGGTGTGAATCCACCGGTTGTTGGGCAGGCCTTCTCATGAAGCTCTGTCCATAAGGGCGGGTTAGTTTACTTATAACTAAAAAGACCGTAAAATATTTATAGAACCTCTAACCCATGGATAATTGCAAATATTATATTGAGGTGATTACATGGCACAATTGACTGGAGGACAACAACAACAACAACCAGTTCTCATCCTACCTGAAGGTACAAGTAGATACCTTGGAAGAGACGCCCAGAGGATGAACATATTAGCAGGGAAAGTATTGGCAGAAACTATTAGAACAACTTTAGGCCCTAAGGGAATGGATAAGATGCTTGTAGACTCCCTAGGGGATATTGTGGTAACAAATGATGGTGTCACAATCCTAAAAGAGATGGACATAGAACATCCAGCCGCTAAAATGCTGGTAGAAGTTGCTAAAACACAAGAAGACGAGGTAGGGGATGGGACAACAACAGCAGTCACAATAGCTGGAGACCTTTTGAAAAAAGCTGAGGAATTACTTGACATGGACATACACCCCACCATAATAGCCATGGGTTACAGGCAAGCAGCCAAAAAAGCCCAAGAAATCCTAGACTCTATAGCAATAAGCGCAAGCGATAAAGACACGTTAGTAAAAGTCGCCATGACAGCGATGACAGGGAAAGGGACGGAAAAAGCCAGAAAACCACTAGCCGAACTTGTTGTAGAGGCTGTTAAACAAGTAGAAGAGAACGGGGAAGTAGACAAGGACCACATAAAGATAGAAAAGAAAGAAGGCGGCAGCGTGGACGACTCAATGCTAGTCCAAGGAGTGATAATCGACAAGGAAAGAGTACACCCAGGCATGCCGAAGAAAGTTGAAAACGCGAAAATAGCATTACTCAACTGTCCAATCGAAGTCAAAGAAACAGAAGTCGACGCTGAAATAAGAATAACAGATCCTTCACAGATGCAAGCCTTCATCGAACAAGAAGAAAAAATGATAAAGGACATGGTCGACAAGATAGTGAGCACAGGAGTTAACGTACTATTCTGTCAAAAAGGCATTGACGATTTAGCACAACACTACTTAGCAAAGGCTGGAGTGCTAGCCGTCAGGAGAGTTAAAAAATCAGACATCGAGAAACTCTCAAAGGCAACCGGTGCAAAAATAGTCACGAACATCGAAGATCTCAGCGAAGAAGACCTTGGAAATGCGGGGAGAGTCGTGGAGAAGAAAATTTCAGGAGAAGAAATGATATTCGTAGAAGAATGCAAAGAACCCAAGGCAGTCACCATACTCGTAAGAGGATCTACAGAACACGTCGTAAGTGAAGTGGAAAGAGCCATTGAAGACGCTATTGGTGTTGTTTCGGCGACAGTTGAGGATGGGAAGGTTGTTGCTGGTGGTGGAGCTCCTGAGGTTGAGATTGCTAAGAGGCTTAAGGATTATAGTGAGTCTATTAGTGGCAGGGAGCAGTTGGCTGTGGCTGCTTTTGCAGAGGCCCTTGAGGTTGTTCCTAAGACTTTGGCTGAGAATGCTGGTCTTGACAGTATTGACACTCTCGTAGATTTAAGAGCGGCTCATGAAGAGTCACCATACATGGGTTTAAATGTTTTTGAGGGTGAAGTGGTTGACATGAAAGAGGCAGGAGTACTAGAACCGCACAGAGTCAAGAAACAGGCTATACAGTCAGCTGCGGAAGCAGCAGAGATGATACTAAGAATAGACGATGTCATAGCCGCTGCAGGTGAAGAAGGCGGAGAAGAAGAAGGAATGGAGGGAATGGAAGGCGGAATGCCACCAATGTAAATCCTCCTCAAATTTTCTCTTTTTTTATCTTGAGAGTATATGTACAACAGCTGTTCCACCAGTACCCCCTATATTATGTGTTAATCCTATCTCAGCACCTTCTACTTGTCTTTTACCTGCTTCTCCCCTTAGTTGCCATACTATTTCTGCAGCTTGGGCTATGCCAGTTGCACCAAGTGGATGGCCCCTTGCTTTAAGCCCGCCAGATGGATTGAATGGAATGTCACCATCACGACATGTTAAACCCTCTTCGAATGCAAGCCCCCCTTCACCCTTTTTGACAAATCCAAGATCTTCTATTGCGAGTATACCATTAATGCTGAAACAGTCATGGACTTCGATCACATCAATGTCCTTCGGCCCTATACCCGCTATTTTAAAGGCCTTTTTTGCCGCGTGTACGGTTGCGTCGATCCTTGTGATGTCCTTTCTGTCATGTAATGCTATTGTCCCTGAAGCGTGTGCCGAAGCCTTCACATAAACTGGTGTGTCGGTGTATTCCTTCGCTTTTTCAGCTGGACATAATATTATGGCGGATGCGCCGTCAGATATGGGCGAACAATCAAGCAATCTTAGTGGACTTGCAACCATACTAGAATCTAAAACTTGTTCTACTGTGATCTCCATTGGGAAGTGGGCTTTCGGATTCCTAGCAGCATTTTCATGATTTATAACTGATACCATTGCGAGTTGTTCTCTTGTTGTCCCGTACTCGTACATGTGGCGGCGGGCCATCATAGCATAAAGTGAGGGGAATGTAACCCCTTGTTGGGCCTCCCATTCTTGGTCAGACGCCGTTGCTATTGCCGGGGTTGGATCAACGACGTCTGTCATCTTTTCAACTCCACCTACGAGGACTATGTCATGGTAGCCTGATGCTATGGCCATTATACCGCTTCTGAGTGCGAGGCCCCCTGAAGCACAAGCAGCCTCTACTCTAGTAGCTGGGATGGGTGTGAGTCCTGCATGGTCTGCTATTAAGGAGGCTATGTGCTCTTGTTTAATGAATAGTCCTGCTGACATGTTCCCAATGTACATTGCTTCTAGGTCGGCTCCTCCGATCCCTGCATCTTCGATAGCTTCTAATCCAGCTTCTGTGATAAGGTCCCTGAATGATATGTCCCATAGTTCGCCGAATTTTGTCTGTGATACTCCGATAATCGCAACATCTCTCATTTTACATCACCTTTAAGCCATTTTGAGTTTTTCTTTGAATTTTGTATATAATGCGTAGTTTACGTATGTCTTTTCTTTGATCATTTCCTGAACCTTTGGTGCAAGTTCTCTTTTTTCTTCTATCCCATCTTCTACTCTGATTATGAAGGCGTCGCTTCCCGCACCGGAACCATAAGATACTGCTAATATCATGTCTCCTGGTTTCGCTATGTCTAGTGTTGCTGCAAGTCCGATGGGCGTTGCACCTGAATATGTGTTACCTATCTTGGGGGTTAAGAGTCCAGGTTTTACTTGTTCTGTTTTGAAACCTAATTTTTTAGCTGCTTTAAGGTAAAATTTGCCATTGGGTTGGTGGAATACTGCATAATCAAAATCAGATGCTTTAAGATTTTCTTTTTTCATTATGTTCTTTGCAGCGTTTATCACATGTTTGAAGTATGCGGGTTCTCCTGTGAATCTGCCACCATGGCGGGGGTATGGCATGCCTTCCCTCCTATAAAAGTCGGGTGTGTCGGTTGTGAAACTGTAGGTGGATTCTATCTCTGCTAGTAGGCTTTTTTCTCCTATGATGTATGCTGCGCCTCCTGCTGATGCAGTATATTCTAGGGCGTCACCTGGTGCTCCTTGGGCGGTGTCGGCTCCTATTGCAAGACCGTAATCTATTATCCCAGCCTCAACCAAACCTAGACATGCTTGTATTCCGGCTGTGCCTGCTTTGCATGCGAATTCAAGGTCAGCTGCTGTTAAATTTGGTGTTGCCCCTATGGCTTCAGCCACTATTGTCGCGGTTGGCTTCACGGCATATGGGTGCGATTCCGAGCCCACGTATATTGCTTCTATCTTATCAGGGTTTATCCGACCCCTTTTCAGGGCGTGTTTTGCGGCTTCTACAGATATAGTTGCGGTATCCTCGTCAGGGGCTGGTACAGACTTTTCTTCGATTATCAGACCCTTCATGATTGTTTGGGGGTCGTCTCCCCAAACCTTTGCTATTTCTTCAATTTTTATACGATATAGTGGGATGTAAACTCCATATCCAACGATTCCAGCCATGAACATCACAACCTCTTCTCATCCAAGAATAAAATTTTTATTTTAACATTCCCCTATAAGTTTATAAACTTTTTTCTTCCGACTTTTCGGAACAAATAACAAGAAGAAAAAATTTTAATCATTGTGAAGAACGAGTACATGCGGTTGCCGGGATTTGAACCCGGGTCGCGGGCTTGGAAGGCCCGAGTCCTAACCAGACTAGACTACAACCGCAATGCGGCGTCCGGGATTTGAACCCGGGTCGCTGGCGTGGCAGGCCAGTGTCTTAACCAGGCTGGACTAACGCCGCATAACCTCTAGACTATTATCAATAACTTTATCGTATATAAAATTTTTGATCAGGAACCACTTATATTATCCTGGAGGGTATAAATGGGTTTATGATGTCGCTTCAGAGACTATATCATAGGTTTTGGGAGGTGGATGTGCTCCGGGGAATCGCAGTTTTGATGATGATAACCTTTCACTTATTATTTGATCTTAACTATTTTGGAATAGTATCACTCAATATCCAAGGCGGCCTTTTATGGTTTTTCGGGAGGTTAACAGCCTTCATTTTCATATTCCTTGTGGGAACATCTCTCAAGCTCAGTTATATGCGAAGTATACTCTCCAGATATGAAAGTTCGCTCATTTTAAAGTATGTTAAGAGGGGTTTAAGGATATTATCATATGCTTTTATCATCACTATTGTAACCTGGCTGGTGATCGGTGAAGGTTATATAATATTTGGGGTTCTGCATTTTATAGGAGTTGCAATAATACTCAGTTATCCTTTACTACGTCATGAAAAATTAAATCTCCCATTAGCCATTTTATTCATAGCAGCGGGTCTTTTCCTCCTAAATCAAAGATTTGATATCGGTTATCTTTTCTGGCTTGGTATCATCCCACGAAACTTCTATACACTCGACTATTTTCCTATCCTACCATGGATGGGTGTGGTCTCCCTTGGTATATATACTGCTGGTAAACTATACAAGAACTATAAAAGAAGATTTCCCCTAAAAGATTTCTCAAGTTATAAGATCGTGAAGTTTCTAGCGTTCCTTGGAAGGCATTCACTCTTCATATACTTCATCCACCAACCTATTCTCATGGCCATTCTATTCATGGTCAGAACCTTTTAATGGATCTTGTGGAAAAAACTTTAACCAGGTCTTGTAAGAAACCTTTCCAAGGATCACACCATTTTTGTTTTTCTTGTTTTAGAGTAGCTTGAGATGATCTATATTGAATCCCTGGGAAGTCGTAGTTAACCCGTAAGTTATGGTTTATAAGCCTTTCTATGTTCAATGCATGAAATATTACATCTTTGCCAAGAATTTCATAAATCGTTCTAAATTTGCTAACTCTCGGTTCTGCATTCTTTTAGTTGGTATCCCAATTTTTCTTTTTTTGGGATCTTCTAGGATTTTTCAAAGCCACCCTCTTTCAGTCCTTTTTTTGGCTCCCCTGGGCTTTTTTGCTTTCTTTAATGAGGTGAATTTTGCAATTATAACTATATTTTTTGGATTCTCCCCAATTGTAAAGTCCACCATGTTTTGCTTCTTTTCTGCTTTCTTTTACATCTTTGACCAATCGTTGGATAGAATTTCAAGTTAGCCATAGAATTCGTTTATTTCCATTTTAATTTTGCGAACAAGGTTAACAATAGATTTTAATTCCTCTGAAGAAATTACCATTTTTTCACCTTTCTAAATCCAAATTTTTCTTCTTTCATTGTAATCGTTGTACCTTAACGCGTACTGTTTTGGATCTAAGTTGTTCTTTGAAATAATCTGTCAGAAAACTGAGCCAATCCTTAATTCATTTTCTGCCTTTTTAAGTTCATCGGCATGCTCTCCGAGTAGATAGTAGCAATATCATGTTTGTCTAAAACCGACGTCGATCTATTGGGTTTCCATGACATGTTCCGTTTTAGGATGTTTACCTTTTGATCGCTTGGTAACATCTTGTTCATATGATGAATGGAGCTTATAGACTTCTCTTTATTTATTCTGATAGCTTATTTTTGTGAATGGAAGCTGATCGTGATCGCTCATTTTCTCTGGGCAATTTATCTTGTTTATATTCTTTTTTTTTTTGTATTTTAGTTCTTTGAATGTTATGATGGTCTGGTTGTTTTTGGTTTGTAGTATTCCGTCAAGTTGTTGGGTTAATGCTTTTATAAGTGAGGTCTTCGACCCCCCCCGGTGAATGTTCCGTTGTCTGTTATGATTAATTGGTATCTTTTTTTTGTATTTTTTGATTTCTATTTTTTTATCTGTGTGGGTTTTTTGTTGAGGGATCTTGAGTAGTTCATTGATGAGTATGGCTAGTGGTATGCTGGTTTCTAGGTTGAATTCTCTCCTGCAGTCTATTTCAAATTTTATGTCTTTGTGCTGGCTTTTGAGTTTTTCTGTGTATTTTTGCATGTTTATTTTGTGTTTTTTGGTTTCGTAGAGTGTTTCGTGTATGAGTGCCATTGATTTTATGCGGTTTTGGGCTTCGAGTAGGGCTTTTTTGTTTTTTTTTTGGCCGCCTTTTGGGCTTGGAGGTTTAGTAGGCTTATTATGACTTGCAGGTTGTTTTTTTACGCGATGGTGCAATTCCCTCAAAAGAGCATTTTTTCACTTATACTTTCTTCTAGTTGTTTTTGTGTTATAATGTCTGTTATTTCTGTTAAGAATATTATAGATTTTTTTGTAGAGGGGGATGATCCAACCAGTAAAGTACCGGTTATCTATCCGGTTGATGTGGATTGGGGTTTTTGGAGGTTTTTTCCAGTGGTCTTGGATTTTGAAGTTTATCTTTTTCATCCGCTTATTCTTGTATATTGCATTTCCTTCCTTGTCCAAGACCGCTATAGCATCTTCTAGGTTTTCTACAACACCCTTGAAGAAATGCCATGCATCCAAGGCTTCTTGGTGAAATTTCGCCCTCTCTGATCCATCTTGTTAAGGCGCTCAACAGCAACACTAATCATGATGACACAAATGGCTAATGCCATGACGAGAAGGAGTATTTCACTTTGAAATGGTAACTGTCCCCTTAAGGATATTCATAATAGGTCCTATGATGGCGATAACCATTACAAGTAAGAGTATCAGGCCCCTTGCCATATAACCACCAGCATATTTTGAATGAAGCGGCACTATAACACCCTCACTTGGATAAACCGATAATATGCTTATAGCGGCCAAGAAATGCAACAAACCATCCAAAAACGGCACCCAAAAAGCTGGAGAAGGAAACAAGCCAGTTAGATAAAATACAATTGTACAATATGCTATTATACCCCCCAAAATATCCAAGGATCTGGCCAAAACCATAAAGTCTGAACAAGAAAAAAAACAAAAAAATCATACATGGAAAACAAGATCCCTTGAAGGAGAAGAACAGGTCACAACAGCCAATATAATAAAAGAAAGAGTAAATTAGAGGTTTTCTTTGATTAAAGTATAGGATGACTATTGAGAAGCCAACGGCAAAAAATGCCATACCAACAACAATCCCCCCAATCAAAAATGCAATGGGTGAAAGTCCCACTATTAGCATTGCAAGAAAGATTGAAAGACGCCTTGCAAAGACAACAGAATCCACCAAAAAACCACCTCTTCACCCATAGATATCGAAAACAAAGTTTTGGGGGGCTCCACCATTAAATATTATCCTTCCCCTCATAGAACGAAAATTTTATAAACCAGTGACAATCCCCACTTTAATCTTTTTTTTTTTGTGAAGCACAGTGTATTTTTGTCAGGAGTAGATTTGAATGAAAGACTTTCTACCAATACTATTACTGGCCGGGATAATAATGCTCATTGTTGGCATGGCCTATTATGAGCCAGTAAACGCACAAGTCTCAGAATCAGCCACACAAACTTTACAGGCCAATGTTACTGAGACAGTCGCAATCACAGCTACATGGAATAGCGCAGAAAACGGCACAATAGACTTAGGCAACTTACCTGCAGACAATGTTGAAAAAGAATGGCAAGGTGGAAACACTGCTGAGGAGGTTCACAGTTATTCTAATGTGGCCATAGACCTCTATGTAAGAGCTTCAGGTAACTTAACAAACGGAACTAACAATATAACCATAAGTAATCTTAAGTATGCTGATTATGGTGCAAGTGTCGCCAAGACATCATTTACAACAACGTATGTGCAAGTGTTAGGAAATTGGGGTCCGCCAGAACACCTCGGAAGCCTTACGGTGCCTGTTGACCTCTACTTGACTGTGCCACTTGGAGCACGACCAGGACTTTACACAACAACAATATACCATGCAGCTGTCCAGGCAGGTGGAACAGCACCATCATCACCATAAAATATAATCTTCCCATTTCTTTATTTTTTGAGGTGAAGATTATGAGAAGGGTAGTTGTAACTTTGATATTATTGTTGTTTTTGTTGTCTTCTGTTTCTGCTGTGAGTTTGCTTGCTTCACCACCACGATTCGAAATAAAGAATACTAGCCATTTTTCTGGGAAGGTCACAGTGACAAATTTTGGGAATGAAACAATAGAAGTTACCATTGACAAAAAAAGGATCCTGAAGGATAAAATACACCTATTACTTGTTGATGGTGGCGCCTCTGATTGGATAAAAGTCAAGGAGACAAGATTCACCTTAAAACCAAGGGAATATAAGGATGTCCATTTTGAGGTGAATGTGCCATCAAATTACAATTATAGGGATGCAGTAGGAGCTTTGGTTATAAGGGCAACACCAAAGACAACACCACAATCTAAAGGTGGAGGGGCGCAATTTGTTATAATGCAAGGCGCAGAGGTCATAGTTCCTATCGTTATTGGATTGCCAGGGCCCATCAAAGAATCCCTCAAACTCGAAAATTTCAAAGCCCCACTCGTTATTGTAACACCTTTACCTGGAGAATTTAAGTATACACTTAAAAATACTGGTAACACTTACCAGAATTTCACAGGGACAATAACGTTGAATGGATGGTTCAACACAGCCAAAATCAACTCTACTGGAGGGGTCTACCCAGGAGACAACTACACTGACATTATCACATGGCGACCTGGCTTATGGGATCTTGGAGTATATGGTGCAGATGCAAAGATAGAGTATGGAAGATACAACCCGCAAAAGCCGCTTGAGACCACAAGCCAAGTCATAGTGATACCAGGATGGCTTGTAATACTAATAATCCTACTAATCATCCTAAAATTCCTCAGAAGAAAAAAGATACCTATAAAAATTAATTAAAATAGAAAGAGAAAAATAAAGGAACATTTATATGTAGGGCGACCTTTACCTTCCATTAAATAGGATATTCAAATTTTTCCGAAATGATCCTTTTGGGCAAAAACGGAGAGAAAAAATAATCGAAAGAAACTAGGATAAAGATGTTCGCAGCTCAGCTAGAAGAGGCATTACTCTCTCAAGGCAAGGTTTAAATCCCCAGCAAGTCCTCTCACCAACTCATTAATCTATCTTGCGATGATCATTATATAGAACCTTACCTACTTATCAATACAAGTGGGTCTGTTCACGAATTTTGATAAGCTCGCAAATTAATATTCAGAAATTACAGGTTAAAAAGTAGCATGGAAGGTTTTCTCGTTTTTGCGAAGAAAAGGACAAAGTTTAGGCGGCTAATAGAATTATCTATGCTATTGAAACATTTCCAAGGCTTTCCATGAAGAACATTCCATGGGGGAGTGGCAGCCAAAAGAGGAACAAGTACTTGGATTAAGGGGCAAATAGAACTAAACGGTGAATACAAATTATAAATTTTGAAGGCAGGAAGTATAAAATCGCGTCCAATTACAGCAAATCCTTGATGACAATAGAGGACTATTCTAACAAAAGGCTTATTCATAATCTTTCCAGCAAACAAAATGAATCTTCATTTGAAAAAAATCAAAGATTTGTAGATCCTGTTATTGTTTCGACGAATATTTGCTTATGTAAATGTCTTGGGTCTGGTTGCATCTTCTTCTGGAATAACTTTCGTGGTTGAATATTCCATGCTAGTATGGCTGTTTCCCTGCGGAGATTCCTATGTTTGTTTTTCTTCACGTTTCATGGTAGTCACCTAGTATGAGTATTTCATGCCAAGCTTTAACATAGTAACACATTATTATTAAAATGGATAATTATCATTAAAATGTTTTTCTATCTCACGATAATAGTAATCGTTTTATACCCATAATTAATATTATTGTTTCTGTGGAGATCGGTATTCTGGGAGGTGGTTTCCTATGAGACGGTTTGCATTCATCCTGGTAGCTGTTCTCTGCCTTTGCCTTATAGGAAATGCTGGGGCGGTCACTCTCAACTACAATGAAATCTCCGACGCCTCCAAATTAATCAAAACCTATACAGAACAGCATGGCAAAATACCACAACAGGTCATAATAGAGAACAAGACCCTGAAAGCAGATGATTATGTATGCTGCAACGACCACAACAATAAACTTGAATGTCAATAGGAAAGCAGCAGTAACTATTAATAATTATAGGCCAGCGCCAAACCCCCCTAGCATTACAGCAAAAGGAAAACTTACAAAACAAGAGTACCTGCAAACAGCACAAAACATCAAAAAGTACATGGAGGCTAATGGAAGATCACCGAATTACGCCACAACAACAATCGGAAAAAATAAACTACCAAAGCCTAATATACGCCTACGCCCGAATAATAAAATTCCACAACACAGCAGGAAGACTACCAAACTACGTAACAATCGTGAAAATCACAGGGATAGAAGGGGTTGTGGCGAAGCCACAGGCCAGCATCGGCTACAACATACAAAACTACAGAGTACAATTCACAGATAAAAGCACAGGAAGCACGCAATCCAGAACCTGGGACTTTGGAGATGGGAGTAAAAGCATAGAAAAGAACCCAACCCACACCTACCAGCCAGGAACATACACCATAAAATTAACAATCCAGGGCTATGGAATCACCGATACAAAAACAACAACCATCACAATACTCCCCGAGCCAATCCAGGCAAAACTCACCATAAACACAACAGGCAACTGGCTACAATATCCAGGACAGATAAACCTACCACTGCACAATGGCATCAACTGGATAAGCACCTACTTCAAAGAAGCAGGTGAACCAGGAGTAGAAGAAGTGGGGATAATACAGGACGGCGAAATCAAAGGAAAATACTACTTCTATGACTGGACCCCTGGAACCCCCACCACAGTAGGACTAGAATGCAACAACCTGCAGGTCACCCGCAACGAAAAAATATACTATGACAACATGGGCGGATTCGAAAAACTGATAACATTCACCATAGTCACATCCAAGGTCACGGATGAGGCTATAAAGGACTGGACCAGGAGGGTATACGAGCCAGGACCATTAAAGGCAGCCTATGGAACATTCCTAACAAGCCTGACAACAATATGGCTACACGACAAACTGGCAGACGAACTAGCAAAACAATGCAACACAACATGGGCCCGGACAAAACCAACAATCATACAGGCAGGGATAACAGACGCCTGGACAGCATACACACACATCCCAGACCAGAAACTGGGAATAGAAGCCACTGGAGGCCAAATAGAAGCCTTCAACTTCCTCAGAGGATTATACCAGCCACTAATCGAACAATTAACCCTAAGCTTCACAGGACAAAACACCAACTCAAGCATCCAAATGATAACACAAGCAATACTCAACGGCAAAGAACTCCAAATAACATTCGACCAAGAAAAACTATACCTTGAAGTCGAGGGATTACCAGGCATCAACCTGACAATCAACACTGTTACAGGTGAAGTTAAAGACAACTTCTATGGCCTTGGAGGAGCCACAGCAGACTACTGCTACTGCTACCACGACCAACTAACAAACAAAGTAAACAGTTGGCTTGGACAATTTCTAAAATCATCAACTGAAGCTACAGCAGCCGGAATACTAATAACAGCTGGACTAATGGTAGCGGCAGCAGCAGGAGGACCGCTAACAGGCATTGTAGCAGGAGCGCTTATTACAGGGGGCTTGATTTTTGCAGCTGATGCGTCTGGTTTATTCGATGATCCGCTCAATCCTGTTAATTGGCTTGATTTTGCGGCTACAGTGGGTTCTGCAGTCTTTTTCAAGGCGCCAATAGGAGCCTCACCATTTAAAATAATCACTGACACGGGAGTCAGACAATCGATGAGATTTATAACAGTCTTTGGCGGTAAAACAGCTATAGTCAAGGCAACTCTCGGAGAGGATGGGAAAGAAGCAATAGAGAACACAGTTAAATCATGGGTTAAAGGTAGTGGAATATCATCAGTTATACACTCGCTAGAAAGTTCACCCCATAACTAAACCTGCAGCTTACAATCAAAAAACATATAAAAATAGAGAGAAAGTGAAAAATCATGTCATCAGAGGGAGTGATGATCGCAGTGGGTCTAAGCCTCACTATATATTTGATTTCCTTGGTTATTGTTGGAGAGGACCGTCTAAATAGATTCTATGAGAGAGTTACAGGAGAAAAACCAAAAAAAGGTGGTGTAGGGACGCCCAGAGCCTTCTCGTTCGGCTTCATGGTTGTCCTTCTCCCTTTTTTTCTCCTTTCGGCGGGTCTTTGCTTTGTCTTCGCTCCTAAGATAGTGCCAGGAGTGGTTGCTCTTGTAATCCTCGTGGAGTATATTGGTTTTGTGTCCTTTTTGAGGGGTGACACCTTCAGAGGGGAATGGGATGGGAAAGGATACCCAATTATGGGATACTTCTGTTTCTCACTCCTTTTCTCTGCCTTCATGGTTATAAGGGGTGTTGTTGGCATGTTTAAAGGGGATGTGGCCTGGGGTTTGTTCATGTTGTCTCTTGGCCTGTTTATCGCGACATATTATCTTTTCCCTGATAAAATGCCAGGATTAAAAGGGAATTACCTTAGCACGCGACGCGAAGTTTTGAGGGCGATTATTGTCGGCATAATACTCCTCATAATCACAAGGATAATCTGGATAATAGTCCAGGTTAAAGTATTCCACTGGTCACTGAGTGGCCCTTCTGGCTTGTAGTGGTTGAACATGCTCGTGATCCTGATGCGTTTAAATGAATTTCTGAAGTGCGGTCTTTGTCCCTCCAAGTCCTAGTATCCAGAGCACTGATGTGAATTCATGGTATTATTTTATGCGTTTTCAAGGGGCAACAAAGCCATGTTGATCATATTTCGACATGATGCGATATGTTGGTAAAGCTTAGCCACTTTAAACGTAGCGCTTGTAAAACTTTATTAATTCTTTCAGATTCTGGGATTATAGTAGATCAAGTTTATGTGTTTGGTGGTATCTTAGTTCTTGCATGATCTCTATAGAGCCTACATATTTGAGTGTCACCCTTTATGGGGGGTTCAAAGTTTTTGCCCTTGTGGGATAGTTGAAGTCGAAGCCACATATCCTCATGTTGAATACGAAAGTACCGAAGCCAAGCAGAGAGTTCGTTCATGGCGTCTTAAGTTCCCAATTACATATATCGTTTGCACAGATCATTCCCGACATTGCGGCTGCTTCTATTCCTCCGCCTGGGAAAGTTGAGGCACTCGCTAAATACAAACCTTTTATCGGTGTTTTGAAATATGGTCTTTTAACTTCAATTGATTGATCGAAGGAATATAGGGCTCCTTCGGGCATTGATGTGTATCTTTCAAATGTTTTTGGGGTTGCTGCATCTTGAACGATTATGTGCTTGCTCAATTCAGGAATGACTTTTTCGGCTTTCTGAATTAGCATTTCAGCCATCTCTTTTTTCTTCTGTGAATACTCTTTTGTTCTTCTTTCTGGAAAATTGTGGTAGTTTTCTCCCGTTATTATTGTGACGCTTGATTTGTTCTTTGGGGCCAGATTTGGGTCAGCATTTGAGTTAATGATTATATCAATACTTTTATCCAGGTTTTTGATAAGTGTTGGATAGTTTGATAGATCTATATCTACACCTAAGAATACCATAAAGGCAGAAGGTGACATTTTTAACCCTTTTATATAATCAACAAATTTACTATCCAAGTTGTTTTTCTCCGACAAGCTCTAGGAATGTGGTTTTAGCATTTGCATTGGCTACAATTATTGGAGCCTTTAAAATCTTCTCTCCAACTTTTACTCCTTTAACTTCTCCGCTTTCAACCAGTATTCTATCTACTTTATGCCTAACCATGACTTTACCGTTGTGGTTTTCAATGAAACACTTTAAGCTGTCAGCAAACCGTTGTGCACCTCCTTTTGGGAAATAGCCGCCATATAGGTAATATGAGACACATGCAGTGAGTGCGCTGCTTGCAAGAGTTTTTTCGGGCTCTGTCCCAAGATAACCCAATAATGCGCAGAGCAGCGCCTTTAAATTCTCGTCTTTGAAATATTCGTCAAGCTTCTCTTTGTAGGTTTTGTTCATCCAATCGTAAAAATGAGGATGCTCCTTTGGATAATATAGAAGCTTCCTATCTCCGAGGACCTTCACGATTAATTCGGCAGGTAAAGGAGTTCCGTAGGTTGTATCTTTATAACATTCAACATAAGCTTCTTTAGCCTCCCTGAAGAAAGCAGAAATATTCTTCTTTTCAGCTGGGAACATTTTCGAGAGCAGACTTATAAACTCTTCAAGATTCTGCACTTCTATGTCTTTCCCTTTGAAAATATACTTTCTTGTGTTTTTCACAAACAAATCTTCTTTTTTCAGTCCAAGTTCTCGTAAAAGATAAATAAGAGGGCCTTTTTCCCACAACCCGCTTACATCCTCCACCCCGGTGTTAAAAACAAACCCCTTCCTTTTGAAAGATGAGCAGTAGCCTCCAACTTGAAAATGCTGTTCTAAAACTAAAACCTTGTATCCTCTTTTTGAGAACAAAGCGCCACATGTTAAACCTCCTATACCCGAACCAACGATTATGACATCATACTCATCTTCTTTCTTAGGCTCTTGGAGATTTACATTACCCTCCAGTCATATTTCTTGAATTCTTCTGAAACGAAATAGGCAGGTGCTTTCAAAGGGAAAACAATTGAAAAGATTATGCCAATGACGATTAAAATGTTTGAGAGGACTACTGTGAAAGGTTTGGCAAGGAGCAGAAATAAGATTGCATTTGATAGGAATATCCCTGCCCAGACTATGGTTATCTGGCTGTTTATAGCCAAGAACGATTTGTCCTTCCAATAGATCTTAGGATAATCCTTTTTCGAAACCTGGAAAGTGAACGGTCGTTTGATGACAAGTGAAATCAAGGCCATTAGAAATAGAACAAAATAGCCAATAAAACCACTATGTTCAACAAACATGTTTAATTTGAAGATAAATGTAGCAGCGCTCGCTATGCTGAAATAGAGAACGGAAGTAACATCCATCAAATTGAACTCTCTTTTGCGGATTTGAGGAATGATAAAAAATAAGGAAATCACAAGAGGAATGACTATACCGGCATAGCTGCCCATACCACACAATACCCAGTAAAGGATCTATGGAATAAATGAAATAAGTATATAAAGCATACCGGGCATTTTTTTATCGCCTAAACCTTCCATTTTTACGCTTCCTTTAAATTTCCTTTACACCATGAACGATTGTGTATAACCTCCCAGGGGTATGTGAAGTTTGCCCGTTAAGGCAAATTTGGACGAGCACTATAAGCCATATATCCACTTGTTGTTCGAGCGTGAAGTACCGGACCAACAAAGTTGGTAGGACTCGGGCGGGAGTGGTCGCATCATTTTCTTTCATGCTTGTTCCTATGATACACTTTAGCTTATCCATATAATGGCGATTCCACTACCAGAGAGCCCAAGCCATCCCCATTTCTTTCGAGATTGTTACTATAGCACCGGTAATCACTAAAATTAATCCAATTATCCCGAATGCTATATACACTTTATTTTCAACTATCTTTTACACCTCCACTACTCCTATAACCCCCAAGGATTGCCACGATTAATCCAATCACGCCAAGCAAACCCAAATATTTGAGCCCATCTTTGAGATATTTGAAATGAACAAAGAATGCAAAAAAACAGGAATAAATACAAAGGATTATGCAATTTGAAAGCTTCAAATCCAAGGGGCCCTAAAAAGCTTAAAAATCCATTCATCCAAAATTTATCTCCCGTCCCTCTTTTTCATATCCATAACATATCATAAATTTATTCTTTTTTAAGCCACCGCAAGCCCAATTTCATATAGCGCTCTGTTGTCTGAGTACGAAAGCATTGGAACAAAGCGGAATGTCGTGAGCTTGTTGATTTTCATTCCATTACTTCTTTTAGTCCTTCGTACAGTTCTTTGTTATCAGACGTCCTTATCCCCTTTTTATGATGAAAATGGGCGAATAGATATATTGTTCTCTCCTTGTTCTCAAATTGATATCTTATTCTTAATGGTTTGTTCCATGGCCATGCTCTTTCTTCTCTTCCTTTGAAAACTTCATCAAAACCGTAATGAACATCTATTATATTCCTTAAAGGTATCTTCAGTTGGAATTCCTTATTCTCTTTTACATCTTTTCCATCGAAAATTAACTCTTCATTGCTAAGCTCTAGAATTCCTTCATATCTGTGTAAAGGTTTGAAGCCAGAAGTATGTGCCTTTAACCATTCTAACCAACTTCTGTCTTTTATATCTTCCTCAAATGCCATTAATGAATTTTTCCACTTCATTTGTATCTCCTCTATTTGGATAATTGAATTTAAATTTTTTGCAGGTTCGCAATCTTGGACAACGTTCCGGGGATATGTAGTTTGCGATAGCAAATTTGAACGTAACCAAAAGCACATATCTGCCTCTTATACATTCTCGATGAATTGCATAAATTCCTGTCCTTTACGAAGTTTTGCCCTATAGTATTCACACGAAGCCTATCTATTTAATCTTTTTGTTTTTCAGATGTTGAAGCTGATTAGGTATAACTTTTTCCAGATAAGTCGCTGGGGATAATTTTTTTTCTAATCTTTATTTTATGTAACATTTGCAATGTTATCTTAGAGGGTCCAGTTTCCCGCATTTTGCGAAAAAAGATGGAAAATGTGGATACTTACCACTTCACCGCTCATATTCTGTTGTTTGGCGTTGGAATGTAAGCAGAGACCACGCATTCAATGGGGGATCTTTATTCTTTGACTTTATCTGCTTCTAGGATTGTTGTTTCGAATGGGGGTTTTGTGGATTCTATAACCTTCTTTAGGAATTTTCCGGTGTATGTTCCTGATTCTGCAACTTTTTCGGGTGTTCCCTCCGCGACTATTCTACCCCCTTCTTCTCCTCCTTCCGGTCCAAGGTCTATTATATAATCCGCCATTTTAATAACATCTAGGTTATGTTCTATGACCACCACGGTATTACCAGCGTCTACGAGGCGATTCAACACATCTAAGAGCTTTTTTATATCATCGAAGTGCAGGCCTGTGGTGGGCTCATCTAATATATATAGTGTTTTGCCGGTGCTTTTTCTGCTCAGTTCCTTTGCAAGTTTGACTCTTTGCGCTTCACCGCCGGATAATGTTGTTGCTGGCTGCCCCAATTTTATATAGCCCAGGCCAACATCATATAATGTTTGGAGTTTATTTTTGACTGATGGTATATTATGGAAGAAATCTAATGCTTCTTCCACTGTCATGTCGAGTATCTCGGCAATATTTTTGCCCTTGTATCTGATTTGTAGTGTTTCTTCGTTGTATCGTTTACCTTTACACACTTCACAGGGTATGTAAACATCGGCTAGGAAATGCATTTCTATTTTTATGATACCATCACCATTACAAGCTTCGCATCTGCCTCCTTTCACGTTGAAACTGAATCGGCCGGGCTTGTATCCTCTTTTTTTTGCCTCGGCTGTTTGGGCGAAAAGTTTCCTTATATAGGTGAATACTCCGGTGTATGTTGCGGGGTTGGAGCGGGGTGTTCTCCCGATGGGTGACTGGTCTATTATCACAACCTTGTCTAGGTAATGCACGCCTTTTATGTCTTTATGTTTACCAGGGTTCATATGCTTGTTGTTTAACCTTTCATAGAGGCCTTTGTAGAGGATATCATTGACAAGGGTGCTTTTACCTGAACCTGAAACTCCCGTGACGCATGTGAAGACTCCTAGTGGTATTTTAACGTCGATTTCTTTCAGGTTATGTTCGCCGGCCCCAATTATGGTGATATGTCTCCCATCAGATTTTCTTCGCTTGGAGGGTGTTGGTATTGTTTTTCGACCTGACAGGTATGCTCCTGTGAGCGATTCTCGGTTTTCCATTATCTCCTCAGGTGTTCCTGTTGCGACTATGCGGCCTCCATGTTCACCCGCCCCCAGGCCGATATCGACAATATAATCAGCGGATAGTATGGTTTCTGGGTCGTGTTCAACGACTATTAGGGTGTTGCCGAGGTCTCTGAGTTTTTTTAGGGTGTTGATCAGTCTGATGTTGTCTCTTTGGTGTAGGCCTATCGTCGGCTCATCTAGGATGTAGAGTACTCCCACGAGCCTTGAGCCTATCTGTGTGGCTAGTCTGATTCTTTGGGCTTCTCCACCTGCGAGCGTCCCTGATGACCTGTTTAATGTCAGATATTCTAATCCCACATCTATTAGGAATTTTAGACGTTCTTTTATCTCCCGTAGAACATCCTTGGCGATGTATTCTTCTCTGGGGGTTAGTTTAAGTTTTTTGAAGAATTTCAATGCTTCTTTGATTGACATTTCAGTTATTTCGTGGATTGATTTTCCATTGATTGTAACTGCAAGACTTTCTGGGCGGAGTCTGCTACCACCACATGCTGGGCAGGGTCTGTTGCTCATGAACTCTCCGATGTATCTTCTCATGTAATTGGATTTGGTCTCTAGGTATATTCTTTCTAGGCGGGGGATAACACCCTCAAATCTTCTATTGACGCGATATTTTCTGTTTTTTCTTTTGAATACGAATTGTATCCTATCATGGGATCCGTATAATATGATTTTTTGGTATTCTGGGTCGAGGTCTTTGAATGGCGTGTCCATGCTGAAATTATAATGTTTGGCCACTGCCTTGAGCATCTGATAATAGTAGTTTTCTTTTTTGAAGGATTTGCTCCATGGTATGATGGCTCCTTGGTTTAGTGAGAGTTCTGGTTTCGGGACTACGAGGTTTGGGTCTATTTCGAGTTTGCTTCCGAGGCCGTTGCATTCTGGGCAGGCTCCGTGGGGGCTGTTGAATGAGAACATCCTTGGGCTGATTTCTTCGAAGCTTATGCCACAGTCTGTGCATGCGAAGTGTTCGCTGAAGACCTTTTCATCCGCCCTATCAGGGTATAGGATTGTGAGGGTGCCTTCACCTAATTCCAGGCTCGTTTCAATGGAATCTGCTAGTCTTTTTCTGAAGTTTGTATCTGAGCGTGTTATGAGCCTGTCCACCACAACCTCTATTGTATGTTTGCGGTTCTTTTCAAGGTCGAAGTCTTCTTCTAGGCTGTGTATTTCACCATCTACCCGGACTCTCGCATAACCATCCCTTTTGAGTTTTTCCAGGACTTTTTTGTGTTCTCCTTTCCGGTCTTTTATTATTGGGGCTAGGATGTAGATTCTTGCACCGTCTTCTTCTTGAAGTATTCTTTCAACTATCTGTGTGGAGGTTTGTTGTGAGATCTCTTTTCCACAAATGTAACAGTGTGGTTTGCCTATGCGTGCGAAGAGCAATCTTAGATAATCGTATATTTCTGTTATTGTCCCTACGGTGGATCTTGGGTTCATCTTGGTCGCTTTTTGGTCTATGGATATTGCTGGTGATAGGCCTTCAATATAGTCCACATCTGGTTTTTTCATCTGGCCTAGGAATTGTCTTGCATAGGCTGAGAGTGATTCAACATATCTTCGTTGTCCCTCTGCGTATATGGTGTCGAATGCGAGTGATGATTTCCCTGATCCGCTTATCCCAGTTATAACAATGAACTTGTCCCTTGGGAGTTTAAGGTTTATATTTTGGAGGTTGTGCTCCCTTGCACCTTTAATCACGATATTATTGGCCATTTTTCATCCCTTTCACGTTTCCTTTAAGGGTTAGTATTTGGTCCCTTAGTGTTGCTGCTTTTTCGAATTCCAGGTTTGATGCGGCTTCTTCCATCTCTTCTTCAAGGTCTTTTATTATAAGTTTCAGCTCATCATCTGGAAGTTCCATGAAATCTTCCACTTTTATCTTTTCTTTTTTAGCTTTGAGGCTTCTTTTAGCACTCCTGGGGGTTATGCCATGTTTTTTGTTATATTCGAGTTGCATTTCCCTCCTCTTGTTGGTGGTTTCTACAGCGGCCTTTACAGAATCTGTGAGTTTATCAGCATAGAGTATGACTTCGCCCTTAACATGACGGGCTGCCCTACCAATTGTTTGGATTAATGATGTTTCAGATCTTAAGAAACCTTCCTTGTCAGCGTCTAGGACAGCTACTAGTGAAACCTCTGGCAGGTCTAATCCTTCCCTTAGTAAGTTGACTCCGATGAGGCAGTGGAATTCCCCCATGCGGAGGTCGTTGATGATATCAACTCTCTCGAGTGTGTCTATTTCAGAGTGGAGGTATCTCACCTTGATACCCATCTTTGAATAATAGTCTGTTAAGTCTTCTGCCATTCTCTTTGTAAGTGTGGTTACAAGGACGCGTTCACCTTTTTTAATGCGATGGTTTATCTCATCGAGGAGGTTATCAACTTGTCCTTGGACTGGTTTTACTATAACTTTAGGGTCTACGAGTCCTGTAGGCCTTATTATCTGTTCTACAACCCTTTGACTCCTTGAAATCTCATATACTCCTGGAGTGGCTGAAACATATATTATCTGATTTATGCTCTCTTGGAATTCCTTGAATTTGAGGGGACGGTTTTCTTGTGCTGAGGGTAATCTGAAACCATATTCGATGAGTGTTTCTTTACGTGATCTGTCCCCCCTGTACATTCCCCTTATCTGTGGTATTGTAACATGTGACTCGTCTATAACTGTTAGAAAGTCATCCGGGAAATAATCGAGTAGTGTATAGGGCTTATCACTCCAGTTGCGCCCGCTAAGGTGTAAGGAATAATTCTCAATACCTGGACAGTAACCCATCTCCTCTAACATTTCTATGTCGAACCTTGTACGCTGCTCGAGTCTTTGAGCTTCTAAAAGTTTCCCTTGGCATCTCAACTCATTCAATCTTTCCTCAAGCTCCTCTTCTATTGATTCTATGGCCTTTTCCATACGATCCTCTGATACTATGAAGTGCTTGGCTGGGAATATGACTATTTTTTCCAAGTTTTTTATCCTTTCACGGCTGGTGGGGTGTATGAATGATATTGAGTCTATTTCATCCCCAAAAAATTCTATGCGTATTGGGGGCGTTCCATGGACTGGGTTAACCTCTAGTATATCCCCGCGGACTCTGAACTGTCCCCTGTCAAATTCTATGTCATTTCTTTCATATTGCATGTGTACAAGCTCTGATAGAATCTCCTCCCTATCTAATTGCGATCCAACTTGGAGGGAGAGTGTGGATCCTCCGTAATCCCAGGGTGCTCCTATACCATAAATACAAGATACACTGGAGACCACGATAACATCATCTCTTGTGAGGAGGGATTGTGTTGTTGAGTGTCTCATCAAGTCTATCTCATCGTTTATTGAGGCCTCCTTGTCTATGTAGGTGTCTGTCTGGGGGATGTAAGCTTCTGGCTGGTAATAATCATAGTAGCTTACAAAATATTCCACGGCATTATCCGGGAAAAACTTCTTAAATTCCTCATATAATTGGGCGGCTAGGGTCTTATTATGGGAGATGACCAGTGTCGGTCTTTGAACCTCCATTATGACATTTGCTATGGTGAATGTTTTACCAGAACCTGTGACCCCGAGGAGTGTCTGCTCCTTTAAACCTTCTTTTATACCATCAACTAATTCCTTGATAGCCTTGGGCTGATCCCCTTTAGGCTCAAGATCTGATTTTAATCTAAATTTCATCATCAAATCACTGACAAAAAAACCAAGAATTATACTAAAATATTCAAAGTATTAATATATAATATTATGGGGGGCTGGCAGAGGGGGGATTTATAATTGGTCGTTAAAAGGGTTGATGATCTTCCAGATAAGATAGGAGTTTACATCTTAAAAGATGAAAAGGGTAACATACTCTATATCGGGAAGTCAATATCCTTGAGGAAACGTGTTAGATCATATTTTCAGCCTACAGGTAATCCAAAAATAAAAACAATGAAAAAACACATAGACCATATAGAGTATATCCTAACAGACACTGAAAGGGAAGCCCTGATACTTGAAAGTAACCTTATCAAAAGGTATAAGCCACCATATAATATCCATCTCAAGGATGATAAGAGATATCCCTACCTTAAAATTACTAATGAGGAATATCCAAGGATAACAATAACGAGAAGAATAACATCTGATGGAGCCTACCTCGGACCCTTTACGAACACATTCGCCGCGAAGAAAATGATCAAATTCCTAAAATCCTTATTCAAGATCCGTGACTGTAAAAGAATGGACGGTCCATGCCTCAACAACCAGATGGGCCTATGCTATAGTCCATGTACGGGCAATATTTCAAGGGACGAATATATGCAAATGATTAGAAGAGTGGAACTTTTCTTCCAGGGACAATACAAGGACATCCTAGAAGAATTGGAGGAGGAAATGGAGGATGCGGCATCAAACTTGGAATTTGAAAAAGCCGCGACCATAAGGGATCAGATAATATCATTGAAAGAGGTTATGGGAAAAGAACACACCATATTCACCAGGGGGATAGACAAGGATATCATAACTGGCAGATTCGATAATAAAGCCATTATCATGATACTACACATCAAAGATGGGAAGATTATAGGCAAAGACGATTTTACCATGGATAATACCAATAAAGAAAACCCTAAAAGGATATTATCAGCATTCATCCAACAGTATTATTCAACACCACACCAAATACCAGAAGAGATAATCATGGAACATGACATAGACCAGAGGGGACTGTTAGAAGAATGGTTATCCAACTTAAAAGGGGTTAAAGTTAAAATAAGAAAACCTACTGGAAGATCTGACCTAAAACTTTTAAAGGCCGCAGTTAAAGGAATCCAAACACTTTCGAAGGAAAAGGTAGAAAGCCATAAGATCCTAGCTGAATTGAAAAGGCAACTTAAACTCCCAAACCATCCTAGGAGGATAGAAGGCTACGATATTTCAAATATTGGCAGGGAGGCTCCTGTAGGGGCTATGGTAACATTCATAGACGGAAAACCTGCAAAGGGCCTTTACAGACGATACAAGATACGTGCAAGGGGACCTGACGATTATGCCATGATCCGCGAGATCATCAAAAGAAGGTACTCAAAGGATGAGACAAAAGCAGACCTTATAGTAGTAGATGGTGGTCGTGGACAATTAAATTTAACATTAAGGGTTCTTGAATCATTAAATGTTAAGATACCAGTCATAGGGATCGCGAAAAGGGATGAGAAAATATACACAGCTTCTTCCATGAACCCGATAAAACTACCAAAGGATTCAAGGGCTCTGCACCTCATACAACATGTCAGGGATGAAGCCCACAGGTTCGCCATCGAATACCATCGCAAACTCAGAAATAAGAATTTTAAGGCTTCTCAACTCGATAAAATAAGAGGAGTAGGACCCAAGAGGAAAATAAGCCTACTAAGACATTTCAAGGGCATGGAGGGTATTAAAGGTGCGAGCATAGAAGAATTAAGCCAAGTAGATGGGATAAACAGGAAGCTCGCGGAGAAAATCCACAAACACCTCCACAAACCCCAGGGGGGGCATAATTGACATCACTCATAGCAGTGAAAAAATGCACGTCCTATAGTCTCCCAAAAGTTCAATGGGCCATCCAAGAGTGTATCAAGAATATAAACGGATTTGAAGAGTTAGAAAAAGGCGACCACGTACTCCTTAAACCAAACCTTCTAATGAGCGCATCACCAGATGAGGGGATAACAACCCACCCGGCAGTTGTAGAAGCCATAGCAAGAATACTACTCGAAAAAAATGTAAAAGTTATGATAGGAGACAGCCCAGGAAGCCCCTACACCCACTTGGAAAACCTATGGGAAAAAACTGGGATGAAAACCATAAGCAAAAAACTGGGAGTCAGATTATTAAATTTTGAATCAACAGGGTCATACATTAAAAAGTTCAAATCAGAGGAATATCCCATAGCAAAACCCATACTAGAATGCGATTTCATTGTGAACATTCCGAAGATAAAAACCCATAATCTAACAATATTAACATGCGCAGTGAAGAATATGTATGGAGCTATCCCAGGAGCCAGAAAAACAGACTACCATAGAAGATACCCAAGCCCGTCAGAATTCAGTGAAAAAATAGTTGACATATATGAACTCACACAACCAAACCTAACAATTGTAGATGGTATAATCGGAATGGAAGGCAACGGCCCTTCAGGAGGCAATCCAAGAAAACTTGGGATTATATTAGCATCAAATGATACAGTAGCATTAGACGTTTACATCTCCCACATCCTTGGAATGGACCCATATATGATCCCATCTAATAGGATCGCGATAGAGAGAGGTCTTGGCAAAGGCTTAGTTGACATCGAAATTATAGGGGATGAACCCCCATTAATAGACGATTTCAAATGGCCCTCAAACATTTACCATGCACTTGAATTTTTACCCACAAGCTTAGCCAGGACACTTTTAAGGTTTTGGTGGTCGAGGCCAGCGATTGATGATAGGCGTTGCGAAAATTGTGGAGTATGTGTAGAGGCGTGCCCCACAGGCGCCCTTGAAGATGGTATCCTGTCCCCAGTATTTGATTATGAAAAGTGTGTGAATTGCCTATGCTGTATGGAAGTGTGCCCACATCATGCATTTTTCCATGAGAAAAGCTTCCTTTACAGGTTGACTTCACGCTTATCCAACAAAAGATAAAAAAATAGGGGGTTGATCATATTGGAAATGTTTTCAGATGAAATAAACATAAAGACTTCAAAGAGGATGGAGCTCGTGAACATAACCAATAAGGTGAAAGATGTTGTGAAATCTTCAAATATCAGCGATGGTATCGTCAACGTATTCACAAGACACACTACCTCTGCCATTTTCATAAACGAGAACGAATCAAGACTCCTCGGAGACTTTGAAAAGGTCATTGAAAAATTGATCCCTATGGGCGGTTCATATGGACATAATGCCATTGACAATAATGCAGATTCTCATTTAAGGGCGATGATCATAGGTGGTAGTCAGAGCATACCCTTAGTTGGTGGTTCATTAGATCTTGGAACCTGGCAGAGCATATTCTTTGTCGAATTTGACGGTCCAAGAAGGCGCAGAGTCAGGGTCACGGTAATTGGCAGATAAATCCTATGCACGATTTTATCTGCTGGAGAACTTTATTTCAAAGGCAACAACAGGATACTCTAATCTGAAATTAGTTATAACCTCTGGGTGCAGTTCCCCAAAGAATCCCGTTAACCCATTACCTTTTAATTTTGCGCATCTACCTTTTATGAAAGAAGGATGATACAATGGTTCTATTTGGAATTTGTATCCAAGGTTTTTTATTATACTTGCTACTGTGGATTTTATCTCGGTAAAGTTGGCATTTGAATGTATTATAGCACCTGCAAGTTTCTTAACTAGGCGAGTGTTCGTCTCCTGGCTCTTGTCAATGTATACTACATCACCTATCTCGAATATCCTCTGGGGCAGATCTTCGTGCCTGTTAGCCTCTAGGAATTCTAGCAGTCCATTAAGTAGGCTTTTTCGTATCATTGTCCTATCAGTGGATATTGGCTGGGCAACTTGCACTCTCTCATCATTTTCAAGTCTCATTTTCCTGTAATGGTTTTCTTCATTGGTTAACATTAAACTCATGATTTCCTGGAAGCCGAGGCCTATCATGATCTCTCTTATAGGCTTGTCAATGGCGTGCCATGGGTCTTCCTCTCCTATGGTTGGGATTGCTGGGATTTCGGGTTTAATATTATTGAAGCAGTACTGTATCGCAACATTTTCGATGATGTCAACTTCATGGAGTATATCAACTCTGTAGGCTGGGATTTTAACTTTGATTTCATCCTCTGATATGATCTCTGCGTCCATCCTGGCCTTTTCTAGAAGATCTATTATAGTTTTTGGGCCGAGTTTTATCCCTATTATCTTTGTAACATTTGAAACTTTCAAGTTTTTTGTTTTTGGTGTTAGGTTTGGTGTTATGAATTCTTTTTCTGGGCGGATTATTTTGAGGTTTGCTATTTTACCATTGGATTCTGCGAAGGATGTGCAGATTATATTCAATGTTTGCATTACGGCACGCTCATCGGTTCCTGTGACGTCTATTAGGATGTTCCTGGTATCTTCTGTGAGTTTTGTAAGCTCTCCATTGATTATAGGAGGCATTGAGAGGACGTTCTCGTCCTTGTCAACGATGAGGGGATAACGATCAAATTGTTCCAGAAGGTGGGCGTATTCCACGCCCTTTGGATGCTCTCTAAGTATCTGGGCGGGTGTCATTTCATGGTCACAGTCAAGTGGAATGAACTTTACCCCATCTGGTTTAACGGCCTTATAGGTGAATGGGGCTTCCACCACGTCAAGGTTATGTATACCAATGGCCACTTTTTTCCTATCTCTCCCTATAACCCAATGTAGATCCTCTTGGAACTCCATAACCTGCTTCAACTTTTTATCATTAAAATTAACATTTTTGATGATGCCCATCCCAATATGGGGTCTTATCTTTGTCACGCTCATGTCTACATAAACTTTCATCCCAGAATTTTCAACATTGTAGGATGGCAAGCCCTTCTCAAGGCCTAGGAAACCTTTAAGACTTCTCGCAACACCTTCCACTGAAAGCTGATCTGGCCTGTTGGGGAAAAATTCCACCTTTACACTTTCTTCATCAAATTCTTCAATGTCACTGCCCATCATCGGAAGAATCTCAATGAGTTTGTCCTTGCGTATATCTACCCCTAGTTTTTTCAGATCATCATATTCAACTGTTATAACTGGCATTATAGAACACCATGAGATTTCTATGAACCTAATATAGTGACATGAAATATAAAAATTTGGATATGCTCATCATTGGGTCATGGTGGTGGGGACTTTAAGAATCTTAGAAGATTTTCATGAGGGGATGGGGAGGTAGCTGTGTTAAGTTTAAATATGTTCAGAGATAAAATATAATCTGGTGTGTTAATGGGATGACAGGAGTTGGAGAGTTCTTTCGAACCCCTCAGACTAGTGGGGGGTTGAGAGCTTATAGTTCCGCCTAAATGCCGAAAGGATCCCCCCATTGGGATATTTTTTTGTGTGGATGGTGAGAAGTGATGAGGGTTATAAAGAGGAGAGGGAAACTTGAGCCATATAAGCCTTCGAAGATCAGAGCATCTCTTGAAAAGGCTACCATTGATGCGGGTTATAGTCTTGATGAGAAAAAGGAGATAATAGATAAGATATATGAGACTGTAACTAGGAAATTGGAGGGTAAAGAGGAGATAAAGACCGATACTATAAGAATGTGCCTTCTCACGGAACTTGATAAGTGTGAACCATATATTGCACGGTCTTGGAGGAGATTTGAGAAGAAATATAAGTCATAGATATTCAGGGTGGATTTTCAGGGGTTTATATGTTACTTTGAATTCATTTTCATCCTCTTTTTCGATTTTTTTTATCCTATGGAATAGTATGTGTTGTTCTTGTTTTGTCGTGACCTTAAACCCATAATATTTTGACCTGTATTTAGCGTTTTTATCTTTGACTAGATTGACATGTTTTTGTAAGCGTTCCATGATGAGCTCCTTCGATAATCTTTTAACTTTTTTTATTCGGGCTTCTATTATGTTCTTAAATCTGGTGTCGATTTCATATCCTATTGAGTTGCGGGCTGTGCACATTGCAGCTATCATGGTTGTCCCAGTACCCAAGAAGGGGTCTAAGACAGTGTCCCCTTGGATCGAGTACATGTTTATCAACCTATATGCCAATTTAATGGGATACGCTGCTGTTCTTCCTATGTCTGATTTTTGCGGGGCGCCTTTCAAGTCTGTCCATGTATCAGAGAACCATCGGTTTCTTTCTTCCCAAAAATATGCGCTTTCTCTCCTCCTCCTTTTTTCATTCTTTGTTCTGAATTTTCGCGGGCCGTTTTTTCGAAATATTAGGATGTATTCGTGTTCGTGTGTGACATAGGCATTTGGGGGTAGCATCCCAGAGCCCATAAATTTGTTTGGCTTATTTGCTTTTTTCTTCCAGATAATCAAGGGAAGAATATTGTAACCTTTCTTTTCAAAATACTCTATTATACGGGAATGATTTGCATATACTCTGAATGAATTTCCGAGTTTCCTTGTCGCATCCCCTATATTAATGCAGACGATCCCCTCGGGGTGTGTTACTCTGTCTATTTCATCCCAGACCTTGTTTAGTTCTTTGTGCATGAGATTGTATGCTCTCATCCCATCCTTATCTTTGAGGGCTTGGCCTATACTTGGATTGAGTGAGGAGAATAGGCTATCCCATATTTCTATCATTGGATATGGTGGCGAGGTAAGTACGAAATTCACAGTCTTGGTGGGGATTTCATCCATATTCTTTGAATTTTTAAAAATTATCTTATGACCGGTTTTCATACATGAGAAATTATGGGAAACATTTATATAATATAGATGATAGCATTTAAAAGTTGGTGTTTGTGGTGGCGGGCAATAAAATTCATTTTATAATGAGTATATTATTGGCATTAGCAGTTTATCTTATACCATTACCTGGTATTGGATCTTCTGGCCATGCGGCTTTGTCATTATTAGTTTTCGCCATCATCATGTGGATTAGTGAGTTTGTACCATTAGCTGTAACTTCCATGATCATATTATTTATACAACCGATAATAGGTATTCAAAGTTTTAAAGATGCGGTTATAGGATTTGCAAATCCTATAATATTTCTCATGATAGGTGGCTTTATAATGGCTGATGCCATAAGAGAGAGTGGACTCGCACTCAGATTAACCTATACACTCCTCTCAAAGCTCGGAATCTCCGCTGACTGGACATTATTTGTAAGCATATTCTCAACTGGCCTCTTATCTGCATGGATCGAGAATGTTGTGGCATTTGCAATGTTACTGCCAGTTATAAGAGAGATAGTTGGGTTGATGGGCTGCGAAAATGCCGAAGATGGTGAAAGCAATTTCGCCAAGAGCATGGTTCTTGGGGCGTCATTTGGCTCTTTGGCGGGTGGACTTGCGACAGAGATAGGAACAGCCCCCAACCTTATGGCAGCAGCCTACACGGGTATACCATTTTCGAATTGGATGATATTCGGCTTCCCACTCTCAATAGTACTCATGCTAATAATCTGGAGGATCCTGCTGCGAGTTTTCCCACCAGAAGTCCGTGGCGCCAAAAACGAGACCATAGACGATAAACTCAGTCTACTCGGGCCAATGAAACGTGATGAGAAGATAACTCTCTTTATATTATCCTTTGCAATACTACTTTGGGTTACGGCTGGTTGGACGGGCTTAGATAGTTATTCTGTGGCGTTGATAGCTGGTGTGCTCTTCATATTCACGGGTGTGATAACTTGGAGAGATGCGCAGAAAAACATTGACTGGGGCCTTATAATATTCTTTGGCGGCGCCCTTTCACTAGGCTCCGCCCTTCTAAATACTGGAGCCGCCAGGTGGCTTATAGAGGATATAATAGTGGCTTTGGGATCCCCTTCTCCACTGCTTATAACACTTGTCCTTATGGTGTTGGCCGTTGTTATAACACAGGTTATGTCCAATATAGCCCTGTCGGCTATACTCGTGCCTTTATCTGTTACACTCGCCCATACGCAACATTTACCTGTTGGTATATATGCTGTGCCTGTTGCAATAGCATGTTCACTCTCTTTCCTGTTACCTACAGCGGATCCTACAGTGGCCATGGCCCATGGGACAGGTTTTGTGAAATTAGGGGATATTCCAAGGAGTGGAATTCCACTTGTTATTATAGGGGTGATTTTGACGATCATCGTGCTTTTCACTATAGCAAAGCCCTTTTTAGTGGTTTGATTCTATCAGCTTTTCTATGAATTCTAGGTTGATGTTTTTTTCCACGATCTCTGATAGCCTGTCAATGGAGAATCTCCTATTATCTTTGAATTTGTCTATATTGTAGGGTATTTTTTCTAGGCCTTTTCTTTCGCGGAGTATGTTTGTGAAGTATCTGCGGAATTTTAGGTTGTGGAATATCCCATGTAGGTATGTTCCTGCGATGTTCCCTTCAACCGCCCCGTCTAATTTTTTTCCTGGCATGTTACCGCAGCCTTTTTTTAGGAGTATGAGGGGTTTGGAGTCTCCTAGGATTGTTGTGCCTTCATGGAGTTCGTAGCCTTTGACTTGAACCCCCTTTAGTCCTTGGAATATTCCTTGGCCTATTATTTTCCCTTGGCTTTGTGTTATTATCTTGGGGGCTCCTGTGAATTCTGTTTTACAATCTAGTAATCCTAAGCCTTCTGTACTTCCATGTTGTGATTCTTTATGGGCTTCGTCTATTATTTTTTTGCCTAACATTTGGAATCCGCCGCAAACTCCAAATATTAGGCTTTCATCTTTTAGATCGTTTATTTCGTTGTGGAATCCTTTTTCTTTTAGGAATAGAAGATCGTTGATTGTGTTCCTGGTCCCTGGTATTATTATGGCATCTAATCCATTGAGTGTGTCTTCTGCTTCTATGAATTTTATTGAAAGATCTTTTTCATATTCTAGGGGGTCTATGTCTGTAAAGTTTGATATTCTTGGCAATCGTAGGACTCCTATCTTTATTTTTCCTTTGCTTTTGTATTTTCTCTCTGATAATGAAGCTGAGTCTTCTTCTGGCAATTTTAGGCCTTCATCATAGGGTATTACTCCGATTACTGGGACTTTAATTATTTCTTCTATCTTTTTGATGCCTGGTATTAGGATGTCTAGGTTTCCTCTGAATTTGTTTATGATCACTCCTTTTATCCTTTCTCTGTCTTTTTTGTCTAGTAGCATGAATGTGCCGGCGATTGATGCGAATACGCCTCCTTTGTCTATGTCTGCTACGAGTATCACGTCAGCGTCTGCAAGGTGTGCTATTTCCATGTTTGCGAGGTCGTATTGGCGCATGTTGATCTCGGCTGGGGAACCAGCACCTTCAATGATTATGAGATCATAGTTTTTTCTTAGATTGTTTAGTGATTCTTTTATGGCTTTTAGGGCTTTTGTTCGGAACTTTCTCTGATAATCATAAAAGTTCATGTCACCTGCCGGTTTTCCATGGATTAGAACATGTGATATGAAATCTTCCTTTGGTTTTAGGAGTATGGGGTTCATGTGATGTGATGGTTCAACACCTGCGGCCTCTGCTTGCAGAACTTGTGCCATTGCAATCTCCCTGTTCTCATTTGTCGTGTAAGAGTTGAGTGACATGTTCTGTGATTTGAATGGTGCCACTCTGTAGCCTTTCTTTGCGAATATCCTGCAAAGTGCGGCTACTATGACGGTTTTACCAGCGCTTGATGATGTTCCTTGAATCATTATACACTTTGCATTCATATGATGATCATCCCCCTATTGACTGTTACGTATATATAATATTTTAAGATAAAAAAGTAGTGAGGTTGATTTCATGGAATCTCCCAACCGCGAAGATATTTTTTTCAGATATTCCAAAGGTGCTAATCTCATAGTAAAAGATTCTATCATAGAAGAATATAATAGGGAATTCATAGAATTACTTGGTTTGCCAGAGGATAAATTAGAAGGGCTTAGCCTAGGGGACATCATGGATACTAGGCCTTTAGGTAAGTTCGTTGAGGATCTGCATACAAATCTCAAAGTTGATGGTTCAATTATACCAGTGCTTGTGACATGCGTCCCACTTGGGGATGGGAGATCCTTCTTGTCAATGAAAATCAGTGAAAGACTATTAGCAGGGTTTAAATCCGTCTTCGAGTCCACTGTTGATGCAATACTCATAGTGGATGAGGATGGTAAGATTTTAGAGGCTAACCCAGCATTCTCTAAGGTATTCGGGTATGAGCGTGACGAGATCATAGGCCATGAACTTACCCTTATAATACCATCAGAGTTTCATGAAGATTTTAAGGAGATGATGGATAAGTTCAAAAGGGAGGGTGAGCATCCCCTCGCAGGCAGAATATTTGAAACTAAGAGTCAGAGAGCTGATGGAAGCATCATATCAGTTGAAATGTCACTAACTCCATGGACTTTCAATGGAAAAAATTATACTACATCCATTATAAGGGATATCACTCAGAGGAAGAAAATGGAAGAGAAGTTAAGGGCCAGCGAGGAGAAGTATCGTAGGATAGTTGAAAAATTCATACAGAATGCACTTGCACTTATAGCTGAGATAAAAAAATAATAAAATAAACAGATGTTAGAAAAATATTTAACCTATGAAAAATATCATAGTATTAGTGATTGTTTTTTAAAATTAGGGGAGGAATCTGGATAAAAATGACAGGCCAGGTTAAAAAGACTAGCATGAAAGAATCATTCTCATATGAAACTTCAAAGGACATAACAGTACCCAAAAGATTAATAGATCAGATAATAGGCCAGGAAGAAGCGGTTGAGACGATAAAAAAGGCTGCTGAGCAACGCCGCAACGTATTGCTCATCGGCGAACCTGGCGTCGGGAAATCTATGCTTGCAAAGGCAATGGCAGAACTGCTGCCAAGGGAACAACTCCAGGATATATTAGTCTACCCCAACCTCGACGACCCAAACAATCCCGTGATCAGCACAGTACCGGCTGGTGAAGGTAAAAGGATTGTGATGAGCCACAAAACCAGGGCGAGAGCCCAGGAAGAGAAGAAAAACCTCTTCATGATAGTTATAATAAGCTTCATACTCTTCATGGGGTTCATGCTTAAACAGTTCCTCGCAGCCATAATAGCCGCTGGGATAATCTTCCTAGCACTACAACAAATGAGACCACAGAAGACAATAATGGTACCGAAACTATTAATAAACAATGAAGGGAAAAAAACAGCACCATTCGTTGACGCGACTGGAGCCCATGCCGGTGCACTGCTAGGAGACGTAAGACACGACCCATACCAGTCAGGGGGTCTTGGAACCCCAGCACATGAAAGGGTAGAAGCCGGCATGATACACAAAGCCCACAAGGGAGTGCTATACATTGACGAAATAGGTACAATGAAGATGAAAACACAACAAGAACTCCTAACAGCAATGCAAGACAAAAAATATTCAATTACTGGGCAAAGCGAAACTAGCAGCGGGGCCATGGTAAGATCACAAGCAGTACCATGCGACTTCGTGCTCGTGGCATCAGGTAACCTACACGTGCTCGAGGGAATGCACCCAGCATTACGTTCAAGGATAAGAGGCTATGGATACGAGGTTTACATGAAAGACACCATGCCAGACACCCAAGAAAACAGGCAGAAGCTTGTACAATTCGTGGCACAAGAAGTGGAAAAGGATGGGCGGATACCACACTTTAACAAGGATGCGATAAAGGAGATCATAAGGGAAGCTCAGCGAAGAGCTGGTAAAAAGGATTCACTAACCCTTAGATTAAGGGATCTTGGAGGCCTTGTAAGGGCAGCTGGTGACATAGCAAAGAGTGAAGGCGCGGAACTCGTATCTAAAGAGCATGTGCTAAAGGCGAAGAAGCTTGCAAGGACCCTTGAACAACAGATAGCAGATAGGTACATTACCCAGAAGAAAAAATATAGCGTTTTCAAATCCCATGGGAGCGAAATAGGTAGAGTGAACGGACTGGCCATCATAGGGGATCGTAGCGGCATAATATTGCCCATAGCCGCCGAGGCAGCCCCTGCACAGAGCAAAGAAGAGGGTAGAATCATAGCAACCGGCAAACTAGGTGAGATAGCCAAGGAAGCCGTCCAGAATGTGAGTGCACTCATCAAGAAATATACTGGAACAGACATCTCCAATTATGACATACATATACAATTCTTACAAGCCTACGAAGGCGTGGAAGGTGACAGTGCAAGTGTATCAGTTGCGACTGCAGTAATATCAGCCCTTGAAGAGATACCAGTAGACCAGTCAGTGGCACTTACAGGATCTTTGAGTATAAGAGGGGATGTGTTACCGGTTGGTGGCGTTACAGGTAAGATAGAAGCCGCAGCAGAAGCGGGAATAAAGAAAGTCTTAATCCCCGAAGCTAACATGGATGATGTGATGATTGAGAAGAAATATGAAGGTAGAATAGAGATAATACCAGTGAAAAGCTTAGGGGACGTTCTTGAGCATGCGCTCATTGGTAAGGGTAAGGAAAGTCTGATAGAGAAAATGCAGAGGATAAGCGATATCATGCCAAAGGGTATAATAAAGAACCCCACAGCCCATTAATTCTTTTTTAGGGCTTCTGCTATGAGTGGAGCCACTGATACGACGCTGACCTCTGATTTTATGGTATCAGTGGCTATAACTTCTTCTACACCAGTTGAGAATATCCTTAGGAGAGCGTCATCAACGAGCACGGGATGTACACAGACTACTTTGATATTCATAGCACCTTGACTATGGAGTATCCTGGAAGCATTGACGATTGTACCCCCTGTACTGATAATATCATCAACTATTATAGCACTCCTACCCTCCACATTAAAATTTTTGAGGTGTGTTTCCACTTTTTCGGCTGAAATACGCACTTTTTCCATGTAATCATATTCACAGCCTATTATTCCAGCCATTGTCTTGGCATGGTCCAAAGCGCCTTTATCAGGTGCGATTATGATAGGATCATCAACCCTTGAGGATAAATGTTCTGCAAGGAGTGGTATGGCTGAAAGCTCATACGCTGGTATATTAAAAAATTTGATTATATTATGTTCATGTAAGTTGATGGAAAATACCTCATCCGCGCCCGCAGCTTCTAGTAATTCTGCTATTATCTTCACAGAAACTGCCTCGCCAGGTTTAAACCTTTTATCTTGTCTTGAATATCCAAGGTATGGTATCACGGCCTTCACTTTATCCGCGCCAATATCTTTAAGACTTTTTATTATTAAAAACAATTCCATGAAATTTTCATCTTGAGGATACCCTGTTGATTGGATGACAACAACCTCATCAGGGATTTCACCCTTTATTCTAATGTATCTTTCACCATCAGGGAACTTACGTGTTTCTATTGGACACAACTGGTCATGGAGTAGATTAGCAACCTTCGCGGCCAGGTTTTGAGATGCGGAACCCCCTATTATCAAGATAATCACCCCCTGCAAGAGAATATTTTAATATCCACATAAGACTTTTTATATCTTAACTTCCCCTATAGATAATATAAAATCCTTACTATATTAAACTCTGAGAGGTGTGATCCGTTTGCATGAACTTTCAATGGCTGATGCTATTATAAAAACAGTTATTGACGCTGCTGAGAAGAATAATGCCATAGAAGTATTAGAAGTTACAATCGAAATTGGAGAGTTAACTCTCCTTAACCCAGAGCAGATAAAGTTCATATTAGAAGTTTTAAGTGAAGACACTATACTAGAGGGTGCGAAATTTGACATTGAAATAATACCCGCCAAGATAGAATGTTCCTGCGGATATGAGGGTGGAGTAGCCTCTGATGATGGGCTGGATCATTATAATCCAATAATTTCATGTCCATCCTGTGGCAAGGGTGACTTTAAAATAATCGATGGGAGAGAATGCAACATCAAGAACATAAAAATTGAAAAGGAGGAATAATAATGCACAAGATTGCAGAGGTAGAAGTACAGAATGATATACTGATAGCTAACAAAAAACTTGCAAAACGTAATCAAAGAATACTTGACAGGGCAGGGGTCTTCGCAATAGACTTCCTTGGAGCTGTGGGCTCAGGCAAAACCACACTCATAGAAAAACTTATAGAAAGGATGGATTATTCAATAGGCGTGATAGCAGGTGACATCATAAGTAAATTTGACGCTGAAAGGGTTAAACGATACAACATACCAGTAGTGGGCCTTAACACCGGAAAAGAGTGCCATCTCGACGCGCACCTTGTAGAACACGGCCTTGAGGACCTCCCACTTGATAAGATAGATTTATTGTTCATAGAAAATGTGGGAAACCTCATATGCCCGGTTGATTTTGATCTTGGTTCACATATGAGGATAGTTATCATAAGCGCCACAGAGGGTGACGACACCGTCCAGAAACACCCACTAATCTTCAAAGAGGCAGATCTTGTAATAATAAACAAGGTGGACCTTGCAAATGCAGTTGGCGCAGACATTAACAAAATGGTGGAAGACGTATCAAGTATCAACCCCCATGTAAAAGTTATAAAAACTAGCCTAAAAAATGATGAAGGCATTGAAGATGTTATAGAAGCGATCTTAGAGGCCATGTAATCCCTCTCTTTTTTGGTGATCATGTGAAAGTATGGATTGACATAACAAACGCACCCCATGTAAGATTCTTTAAGGATATCATAGAATACTTACAAGAGGAAGGGGAAAATGTCATTATAACCACGCGCAAATTTGGGGACATACACAACTTAATGAAATTATTCGGATTTGATTTCATATCAATAGGCAAACATGGAGTCTCATTAGCTGAAAAATTAAAAGAGAGTACAAAGAGGGCTTATAAGCTTTCAAAGCTGATAATAGAGGAGAAACCTGATGTTGGAGTGTCTAAGCATTCGATAGAACTTCCAAGGGTGACCTTCGGCCTTAAAATCCCAAGTGTCTACATACTGGATAATGAACATGCACTAGCCGCTAATAGGCTAACACTACCATTATGTGAAAGGATAATAATGCCAGAGGTCATAGACCTTTGGGATGTTATAAAAATAGGTGCAGACCCAAACTCCATAATACGCTACAAGGGCACGTCAGAGATCCTGCACTTCCAAAACTTCAAATACAATGATAAAATATTCGAAGACCTTAAACTGGAACTGAAAAAGGAAAAGACAATCCTAATGCGGCCAGAACCAGCCCTGGCATCATACTTGGATGCTGATTGTCACAAATCAGTCCTCACACCCATAGTCGAGATGCTTAAGGATCATGCTAACATATTGATCATACCAAGATTCAGAGAACAAGCCGAATTATTCAAGGGATACGAGAATGTCACGATCCTCAAACCACCAGTGGATACTTTCAGTTTAATGAAAAAATGTGATCTTATGATAGGGGCTGGGGGTACTATGAACCGTGAAGCTGCACTTTTAGGAACACCAGTTATATCCTGTTACCCGGGCAAAACATTAGCAGTGGACAAATTTTATATAGAGAATGGTCTCATGCACAGATCAACTGATGTAGATGAAATAGTAAAACTAGCCCTAAGACTATTATTAGATGATAAAAAACCGCCAAAAATAGAAACAGATGACCTATTTAAGATAATAATCGAGAATATCTACAATGCAGTTAATAGAGATTAGTGGACTGGCCGGGATTTGAACCCGGGGCCTCCGCCATGCCAAGGCGACGCTCTACCAACCTGAGCTACCAGCCCCCCATATTCAAGATGATTATTAGAGTATTATATTATTTAAATTTAACCCTCCCATGTAGGTGGTATATTGAATATTAGGAATGTTAGGGAAGGGGATTTCATTAGGATAGCTGAACTTGCATGGAAATGTAAGCCAATGGCCACTGAGAGAAACTCTATATATCATCTGTTCACGAAATTTTTCTCAAGCACATCATTTGTAGCTGAAGAAGATCAGAGGATAATAGGATTCCTTTTAGGATTCATATCACAAGACAACCCAGAGGAGGCCTATATACATCTTTTATGTGTCCATCCAAGATTTAGGCGTGATGGCATAGCATCCAAGCTCCTAAAAGAATTCATAGAGACGGTTAAAATGAGGAATATCAAAAGAATATCCCTTATAACAAAACCGATAAACAAGAGGGCGATATCATTCTACAGAAAGCATGGATTTAAGGATTATGATGGCCCTGAAACTTGTAGGAATGGGGATGTGAATGTTTTCAAAGACTATAATGGTGAAGGGGAGGACATGGTCCTCTTTGAAAAATTATTTATGTGAGGTTAGTCCATATGGGGATTAAAGTTACAAGGGGGAGGATAGATTGCAATTAATCCCTCAAAACCATCTCCAACTGATAATAGAAGTGGCGATAATCTTGTATGCTGGTATGGTATTCTTATTTAATCTTGCCCCTATTTCCTTGGGATTTGTACTTTTCCTTTGCCTCCTTCTTGGTGTTATCTTCAATGTAATATTTGGAGTAGATATAATCTCCCTTTTCACATCATTTGGACAGCAAGAATATACTCACCCATTCGGGCCTTTGGCACTCATGACGATGATAACCGCATTAGCAGCTATAAACATGATGGAAGATGCAGGGGTTGATGTTAGAGGTTTGAAGGGATTCTTATACATTCTCATAGCTGGCATGACGATATTCGGGGGGCTGATGCACCGTTCATTCCTACTCTTATGGCTTCTCGGATTATTCATGGGTCTTGTCATAATCTCAAAGTCTTTCCGGAGAGAATCGGTTTTCACCTTTAAAAGGATTATATTGTTTATCGTAGTAGTTATAGTAGCATTCGGCTCCCTTGAATTAGTTTCGAGGATTTTCCAAATGTCCATTTTAAGCCCTTCTCTGAGGATACTAAGGATAGAGGAGAACGCCATCCCAAGCATAAAGATGGTGCTTAAGAGCACTTATCTTATTGGACACGATCCATCGTCATCCTATTGGGGGGATGCATCCCAGGGTTTCGCAGATGGGTACATTTCATTACCGTTGTCTTTAATATTATTTTTTGGGTTCCCATTCCCAGTATTCTCTGGTGTACTAGTAAGTAAGAAGGATATAATAGATTATATGCTACCTGGGATATTTGGTTGGGCTTATGACTTCGGATACATCACACTATTCTTTTTCCTACTTTGGTGTCTTAGTGTCATAATCCTCGGTTTCAAGTTGCTTCAAATTTACAGGTCTAAGAGGGAAGGGGGATTGAAGAGTTATCTTGGAAGGGAAGCTCTACTTATAGGTTCCTTGACAGCATTCATATCCCAGGCTATGGTAGGTCTTTTCATTGTTAATCGAAGTATTAATGGAACAGCACTTTTAACCTTCATATTCTTAAGTTCATTGATAGTCGCCCAAGCAGTTAAAATAAAAGGGAGTGTAACTTGATGAAAAAGATTCTAATATTTTTAGGTTGTCCCGAATCTCCTATACAAACACCACTTGCCCTATACCTTTCACATAAACTTAGGGGGAAAAATTATAGGGTAACTGTAACAGCCAATCCAGCCGCTTTAAGATTGCTTGAAGTAGCAGATCCTGCTAGATCATATTTGGATAAGACTTCAGATCTTGACTCCACCCTCAATGGTCTTTCAAAGGGCGAATATGATCTTCTATTCGGTTTTATACATAATGATGCTGCCCTTTCATATTTCATAACATTCAAGAGCATATTAGAGATCCCATCCATAGCGATAATATTTGGAAGGGATGCGGAGATCTTAAACATGCTTGAAAGGGAGGTTGAAGAGAATACAGATTCTTATATAGTGTCTGTAAGGGCTCATCACAACCCCAACCCATTGAAGGTGCGCATAGATAAACTCCTGGAGGAACTGGAGGATTAAAATGTCATTTTGTCTTGAAACTTATTTACAGCAGTCAGAAGATTATAAAATCCATATTTCAAGGGCCGGTTTCAGAGAATGTGCGAAGCTGATCAAGGAAAAGGCCGCGCAGGTCCTATATGTGAAGGCTGGTGAAAAAATCCTGGGAGCAAGACTTATAGGCATACCCCCAATACCAGTTGGTATCAACAAAGAAAAGAAAACAGTCATGATACCCTATACCAAACCATGCTATGGGACGGCTGTGGTCGAAATACCAGTAAAGGGAGAAGAAATAGAGAAAATAGAAAAGGTTGCGATAAAATAACAGGAGGTGCGGGTATATTATTAACGACAGTAGTTGGAAGTTATCCAAGCCAACCATCCAAACCAAGAAACTGGAGGGAAAAACTACTCAAAATCCTAGGATCTTATGATCCATACAAACATGCCATTAAAATAGCAGTTAAAGATCAAGTAAAGGCGGGTATAGATATAATATCTGATGGGCAAGTACGAGGTGACATGATAAGCATCTTCGCATCAAAAATCCCTGGGATGAAAGTCGACAATAGCACGTCAAAGATAATATCAAGGATACTACCACCCCAGAACCCCATAGGCGCCCAAGACCTCAGATTCTCCAAGAAAATCATTAAAAAACTTGGAGGCAAACAGGAGATTAAGGGTATAATCACAGGCCCCAGCACATTAGTCTACTCTTCAAGGATCGAAGGCTTCTATGATCCAGAAGATAAAAAAAGGGCGATAATGGACATGGCAGAAGCCCTAAAAAGAGAGGCATCATACCTTGAAGAGGCAGGAGCTTCAATGATACAAATAGATGAACCGTTCTTATCCACCGGTATCGTCAACATCAAAACAGCTAAAAAAGCGGTTAAAAGAATATCAGATGTTATAAGAGTCCCAGTGGCTTTACATGCTTGTGGAGATATAAAAGAGGTTTTTGAAGACCTTCTAAAGTTCAACGTGGATATAATAGATTGCGAATTCGCAGGAAACCCCAATAACCTCGAAATCGTCAAAGGTGCTGAACTAAAGAACAAAAAGGTAGGATTTGGATGTATCGACACAAAGAGCCAAAAGATAGAAACTATAGAAGAAATAAAAAGATTCATCAAAAAAGGCATAAAAATAATCGGAGAAGAAAAAATCATTATAGACCCAGACTGTGGAATGAGAAAACTCCCAAGAGATGTGGCATTCTCCAAACTCAAAAACATGGTGGAGGCAGCGAATGCCATACAAGATAACAGCCAATAAAATCAAAGATGGATGGCGAAAACTCGTAAAAAAGATAATGGATGAGGGCAAACTAATAGAAGACGAAAGAGGCTCAAAGACCCGCGAAATCCTCAACGCGATAGTGGAAATTAAAAAACCATTCAAAACCAACTTTTACCAGATAGGAGAAGAAATAGAAGCCCCGGAAGGATACTTCTGGAGTGGGGAGAAGCTAAAAGAATACGCAAAACAATTCCTCACACCAGACAGGCAAGGATTCATTTACACTTACGGTAACAGACTAAGAGGCCACTTCCAAGTCGACCAGGTAGAAGAGGCCATAAGAAGACTTAAAAACTTCAAAGGGACGCGTAGGGCTACAATGATCACGTGGGATCCGCGAATCGACACTAGAGAAGATGAAGTACCCTGCATGATACTCATAGACTTCAAGATCAGAGACGAAAAACTCCACACCACAGGAGTTTGGAGATCCCATGACATCTACGGGGCGTGGTTTCCAAATGCAGTGGGCCTAGCATACCTTGCAAGGTATGTTGCGAAAAAGACAGGAGTCAAAGTAGGCCCTATAACTATCCATTCTATCAGCGCCCACATCTATGAGGTTAATTTCAATGAAGCCAAAAAAATATGAGGTGATAAACTATGGTAAGCGTGAATTTAAGGGCTAAAAAAATCGTTGATGAGATGATATCAAAGGCAGACGACCTTAAAATCGAAGTACAAAAATTAGGTAATGATTCGGTGGTTATAGATTGTGGAGTGGAAGTTGATGGGAGTATAAAAGCTGGTGAACTCTACACAAAGGTTTGCCTTGGCGGACTTGCAGATGTTGGCATATCAATACCAGCAGACCTTTCCAAAAGATTGGCATTACCCTCAGTGAAAGTTAAAACAGACTTCCCAGCCATTTCAACCCTAGGATCCCAAAAGGCGGGGTGGAATGTTAGTGTCGAAGATTTCTCCGCCCTTGGCTCAGGACCGGCCAGAGCATTATCAAAGAAACCAAGGAAAACGTACGAGGAAATAGATTATGAAGATGATGCTGATATTGCGATAATAGCACTTGAAAGCGACAAGCTCCCAGATGAATATGTCACAGAAAACATAGCAGAAGAGTGTGGAGTTTCAACAGAAAATGTTTACGCCCTTGTAGCCCCAACAGCCTCAATTGTTGGTTCAATACAAATTTCGGGTAGAGTAGTTGAAAACGGCACCTATAAGATGATTGAGGCTCTAGATTTTGATGTTAAAAAGGTGAAATATGCTGCTGGGATAGCCCCAATAGCACCAGTAGACCCGGATAGATTAAAAGCGATGGGCAAAACAAATGATGCGGTGCTCTTCGGGGGTCGAACATACTATTATATCGAATCAGATGAAGGTGACGACTTGAAATACCTTGCAGAGAATCTTCCATCATCAGCCTCTAAAGACTATGGCAGACCATTCTATGAAATATTCAAAGAAGCTGGTTATGATTTCTACAAGATAGATAAGGGAATGTTCGCCCCAGCTGAGGTCTTCATTAATGATCTTCGCACAGGCGAAGTATTCAGAGCAGGTTTCGTCAACGAAGAGCTGCTCATAAAATCCTTCAACCTATAAAATTGGAGTTGGGGGATAATCCCCCCATATTAACCCTATATGCGATATCCACAATTTGAACAGTAGCCGTTTGGATCTCCATAACCAGCGGTACCTGTAGCATGGTAACTATAGGATCCGCAGTTTGGACAGACTAATAGGCCATCATCATCCCCATATCCACACTCAGGACACCTTGTACCCACATACCATGGGTAATATCCACAGTTTGGACATTTCTGGGCCCCTGATGGCCCTCCTGAATCCCCGCCACCAGTTTGGATGGTGGGCGGATCTGTGGTATTATTTTGTGGCTGGATGAGTGGCCATTGAATGCATCCAAAACAAGAGGTTAAAAGCACCATCACAGCAAAAATAGAAATCAAAAACTTTGCATCCATTTTTTTCTCCTCTAACATTTTTTGTGAGCATGACGCTCATTCTAGGAGGTGGAATTCCTAATAGATGATAAAATTGTCCTTTAGAACCCTCCCAGTCTAATATAATCTTCTTATGATATATATTTTTTCTTTTTGGAATGTTATCATATTGTGACTTTCACCCCCCACAGATTTATGGTTAGGACTTTATTGGTAGTCAATGGTAAGCCTTCTTGTTAAGTCCAAGTGTATGGGTCGAATTCTGATGGTGGTATGTACATTATCTCGGCATATCCTCTTCTGAGCAATTCTGCGTTGAGGTTCATATCATCAACATAAACTACAGCGAGTATTCGACCGTATTTGTCATAATTTTTAGCATCGTCAATGTCTAAATAGACTGTTTTACCTAGGCACATTTTCTCCACAAAATCCTTTGCTTCCCAGTATCCTGGTTGTCCACGTTCCGGGGTGTTAACGCCAACGAGGCGTATCCGTCCAACACCTTCAACATCTATTGTGTCACCATCCACCACATGATAACAGTAACCACTTGCTTCATATGCACTTTGATTACTCGTATTATTAGGAGGTGGGCTAGTTTCATTGCCTTTATCAACATTAAAGGTGATATTGTCCCCGGTGTCTGTTGAATCTGGTAACAGGCTCCCGATAACGACCAATATTAAAATTCCAATGCAGCATAATCCTGTTACTGTGGCTAGTGTAGTATTATCCTTTTTGGATACCATGAACTTCACTATTTTCCGAGTTTTTCGGCTACCGCTCTTGCGAATTCATCAGCCACATTTGGATTCTTTGCAGTTATTATATTCCCAGAGACTACAACATCTCTTTTCACATATTTGGCGCCATTTTCACCTAGTATATATTCGAGGCCGGGGTATATGGTGGCTTCTTTGCCATTTAGTATCTCTGCTTTTGCTAATATTGCAGGGGCTGCGCAGATCGCGCCTATGATCTTACCTTGTCTGTTGGCTTCTTCAACGATTTCGATGACCTTTTCCATGTTCGGATCATCTATTTTCCCAGTTACCCTATCGTATACTCCGCTTCCACCTACAAGTATTAGAGCATCATATTGGCCTATATCCTTTGGGCTCATATCTTCTATGTAGATATCATACTCTCTGTTTATCCTGTCAGCAGCTATGATAGTATAATTTCCACTTATTTTCTCGGCAGCCTCTAATTCTATGGGGTTGTACCTGTCAAATATGATAATAGCAACACGCTTATCAGTTAAGGGTTTCTCACTGGCCATGTAGAATGATAGGATGGCTATAATTGCTATGCCCACAAGGAGTATTATAAGGTACTCTTTCCGCATTAAAAACCCCCCAAGCTTATATGATATTATTTTTATCTTTTTATTGATAAGTTTAAGGGTCTTGGATGATAATTATATCCACTTTTTTATGATGGGGCGTTTTATGGGTTAATCTTTTTTATGATACTCCGGTAAAATATAATACAAACGATTTTTTATAACAGGAGTTTTTCAGGTGATCATGTGACAGCTAAGGCTACCATTGGTGAAAAGATAAAAAAGTTTAGAAAGGATAAGGAGATAAGTCTTAAAGAACTTTCTGAGAATAGTGGAGTTAAAGAGGATCTTATAAAGGATATAGAGGATGGGGAGATCATACCGTCACTAGCCCCCCTTATCAAGATTTCAAGATCTCTTGGGATCAGATTAGGGACACTATTAGATGATACAATAGAAGAGGGGCCAGTGATCGTGAGGGAGGGAAAAGCTGGTAAAGTAATACACTTCTCTGGGCAAGAGGATGAGACTAGTGAAAGTCACCTTGATTTTTATTCCCTCGCAGCTGGGAAGGTTGACAGACACATGGAGCCATTCATAGTCCAGGTTGAACCACACCATGATAAATTCAAACTTTCATCACATGAAGGCGAAGAATTCATATACGTACTCGAAGGAGAAATCGAGATATTATATGGTAAGGAAAAATACCACCTCAAGGAGGGGGATAGCATCTACTATGATTCTATAGTCCCCCATCATCTACATACACGAGGCGATAAACCAGCAAGGATACTGGCAGTAGTCTACACACCATTCTAACAGAAGCTGGGGGGATGTGTTCTATGGTTTTCACAGAAGATACAATCGGCGAATTCCTAGAAAAACAGGTGCAAAAATACCCTGATAAAGAATTTATAATATACCCTGACCGGAATCTGAGATTCACTTATAATGAATTCAATGAAAGGGTTAACTTACTAGCGAAGGGACTTTTAGCCATAGGCCTCAAGAAAGGTGACCATTTAGGTATCTGGGCGACTAACGTGCCAGACTGGTTAACATTCCTTTTTGCCACGGCAAAAATAGGAGTCGTGCTCGTCACAATAAACACGGCCTATAAAATCCACGAATTAGAGTATGTGATGAAACAATCTGACATGAAAGCCATAGCTTTAATAGATGGTTTCCGTGATGTTGATTATATAAAGACTATCTACGAGCTCGTACCCGAACTTAAAAGTCATGAAAGGGGTAATCTTAAAAGTAAGAGATTCCCCCATCTTAAAAGTGTCATTTATATTGGGGCTGCGAAGCATCGTGGAATGTATAACATCCATGAGTTGATGCTACTCGGCAAACACATCCCAGATAGCGAACTGGAAAAAGTGAAAAAGACCCTTAACAATGACGATGTTATAAATATGCAATATACTTCTGGCACAACAGGATTCCCAAAGGGGGTGATGTTAACACACCGTAACATACTTAATAACGGTTATTATATTGGTGAAAGGCAAAAATTCACAGAAAAAGACAAACTATGCCTCCCAGTGCCATTATTTCACTGTTTTGGGATAGTACTGGGCGTACTCGCAATTTTAACCCATGGTGGGGCCCTTGTAATCCTAGAAGAATTTGATCCGCTGTTAGTATTGGCCGCGGTTGAAAAGGAAAAATGCACAGCACTTTACGGAGTCCCCACAATGTTCATAGCAGAGTTCACACATCCAATGTTTGACATGTTTGATCTTTCTTCCCTTAGAACAGGGATTATGGCAGGATCTCCCTGCCCCATCGAGGCCATGAAGCGCGTTATCAATGAGATGCACATGAAGGAGATTACAATCGTCTACGGGCTTACAGAAGCATCCCCAGGTATTACCCAAAGCAGCGTAGATGATCCTATCGAGAAAAGAGTTGAAACTGTTGGGAAACCACTCCCACACATCGAGGTCAAGTTAGTGGATCCTGAAACAGGTAAAGAAGTTGGACCCGGACAGATAGGTGAAATATGTTGCAGAGGATACAATGTGATGAAAGGCTATTATAAGATGCCAGAAATGACAAAGGAGGTTATAGATGAGGATGGTTGGTTACATAGTGGGGATCTCGCGGTCATGGACGAAGAAGGCTATTATTCCATCGTTGGACGTATCAAAGACATGATCATAAGAGGCGGTGAGAACATTTATCCAAGGGAGATTGAAGAGTTCCTACATACCATGCCAGGCATCAAAGACGTTCAAGTGGTGGGCATACCAGATGAAAAATATGGCGAAATAGTCGGAGCATTCGTCATAAAAGAAGAAAACGCTGACATAAAGGAAGAGGATGTCAGAGATTATGCTATAGAGAGGATAGCCCGTTATAAAGTGCCTAAACACGTTTTCTTCGTGGAAGAGTTCCCATTAACAGCCAGTGGCAAAGTCCAAAAATTCAAATTACGGGAAATGGCAATTAAACTATTAAAGAAGAAAGAAAATGATAGTATTAAATAGGAAAAAAAGGATAATCGAATTACTACCAATTGGAAAAGCCAAAGGAGCATTAAATTCTCGCAGAAAACCATTATTTCAAGGTTACATACGCCTAACAAGAACGGCTAAAGGGCTTAGGATAAAACGCTTTATCATAAAAAAGGGTAAAAAAGAAAAACCAACAGCCCCAGCAGAGGCTATAAAACTTCTCAGAAAACAACTAATATTCCTCCCAAAAAAAGATGACGAAATAGAAGAATTCTTAGCATCCCTTAACATTAAAAACCGTTATGCCAGAGTATGTAATCATTGCCTCCTCGAAGGATACGTTACAATCATCACAAAAGGATTCAAATACCATAACCAGTGGATATGCAAACAATGCGCCGATGAAGTGATAAAAAGGGAAATCAAATATAATGGGATGGACAAGAAAACATTCAAAAACTTTAAAAGACTCCTCCAGAGGACACAAGACTTGGAAAAACTTTTAAAAGTTTTCGAACCCCGTTTCGACCCCCTGAGGGAGCCTAGCCTAACATTATTTGACAAGACAATCTCGTCAAAGGATGAGAAAAACCCAATTTCTGTAGATGAACTACAGATACCCAAAAATTTTAAATCCATATTAAAAATGCATGGTAACAGACAACTTTTACCTGTGCAAAAACTCGCAATAGAAGAAGGCCTCCTAAAAGGCGAAGACCTTTTGATAGTATCCGCCACTGCGAGTGGAAAAACTCTAATAGGAGAATTGGCAGGAATACCCAAAGCCTTAAATGGTAAAAGGTTCTTGTTTTTAACCCCTCTTGTAGCCCTTGCAAACCAAAAATACCACGAGTTCAAATCCAAATATTCTAAGATGGGCCTTAAAACGGCCATAAAGGTTGGGATGAACAGGGTAAAAGCTAGGGGGGAGCTTGTAATACCAGATACTGACATCAAAGGCGCTGATATAATCGTGGGTACTTATGAAGGCATAGATTTCATATTGAGATCTGACAAATCCAACATACTAAAAGAACTTGGTGTTGTAGTTATCGATGAAATACACACACTAGATGATGAGGAAAGGGGTTCAAGATTAAATGGGATGATATCAAGGTTAAAGAAGATATTCCCAGAAGCCCAGATCATCGCATTATCGGCCACTATCGACAACCCGGAAGAGATAGCATCAGAATTCAATTTGAAATTAATTGAATATGATAAAAGGCCAGTCACATTAGAAAGGCATCTCGCATTCACAAGAAACGAAGAAGAAAAGAAAGATCTTATCATGAGATTGACCACTAGAGAATTTAAGAACATTTCAAAGAATGGATTCCGTGGACAGAGCATAATCTTCACGAATTCCAGGAGAAAAACAAAATTGATTGCAGATTATCTCCGAAGGAGGGGGATAAAGGCAGAGGCGTACCATGCAGGGTTACCTTATCGACAAAGAAGAAAAATCGAGGAGAAATTCGCATCCCAACAATTGGCTGCGGTGGTCACAACAGCCGCACTAGGAGCTGGTGTTGACTTCCCGGCCTCCCAAGTAATATTCGAAACACTGCTCATGGGTAACAGGTGGATAACTCCCAATGAGTTTTCTCAGATGCTTGGAAGAGCTGGGAGACCGTCATATCATGACAGGGGCATAGTATATTTATTACCGGAAGTGGGAATGTCATTTGATGGAGAAACTGAGGAATCAAAGGCCATAGAATTGCTTGAGTCTGGCTTGGATCCTGTTAACGTCCATTACACCAGCGAAGATGTCATGGAACAATTATTAGCTGATATAAGTTCTGGCGCGATTAAAAACATTAGAGACATTGAAGAAAGACCCACATGGCCTATTAACCCAGAAGAGGCCCTAGAGGTCCTGGAATCATATGGTCTTATATTAGAGGATGATGGAAAATTAAAGGTTACAGATTATGGGATGGCAGTCTCCAAATCCTTCTTAAAATGTGAAGAAGCCGATTATATCAGAGAAAACCTAGACAATATGGATCCACTTGCGATAGCCCTTTCGATGGAACCATTTGAAAATGCTTATCTTTCAAATCGTCTGCACAATCAATTAACCCACAAGTTAAAGGTTAAATTTTCAAATAAATTATTCGCAGATTCAACATTAGACATAATATCCAATGGTGACAACATCATAAAATTAGATGAGAAACTCCAGGAGGCTCTCCTCAATATACAAATTGACTTCTTATCTTGTGAATGTAAAGAGAGACCATTCTGTGATTGCATACAGGATAAACTTTCAGAATATATTGTTAAAATGAGGTTAAGGGGGAAAGACCCTGCTGATATAAGTAGATTACTCCTTAAAAAATATCAGATTCAAGCATATTCTGGTGATATATTCAATTGGCTCGACTCGATACTAAGAATACTTGAAAGTATAAGGAGGATTTCATCAGCATTTAAAAAGCATGAAAAGGTGAAAGAATCTTCCATGATATTACAGGCGATCGAAACTGGTGATAAAATTCCATGAAATGGGAGGTGGTATCATCCCATAAAAATAAAGTAGCCTATATCAAATTAATTATTTTCATAATCTGTCTTTTGGGCGATCCCTAAATTACAAGTAGCTACTTGGATAAGGTATTTTTGATCATATGCGAAGGTTTATATGAGTTCCACTTCCGTCCCATCTACAATGCACTTGGAGGGTGGGCTTATCAATTCAAATTCTTTGAATATTGGATTATCCTAAGGCCTTGGGTTATTTTGTTTGCAGCTTCATAATAGAATTGGCCCAAGGATTATAGGAAGTTTGGTTTAAGGAATGTTTCATGGATTTCGATTTTCATACTCAAAAGCTTACAACTACGAGAAATGGATGATACTCTTTCTCTTTTGGGAATCTGTTATACTATAATCATAGTATGGTTAATAATATAATTGAGTTATGTTTATCTGGAGAAGGTTTATGAACGAGAAGTTTATGGTTTACATGGTAATCTAATTTGGACAGGTCATATCACGGCATGTACCAGCATATTCTATGGATTCTGGGAACTTCAGAACCTCTCTCTTTTTACTTCCATAACGATAAACTGTTATACCTTTGCATCCGAGTTTATAGGCTGCTTTGAAAATCTTCTCCACATCTTTTGGTTTTGCACTTGGTGGGAGGTTCACTGTCTTTGAAACGGCATTGTCCACGTGTCTCTGGAACGTTGCCTGGATTTTCACATGGAAGATTGGATCTATTTCATGGGCTGTTATAAAAAGGCGTTTTATATCTGCGGGGATGTCTTTGATCCTTTTGATGGAGCCTTCCCTGGCGATTTTTTCCATGAGTTCTCTGTCATAGAATCCTCTTTTCTTCGCTTCCGCTTCAAAGAGTGGGTTTACGTCTACGAGTTTTCTGTTGATGATCTCTCTTATAAAAGACACGGCGAATATGGGTTCTATACTGCTCGTAACACCTGCTATTATGCTGAGTGAACCGGTTGGGGCGATGGTTGTAAGTGTGGCGTTCCTCATATACTCGAAGCCTTCGTGGTACCATCTGCTGTCTTTGAAAGCTGGGAATGAACCCCTTTCAATTGCGAGTTCCATTGAAGCTTTCTGGGCTTCAACTTTTATATGTGACATGATCTTGTCCGCTACTTGGAGGGCGGATTTGGAATTGTAGGGTATGCCTAATTTTATTAGCATGTCAGCGAATCCCATAACACCAAGTCCTATCTTGCGGGTTCTTTTCGTGGTCTTTTCGATCTTTTTTATTGGGTAGGTGTTAACATCTATCACGTTATCGAGGAAATGAACTGCTATTTTAACGGTTCTTGATAATTTTTCCCAGTCTATTTTACCATTTTTTGCCATGAGTTTGAGGTTTATTGATCCGAGGTTGCATGATTCATATGGTAGGAGTGGTTGTTCCCCACAATTATGGACATAGAATCCGTTAGCGTCAAAGGCGTTTATACCAGGGACTTGGATGTCATAGACTGTCTCTGTAGTATCTGGTATTATATCCTTGACTGTTGCAAATGCTCTTGGGGGTTTAATCATTTCTAGCTGGTATTCTGATGTATTTTCCAGTATCTTTGTGTATATCCCTGATCGCAGAAGCATCCTTTGCAGGATCCTTGCAGTTTCAAGATCTCCTTCAAATAATATCCTATTTGAGTTGGAGTCTAGAAGGCCTTTGAATAATCCGGTGTAGAATCTTGAGGAGGCCTTTTCTATCTCATCTGTAATTTTTAGGTTTTCGTTATTGATTGCGAGGCCTGTGAGGTAACCATCATCTTCTGTGAATTTACCATCCCATTCTAGGCTTTTGTGCTCATTTAAGATTATCTTATCCCCTATTTTCAGTTCTGATAATCTTCTCCATTCAAGTTGGTCATCTGAGGATAATCTGAGGATTTTATGATCTGCTGTAAGGCGTAGGTGGAAGCCTTCGACTGTTTCTAGTCTATATAATTGCTTTGTGCCGGTTGGGAAGAATCCCCCATATGATCTCCATTCTCTACTATTTAATATTATTTTACAGTTTTTTCCTATTAATTCTTTAACTTGTCTTGGGCCATTGGATGTCATAACCCATGTTTCTGGGCTGACGCATGGGTTTGTGGCTTCTATGCTGCCGAGGGCTGGGGTGGGGTTTGCCTTGTTTATCGTGTCCTTGAATAGTATTCCTGGGTCGCCCCTCTTCCATGCCATTTTAACCATTCGATTGAATATATCCCTGGTTGGCACAGAACCAGTAACTTCTCCTGTGCGCGGATTTATGAGCTCATATTCTACGTTGGATTCTATTCCATCCATGAACTCATCGGTTACCATCACTGAGAGGTTGAAGTTGCTGAATGCCCCCTCTTCTTTCTTCGCTTCTATGAATTCGATGATGTCTGGATGGTTAACATCTAATATGCCCATGTTGGCCCCTCTTCTCCTGCCGCCTTGCTTTATAACTTCTGTTGCGACATCAAATATCCTCATGAAGGATACTGGGCCAGATGCTACGCCCATGGTTGAGCCTACAATGTCCCCTTTGGGTCTGAGATGTGAGAATGAGAAGCCAACTCCTCCACCTGATTTGTGGATAAGGGCCATGTATTTAAGGGCGTCGAATATACTCTCCATTGAATCTTCTATGGGGACTACAAAGCATGCTGATAATTGGTTTATTGGTGTGCCGGCATTCATTAGGGTTGGTGAATTTGGGAGGAATTCGAGTTTGCTCATTATTTCATAGAATTCTTTTGCAGTTGTTTCAACGTCGCCACCATATTTTTCTTCTGCCTGTGCAACTGCAATGGCAACTCTCCTGAACATCCCCTTGGGGGTTTCTATTATTTTCCCCTTTTCGTCTTTGAGGAGGTATCTTTCCTTGAGGACTTTCAAGGCATTTTGGGTTAATTTCATGGGGGGTGCACCTAATTGTGTGGGGTTAATCATTCTAATAATGTTCTTATGTCTTTTATAATATCTTTCAGGGCTTCTTCTAGGAGTGATCTTCCAAATACTGGATCTGCGTTGATACCCTCATTTTCTAGTTGTCTTGCACCTTCATCTATCTTCTTGTCCCGTTCACGGGCTTCATTCAAGCCTAGCATCCCTATCTCTGGATATTTTTCAATATTTTCACATTCTTGGATTCTCTTGGGGTCGGTTATACCTAGGATTAGGCCTATTGAAAGTTCACCAGATCCTGCGTGTGGGCCTTCTATCTCAACTATCTTGTTGTTTAATTTTATCTCTATCCCAGTTTCCTCCACGACCCGGGGTAAGTATTTCTTTATTTTTGCGTTGCCCCCGTGTCCATTCACTATAAGGACTTTTCGGATTCTTAGGGATTTTTTTGCACATTCTAGGATTGGTTTTAGGTGTTTGTCTATGAGTTCTATAGGTTTTATGTGTATTCCATGTCTTATATATGGATGTTCTGTTGCTGCATAGATTATCCCCAAAAATTTCGCCCCAGTCCTATTGCTTGCTTCAAGGGCGAGATATGAGGCGATTTTGGCGTCGGTGTCTATGGGGAGTGCTGGGCCATGATTTTCAAGGTGCGAGCCTATGGCGAGTATTCCTATCTTGTGGATGGCAGGTGATATAATGTTGCCCGCGTCATAATTTAATTTTATATTTCCAGGTTCCATATTCTGTCTCCGATATAATGTATGTTTTTTACTGCTTTTCCTTTCTTGTTTTTGACCATGGAAGCGCCATCTATTAGGCTTACTCCTATTGTTATAGGTTTCTTGTATTTTTCATCTACTACTATTACCAGGTCCCCTTTTTCTATATTGGGATCTGCGTCAACTATACCTGGGCTCATCACATCAGCACCATTTGCAAGGAATTTAACAGCACCCATATCAACTACAACACAATTAAATTTTATACTAGTTTTAAGGGCGCCTTTTAAGGTTGGGAAAGGCCTGTTGTTGACTAACATGATTAAAGGTTCGCCATCGACCAATATTAATGGATAGGGTTCTGCTTCGAGGAATTCAACAACAGCCTTTTCAGGTATGAGATTGGAATATTCACCTAAACCTGCTTTTATCCTTTTAACTTCCTTTTTCTTTAAATGATATCTTTTTTTCACCTTCACTGGGGGGTCCCACCCAATTATTATCTGAAAAATTGTGTCTATGGGGGATATCATCCTTTAATAATGGTGCTTGGAGAATTCTATATCTGAAAAATAGGTTTAATCACTTTCCTATGTTTATATTTTTCGTTTAGCAGGAATCTGTGTGGGGGGATCATCCCATCCACCTTAGTATGTTGAATTAATCCTGGGGGTGGGGGGGTTGTGCTGGTGGCTATAAATTGGCAAGTATTAATATTCTCGTTAACTAAATGTTAGTTGGGTTTTGTCCTCACATAATTTTAAGTTGGTTCTTCCGATAAAGTTAAATATGCTCTTAATTAAATTGAAGTATTAGGGTGATAATTGTGAATTCACAAAGAGGTAATATACAAAGACCACTTGATGCGCTGGGTAATTCATTGAATTCTCCAGTCCTCATTAAACTGAAAGGTGACAGGGAATTCAGGGGTGTTCTGAAGAGTTTTGATCTTCATATGAATCTTGTGTTAAATGATGCCGAGGAATTGGAGAATGGCGAAGTTACCAGGAGACTGGGAACTGTATTAATTAGAGGAGATAACATAGTATATATATCCCCATAGTGTTTATATAAAATGGTTATAAAGCTTATTTTAGGAGGATTTAAGCGATGAAAGGCACTCCATCATTCGGTAAAAGGAATAAGAGCTTGCATATAAGGTGTAGACGTTGTGGAAGGAACGCTTATCATATACGTAAAAAGGTATGTGCTGCTTGCGGATTCGGAAGATCCAAGAGGATAAGACGTTATAGTTGGCAGAATAAGAAAGTTAATGGTCGAAGGTTGAAATAAGATGTTAGATAATCGCGGCCCCATTGATGTTCGTATAATTGTTGAGGGAGCATCTGATGTGGAGAGCGTTTCAAAGGCTCTTCAGGATGTCTCCTTAGGTTCTGAGTATCATATCACAATCTCTTCGATAATACCAACAACCAGCCTAGAAATAGCTAAAAGGGCTGTTGAGGGTGCTGATATAGTGCTCATAGCCACAGACGCTGACGCGACTGGCAGAGAACTTGCAGAGAAGTTCCAGAGAAACCTCAAGGAGAGTGTGGGGCATGTTGAAAGGGTGAAATTACCATATGGCCATGATGTGGAATACATTGACCCTCGACTCATGGTGGAAGAAATAAAAAATGCTATTATAAGAGCTGGTTTATCTTCAATCGCAAACATAAGGAAACTGAGAAAACTTGAAGAAGAGGTACTAAAATTCAAGTCTGAAATAGATGAACTAGCCAATGAAAACAGCACACTAAAAGATGAGAATAATAGCCTATCAAATGAATTGGAGAAAATCATAAAGGAAAGGGATGAATTAAACTCCAAATTGGGAGAATTAGAGGAGAAGCTCATTAATCTCCAAGAAGAGCACCATAAAATTAAGGAAAAATACAAGGAACTCAAGAGTAAGAGCTTCCTTGAAATGTTCCCCCTCCATGAATTATGGAAAGACCTTTTTAATGAAGAACTCGAAAATGAAAAAGAGATTGTAAAAGTAGCGGATACTCTTAAAACTGAAAAACTAATCATAGGACAAGGTTATATTGCAGCACCCTCAAAAGAGGATGCGATAACTTGTCTGAGAACCATAAGGACAATCCTATTTTTAATGAGCAAGACAGAGGAATAGGGCGTGTGGGGGGGAGAATCTAAAGTGAAGGACAAATGTGGTATTGTGGGCATATACTCCCCTGACAAAAACAAGAATATAGCCCCCCACCTCTACTATGGACTCTACGCCCTTCAACACCGTGGACAAGAATCGGCAGGAATATCAACTTCCAATGGCAAAAGATTCTACACACACAAGGGAATGGGATTAGTATATGAGGTCTTCAACGGCAAAAAATTGAAAAAACTCAAAGGGAACATTGGAATCGGCCATGTGAGATACTCCACAACTGGAAAGTCCAGGATAGAAAATTCACAACCATTCCATAGTAGAATTGACGGTTTAGATATCGCCATAGCACATAATGGTGACATAGTAAATTCTTGGGAACTTCGAAGAGAATTGGAAAAGGGAGGCTATACCTTCAAATCGACCACAGATTCTGAAGTTATCAGTCACCTGATCAGGAGGGAATACCGAAAAGACAACAACATGATAAAAGCCATCGAAAGGACATCGAAGCATCTCATAGGATCATATTCCCTCGTAATCCTCTTCAACCATGAATTATATGCTGTAAGAGACCCCCTAGGAATAAAACCATTAGCATTGGCAGAAAAGGATGGTACTAGGATGGTGGCATCCGAAAGCGTGGCATTCGATGTTATAGGCGCCGAATACCGAAGGGACGTTCAACCAGGGGAAATAATCCATCTAAACAATGAAGAGTCACATATTATCAAAGGCTCCGAGAAGATGAGAAGAGCCCACTGCATGTTTGAATATGTATACTTCGCACGACCAGACAGTATCATCGACGGCAGAAACGTCTATGAAGTAAGACTAGAAATAGGAAGAGCACTCCACAGGGAACACCCGGCAGATGTAGATGTTGTAATGCCAGTACCAGACTCGGCCATAACAGCTGCAATAGGCTACTCACGAGAATCAGGGATACCCTATGGTGAAGGCCTTATAAAGAACCGTTACGTGGGCCGTACATTCATCATGCCAACTCAGGAAGAAAGAGAAACAGCAGTTAAACTCAAGATGAACCCCATAAAATCAGAACTCAAAGGCAAAAGGATAGTCCTCATAGATGATAGTATAGTCAGGGGCACAACATCAAAGGCTCTCATAGACGTTCTAAAAGAGGCTGGAGCACGTGAAATACACCTTAGGATAGGATGCCCCCCTATAACATCACCTTGCTATTATGGTATTGCAATGGCAACAAAAGAAGAACTTTTAGCATCCAATAGAACAATCGAACAGATAAGGGACATATTAGGCGTTGATTCCCTAGGCTATTTGAGCATAAAATCCCTAGTGGAGGCTATTGGCATCAGCAAAGAAGACCTTTGCACAGGATGCCTTGATGGAGAATACCCCACTCCAACACCATTAAAACGTGGAATATGACTATCCCCCCACTGGTGAGGTTCCTATGGTTGAACTTTTAGCACCTGCTAGAGATTTCCCCTCAATCTCCGCAGCCCTTAAAAATGGTGCTGATGCAATCTATATTGGCATGGAAGGCTGTAACCTTCGTGCTAACGTATCCAATTTCAGCTTGGAGGAGATAAAAGAGGCTGCTAGGATAATCCATGACAATAATGCGAGGGTGTATGTTTGCACGAACACCATACTCAAGGACAAAGACCTTAAGGACCTAGAATCGAAACTACCATCACTACACAATTTTGAAGTAGATGCTCTGATAGTATCAGATCTTGGGGCCATTGACCTGGCCGTTGATAATGGATTAGACGTCCATGTAAGCGTCCAAGCCAATATATCAAATACTAGAAGTTTAAACATGCTCAAGAAGCTAGGAGCCAAGAGGGTTATATTATCAAGGGAGCTTTCACTTGACGAGATAAAAGAAATCGCGGGGAAATCCCCATTAGAGGTTGAGGTTTTCGTCCACGGAGCCCTCTGCATGGCAATATCCGGGCGCTGCCTCCTAAGCTATTACCTTTATAATAGAAGTGCAAATCATGGGGAATGCCTCCAACCATGCAGAAAAGCATGGAAAATAATATCAGAGGATGATGAAACACTAATAGTAGAAGCTGGCCAAGGGAATATCCAAAGTTATATTCTAAGTCCAAAGGATCTTTGCATGATAAAACACATACCATCCCTTATTGATACTGGGATACATGCCCTCAAAATCGAGGGAAGGGCAAGACCAGCAGATTATGTTGCAACAGTAACACGTGTTTACAGGGAAGCCATAGACACTCACCTCAAGGGGTCATGGAAATTCAAAAAAGAATGGATAAGTGAACTTAAAAAAGTATTCAACAGAGGATTCGACGAAGGATTCTACTTTAACAGGCCGAAACAAGGACCCCCACAGAACCAAGCTAAGTATGTTAAAAGGGACATAGGCCAAGTCTTAAACTATTACAGAAAAGCAGGGGCGGCAGAAATCAGACTCTGGGACAAACTCGAAATAGGAGATGAGATAATAATCCAGGGGAAAACTACGGGTTCATTAACTGAGAAAGTGGAATCCTTACAGATAAATGGAAAAAACGTTAAAAAAGCAGAGAAATGTAGAGTTGGGGTCAAAGTAACAGATAGAGTAAGGCCCGGAGACCTTATATACAAGAGAGTGAAAAGAGGGTAAGGTGATAAATTTGATAAAGGTAGAAGATGCAATGCAAAAAAATGTTATAACAATCAAAAACGACATGAAGATAGAAGAAGCCGCTAGAATATTAAGGGAGAATAGGATAAGCGGCGCCCCGGTCATAGACAAAAACAACAGATTAGTTGGCATATTAAGTGAAGGAGACATCATAAGACTCATCGAAGTCCATTCCCCCAAATTAAACTTAATACTCCCCTCACCATTGGACCTCATAGAATTGCCCATTAGAATGAAACATGAATATGATGAGATAGTGAAAGGGCTAAAAAAGGCTGCAGTAACATTAGTTGATGAGATAATGACGCGAAAACCCATCACAATAAGACCAGGCCAATCAGTATCAGATGCTGCTGAACTCATGGACAAACATAAAATAAAAAGATTGCCAGTAGTAGACGATGAAGGCAACCTCATGGGCATAATCACAAGAGGCGATATTATAGGGGCACTAGTAAAAACATAGAATCTGTGAGGTCCCTCCATTGACAAAAAAGATAGCAATTTATGGAAAAGGCGGTATCGGTAAATCGACTATCGTCGCCAACATAGCAGCATCCTACTCCCAAAAATATAATGTACTGGTTATAGGCTGCGACCCCAAAGCCGACACTACAAGGACATTATATGGTTCAAGGATACCCACAGTACTATCTATTTTAAGGGAAAACAAAGAACCCAATCCCGAGGAGGTGGTATACAAAGGTTATAATGATATATCATGTGTCGAGAGTGGCGGCCCCGAGCCGGGGGTTGGCTGCGCCGGCCGCGGGGTTATAGTTGCCATGAATCTTCTTGAAAGACTTGGCGTCTTCGAGGAATCATTTGATATCATCATATATGATGTGCTTGGTGATGTTGTATGTGGGGGCTTCGCAGTACCATTAAGGGAAGAATTTGCAGATGAAGTCTACATTGTAACATCTGGGGAATACATGTCACTCTACGCGGCTAATAATATAGCTAAGGGTATAAAGAAGCTTAAAAGCAGACTTGGTGGGATAATCTGCAACTGTAAAGGTATCAAGGACGAGACAAGGATCGTGGGATCATTCGCAGAGAGGATAGGATCGAAGGTTATAGGGGTTATACCTAAGAGCGAACTTGTACCTGAAAGCGAAATCGAAGCCATGACAGTTATAGAAAAATTTCCAGATTCAAAACAGGCTATGGTTTATCATGAGCTTGCTGAGAGAATCTATGAAAACGAGGATTTCACAGTACCAGAGCCCCTTGCCATGGACGAATTTGAAGAATTCTTCAAAGAACTTAAAAAAAGGGCTTCAGATCTTTAAGGAACATAACCTCGGCGCCTAATTCTTTCATAACATTTAAAATCGCATTCATCGCAACCTCAAAACTCTCATAGTAGTGTAAATGGGATCTGCACCTACAATCAGAACATCCGAAACCTTCAATGGACCCATGATTTTCTAATCCATTAGAGATCAAACATTCGAGCCGTCTTTTATCTGCTGTGAATATCACATCCTCTATTATTGTATTTTCATGGGCTAGAAGATAATCAATATGCCAACGAATCTTCTTATCATCTGAAAGATGCCTTCTGATCCTAGCCTCTAATGAATTTAAAGCCGAACCAACATATACATAGTATCCACGTTCCATTTTAACTCTACCAAGCCTGCCAACATTTAAATATGAGGTCTCTCCAACTCTAATAATTAGACAATAAGTTCCCCTCATCATTATCAGCCTAGTCCTTAGAACTTTATGTTTAAGATGAATCTTCGCAGGCCAGCAGGCGAACTCTGGCTCAGCCTAGTCCTTAGAACTTTATGTTTAAGATGTGATACCATGAAATATGTATTTTATGCTAGGGGCCATCCTAATGTAACTTCAAAGCATAAGTCTACATTTGAGATCACAATGGATGAAGAAATTGGGAAAACAGCTGATTGTATTATAGGTGTTAGTTCGTCAACTTCCATGAAAGATTTTCCAAGGGAATTTAAAAAGGCGATTGCAAATAAAAATGCCAAGATCAAAGTTATATTAAAAACAGAAAATGCAAAGGATGAAATAAGTGGTAGGGGCCATCCAAATTTGACTTTGGATCATCCAAGGGATATGGTGTGTCGTAAAAGCGATTATATTTGTGACAGAACTTTAATGATAAAAGCTGATAAAGCCGCTTGTGACCTTAAAAGAGAACTGATAGAAGACCTAAAAAAAGGTTCTGATCTTAGGGTTGAAATAATAATAAAATAAAAAAAGGAATTGTGGGGGGGCGTATAGGGAGCCTAGAATGGTAGGCTTGCATATATTCCCAGTATTTTTGCTGTTGCTGTGTTCCAACTGTTTATTACACCTAAACTGTTCCTAGTGCTTGTTGCATCCGCGTTATACCATGCTCCTTTGATGTAGATTTGTGCCCAGACATGTCCATAGGTTCCGCTGGAGAATGTGCAGATTCCATGCATGTAGCGTGCTGGAAGGCTGGCTGCCCTTGCAAGTGCCACGACAAGATGTGCATGGTCACAACAATTACCAGTCCTGTATTTTAGGGTTCCAACAGCACCATACCTCGTATTATAATAGAAACTGTAGCTTATATTATCCCTGACCCATTCAAAGACGGCTTTGGCCTTATCCCATTCACTTGTAAGACCAGCAGTTAACTGAGCCGCCAATTTCTGAATACTAGGATCATTCACCTGACAATTCGCAGTAGCCACAAGATACTGGCTGAGTCCAGAATTTGATGTGTTTCCTTGCTCTGTTGTTGAACTTCCTGAATTTGTTGATGATCCTGAATTTTTTGTTTGGATGTTTTTCACTGTAACATAATTGGGTAATCTGCCCTTGTCATTATAGAATGCGAGTATTTTGCTCATTGTATAGGCTATGCTCTCTGGGTTTACCCGTCCAATGTTGGTAGTTACATAATTGGGTAATCTGCCATTTGTTTTTATGAAATTGGCCAATGAAGATGTTGATTTGATGTAATTTGATTTTGTTAGGGTGCCTGTTGCTGTTCCTGTTGGATTGGATGCTGGTAAGACTTTTATTGGAGTTATTGTAGTTGTTGTTTTATAGTACTTGTTGATGTTTAGGATGGCTTGTGCCATGAGATATGTGAATTGTTCTTTCGTCACTTTTTGACTTCCGACTTGGACAGTTGGTGGAACTGCATTGTTCTTTTCTGTATAACTTTTAACTGTTTTAGCCGCGGTTATCACGTCCTTTGTTGTTACGGGTGTCTGGACATCCCCGGCTGCAGCATACGAATTTTCAGATTGATAATCTCCTTGGGTATTATTGACTGTTATGTTATCTTGTGCATGGCATCCTCCTATATTTAATATGAGGAAGCATGCCATTAGCATGTAGATTAACCCTTTAATCGAAATTTTACCGCCTCCATATCCCAGCCCTTATATCAGGGTGCTGGGATGATATAACATTGTGACACGGATCTCATATATAAATATTTTGGTCCAATTTTGGGAAAAAGACGATCTCAGAGCTTCTTAAAAAATAAAAAACGTTATTAAAGGTTTTCATTCATCTAAAGTGTTGGTTTAAATTATTAGAGAGTATTTTGGAAGTTTGAGCTCTAAACGATCTTATATTGTTCAACAAAGTCATCTCTAAAACTTATAAAGGTAATAAAATGTGGATGGTCATGGATAAAGAAGCATCTTTTGGTGCTCTCACACCTTCTCATACCCTCTTCTATTGTGCCTTGATCATACAAAGGGGAAAATGATAGGTTCATGGGAAATTGGGAGGATATAGATGCAGGGGACGGGATTCGAACCCGCGAAGGGACTCCCCCACTAGGCCCTCAACCTAGCGCCTTTGACCACTCGACCACCCCTGCATGTAGATAGTGGGAAGAACTAAAAAGGAGGAAACATTTAGCTTTTTCAGACCATTGATATATTATGGTCATTATATAAATTTTTCGGATGAATTTTTTTTTCGTGGAGGTGAAAGGAGGATGAGGGCTATAAAAGAGGAGGGTAACAACATTTTAGTTGATATAGAAGTTTCTGTAAGGTCGCAAAAGTTTGAAATAGGCGATTATAATCCATGGAGAAAAAGATTAGAAGTTAAAGTGAGATCTCCCCCATCAAAGGGAAAGGCTAACAAAGAACTTATAAAAGAATTTTCTATTATTACCGGGAGAGAAGTTGAAATCGTACGTGGTATTAAAAGTCCATATAAAACTTTGAAGATTAGAAAAATTGATAAGGATGATTTCATGAAAAAATTGAAGAAAAAAAGTTATTAATGATAGCTGATAAAAACAAACATTATGATATCCATAATATCCGTGACGACCAGTAACATTACTCCTACTACAAGTCAGACCATGATATATGGTATAATAGCAGTTATTACATTAGTAATATTCCTTGGATTAAGGGAAGTTTTAGAGGCGGATGAAAACAAAAGCAAGAAGATAAAAGCTTTTATATCAGAATCCGATATTGTGATAATACCATTGTTAATAGTATTCGCAGGAATATTAATCTATAAGATCATCACAATACTGAAATAGTGGGGGTTTATATGAAAGCGGTTATACCAGCAGCGGGTCTGGGCACGCGGTTTCTACCAGTTACTAAAGCTCAACCAAAGGAAATGTTACCAGTATATGACAAGCCAACAATACAATATGTTGTTGAAGAGGCGGTTGCCTCAGGTATAGATGATATACTTATTGTAACAGGAAAGGGTAAACGATCAATTGAAGATCATTTTGACAAATCCTTTGAACTTGAATATTTCCTTGAAAAGAACGGAAAACACGAACTTTTAGAGAGTGTTGAAAAAATCTCCGAACTAGCAGATATTTACTATGTAAGACAAAAGGAGCAAAGAGGCCTTGGAGATGCTATATATTGTGCTAAGAAGCATGTTGATGGCGAAGAAGTATTCGCGGTGCTCCTAGGGGATACTATAACAATCTCAGATATACCATGTACTAGACAGCTTATGGACACATATGAGGAGTATGGTTCGTCAGTTATTGCAGTGGAAAAGGTCCCTAAGGAAAAGGTTGAAATGTATGGTGTGATCAAACCAAAAACTCTGACAGAAGACCTTTATATAGTGGAGGATCTTGTCGAAAAACCTTCACCTGAAGAAGCTCCTTCTAATTTTGCCATAATAGGACGCTATGTGCTTGAAAATGAAATATTTGATCACATAGAGAACACTAGCCCAGGTGTGGGTGGTGAAATTCAATTAACAGATGCTATGAGATTTCTTGATAGAATCTATGGTTATGTGTTCAATGGTAAAACCTATGATATTGGTAACAAGATTGACTGGCTTAAAACATCCATAGAATTCGCATTAGAAGATGAGGGCATAAAAGAGGACATCATAGACCATCTCAAAGAGCTGCTAAATGAAAGGGTATGAAAAGGAAAACCATGAAATTGCATAATCCATGTGAGAATGTTATACCAACAATACTCTCTGTTTTCTGATACATATAACCATAGAATATGGCAACGAGGAATACAAATATGAGCTCATAGAGGGATCCCCATCCAACATGACAGATAGTGAAGAGTACTGAAGCATATAACAAACCGGGTGAAACTCCTAGAAGCTTTTCCGAATTTCTTTGTAATATTCCCCTGAAAAGTAGCTCTTCTGCAAGCCCCGCGCATATTAATATAAAAAAGCCTACAAGCAGATATGGAAAAGTTGACATTGGTATGAATGGCTTCGGATGCAAGATCATAAACTCAATATAACCTATAGGGAACCCGGTTAAAGCTATTAAAAACTGTAAATTGGGTTTCTTCAAGATTAAACCAACTTCTTCCACTTTCGATTTCTGGGTTTTCATTAATACATATGCTAAGGCAAAAAGTGGCAATGATATTATTAATAACTGATAGATCTGGGGAGTCACTACAGGTATTGAAAAACTTACAATCCTGATCAAGGGCAGTATTATCATAGAATTTAAAAGTCTTTTCAACTTTTCATTGGAGACTAGGGAAGAATGAATCAACAAAGCAAATAATATGAGGACATGGGCCCCAAGGCCAGCTAAAACATTTATGTATACTGTTAAGATTTCGGCGAGAAGTATAACGATGGGATAGCCTATAAGTGATAGCAAATCCCTATTTATAGGCTGTTCAGATAAATATCCTTCTATACTTTTTATTTTGGCATAGGATGACAGTACAAGATTAGTATCATCTATTAGAGTGCAGAGTTTATGGTACTTCTTGTATAATTTGAGGGCATCTTCAAATTTGCCTTCTTCTTCTAATAGTCTGGCATGATGGTATATGGCTTTGGCTTGATTTTTAGTGTCATTGAGTCTTTTGAATTTCTCAGCGGCTTCTTTATACATTTTCTGGGCGTTTTTATGGTTTCCTTTTTTTTCATGGATTATACCAATATTAAGGATTGAAAGCGCTTCCCCTCTAGGATTTTTGCATTTATTATAAAGTTTCTTGGCGTTTTTATAACTTTCAAGGGCATGGTCTTTCATGTTAACTTCCTGGTAAACTCTCCCTAATTTTAAGAGTATTTCAGCTGTTCTTTTTAGATCTCCCCTATGGGCAGATTTTAGAAGTTCTGCTTGAAGTTTTTCAAAATTTTCTTTCAAGGGTTTTCTCCCTCCCATTTGATATTCGCCATTCCCATTGGAAAGTTCACCTCCCCATGGGAATCTCTCTTTGACTTTCGGATAGAGGCCGTTTTTTCAAGTTTAGGGTACTTATAAGATTATTTTCACACCAGACCTATTGTGGTTATTGTAGTGCGGGCTCTTCAGGACATTGTATGGTGCCGTTCAAGTTTATTATTTTTTTTAATTTAAGCTCCTCTTCATGGTGATGTTCCCCGAGAATTTCATTACTTATCACCTTTGCATCAAAGTTTCATATAATAGCTTTTATAGATTTTTTATCCATGAAGATTATTGAGGATCCGCGGTCATATGCTTTCCTCATGGCAATTTTAGCATCTTTTTTAACGCCTTTTGTAGCTTCATCCATAAATGTGGCTCTTCCAAGTATAGGTTTAGAGTTTGCTATGGATCCTTTTGTATTGGCTTGGGTGCCTACTGTTTATTTGCTTGCTGTTGGCAGCCTACTTATCCCTATGGGTCGTCTTGCTGATATTTATGGGAGGAGGAGGATATTTCAGTTTGGCATTATCTTGTTCACAGTTTCTTCTATATTTGCCGGTTTTTCCATTTCTGCGGAGATGCTGTTATTATTTAAGGTTATTCAAGGTATTGGGGGTGCTATGATATTCAGTAATATTTCAGCTATTATATTTTCTGTTTTTCCACCGGTTGAGAGAGGTTATGCCCTTGGATGGTCTGCTACTGGAACCTATTTTGGATTGTTTTTTGGCCCCGCCCTTGGAGGTTTTTTGACGCGGTATTTTGGTTGGAGGAGTATCTTTTATTTTAATGTGCCATTAAGTGCTTTATGTGCTTATGCCATTGGGAAGATAGAATTTGAATGGAGGGAAGCTGAAGGTGAAAGGTTCGATTTCCTGGGCGCATTTTTAATGGCCTCTTCGCTGATTCTAATCATTGTAGGGTTTTCATTGGTCAGATCTTTTTATGGTTTGTTATTTTTCATCTTGGGGGTTGTTTTATCCTATTTTTTCTATAGGTATGAGGTTGGATATGATAGTCCCTTGTTTGATGTTAGATTGTTTGAGAATAGAAGTTTCATATGGAATGGATTCACAACTTTTATAAGTTATTTTGCTGGGTATCCTGTGATTTTTCTTTTGAGTTTATATCTTCAATATTTTCATGGGTTAAATCCTTGGAAGACGGGTATGATACTTGCAATCCAACCTATCCTCATAGCATTGGTGTCTCCTGTAGCCGGGAAACTTTCGGATAAGAAGAGTCCGAAGGGTGTGGCTGCAACAGGTATAGTTATCATAATCTGGGCCATGGTTATATTTTCATTTTTAGGTTCTTTGTATTTGATCGCCCTTGGATTGGTTTTCATGGGTTTGGGTTTTGCATTTTTTTCCATCCCGAATAGTAAGCTTGTTATGGAGGCTGTGGAGAGAAGATTTTTGGGTGTGGCATCTGCAACACTGGTGACATTTAGGGTGCTTGGTCAGCTTATTGGCATGGCCTTGATAGTTCTTTTCGTTAATATATATCTTGGTGGGGGATCTATTGCAGCTGGTAGGGGGTCTTTCCAGGCTCTTATGGTTGTGTCATTTATATCCTTTATCCTGCTTCTAATAGTGGGGCTTCTGTTAACATTGAAGGCTAGATAATCTCATTGTTAAGTTTTTGGTGCCATTCCCATGCCGTTTCAATTATACTTTTTATACTGGTAAATTTTGGTTTCCACCCGAGGATTTCGCGGGCTTTTTTTGAGCTTCCGATGAGGCGGGGCGGGTCTCCCGGTCTTCTCTGCGATTCAATTGCAGGTATTTTTTTTCCTGTAACTTCTCTACATGTTTCTATAATTTCTTTGACTGAGAATCCATCACCATTGCCTAGGTTGAATATTCCGCTTTTATCCTCTTCTAGAAATTTAAGGGCTCTGTAATGTGCGTCTGCGAGGTCCATCACATGTATGTAGTCTCTTATACAGGTACCGTCTGGTGTTGGATAATCTGTGCCAAAGATTTGAACATTTTCCCTTTTACCTATTGCAACATCTAATATTATTGGTATTAAGTGGGTTTCTGGTTTGTGCCATTCCCCTATTTCGGTTTGGGGGTCTGCACCAGCGGCGTTAAAGTATCTCAGTGAAACGTAGTTGAAATCATATGCGTTACTATAATCTTCTAGGATGTTTTCTATCATGAGCTTGGAGCGGCCATAGGGGCTTATGGGATTGCATGGGTGATCTTCGGTTATTGGAACTTTTATGGGGTTTCCATAGACTGCACAGGTAGATGAGAAAATGAAATTTTTAACGTTACTTTTTTGCATGGCTTCTATGAGATTCAATGTGTTCTTGACGTTGTTTTTGTAATAGGATCTTGGGTCTTGGATGGATTCTCTTACATCTGTGAGGGCTGCGAAGTGCATCACCGCACTTATATCATATTCTCTGAAGATCCTGTCAAGTAATCTTCTGTCTTTAAGGTCTCCTTTTATGAATTCCCCCCATTTAACAAATTCTTCATGTCCTTTACTCAGATTGTCGAATATTAGTGTTTTATATCCTTTATTTGATAGGAATTTGTTAACATGGGATCCGATGTAACCTGCACCTCCAACAATGAATATCATATTATAAGGTATTGGGGGCGGTCTATTATACAATTTTCGAATGTGGGGGGGATTCACATCCTCGGTGTGTGAGGTTGATCCCTATTATGCTTGTTCTTTTTCTCTTTTTTTAATTATCATGGTTAGTGTGATGAAAAGGAGCATTGAAGCTATCCCAAAACCTGATATGACCCCTGTGTATGTGTTAAAACCTGTTTCGAGTCTAGTGTAGGTTATCTTTATGGGCGGGCCTATGAATAGAAAACCGGGGTTGTTGAATGATACCTTCATGGGGAATTCTATTATTAGGCCTGTGTCAATGAGTGGGTAGAGTGGGAATATTGGGGAGGTGTCTAGGAGGTCGAGTAGGAGGTGTGAGAATATAAAGAAGGCTATTATACTTGTATAAGTCCAGGATTTTCTGGTGATTTTTTCGATTATGAGTAGGGGTGATATAATGATTGTTAGTGTGATGATGGAATGTAGGATGCCGGGCAATCCTATTACCTTGTCGAGGTCTGGGAGTAGGCTGAAGAGGGCTAAGGTGAATGTATAATAGGGGTTGAGTTCTTTTCTGAAGAAGTATATTATTGTCAAGGGTATGAATATGTGGGTTAGTATATCCATATTATCCTCCTTGAATATTCTTTTGTTGTTTTGGGGATGTACGTAATATTTTTACTATTTTCAGTTTTTCAGCGATTAAATTTTTTTGCTTTCTGCATTATCCGTTAAGTGTTATAGTTTATTTTATTCCTACTTATGTTAATTTTTAGTATGGGTACGCTTTTTTTATATTATTTTATTATCTGATAACAGTTATATTTATATATTAGATGTTTTAATATTTTATGTGTACAAAATAATGGATATTGTGGAGGGTGGTTGAATTGGTTGAGGAAATGCGGAATTCTAGGATACTTGAAATGGTGCTTGGGATAATTGGGAGCATATTCGGACTCCTTGGCGGCCTTTTTGCAATCTTTTTTTCAGTGTTTGCATCAAAGATATTTTATCTTGGTATAAGTGCGGTGATGGCATCTATCCTTGGTATAATAGGCGCCGTCTATGTGCGTGAAAACCCAAGAAATGGTGGTATAATATTGATTGTGAGTGCTATATGGCTCCTGATAAGCATATCAGCATTCGCAATCCCTGGAACAATATTTTTAGGTATAAGCGGTATTTTAGCAATTATAAGGAGGTGAGAGAATATGAGGGCAATCGCACCCCTACTATTAGTAATGCTTGCAGTGGCTGTGTGCGGATGTACCAGCACGTCAGACACCGACCTAAACGCAGAGAATTCTGACCTAAAAGTAGAAAACCTTGAAGTAATCCCGGAAGGTTATGGTTATTATTCCATAAAAGGTCAAATAACACCGTCAAGGGATTTTGACTACCTCGAAATTGTGCTTAGATGGTATGATGCAGAAGGCAGTGTCATACAAGAAGACCCACTAGCATGGAACATTAATAATGTTAAGTCAGGTCAATCTGTTAAATTCAGCACTTATTCCTACATAGATGCAGGTACGCCAGCAAAAGTTGATCTAATGATATTCGAGGATCCATTCTCAAGTGGAGATGAAAGTTCGGCCATATACAAGACCACTCTAAACGTCTGATCAACATTCTATTTTTCCCTTTTTTTTGAGTTCTTCCAAGATTGTCTTATTTCTTCTAGATAGAAAAATTTTTTATTAATCATCCTCCTAATATATGAGAGGCAGAATAAAAACTATTTGGAGAGCATAAATATGACATGTACTGTACTAGTAGGTGGCGGATGGGGCGATGAAGGTAAGGGAAAATGCATCACTTACCTCTGTTACCATGATAAACCATCCATAATTGCTAGGGCTGGTGTAGGACCTAACGCTGGGCACTCCGTAGAGTTCAAAGGCGAAAAGTATGCCTTAAGACTCACACCGTCTGGTTTTATTCACATGGATGCTAAGCTACTAATAGGAGCCGGTGTACTAATAGACCCTGAAGTCTTCCTCCACGAAATGGAAAATCTGAACAAATATAATGTCCAGGGAAGAACTTTCATAGATTATAGATGTGCTATCATCGAAGAAAAACATAAAATCCAGGACAGAGCATCTGATTACTTGTCAAAGAAGATTGGGAGTACAGGTACGGGGTGCGGTCCTGCGAATGCAGAGCGGGTCATGAGAACTGCCAAACTTGCAAGGGAAATACCCGAACTAGAAGAATATTTGACTGATGTCCCCCTTGAAATAAACAAGACCCTTGACGAGGGGGGTGATGTTTTCATTGAAGGTTCACAAGGTTTTGGCCTCTCACTCTACTACGGGACCTACCCTTATGTCACTAGTAAAGATACCACTGCAAGCACGGCTGCAGCTGATGTGGGTGTTGGACCAACACGCGTAGATGAGGTTATAACAGTATTCAAAGCATATGCTACAAGAGTAGGTAAGGGGCCGTTCCCCACGGAGATAAGCCAAGAAGAAGCCGAGAAGATGGGATTGGAAGAGTATGGGACAGTCACGGGTAGGAGGCGGAGGATAGGTCTCTTTGACATGGACATGGCAAGGGAATCATGCATGATAAATGGGACAACACAAATAGCGGTTACTTGTGTTGATCGTTTATATCCAAGGTGTGAAAGGGTTCGTGAGTATTCCAAGCTTTCAGGCGAGGCTAAGAGGTTCATTGAGGAGATAGAGGATGCTACAGGGGTTCCGGTGACTATAATATCTACTGGCCCGGATCTTGAGGATACTATTGATCTGAGGGATGAACTTTTATAGTTTCCAGAATTGGTTGGGTGTCCCCCACTTGCCATGGCGTATGGCTTCCTTTACGAACCTTGTGGCCATTTTTATACTTTCTTCTAGGCTGAAACCCCTTGTTAGGTAGGCGACTATAGCTGCTGAAAATGAACACCCACTTCCATGGGTGTTTTTGCTTTTTATTAACTTTTCTTCGAAGATTTCGATTTTACCATCAAAAAATATGTTCTTACCCTTTAGGTGGCCTCCTGTGATTATTACATTGCATTTTCTGCCTATTTTCTTAGCGGCTTTTTCAGCGTCTTTGATTGTTTTTATTCTTGTATTGGATAGTGCTTCGGCTTCTTGTAGATTGGGTGTTACTAGTATGGATTCTTTGAGTAGGTATTTTTTAAGGGCTTTGATTGTTCCTTTTACTGCTAGCGGCGAACCTGACTCTGCTATCATAACCGGGTCTGTGACTGTTTTAAGCTTGTATTCTCGTATTTTCCGTGTGACTGTTTTTATGATATCCTCTGAGTATAGCATTCCTGTTTTTGCATATTCTATGGGCAGGTATTCCATGATTAGGTCTATTTGTTCTTCTATGAACCTTGGGGGTAGGGGGTGTATACTGGCAACTCTAATAGGATTTTGGGCTGTTAAGGCCGTTATGGCGGCTGCTCCATAAACTTTGAGGGCTGAGAATGTTTTAACATCGTTTAGAATGCCCGCGCCAGCGGATGGGTCGAATCCGGCGATTGTTAATGCGATCATCTGAAATTACCTTTTGGGTTCTTTTTCTATTCGGAGTCTTTCAGCACCCCTTGAGGGTTTCACTTTCAGTTTGAGATCTTCTAGGTAGGATTGGGTGTAGGTGTTTTTTCCATGGAGTATTATCTCGCCGAGGTCTTCGGCAGTGTTAACATCAAGGGATAGGTAGAATGAATCATGGATTTTGATGGAGAAGTTTAATCTTTTAGCCTCTTTCACATGTTCGAAAAAGCTGCAGTCCCCAAAGCGCAATCTTATAGTCCCTGGGGGGAATAGGAGTGCGTTTGTCCCGCCGCCCTTGGCGGGGGCTATTATCACATCATATTCTTCCGCGTCCTTGATTAATCTTTCTAGGTTGGCTTTGCCGATTAGCGGCACATCTGATGGTACTATTATGATCCTGTCACATTTAGATTCGCACCATTTGACTGCCTGTTCCAGGGCCCCGTTAAGGTCTGTTTGGCCCTTTTCTTTGAGTGTTTGGACTCCTAGTTCATTGGAGAAGTGGAGAACTTCTTCGTCGGCGCTTATGACGATTACTTCATCTAAATTTTTTTTCAGACTTTTTGTAACGTCTTTTAGCATGACTTTTAGGAGGTTCTCTCTTTCTGATGGTGACAGTGTTGGTGAAAGTCTCGTTTTTGCATGTGCGAATGGTGAAACAGGGATGATTCCATAAATTTTCATGTTCTTTGATCCCCTCTATTTTAGTCCGAGGAATTCCATGATTTCGTCCAGCCAGTTTTTGCCACCTGCGAGTATTGTGCTGTTTATGTTCATGGAATTTAGTTGTTCTTCGGTGAGGTTGAATTTTGCCATGAGCTCTGCCTTTGTAAATGAAAGGTTTTCCTTGAATTGGTAGAAATACATGTTGTTTGCCCTTACTGTGTAATAGACTTCTCCACTGTATATGTCAAAGTTGGATCCTCTCGCCAGTAACCAGATTTTTAATTGTGTGTTAAATGCTTCTGAGGGATTTTCTGGGTTTGATAATTCTATGACCTCTTGTATCATAGTTGGGGCTTTATCTGACACGTTTAGGTGGCTTCCTTTAATGGCGCTTTGTTCTGGTTCGATACAATAGGCTGGTATTGTACTGTTACCCTTTGGGGGTATTATTTCGTCCCTTGCAATTACAAGGTCTTCTGATCCTGGGTTGGTTAAGATTGTTCCCTTTTCCACTTTTACTGGCTCTTCGCTATTGGTGGAGACAAGTACTTGATGGGGGATTGTCCCGGCAGGGGTTATCTGGGTTATGTTAACGTTTCCTTTTTCATATGCTTCCTTGAGGGTTATACCCTCCTGGTGGAGGTAGCAGAGGAATCCTAGCCCCCCTGCGAAGATTATTATGAGGCTGATTAGGATCAGGGCCCTCAGGTTCATGGTATATTCTCCATTAGTATGTTTTAGCTAGGAAAGCTTTATATTCGGCTTCTTTCCCACAATTTATACAGGAACTTTTCTTCTTAGCCTCGCTTACCCCGAGGATGTCTACTTTTATCTTTTCTTCTATGTTTTTCCCGCATTCTTCATTTCCGCACCATGGGAATGAGATTATGCCCTTTTTTTCCTCTATTATTTTTTTCGCTTCCTTGAGGTTGGGGGCTGTTCTTATATTTTCTCGCATTTTTTTCCATGCTTCTTCTCTTAACATTCTAGTAATATCATGGAGTATTTTATCTATTTTTTCTTCTAGGTTTTCTAGTTTTATTTCAATTTTTTCTTTGGTGTCCCGTCTTGCAACTACCACAACCTTCTTTTTAAGGTCTCTTGGCCCGATTTCTATGCGGAGTGGCGCTCCTTTCATCTCCCATTCGTAATATTTTCTCCCGGCCCTTATATCTCTATCATCTAGTTTCACTCGGAAGCCAGAATCCTCTAATCTGTATCTGATTTCTTCACAGGCTTTCATAACCTCTTCTGCTTCTTCTTTGAAGATTATTGGTACTATGATTATCTGATATGGTGCGACCTTTGGTGGTAGGCGCAGGCCTGAATCGTCTCCGTGGACGGCTATTATGGATGCTATGATCCTATCAGATAATCCGTAACAGGTCTGGTATGCGTATTCGTGTTCACCCGTGGGTGTTTCAAATTTTATATTGAAAGTTTTGGAGAAGGTTTGTCCAAGGTTGTGAACAGTTGCGATTTGTAATGTTTTGCCATCTGGTAGTAGCGTGTCAAAGGCTATTGTATAGTTGGATCCTGGGAATTTGTCCCATGGTGGCCTCTTCGTTATAATATATGGTATTGCTAGGCTGTTAAAGAACTCCTTGTAAAGTCTGATAGCCTCTTGGACTTGTTCTTCAGCTTCTTCCATTGTCCCATGTACTGTATGGGCTTCTTTGAATGTTGTGATCTCCCTTACACGTATAAGTGGCCTTGTATGCTTTGTCTCATACCTGAAAGTGTTAACTATCTGGTAGATCTTCAATGGGAGATCTGTGTGGGATCTTATCCATAACGAGAACATTGGGTACATTGCTGTTTCACTAGTGGGTCTGAGGGCTAGTTTCTTGTTTAACTTTGTAAGTCCTCCATGGGTTATCCAGTAGACTTCATCTTCGAAACCTTTTACATGGATTGATTCCTTTTCAAGTTGATCTTCAGGTATTAAGAGTGGGAATAGGGTTTCTTGATGGTCCCGGTCTAGGATGTTTCGGAGGATTTTTAGGGTGTGTTTCCGTAACTGGAAACCATAGGGTAACCATACATTCATACCCTTGATGGGATATCTTGAGTCGATTATTTCTGCCTCCTCTAGGATATTATGGAACCATTCACTGAAATCTATCATTTTTATCCACCATTCAATGAGGGTTTATGTGGGCTTTAGAAACTCCTATAATTTTTTCCTCCAAAAATATTTTTATCAGTAAATAAAATTTTTAATGGTGAAAGATTATTTTATTCCTTATTTAAAGTTGTTGTTTGTGATGGAGATGAATCCGAGGAAGATAGAATTGCCAAGGGAAATACACACTGGCCCGGGTGTGATAAAAAATACGGGGATCATATGTAAAGATCTCAGATTCAAAGGTAAGGTTATGGTTGTCACGGGTTATAAGACCTTTAAGATAGCTGGTAAGGATGTTATAGGTAGTCTTGAAGCTGAGGATTTTGAAGCCGAGTATATGAAGGTTAAGGAGGCTTCAATGGAATCTGTTATGATGGTCAAGGAAAATCTTGATGATATTTCCCTAGTATTGGGTGTGGGTGGTGGTAAAGTTATAGATGTTGCCAAGATGGCAGCAACCCTCGCAGGTTTATCTTTTATAAGTGTACCCACTGCCGCCTCCCATGATGGTATAGCATCTCCTAGGGCATCAATTCGTGACGGTGAAAGGGGATCGGTTTCCATGAAGGCAACATCACCCATTGGTGTTATAGCAGATACAGACATAATAATCAAAGCCCCATTTAGGCTCCTTGCCTCGGGTTGTGCTGATATAGTATCTAATTATACAGCCATACTAGACTGGAAACTAGCCCATAGGCTTCTTAATGAGCGATATAGTGAATCTGCAGCGGCGCTTTCGCTCATGACGGCTAAGATGATTATTAAATCTGCTGATGCCATAAAGGAGGGGCTTGAAAGGAGCGCGCGCCTCGTTGTAAAATCCCTTATAAGCAGTGGTATAGCCATAAGTATAGCAGGTACCAGCAGACCCGCAAGCGGATCCGAACACAAATTCAGCCACGCCCTCGACAAAATAGCCCCTAAACCAGCACTCCACGGCGAACAATGCGGCGTCGGCACGATAATGATGATGCACCTCCACGGAGGGGACTGGAAATTCATAAAAGACGCCCTGAAAAAAATGCACGCGCCTACAACAGCCTATGAGCTTGGCATAGAACCAGAGTATATAATAGAAGCCCTTACAAAGGCCCATACCATACGCAGGGAACGGTATACTATATTAGGGGACAGGGGACTTACAAGGGAGGCTGCCGAGAAACTCGCGAAAAAAACGGAAGTGATATAATTGATAACACTAATAGGGGAAAAACTCGCGAAGAAAGGATTAACCTTCATGTACCAAAGACCGGCGAAGGCTTGTGAAGATTGTAGATATAAATCCGTGTGTATCGACCCCCTCGAGACAGGGAGAATCTACAAGATAAAAGAGGTGAAGGATATTGTACATACTTGTCCAATACATGAAGGCAGAAAAGTAAAGGTTGTTGAGGTTGAAAAAGCTGACATAGAAGCATTAATAGATGCTAAAATGGCATTTGAGGGGTCTGTAGTATTATTTGAAACTCCTGAATGCGATGAAGAATGCAATATGAGAAGTTTATGCTTCCCAGAGGGGATAAGAGCCTCAGATAAATGTAAAATCAAGAAGAATCTTGGCAAGGTTGATGAATGCAAAAAAGGTTACAAGTTGAACAAGGTCCTCCTTGAGATCATCTCCAGATAAAAAAAGTGTGTGGGGATTATGATGAATTTGAAGAAAATGGTCGCATATAAAGCCGCCGAGCAGATAAAAGACGGGCAAGTAGTTGGCCTTGGCACCGGTTCCACAGCACGATACTTCATAGAAAAAGTGGGTATGCGCATACGAAAAGAAGAACTAGATATACTCGCGGTACCCACCTCTTATCAATCATTGTTCCTTGCAAGGGATTGGGAGATCCCCATCACTAGTATAATGGAGCATGATGTTGATGTTGCTGTTGACGGGGCTGATGAGGTTGACAAGGACTTTAACCTTCTTAAGGGTGGTGGGGCGGCCCATACACAAGAAAAGATCATAGATTACTCAGCAAGTGAGTTTATTGTTATAGTGGATGATTCTAAACTCACAGATAAACTCGACAAACCAGTGCCAGTAGAGGTTATACCAGCATCTTCTCGTCTCGTATGTGAGGAATTAAATTCTATGGGGGCTGAAGTCAAGATCAGAATCTCTGATGCAAAGGATGGGCCGCTGATCACTGACAATGGAAATTTCATTATCGACGCAGATTTCGGACCTATTGAAGATCCAATAAACCTAGAATATGAGATAAACAATATCCCAGGGGTCTTAGAAAACGGCATATTTTCCAGGGGTGTTGATAGGGTGATGGTAGGTACAAGAGATGGGATAATCGAACTTTAAACACAAAATGAGTTTCATGTTCTTTTTACAATATAGGTGGCGATAAAAAATATTGCTAGTATCATTACTATTGTGGCCCCAGAGGATACGTCAAGGATGTATGAAACCCATAAACCTGTTAGCGTGAATATTATCCCGATCATTGATGATAATATCATCATCCTTGGAATTTTGAAAGTGAATTGCCTTGCGGTTACAGCAGGGATGGTGAGAAGTGCTATCACCAAGATTATACCAACTACTTTTATAAGGATCACAACACTTAAAGCCACAAGTGTTAAAAGCAACAGATAGAATAAGTTTACAGGAACCCCTATAACCTGTGAAAATTCTTCATCAAAGGATATGGCGGTAAATTCTCTATTAAATAAAAGCACACTTGATATTATGATCAAGTCTAATACTAGCATCATCCAAAGATCTGTTCTCGTAACCGTTAGTATGTTACCAAAAAGATAACTGAAGAGGTCGCTGGCATAACCAGGGGTCAAACTTATAAATATTACACCGAGGGACATTCCAACTGACCATAGTATTCCAATAGCAGTATCTTCACTGATCTTAACATTCCTTGTGATGACTCCCATGAGAAAAGCTGATATGATACTGAACGGTATTGCTGTGATCACGGGGTTGATTCCGAGGAAATAACCGAGGCCAATTCCTCCAAATGCTGCATGGGATATACCTCCACTTAGGGATACTATCCTTTTAATCACGATATAGGTGCCAACCACTCCACAGGCTATGCTTACGAGTATTGCTGCTATGAAGGCGTTTTGCATGAACTGGTATTCAAGGCCTATCATAATGGTCACTTTAATGTTTTCTCAGAACCCTGTGGGGTATCCCATGGGCTATCAATTCTACTGGGCACTTATAGACATCCTCAATAGATTCTAGGGCTTCCCCTGGGGGTCCGTGGGTGAATAATCTCTGGTTTAGGCATGCGATCCTGTCAACATGGGTTGCGACCATCCCTATATCATGGGATACCATTACAATGGCCATTTCTCTTTTAAGTTCATCTAATATTTCGTAGAATTTTTCCTGGAATAGGGGGTCTACACTACTTGTCGGTTCATCTAATAATAGAAGTTCTCCCTCCCTTACAAGGGCCCTTGCAAGGAATACCCTCTGTAATTGCCCCCCTGAAAGGTTATCCAATCTTTCATCTTTTAAATTGCTGATCTCCAGCCTTTCAAGCCATTTTTCCACTTTTTCTTTGTCTTCTTGTGTGTAGCCTTGAAGTGGGGCGTGGTAGCATCCCATGAGCACTGTTTCGAAGACATTTATGGGGAAGTCTGCGTCAAAATGGCGCCTTTGTGGGAGGTAACCTATTTTTTCCCTTGCTTCTTCGGGTTTGAGGCCGAATACTTGGATTTTTCCACTGGTTGGTTTTAGGAGGCCTACTATCATCTTGAGTAGGGTTGTCTTGCCGCCGCCATTTGGGCCTATGATAGCTAAGAATTCGTTCTTGTAAATTTCGAAGTTTATATCTTCTAGTATTGTCTTGTTATCGATTTTGTAATATAGTTTTTTAATTTCAACAGCTTTATCCATCTTATCATCCAATTCAGATACCTTTGAGGATTTGTAGCATTTTTTCCATGTTTTCTATGTAGTTTTCCGCGAGTGGGTCTATTGTGACTATCTTTGCATCTATTTCATCTGCTATGGCTTGGACGCTTTGTTTGTTGGATTGTGGTGATACTATTATTATTTTTATATTGTCTTTTTTGGCTTCTTGGATGATCTTTGCGAGTGTCTGTGGTGATGGCTCTTTACCTTCTTTTTCTATTGTTATCTGTTCTAGTTTGTAGTCTCTGCATAGGTAGGCCCAGGCAGGATGATATACTAATATTTTCTTGTTTTGTTTTTCTGTGAGGGTTTGGTTGAATTCTCCATCTAATTTTTCGAGTCTTGAAACGTATTTTTCCATGTTTTCATTGTAGTATCCTTTGTTGTTCGGGTCTTCTTCTGTGAGGGCCTTGCAGATATTTTCAACTATTATGATGGCGTTTCGCGGTGATGTCCATACGTGTGGGTCTTCTTTCATGAGTTTTATATTCTCTGAGCAGTTTATTATCTTCATGTTTGGGTTTAGTTCTTTTAGTTTTTCCATCCATGTTTTTTCGAATTCTATACCTGAGCCTATCTGGAAGTAGATTTTTGCCTTTGATAGCTCTTTTAATTGGCTTGGTTGGGGCTCGTAGGTGTGTGGGTCTGCTCCTGGGGGTACCATTACTATGACTTTTACTTTGTCTCCGCCTACTGCTTCTATGAATTCCTTTTGGGGCATTATTGATGCTGCTACGATTATTTTCTCTTCGGGGCTTGTTTCCCATCTTTTACTTGTTGTATATAACAGTGTGCATATTATGATGGCGATTATGATTAATATGAATATTCTGGTTTTTTTCATTGGTAGATTATTTATTGATTTCATCCTTAAAAAATTTATTAATAATATGGAGAATATTTAATAATTTTTATGATAACATTTTTAAATGTTTATTAATATAGTTTTGGTTATGGCTGTGATCAGCATTTCAATAAGCAAAAAACTCCTAGAGGAAATAGACACTTTGAAAGATGAGATGGGATTTTCAAGCCGCTCAGACATTATAAGAACAGCCTCCAGAATGTTAATAGATGCTAAGAGGAAACAAATGAAAATAAAAGGCGAAGTTAACGGCGTGCTTTTCTTAATACACAAAAGGGAAGTTGAAGACAAGGTCAACGATATCAAACATGATTATGAGACTATCATAAACACACAGATTCACAGTCACTTGAAAAACAAGAATTGTCTTGAAATCTTCATCCTAGAAGGTGAAGCTGAAAAAATAAGGGAACTCACTTCGAGATTTCGAAATTGTGGGAAAATGGAACACCTAGAACTTATAATAATCTAGCCTTACGATATCCATGACTAAAACTAGCATCATATAACATTGAACTTTCAAAGTCTCCAGGTTCGAGAACATCACCCACTATGATAATAGCAGTCCTCTGAATATTACTTTTCTTCACTTTATTTTCTATATCGGAAAGTTTACCCTTTATTATCTCCTCATCGTCCCACGAAGCCCTTTTAACCACGGCCACGGGTGTATCATCACTATAATGTTCCCTTAAATTTTTAACAACTTCCCCGATTTTATGAACTCCAAGGAATATGCACATGGTGGAATTATGCCTTGCAAGATCGCCCAGATCTTCACCTGGGGGTACTGGCGTTCTCCCAGGGGGTCTTGTGATTATAACAGTCTGAGAAACACCAGGCACAGTTAACTCCCGTTTAAGGGCGGCTGCAGCAGCGAAAAGTGAACTCACCCCTGGTATAATATCGAATGGGATGTTTCTCTTTTTAAGCTCCTTCATCTGTTCCATTATAGCCCCATAAATTGAAGGGTCACCTGTATGTATCCTGGCAATAATCTTCCCGGAGCTGGCACCATCCACCATGACTTTTACTATCTCATCTAATGTCATGGATGAACTATCATAGATCCTAGCAGAATCAGGTGCAAAATCTAAAATCTTCTTGTTCACAAGGGAACCTGCATATATTATAATATCAGAATCTTTGATTATCTTAACAGCCTTTAAAGTTAAAAGTTCTGGGTCTCCGGGCCCGCCGCCAATAAAAAACACCTTCCCCTTCATAAAACCCTCCCTCTATAGAATAATATGTAAGCTACTACCATTAATATTATAGCCATTAGGAATCCTATGATCGCCATCCCCCTATCACTTCCAAAGATTATGGGGATGGGCCCGATCATTATAACCCCACCTGTTTTAACCTCCGCGCCTTCCTTTGTCTTGGTGAACATGCCTATGATGCTGCCAGCGAATATGAGGAATATACCAACTATTATGAGGATTGTCCCAACTATTATCAGTGAGTTAGTGTTCAACTTTTATCAAACCTCCCCGCGGTGAATCTCAAGTCAGCGTACACTGAATGGTCTGGTTAGTGTTTAACTTTTATCAAACCTCCCCCCTATTGAAAGGTTTTACTGGTTGATCCTTATCCTATATTCGGTCATGCCTTTATTATCTCTTTTTTCTAACAGTTCCATTTCCACCATTGCATCTAGGACTTCTGTAATGTCAACGAAGCATTCTGGTGAATTTTCACAGAGTTTGATTTCACATGGGCAGATTATCTTTTCTTCTATTTCCTCTTCTCCCATCCATTGGGGGTTCCTAGTCAATGAGTCATGTAGGAGCATGCAGAGTAGTATTCTCCTTTTCTTGTCTTCGTCAAATGGTAATTCTTGGATGAACCCTTTTATTCCAGTTACAATCGTCTTTAATTGTTCCTCTTCTTCTTCAGGTATTATTGTTAGAGCTTTAACTTCCTCGGCTAGGAAGTATTCACCTCTGCTCACATTGAAACGATCCTTTTTAAGCACTAAGCCCCCAATGTCTTCAACATATTCTTCAAATTCCTCGAATCTATAGGGGCCTCCACTAAATAATACTATCTTATACATTTTAATCCCCTATTTTATATTGTGTGGGGCTCTTCTATAAAATCGTAAGGGAAAAATTATATTAATATTTTATCATATTATCATACTAAGGTTTGTGATATTATGATAGGATGTGAAAAGGGGGTTCTCACAACGGATTTTCTGGTCTCATTCCTCTGCTTGTCCTTCATAGTATCTTATCTAATGGTTACAGCATCTTATAGGATGGATTACGCTAATGAGGAGAGGATATTAACTGATTTAAGGGTTTTAATGGATGAATTGGCCGGTAAGATTAATCTTGTATTGGCTGGTGGCCCGGGACATGAGGTGATCTTCACAACCCCTACTAGTATTCATGGTTCAAGGTACCAGTTATGGGTCAATTCCACTGGAGTATATGGTATGGTTAATGGTAGGTATGGTAGATCCCTCATTTATCCTACTACTGTAGTTGATTCTAGTGGGAATCCTAGAAGGATTATGTTGCGGCCCGGACTCACTTACAGCATCAAGAATCTTAAAAGGGGTAATGGGACTATTATAATGATAACAGAGGCGAAATAGGATGGATAAAGGGCAGATAACAGGGGAGTATATTCTCCTATTGGGATTCACTATCTCAGCACTGATTCTATTATCCTCTTTTTTGGAAGATAGTCTGGAATTGGATATTGCTATTGCAGCTGCGAGGGATGGTGCCATCCAAGGGGCTAACATGAATGAACTCGCAGTCTATCCAAGGCATGCATACTATGAATATGAAACGAGAAAGAGTATGCTTTTACAACCGTCTTCTGTCCAGATCATTAAAGTGGAGACTATAAGAGAAGGATATAATAGAACTTATGGAAAATATAAAATTAGGCTTATAGTGTATGCCCATCTAGAAAAGGAGATCCCAGATGATTGTAGGGACTCCCTAGGAGATAGGATAAACTATTATATGCGGAGAAACATTTGTTTAACATTTAAAACAGAAAATATAACTAATGATTTTTATAATCCTGCCTTTTCATATAATTACATGTTCACAACATCAGATGTGAAATGGATATAAAATCGAAAATCACTAGTATGATAAGGTTACAGATAGTTTATCCATATTCGCGGTGGGGGACTTTGCAGGATATTATATATTGATAAAATTTTTTTGTTGGGTGAATCTATGACCAAGACAAAAAAGGAGAAATTAGATGATGTTATTTCAGGTTTCATGCAAGTTGGACAGATAAGGGCATGTGGGATCGTATCCAAGGAAGGTCTTCTTATCAATGCTCGCACACCCCCTGATGTGGATGCGAGAATATTCTCAGCTTTATGTTCCACTATCATGGGGGCTGCTGAGGCGGCTTCTGGCCAGATGAACACTGGTGCAGTGGATGAGATCACTGTAAGAACTGAGAAGGGTATAATAATCTTAAAACCTGCGGGTGAAAAGGCCATATTAACGGTGCTCGCAGAACCAGAAGCCCAATTGGGGCTTTTACTTGTTGAAATGGAGACTAGAGCGGGTCAGGTTGAAGAAATTCTCAAGGAGATGTGAAGATGAAAAGGACTTACATCCCCAAACTTGACGATATACTCGGTGGAGGTATAATCGATAACGCCTCTGTAATGTTCTCTGCCGTTCCTGGCGTGGATTATGAAGCATTCGGTTACCAGATGCTGAATGGACGATTAAAAGATGGGGATAAGGGCTTCATATTCACGAACGTAGCCGAACCTGAAACCATAGTATATGAGTTCAGATCCTATGGTTGGGATCTTGAAAAATTCTTACAGGATGGTCAGGCTTTCTTTGTTGATGGAACTTCACCATTCATGGGTTTACCATCAGATGCGAAATATTCTATCAAAGACTATTCACAAGTAGAAGAGGCGATCATGGAAGCTATAGAGGACGTACCGGATGGTATAGGTGTCATAAATAATCTTTCAACCTTGATAGATTATCTTGGAGAAGATGAGACAATAGACATTATTAAAAAATGGAACCTGCACGGTAAAAAATATAATACTAGCCTAGTTTATCTTTTCACAAAATGGGATTATAATTCCAATTTGATCCAGAATCTTAAAAAGTCCATGGATTGTGTGGTTGAGATTAAAACAATAGAGGAAAGGGTTATAATAGGCCAGGGTTTCATGGTAGCTCATTCTTCATGGTCTGAACCATCAGATACTATGGTATTATTCTTTGTGGTGCAACCTGGGGGAGTTAAAGTATACATACCTAAGATACTGGTCACGGGCCCATATAATGCGGGTAAATCGACTTTCGTGAAGAAAATATCAAAGAAGTCTGTTTCAGTTGACAGGAAGGCTTTATCGGCTTTCCCAACCACGATAGCATTGGATATAGGACATCTTGAATATAAAGGTTTTGTAGCTGATGTATTCGGCACACCGGGTCAAGAACGGTTTGATCTCCTATTAGATGTTCTGGGCAAGGAATCGGTTGGTGCTTTCATAATCGTTGACTCAACAGCCCCACAAACCTTTGCAAGGGCCAAGGAGATGATAAGGAAGACAAAGGCAGAGGCCATACCAAAGGTTTTAGTCGCGAATAAGCAAGATTTGCCAGGGGCGCTTTCACCTGAGGAAATACGTGAAAAGATGAAAGTTGGCAAGGACATCCCTATCATACCAGCAATAGTAACAGAGGGAAGGGGAGTTACTGACGCCCTTGAAGCCCTCCTAGGGCTAATATATGGTGATTGAATTGATTGTAAGGATTTCATCAGGGATTCCAGGCTTAGATGAACTTATAGGAAATGGGGGCGGGTCGTTCGCCGAGAACACCGTTACCCTCATCTATGGCCCTCCAAAAGTTGGAAAATCCGTCTTTTCTTATCAGTTTGCATATGAGGGTCTTCGTAATAATGAGCCATGCCTTTATATCAGTACAGATTATGGCTTGAAAGACATGGAAAGAAATATAGCCAATTTCGGTTGGAACCTCAACGAATATATCGAGAATGAAAATTTTTATCTCATAGATGCGATATCAACAATTTCTGGCGGGGAGGTTGAGAGTAAACCCAATTATCTTCTAGCATCTGTGCATAATCCTACCGATATCATGGTAAAATTGGGAATGGCCCTGCGCCAGATAACATCAAAGTTGCCCCGTTTCAGGTCAGTTCTTGATTCTTTAACAACCCTCATGGCATTTAATGATGAAGTTTTGATTGTGAGGGTGCTCACCATTTACATAATGCGTATAAAAGAGAGTGGGGGAACAGCTATTGTAACCTACACTGAAGGTTCGGCCGATTCCAAGGTTGAGAACATGTTAAAGGCCATAGTAGATAATATAATCCACCTTGACGGGGAGAACCTTACCATAGAGGCTATGATTGGAAGTGGTAAGGTAAGGGCACCCTATAATATAACCTCTAAGGGTATAATAGTTGATTAGTGTGATGTTCATGGAAGACCATAATATGGAATTTTTTGATTATCTCTTCGAGGATGCGGCGCCGGGGGATCTTATATTAGTTTATGGCCCCCCTAAGGTGGGTAAATCCATATTCTGTTATCAGTTTCTTTATTCAAGCCTTGTGGGTGGCGAGCCATGTTTGTATATAGTGGCTGATTATGGTTCGAGGCAACTTGAGCAGAGGATGATGGAATTCAATTGGTTTCTGCGACCATATATTCAAAATGGTGATGTTTACATTATAGATCTTTTAACTCGCTTGGCTGGTGTTAAGGTTGAGGATTCAGGGACATTAAAGTTTTCATCAGTCCAAAACCTCACTGATCTTATGGTAAAGGTGGGTGTGAGTACACGTTCATTATTCAGAAAATCGTCCAAATTTAGGGCGATCCTAGATTCTCTCACTGTGATATTCGCATTCAACCCCCCAAACCTCGTATTAAGGCTTTTAAAAGCATATAAGGCTCGTATAAGTGAGGCTAGGGGTATAGGGGTTGTGGTGCATACGACAGGTACTGTTGAACCTTCAATTGAAAATTCCTTGATGGAGTTAGCTGATTTAAAATTATGTTTTGATGGGGAGAAAATCCAGGCAGAATCTTCAGCAGGTGAAAAGTTTGTTCAATACACTATAACAGATAAGGGAGTTAAAAATATTAGGGGATAAAATGATACTTGACTTATTTGGAAGGAAAAGGTCGTTAGAGGATTATATCCGCCGCCTCCAAGAATTATGGGAAGAAGAATTCGATATTTTGTTGTCAATAGCAGGATATTATCTTGATAAGGGTGAACATGAAGATGCTATGGAATATCTTGAAAAAGCGTTTAAGGTAGCTGTTGAAATGGATGATAAAGAACTTGAAGCTCTCGTATTGGATTCTATGGGCGAGGTTTACCTAGATAAAAGGGAGATAGATGTTGCTATTGAATATTTTAAGGAGGCATTCAAGATTTATTCTTCAATTAAATCACCCAATAGAGAAGAGATGAAAGAGAAGATAAAAGAAGTCGAAAAGATGAAAGAAGCCATAGAAATGGCTAAATTGCATGAAAAACTTGGAGAAACTTCCACTTTTAGACCGGGAAAGTTTGAAGTTGATATTGACAAGATAGTTCCAAAATTGAGAACATTACTTGGACGTTTAGAATCAGTATATAAACCATCTGAGAGTAGTATTGAAGAGTTGAAAGAAGCCTTAGATATAGCTGCCACGATTAACGATGAATCGAGTGAGGCTTCCATCCTCCTAATCCTTGGAACCCGTTCATTCGAAGATAAAAATTATGATGAAGCATTCAATTATTTTAAACGAGCTGAAGAGCTATTCAGTAAAACAGAGGATAAGATGTCACTTGGAACTGTGAATGTTTTCCTAGGTATCATATACTTCCTCAGAGGAAATGAAGAAGAGGCCCTAGAGAATTTTAAAAATGCTATTGAACTTTTTAGAGATTCAGACGACCCTAAAGCTTCGGAGATTATCAGGGATATTTGTAGGTTATTATATCGGATCAAGAGGTAGTACAAAGGCTAATAGTATCCCGAGGGAACCGAATAATATCCCTATAAGCCATACAATGAGCACAACATGTTTTTCTTTCATTGGCCTTCTAAGTATCCATCTTATAAGTGAATTGAACCCTTCTGAAGGGGCTACAAGTCTACCATCTTCTGTCACCCTTGTCGGTGCGTGATGATGCCTCTCCATCACACCTGCACTATGGAATTTTAGGAGAGAATCTATTATATTCGGCAATAATATAATGAATGCTATACTCTTTATACGTCCTATGAATGCTACAGCGGCTATACATGCCCCTATTATAAGTGTCCCAACATCCCCAGGGAATACACGTGAAGGATAACGATTGTATATTAAAAAGGCTAAGAGAGAGCCTAACATTGTCATTGTGATGAGTGAAACATCATATTTTCCCATTATTATACAAGATGCTGTGAGTGATATCATGGCTATAGATCCTAATCCTGATTCGATTCCATTCAAGCCAGCTAGCATGTTAGTGAGGTTTGAAGTGATGGAAACTGCTATTGGCATGCTTATAAGATATAATATGCCCACGTTAGGGGGAGCTACCCATATAAGTGGGAGTCCTGCCAAGAATAAGAGGAATACTTTTTCTTTTGATGAGAGTCTTACAAGGTCGTCCACCATCCCAACAAGGCCAACTAGTATAATAACGAGTAGGGTTACCATGAGTTCATAGTGTAGTTTTGGGAATGTGCAGATTGCTATGAACATTCCTATTATGAATCCAAATAATATTCCAATGCCGCCCATCTCGGCGACTATTGGCTTGGAGATCTTGTGGATGTCTTTCCCGACCACGTTGGCATTCATTAGCTTGTTTATTAATCTTGGCATTACAAGGTAGGTTGATGAAAATGCCACGGCAAAACAGATAATAGATACTGTTATTATAGTGTTGAATTCAACTGTTAGCACGGAATCACCCTTTTTTGATTATATAGTAGACTGTCCTTAGGGGTATATTAAATTTTTCGGCTATTTTTTTCGCTGGTATGCCCTTTTCTGCCATTTTCTGCACGCGCATCCGCGTGATTTTATCATATTTAGGCTTGGGGCCTCTTTTGAGTTTCATGTCCCCTTTGAGGTAGTATATAGTCTTGAGGGGTATCTTTGTTATACTCGCTATCTCTTTTGGGGTTTTGCCTTCACTTATAAGCTTTCTGATCATTTTCACATCCTTTTCGGCGTATTTGCGCCGTCTTCTAGGTTCTACTTTTATTCCTAGGTCTTTGAGGGCTTTGAGGTATTTTGGTGGGATTCTATTATATAGGCTGGGTGGGCATGTGATTTTTTCAAGGTCGGGGTTTTTTTCAAGGACTTCTATTATTCTACGTGAAGTTAATGGCTGGTTTATATGTATTTCTTTAGCCAATATGATCACTTTCTCTTTTTTGTGGCATTTGATGTGTAGTTTATTTGATCATTTCCATGAAGAGCCTGGCCTTGTTGGTGGGTTTTGTAAGGGCTTTTATGTTTTCTTTTTCTTTTTTTAACTCGTTTAATGTAATTGAGAATATATTAGCACATGCTTTTTCATCTATATCAGATTCTAGGTTGATTATAGCGGCTCCGAAGGCTCTTTGGTTGATTTTCATGTGCAGACCTTTTATTTTTTCTTCTATCTCAAATTTTTTCAATAATAATTTTTGAAGGTTTTTTATATAAAATATTTTCTCACCATATTCTCTGAGGAGTTTAACGGCTTCTCTGTCCATTTTATTAAATGTTTTGGATTGTCTGCGGTCTAGGACTGGTCCAAGGCCTGGGAATGGGCCTGCATATTTACTTCTCCTGTCATAGGATGTTGTGAGATAGTAGCATGTGATATCCCATAATATGAGGGTTATGGGGATTTTTGAGAAGATGTCCTTGATTATTTTTTCTCTCAATTCTAGGTCAGATTTGAGGTCTGGTCTGAGGTTTCCGTCTTTATCTGCCAGACCTTCTTGGATGAGGAGGTTTCTTAGTCTTCTTTTTCGGATTTCTTCAAGTTCTTCTCCTGTAAAAGGTAGTGAGTATTCTTTAGCCTCTTCAAGTATTTCATCATATCTTTTAACTAGCTGGGGTTTTTTTAATCTTTTTTTGAGGATTTCATTTTCTCTTTTGGCTATGAAATCTTGGACAAAGCCGGAGTAGCCTAGTGCTAGTGCTGTTCTAATATGTCTATCATTGATTATTGTGGATTTTCTACGATGGAATTGTATGAATTCTATCCTTGCATGGGGTCCGTATTCTTGTTTTAATTTTTCTTCATAGTCGATGTGGTCGATGTCTTCGATGGTCATCTTTTTTCTGATCCAGCGCCCAGATTTAGGAATTTTAACGATCATGGTTGCTGAGGTTATGGTTCCACTTTTCTCATCTTTTAGGAGTCTTATAATCTTTTTGAAGGATTCCCTGGCCCATGGGGTTAATTGGGAGATTTTAACCATATAGTCTCCTGAAAGAGGAAGGTGTGGTATTATCTCAGGGCGTTTTATGTTCCCTTCTTCGAATTTTACTTGGAGGGTGGAGCCGCATTCACATTCTCTAAGTCTATTCTCTGGTAATTCGCCGAGTTTGAAGACTCTTCTGCACCTTGGACAAGTTAGGGTGCCGTGTTCTTCTAGGTGGCCTAGTGCTATCTTATGGGATGCTATTGCAGAGTTTACCCTGTCCAGGATGTTCTTTTTGAGTGAGGCTTTCATCCTGAAATATTGTGCTTGTCTTCTTATGTCATGGAGGTCCTCTGCTTTCAACTCACCCTTTAGTGGGGGGCCGTAGATTGCCACTGAACGGTATGGTGTTTTGAATCCTTTCAGCTCCATTCTCTTTTTTATCTTTTGGAGTTTCATTAGATTGGATCTTAGATAAGCGTATGTTTCAACGAAACCTTTGGGGTCTATGAGGTTATCTAGGTTTATCTTATGGGTTTTTATACTTTCTAGGAATTTTTCAGATTTTGCTATGAGGGCTGGTTCCTCCATTTTTATCAACGATCTTTTTTAGGTTTATTTTATCCTTTCACCTATCTTACCATCTTCTACTGTTAGTAAGCCCATTTTTTCTGCTGTTGCGAGTATCATGCCCTCAGATTTTACCCCGAATAATTTTGTAGGTTTTATATTGGCTAGTACTATGACTTTTTTCCCTGGAAGTTCATTTGCTGAATATTTTGATCCTATGCCAGCCACTACTTGGATTGTTTTATCACTTAGGTCAACTTTCAATTTTAGTAGTTTGTCTGAGCCTTTGATCTCGGAGGCTTCTGATATTCTACCTACTCTAAGGTCTAATTTTGCGAAATCTTCTATGCTAACATCTTCTCGGGGTTTTGTCTTCTGGTGGAGTTTGCGTTTTTCCTCTTCTATGATCTTGTCTTGGATCTTGGCGAATAATGGTTCGGCTTCTCTGATTTCATGGCCGGCCTTGATTGGGGTGGTGGCGTCATCCCATGATATACCCTCTAAATTGAGTATCTCCAGTATCTTGGCGGATTTCCTGGGCATGTATGGTTTTAGGAGCGCTCCTATAGCCTTGGCTAGCTGGTTACAAGTGAATATGCAAGCCGCGGCCCTGTCAGGTTCTTCTTTAATGGTTTTCCATGGCTCTTGGTCGTTGAAGTACTTGTTACCCTTCTTCGCCAAGCCTATTATCTCTACGAGCCCTTCTCTGAAATTGAATCTTTCAATGGCATCTTCGATATCTTTTTTAGCCTTTTTAATATCCTCTATGATTCGGATGTCCTCATCTTCTAGATTGGCTTTGGGTATCCTACTATCATAGAACCGGTTGGTGAATGAAAATGTGCGATGTAGGAAGTTGCCTAGGATGTCTGCTAGTTCATCATTCACTCTCCTTTGGAAGTCATCCCATGAGAAATCGGTGTCCCTTGTTAGGGGGGCGTTTATTGTAAGATAATATCTTAGGATGTCGCTTTCAAATCTTTCCAGGAATTCTGATGTCCAGACAACCCAGTTTTTGCTCGTGGACATTTTCTTACCCTCGAGGGAGAGGTATTCTCCTGCTATGATATAATCTGGTAGTTTGCAACCATAGGCCATGAGGAGCGCGGGCCAGAAAATTGCATGATGATAGATTATATCTTTTCCTATGAAGTGGACTACTGTGTCTTCCCAGTATTCTTTCCAGTCTTTGCCTGTTTTTTCGCTCCATTCAACTGCTGATGAAATATAGCCCAGGAATGCTTCTCCCCAGACGTAGATTATTTTTCCCTTGGCTTCTTTGAGGGGGACTGGTATTCCCCATTCCATGTCCCTTGTAAGTATCCAATCCTTTAGGCCTTCCTTCACCCATTGAAGTGCGTAATTTTTAACATTCGCAGGCAAGTTCTTATTTGATTTTATCCATTTGAGGAGTTTATTTTGGAATTTGCTCAATCTAAAGAAGTAGTGCCTAGATTTTCTGACTTCTGGTTTTGAGCCACATATCATACACTTGGGGTTGACTAATTGTAGGGGTTCGAGGTGTCTGCCACAGGCTTCGCAATGATCTCCCCGGGCGCCATCAGCCCCACAGTATGGACATTTACCCTCAACGTACCTGTCAGGGAGAAAACGTTGACATTCCCTACAATATAATTGTTTTATATCCTTCTCATAGATAAAATCCTTTTTGTAGAGTTTTAGGAAGAATTTTTGGGATATCTTATGATGTAATGGGTTGCTTGTACGTGAAAAATTATCAAATGATATGTCACATGCTTCAAGGTCGCGACGAATCATCTTATAATAATGTGTTGCCACTTCAAGAGGATCCTTTGATTCCTTCTCGGCCTTGACAGCTATTGGCGTCCCATGTTCATCTGTTGCACATACAAACAAAACATCTCTACCTTTCATCCTATTGTAGCGGGCATAGATATCGGCTGGTATATATGTTGATCTTAAATGTCCAAGATGCGTTGGCCCATTTGCATATGGAAGTGCACATGTGATAAATACTCTCTTCACTGTTCTATCCCTCCGAGAAATGACATTTACCTAGCCTTAGTTTGAATTTGAGCTAATATATATTTTCCTATCCTCCAGAAAGGATAGCCTTAACGGCCAAATCGCATCCTATGCTTTTTTCTGATAGGATGATCATCCCCATAAAATGGAATCTCGATAATTTATATAGTTAAGAAAAATATTTTTTTAGCATTTGGCGCTGTTAGATCTTCTTCCAAAAAGTAAAGGATACAGTATTTCATGGGAAATTTGAGAGATGTACACATTCCCATATAAATAATAGTTATGGTATGTAGAATAAGGATGGTATGCTGACTAGCTACAAATTCTATCCCCCATAAGTAGATCTAAAATTATAGTCCCCTTAATGTCTTAATCCTATAAGATTAAGTGTAAAAGATTTTTTTTGATGTCACCATGAGGTTAAACTATAACCCATTCCCATCTTTAAATGTAGATTCCCTTCACATTTTGATTTATGTACGTGAGTGTTGTGGTTGATGTTTATGCGCATTGGATGATTTTATTCTTATATGGGAGGCAGTGGTCTACAATACTGTTGTAGTGGTTGCGCTCATCTTGAGCGTCGTATGGGTGATGATACAGCTTATAATCATCAGGGTGGAATGTTATTTGAGGGGTATCCCCTTGTAGTATATTCCTATTATTATTCATGGCGCTTTTGGTTGTATCTCATAGACTTTTTGCATCCTTTGTTCCCCCATCGTGGATCGGTTGGCCTCATAGGGGGTTACTTTTGAAATATTTTGTACTTAAGTATCCACTTATAGGATAGAGAGGGTTTTGCAGGTAAAATAGTCTGATTGGATGTTTAGTGCAAGGGTCAATAATTTTTTTTGTATTCATTTTTTCTAATTTTTATAAGATATTTTATATACTATAGAAAACAAAATGTATATTAGATTTTTTCAAATCTGTGTATAAGGGTGAAAATATTGACAAAGATAGGAAAAATATTGTATGAGGTTTTTGCGAAACATCCTCAGATGAAAGAAAGATTCAAAAAGAAGATTGATAAGGGATTAACAGCCAGTAAAATGAAAGAATATGTTGACATGGGACAACCGTGTTATTTATTATTCCCCGATCCTACAAGTTTCGGATGCCAAGGATGCGACCTTAAATGTAAAAGGGCGACTACAACATGCCAAAAGTTGAAGAAACATTCACTTAGTGAAATAGCTGATAAAACGCAATTTTACAAGCGCTTCGAAACATTACTTCAGCCAACAATAAACTAAACATGCCCCAGAAGGGGGTCCTAAGAAAACTATAAGGTGGATTCAAACTTTGATTTTAGTCTGGCCCAGAGTAAGTGTTCAGGTCCGCACCCAGAAACTATAATGGATTTTGTGGATGCTTCTTTTATAACTTTGAGGATTTCATCTATCTTTTTATCTATGTGTTCATTTGATATGGGATGGAAGCTAGAATCGAAATATCCTTTGATGATCTTATAATATTTCTCCGCTGCAGAAATTGATTCTCGTCCTGGAAAAACATGGACTTTCATAGGCTGTGCAGATCTGATAACTCTTAGATGGTCTTGGAATATTTCATCTTCACCTTTGTCTGGGGTTGTATAGATGAGTGTCAGCTCATGTGATGGATGAAATTGGAGGTTAGCTTTTAGCGCGTCCCCATTGTCTCCTTGGCCTATACCCACGGTTTTATCATCTAATTTGAATATTTCGAATCTTCCAGGTGGTAGGGAGAATTTTTCAAGTTCCTGTGCTGTTTTTTTCATGGTTTCTTTTATATTTTCTGGGTTGGGGGTTAATGTGATATAGGCTGTGGAGGCGCAGAGGAAATTGTAGATGTTGTGGATGCCAAAATTTGGAACCTTTAATTTGAACTTTGATGAGATCCTCTTTTGGCTTGTATAATTGTATGTTTCACTGGCAATCTCTATTTTCCACTTTTTGTCTTCTTTGGATATTCTTGTTATTTTGACGTTGGGCTCTGGCCTTGAGAATCCACAATTACACTTGTATATTCCACGATGATTTAAGTATCTCTTGGAGTATTCTAGTTTTTTGCCGCATCTTGGACAATGTACTGGCGCGCTTAGGGGTGTTTCATCCTCCAAACCCACTTCGAGGCCATAATAGGCTACTTGGACGTCTTTTTCTTTCTCCATTCCAATGTAGGCTGTTCTTGGGTCATCAGCGTTACAGATTATAACACCTTTTTTCATTGGGGCTGAGAGCAATCTTTTAGCTTTGAAGTATTCTCTGAATGGGTTTTTCTCCCCTGCGACCATTAGGTGCTCTCTGGAAATTGTGGTATAAATGACGCCGATGGGATCTACGTATTCACAGACTGTATCTGGGATTGAATATTTAGATGTTCTGATACCATATTCAAACACTCCCAGATCAGATTCCTTTCTTAGTAGTCCTGTTGCAACAGCATTTATTGTGTTACTGTCGAAGTTGCATGAGACTGAAGAATCTTTTTTTAGGAGTAGGCATAACATTTTTGTGGTTGTTGTTTTACCATTTGTTCCGGTTATGAGTATGTTCCCAATCTTTGACCTCTTTGAAAGTTCTTTTAGACAATCAAGTCCACCTACTTTAAGGAACAGGTAACCTGGGAAACTTCTACCCATACCTTTTCCAAGTTTGACTATGAAAAGGGCTAACTTCCCTGCTATACGTGCTATAGTACACTTAAATGTCATTTCAACATCCTCTTCTCGTGTTTTAGGATATTACCTCCGTGGGATCTAAATTTTCTTATTATTCAGAAAAGTGTAAAGTGTGGGGATACCTTTTCCATACTATTCTATAATTGTCCCATATAAAAGGTATGAAATGGGTTAACATTTCCCCTCTTTTTTTGATGATGTTTTTAGAGAATCTTCTCTTCTGATGAGAAGGTGCGGATACAGAAGCCTTGAGAGTAATAGTTTTAATTGCTTTGAAAAATTTGTGAGAATTTGATTGCAAGAGCTACCTACTGAACCTCCAGTACAGGATGTGAGGATTGTAGAAAATACAACTAGATAAAAACAGTATTTTTTTTGCTTTTAATCTTTATTTACTTTATCTTTTTTAAACAGCCCTATTTACACTTGAAACCCATAAAAATCCTCGAATATTACTTGATACGAATAAATAAAAAATACTTTGTTAATTTATGTCCTTTCTCGACCTGTTGTTAAATAATCCCATACCAGGATACTTGGGCTAGTTTTTTCATTGTCTTACGTGGTATGAAATCTCAGGTTAGATTCATGTCTTTAGATTGCAATAGCTTATCTACTATGATATTCTTTTGCAGCTTCTAAAAAAATCTTCAAATATAAGTACCTTAAATTTCCTGACTTAATCATTGATGTCGCGGTCAATTCATGCTGCAGTTTTTTGCAAAAAGAGCAAAAAATCCCCATTTTTGCCTTCATAATAGTAGGTTTTAGCTTTTTTTCTATCATGGTTTCATAGTACTTGTAAAGCCAATCTGTGACTTTTCTCTCTTCCACACCTTTAAGTATAATCTGAAAACTTTCATTTAAAAGATGGCTTTTGTTCAGCTTTCGCTTTAACAGTCAGATCTAGATGGGGAGGTTAGGCCAGTTAATTCGTATGTGTTTTCCTGATAAAAATCCATTTGAATATGGAGGGCCTTTAGGGAGAGGTCGATTCTGAGGAGTGAAATTTTGATTTTGCAGTGCTAAAAAATATTATTTTAATGAATGGGGGTTGTGAGAGTCTGTAAACTCCAGATGAAGCCTCAGTCGTAAAGAAAGCCTTTGCGTGGTGGTTCACTCGAGTTGGTATTCTATTGATATTAGTGTTTCCCTGATTTTTTGGATTTTTTCTTTTGAAGTCTTCCAGTAGCCTCTTCTCTCAGTTTCAAGTAATATTTCGCCGATTTCGATGGTGGCGAATGGATTATTTTCTAGGAGTTTCTTTCTCATCTGGGGGTCGAGTATTAACTTGTCTGCTACGTTCTCATATATCCAGTTTTCAACTTTATCTGTGGTGGCTGAAAATCCTAGTAGATGTTCTATCCTGTCTCTGATATGTTTTGCACCGTGGAAGTCGTGTTTTAGCATGCCATCTAACCATTTGGGGTTAAGTATACGGGTCCTTGCGGCTCTTTCAATTGTCTTGTCAAGGTCTTCTATGTATATTTCTTCTTCGGTTGAATCTATGACTTTTATAGTGGCTTCTTCGCCTTTACATGCTTTGACTGAACTTGAAAGTCCGCCGAGGAATTCATAGTAATGGTCAAGGTCTGTGACTTCATATTCAACATTGTCTCTTTCTTGGGTTACAATGTCTACACGTGCCAGTTGCTTTTTTAGGATTTCATCTTCTCTTTTTATGCCATCTGGGAGGTATGCATAGGACATGCAATCTCTGTAGGCGTCTGATAGTTCTTCTTCTTCGTCCCAGGAGCTGTTTTCGACGAGTTGCGGGAGGTTGGTGGCATATTCTTTTGGTGAGGGTCCGAATATCCTTGCGAGGGATTTGTCTTCAAGGTAGTGTTTTCTTATGTAGTTCATGTCTTCTGGTTCGTTGAGTTCTGCTACTTGTTTGAATGCCCTGTTTAGTAGGTCTATCTGTGTCCCTAGTGTGTCCCTGAATATCCCGCAGATGTTCACTACCACGTCGACTCTAGGCCTTCCAAGCTCTTCAAGGGGTATTACTTCGAATTTTTTGACCCATGGCCCATATTTTCTTGTTAGGCGGAGGCCTAAGAGTTCTAGTATCATTGATATTGTGTCCCCGCCGGTTTTGAGGGTTTCGAATCCCCATAGGATTATCCCTATGGTTTCAGGGTATTTTCCATGGTATTTTAAGTGTTCTTTGATTAGGAGTTCTGCGGCTTTGCGGCCTCTGTTTTCTGATGCTACTGTTGGTATTTTCATTGGGTCGAATGCGAACATACTATAGCCTGTTGGGTATGTTTCTGGATCTTTTATGGGGTCTCCGCCCCTGTTGGGTTTGATGTATTCTCCATTTAGGGCTTTTATAAGTGATTTGCTTTCAGATGAGAAATTAATGGTCTTGGAGAGTTCTTTCACCCATTCTATGTAGTCTTTTGGGAGGTGTTCTGGGATTTTATCTTCTAGGATATCTTTTAGTATTTTTCTGGCTTCTTTTTCCAACTTTTCTGGCGGTAATTTTTTGAATCTTTTGGATAGTATTTTGAGTATTGATGGATGTTCCCTGTCAAATCTCAAAACCCCTAATAAGTAATCTATTTGTTCTTCCAGGCTCCATTCTCTGTCCATATAATGCAATCCTGATGGTATTAGACGTTTTTTCATCCTGTGGAGTTCTTTTTCGATTTCGTCCAAATCTGTGGGCATGTTCAATGTTTCAGCTTTTTCCTTTATGAGTTTGAGGGTTTCTTCTCCCTCCTCTTCCCTGTATTCTTCTAGGAGGTCTTCGAGTATTAGATATTCTCCGTATAGGTCTGATGGTCTCATTGGAGGTGATGCATGTGAAATACAGAGTGCATAGGACCTTCTTTTGGCTATGGTCGATTCTGAGGTGTTACCCACCCAATAGTAGTATATGTGTGGGATTGTGCCTATTAGCAGGTCTGGGTAGCATGAGCTTGAGAGGCCTGTTTCTTTGCCTGGGGTGAATTCGAGGGTTCCGTGCATGCCAAAGTGTATTATGGCATCTACTTTAAGGACATCTTCGAGGTAGTGGTAGAATGCTAGATATTGATGGTGTGGGGGTAGGTCCTTGCTATGGTAATTTTCCGGATCCTCATGAACTCCCCTTGAAGGTTGCACACAAAGGTAGACTCCTCCAAGGTCGAGTATGGGTAATGTTATCCCTTTTTGGTCTGTCATTATATTTCCTGGGGGTTCACCCCAGTATTCTATGATATTCTCTTGGATTTTTTCTGGGAGTTTTTTGAACCAGCTAGTATATTCTTTTATGTTGAGATGATGACCTGACCTTTTAAGGTATCTTGGAGTGTTTATAATACCATTTTCTAGTAGGAGGTCCTTAAGGTTTTCTTTTGGTATCCTAATTTTGTATCCATGTTTTTTGAGCTTTTTGAGGAATATTTCAAGGCTTTTGAAAACGTCGAGGTATCCTGCGCTTCCAAGATTGCCCTCGCCTGGAGGATAATTATAAATGACTATGGCGATCTTTTTCTCATGGTTCTCTTTATTCTTGAGTTTTAGCCAATTGAGGATTCTCTTGGAGAATTTTTCCATTCTTTCGGGGAGTACTTCAACTATTCTGATTTTTCCAAGGTCTTCGTCGTCTTTTGTCCGCATTGCTGCTGTGAAAAAGGGTTCAATTCCACCATCCAGTTCAGGTAAAGTCACGGCCAATATTACTTCCATTGGTTTAAGACTTTCATCTCTGGTCTCCCATTCGTTGAGGTCTGTTTCATGACCCCTTAAACATATAAGGTAGGGGGCGTTGATCTCTTCCATTAATTGATAGGTGACTTGGGGGTCGCCTCCATATGGGCCACCATGGATTTGGAAATATTGTAAATTTATAAAGAGGTCGATTTCCATCATGTATTCTTTGAGGGCTTTAATGTTGTAGCTGATGCCATCTGAGAACACTATTATACAGTTCACTTTATCATAAAGGTTTTCGTAGAGGGCCTCTACGAGTGGTCTTGTATCATCAAAGTGCATTCCACTATAGAATAGTATACCGATAGTGTTAAGTTCTGGTTTGAAATCTGCTGCCGTTTTGTATTCTTCCAAATCTTTGTATACGCCCTTGTATGGATGGTATAGTCCATATTTGGGCATTTTCACCGGTTCGGGTATTTTGTTTATGTTGAGGTCGCAGTATTCTCTTAGTATGTATAATAGCATGTTTTTGAGGTTTTCAGGGTTGCTTTGCTTGTAATATTCCAAGATTTTGAACCATTTTCTGAGATCTTCTTTGATTTCATGTGGGCCGTGGGTTTCTATTATATTTTTAAGTTCATCTTCTTTTATGAGTGGGTTTATGTTTACTCCTTTCTTTTGGAGTTCTTTGATGAGTTCATGCATGTTTAGTTTTCCAATCCTTGTAAGGCTGAGTATCCTGTGGCTGCTCCATACTAGTGAGATGACGGTTTTTTCTCTCCCAGCCAGTAAGTGGGGTAGTTTTCTGCCGAGTCGTTCATCACCTCTTATATCGACTAGTATCACATCAGACTCACTAATTTCTCTTTTTATATCGTCTAATGGAGTTTTAGGGTCCTCGTATTTGTCAAGGTATATTTTTCTGATTTTTACTATGTTCCCATATTTGCCTTTTATTTTGTTCAGAGCTTCTTTGAGGGATATTGTATTGTTTATTGTGGTGATTGCTAAAACTTTTTTCATAGGGGGCCCCCTCTATTTTAAATGAGTATTTCATCTAGATAGAATATTGGTGAGTCGAATTTAGCCGCGATTTCTTCAAGGACTCCTATATTGCGCCCTTTGGGCTCCGCGTCCACAAAGACTAAATTTAATCTTTTGAGTTTTGGGTAGAGTATTCTAAGGTCTTCTTCAAGGTTGGATTTTATGAAAATGTTGCAGCGCCCATCAGAGATGATTATGAGTGTGGGGGATAGTTCCTTGTACTTGGATGCTAACTTAGCCGCCTCCATGAGTGCAGGCGTTAATGGTGTTTTACCCCCAATTTCCAAGTTTTCGAGGATCTCATTCAATTTTGTGAAGTTTGTTGTGGGTTCGCTTATTATCTGGGCTTCATCGCCTTTGAATGATATTAGGCTGATTTTGTTCTTTTTTTCATAGGATTCTTTGAGTAGTAGCCATGCTATTGTCTTGGCGAATTTTATTTTTTTGTCGAGTTTCATTGAAGATGATGAGTCTAGGATTATTATGTATAGTGCTTCTGCTTTGCTTATTCTCACTTTTTCCATTAAGTGTTCTGGTAGGGTTTCCATGGGATTCTTTGGGTTTTCTTGTATGGCCTTTTTTATTGTTGCATCGATCGCGATACTATCTGGGTTTGTGGTTTCCTTTGCTTTGATGTATTTCCCCCTTTTTCCTGTGACGCTGGCAGAATTTTTGCCTTGTAAAGTGCCTGTGAGTTCAGCCATTTTCACACCTTTTTTGAGTTTTCTCTTTTTATCTATTTCGAAGTCATCTTCTGGTTCCTCAATTAGTTCTTCAATTAGTTCCTCGTCGATTTCTTGTTCTTTTTCGAATGGTAACTGTTTTATTCTATGTTTTAGTGCGAGTAGTGCGGCTTCTTTCACGTCTTTTTCTTTCACTTTCTTTCTTTTGTTGAATGCTGCGATTGCCGTGGCGGTTTTTGCTGTTATAATATCGGCCCGATGCGTCCTGATACCGATGGCTGCTGATATCTTCACTATAAGCTCAAGAAGTTCCTCTGAAATTTCAACTTTATCTAAGAGACTTTTGGCGTTTATTATTCTTTCCTGTAGTTCTTTTTGTTTTTTTAGGAATTTTTCCTGGAATTTTATTGGGTTTTCATCGAATTTCATCCTATATTTTATTATTTTGAGCCTTTTCTTGGGGTCTGTTAGGGCTTTAGCCTCTACGCAGAGTCCGAATCTGTCAAGTATCTGGGGTCTTAGGTCGCCTTCTTCTGGGTTCATTGTACCTACCAATATAAACTTGGATGGATGGGATACTGAGACTCCTTCCCTTTCGATGATGTTAACCCCCATGGCAGCTGCATCCAATAGAACATTCACGATATGGTCATCTAGGAGGTTGACTTCGTCGATGTAGAGTATGTTACCATTTGCACGAGCGAGTATACCAGGTTCCAGGGCCTTTACACCTTCTTTAAGGGCCTTTTTGATATCAAGTGATCCTACTACCATGTCTTCTGTGGCAGAGACTGGGAGTTCCACTATTGACATCCCCTTTTTTATGGTGGGTAATTTGCCTTCTTGTTCAAGGATCTTTTCACATTCTTGGCAGAGAAAATTTTCATTGGGGTTGCAGTTAAATGGGCAACCATCAACTACTTCTCTTATTGGTAATAGTTCTGCGAATGCCCTCACAGCAGTTGATTTCCCAGTGCCTTTATCTCCTTTTATGAGCACCCCACCTATCGTGGGGTCAATTGCATTTAAGATTAGGGCTTTTTTAAGATGCTCTTGCCCAACAATGGCAGTGAATGGGAACACTGAAAATTTCATAGACATCACCATTAAAGAAGATTTATAGACAGGTTAGGTATATAAATAACCAACATAGTATTAACAATTTAAATATAGAAATAAGATAGGGTAATACAAATTGTGCTGTTTTAATAAAAGCATGAAAAAAATTCTCTATATAATGTGTCAAATATAGTTCCATAGGAGTTTATGAGGTAAAAGGTCCCATGAAAACCAAAATATTGGAGGCTGTCCAGAAAGCCATAAGCGAGGGCGAACCTTTCAAAGATTTTTTAGAAGCATGTAAGGTAGTTGAAACTCCATTAAGGACTACTATAATATATCCTGGTGGCTGTGGCGGCTTCGTGAACATAGAATATTATGAAGACCTTGATGTTCTCGTCATAGACCCGTCACGCCACTGGGGCGAAGAAAAAATAGTCATAAACGCCTCCAAGGAAAATGAAACCCGAATATACAAACCTCAAATAGGCCTTAAGACCAGTATAGACCCTATAACCAGGGAAATCATAAAAGAATTCTTCGAACTATTGGAAGTGGGAGGGGTATGATCCTTCCAGGGTTTTAAAATACGAATGTTATCAGCCAAGCCAGGATAAGATACAAGGCCACCCCAGAGACTAAAGCCGGCCAGAAACCGTGCTTGGGGGTCATATAAACCAAACAAATAAGATAGATAATCCAAACCGGTGTCAGAAAGAGCAAACCTTTAAGATATGAAAGCACTGGCCGCATACCAGCCTCTAAATAGATTGTGGACAATGTGAGGACGGTGACAGATGGGAACATGGCAATAAAAGCCGCTAAAACACCCTTCTCTCTACTCCCAAAATATGTGGTTAAACTTACGACAATGCCACCAAGGATGAAATAGAAAATCAACTTTATATTTGTCCCCATCCTAAATCATCCCCCAGCTTATAAATTAAGGGGAAGGGTCATTATAGTCCCCCATTTTTTGATATGAAATTTTCTAAGGATCTGAGCGCCCGTATCTTGTCCTCTTTGTCTATTTTTGACTCATTAACAACATCCTCGAGGAATTGGATTGTATTATCATATACTCTCTTTTCCACTGGATATGGGTGGCCGTCCTTTCCGCCATGAGCAAAAGCGTATTTTACGGGATCTTCCCAACTTGGAGGCTCACCATATAATAGGTCAGAGAGCAGTGCTAAGGCCCTTATCTTCTTAGGCCCCATACCCTTAACTAGAATTAGATCTTCATAGTTTTCTGGTTGTATCTCATAGGCCTTTTCCAGTATTTGGAAGTCTGCCTCTGTGAAGACTTGCCATATTTCATGGTGTGGTGGCATTTCAAGTATACTATAATTGTAGAGTGTTGTCTGCCCTGTAATCTGCCCTTTTAAGTGTTCTGGCCCATCACATACAAGCTCCAAGCTTATATTCCTTGCGTTTCTACTTTCAGGCGCAGTCATATTCAAAACTTTTCTTTCTCGGCTTATACTTATAATACCAGTATGTGGGTTTTCAACGAAATCAGTTAGGTCTTGGCTTGACCAATGGTAGCGGCGCGCATATCCTCTCCTACTGTTAAGACCTTGTTGTATTGCTGTCCATTCCCCTATCTCATCCACTATAAAAGTATGATGGTATAATTGGTATGAATCTTGTATGCATGAATTGTCAACTTTTGCTACGAGGCGACTTGCACGTATCAAGTCCTGAGCTTCAATGTTAAAGAATTCTTCGGCGCCTTTTAGTTCTTTTGGCGTCTTCCTAGAAGCTTTGCCCTTTCCCCCAGTCACAAGGATGCCATGTTCTTCTGGGTTAATAGCATTTTTAAGGGCTGCACAAGTTGTTGTGGTAGTCCCTGAAGAGTGCCAATCAAAGCCTAGGATGCAAGAAAATGATTGGAACCAAAATGGATCGGAAATTCTCCTTAGAAATTCGCGACTCCCATACTCATCTATTATAATAGAAGTGATGGCCTTGGCAAGTTTCACCATTCGTTTAAAAAGCCACCTTGGGGTATGACCACCATGCAATGGTAAATTAGCATGACCTGTTCTTCTCATGAGAAAGACACCTTTATGATATTTTAGCTTTTATATGATATTAATTTGCCGATTTTTTCAGAGACTCTCACACATTGTACAAATACAAAAAAATCACATAAGTAGCTGGTTAGAATTGAAAGAGACACTGAAGTACCCATATTTCATTGAGGAAAATTTTGCTTGTCCCAGTAGGGGCGGTCTTATCCTCTTTTCGGCAGGTTTGCACCTTCTTGTATCCCCATGGACTTGGATGCTTCAATGAATAGTCTTTTTTATGTTGAGTAGTAATGTATTTCACTTCTTATGGGACTCCATGGAGGATAAATATTTAATGTGTGGTCTTATTCCTCTTTTTCTTTGAAGTGTTTCCTTTTTCCAGAAATTAAGATCAGCATATCATGAAAATCATAATTATTTTTATTAAAACGCTCTACATACCCCCATGGCGCAGAAGTTAAATAGGCTGTGATGGAGAGTGAGTGATGATGGAAATTGGTTTGATAATATTTTTCTTTTGTTATAGGTATCCTAGCAGGATTATTGGGAAGTTTGATTGGTACTGGTGGATGTGCATTAATGCTACCTATCTTGTCTTTTTATTGTATATAGAGGGGATATTAATCAATTGCCTATTGCTATTGGAACAACTCTTGTTGCTGTGATATTTACCACCATTTCTGGAGCATATGGACATTTGAGGATTGGAAATGTTCATAAAGGAACAGCTCTTTGGTTAGGGATTGATGGCACAATTGGTGTTATAGTTGGATCTCTCATATTTTCGTTTTTAGTCTTCTATAACTATCTCTTAATCCTTGAATTGATACTAGGACTTGTCTTCTTATGGCCAGCCATAAGAATGATCAAGGAAGGGATATTTTCACCACCCCCCATGAAGGAGGGTGACCAGATCGGGGGAAAGGTTGGAAAAAGGCCGTATTTGGGTTCCTCGTAGGTATTGCGACTGGAATAGCAGGTTTAGGTGGAGGATATGCTCTAGTACCTGGTATGATCTACCTTTTCGGGGCGCCAGTTTATATTACTATGGGCACGTCTCTAGCAGCTATGATACCCCTAGCATTGATTGGTGGCTTGCTTAAAATTTTGGGAAGTTATGTAAACATAGTATTTGCAGTATCAGTTGGTATTGGGACATCCTAGGCGCGCAGATAGGGCCAAAGATAATCAAGAAAATAAAACCAAACATTCTAAAGGCCATATTTGGGGTCGTATTTCTCTATGTCTCATTGAAGTACATACTACTCTACTTTGGTATACATATATAATGGTTGGAAAATGGGAGTGGAAAGGTGCTCTGTATCGTTTGAAGGATAAGTATGATTATCTTCTTTTCCATTTTTTATTTTTTGTGTGGGGTATGGTCAATTGGGAAATCTGAAAGAGTCCAGTGGGGTTGAACGAGGTTGTGTGGTGAGGGGCTTGGTGTCCATATTTTCTTCGTTATAGGCTAATATAACGAACATAGAAAACGAGCGAAAAAACGACCCTCAAGCTTATAAAAAGGCATGCCGATCCCCCCAATTTTATGTAAAGTTCTGTAAATTGAGAGCCTGAAATCTGTCCCCCACATAGAGAAGGGATTTGATCCAAGGATAAAGTGGTTATATAGTAACACAATTATACCACTAAAGACCTTGGAGAACCCCCCCTTTAAAGAGAAGCTTTAAAAGCTTTTAACATTTTTCAAAGCAGGTTTAAAATCTTCCTAATTTATAGCGTTGAATTCCAAGGATTGGATCTACAATTTTAACAATAGGGTGTTGATAATATTCCCTGTTTTTATAATTGATTATTCTATTCTCCCTGCGTGGAATTTTCTGCTTTTTGAATCAGCTTCATGAAATGCTCATACTTTAAAGTGAATTTAAATTCGACTATCTTATGTCATTCTTCTAAAATCATATTCCTGCTTTGGTTCTTGGATTCTATTCGTTTTTAGTTGTATAGCTATTCATATTCACGGGGGGCAGCGGTAAATGGCCTATAATCATTTTCACGTAAGGGTTCTGTTTCGTAAAATGGAGTTTTCATGCTGACACGACTCTTGTTTTGAACATATCTTTTCAGGAAGTGAAGCATTAGTGTCCTTTTCGCTGGTGCTTGATGAGTTGCGCGGCGAAATAAATGCGACTATCAAAATTGCATGGAAGAGTAAAAAGCCGATCATTCTATTCAATGAAAACCCTATTCTTTGAGATCTTTTTTGTTGATTTTATAGGTCTTTTCATTTTCGATAAGCATAGAAAGAGAGTTGCAATACTTCCAACAGAACAAGGAAGATCTTCTTGTGATTAGGGAAATATCTTGAGAGCTTTAAAAATAAACAGAAGGGTTTAAACCAAGACCTAGGGCTAGAGTTCTTATGTAACAATCAATATATGCTGTTACATAAGAGACATTAAGAGATATACATGTTTCATAGCTTGAAAAAAAGTCTTTTGGGGGGGTTACTAACATCCACCTTTCTTTGGTATTGGTAGGAGATATTTTGATTTTGTGAACGCTAAAAAAATGCTGGAACAGAGGCGAACATACTGGATCTTTATAACCTCGATATTATTTTTTTCAACGTTAGCGTGAAGGATCCCCCCTTATGGGATTGGAATTCACAGTCAATTAAAATCCTTTGTTGGTCATGGGAATCTAACGTGCAAGGGGAACATGTAAATTCTAAATTAGGGACTTTGTTAGTTTTGGGGTTGGGTTTAGTTTGTGGAAATGTGTTGGCGGATTTGCGGGTTAGAGTTTTGAGTACGGTTTTATGTTGGTTTTTTGAGTAATGGGGGTTTGCAAAGTTGTTATTATATTTTATTTTGAGCGTTTCATCTAATTTGATGTAAGTGGCGTCGGTGTTGGCAGGTTTCTTCCGTTATTGCGGGAGCGGATTTTTCGCATGATTAACGATACTTTGTAAATGTTTTTCAATCTTGTTGAATAGTTATCTTTTTTTTGTTTATGCCCTTTTTGAATAGGTCTTCTGTTAGGGGATGGGTACTTATGGGATTTTCTCTATATTTTTCCACTCAGCATAGGAAGGTTGGGGGTTGGTAAAAATGAAAGCTTCATGTTGCTCATTTGTTAAAATATGGGACAGCATTTATCTCTTCGAGGAAATCAGGGCCCTACCATAACCATATATTTGATGTAGTTATAGACGCTATAGCTTTTCTTTCATAATTCTATACAACAGTTTTAGGTGGACAAGATATTCAGAAGCTTTTATTTGTGGCGGTTTTACATTTCACTAATTATGGGGGTGTAGGTGCCTATGACTATCATGTCCCAGCCGTATTTTCTGTGGCGGGCTCATTTTGTGTGGTTCTTGGCCAGGTTGGCTGCTGAATTCTTGTGCAAGCTTATATGGGTAAAAGCTTCCGGCTAGGATGAAGTATACTGAAGAACTTTTGGTTTGTTCTATCTACTATGTAAATACATTTATTGTATTCTGCAAAATTTCTTCCACAGTTGAAGCAATGATAATAATACCATAAGTCTCCTTGGGGGCCGGTAGCATATTGCTAGGCTTGACCGCCGCAGAATGGACATATAGGACCCAGTTCACCCATATATGTCAAAATTTCGGCTGGGAATGCTGTAATTCCACCATTATCTTCGAATGTGCTAGCTTGGTTGACGGGTCCATCTCGTTTTCAGGTATACTTTTCTCTCTTTGCATAATGGGGACTTCCTTGGAGATCTGCATTAACATTTCAGTTGTAAATCCTAGGAATCCAAACTAGGATAAAACAAATGGAGGAGAACCTTCGTTGCCTTATCCATGATAAACCCTCTCTCATCTAATATCTTTAATTGAAAAGTTTTCACATTCTAAAAATTCGCAATTTGGAAGGGGTGAAGGGTAATATAAGCCAGTAGTTGTTGGAATACATGATAACGAGGAAGATACTAATCTTTAAGGTAAGATCCATGTTGATAATGGGAAAATAGAATTCATATAGCAAGAGATCATGCAACATGGATTCGATTATAAGGTTTTTTTACAGAAAGGATGGGAAGGAGCATGCTGCGGGGGAATGTCATCTTCCCATGACACTAAAGGGGGGGTAAATTGAGGCTTCAGTGTAGTTGTTGTAACCGTTTTATGTAAATTCGGGCCCAAAGGCATGCTATCATACTCCCTACAATATCACCTGCAACTATACCCCACCAAGCCCCTCGCTGGCCAAGATTAAACATGATGGCTAATATATAGGCGAATATAACTATGAAGAGTAATTGTCTTATTATTGTTAATATTAGTGAGGTTGTTCCTTTCCCTATGCCTTGGAATATGGAATTGGACATGAGGCCTGGGGGTATGAAGATGTAGAATAGGCACATTATCCTCAGAAATTCGGTTATTGTCGGGGCTAAATGTCTCGCTTGTGGAGAATATGTAAATATCATTGAAATATATGGTGCAAGGACGAAAGTTAGTGTGCTTGTGACTGTGGCCACGAGCATGCCCATTTTTATAGAATAGTTATGGGCTATAGAGAGGTTGTTGTATTTTCTGGCTCCGTAGGCTACCCCTGCCACGGTAATGGTGCCTGTGCCAATTGATATGAGTGGTACAAAGCCTATCATCACAACTCTCCAACCGGCTGAATAGACTGCTACTGCATCGGTCCCAGCTACTGTAACGAATATTATGTTGAGGATAGCTGTCCCTGCAGAGATCACGAAAAATTCTACACTGGCTGGTAAGGCGACTTCTAGGATGGATTTAGCGACTTTGAAGTTGGCTTTGAAATATTTCCATGACAATCTTGTGAATGTGTCTTTTTTGTAAAGGAACCAGTATATTATAATGGCTGATACGAGTGCTTGGGATGCTAAGGTTGCCCATGCTGCTCCGGCAATGCCCATCTTTAGTGAATAGATGAGGATGGGGTCTAGTATCATGTTAATGATAGCTGATATTATCATGGCATACATGGTTCTTTTGGTGTCCCCTTCGCCTCGTAGTATTCCATAAGCAGAACCTGTGAATAGTATGAAAATTGTACCGGCAAATATTATACGACCATAGGTGAGGGAAAGATTGAGGGCATTTCTCGCTCCTAACATTAAAAGGAGATTTTTTAGGGAAAATTCTAATAGTAGGGTGATGAGTAGTGAAATGATAAGTGTGAGTATTATGGTGTGTATTGCAGTGTTGTTCATTCGTTTAGTTTTTTTGGCTCCGATGCATCTGGAAATGGCTGAGGTTGCACCGGCTCCAAGGCCATTTGATAGGCCGACGAGTATCATGTAAATTGGTGTGACGAATCCAATAGCTGCGAGGGCATCTCCTCCCAATCCAGAAACCCAAATTGCATCTATTAAATTATAGGTTGATGTTAAGAGCATGGCAACGATAAGATGACTTGAAAGTTTCAGAATGGCTCTTCTAGGGTCTCCTGTGATGAGAGCAACACCCTCTGTATCATCTTTTTTTTCATTCAAAAAATCACAGCCTATATTACCGCTAGAAACTTTCCACTAAAAATAGTAGAAAAAAATCATTATTAATCTTTTTTGTAAAAAAATATCTAAAAGAATATAAAAAAAGGGAGAGCTCATGTTTTAGCCGCCTAGTTTCTCAACTATCCTCTGAAGTCCTGGCTTTCCTATTTTAACTCTCCAATTCTCCAACTCTTTACCTAATTTTATGAATTCATCTATATCTGCTTTGAGGGCTTCTGTATCGCCTTTCTCAAAATCGTCGGCCATCTTGTTCATGAGGGTGATTAGCTTTTCTGCTTTTTCTTCTACGTCTTTGCTGTAGACTTCCCTTATGTCCTTTGCAACATCCCCCATCAATAGAACATCATATCTGAAAGCCACGTCTTCCCGATTACTGCTACAATTATATTTAAACTCTTGGAGTTCTTTTAATGGTATTTCACTTCTAATTTCATCTGCTATCTTTTTTCTTTCTTCTGCTGGGATGACCTTAAGGTCAACTCCTTCAAGCATTGATCTTATCTCTTCCATTTCTTTTATTTCACTGGGTGTTATGAATGGCTCTTCCATTGCCTTCAAGTCATCCTTAAAGGTTTTCAGGTCTTTTGGGACGAGTGTTGTCATGGCATATGCATAGTAGCTTGCATAGCCGCCGACAACTAACACTAAAACTATTATCAAAGCCCAATACTTCTTATCCATCTTTTATTCACCTCCAATTTTTATTGGAGTCCGATTATTGGGATGTTTGCATTCTCTAGGAGTATGGTATATGAGCCTGTATAGCTGACTCCATAGGCGCTGCCCTTTTCTGTGCCCACCACCTTCAGTAGTAATCCTGTTGTTTTATCATAATAGCATGTTTCTCTCACGCCATTCCCTTCTATTTTGGTTACCCAGCATTCGACTTTTTTGCCCATGAAATCTATTGTACTGGAACCCTCCAAGGTTTCAGTTCCTACTTCTTCTCCATTTTCAAAGACTGGTATGGAGTCGCCTGGTGCTGTTAACGCATCCCTAGGGAAGAAGCATTGGGAAGAATATGTCCCGTTCTCATCTTGGAGTGTTTCAGGATCAAAAGTGGAGGATTGGGAAGCTATTGGCTCTTGATACACTTCGCTGCTTAGCCATATTGTCTCGCCGCTCCTTTCGATGACTTCCTCTATGTTTCCTGCCGTGGCATTCCTATAGGTAACATTTCCTTTCAAGGAATAGGTCTTATTATTTACTGTGCCATCCCATTTGTAGTTTGCATATATTCCAGGGCTTGGTATGGTTTTGATGGAACCTATACCAGCATTTTTTGGCTCTGAAAGCGGATCCAAAATAGAAGTATATTCTATAATCTCTGGGCTTCCTTCAACGTCAAAAACTAGTAAGAAGCTTCTACTTTCCCCTCCAGGTATTTCAACACTTTCTGGGATGTCTGTGCCCTGACCATAAAAATTTGAATAATCCATGTATTCATTTTCACGTAGAAGGCTGAAATCGCTTGCATAAACCCTTATTGGATCTTTTCCATTGTTTTTCACCGTCACGTTCATAACAATGAACCTATCATTGTTTGGTGTGTTATTAACGACACTGTCTAGGGCATATGCCGAATTTACAGTTAGCGAAACGTCCACATCAACCAGAAGGCAACTGATAATATAAATTGCTAAGACAGCAATTAAAACATATCCAAAGGATGCCAAGACCATCTTCCAAGGACTCCTTGACCTGAAACCAGGCACCTTATCTAAAAATCCACCCCGGCCACTCACTTCATAGGTTAATCTTGCGCCGCATTTCTGGCAGAATTTCGCTTTTTCGGGGTTTTTCGCCCCGCATCTCGCACAATACAAGAATTGACCCCCCCAGACTCATATTTATGGGATTACGTGAAAAAGGTGATTCAAGCCCTCCTATTCCTTGATAACTATGGTGTTGGCTGCCTTATCACCCAATCTTTGATTTTCATCCGAGCTGGCGATTAATATTATCCCTATCAGACCAGCAAACAGGAAGTCAATTATTCTTAATAGGTTTCGTATGAGACTTTGCCCCCAGCCTATACCTTCTCCTGTATCTTTATCCACAACTCTTATTGAAAGCGCCATTTTACCTAAGGTTTGACCTTTACTAGCAGCTTCTAGAAAAATAAAATAACCAAATTCTACTAAGAAGCCTATCACAACACCCACCCAGTATGTTTCAGAACTTGACAAATAAAAACCTAAACTGACGATGAGGTAACTTACTATCCAAATAATAATAAATATACCTATAACGATTATAATAAGGTCGAGTAGGCATGCTCCGATTCTCTGTCCCAAACTTGCATATTCAATTCCAAACTTTTTCCCGCAATTTTGACAGAAATCCGCTTCCGAAGGGTTTAGGGTTCCGCATTTTGGACATGTTATTTCATTTGTCACGAACCTCACCCCACACTAAAAAAATATGAACAGATTTCTAATGGATTTTTTTATTAATTTTTTCGCATTTCTCTTGAATCAAAAATATTATATATGAGTGCTGGAGAATTTTTTTCCGTAGAAATGCTATTTTTTGGTGTTCATCCATGAGCACAGAGCTAAGGCAAAGGGATGATAGTAGGCATCCTCCATTTTGTATTTGGAAATGAAGAAGTCTTCTTAGAGATTTTCGATGCCGTATCAGGTTTATGGCCATGAAAGTTATAGTGTGTGGGAAACACTTATATGCGTGTAAGTACTCACATACATATATAAGGGTGTGCTCATCCTTCCTTTAAACATACCATAGGTGTAAAACAATGGCAGATGTTGTACTTATAAATCCTCTTGACAAGACCCATGTAAGTGAAATGTTGGAGTTACAGGCTCCTCCCCTCAATCTAATGTATCTTGGGGCCTCATTGGAGAAAGCATCCTTTTCTGTTAAGATTTTAGATGACTCTCTTAAAGAGTGGGGATATAACCAAGTGAATAAGCTCGTGGAAAAGCTTAATCCTTTCATAGTGGGTGTCACCGCAACCACGGCAACGATCAAAAGTAGTCTAGAATATATTAAATCCATTAAACGTTTATTACCAGATGTTTTAACAGTCATTGGCGGACCTCATACAACATTTTTACCAATAGATACTCTGAAAAGTTTAAAAGAATTGGACACTGTTGTGATAGGTGAAGGTGAAGAAACTTTCATAGAACTTGCGGAAAAGTATGAGAAAAGAGGCAAAGAAGGATTAGAAGAGGTTAAAGGGATAGCATATCGCAATCAATCCAGGATAAAAGTCAATGAGCCCAGGCCATTCATACAAGACCTTGACAGCATCCCATTCCCTGCAAGGCACCTTGTACCATTCAAGGAATATGAAACATCAAAGAATGGCCAGGCACACATTATAACAAGCAGAGGATGCACATACTCTTGCAGATACTGTTCATCATCCCTTATCATGGGTAGGAGGTTCAGGGCACGATCTCCTGAAAATGTGGTTGATGAGATCGAAGAACTCTACGACAAATACAAAATCGAAGAGATAGGATTCATAGATGATACTTTCGTATTAAATAAGAGAAGAGCACTTGCAATAGCTGACGAGATCAAGGAAAGATCCTTGGATATTACATGGAGCACATCATCAAGGGTGAACACCATCGACAAGCAACTGTTAAGTAATCTTAAAAGTGCGGGTTTACAATCAATATATTATGGTATAGAGTCGGGCTCTCAACGAGTCCTAAACCTTATGAACAAGAAAATCACGTTAAGGCAGTCAGAGGATGCTGTTAAGATCGCGAAGGACCTTGGAATAGAAGTTATGGCATCATTCATGTTCGGATATCCTGGGGAGACACCAGCTGAAATGGACAAAACAATAGATTTTTCCATTAAACTTGACCCAGATTATGCACAATATTCTATTCTAACACCATTCCCAGGGACGCCCATCTACCAAAAACTTGAAAAGAAAGGATTAATCGAAAAGGACTGGGAAAAATACACGGTCCTCGATCCTGTTATAAAATATGAAAGATTTGGTCTTAGCAGAAAAATCGTTAAAAGGAAATTATTTGAGGCTTACTTCAAATTTTATAGAAGATTATCTTATTATATTAAGCATCCTCACATGATCAAAGTAGTTTTAAAAACTGTCCTTAAAAGTTTAACATAGGACCCCCCTATGGGGGTTTGAATTTGAGGATCATCTTAACAGCTGATGAAACGTTAACAACAACTTATAGGGATTTGCCCCTTGCAGATTTCCTTGGATGCGCACCTCCACAGAGGATACCTCCAATCCTTTATAGGTTCATAGACACGCAGGTACCTCACAAGAATGGTCGATTGACATTCGCACCATATTCTCTACGTAAAATCGAGGCAGCATTACTTAAAAGTTACAAGGATGTTGTGGTTGCTCATCCACAACACATAGAAAAATTCATCAAAGAAGATACTAGGATAGTTGCTGTAACAGCCATGGACCCTCTTGGCCTTGGACCAGTTACAATGATATTCACAGAAGGCGGAAAATTACCATCATATACCAGGATAAAATTCACATCCCTCATAAAAAAGATAAATGAATATAGGCGAGTGAAGGGCTTAGATTTTAAGATTGTTGTGGGAGGCCCCGGGGCCTGGCAATTAGAAGTCAAAAAGGATGAAATGGAAAAGCTTGGCATAGACCATTTAATAATAGGTGAGACAGAACATCAAATCATCAAGATATTCAGGGAGATAGAGGATGGGTGCGCTCACAAAATAATCCATGTTAAGGGATGGCCATCCACTGATGAAATACCAACTATTCTAAACCCATCATATAAGGGGATGATAGAGGTTATGAGGGGATGTGGTCGTGGCTGCAAGTTCTGCGACCCTAATATCCGGAAAGCCAGATTCTATCCGATGGAAAAGATAATAGAGGAAGTTGAGGTGAATAGTAGGGCTGGTCAGAGTTCGGCATGGCTTCATAGCGAAGACATATTCAATTACATGATAGAGAATAAAAAGCATTATCGGCCAAATGAGGACGCTGTGATCAGATTATTCGAGGAGGTTTTGAAGAGAGTGGATTATGCGAATCCAACACATGGGAATGTTAGCGGGGCTTTGGCCGCGCCGAGGATCTTGGAGAAAGTGGCGGAATTAAATGATGCTAACATACATAGATGGGTGGGTATACAAGTGGGATTAGAGACGGCTTCTCCCACGCTTATAGAGAAGATTGGGAATAATAAGGTGAAGCCCTTTGATGCGAATGAATGGCCTTGGGTATTGCTGAATGGAACTTATGCTTTTAACAAGTATTTCTGGTTCCCTGCCTATACAAGTATTGTGGGCTTGCCAGGTGAAACAGAAGAAGATGAGATCGACACTGCCAGGCTGATAATCACGATGAGGGAGAAACTCAGAAAAGAATTGGGTGAAAAGGCTCATTTCATAGTTGTGCCCTTGGCCTTCGTGCCAATGGGCCTTCTAAAGGAGGAGGAGTTTTTTGATGTTGACGGTCAACTTACACCTGGTAGGTTATTGCATATTTATCATGCTTGGAGGCAGATACTCTGGGAATTTGAGCATGGTTTCAAGATTGTGAAGCCTGGTATTGTTTCATTCTTGTTTTCGCCTTTGATAAAGTTGGGTTTGAAGTTCCTTCTACGGAGTATTGAGAAGTGGGCTGCTAGGAATGGTGTGAATGTGAAAAAGCCTTTGGAGCCTATGGATATTAAGCTTGAAAGATTTTAGTCCAGGTTTTCTAAGCCTGTATATGATAGTATTTTTTTCGCGTCTTTGCCTAGTATTTCTTTTGAATGTTTTTGACATTCTTTGATCGTTGATTTCAGGTCTTCTTCGCCTTTCCAGTACTTTTCAAGGTAATCGTAGCCGAGGTTTTCTGCTATTTTTTCTATGATGAGTGAGCAGAGGTATATGTCGTCGATGTAACCGTGTGGTCCATAAATTTCTTCAGGTAGGATGTCATAGGGTGCTACGAAGTATCCTAGGGTGGCGCATATCATGAGGCGTTCTTTGGGGTTGAGTTTCTTATCATCTAATAGTTCTGAGAGTAGTTGGAAAATCTCTGGGGCATAGTCTATTATCATCTCATAGTTTCCCCGGTATTTGTCCAAGTTTTCCCTTAAAATGTCATAAAATCCTTTGAAATGCATATTTTATCCTCCGATTCCGCAGATATCCTGGAATATGCAGAATCTGCAAAAGTAGGTTTTTCTCGGCTCGAATTCTCCTCTTTTTATAAGGTTTACTATTTTTTCGATTTTATCTTTTATTTTATATTCTGGGTCTGGTTTGAGGCTTGTTCTCTTATTATCTAGGATTGTGTAGGCTGTTAGTTTGTCAAAGTTGTATTTGTTTGAGAGCGCATATTCGTATGTTCTAAGTTGGAAGTCTACGCCCATATGTTCGATGTTAGTTTTTTTCTTCGCCTTAAAGTCTATGAGTTCTAGTTCTCCATCCTTGTTTTCTATTATGAGATCTGTTCTGCCCCTTATTATTATATCTTCTTTGGGGATGGAGAATGGCTCTTCAACGGCTATAATCCTTTTTATATAATCTTTGTTTTTATTATAATAGTTTTCTAGTTGATTTTCCAATTCTTTGCATCTTTTTCCCTGGCAGGCTTTGACAAGTTCTTTAATGTCTATTTTTTCTTTTATTTTCATTTTTTTGTGCAGGATTTCCAGACAATTGTGCAATGTTTTGCCATAACGTTGCATTGGAGTTTCGGGATAAATGAAACCATAATGGTATATCATCATGTATCTGAATGGACACTCATTGTATGCGTAGAGGGATGAGAAGTCAACTGTCATTATCCTATTCTCCTCAAGACTCCTTTTAACGCACTTTTCCACTCTCTTGCAGCCCCATTCAAGTTCGCACTTATCTATAAGCTCTTTTATGAATGGTGAATGTCCCACTTTCCTAGTGCGAATCCTCTGGGCTGTTGATATTATGAGGATATCTTGGGCTCGTGTCATGGCAACATAAAATAGGCGACGTTCCTCATCACCTAACTGACCCTTGAAGAGTTTAAGATGCCCTGGTATAGGAATAAAGGTCCTGTCTTTCTTGGCTTTTCTGGGGAATCTACAATTTATTACAGAGCATAGGATAACGACTGGGAATTCAAGGCCCTTAGCCTGGTGTATTGTCATTATCTTAACAGAGTTTGGATTGTCAAGGGTTTCTCCATCATATTGCATGTGCTTTGGCAATAAATAAAAATACCACAAGAGGTCTTGTACGCTAGGCCTGATGTGCGTTCTTTCGTACTTGTGGATTATTGAGCTGAGCTTTGCAAGGTTGAGAAGTTTCATCTTACTCTCGGAGCTGCCTTCTTTTATTAGACGTTTTAGGTAGCCAGTAATTTCAAGTATCCTATAAAATATCCGGAGGATACTCGTAGGTTTCTCCTTTATCTCTTCTTTGAGTCTGTTCAGGTTTAAGAGTTTCTTTATATCCTCTGGGTTGGTTATACCTGCTTTTTTGAATGATTTCTTTTTTAGGAGTGATGATAGTTTGAATCTCCGGGGGAGGTTGTCAAGGGCCTTCTTGGTTTCATTGGTAAGTCCTAGTAATTCTCCTTTGAACGTTGAAATATTCCACCAGTCCCAACGTTTAAAGTTCTTGTAGCGTGGAGGGCTAACATATCCCATGAAGTATAGTATATTCCTTATTTCATCTTTTTCGAGGAATGAGCCATCCCCTTTTATGGTATATGGTATGCCTTCTCTTTCAAGTTCTGTTAGGATCTTACCTGCATGATATTTCACGCTCTTGAAAAGTAGGGCTACGTAACCGTAATCTGGGATTATATTATCCCTTTTAAAATTTTTCAGTAATTTAACGATCCTTCGGGCTTCGTCTTTAGTGTCTCTGCTTTCTATGATTATAACATCATAGCCACCTTTTCGTTTAGGTTTTATCTTTTTCTTGTGGTGGCGGCTCTTTTTCATAAATTCGTCAGCTATTTTTATGATACCAGCCCTTGACCTGAAATTTTCGTCGAGGATTATTTTGTGGGCGTTAAATTTATCCTCAAATGATATGATATTCTCTACTGTAGATCCTCTGAAACCGTAGATGCTCTGGTCTTCATCACCTACTACGCAAATATTTTCACCAGTGATGAGTTCGAATAATCTTTCTTGTATGGGGTTGGTGTCCTGGTATTCGTCGATGAGAATGTATTTGAAGCGCCTTCTCAAATCCTCCCTTATACTTTCATTTGATTCTAGGAGTTCAACGGCAGTTTTTTGCAATCCTGGGAAATCTATTTTACCTTCTTTTTTAAGTAATTCTAGGTATTTCTTGTAGCAGTCGCAGAGGCCATGATATCTTCTCTTTTTCGGATGTTCCCTTTTTAGTGTCTTTTTGAATTCGTCTGGTTCTATCATGTTTTCGCTGCATTCATTAAAGAAGTTTATGACATCTGGGGCTTCGCTCATCCTTATGTATTTGTTGAGTCCTAACCTGTAAAAGTGGGATCTTATAAAGATGAGTTGGCTGTCTTCGTCTAGGATGTCGAAGTCGGCGCCGAATTCATGGTATTCATTGTATTCGTGCAGTATCTTGTTGCAGAATGAGTGGATTGTGGAAACTTGCATGCTTTCAACATCTAAACCTATACATTTTGTTAGTCGATTTTTAAGTTCTTCGGCGGCCTTCTCAGTAAATGTTATAACAAGTATGCTCTCAGGATCCGTTTTCTCCTTTTTTATAAGATATGCTACTTTTTCTATGAGTACTCGGGTTTTACCTGTTCCTGGCCCCGCAATTATAAGTAGGGGCCCCTTATTGTATTTCACAGCCTCTTTTTGGGTTTCTGTACATTCCTCCTGGGCGTCGCATAATGATCGAGTCATCCCAATATTTTTCGGTTTGATGTTGAATTGTAGAATCATAACATTTCAAGCTCATCCGATGATAATATATTCTCCTCATGTTTTCTTGAATTGACAAGAACACCCACAATACGGTACGAATCTTCGCCAATTTTTTCTATACTTTTTATTTCTAATGGTTCTGGCCAAAAAGGGCCTTCTACAATGGAACCCTCCTCTAACAATAACATCCCCCTCACTATAATTTGATGTTAAGGATACCCTAATAAACTTTTTTTAAAAAGAGTTTAGGATAATACTAGAATGAAGAAGAATGATTCTATTGTGAAGTGTAGGGCTCTATGGTAGAGCCAGCCATGTTCTAAGCCGGTGATTTGATGGTAGATATCTACTATTAGGTGTATGATGGCTGCTAGGAATCCTATTTCAATTGATAGGAAGATGATTGAAAGTATTATAAAATGGAATAGGGCTTCAAGGCCTTCGTGTATGAGCCATAATCGTATGTTTGAGTGTACAATCTCTCTTATAATACCAGCTAATAGTATGTAGAAGTCCATGAATGTTTTCCAGAGTATCCTGGTGTGTAGTTCGTCGCTTATTGCGAGGAAGACTGCTATATAAAACCATACAAGCTCCATTAATATTCACCATAATTGGGGGGGATAGTCTCTATTATTAGTAATTGATATATTATTTGGATGCCAATTGTCTAATAAAACTTTTCAATATTATCAGCTTAAGGGGGATAATTCATGGATAGTGAGATCCCAAAGGATTATGATCATAGGAAGGAAACTGAATGGCAGGGTAAGTGGGAGGAACAAGGATTATACAAATTTAGGGGTGATGAGACAAGACCGCAGTATATTATTGACACACCACCACCTTATCCAACTGGTTCAATACATATGGGCCATGTTCTGAATTGGGTTTACATGGATATAATCGCCCGATTCAAGAGGATGAGAGGATATGATGTGTTATTCCCACAAGGGTGGGATTGTCACGGGCTCCCAACAGAAGTGAAGGTTGAAGAGACCTACAATATAAAAAAGAGCGACATCCCCAGGGAAGAATTCAGGGAACTTTGCATAGAACTCACAACAGAGAACATAAAACGTATGAAAGAGCAGATGAGGAGATTAGGCTTCAGCCAAGATTGGAGCACAGAATTCGTTACAATGACACCAGAATATATGAAAAAAACCCAACTTTCATTCCTCAGAATGTATGAGGATGGTCTGATCTATAGGGGTGTGCACCCGGTCAACTGGTGTCCTCGTTGCGAAACAGCAATAGCATTCGCAGAAGTAGAATACATAGAAAATGAAACAAACCTCAACTACTTGAAATTCCCATTGGAAGGTTCCGGCCACCTTGAAATCGCCACAACAAGACCAGAACTCTTAGCGGCTTGTGTGGCGGTTGCAGTACACCCGGAAGATGAAAGATACAATGAACTGAAGGGAAAAACCGTTCGAGTCCCTATATTCAACCATAGGGTCAAAATTATAGAGGATAAAGATGTTGACCCAGAATTTGGAACAGGGGCAGTTATGATATGTACGTTTGGTGATAAGACAGACGTGACATGGGTCAACCGTCACAACTTGGATATAATAGAGGCCATAGATGAGAAAGGACAAATGACAGAAGCCGCGGGCAAATACAAGGGCCTCACCATAAGAGAGTGTAAAGAGCGTATAATAGAAGACCTAGAAACTGAAGGCTACCTTATAAAAAAGGAAAGGATAAAACAGAACCTTGGCGTCTGCTGGAGGTGTAAGACCCCCATCGAAATCCTAGTTAAGAAGCAGTGGTTCGTGGCCGTGAAAAAACTCATAGACGATGTCAGAGAAGCTGCAGAGGAAATGAAGTGGATCCCAGAGCATATGAAGATGAGACTATTAAACTGGACAGGGTCCATGGATTGGGACTGGTGCATTTCAAGACAGAGGGTATTCGCAACACCCATACCAGTATGGTACTGCGAAAACTGTGGCAAGGTTCATGTGGCAAAAGAGGAAATGTTGCCAGTAGATCCTACACAGACTAGCCCAGACTTCCAATGCGAATGCGGCAGCGAACAATTCATACCAGAAGAAGACGTGCTAGACACTTGGATGGATAGTTCAATATCCCCCTTGGCACTTGCAGGCTGGCCTAACCCAGAATACAAGAAGTTATTCCCGGCAACTCTAAGACCTCAAGGACATGATATAATACGTACATGGGCATTCTACACCATACTAAGATGTAAGGCCCTTACAGGCCAAAAACCATTTGAGGAAATTATAATAAATGGCATGGTCTTTGGCGAGGATGGGCATAAAATGAGCAAATCAAGGGGCAATGTTATAACACCCGAAGAGGTTCTAGAAGATTATGGTGCTGATGCCCTCCGCTTATGGGCATCCAACAGCGTCCCTGGTTCGGACGTCCCATTTGCTTGGAAGGATGTGAAATATGCTTATAAGTTCCTTAGGAAATTCTGGAATGCATTTAGGTTCATAAGCTTCCATCTTGAGGATGTGGAAAAAGTAAAGCCTAAACCCTTGGACTTGTGGATATTATCCAAGCTCAACCGGCTAATACTAGAAGTTACAGAGGCTCTTGAGGATTACAATTTTGCAAGGGCCATAAATAGTATACAAATGTTTATCTGGCACCAATTCTGTGATGAATATATAGAGGCGGTCAAATACCGCCTATATTCTGATGATGATCCTAACTCAAAGAAGGCGGCCCAATGGACCCTAAAAGAGGTTCTGGAAGCGTCTTTAAGATTATTGGCTCCGATGGCACCGCATTTCACAGAAGAGGTCCACCAATACATAAGCCAGGGATCCATACATACAAAGGCTTGGCCAAAAGTTCAAGAAGAATATATCAGTGAGGAGACTGAAGCCAGAGGGGATCTTGCAGTGGAGGTCATAGGAGCGCTTAGAAGATTCAAATCATCCAATAGGATACCATTAAACGCTCCACTAGAACAGGTGAACATCTACACAACAGAAAATCTTTACAGTATAATAAGGGATTGTTTAAATGATGTCAAGGGCACGATGAACATACAAAAGATAGAACTCATAATTGGCAAACCAGAGATAAAAGAACGTGTCATCGAGGTTAAACCGGTCATGGAGAAAATAGGACCTAAGTTCAGATCCGACGCCCCGAGGATATTATCATTCATAGAATCCTCAGACCCAGAGGAAATATACGAAAAGTTGGAAACTGAGGGGATAATAGAATTCGAAGGTCACAAATTAACAAGAGAATGTTTTAAGATTAAAAAGGAGGCTCTTGGGGCCACGGGAGAAAGGGTAGAGATAATACACTTGGATGATATAATATTAGAGATTATAGTGTGACTAGATATGGAACTTAAGATTCGAAAATCCCCCAGGATTTATGGTATGGTGGATGCACCACCCTCTAAGAGTTACACCCATCGTGGCATTATAATAGCATCACTTGCGAGGGGCACATCAACTCTGTATGATCCGCTGGAAGCTGAGGATACACTGGCTTCGGCTTATGCTTGCAAGAAATTCGGGGCCCTGATAAAAAAGGAGGGTGGGAAGTGGATAATAGAGGGTGTGAATGGACGGCCAAGCACGCCAGATGACATCCTAGATCTTAAAAATTCGGGTACAAGTTTGCGTATATTAACTTCAGTGGCTGGATTGGCGGAACATTACACTATACTCACTGGTGACGAGTCTCTTCGTTCACGTCCAATGCAAGACTTATTAGATGCTCTCAGGCCATTAGGGGTTAGGGCAGTATCATCTAGGATGAATGGCAGACCACCCATCATAGTAAAGGGGGGGTTCAAAGGCGGCAGGACCAGTATAGCTGGTAGTGTGAGCTCACAGTTCATATCTTCCATATTAATAGCAGGACCATTATCAGAAGATGGTGTCGAGGTTAAAATCAAGGGAGATTTTATCTCACAACCTTATGTTGATATGACAGTAGATGTTATGAGAAAATTCAATGCTAGGGTGGAATTTAACTCGCGAGAGAAGACATTCTATGTTGAACCTGGAGAGTACATTGGCCGTGATTATCAGGTGGAGGGCGATTATTCATCAGCATCATACCTTCTGGGGGCTGTAGCTGCCGTGGGCGGGAAACTAACAGTCAAGAACCTTCCAATGGATTCAAAACAAGGCGATAGAATAATATTGGATATATTGGAGGGTATGGGGGCTACTATCCACAGGAGACAAGAAAGTGTTACAATAGAAAGTGATGGTAGATTACATGGTGTGGAAGTGGACTTACATGATAGTCCTGATCTGTTGCCTACAATAGCCGTCCTCGGAGCCCTCGCAGAGGGCACAACCAGGATACGTGGAGTGGAACATGCCCGTTTCAAGGAGACTGACAGGATAAAGACTTGTACAATGGAACTTTCGCGCTTAGGAGTCCCAGTAGAAGAAAAGAGGGATGGTATGATCATAAAAGGCGATCAGATAAAGGGCGATATGGTATATTCCCATGGTGACCATCGCCTTGTAATGGCATTCACACTCATAGGCCTCAAGGCGGGGTTAAAGATAAAGGATGCCGAAGCATACAAAGTCTCATTTCCAGAGTTTATCGAAACTCTACTAGCCTTAGGTTGTAGATTAAAGGTGGATGAAAATGGGTAAGAAGATTGTAATATTTGGAGACTATGATTCCGGGAAGACAACAACACTTGAAAGGTTATGTGAAAAGGCTGTGAAGGTTGAATATAATGGGGTTACAGTGGCCCTTGATTATGGTAACATAACATTAAATGGTGAAAAGATACACCTTTTCGCCACGCCAGGCCATGAAAGGTTCAGGTTCATGTTAGAGATAATAGCCAGTGGCTTGGATGGGGCTATAATAGTGGTTGATAATAGTAGGGGTGTTACAGCAGCCGAGGAGCGTATAATGGATTTGTTGGATGAGTCAAAGATACCATATGTTGTATTCGCGAATAAACAGGATTTGGATGATTCCACCCTAGAAATCGGCAGGGAAGTTGATGTCATACCCACGATAGCGACAGAGGACGTTGGACTCCTCAAAGGCCTTAAAAGACTCCTGGGAAAAATTTCATGAAAATAGTTAAGATAATCAAGATCCTCAAAAATTTTTATACTCTGCGCGTATTCGAGGAAAGAGACCCCTATCGAGTTCTTATAAGGACTATATTGTCCCAGCGCACAAGGGACGAGAATACTGATGAGGCCACTAGTAGACTATTCCATGAATATCCAACAATCAAGGACATTGCAGAGGCGCCAATAGAGAGGATAGAATGGCTTATAAGACCAGCTGGATTTTATAGGGTGAAGGCTAGAAGGATAAAAGAGGTTTCAAGGATAATATTGGAAGAGTATGATGGTAGGGTGCCCAGCAAATTGGAGGATCTGCTACAGTTGCCTGGTGTTGGTAGGAAGACGGCTAACTGTGTCCTTGTATACGCGTATGGGAAGGCCGCCATACCAGTTGACACACATGTCCATCGTATAAGTAATAGGTTGGGTCTCGTTGATACAAGAACTCCTGAGGTGACTGAGAAAAAGCTGAGGGAGATAGTCCCTAGGGAGTATTGGATTGAACTTAATGATCTTTTCGTGCAATTTGGACAGGAAATTTGCAAGCCTATAAACCCGAGGCATGATGAATGTCCAATAAAAAAATATTGCAATTACTATAGGCTACTTTCTTTTTAGTTTTGCTATTTTCTTGGCGAACCTCTCAAGAACCTTTTTTGAAAGACCTTCAACGTATTTGAGGGAGCCCGCGCATTCGTGTCCGCCGCCGTCAATGGCTGCTTCTGGTATTTCATCAGCGAGTTCCCATACTATCTCGTTTAAGTTGAATCCGAAGTTTTCATGGACTGCGTCAGTGGCTCTTATCACGCTAAAGTCTGGTCCATAGGCTAGTGTTATTATGGGCTGGTCCTCTCCATGCTTTTGCGCTATATGATCGTGTATGAAGCCACAGGTTTTACCCGGGGCTGGGAATGTGAAACGGTGGGAATATTTTTCAACATCTAGAACGTTGAGTAGTATGCCATTTGGCAGTTTTTTGGATTTTACATGTGGTAGGGCTGCTCTTAACTGTGATTTCACCCTCTTCTCATACTCTTTGTAGAGTGTTTCAACGAGCTTTTTGTGTTTGTCAAGACTCCCCATGCCTATTATTGTGTCTATTATCCCCCTACCATTCATGAACTTGAGATAGAATGCTTCGAAGTCTATGCAAGCCGCGATCTTCTCCAAGTCTTCTCTAGTATATCCTTTTGTTTTTGCGAGTTCTATGTATTTTTCCGCTTCTTGGGAATTTGCATGGTCTCCTATTACCGCGATCCCTGGAAGGTGTAGTATACGCTCCTCTATCTCTGGGTTTATCATCTTGGCTATTTCAACTGAGAGGGCGCCTGCTGTAAGCTGAGAGTCTCCACCAACAAGGTAAGGGTTCACATGGACATCAACATAATTGTCTACTTCTACTTTCCCATCAACTACTTCTCCTGGATAGTGGTGGTCTATTACCACGATTTCAATATCATATATTTTGGCTTTTAGCAGAGCTACTATGTCCTCTTCAGTGGATCCATTATCTAACAATACTATTAGGGGCAGTTTTTGCCCGAACCTTTCCATATCTTCAAGTGCGTATGTCAGATCTTTCACAACATCCTCCAATTCATAGAATGGGGCCTTGCTCGGTTTTCTCTTAAAATAGTGCCATTCTGCTTCTATGTTCGGGTTCAGCTCCTTAAGTAATGGTATGACCGCCTTTTCTATTGCCACGCCGGCGCATATACCATCAGCATCGGCATGATGCCTTACAAGGATTGATCTACCATCGAATATTGCTCTTCTTATAGCCTTAGCAGCTTCTATCATTCTAGGCCTCAACTTTTCCAAGATTTCGCTTTCAATGAGTAGGCTTGTCTTCTCTGGTTCCGCCCTACGATCTATGGCTTCATCGATTAATCTACGGGCCTCTGAGGCTTCTTTACCTATAAGGCGCTCCATGACCTCTGATTCGATTTGTATCCTCCCACTGTGTTGGTTAACTTCTCCTATAACCTCTACGATGTGACCTACTTGTATATGGGGGTGGGCTCTTATGCCTGGTTCGTCAAATGCGGCTACTGATGTTGTCCCTGTTTCATCGGATACGGTGAAGATTGTGGGGCCTGTTGTCTGTTGGATTTGTATAACCTCCCCAACAATACGTATGGTCTTCCCCAGGCTCTTGTTGTCGATCTTAGCTATCCTGGTCCTTGGGATGTCCTTTTTTAGTTTCACCACTTCATAGGAGCCTTTTATAGAGGCTGGTAGGAGGTCCACCTCCCCTTTATAATGGTTTATTTGGGCTACCTTCACAAGGACTTCGTCCCCTATTTTATGGTCTGGGAAGAGGCCGCGCATCAGACCCCATACTTTATTGTTTAAGCTCACGAAGACACCATAATCTTCTATCCTTGTTATTTTACCCTTGTAGATTTGGTCCTTTCTCAGGTCTTCTATGGTGCAGGCAGGGTGTAATATGTAAACTTTATCCCTTTCTTGACAATCTGGACAATATTTGCTTGTTCCCTCGATTGTTTTACCACACTTTGGGCATATGTTTATTTCTCCTCTACCATTGCATGCGCTGCATGTCTCTTTAACCTCGATTTCACCTTTACCTTTACAAATTGGACAGGGGACTTCCTGGGCATCCTCTAATTGAAACTTTTGTTTCGCGGTCTCGGGGAGTCCTTTAAAATGTTCACTTATATCCTCAACTGCTTGAAAACCTGTCCCGTGACAGGCCTCACAAATTTTATAACTTTTTACTTTGTATCCTTTACCTTTACATTCGTTGCATTTTCTGATCATATTCCATCGTCCAACCGAAATTTTTTTCCAGAATAGAATAATATTCTATCTCCCTTTGGATCATTATATATGTTAGGATTATGAAAGTAGTGGTTCATAAGTACGACACTGACATAAGGCTTGGATCATTATAGTTGGGATTATGATGGATCCTATATTGAAAGATAAGATTTTGGATTTTATAAGAAGAAGAGCCCACAAGGATGGAGGTTACACTTTATATAAGGGACTTCCAGATTCAAAAAACACATACTATGCCATTAAAAGTTTACAGTTGCTTGGCGAAAAGCCATATAATCTTCAAAGGACCTTGGATTGGCTTGAAGATATTCACAGGCGTGGGTCATTCGCCGCCCAGGGACTGTTCTATAGGTGTAGCATACTCAAAGAATACAACAGAGATTATAGAATACCTGAAAAGTTCATCAGGAGACTGAGAAAGGCTTATAGAAGATCTAATCTTGAGATAACTTATTATATTGATTCTGTGCTCAGGATGCATGATATCCACCTAGATGAGGTCATAGGCTGGATTTTATCACAGCAGAATTCTGATGGCGGATTCGGAAGGTATGGATCAGATATAATAAACACGTACTATGCCCTTGAAATACTCAGGGCTCATGGATCCCAAATCCCCAACAAGATAGAAGATTATCTTGAAAGTTGCAAGCAAAGAGGATTATGGTCATTCACGCCTTTATCTTATCCACCCTATATTGAGACAGTGGATGCAGGTTTAAGGATGAGCAAAATGTTAAATTCCAGGATTGACAATGAGAAGATCCTAAGTTTTGTTTTATCCCTCCAAAACAATGATGGAGGATTCAGAAGATCCTCATATCTTGGCATTTCAGAACTGGAATATACTTATAGAGCCATCCATATCATAAAAGCCTTAAATGCTAGAATTCTTGAATCTAGAGTTTGAAGATAAAAATTTTTAAACTTGACACATTAAATTAATAAGTATCTATATGATAAATAGAAGCTCCATGGGGGGGTGAGGTTATGGACAGATACTTTGGTTTCCATCATAAATTCAGTTCATTATTAATCCTAATAATCATCCTCATCCTTTTACCATTCCTTTTATTATTTTTTGCCGGTGGCGTCATGTTGGCCTTCACGCGCCTTGGAATCCCAGCATCTGTGGCTTATCTTCTTTTTTGGATGTCATTGATTGGGAGTGGTGTGAACATACCCATAAAAGAGTGGACAAATGAAGTGGAGAAAATAGGGGAAATAAACTTTTTAGGGATAAGGTATATGATACCGTTCCATGAACCTAGAAAGACCATACTCGCATTAAATCTTGGAGGCGCGATAATACCATGTATCGTGGTCATATATGAATTTCTACGCTTATCTGATAATCCTCTCCTCATTCTAAAGGCCATAGTCGCGATAATCATAGTCACGATCGTATGTAATATCTTTGCAAAACCCATAAGAGGACTTGGAATAGCAATCCCGGCTTTCATCCCCCCTATTATAGCGGCGGTAACAGCACTATTAATCGCAAGTGACAACCCAGTTGTCATTGCATATATTTCAGGCACCATCGGCACTTTGATAGGGGCTGATATCCTCAACCTTCAGAGGATAAAAGAACTGGGCGCTCCAATAGCGAGCATAGGCGGGGCTGGGACTTTTGATGGCATATTCCTTTCGGGTATAATCGCCGTACTACTAGTGTGAACCACTTCACGCTTTGATGTGGGGGTTTGCCATTTTTATCCCTTTACTGGCAGCATATCCTCTGTCCCCGCAGACTCTAGGAGGCCTTCTTTGAAATATTTTAGAATCGGATTGGATGATTTTGCGAAGGGGTAAAAGAAGATCATCTTAGTATTGGTTGGTGGATTTTATGAAAAGGGCTCAAAGGTTTATAATCATCCTTGGAATAGTCAGTCTATTCGCGGATATGACATATGAGGGTGCCAGGGGGATAACGGGACCATTCCTTTTCATGTTAGGTGCGAGCGCCACAATGGTGGGTTTTGCCAGTGGCTTGGGAGAACTTTTGGGTTATATTATAAGATTTTTTTCAGGGTATATTGCTGATAAGACGCGCCGGTACTGGTTCATGACATTCATAGGATATATTATAAATTTGGTGGTTGTCCCATTACTTGCATTGGCCTTTAACTGGCAAGTAGCGATCCTATTAATAATCCTTGAAAGGGTGGGGAAGGGTTTCAGGACCCCTGCAAGGGATGTTATGTTGTCATATGCCACGAGTCAGGTGGGCTATGGGTGGGGTTTTGGCATTCATGAGGCTCTCGACCAAGTAGGGGCGATATTGGGGCCTTTGATAGTCTTTCTTGTATTATATTTTAAGGGGGGATATAGGGCTGGTTTCGCCTTTCTTGGATTCCCTGCGATCCTTGCAATTTTAACGTTAATATTCGCATATTTTTTATTCCCACACCCTCGAAGATTGGAGATTGAAACTCCTAGATTCGTGAGGTTTCCTGGGATTGTTTTCTGGTTGTATATAGGTATGGCGTGTCTTATAGGTGCGGGTTATGCCGATTTTCCCCTTATTGGATATCATTTCAAGAATGTGGCACTATTCAGCGATTCTGTGATACCAGTATTGTATGCTCTTGCCATGTCTGTGGATGCCATTTCAGCATTGTTGTTTGGGAGATTTTTTGATTATTATGGTTTCAGGATTATGATGGTATCTGTTGTATTATCTTCCATGTTCGCTCCATTAGCGTTCCTTGGCGGGGTTTCTGTGGCTGTTTTCGGCGTTATATTGTGGGGTGTTGGTATGGGTGCCCAGGAATCTATCATGAGAGCCGCTATAGCGAGGATAATCCCATCTGATAGGAGGGGATCCGCCTATGGAATCTTTAATATGCTTTTTGGTTTTTCATGGTTCTTTGGCAGTCTTTTAATGGGCATACTCTATGAGGTCTCATTGGCTGTGTTGGTCATTTTTTCTGTTATAATGCAACTTTTGGCCGTTCCTTTACTCCTTGAGATAGAAAAGAGGGTTTAGAGTGGGCCGGGCGAGATTCGAACTCGCGACCACCTCGTTGTGAGCGAGGTATCCTAACCCCTAGACCACCGGCCCAACATTATAATCTATGTGTTTGTCAGTATTAAATGTTGTATTCCACCTACAAGGAATGCTAGGGTTACCATTAGTATGCCTATTTTTATCATGCCCTTGACCCCTATCTCCTTTGCAAGGACTACGAATGTTGCAATACATGGGAAATAAATTGCTAGGACGGTTGTGGCGACTACTAGCTGCTCTGGGCTGAGGTGGAGTGGTGCTAGCAAGCCAGTGGCGATGTCTTTTCTTAGAAATCCTATTATTAGTGTTGCCGCGGCCTCCCGTGGCAAGCCCAGGATGCTTGAGAATATTGGTGCAAGGAGACCTGTTAGGATCTTCATTATACCCATAACATATAGTAGGTTTATTGCTAGTATTCCCAGGAAGACGAATGGTATGGCTTCTAGTAAGAATCCTCTTATTCGGATCCATGTTTTCTTAAGGAGCGTCCCAATGTGGGGTATCTTGTATGGTGGTATCTCAAGGAATATCTCAGGGCTTTCGCCTTTCATGATCTTGTTTAGGATGTACCCTGCTGTTATGTAGATTGTTAGTAGTGTCCCGTATACCATTGCAATGTACTTTATACCATAAGGGCCTAGTAGTCCTATTATGACTGCTGTTTGGGCCATGCATGGCACTGATATTGATAGGAGTGTTAGTGCTATGAATCTTTCCCTCTCATCTTCTAATATTCTTGTGGCAAGGACCCCTGGGACGTTACACCCCAAGCCTAATATGAGTGAGATTATGGAGGCTCCGTGCAATCCTAGCTTGTGCATTATGTTATCTGTGAGGACTGCTAGCCTTGGCAAATATCCAAGGTCCTCCAAGAAGCCTAATACTAGGTAGAAGAGTGATACGTATGGTAATACAACTGCGAGTGGAACATATACTCCAGTTGTTAAGAGTCCGAATGATTCCATGTAATTGTAGCCTGTGCCTATTAGTATGTCGTGAATGGGCCCGCTTGGGAAGGTTGACTCTATGATCCTGGTTATGAGTGGGCCGTAATAATTGTAGAAGAAGGGGTCAAGGATATTCCCAATTAGAAATTCACCGACTCCTATTATGGATTGGAGAGTGAGGTATGCTACTAACAGGGCTATTAGAATGCCAAAAATGGGATGTACAGATGCATCTTCGAGTCTTTCCAATAATGTGGGGTGTCTGTGTTCTATCTTCTGTATATCTAGTAGTAGTTTGCCTATGAACTTCCACTTTTCCTCGTCATCCATTTTCTCGATACTTGGGATGTGTTCTTCCTTTTTTTCTAGGATTTTTTCTATACTTTGTATTACTTGTATTATCCCTTCCCCACTCACCGCAGTCACTGGTATTACGGGGACTCCTAGGCTTTCTTCAAGTTTTTTAACGTTTAAATGGACTCCTTTTCTCCTTGCAAGATCCCACATGTTGAGGATGATTATTGTGGGTACTTTTTTTTCCAGTATTTGGAGTGTGAGGTAGAGGTTGCGTTCCAAGTTTGTTGAATCCAGCACATTTAGTATTAGGTCAGGGTTTTCCTTGAGGAACATGTCCCTTGCAACTTCCTCGGCCTTGCAGAAGGGTGTTAAAGAATACGTGCCTGGGACGTCTATTACCTCAATTTTTTTCCCTTTTAATTTTAAGGTTCCTCGGGTGTACCCTACTGTTGTGCCTGGATAGTTGGATGCTACGACATTTGCACCTGTTAGCCTTGAGAAGACAACGCTTTTGCCAACGTTAGGATTTCCCATGAGGAGTATCTTCATCTAGTACCTCCACTAGGACTTTAGCCGCCATACCCTGGCCTATGGCTATCTTGCACCTGTCAACTTCTATGATGACAGGCCCATGGAATGGTAATGATGATACTTTTCGGATCTCCTTTCCAACCCTTATGTTGAGGGATTCCAACCGCCTCCGCAGGCCAATTCCCCCTACTATCTCCTGTACTCTGGCTTTTTTTCCAGTTTTAAGGTCTTTTAAGGTGATCATCACACAACCTCAATATTAGGTGAACCTAAACCCTATTTAAATGTTTCCACCACACAAAAAACTTGAAATCCCTAATGAAATGCTGGCCTCCCACTGCAAATTTTAGGCATATCATACAACAGGTGTGAACTACCCTGCCTTTACGGATGGGGCTTCCCGCTTCATTGAGAGAACTTGTCCCTCGATTATTTTCATGTAGGGAGTCATGAGGGGTGGTGGTTCTCCCCCTACGGGCATTCAGGGACCGTCCCAGCCCTACATCCAGTATGTTGAGGGAGGTGTTTAGGTCTCTGTTCGCCTTACATCCGCATTTCGGACAGGCAAACCGCCTGTCTTTTAGGGAGAAATTTTCAACGACGTGACCACAGTTGGAGCATCTTTTAGACGTGTTCGCAAGTTTAACTCTCCTTCACATTTAAATCCTCTACGCAGATCGCGTCGTAGTTGTTCACGTAATAACGGGAGGGCTTGTGGAGGAAATCCAAGCGTTGATTGTTCAGTTTTTCGTAGAGCTTGGTCAGCTTAAGCCTCGCTTTTTCTCTCCTCTTCGAACCTTTCTGCTTTCGTGATACTTCTCTTTGAGCTTTCTTTATCTTTTTGAGAGTTTTATCTATGAACTTTGGATTTTCGAAGGCTTTTCCATCGGAATTGACGCAGAAGTGGTTAATTCCTACATCTATTCCAACAGCTCTGCCCGTTTTTGGCAGAGGTTCAGTTTCAGCTTGGATGATGGCAAACCACTTTCCTGTCTTAGTTCTCTTGATAATTACTCCTTTGATTTTGCCTTCAATTGGTCTATGGAGTTTTATCGGGATTTCACCTATTTTGGACAAGATGAGTTTCTTTCTCTCAAAAGTAGCTAATCGGCATCGTTTTCACCTTTGTGACTCCACATATTTCTTCAAAACATCCCAATGTAACCTGTCCACTTGTTGCCAAGAAGTATGAGGGGGACCAGAGGACGTTTTTCCAAAGCTTCTTCTTCACCTCTGGAAAATTCCTTCTTATCATCTCTTGAAGTTATAGTTTTAAGTGCGTTGATATTTTGGTATATGCAGAGTGGGCTTAGCCTTGAACAGAATGTGAACATGGTCTACATCACATTCTATTGCGAGAATCTCAACATCGAAAGTTTCTGAAATCTCGTGAATCTTCTGCTTGAGAAAGTCTATAATCTCATTACTCGTAAACACTTCTACGATACTTTACTACGAATATAAGATGATAATAAAGAGAATAAACTGAATGAGCACCTTTATCAAGTTTGTATTTCATAGTTTCATGTTTCTCACTAAAATTTTCCCAGCCACTTCCCCTGCTGTATCCCCTCCCTTTCAGAAGGGGACTTAGCAGCTGATTTTAATGTTAATGTTAAAATTGCGGGGTGAAAAGTTCCTTGAAGTGGGAAAAATTAGGGGCTCCCCAGTTTGAAAATATATAAGTTAAATTTCACAAAGACAAATCAAGGGGGGGTCCCCCAGGATATGTTTCTAAGTTTTGTGGAGGTTGATGTTTATATGAGGTGGTTGAGGAGTTTCATCGCCATACTATTAAGGGGTTTCCTCATGGGAACTGCTGACACCATCCCAGGAGTCTCAGGGGGGACCATGGCGCTTATAACTGGAATCTATGAAAGGTTAGTCCATTCTATAAGTAAAATCAGCTTCAAATTCTTAAAACCATTATTTAGGGGAGATTTAAGATCTTTCACAAGATTGGCCCGGGAGGAAATAGACTTCGAATTGTTCATACCACTTCTCACAGGGATAGGGATGGCTGTTTTAACAGTATCTAGGATAATATCATTCATGATAACCTATTATGCAGCATACACTTATGCATTTTTCCTAGGACTTATATTAGCATCGGCTTATCTAGTATTTAATAAAATAGATGGTTTTTCATTAAAAAATCTTGTATCTAGTATCATAGGATTTATATTTGCCTTTTTATTCGTTGGTTTGAATCCCATACAGGCAAACCATACACTTCCGGTCATATTCATCTCTGGGATGGTTGCAATATGTGCGATGATACTCCCTGGGATCTCGGGGGCGTTCATGCTATTACTCCTAAACCAGTATGAATATATGCTAGGTGCCCTTATAAGATTCTCAATACTAGATATTATAGCGTTCATCGTAGGCGCGGTCATCGGGATCATAAGCTTCTCCAGGTTCCTCGATTATCTTCTCAGAAACCATGAGTCCATGACAATGGCATTCCTTGTAGGCTTGATGATAGGAACTTTAAGACTCCCCTATAGTAAAATGTCCATCATCCAATCAACACCTTCATTGATCCCCGCGGTCATAATAGCTATCCTCGGATTCTTTATAGTTTTCTTAATCGAGAAAAAGTTCCACTATATTGAATATTAACAATAGCCTTTTTTATCAGAAACTTACATAGATAAGAATATGGAACTTATCAGGGGTATAGGGGCCAGTCCCTATATTAGAAGCGGACGAGTGAAAAAGATAGAATCATTCAAGGATATGATGTCCATCGAAGGCGGGGAGATCATAGTAACGTCAAGGGTGTCCCGGGACATGTTACCGAAACTAAAGAGGGTCGGTGCTGTTGTAACAGATTATGGCGGCCTCACAAGTCATGTTGCCATCACACTCCGAGAGTTGAAAATACCATGTGTGGTAGGTACTGAGAAGGCCACAGAGGTCCTTGAGGATGATATGGTGGTTACAGTTGATGGTAAAACCGGCAACATCTATGAGGGTGTGATGGAATGGGAAGAAATCATAGAGGAATTACCCCTTGAGGAGACTGCAACCACTCTAATGACAAACTTGAATATACCATCAATTGCAGATAGGATAGCGGACTATGCTGATGGGATAGGATCAGTTAGGATAGAGCATATGGTGATAGAAACAGGCAAACACCCTTATAGGCTCCTAGAAGAAGGTAGGTTAACCGATGTCCTCAAAAAGGGTCTTGAGTTCGTTCTTGAATCTTTTTATCCCAAGCCTGTATGGTTTAGAACCTTTGACATCCCAACTGATGAATTAAGGAACCTCCAAGGAGGGGATGTCGAACCAGAAGAACCAAACCCACTACTAGGATTCAGGGGCATCTACAAGGATCTGCGAGACGTTGATGTGCTAAAGGCGGAATTCAGGGCGATAAAAGAGCTTATAGATGATGGATATTCCAACCTCGGCCTCAAATTCCCCTTTGTAAGGGATGGGATCGAATACTTATCTGCTAAGAGTATATTAGAAGACTGCGGCTTGAAACCCCACCGCGATCTTGAAGTTGGATTGTCTGTGGAGACTCCATCAGCCGCCTTGCAAATTGGAGAATTTATAGATTATGGTCTTGATTTTGTATCCATTGGGATGAGCGATCTTGCCATGTGTACCCTAGCAGTGGACAGGAGAGGTGTGAGGGTCGCTAAACTGTTCGATTTAACCCATCCAGCCCTCCTCAGACTCGTAAATAACGTTATCAGGGCATGTTCAAGGGTGGGGATAAAAACTTGTGTCGCAGGGTATGCGGCAACAGATTATGATATTGTGGAAAAACTTATAAGAATGGGTGTGGATGGGATATCAACAAACCCCGATCAACTTTTAAAGATGAGGGTTTTCATCACAAGAATTGAAAAGAGCATTCTACTAGAAACCCTAAGGGGAGGCTAGAGTGGGAATTCTATACTGAATAGTGTCCCACCATCCGATTCTATCATAAGTTGGCCATCTAATTGTCTGACAAGGCCTAGGACGAGCTGCAAGCCGAGGGATGATAATCTTTCAATATCAAAATCTTTTGGGAGGCCCTTGCCATTATCTGAGATTTCAAGTTTGCATTTATCCCCTTGGCGTTTAAAGTTCACAGTTATTATGCCCTCTCCTTCTGGGAATGCATGTTTCAGAGAGTTTCTTACAAGTTCATTTGTTATAAGTCCGAGGGGTATGCACTTGTCCATTTCAAGTGGGATATCATCTATATCAATTTCTAGACGTATTTTTATTGGTCTGGGGGCTTGGAAGTTTATAATGTCCATGCTAAGACTTTCCAAGTACTCTCTAGAGCTTATATGGGCTATGTTTTCTGTCCTGTAGAGTTTTTCATGTACTAATGCTAGGGATTTTATCCTTGCTTGGCTGTCTGCTATGATATTCTTCACTTCCTCGTTTCCACAATATTTGGCCTGTAATGATAATAGACTTGATATGACTTGTAGGTTATTTTTTACGCGATGATGAACTTCCCTGAGTAAAACCTCCTTTTCATGGAGTGACTCCTGGAGGTTCTTCTGCATTATTATCCTTGAGATAGCCTCATTTATCTCATTAGCGAATAATCTGATAAATGCCATTCTAGGCACTTTCTTGCTACTATGGGCTTCTATCACACCCTCCATATTATCCTGGAACTTTAAGGGTATCATGACTATCCTATTCTTCCCTCTTCTTTTAATGATGACATGCTCTATGATATCCTTTTCGGGTATGATGGATCCTCTCTTGTATATTGTTTTTCCATTAAATGTTACAATTCCACTCTCAAATTTCAACTTATCTATCATGATATCGAGTATAGTTTTGAGGAAATCTTCTAGGTTATCTGTCTTGGACGCCTTCAAGACCTTGTTGAGTATCCTTAACCTCTTTTGGTGTCTTATAAGCTTTTCTTCGTATTCTATGCGGTGGATTGCAAGTCCACAGTACTCAGCGAACCTTTTAATGGCTTTAATATCTGATTTATTAAAGTCTTCATCCTTTTCTAGGCTGATGTGACCGATTACTTCATTTCCTATAATGATCGGTCTGGATTTTGGGTTTGTGTATTTTCCTTTGGATGCGAGCTTTTCACCATGTAATGTGATGAAGCCCCCACTACTTCCTGTGATCTTTAAAAGTTCTGTAAGTATTTTCTCAGCTATCTTCTCTTTTGTGGTAGTGGGTGATGCTATCATGGGGTATATTTGGCTCATGGTGCTTGCGATCATCAGTTCTCTTCTCAATTTTTTCTCTGTGATTTTAAGGGGGCTTATATCCCTTATTATCTCAATAGCTCCTATTATATCACCTTTTTCACCATATAATGGTGAGACTTTGAGTTGTAGGTGGCCTCCCCGTCCATTGTAGATGTTTGGAAGGTAAACTTCCCCGTAGATGTTATGGTCTTCGCGTCTAACATTCTCGTAAAGTTTTTCTGTCTCTGGCAAATCCTTGAATAATAGGTCTAGGAGTACTGGTCTGGGTTTCCCATAGAATGGTATGCCATAGGCGTGGCCGCCCTTCCCAATCATCTTCTCTGCTGGGGCGCCCGTCATATTCTCTGTTTCTCTGTTCCATGCTATGATCCTCCCTTTTTTGTCCACTGCAAAAACTGCATCGGGTAATGAATCTATAAGATCCTTAAATTTCCTGTGCTCCGCTTTTAAGAGTTTTTCTGTCTCTACTTGATCTGTTATGTCACGTGTGGCGGCTATGAGTTGGTCTGTTTGTGGATGGTAAGCGAGGTAAACATGGGTATAAAATTGTTCTCCATTCTTTTTCTTGTGGATCCACTTAAACCGTCTTTCACCTTCTCTGATGGCCCCTTCTATTAACCTCTTGGCTTTATCTTCTGATTTTTCGCCATCTTCTTGATTTTTTGGTGATAGTTCCCAGGGGTGTTTGCCTATTATATCCTCGGGTTTGGCTTGAAAGAGCTCAAGGGCTCTCTTGTTACAATCTACTATGGTGTGTTCTTTCATGATAAAGAGCCCATCACCTACACTTTCGAAGAGTTGCCTATATTTAGCTTCACTTTCTCTTAATTTTTCCTCTGATAGCATTTTTTCTATTGTAAATGAGAGTGTGGATGCTATCTCCTTGAGGACGGCTAATTCATCGGATTCAAGGTCTCCTTCTATGCATAGCAGACCCCATACCTTGTTCTTTACGCATAATTCTATGATGTTTTTGGGTTTGGCGGGTCTTTCTCCGATCTCATGGATTGGCTTGTAATCATTGTCTAATATGCCGATATACTCCCATCGTGTGTGCTTGGCAAGTATATTGCATGTCCTCCTGATCATCTTTTCAATGTTCTCGGATTTTATGATGACATTTTTAACCTTATTTAGGAGGGTGAGAAATTGGTTAATCCTTATAAGGTTTTCTTCGAGTATCCTCTGTCCTGTTATATCTGTGAACATGCAGAATCCGCCCTTGAAGGTGTGATCTATTATTGGGATTCCGGAGAGTAGCAACCAGCATGGTTTTCCATTGCTTTTGATGAATTTTATCTCCTGTTTTCCCTGCATCCCCTTGCTGCATAGGTTAAGTATTCTTTTGGCGATTACTTTATCATCGGGGTGTACGATTTCTAGGATATTTTCTCCTATAAGTTCGCTTGGACTACACTCTAGAAATTTTCCCAGTTGCTTGTTACAATATATTATGTTCCCTGAATTGTCGAAGATGCAAACGCCCTCTAGGCTTGTGTTGAGTATCTGCTGGTATATCTGCTCATTATCTAAAAATAGTTTTCCCATTTTATACTTGGAGAGGCCCGCTTTCACAGCATTTATGAGCTTCTGTGGATCTATTGGTTTTTTGAGATGCGCTGCTGCTTTTATGCCAAGGGTTATCTCCTTGGATAGAGTTTCTGTGACTAGTATAATGGGTAGATTAGATCTTTTTTTTAGGTTTTTGATGGTTTTTATCTTGTTTATTGTGGGCTTTGGCACGTCAACTATGACAATTTCGGCTTTTGATTCTGCCTTGAGAATATCTTCTTCACTATCTACTGGGATAGGATCATATCCACAAGATATTATAAGTTCTGTTAGATTGGGGTCTTCACTTAAAAGGAAGATATGTAGCATATACTTGTATATGTAAATTTATTATTTAAAAAATTGATGTAAGGATATCAACTCTGATATGTTATTTGACTATCAGGACTGGTATTTTAACGTTTTTCAGGGTACTCTCCGCCACACTTCCCATTAAAAACTTTTCAAGGCCGCTTTTACCATGTCCTATTACTATGAGGTCAGCTTTGCTCCTTTTGGCGATCTTTTTCATGTCATGGGTTGGGCTCCCGTATATTAGGATCTCATCTACTGTGACACCCCTCCTTTTCCCTTTTTCCTGCACTTTCGCTAGGATTTTTTTCCCTTCTTCTTCTAGGACTTCGAAGGGGTAGATGAGTTTTTCGTCCATGACATGGACTGCTATTACCCTAGCATCTAACTTCCTGGCGAGTTCTATGGCGATGTCCTCAGCTTTCTGGGCTTGTTTGGAGCCGTCAGTCGGCACCATTATACGTTTAAACATCCTAGACCCTTATTTGACGAATTTCACTTTGTCGCCTATTACGAACTTACTGCTTCCCACATGGAGTATAGGTTTGACCTTCTCAACATAAAGTAGGCCGTCTTTTACTGAGCCTTCTTTTACGCTTGCATGGACTACTGATCCCGTGTAGAGGTTGTGGTCTCCTATTTCATTCATCCTCAATAATTCGCATTCTAGGTGGGCTGCTGCTTCTTTGATGCGTGGAGGCGAAACTTTAACTGATGGTATCCAGTCGAGTCCTGCTCTTTCAAGTTCGTTTTCTCCATATGGTATGCTTTTTCCCGTTATCCACATCTTTTCTAATATATCGAGGCTTGTGAGGTTTATAACGAATTCTCCAGTTTCTTCCACATTCTTTGATGTGTGGTGTTCTGGCATCGAAGCGAATGCTACAATTGGCGGGTCCATGGATATTGGCATTACAAATGAGAATGGTGCAGCGTTTATATCTCCCTCCTTGTTGACTGTTGTTACTATAACAGTGGGTCGTGGTGCTAGGAGCCTATATGATTCTTTTATGGGGAAACTTGCGAAATCCAATATAAATCCTCCCATTATATGTGTGTTCGCGCCCTTAAAAGGTATTCTGCCTTACTCTTTTCAACAAATTCTTCACATAATCTTTTGGGTTCTCCATCCATTATTAGTTTACCGTCTTCGATCATCACAGCTCTTGTACTTATTTCTTTGATGAAGTCGATGTGGTGACTTACCATTATTATTGTTGTGTTGAATTCCCTGTTTATCCTCTTGAGAGAATTTGAAACTAATCTTAATGTTATGGGGTCTAGGTCACCGAATGGTTCGTCTAGTATGAGGACTTCTGGTTGTGATGCCATTACAAGTGCTAGAGCCGCCCTCACCTTTTGACCTCCTGAAAGTTCATAGGATTTCCTGTCTATGATGTCCAATGGGAGGTCCAAGGCTTCAAAGACTGGTTTCGCATATCTTTTAACTTCCTTGTCTGGGAATTTAGGGAATAATTCTTCCAGGATCTTTGAGGATAGTCCTAGTTTTTCTAGTCTTTGTTTGGCTTCCTCTTCTGGGAGGTCTGTTAATTGGTAGAGGACATCAAGAACCTTATCACTTATACCCATCTCCTCGGCCCTTTTCCTGGCCTCATCCACGACCTTTTCGCCCTTTACGCCTAGTCGCGCCGCTATCTGGTCCCTGATGGTTGCATGGTGTATTAGGGCGAATTCCTGGTGCATGAAGCCCATTTTTCTGCGTATGCGCATCCTTTTTATACCTGGTTCATGCATGTCAACCCATTCATTGTCTAGTTTGAATTCTACTTTCCCATCTTCTGGGTAGTCTAATCCAGCGACCATCCTTAACAATACTGTTTTACCAGCTCCACTGGGTCCTATGATTGATACTATTTCACCCTGGTTCACGTTGAAATTTATATTCTCCATTTCAAGTACTGTTCCACCTTTTATTAGGACGAATTTCTTGCGGAGATCTCTAACTTTTAATATTGGCTTGTTCCATTCCCTAACTTTTATTTCCTCTGGCGGCTCTATATCCTTGAGGAATTTCCTTATGATCCTTTGGGGTTCTCCTTCATCTACTATTTTACCTTCTTCCATGAGTATTAGCCTGTCTGCTAAGTACTCGTGGACCTCTGGCAGATGCGATACAAGCACCACCGTAATGCCAAGTTCCCTGTTAACCTTCCTTATAGCATCCAGTATTTCCTGTTTTGTCCTTGGACATGACATAGTAGCCGGCTCATCCAATAATAGGACCTTTGGTTTCTTGGCGAGTTGTCTGGCGATTATGAGACGTTGCTTTTCCCCGCCACTGAGCACTGGGGCGAAATGATCTGGTTTATGGTCAAGGCCCACGATCTTGAGGAGTCTCATAGCCTCCTTGCCGAATTCGTCATAAGCTCTTTTGAAGTCTGTGAGCGACTCATCACCATACTTTGCACCATAGAACTTCCTTAAAACATTTTCTATGGCCGTCTCGGCCCATAATCCAAATGTCCTTTGGAGGTGGATTGCAGTGGCTCTTTTAAGTTTGGTGAAATCGTATGGATTGGAATCTGCTGTCACTTTTATATCATCGAGTATCACTGTTCCTTCATCGAATGGTTCAACACCCCTCAATATCCGGAGTAGAGTGCTTTTGCCCGCCCCACTCATACCAATTATCCCAAGAACCTCTCCTTCCTTGACCTCCAAATTAATATTATCCAGTGCCTTGAACTTCTCCCCAGTCTCTAGCTCGTAAGTTTTTGAAAGATTTTCTATCCTTATCACCATAATCACCCTAAATTTAGTTTTGATAAAGTTGATGAATCCCCATGTATATATTGGGTTATAAATCTTATAATAATACTATATGATTTGATCTGGGTGAGTGTTGGGGATGAGAGGATTACTCGTGGGTAGGATGCAGCCCTTCCATAACGGACACCTAGAGGTTATAAAGAGAATCCTAGGGGAGGTTGATGAGCTTATCATATGTATAGGCAGCGCACAATTAAGCCATTCCCTAAGGGATCCGTTCACAGCTGGTGAAAGGGTTATGATGGTGACGAAGGCCCTTAGCGAGAACAGTATACCGGCCTCGCGTTACTATGTCATACCAGTCCAGGATATTGAATGTAACGCGGTATGGGTGGCCCATATTGAAATGTTAACACCACCATTTGATAAAGTTTATAGTGGAAACCCCCTTGTCCAGAGATTATTCCAGGAGGCTGGATATGAGGTCACAGCACCACCACTATACTCCAGGGAGAAATATTCAGGTACAAGTGTTAGGGAGAAGATGCTCACCGACAGCAACTGGGAATCGCTCGTACCAGAAGCCGTTGCAGAGGTTATAAAAGAAATAAACGGTGTTGAAAGACTGAAACACCTCTCAAAGAAAGAACTAAGTGAGGTGCTAGAGGATGCTTGTGAAGATAACAACAGACAAATATGAATACAAGCTACCCAAACTCATAGAACACATAAAAAAGGGCCCATATATTGAGGAGATGGGGGCCATATTCACATTCGAGGGTATAATGAGGAAAATAGGAGAAGAAGAAGTGGAAAAACTTAGAATATCACATGAAAACCTCCAAGAGGCCCAGGAGAAACTAGAAAAGATGGTAAAGGAGATAAAAAAGAAACATAAAGTGAAGGATATTGCACTCGTACATTTTCTAGGCGAGTTCCACGCCACAGAAACACTATTCATGGTAGTGGTGGCCGGGGCGCACCGACAAGAAACCCTCAAGGCCCTCAAAGAAATAATCGAAAGGACAAAAAAGGAGATAGGATTCCGGAAAGAGGAATATACAAAGAAAGGTAGTAGGGTTATCCTTTCAGGCGGATGAATCCCCCCTACACGCGCTGGGGGAGGCTGAAATGAAATTTATAAGGGACAGCATACATGGCAATCTCCAAATAGACGATTTTGAGGTCAAACTCATAGACACACCACCCTTCCAAAGACTTAGGAGGATAAGACAACTAGGCTTCACCAATCTCATATACCCTGGTGCAAACCACACCCGCTTTGAACATTCCATTGGAACCATGCACTTAGCCTCACAACTAGCAGAGCAACTAGGACTGGACAAGCATGAAAAAGGTGTACTAAGGGTGTCTGCACTATTACATGATCTCGGCCATGGGCCATTCTCTCACGTGTCAGAGACCGTTATCCCGGACTCCCACGAAGAACTCACAATAAAAGTGATAAGGGAATCAGTAATATCAGACATACTCATGGAAGAATTTGACCTAGAAGAGATAGAAGCTACCCTCAAAGGTGAGAGCGTTCTTGGACAGGCAATCTCTGGTGAAATAGACGTTGACAGGATGGACTACCTTTTAAGGGACTCTCATTATACAGGGGTGGCCTATGGTATAATAGACGTTGAAAGACTAATCCAAAATATCAAAATCGAAGATGATCTTATACTGGATAAAAAGGGTGTTCCAGCCGCAGAGTCAACACTCCTCGCACGCTATTTCATGTACCCTAGCGTCTATCAACATCATACAACAAGGATAGTGAATTCAATGTTCAGAAGATGCCTTAAAATACTCATAGAAGAAGATAAAATAGACCCTAAGCACATCTACCATTATGATGACATGGACATTATAGCAATGTGTCGAAGAGAAACTGGACTAGTAGCTGACATCATAAAAAGATTAGATACAAGGGATCTGCTGAAGAGGGTTGCCACCCTACGATTAAATGAACTGGAAGACCCCGAGAGGATATTTAAGATCACAGAATCTGAGATAATAAAAGCAGAATCTGAGATAGCTGAGGACATGAACATAGACCCTGATTATCTTATAATAGACGTGCCAGAGTATCCGGCATTTGATGAGATGAAAACTCAAGTAGACAGTGGAGATTCAATAGTAAAACTCAGCGACATCTCCAGTTTAGTCAGAGCATTAAGGGATGCAAGATTCAACCACGCAGACCTCTGCATTTATACACTCGCGGAGGAATCAGAGAAATTCAAAAACTTCAACTTTTACGATTATCTTGACCTCCCCCGGAAGATAAAAAGGCATGAAAAGCAACTACGCTTAACCGCACCAAATTGAAGGTTGATAAAAGATGATCATAGTAGCTATCACAGGGGCTAGCGGGACAATCTATGGCATCAGAATATTAGAAAGCCTATCAAAAAAGAAAGAAACAGCACTACTGGTTACTAGTACGGCATCTAAAATCTTAGAGTACGAGACCGGGTTAAAACTAAGCGAGATAAAGAGATTGGCAGACCATTACTTTGATGTTCATGATTTCGAGGCCCCAATAAGCAGCGGCTCCTTCAACTTCGAGGCGATGATAATAGCACCTTGCAGCATGAAAACTTTAGCGGCCATAGCCCAAGGATACACTGATAATACCATTACAAGGGCGGCTGACGTTTCACTCAAAGAAAAACGCAAGCTCATACTAGTACCCCGTGAAACACCACTTAGGAGCATACACCTTGAAAACATGTTAAAGGTGAGCAGAGAAGGTGGTATAATATTACCTGCAATGCCTGGATTCTACCACAAACCGAAGAATATAGATGACATGGTCAACTTCATAGCAGGCAAAGCACTGGACCTTCTAGGAGTTGAAAACAGCCTCTTCAAACGGTGGACTGGCTATGATACCCGATAAGGACTTCATAAAGGATGATAAGGTTCCAGGGCCCACTAGGGAGGAGATAAGATGCTTGGTCTTGTGCAAAGCCGGTCCCAGGGAGGACGAGGTTGTTGTCGATGTTGGCTGCGGCACTGGAGGTTTCACATTAGAGTTCGCGAAGAGAGTTCATAGGGTATATGCCATAGACAAGAACCCACAGGCCATAAGGGTTACAAGGGAAAACCTTATAAGGCATGGGCTTGAAGAAAATGTTGAATTGATCAATGATGACGCGGAGGAAGCCCTCAAAAAACTAGAAGATATTGACATAATAGTCATTGGGGGCAGCGGCGGCAGACTATCAAAAATAATAGAGGTAGGCGCGAAGAAACTTAGAAGCCGTGGTAGGATCATAGTAACCTCCATTTTACTCGAGACTAGGCTAGAGGCTGTCCAGACATTCAAAAAGCTCGGGTTTAAACCTGGGATCATAGAGGTTAATATTGCTAGGGGACATCTTATTGAAAGGGGTACTATGATGCTGGCAAATAACCCGATATCAATCATATGGGCGGGTTTAGATTGAAGATCAACTGGTGGCGGGTTAAACTTGGCATAATACTCATTTTGTCTTCAATATTGCTCTATTTTTTAGTATATCTTATATTTAGGGATGCTGAACATGAATTGTTTTATATTGGAATTGATCTCGCATTTTTACCTTTAGAAGTGCTTATAGTTGTCATAGTGATAGAGGCCGCGATAGCTGCAAGGGAGAAATCAATGCTCCTAGAAAAGCTTAACATGGTAATAGGGGCGTTCTTCAGTGAAGTGGGGACCAGATTCCTTGAGAAGGTTTCAAGACATGAAATGAACACAGATAAAATACGTGAAGATCTCAAGATAAGCCAGGATTGGAATAAAGACAAATTTAGGAAAATAACTGAGAAGATAAAAGCTTATGATCCTAGAATACCATTAGATGAAGATAAGAGCCAATTCTTAGATGATCTTAGAATGTTCTTGGGCGGGCGTCGAAGCTTCATGTTACGCTTATTGGAAAATCCAAACCTTTTAGAACATGAAAGTTTCACTGACATGCTCTGGGCCATTTTCCACTTCACTGAGGAGCTTGAGAAGAGGGCATCATTTGATGATCTGCCCAGGACAGATTATGAACACCTTGAGGGTGACCTGGAACGCGCTTACAAACATGTGCTATCTGAATGGTTAAAGTACATGGAGCATTTAATGGATAATTACCCCTACCTTTTTTCACTTGCAATCAGGACTAATCCATTCGACCCAGAGGCGATGATTTACATAATATAAATCTTCAAATAATTATTAAAAGCTTATATTAGGAGATAAAAAGCGTATCATTTATATATGAGGAGATTTGGAATGATTATAACATAAAAAAGGTTTTGATGGTTGGTATTGATGGAGCGTTTAACGCTAGAGCAATATCGAGAGATGGTTAATGAGATATTAGAGTTCAAAAACCAGACTGGGATGCTCCCTGAATACGCCGTTGTTGATGGTAAAAAGATCAGAAAGGAACAGTATTTTGACATGATAGAACGAGTGAACAAGTTCATACTCGAAATGGGGCGTAATCCACGGACCGTTGATATTAAATCTTAAGATCTTCTGGTCTATTAACATTCTTAAAGCTTTCAAGGGACGGGTCCAATTCCTCCACAAGCACTAACCTAGGCTTGATAATCTTAGCTAAACTGCTAACTCTCCTCTCATCCTCTAAAAGGAGTTTACGGATTCTTCCAGCCACCCGCTGATTGTATATCCCATGTAAAGGTTCTAGTCTACCATCCCCCCATACTGGTATTATCCCATCATATTCCTCCAAATTCATCTTAATGCAATTTTCTATAAACTCTCTTGTTATAAATGGCGAATCACAGGGCAAAACAAGTGCATATTCCGATTTTATATTTAAGAGTCCGGTTAATAGGCCGCCTAGTGGTCCTTTTCCTTTTATTATATCTGTGAAAATTTTCACATTCTCGTCTTTAAGTAATCTTAAGTATTGTTTTTTTTGTTGCTCATCCCTTAATATGATGAGTATCTCATCAAAATATGGTTTGATTTTATCAAGGATCCTAGCTATGAGGGGTTTGCCATCTAAGATGATCAAACCCTTGTCTGTTCCCATGCGTTTACTATGGCCTCCGCAGAGTATTATGGCTGACAGGATACTGTTGTCCTCCATTACATTGTGGGATAATTTGGACTTTCATTGGTTATTAGGAGGTCGTGTGGGTGGCTTTCTTTTATCCCGCTGGATGTTATCTTAACAAGTTTAGCCTTCCTTTGCATGTCTTTGATTGTCTTGGCTCCGCAATAGCCCATTGATGCTTTAAGGCCCCCGACTAATTGGAATATGACTTCGCTTACAGTGCCCCTGTAAGGTACGACGCCTTCAACTCCCTCTGGGACTATCTTGGTATGTTTCATATGGCTTTGCGGTTCTTGGAAGTACCGGTCTGTACCGGCGCCTATACCACCTGTCATAGCCCCTAAAGATCCCATTCCACGATATTGTTTATATTTGCGCCCATTCATGATGACAACATCACCGGGGGACTCATACGTGCCGGCTAGTAAGTTTCCGAGCATCACAGCATCCGCGCCTACTGCTATGGCCTTTGCTATGTCCCCTGAATAGCGTATACCCCCATCTGCTATTACGGGGATGTCATATTCACTTGCCACATCTGCAACTTCTGCTATGGCGGTGAGTTGTGGTACTCCCACCCCAGCGATTATCCTAGTGGTGCACATTGAACCTGGACCGATACCTACTTTTATACCATCCACTTCTTGGGCTATCAGGTCTTCTGCGGCTTTTGCTGTTGCTATGTTGCCGACGATTAAGTCTGCGTCGATATTCTTTTTCATGATCTTTGCGTATTTTACGAGGTTGAGATTATGTGCGTGTGCACTGTCAATGGCTATGATATCTGCACCTGCCTTGTCAAGGGCTTCAGCCCTTTCAAGGTCGAATGGTCCTGTGGCCGCTCCTACGATGAATCTTCCGTTCTCGTCCCTTGAAGCGTTGGGGAATCTTTTACGTTCGAGTATGTCTTTTATGGTGAGTATTCCTACGAGTTCACCCTCTTTCACGACTGGTAGTCTTTCTATCTTGTTTTCATAGGCTATGTCAAGGGCTTCGGCTGGTGTTACTGATTCATCTACTGTTACAACCTCTTTTGTCATTACCTCTTCTACTTTTTTCTCGGCTTCTGAATTGATTATGGGTTCTATGTCTCTTCTGCTTATGATGCCAAGGATTTTACCATTGTCTACAACTGGGAGTCCGCTTATCCCTTCTCTTTCCATTATTTCATGGGCTTCTCTTAGTGATGCGTCTGGATTTATTGTTATAACATCTCTTATTGTAAGATCCCCTGACCTTTTAACCTTCTTCACCTGCTCTACTTGGTCTTTGATGCTCATATTCCTGTGTATTATGCCAAGACCGCCTTCTTGTGCCATGGCTATTGCCATTTCAGACTCTGTGACAGTGTCCATCGCAGAACTTATAATAGGGACATTTATCTCATGATTCTTTGATACTCTACTCTTTATTATAACATCTTTAGGTTCTACTAGTGATGCTTGGGGTACTAACAAGAAATCGTCGAATGTGTAGGCGGTTTCGGCTTCCTTTAATTTCCTAGAGTACATTAAAAACACCTAAATAACCTCTATTAACCTCTTAAGTTCTGTAACTGCACTCCTGTGTATTGTGCCAGTGTTACGATCCCCTCCAACGCATGCAGCCCCCCTTACACCGACTATGTCACATCCAATCTCGTCCAGTGACCTTAATTGTTCTTTTTTAATGGAACCTGCCAGAGCAGCCTTTAATCCCAGGTCATGTGCTTCTCGCACAAAGTCCTGAAGTTCCCCAACACCCAAGAAATCGAATAATGTTTCACCATCCTTTACAGCAGTATCTAACATTGCAACATCGGCTCCGGACTCATAGGCCACCTTGGGGATTTCCATCGGATCTACTGAGCCCACCCTGTGGGCATCGGCATATCCAGCCGCGACCACAAAAGCTTCCTTTTTCTCGCCTTTTATTGTCCTTACAACATTTTCCATCACGTCAACTGCCTCTTTAAAATTCTTCGTCCCATAAAGACCAACTTTTATATAATCTGCTCCGGCTGTAAGGGCACCTAGTGCAGCTAGTGAAACAGTCCCTGGCTTATATGGGACGTCACCTAGTGTGGCGCTTACAAGCATGTTATCAGGTGTTATCCTCCTTATTTCCCTTATAATCCAAGGAAAACTGGCTCCAAGAGATCCCTCCCTCGGATTTTTCACATCTATTATGTCTGCACCACCTTTAATGGCCTCTATAGCCTCCTTTGTGTTGATTGGACTTACCAGTAGAAGCAATTCATGAACCTCCCTCATGAGAATGAAGATGATATTTTTTATTTTATCAGAAAAACATCCTTTTTATCTTTTTCGGCACGAAGTCCACTTCGAAGTAGGGGGGATGAAAGTAGGAAAAACTCGAGTATTTCTAGGATGTTCCCCACATGGAAACTTCAAAAATGGAATTCTGGGGACAACCCACATGTCAAGGAACTCTTGGGGCTGTTAGGGTCGTGAACCTTCTCAAAATGGTGAATGAAGTTGGATGGCATGAAGTCTTAGCTGGGGTCGGAAGTCCCCATTATCTGAATGGTGTCCCAGTTTCTTTAATGTTTCTTTTTATATTCTCATGGGCATCTAACTTGTAACCTGCCCTTTGCACTTTACACCTCACCTCTTCTATTATATCTGCTATGGGGACCTCAAGGGGACATTTTGTGGTACATCGGCTGCAGAGTGTGCACATATATATTCCAGCATCGAAACTTGCCCTTTCACCTTCTATGAAATTTGTGAATGCCACGCCTCTACCACCAAGGTAACCTTTGTAGCCGAAATCATATCCCACGACGTTATAAATTGGGCAGGATGTTATACAAGTTCCACAGCCTATACACCATAGACATTCTGGTGGGGCTTTCCTTCTACCGTTATCAAGGGCTATCGCAACAACCCTACTGGCACCATACATGTTCTTTAGGAGTATTTTCTGGATGTCAGCTGTCTTAGACGGACCCGAAACCACACCTATATATGATGGAACCCTCGAACCGGTAGCATAGACTGTTTCGAGCTTGGCCACTGAAATAGCATCTTCTAATGTACTTACTAGTTTGTCGATGCCGAATACGACAATATGAGTGTCTTTAAGTGATAGTAGGCCTATGTTACCCTCATTATGGACCATTACAATTGAACCGTCATATGCTGCCACTGCATTAGCCCCTGTAATCCCCACATTAACATCTTCGAGTTTCCTGAGAACATCTGATTTTATGGTATTCATTATATCCTCTGGGTTTGCATCGACTTTCACTTTAAGTTTCTCATTTATTGTATCAGCTATTTCTTCCATGTTGAAGTGTAGGGCGGGGGCTGTTGGATGTATTGGTTTATCATTTGTTAGTTGGATTATCCTATCACCTAGGTCTGTCTCTATAACTTCTAGGCCTTTTTTTTCAAGGAATTTTACTAGGTTTATCTCGGTGAGTGTATTGGATTTGGACTTTGCAATTGTCTTCTCATCCTTAACAATATCATAGATGATATTATTTGCTTCCTCCCCAGTTTCTGCAATATAAAATTCTATATCATTATCCTCAAAGGATTCTCCCACCCTTTGGAGTAACTTTTCAAGGTTTTTAATGGAAGTTTCCCTTATATTCTTCACAGTTTCTTTTAATTCTCTTATCATGGGATCTTCTATTATTTCCACTCTTCTCTCAGCCAATACTTTGAAGGATTCCCTAAGGTTTTTCAGTTGATTTTCGTGGATCTTGGCACCCCCATGAGGTTAGCTATGATCTCTGAAATGTCCATCACTTTTATTCTATGAGATTTTAAGTTGTATTTACAAAATGGGCAAGTGGTGCATAGTATATCCGCCCCGGTATTAAGGGCTTGCTTTATCCTCTCCTGGGCTACCTTCTCTGCAATGTGTGGATATGCTGATTTCACACCACCTCCAGCCCCGCAACATTGCGCATTCATATGATGATCTTCCATCTCCACGAGGGTTCCAATAGCTTCTAGGACCTTCCGTGGAGCATCATATTCTCCACAATGCCTTCCAAGGTGGCAGGGGTCATGATATGTAACTTTTAAATCTCCTTTAATTTGGATTTCACCCGCCTCTAATAATTGATAGAACAAGTGGGAACTATGGATAACATCTACCTTAACATTAAATAGGCGGGGATAATCTATTTTAAATGTCCTGTAGCAGCCAGCACATGATACAAGCAACCTAGAATCAGAGAATAAGTTCAGATTTTCATTTATCTTCTCCTTAGCATCTTCACGGAAGCCTGTGCGGAGCAGCACCGAACCGCAACATTCTTCATCCTCAAGGATACTATAAGAGACCCCTGCATGATCCAGAATTTGCCTTGTGGCCCTGACTATTTCAGGGACTCTTTCCCTACCCATACAACCCCTAAAATATATAAGATCCAACTTTCATTCCCCTCCATATTATCACAAGAAAAAAATCGCAGCCCCCACACACCGTGGGGAGTGTCTCCCAGACTCAGATCACATCTTTCAACTTTTTTCAGCCTTCCCTCATCCCCCAATGGGGATAATAAATGCAGATAGTATATCATGTCACCTTAAAGACTGAAGAATTTTTTCACACCTTATCTGGAATTGTACCAGTGGACTATCCCCCCCACTTGACCGGGAAATCTCCAGCCTCATGGAGAGGACTTGCCCCTTTGGGGTGATTGTGGGAATTCTCTCTGCAAGCGTTAGATGTGGGGGCCGTTCACAGCCCCATATCTTGGGATATGTTTGTATTCTCATAATATATAAAATATTCCCCATTATTGTATCCGTTAGGGTTTAGCAGAGACGTTAAAAATTATATTTATTGCTTGTTGTTACATGGAATCTGAAAAAAGGGCGCGAAGACTCTCTCTTTCATAATAAGGGGGTCTTATAGACTCCTTTATTCCAAACTGGAAGGATAAGCATGAATTTAAACTCTTTGTTTTTCGGCATCCTGGGAGCCCCCAAGGGGAGGGGGTACTGTTTCACATTCCAGAAGCATTCTTTTGGGGGGAGAAAAAGAAATAAATGGGGAGGGTTTTTTTGTCCCTCCCCTCCACGAATATGGTGGCCTTTAAAATGGTAGGCTTGCGTAGGTTCCTAGTATTGTCCCGGTTGCTGTGTTCCAATTGTTTATTACACCTAAACTGTTCCTAGTGCTTGTTGCATCTGCATTGTACCATGTACCCCCAATGTGAATTTGTGCCCAGACATGTCCATAGGTTCCGCTGGAGAATGTGCAGATTCCATGCATGTAGCGTGCTGGAAGGCTGGCTGCCCTTGCAAGTGCCACGACAAGATGTGCATGGTCACAACAATTACCAGTCCTGTATTTTAGGGTTCCAACAGCACCATACCTCGTATTATAATAGAAACTGTAGCTTATATTATCCCTGACCCATTCAAAGACGGCTTTGGCCTTATCCCATTCACTTGTAAGACCAGCAGTTAACTGAGCCGCCAATTTCTGAATACTAGGATCATTCACCTGACAATTCGCAGTAGCCACAAGATACTGGCTGAGTCCGTTATTTGTATCCTGTTTTTGGTTGTATACCATTTTTATTGTTACTATTTTAGGTAACCTGTTATTTTCCTTGTAGAAGGTGAGTATCCGGCTCATAGCATAGACAAGGTTGGGGTAGGATACTCTGCCAATACTTGTTCTGGCATAATTTGGTGATCTCCCGTTGGCTTCGATGAAACCTGCGATAGTTTCCGCGACTTGGAGATATTCTGTGAGTTTAAGCTCGCCTGTAGCGGTACCTGTAGGTTTCGGCGCCTCATCAGCCCCTATTAAGTTGATGGGTGTGTTTTTCCCGTTATTTATTTTGGTTATGCTTTTAGTCATGAGGTATAGGAATTGGCTTGGGTTTATTTTTTGATTTGCCACCTGCACATATGTGGGTAGGCGCTGATTTTGTTCTATGAAACTTTTAAGTGAAACCGCAGCATTTAGGATAGCATTGATAGTTACTGAATTGTCATTGGCAGCACTTCCTGAGGTGCTGCCTGGATTGTTATTGTCTATAACGTATGTGCCTATGTTATTGAGTTTTTCAAGGCTTATGTAATTGGGTAGGCGTTGATTTGTTACTTTAAAATTGATGGCTTTTGTGAATAGCCATACGAGAGATTCGAATCTGATTTTAATGTCATGGTAGGTCGCATAGGAGGGTGCTCTATTTTTCGATTCTATGAAATCGTACACCCTATTTGCAAGTTCAAGGTAGTCATTTAATTCTATCGAACCGGTCAGTGTATTCCCAGTGGAGTTTTTGGGTAGTTCCACGTTCTTTATGATGGTATCCCCACCTGTTAGGGATGCTGTGAGGAGGTATAAATATTCTGGCATGTTAACCTGTGAATTTTTGATACTCACATACTTTGGGAGTCTTCCGTCCTCTTGGATGAACTTGTTAACACGGACCGCCGCATCCTCGATATCCGCGGGTTCCACGGTCTTCACATCCCCTTCATTATATGCTGCTTTTTGGATTGTTTCATTAGGGGTTTTTCCCATGATGGTGGGGGTCTCGTTGATGTTCTCTTCGTTTAATGGTCTAGTGTTATCTTGTAGTTCAAAGTTTGTGGTTGTGTTTTCTTGGGCGTAACTGGTACCTACTGTAGCCAGTACTATGCATAGCATGCATAGTACTGTTATACCAGTCGAAATATTATCGCCTCCCACATCACAGGCACTTTAACCTGTGACAAATAAAGATATAAGTTAAAGCTTTTATATAAATATTTTTATTTAATTTTCCGGGAGAGAGAATAATTTAGCCATATTATGTTAATTGAGGAACCATTTTATCCTTTTTAATGATCTTGGCGGGGAAATCCCCATTTGGGGAGTGAGAGCCAAAGTAGTAATCCGGGGAGTACGAGTTTAAAAGCCGGGAAAACCATCCGAAGAACTATAAAAGTGTATAGGCATTTACGGTTCCTCGTGTCCATGGAGAAAAAGCCTCCGCAGTACTGCTGCGGTGTATTTTGTTTGTAACAGGAAACAGTTCACAAGAGTATTGCATAGAGCTTCCCACATTAATTTATGCACCTCAAAAATGTTGCTACTTGAGCGCTGCCACGAAAGTAGGGTGTACAACGAGACTTTTATATGATTCAAGTAACAAAGAAAACATGATTATGAGCGCGAAACTGTGGGCAGTCTCAGAAGCTTCCATGCAAGAGGGGGGAGACCCCCCCTAACAGGCTTCACGAATCAAAAAATTTAGGGATCTCCCCCATGCATTTGGCATAAAGTATTATGCTGTAGGAGGGGATTTTACAATCAACCCTTTTTATCGTGGATACTATGAAGATAGTTATAATAATACCAGCATATAATGAAGAGGCGAAGATAGGAGAAGTTGTGAAGGAGGCCGTTAAATATGGAGATGTTATAGTTGTAGATGACGGATCTACAGATAGTACGAGCACACTAGCCGAAAAAGCCGGCGCAGCAGTTATAAAACATGGGGAGAATAAAGGTAAGGGCGCGGCTGTTAAAACAGGGGTTAGGGCAATAATCAACAATGGATATGATGTTATAGTTTTGATGGATGGTGATGGACAACATGACCCCCAGTATATAGAATCTTTAGCATCCCGGATTAATGGGGCCCAGATAGTTATAGGCTCTCGTTTTATGGATGATATCAGTAGGATGCCATTGCATAGACGATTTTCTAATAGGATAACAACTTATCTCCTAGATTATTTGACAGGTTATCAGTTAACTGACAGCCAAAGCGGTTTCAAAGCCATTAGCGCAGATCAAGCACAATTATTACTTAAAATACCATATGATGATTATATTTATGAATCAGAGCTTATACGCGTGGCAGCGGCGCACGGACTTATAATAGATGAAGTTCCAATAGGCTGCCATTATGACATGGAAAAATCATACATAGGACTATCAGATCTCCTGAGGTATATAATATTCATAACGCGAGCATTATCCCATAAGATTATAGAGAAGATAAGAATGCGTTTGAACAATCTATAAAGGTATTAATTTTTTGGAGAGGTTATAATCATGAAAAAACTCTATGTCTTCATTCTCAGCCTCATACTCCTCTTGATCCTTATAGGATGGGTAGGCCCTTCCAATGTGATATACGCTTTTTTGGGGGTGCGATGGCTTATCATTATCTTAGCTATAATTGTCCATTTTATCATAGTATTTATAAGATCCCTTAGATGGGGTTTTATAATTGATAAAAAGAGATCCTATGTTGATAATTTTATCGTGAAAACTATAGGACTCTTCGCGGGCAATCTTAGTCCAATGAGAAGTGCTGGGGAAATTATAAATGCCTTAGCTGGTAAGAAGATAAATAAAATCCCCATCTCACGTGGATTATCAGCCGGGCTTACTGAAAGATTTTTCGACCTTGGAATAGCAGGGAGTCTTCTCATAATCGCGGCCTTGTTCATCCCCATGATAAGATGGATAGCTTTAATTGGAGGTTCTATTTCGATCCTTTTAACAGCCCTAATCTATTTGGTTAATTGGAAGGAAGGCATAGGTATAAGATTATATGATAGGATCCATAGGATCCTGGAAAGGTCCCCAATAGCCGAGAAAACCCTTGATAATATCTATGATAAGATAACAGTGACTATAATCAATATTATTGAGCATACTAAGTCCTATTCAAGCAGGAGCGACGTCCTCATAATCTTCTCGTTATCATTACTCTCATGGTTAATGGAATGTATCAGATTGTATCTAGTTTTTTTGGCCTTTGGGGTTCATACGAGCTTTTTTGTGATTGTTATCATATTTCTCCTAGCAAATTTTATAGGGGTGATCTCAATGCTCCCCGGGGGTCTTGGTTCAATTGAGATCTCCCTAACAACACTTTTCATATTATTCCAGATACCAGCCAATGTAGCGGGGAGCATAGCACTCATGGACCGTATAATATCATTTTGGATGATTAATTTCCTCGGCCTGATATTCTCAGGATACTATGCTGGGGAAATACTAGAGGATATCAAGTCAACCCTTGATATCAAAGGTTAGTATGGCTGTTCATAGGCTTTGCTGATAGTTTGTTTACAAATTCTTCCCAATCCTTAAAAGTCTTTATCTTCTCTTGTACCATTCTATTGTCTTTTCAAGTCCGCTTTTGAGCTTCGTAATCTTTTTGAATCCGAGGGATTTCAAGAGGCTTACATCCGCCTTGGAGTCTGTTATGTCACCTGGTCTCGGATCATGGTGGATGGGTTTGATGTCAACCTCAAGGATATCCTCTATCACTTCTAGTAATTTGTTTATTGTGATGCTCTTACCAGTGGCTATGTTGACTGGGCCTGTGAATTTTGATTCTGCAAGTAGTATGTTGGCTTCCACCACATCCTCTACATAGATGAAGTCTCGGGTTTGGTTGCCGTCTCCATAGATTATCGGTTTTTTTCCTGATAGTATGGCGTTTATGAACCGTGGTATGACAGCAGCATATTCTAATCTCGGGTTTTGACGGGGTCCGAACACGTTGAAGTATCTTAATGATACGGTTTCAAGCCCGTAACATTGGGTGTAAACGTTACAATATGATTCTGCCGAAACCTTAGAAGCAGCGTATGGTGAAAGGGGCTTAAGGGTCTCGTTTTCATTTAATGGCTTGTTTGGGTTGTCCCCATAGACGGCAGATGTGGATGCGTTTAATACTTTTGTAATGTTACATTTTTTCGCGGCTTGGAGGACCTTGAGGGTGCCTGTGGCGTTTATTTCATGACATTTTATTGGATTTTTTACACTTTCTTCCACGCTTGCAAGGGCTGCTTGGTGGAATATGTAATCTTTTCCTTTGAAGATTTTTTCAAGGTCCAATTTTGTGATATTGCCTTTTATGATTTTGAGGTTTTCATGGTCTTTCATGGTTAAATTGTTGATTGAGCCTGTGGAACAGTCATCTATAACCGTGACCATGTTACCATCTTTTAGTAATCTGTCTGTAAGGTGTGAACCGATAAATCCGAGACCTCCGGTGACTATGACGTTTTTATCCTTCACAATTCTCACTCCTATTCCTTGACGTTTATGGAAAGGTTAAGGGACCTGTAAACTCTTTTTTCATCCGGCAAACGGTATAGTAAGAATTGGAGTTTTTGGTTGTCCCCGACTTCTGTTGGGGTGAATTTGAAACGTTTCTCCCATTTTTCACCGTTTTTTAATGTTATTGTGATATTATCTATGATGTTTTCACCTATCTTAACGATTATCCTATAGTTTGTGGTTTGGTATTCATGATTTATGACTCCTATAATTACTTCCCCGGTTTCGCCCAGTTTTAGGTTGGTTGGATAATCGTATGCTTTCCCTGTGGGTCCAAGGATGTAAAATTCTGTGAATTTTTCCGGGACTGGGTTTAATATGATGTTAATTGTTGATCCTATCATCGAAACGAGTATGATGAGCAATATGAGTGATATTATCTGGTTCTTGTTCAAGCGCGTATTTTTGATGGACTTGATGGGGTTCCAATAAAATCTTTCAGCCAGTTTAATCCTTGATCGTATCATAAAGGATGTTATTATTAGGGGAAGAGAAAGTCTGCAGGATATCTCTGTAAGGGCAGAATTTGAAGGTTTTTTTAAGATTAAGCTGATGATGGTGCTTATGATTATACTCGCTGCGAAACTTAGGAATAATCTCTCATAGGAGTTTATGGTGCCCTTTTTTGGGGCTAGGATTGTTAAGAGCAGATAACCCGGGATCAGTGCTATCATGAATATTCCAATGGGCCATTTGATCGGTGAGATCATTGTTATTATCGTGAATATAAAAATTAGTATGAGATCTGTATAAGATCCTAGTTTTAACTCTTCTTTTCTCTCCTCAACTTTGAAATATTCTTCTGGGGGGAATACCTTTTCAAGCTCATCCCCAGCTGATAATCTTTGATGTCGTTTTATAGCTATCTTAGCAGCTTCTGATGGGCTTATGATATTCTTTTCATCCACAGTCTCTTTCAGAGATCTTCTGATAATCTTCTGCCTCCTAACTCTCCTAACATATGCTAGTATCCCAGCCACGAGCGATATCATGGCTGACAGCCTTAAGATTCCTTGATTATCCAGTGGCAGATAATCGAATGCTATGATCATCAACAAACTCGTGGGAACGCTTAAAATAAGCCTCCAAAATAGTCTTTTCTCCTGGAAAGTAGGGGAGAAAAATGATATTATAGAATATCCCAGTACTATGAAGATGTTAAATCCTATAATCAAACTTCTGAGAATCCCAAGCCTATATGGGAATTGTAGAAATACTAAAAGTAAGATGGCTGAGAAAACGACAATGAGAAGATCCTTTGATGAATGATGTAATCTCAGAATTTCTTCACGGCTATCATGTCCCATGATCAACTCCTCCCTTGACTAAAGGATGTGAAAATATTGCCAATAGTATGCTCTGATGAAACTAATCTTTCACATCTACTATTCTCCTTTTTGATCATAATTGGGTATATGCCTTTAAGACATTTATTTTTTTGAAGGAAGGTACCCATTATGGGAAAAATTTTATATATTTTGAATTTTCATCTTTTAATATGATCCTCTTTAGTTACCTTATCGCGATAGTATCGGCTATTATTGTAGCTTTATTCCTTGGAATTCCAATTGTGGCTGAAAGGCCATGGAGGCGTTCATGGACCTTAACGGTAATATTCCCAACACCCATAATCGCAGCTGGCCTTCTGGCAGCATCCCTAAAATTGGGATTTAAAGGATTCTATAATACTTTGGATCTAGCCCTCGTCACGGGGATAATATCAGCTTTTCTGGTAAAGTATATCCTAGAGAGAATTTTCCCCAAACCCCCATTCCATCCAGGATAGAATGTTCTGTGATAGGATGTGATCCCAGATGAGAAAATTATTCGTAACAGACTGTGAGGGTCCTATTTCACTTAATGACAATGCATTTGAACTTGCCAGTCATTTCATACCGGATGGTGACAAGTTCTTCGCGGCGGTGAGCAGATACGATGATATATTGGCATATGAAATTAAAAGGCCTGGTTATAATGCGGGTGACACCCTTAAACTCATCACACCATTTTTGAAAGCCTATAATGTTACTAATGATAAGATAGTGGAATTCTCTAGGGAAAATATTAATCTGGTTCCATGGGCACGCCAATTACTCCAAAGAATCAGGGAGTTCATGCCATCCTATATTATAAGTACAAGTTACAAACAGTACATTGAAGCCCTCTGTAACCTCATCAACTTCCCATTAGAGAACACATATTATACAAGCCTTGACATAGACTCACATGAACTTCCAGAGGATGAACGGGAGAAACTTTTCCAATTCAAGGACATGATAGTGGAGAGCGCCGATTTCGAGACAATGGATAGGATATTCTTCAAGGAAATACCTAGGATGAGGATAGGCAAACTCATAGAGGATGTCAAAACAGTAGGGGGGGAAGGCAAACGCCTAGCCCTCAAGGAAATACTCGAAAGGGAAAAAATCCCCATAAAATCAACATTATATATAGGGGATAGTATAACCGATGTGGAACCCCTCAGGTACACTAGGGGGCGCGGCTTGGCAGTATCCTTTAACGGGAACCAATATGCTGTGAAGGAAGCTGATATAGTCATCATAGCAGAGAACGCCCTCCCAATAGGTTTGATCGCTGATTTACATTCACGTTTCGGCAGAGACTACATAATAGAATTCGTGAAAGCCTATACAATGGACCCTGAAAGGGCCCTGGAAAATTTCAGGATAAGCTACGATATTTTTGAAGAATTCATGAAAACATTTAAAAGGTTCCCAAAGATACTCATTCCAGACGATGACATAGAAGAGATAGTGGAGGAGAGCCTCCAAATGCGTAAAAGGATCAGGGGAGAGGCCATAGGAGGCCTAGGATAGTGGATGTTAACGGGACCATCATAGAGGATACATTCTGCGAAACTTTTAAGGGTAAGTGTGTGAGAGCCATAGTAACCGCCCATGACAAAGAAACACTTAAAAAGGCGGCGTATGATGCCACTTCCACGCCCGCAGCAGTCATAGGGAGACTGGAAAGTGGTGTTGAATCATTCATTGACAAGGATATGACCCCTGATTCAAGGCATGGTGCCATCCTCCAATTCTATTTTGCCCTTGATAACATGAAAAAATTTGAAGTGGAATTATCCTATAGGATAAGACAAGACATCCTAGTGAAGCCTTTCACAAGCCTTTTTGATGCAAGTTTAAAACCAGAAGGATACATTGACATGATGAGGCATGTTGGACATTGTGGCGACGGATACGAGTGGATAGAGACCATCTATGGGAGGAACATGATCATAGTGCCTATAGGAGTGCCAGATTTCAAAATAGAAGCCAGACTAGGATACCAGACGGGTATAATGGGCGCCAACTTCTGGTACATGTGCAAGGATAAAGAATCCGTGCTTGAAGCGGGCAAAAGCGCCATAGAAGCCATAAGACGGATAGATGGGGTTATAGCGCCGTTCGATATCTGTTCAGCCCCATCAAAACCCGAAACAAGTTATCCATGGATAGGCCCCACAACAAACCATCCATATTGTCCATCACTAAAAACAAGACTAGGCAAAAAATCTAAAGTCCCAGATGGAGTCAAATACATACCAGAGATAGTGATAAACGGACTTTCCCGGAAAAAGGTCATAGAGGCCCTTAGGGTAGGTGTGGAAGCCGTATCCAGATTTGATGGTGTGATAAGGGTTTCAGCCGGCAACTACAAAGGTAAACTAGGTGATGATAAAATATTCCTCCATGAACTATTCTAAAGTGGATGAATCCTAGGGGATTTTAAATGCTTGATGCAGTAGGCTTCGGAGCCCTTAACATGGACCAACTCTACATGGTTGACAAGATCATAGGCCCAGAAGAGGAAACCATAATCAGAGGATTTAGGGAAAGTTGCGGCGGTTCAGCAGCTAATACAATCATAGGCCTTTCAAGGTTAGGCCTTAAAACAGCATACATTGGCAAGGTAGCAATGGACAGAGAAGGCATTAAACTTAAAAAAAACCTTGAAAGGGAAAAAGTCAACTTAGATCTTCTCACCACCACAGAAAAGGGTAGAACTGGTAAAGTAATAGGCTTCGTGGATGAACATGGACAAAGGGCACTCTACCTAGACCCAGGCGTCAACGACACCATAAAAATCGATGAGATAAAAATCAGCCTAGTAGAGAACAGCAGATTACTTCACTTAACATCCTTTGCAGGTGAAGGCTTACATGTCCAGGAGACATTACTAGAGAGGTTATCTTCCAAGCCGCTCATAAGCTTAGATCCAGGGAACATATACGCCAAAAAGGGGATTGAAATTCTTAAAAAGCTTATAGAGTCTGTTAATATCCTATTATTAAATGAGATGGAACTTGGGATGATGATAGATCACCATGGACCTTACAGAGAGGCTGCGAAACTACTAGCAGATGAAGTTGATGTTATCATAGTAAAAAGGGGCTCTTCCGGGGTTTATGGGCTTATGGACGGCCTAGAAGTGGAAGTACCAGCCCTAGATGTTGAATGTGTAGATACAACCGGGGCAGGTGATGCATTCAATGCAGGATTCTTATATGCATGGCTCATGGGACATGACCTTAAAAAATCATGCTATTTTGGGAATTATATAGCATCCTATTGTATACAAGGATATGGCGCAACCAACATGCTACCCTCAAGTGAAGCTACAAGAGTGTTAAAAAAATAAGCCGGGATCATCTATGCCTTATACTAAAAGAATTATACTAATATCTATTAGCTTGTTTGTCATGGGATTCTACTTCCAATATAATGGGCACAGCCTCCCTGCCTTCATACTATTCACAGCAACTGTTTTTGTATCAGGCCTAGAAACATTCAAGGAGGCCTTCATATCACTCTATCATCGCAGATTCACAATAGATCTCCTTATCACATTAGCTGTTATGGGAGCATACTCACTTGGAGACTATCCTGAGGCGACCCTTGTAGTTCTATTATATTATATCGCAGAATATCTAGAAGAGCATGCTACAAGCCAGGCTTATGAATCCATAAGAGACCTTATGCGACTCAAACCAGAAATAGCAACGATAAAAGTTGGAAAAAGAGAGGTTAAAGTGGAGGCTGGTAAAGTACAACCTGGAGAGATAATGATAATCCGTCCTGGGGACATGATACCCTTGGACGGGGAGATAATAAATGGTTCAACTTATGTTGACCAATCAAATATTACAGGAGAATCCAAACCGGTCCCTAGGACTGTTGGTGATGAAGTATTCGCTGGTACAATAAACCTTGAAGGCTACCTTGAAGTCAAGGTCACAAGGAATTCTGAAAGAACGATTATAGCAAGGGTCATAGAATTGATAGAAAGGGCTAGGATGAAAAGGTCGTCCAAGGAACTTTTCATGGACAAATTTGCATCATATTATACGCCAACAATTATAATAGCAAGCATATTAACAGGTATTATCCCAAGCATAGTCTTGGGTAACCCAGAAATTTGGATATACCGGGCCCTCGTGCTAATGGTGATCGCATGCCCTTGCGCCCTAGTAATATCAGTACCAGTTGCGATGATATCAGGGATAACAGCAGCCACAAGAGAGGGGATACTAATCAAGGGTTCAAGTTACCTCGAAGAGATGTCAAAGGTAAAAACTATTGTATTTGACAAAACAGGCACGTTAACACAAGGTGAATTAACAATAAAAGGAATAAAAACTTACAATAACACTAACATATTAAAAGTTGCCGCCTCATTAGAAAGAGGGTTAAGGCATCCGATAGCAGAGGCGATAACTAACTTGGCAGAGGAGAAGGGCTTGGAACCATTGAAAGTCGAAGATTTGGAATACAAGCCAGGATATGGCATTCAAGGCAAGGTAGAGGGTAAATTATACTTCCTAGGCCAAGACACCCGGCAAGAGTCTGAGGATACATCCATTTTCCTAGAAAGTAGGGGAAAAGTCATCGGAGAAATAACATTAGAGGATAAACTGAGGCCATCAGCCCCCACCCTAATAGGAACACTATCAAAGGAAAATATTAGGACAATGATCTTAACCGGCGATAATCCAAAGGTCGCGGAGAAAATAGCAAGGGAACTTAAAATCGATAAATACATCGGAGGCCTGCTCCCAGAGGACAAATTCGACATTATAGGGGGTTTAAGATCCGATGGGGGGGTTGCCATGGTTGGTGATGGTGTAAATGACGCTCCAGCCCTTGCAGCTGCAGATGTTGGAATCGCAATGGGGACCAGAGGCTCTGACATAGCCCTTGACACCGCGGATATAGTGCTCATCGATGATGACCTCCAAAAGGTACACCAAATAATAGAACTCGGGAAAAGGACCATGAGGATAGTTAAAGAGAACATATTCCTTTCAATAATCGTTAAGGGGTCCTTGGCCCTTCTTTCAATTTTTGGACTGGTATCATTATGGATGGCTGTGGGCATCGGTGATATGGGACTTTCACTTGCAGTAATCCTCAATGGACTGCGCAGTAACCCAAAAGCTTTTATTTCCTCCACCAAATAAGATAAGCATAGGGGGAGGATAAAAAGATGTTAACTGATGAGATGAAGGAGGCCATAGAAAAGAATCTTGTTTTCGTAGCAACGGCAAGTAGTGATGGCACGCCTAATGTGGTGCCCATTGGATTCACAAGACCGATAGACGATAAAAGGATACTAATAGTAGATGTTTTCATGAAAAAGACCATAGACAATCTCGAAGAAAACCCTAGGGTATCACTTATAGTCCAGAACGCTAAAGAGCACCCATACCAATTTAAAGGAACAGCAGAGGTATTCAAATCAGGCAAATTCTTTGAAGAGGCTGTTGAATGGGCGCAGAATGTTATGAGTGAAGTAGAACCGAAATCAGCCGTTCTAGTAACTATAAAAGAGATATACTCTGTGAAACCGGGGCCTGATGCCGGTAAAAGGATAAAATAGTCATTTTCTTCCTCTTTTTTGGGGTTTGAGATGTGTGGGATAGCAGGTTTCATAGGTGAAAGGGCCCTGCCAAAACTCCTTAAAATGTTAAGGGTCCTAGAACATAGAGGCCCCGACGCCACAAGAATATACTATAAAAAAGCAGATCCAGCACACCCCATTCACGGGTTTAAAGGGGATGTGGCTATAGGCCATAAAATTCTCATAACAGATAAAAGAATCCCCCGCATAGGAGACCAGGGCATAGTAGTCTGTGATGGTAGAATATACAATCCAAGAACAGAATCGGCCTCTAAGCTCATATCAGATTCTATGAGAGAGTATGGGGTGATGGAAGCCCTTCGCATGATCATGGACAAGTTTGATGGTGATTATTCATTCGCCTTTTTTGATGGTGAAGATATTATCCTTGCAAGAGACCCAATAGGCATTAAACCACTCTATTACAAGCTTGGAAAAGGTTTCATAGCATTCGCATCTGAACGCAAAGCCCTATGGAGTATAGGCATACAAGATCCAAAGAGACTACCTCCTGGAACAATCCTAATAAACCGGAAAATTATAAGATTAAAAAGATTACCAGAGAAAATCGAGACAAAATGGGATTATAATACCGCCAAGGAAAGATTAGGAGAAGCGCTTGAAAGGGCTGTTAGAGAGAGAATCCAAGACCTTGAAAGGGTTGGTATATTATTCTCTGGGGGGGTTGACAGCACCATCATCACCCTGCTCGTAAAAAAATATGCCGAGCCTATATTATATACTGTTGGCAGTAAGGGATCGCAGGATCTCATATTCGCAGAGAAGGCGGCTCAAGAGCTTGGAATAAAGCCTAAGATCATAAAAGTCACCCCTGGGATGATCAAGGACGCGCTAAAACCTGTCTTATCTGCTATAGAGGAGTTTAATGTTATGAAGATAGGTGTGGCCATGCCACTCTATTTCGCATCCAAAGCTGCCCATGCAGATGGAATTCGAGTCATAGTTTCGGGCCAAGGAGCTGATGAACTCTTTGGAGGATACCATCGCTATCTCCGATTATATAAGGAGGGTGAGGACAAACTTGTTGAAGCCTTTAAAACCGATATACAAGAAATGTACCATGTAAACCTTGAAAGGGATGATGCCACTGCAATGGCAACAAGTACAGAATTGAGGGTTCCGTTCCTTGACAAGGAAATTATAAACATAGCCTTTAATATACCAATAGAGTATAAGATAAAAGGTAGTGATGACAGTCTAAGGAAGCACATACTCCGTGACCTTGCATTAGACATGGGAGCGCCAGCTTTTATCGCTAAAAGGCCCAAGAAGGCCGCCCAGTACGGTTCGGGGATAGATAAGATTTTGAGACGGAATATACTGCCAGGTTTTGATCATAAATCCTTCATGGAAAATTTGAGGATGGGATTTTATAAGGGGTATCATGTATGATAGAAAAGGAAGCCGAAAAGATACTAGAAGAGTTTTCCAAGGCCCTTGAGAAGGTGCCTGAACTTGAAGAGACACACTACATAGTGGATAATCTTAATAGGACAAGAGCTGATAAGAAACGGAAACACAACCCTAAACGGATACTAAAGAACGCCCCAGTAGACGAAGAGGGTAACATAATCGTGGAAAGGGGAGAATGGACCCAATAAAGAGGTGTTAATATTGCGGATGAGCCTAGTTCTTGAACTCCAAGATGTCCCAGGACAACTGGTAGCCGCCCTTGAACCAATAGCCAGCGTAGGTGCGAATATCGTCACCATAATCCATGAAAGGGACGTGAAGACAGGGGCGCTTGTACCAGTACAGGTAACCATTGAAGGGGATAAGGAAACCTTGGACCTTGCAATAAAAAAACTAACAGAGAAGGGTATAAGGATAATAGAGAAGGATGGCATCCCACTCAAAGAAAAGGTAAACGCCATCCTAGTAGGTAAAATCTCTGAGGAAGAACTAAAGGGTATAGTAGATAACATAAACAATCTAGAGGGTGTTAAAGTCGCTGACCTCTCACTTAAAATGTCAACTACAAGTTCAACAATCAAGGTTACAATGGAAGCAGAACACAACAGCCTAGGATTATTAGAAGATAAGATCCATAAAATCGGGGTGGAACATAGGCTGCTCGTCATCACAGAAACATAATAGTGAACTTTTTGGAGGATTTTTTTCATGAGAATTTCCATCGTAGGATTTGGTGCTGTTGGCCAAGGAGTTGCAAAGGCTATAAGATCAACCCAGGAAAGACTGAGAAGAAAATACAATCTCAAAATTGATATAGTAGCCGCAGCAGACTCCAAAGGAGCCGCGATACAGGAAGATGGACTAGACCCCCAGAAACTCATAAAGGTCAAAACAGAGAAGGGGAGTGTAGCCTATTACCCAGATCATGGCCATGAGGACATGGACAGCCTCCAAGTACTTGATGAGGTTGAATATGACTGCCTCGTGGAGGTCACACCCACAAATATTATAACAGGAGAACCCGGCAAATCCCTCATAACAAAGGCCATAGAGGATGGGAAGGATGTTGTAACATCCAATAAAGGCCATTTATCATTATTCTACAAGGAACTGGTCGGTTTGGCTAAAGAACATGACGTAAATTTTAAATTCGAAGCATCTGTTGGGGGTGCCATGCCTATAATAAACTTTGCACAGGAGACACTACCATCCTCTAGGATAGAGTCTATAATAGGGATACTTAATGGTACAACCAACTTCATCCTCTCAAGGATGACGGCTGAGGGCTCATCATACGAACAAACATTAAAAGAGGCTCAGGAGCTTGGAATAGCTGAAACAGACCCCACACAGGACGTTGAAGGGTTAGATGCGGCATGTAAATCTGTAATATTAGCGAATGCCGTGCTTGGGCGAGAATGCACCCTAGATGATGTTGAAGTTACGGGGATCACAAAGATAACACCAGAGGCCATAGAACTTGCAAAAGAAGACGGATATCATATAAAGCTCATAGCAGAAATATCACATGAGATACTACGAGTAGGCCCAAGACTCGTGAAAGACACATCACCATATGCTGTTGATGGCACTCTTAACATGGCAACCCTCCGCACAGACCTAGCCGGGGAAATAACAGTCATAGGCAAAGGTGCAGGTTCACTAGAAACAGCATCAGCAATACTCACAGACATAATAAATATATGGAAATCCAAACATTGAAGAATATGAAATACGTGATACTCATAGGAGACGGGATGGCAGACTACCCCATACCAGAACTCGGAGACAAAACACCATTACAGGTAGCTGAAAAACCCAACATGGACCAGGTGGCCAAAGAAGGGGCTAACGGGCTCCTGAAAACAATACCAAATGACATGGAACCTGGATCAGATGTTGCGAACCTGGCCATAATGGGTTACAATCCAAAAAAATACTATACAGGGAGAGGACCCCTTGAAGCCGCTAGCATAGGAGTAGAACTCAAAGAAGACGACATCGCCTTCAGATGCAACTTCATAACAGTCCATGATGGCCGTATCATAGATTTCAATGCCAACCATATAAGTACAAGCGAATCCTCAGAACTGATAAAAACCCTAAACGAACATTTCAAGATAGGCAAATTTTATACAGGTATAAGTTACAGGAACTTATACATTTACCCTGACAAAAGGGCCCTAAAAGTCAAAACCAAACCACCACATGATATCATAGGAGAACCCATAGAATATCATCTACCCTCAAATGGAGAAACCGCAAAAAAACTAAAACAGATAATAACAGAGTCCCACAGAATACTTAAAGACCACCCAACCAACATAGAAAGGTCTAAAAGGGGTAAACTGCCCGCTAATATGATATGGTTATGGGGACAAGGCCAAAAGCCGCGAATGGAAACATTAAAAGAAAAATATGGCCTCAAAGGTGCCACGATAACTGGAGTGGATCTGATAAAAGGCCTCGGAGTCTACCTAGGATTGGATAATATTAACGTCCCAGGGGCCACAGGATACCTAGACACTGACTACAAAGCAAAAGGCAAATATGCGATCAAAGCCCTCCAAGATCATGACATAATCTTCATACATGTAGAGGCCCCTGACGAAGCAGGACACGCAGGTGACATAAAAGAGAAGATAAAAGCCATTGAAAATATTGACTCCAAGATACTGGGCCCACTATTAGATGAGCTGCCATCATATAATAGTTTCCGCCTAGCTTTACTAGCAGATCATCCGACACCCATAAAAGTAGGTACACACACACCAGACCCAGTACCATACGCCATTTGCGGCGAGAACGTGAAAAAGGATAATATAAGATCATATGATGAAGAATCCGCGAAAAAGGGCCGACTAGGCATATCCGTGGCATGGAAACTATTAAATAAGCTTATAGGGAGTTGATTACCCTGGCAAAGTATATAATCGTAACCGGTGGTGTTGTAAGTTCCATTGGTAAAGGCATAACAGCAGCATCCATCGGGAGAATATTAAGGTCCTACGGACTAAAGGTTGCAGCCATAAAAATAGACCCATACCTCAACTGGGATTCAGGGACACTAAACCCATACCAACATGGTGAAGTCTTCGTAACAGAAGATGGGATGGAAACAGACTTGGACCTGGGACACTATGAGCGTTTCCTTGATGTGAACCTGCCAGGAGAATCCAACATAACCACGGGGAAAGTATACCTTTCAGTGATAGAGAAGGAAAGAGCAGGCAAATACCTAGGATCATGTGTACAGATCATACCCCATATAACAGACGAGATAAAGTCCATGATCAGAAAAATAGCCTCAAAAAGTGGTGCAGAAGTAGTCATAGTAGAAGTAGGTGGGACGGTAGGTGACATAGAAGGCCAACCGTTCCTTGAAGCATTAAGGCAACTTAGAAACGAAGAAGGATACCATAACGTCATGTTCATACATGTAACCTATGTACCATATTTAAAGGCTGCCGGAGAATTCAAAACCAAACCCACACAACACAGTACAAAAGAACTTCGCAGCACAGGCCTAGCCCCTGACATGATAATATGCAGGAGTGAAACACCCATAACATCCTCTATCAAAAAAAAGATAGCACACTTCTGTGATGTTGAAAAAAAAGCCGTGATAAACGCACCCGATGTCCAATCAATATATGAGGTTCCACTAGTACTCAACAAGCAAAAAGTGGGGGAATACATCACAGAAAGGATAAACTTAAAGGTTAAAGGTGATGGCGACCTCTCAGAATGGGCCAAGATCGTTAAATCCCTCAAAATAAAAAAACCCATCGTCAAAGTGGGTATAGTGGGAAAATACGTGGAACTCGAAGACTCATATATGAGTATAAGAGAAGCTCTGAGACACGCCGCAGCGCATCTAGGCGTTAGAGTGGATATAGGATGGATAAGCGCCCATAAAAACTTGAACAGGGAAAAACTTGGAAGATTTGACGCGATCCTCATACCAGGAGGCTTCGGTGAAAGAGGAATCGATGGAAAGATATATGCTGCAAAATATGCACGAGAAGAGAAGGTTCCAATATTCGGGATATGCCTTGGAATGCAATGTATGGTAATAGAATTCGCACGTCACAAAGGCCTTGAGGGCGCTCATAGCACAGAATTTGATAATAAAACACCATACCCTGTAATCGATATGATGGAAGAACAGAAAAAGATCAAGAAAATGGGGGGTACAATGCGCCTAGGAGCCTACAAATGCAAACTAAGACCCGGGACAATCGCCCACAAGGCATACAAGAAAGATTTTATAAGTGAAAGGCACAGACACCGCTATGAACTTAACAATGAATACAGGGACCGATTAGAGAAGGATGGGCTTGTAATAGCGGGGACAACACCAGACAATTTCCTAGTGGAGATCATAGAACTAGAGGATCATCCATGGTACCTAGGATGTCAATTCCATCCAGAATTTAAATCACGACCAAACAAGCCACACCCGCTCTTCGTATCATTCCTAGAAGCAGCTATAAGGAATAGTAGGCCGTGATCGCAATGTATCTAATTTTACCAGTTCTAGTAGCATTGTTAGCTAGTTTATACGCTGCATATAGTGACCTTAAGGAGGGTATAATCCCTAACAGGTTAACATTCCCACTCATAGGCTTTGGTATACTACTAGACGCTATTTTCAGCTACCAATTAGGGGATGCAATGTTTTTTGTTTATGCAATAATATTCACTGGTATGGTTTTTATACTCTGTTATATCCTCTGGAGGTTGGGTGCTTGGGCTGGCGGTGATGTTAAATTGTTCACTGGCCTTGCAGCACTTTTACCATTTCAGCCATCTTTGGTACGGTATTCTGTCCTGGGAGTGTCTTTTCCCATCATAGCATCTTATCCATTCCCATTAACTTTAATAATAAATAGTATATTGGGTATACTCCCATTCCTCATACTTTTCATTTTTTATATAATATTTAATTATAAGAGGCATTTGCTTGAAGAGCTTCTAGAACCTATAAAAGATTATAAAACCTCTTTAATCTTCGCCTTTGTCATAATATCAGCCATAACATTGACGTTGATGATAACATCTATTTTTTCGCTGCAGATCCTCTTACTCATATTTATTCTAATCTATATCCTTACAATGATAATATCAAAACTACCAAAGAAACTGAAGATCATGATAATATCTATCGTAACTTTATATTCTGTCTATCAAAACCCACAATTAACAATAATTGGAATATTAACTTTATGGGCTTCTATAATCATATTACAGATTATAAGGAAACTTCTTGGTAAAGTGAGCAGAGAGGCCCTACAAGACAAAGTAAGAATAGAAGAGCTTGAGGATGGGATGATACTAGCCCACAAACTCTACAAGGAAAACGACAAATATTATTTCGATGATAGAAGCTTTCTAGACAAAATTAAAGAGGCTGTAAGAACAGGCAACCTAAAGAGCCTATACCCAGGGAAACTCGTATTAACATCCATGGCCGCAGGTCTTACAAGAGAGGATATTAAACTGCTAGTAGAACTTGCAGAAGAGGGTAAGATCCCTAAGAAGATAATGATAAAGAAGGGTGTTCCATTTGCCCCAGCAATATTCATAGGCTTAATATTTTCCCTATTTATAGGAGACATTGCAATGCTACTTTTAAAAATCTTTAGTATGATAAGAGGAATAAACTAATATATTTGATTACGGAAATAGATAATACTATGATGGATGAGAAGGGTCAGGTTTCAGTTGAATATCTTATGCTGATCTTTGTGGCCATACTTATACTCGGAACCATAACCCTACCCTTGGTTGGTAAGGCGATAGATGCTAGTAATGATGTTTCAAGGGCATCAGATGCAAAAATCGCAGTTGAGACTATTGCAAACGCGGCTGATGTCGTATACGCGAATGGACCCGGGGCTAAAAGGACTGTTAGCTTTTATATACCCCAAGATGGTACGTTGGGTTGCGATAACAATATGATATATTTCACTATAAAATTCAGTAACAATACTATGCGGAATATAACAGCCATAACACAATATAATATAACATCAAATAGCGTGCAATTGACAAAGGGATGGCATAACGCAACTATCACATGGCCCATAAACACAAGATCTATAGTAATTGCGATAGTCTAAAAAAAGTTTGAGAGGTCTAATTATGGGATTTTTTTCCACACTAGGCGAAATTGTCATAAATTTCTTTTATCTGATAGGCACCTTTATCATTGAACTCATAAAATTACCAGAAAGGATAAGAGCAGGGACTATTAGAGAAAATATTAAAGAAATATTCAGGAAATGGGGTGAAATAGGCTCAGCAGATGTCTCCAAGATTAAAATAATGAAGAAGGCCAAAATCAAGAACATCTCAGAAGATGATGCGCCAATCATGGTTAAGGGCACTCGCTTTCATCCTTCAGAAAAAGAGAATACTATCCTAAGACTTCAAATATCGGCTGTAGCATTTATCACTGTCTCAATACTATACTCCCTTAATCTTATTTCATTTATCATATTCGCTCTTTTGGGAGTCTCGATTATATTTTTGATATCTTATATCCTTCATTATCAAGTTAGAGTCATGTATGTGGAGGATTTTAATGCCTATAGAGATTTCTTCATAATGTATATAATGGTAGGATTCCTCATAGTATTAGTCGCGAACAACCCCGCTTTTTCTACATCATTCTTTTTCGCATTTTTCCCATCACTTAGCATCCTCATATTCGCAGTAATCGCTGTTGTAACAGTATTTTTAATATTTAGAGTAAGATATTATAGAGATTACACATTAGGAGAGGTTATAGAGGCTGGTAAGAACACGTCATATGTACGTGTGGACTATGATATAAGATCAAATGTGAAACCAGACACTTATATCGTTGAAAATAATGGATTTAAAGTTAAGGAAAATGATATTGTGAAATTAGCAATTGAAGGTTCGCTATTTAGTGCAAGGGGTAATCAACCGACAAAAATAATAGAAATAGTATCTAAACAACGATAGTATAGGTCCTGTCACCTACTTTAACGGTATTATAATTTAACTGGCTCCCTCCAATATCAAGGATGGATTTTATTGTCCTATTAATCACAAATGGTTTATAGTTTTCAGGTAATGGCCGGTCAAATACTAAGGTGATGGTTTTATCCTTTTCACCTGTTACTCTGATACTCTCTAATTTGATCGGTTGCATTGAAACATTAGAATATACAATTTCAGTGGCAGCTGTGGAAGCCCCTTCCCTAACAGATGATATAATATTATTTTCCTCCATCTGAGGACCTATAAAAGATGCGAAAACTAATATTATAATCAAGATAAATGACACTATTAAAACAAATTCCGCAGAAACTTGGCCCTGCCTACCAATTATCATAATAATATATTATATTATAAAAGATATATAAAATGAATGGGGGTGAGTATTTGAAAATTATAAAAGATAAACAGGGTTTCGTATTTTCACTCGATCTTTTGTTAGCCCTTATTCCGCTCACAATACTCTTCGGCACATTAGTAATAAGCATGGATAATATAACATATCTTTCCCAGAGCACTATATTCCAAAGCTCTTTGGAAAGACACGCCTCTGACGTGGCTGATGCGCTCGTAGAGACTTCGGGAGTCCCATATAATTGGGAACAGACAGGTAACCCATCCACCATCGGCCTCGCGAGATATGATCTAACGAAAAATCTCAGTGAGAAAAATTATCTGGCCCCCGCTAAGGTAGCTGCAATGGATGCTGACGAACTAGGAGAACTCATAGGACCAGAATATGACTTTTTCCTCAATATAACAACAACAGATGGTCTGAACATAAAAACCCTAGGCTCCTACAATGAGAGCGCCCCGAACATTGCGAGGGTTGAAAGGTTCGTTCTCACAACCAAACTTGAACGTATAACATCCCTAGAGGGACTTATAAGGGATGCTGGACAACCCAGAACCTATACCACAATATTCCCAACCAACAATGCATACCTACAAATATACGATTACTGGGTGATAGTCATAAACCGTGGCTATGATTCAGCATTTGTAGATGTAAACGGTAACCGTGTAATACCACCAGATGAGATAAATCAGCACATAACCGAGATTAAAAAGCAGATCAACGAAACCTACCTTTATAACGATACCATATTCCGGGACAATATATTGGTTGTGAGGACGCAGAGCAACCCTGGAGCATCAATGGACGTCTATGTTATTGCAGCCCCAAAGGGCACGCCTCCAAGCCAGATAAACCTTGACAATATAAAGATTAGAACAGCAAAACTAATCCTCTACCTCTGGACGAGGTGATCAAAATTGGATGAAAGAGGATTTATATTCACAACAGATGCGATCCTTGCACTCATCATATTCTTCATTTTCATAACCTCAATATTAACCTACTATGTCCTACCAGCATATATGGGTGCGGATCATCAACGCCTCGAAGCAATGGCCGCAGACGCCCTTGAGGTAATGAGAGAAGATGGAACACTACAAGCCGCCGCAGTTAAATACGCGGCCGGAGACGATTCAGCAGCCCAAACACTACTCCAGGAAGAACTAGAATCATTAATACCCCCAGATACTGGTTACAAACTCACAATAGGCCCGTATGCTCCAGTAAAGGATGATAGGGGGATAAGCGTTCCAAAGGACATGGCATCAAGGGCGATCGTAATCTCGGGCCCAAGGGAGGGTTGGCTCGGACGCGCATGGTACAAGGTTGAGGAGATCACGATGGAAGACCAGACAATAAATTCCACCACAACAGTCTGGAATTTCCACAACTGGCTCACCAACTTCGACCCATGGAGCAGTGGTTTAAGTACTAACCCATATTGGGGTGGTGGCAGCTCACCACGGGACATCCCATTCATGGTCCCATCAAATAATATAATATGGGGTAAATTCCTCATAGGTTCATGCAACCGCAACAATGGCTCGTCATATGGTGCAACTGTCTATATTAACGGCCAACCCTACAATATATCCAATTCAAGTTTCACTTTCCTGAATATTAGACCTAACACTTTAAATCGTATGTATAATTATCAGGGAAATATTTCCAATCTTGTGGGCGGTTCAAACAATTTCTATGTGAATTTCAAAGAAATGCGTCAGTGGCAAGGATATGATATGCCATGGTTTTCTATCCTCGCGAATTATACTACAACAATAAAAGTCCCTAAGGGCATAATAACAATGACCTTCCCATTTAATGATGCTGCAGGCCTTGCAGTTCCAAACCCCCAGGATTTGGACGGAGACGGACAATTAAATGAGTATGGTAGGATCTATAATCTCCAAACAGGTACCCTTAGCAACTTGTATAACTCTAGGACAATAGCATGGAATAATATGGTGAGGCAAAACCATAGTTATTGTGATGGTCAACCATTTGTTATAACTAATGTTAATGGAGAGAATGGATGTGCCGTTTCGGTTGTTCAGGATATACCTATTCCTGCTGGTTCACGGATATTTGATGCTTATACAGTTATAAACCCTTATGGTGGTGTTGACAATGCTCTAGTCGAGGTCTGGGATGGAACGGCATGGAGTGTTGTCTTCTGTTCTTTTGATTATGGTGGTGTTGATTACAGTGCAAGAAGTGATGGTTATGGTAACGTACCTGGTATAATTTATATAGGGGACTATCTTAGGGCTGGCAAGACCAATAAGGTGCGCGTTACAATATGGGATCAAGTACCTAGTAATGATTATGACCTTGTGGGTCTTGTAGATTGTTACAGTACGGTTTCATATAGTGCGCTTCCTATAAGATGGCAGAATTTCCCATTCCCAAGCTACCAGAATAGTACAAATACCACAGCCCCAATTGATTCATTTACGATAGGACCCGATGCCCAGAGGGTCATATTATTCCTTGGGACAGGACTCGACACAAGAAGCGTTTCAGTAGAAGTTAAAAATTCTACAAGTGGTTGGGTGAGACTCTATAGTGGTTCTCCACAGTATGCGATAGATATCGGTTCAATAGATGTTACAGGAAGCAAAGTATTCACAAAGAGTGGCACCCCTGAAAATTACACTACTAAACCAGGAACATATCAGATTAGAGTGACTGTAAATTCCAGCGCATCATGGGAATCCGGCGACATTGGAGGTACTACGAGTTATTATCGAAGTTATTCTAATGCGGAGATTTATTCAGGTACGCGGGTGGCTGTTATCTATCCAAAATTCCTTGCTAATATGTGGGCCAGCGCCTATGCAAATGATGCTTATACTGCGCAGGCTATGGCGCGTCAGAACCTTATAGACATGTTACAACAGTCAGGTTACCCCATAGATCCTAATCTTATAAAAACAGAGGCTTTATATACCGGTAATCTTCCAAATGTTTTGCCCGTAAGATTAGACTTATGGAGGGATTAAATTTGTATAATGACGAGGGAGGTTATGTTTTCACGCCCATGACGGTCTTACTATTCATCCCTATTATTATCATGGCCATAGCGTATGCCGATATTGTGAATGAGGCCAATATGTTAGCTGCACTTGCAACAGGTGGTGATGTTACAATAACTGTTGTTTCCTCCCTTTATCCCGATCTTGAGAAAGCTGCTAGTGATGCTGGTCGTAACGCGGCCTATAATGCCACGAGGATGGTTATTGATAATGCAACAGCTGGGGATCCTAATCCATTCTTTGAACCTGATCAAAGCAAGATCTACATCAGAAATCGTGTTGTTGACGCCCTTAATGTCTATATAATAAATTCGACTCTTACTCTTGAGAGGGAGACTGGACGTGAAATATATATAAATAATATTCCAGTCAATAATTATACTGGCGTGGTATTAACAACTAATGATGTTAGTATAACCCAAGAGGATCCATTCGGTTTCTATGTGACCATTAGGGCGGGGATACCAATCAAGGTTGTGCAGAAAGGTCAATCTTTTGAGGGTAAAACTCCACAGCTAAAAGCCTATGTGAGTATTGAAGGACTTGAAGACCCTTATATCTGGATAAATACCAAGTATCGTCAAAGTAATGTTATATACAAATACCCATATTATGCTACTAATGGTACATACTATGATTATCGGTTAAATGAAACAGTTGATGATGATAGTCATCTCCAGTACCTATGGTATTGTCTCGATGGTACTGATAATCCAAGTACCATAACGCCACGCCCATATTATATCGTGGATCGTTATGGACTTTCATTCTTTGACCGCTTAGAAAATCGTTCAAGTGGAACCAATTCTGTGGCAGGGATGAGTACATTCATAATAGGTGATCCCCTTCTCGAAGACCATAATGGGAACCAGTACATTTCTAAGATTGATCGTGAATATTTTGCAGGTATTGCAGGTTCAACGATAAAGGTTAGAGGCCATCCATTCTATGACCCGCTTGGGGCTCCATTCTGCCTCTCAGATTTCTATAAGGAGCTTCTTGGACTTGCCAAGAATAATTACGGTTAAAGGTGCATGTGTATGGATGATAAGGGTGTTCTAAGCGCCGACTTATTATTCGCAACGCTCATAGCCGTTCTCATAATAGTAGGGATGGTTGGTCTAGTAGAGAGTGAACTTTCAAAGACTCAGATAGGTGAACTTGGAAAAGCCCGCATGGCAGGTGAAAGGGTCGCTGAAGCCATAAATACGGTATATGTCAATGGCCCGGGATATGGGGTGAATTTAACATTACCTTCTGGGGCATATACAATAAATGTCAACAATAGGATGATCACAGTCAATTATGGAAACTATAAAATAAATTTAACTATTATACCCAAAACTGGTGTTACACCAGCAGATCTTAGCGCAGGATCATATAATCTAAGAAATGATAACGGAATCATAAAAATAACAAAGATAACGTGATATAAGATGAGATGGGAACATAAAGCACTTATTGGAATAGTTGCTATAGCCTCTTTACTAATCTTCTATGCTTATAGTCCCTTCTTTTCAAGGGAGGGGTCCACATCACCCCCACAGGCTTCGCCTCCACCAGAACCACAACCGGTACCAGTAGTAGTCCCAGCATCCAATAATTCATCAAACAATACTAATTCCACGGGAGATCTTGAAATAACCGCCGAAAAGGCCAAGGAGATAGCATCAAAACAAGGACATGTCACCGGAGAGCCAACATCTGGCTCCATAAACATCCAAGGGAATAATATTGAAGTATGGATAGTGCCACTCTACAAGGGCGGGAAACTCACAGAAAGGGTATATATAAGTAAAACAGACGGTAAAATAGTTGCAACAGAAAATCCCATGAAAAAAGACTGAAGGACATAAAAGACTTTAAAGGGTTTGTCAAAAACATGGGGGAAAACGATGAATGTCATAATAACCTTAATAATGCTCATACTATTCATAATACTTTTGGCCTTCGTATTCTCTGTGGGTCTTATGACCCCAGTTGTCGGTAAAAAGAACCTGCTTTTTGTCATATTCATAGGTTTCATGGTTGGTGTTATCGGGGGCACATTTTTTATCCTACCAGTATATGATGATATACCTGGCATGGCCCGGAGCTTTTATGAGAGCATATATAGTAGCCCTGAGACAGTCTATGTTGACTTGTCCTATGATACCAATATCAGGGAATTCATTAGGGACGTTAAAGGCATTGAAGGTGTTGAAGATGTTAAAATGGAATATGTTCTCTTAAAAACTGATAATTTTACTAGTGGACGTGGAGAATTAATAGAGAAGGGCATACCATTTATAGATTCTAATGTAACATATTGTAAGGCGAATCCCAATGGGACCATCATATTTAAGGTTAAAGGTGATGATCCACGGGCCACCATTGACAGAGTATCTGATTGGCTCATATTAACCGATGAAATCTATACAAGATACAGTATAATACGTGTGTCTATTGACACCCATGCAAATAAGATCCCAAATTTAAAAGAATATCTTTCATCCAAGGGCATCGCAATAGCCTCCATTGAAGGCCCAGTAGAGGAGAAGATTAAAGGTCTCAGGGCTGCCATGCCACCCAAATCTGCGGTAGTAGTCTCCTGCGGCTTCATCGGCATGTTAGCTGGACTCGCAGGCATATTCATAGATAGTATCATGGCCTTCCTAGCCACTATCAGGAGAAAAATGGGGAGATAAGCTTTGGATGCGGCTGTACTTTATTCTGGTGGTAAAGATAGTACAATGGCACTCTACAGGGCCATGAAAAATGATAATGTAAGATATCTAGTATCCATGGTCTCAGATAACCCATATTCTTACATGTTTCATGTGCCTAATATAAGGTGGACGCGTTTATCTTCCAAGGCTATTGGCATACCATTAATCGAGGGTTCAACAACTGGAGTAAAGGAAGAAGAACTCAAGGACCTTAAAAGACTTTTAAAAGTGCTCAGGGAACGGAGAGTTAAAGTATTATATTCAGGGGCTATTGCTTCCAGTTATCAGCGTTCAAGGATCGAAAGACTCTGCCGGGAGGCTGGACTCATCTCAAAAACGCCCCTCTGGCACGTGGACCCGTTAAAGTATATGATGGAAATCCTTGATTTGAGGTTTGAGGTTATTGTGACTGCGGTTGCAGCGGAGGGTTTTGACAGTTCATGGCTTGGACGCCGAATAGACCAGAGGATGCTCACAGAATTAAAAAATTTGAATAGGGAGCATGGTGTTCATTTGGCATTTGAGGGTGGTGAAGCCGAGACATTCGTCCTTGACGGGCCAATATTCAAAAGGAGGATCAAGATCTTAGATGCCGAGAAGAGGTGGTTCCAGGATAGTGGCGTTTTGGAGATAAGGGATGCCATTCTCGTGGATAAAGATTAGTTGGGTTCTTCTTCGATTTTGGGTGCTAACCAGTTGATGACCTCTTTTAGGTTCTCTGCTATGATTTCCACTTTTATATCACCGAGGGGTGATATCTCCTCTTCTAGTATGTTAACCTTGCCTATGAATGCAGCTTGTTTGTTAAGGTAAAATGTTGTCCTATTACCTGTAATGTTCTCGTATAATACTTTTCTTGCTGTTGAACGTATTCTCCTCTTCTCTAGAGATTCTCTGAGTTCTTCTAGGACTTCTATCCCACCTTCGCCTTGGATTGAATCATTTCTCTCCTTGACTTCTATTTTTGGGAATATGTTAAGTACGCTCTCTAATACCTTCCGGGGGTTTTCTGTTGCTTTTATCCTGGTTTTGACCTTAACTTCACATTCCATGGGGTGTCCAACCTTAACAGTTCATTGTAGCCTTCTTTAGTAATTTTTTCGCGTTTTCTTTGAATCTTTGGAGGGGGCCTTCATTTATTATTATATAATCTGATGTTGCTATAACGTCTCCAAGGCCGAATCCTAGTTCTCTCTGGTCTCTTTCCATGAATTTTTTGTAATCTTTTGTGTCGTCTCTTCTCCCCCTCCTTTGGAGGCGTTTGAATCTTGTTCTCCTGGTGGAGAATATTGATATTACCTTGAATCCTTTGTAACGCTTTTTAAACATTTCAACTTCGTAGGGGCTTCTTATGCCCTCTATTAGGATCTTCCCTCTTTTAATGCTTTCTATCTTGGGGATGCATTTTTCTGCTATTATATATTCTCCGTGCTCTTTCCTTAGTTGCACTGCCGTCTCCCCTGGATCTTTCCCTATTTTCTCTGCTTCCTCCCTTATGATGTCACCCATCCGTATTATGTGGTAGCCCATCTTCTCTGCGATACTTGATACCACTCCTTTACCTGATCCTGGCATCCCAGCCAATCCTATAATCCTCATCTAGTCTCTCCCTTTTAGAGTTTTCGCATCCTTTGAAGGTCTATTAAACGGAGCATATCCTCCAAGTTCTTTTTATTGTTGAATTCTTCTAGGATCTTTTCTAGTTCATCCTTTTTGTAATCTCTTAATTTTTTCACGTATTTTATGAGGAGGGGTATGGCCCTTACTATGTTATCTGTGATGCTGATATCAGCCCGTTGTGATGTTCTCGATAATGGGTTGAGGTCCACGGTTATGATGGTTTTACCGGCATTTTTAAGCACTTCAGCCCTGTCTCCATCCTCTAATGGTACTAGGACAACATCTGCGGTGTATATGCCCCTTGGACTTGCTGTGGCCCTTGGACTCTTTATACCCTTGAGGTGTTTGAGTTCTTCCCTGTCTGTTCCCAGAACTTCCCTTGCACCAGCCTCCTTGAGTATTTCCTCTATGAGTTTAACTCTCTCGGGTGTTCTGTGGAAGAGGTTTATCTCTATCTTTGCATTTAGTAGTCTTGCAAGTTCAACTATCCCCCTTGGGACGAGAGCGGCTGTATTACCATTCACTGACAATACAGGGTTCTTGGCCAGTAATAGTAATGCCGCGGCTGCTTTAATGGCCCGGATTGCCGGTCTTCTTGTTTTTTCCCCTATAAGGTAATCGAAGGCTTCTCCCCTCCCATGGGCTATGATACCGGCATCTGCAAGCACTCCTTTATGGTAAGCTTCTAGGATCTTTTCCCGTAACTTCAATGATCTGTAACGTGGATGCCCCTTTTCAACCATGAAAATAGATTCCCAAAATTTACTATAAAATAATTACCCCCCATATTATTATGGGTATGAAACTATCAATTATTAGAGGTGATATTCTTGGCTGAGGAAATTGAAATTAAAAAGAAGAAATCTAAGGATAAATGGGGAGTCTACCTTGGATGCATATTCATATTAATAGGTGCTATATGGCTCCTCGTCGCCTCGGGCATAATACCAACAGCCTATTTGCGTTTTTGGCCACAAGTTCTCTTGATAATCATGGGGATACTCATACTCATTAAGTCGTTGGGGTAGGTTAGGATGTTTGATTTGATGAAGCGTTTATCAGAAGCTAATGGCATATCAGGTTTTGAAGATGAGATAACAGAGATAATGAAAGATGAACTTAATGGACAAGTGGATAGTATAGAGAAGGACAATCTCGGAAATCTTATAATGACAAGGAAAGGCGACCCAGAAGCTCCTAGTATAATGTTAGCAGCTCACATGGACGAAATAGGCCTCATGGTACGCTACATTGACAAGAAAGGTTTCATAAGATTTTCAAAGATCGGTGGAATAAATGATCAGATGCTTCTCAACCAACCAGTGGAAGTCCATGGAAAAAAGGGTCCAATAGCAGGGGTTATAGGTTCAAAGCCGCCGCATAGGATGAAACCAAAGGAGAGAAAAAAGGTTACAAGTTATGAGAAAATGTTCATAGACATAGGGGCAACTTCAAGAGAAGATGCAGAAAAACTCGTGGGAGTAGGGGACCCTGTAACCTTTAAAGCCCCATTCAAGGAACTCCCAAACAGATTATTCAGTGGTAAAGCCCTTGACAATAGGATAGGCTGCCTCATACTAATAGAAGTTTTGAAGGCTGCTGAAACACGGGCAACAATATATGGTGTTGGCACAGTCCAAGAGGAGGTGGGCCTTAAGGGTGCGAGGACATCAGCATTCAAATTAAACCCTGACATGGCCCTGGCACTTGATGTTACAATAGCAGGGGATCACCCGGGTATGGAGGAGGAGGATGCTCCGGCCAAGCTCGGCAAAGGACCGGCAATAATTTTAACTGACGCCAGTGGTAAGGGCATAATAACCCATAAGAAGATCAGGGACTGGCTTATTTCAACCGCGAATGAAGAAAACATACCTGTACAGTTAGAGGTGAGCGAGGGCGGTACGACAGATGCAACAGCAATACATTTAACCCGCGCCGGTATACCGGCAGGGGTTGTGTCAGTACCTACAAGGTATATTCACACGCCTGTAGGTATTGCGAACATGGATGATATTAAAAATTGTGTTAAGCTCATCCTAAAGGCCCTTGAACGCCTATGAGCTTATTCATATTTCACCTTTTCTATTATTTCGATGCCGTTTTCACCTATCCTATAAGGTACGAAATCTACTGGTGTTCTTGTACTGCGCATTTTAATGATGTCCATGACTCTTTCCCTTCTACCAGTGTAGGGATTCTCCCTTTTTATGAGGTTTATAGCACCATAAACTGAAAATAGTGCTATTTCATTAAATTCTCTGGCGGTTGCACTATCAAGTATTATCAGACTCGTTATATTCCTCTTCTTCAGTTCATATACAAAGAAATCGAACCTATTCCTGAACTCATAGGGTGTTAAATTGCCGGTGTGACTTCCAAGATTGTCTATGATAAGGACTTTGGTATCGGGTGGAACTTCCTCTAGGAGTCTTCCAATGTCTTCGTTCATTGATTCTATACCGATCTTCATCTCAGCCTCTGTAACTACGGCTCTTGCAGCGGCGAGACTCATTATCTCTAATTTACCATCCTCGATTAATGGCGTTATATCCCAGCCAAAGGAGTTGCACTGGAAATTGAGGTCTGTTTCGTCCTCTTCTGTAGTAATATAGACTGTCCCAAAACCCTCTTCTGCACTTTTTATAGCGAATTGCAAACTCATTATTGTTTTACCAGAACCTGCATCCCCTGTTATGAGTATGCTGCGGCCTACTGGGAATCCCCCCAGTATTTCATCTAAACCTTTTATGCCCGTGCTTATCCTCTGAAGTTTTTCCAATTTCAACGCCTCCCCCTATTATATGTGGAATTCGAATTCAAGTTTTTCTCTTTTAGGTGTTTGGATCACGTTCCCTTTAAGCCTTGTCCATGTGAAGCTTCTCAAGAGTATTGTCCTGAACATGAGGGAAAACATAGGGTTTATCTTCACATCACCCCATGGGATTGTTATGAATTCAAATTTGTAGTGGTCTGCTCCCTTTCTTATTCTTGTTTTTATTCCAAGGTTTTTGAGGAATGATTCTAACCATGATATATAGGCTTTGAAAACTTCTTTAGGGTTCTCTATTTTCTTTGTCCTGATCTGGTGTAGTAGGCCTTTCCTTTTCATGTGTTCATTGAATGAGGCTTTGAGATTTTCTTCGAATTTGTCCCCGAAATTTTTTATTATAGTATTTCTAAGTTGTGGTGGGACTATTGACGTGAATACTGGGATGGCTGATAAGAGGAACCCATATACTTCGCGTCTTGTTTTTTCCCTGATCAATTTTAACTTTCTTTTATCGGATTCCACTTTTGCTGTTATATCATGCCCTATAAGTTGTATAAAATTTTCCCCATTTTTTATGGTGGAGGCGTATAACTCGAGGTAGTGTTTTCTCCCTTTCTTGTCTTTTATTTTCACTTGCACTGGATTATCTAGACGGTCCTTGAATGGTTTTACAAGTTCTTCCATGAACTTCTTGAATTCTCCTTTGTTGATGACACCCATTTCTTTGAGGATCTTAACATGCCTTTTATAACATTTTTTCCTGGGGAACCCTGTAACTCTTTCAAAGGCGTTATTAAGGAGCACTATCTTCCCAGTCCTATCTAGGAGCATGATAAGGTCTGGTGAAGATTCTACCAATTTACGGTATCTTTCTTCGCTTATCCTGAGCTTTGATTCTATCATATGCTTGTAAATGGCTACTTCAATTGCACTGTGTAATTCCCTATCCTCGAATGGTTTTATAAGGTAACCGAATGGTTCTGTTTGTTTCGCCCTATCAAGGGTTTCTTTATCAGAGTGGGCTGTGAGATACACTACTGGAATATTATAGTCCCTTTTTATGACCTCTGCGGCTTCTATACCATCCATCTCCCCTTTTAGTACAATGTCCATGAGAACTAGGTCCGGTTTCTTCTCCTTTATAAGTTTTAGGGCTTCCTCCCCCGAACTTGCTATACCCACAACCTCGTAGCCTAATAATTCGGCTCTATGTTTAATGTCGAGGGCTACTATACTTTCATCTTCAACTATTAGCAATTTTATGGCCAAGTCAACCCAAACCTCCGCCGAGTTCATATAGTTAATTTAAATATTTTCACTGGGAGATTACCATATATTATTGGTGTTTCGGTCCATTCATAGTCTAATTTGGTTGCTGTATTCTTCAGGATTTTTTCTTGGGGTGTTAGGAGTGTTATACTCCCATTTTCTGTGAGGATGTTCTTCGCGGTTTTGAGGAAATTATGGTAGAGTTTTTTGATTTTCGATTTTCTCCCGACTCTGATCCCATATGGTGGGTTTGTAACGATGTTGTCGGCTTCTTGAACATACTTTTCTAGGTGTTCCGCGTCGCCTTGCTTGATCTTGATGAAGTCTATACCAAGTCTTGATAGTGTCTCTTGGCAGCCTTTAACGTGTTTCCTGAACTTTTCAATGCCCATGATTTTAAGTTTATGGTCGAATTGCAGTTTTTCACACTCTCTAAGGTGGCCTGGTGGGATGTTGCTCCCCATGAGGGCTGCTTCGACTAGTATGGTGCCGCTACCACACATGGGATCTACTAGTATATTCTCTGGCTTCCACTTGGATATTTTAAGGAGTGCGGCTGCTATTGTCGGGTTGAGTGGTGCTGGGTGCTGGTATACCCTGTAGCCCCTCCTATGCAATCCTTTGTCCCCGGTGGTGTCAACGCCTACCAGTAGAAGGTCATGGATTAATTCGACCCTGATTATATTATCGGGGGAGTCTAGGTTTACTTTGAGGCGTTTTTCAGCCGAGGATTGGTAGCTTTTTATGATGGCGTCACCAGCCACCCTTGCAATGTCCATGGAGTTAAAGTTGTGGACGCCCACTCTCTTCGATCTTACAGCGAAACTTTCACTTGGCCTTATAAATGAAAAATCAATGTCTTTAATCTCATTGTAGATATCCTCAAGTCCTGTGACCTTAGTGGATTTGAGTAGTAGTATGATCCTTTCACAGGTCCGTGCATGATAATTTAACTTGTCGATTAATTTTTCATCGCATTTAAAATAGACTCTACCATTACTGTATTTTTTTAGTTTACCCCCTAGCTCTTGGATTTCCTCTGCTGTTATCTTTTCCAGTCCCCTGTGTGTTGTAGCATATACTTCCATCTTCTTATTCTAGTCTCCTGACTTGAGGAAGATGTAGATAATATATGCTATTATGAGGATCACTATAACCGGCAGTAACCATATGAGCACATAAAAGGCTATAACTGCAAGTATCACCGCCACTATCAAATATATAATATCACGTACTTCCATAGTAGTAAATGTAATCTTATATAATTTATAGTTTCCCCCCAGGGGGTGGGATTGTGATATTCATTGTGAACAATCATGGACAATATAATCATAGGATTTATAGGACGCTACGATACCTTAATATACCCTCAAAGATAATACCTAATACTATCCCAGTTGATGTCCTCCTAGAATATGAGCCCAATGGGATTATAATAGGTGGGGGGCCCTCTGTAGGTGAGGCTGGGAATTCTATAGAATATATAAGGGATATTAAGTTGCCCATACTTGGCATATGCCTTGGACACCAGCTCATGGCCCTAGCATTCAATGGTAGGGTTGGTAGTGCAGAAGCTGAGGAATATGCCCAGATAGAAATAGAAATATTGGACGAGGATGATATATTCAAGGGCCTCGGATCCCATATGAGTGTATGGGCTTCGCACAAGGATGAGGTTAAAATTTTACCAGAGGATTTTAAGGTCCTTGCAAGGTCAAGTATATGTGAGATAGAAGCCATGAAACATGTTAAAAGGCCACTTTATGGTGTGCAGTTTCATCCTGAGGTCCATCACACGCTAGAGGGTCCTAGGATATTCGAAAACTTTTATAGGGTGTGCGAGGGCGTGGAATAATGTTCAAACCATCAGATTTCATAAAAGAGGCAGTAGAGGATATAAAAGAACGCGTAGGTGATGGTAAGGCTATAATAGCACTCTCGGGTGGTGTTGACAGTTCAGTTGCATCAGTACTCGCCAGCAGGGCTATAGGGGAGAGGCTAGTAGCAGTATTCGTGGATCATGGCCTCCTAAGAGAGAGTGAGGTTGAGTATGTCAGGGAAACCTTTAGTAGTCGCCTTAATCTGCGTTTCATCGACGCTTCAGACAGGTTTTTAAAAGAACTCAAAGGAGTCACCGACCCTGAGGAAAAGCGCAGGATAATCGGGAGAGTATTCATAGAAGTCTTCGAGGAGGTTGCGGAGGAAATAGGCGCTGAATACCTTGTCCAGGGGACTATAGCACCTGATTGGATTGAAAGTGAGGGGAGGATCAAATCCCACCATAATGTAACCCTACCCCATGGCCTTGTCTTAAAGATAGTTGAGCCCTTAAGGGAACTTTACAAGGACGAAGTACGCATCCTAGCTCGAGAACTAGGCCTCCCAGATAGGATAATCAAAAGACAACCATTCCCAGGCCCGGGTCTTGCTGTTAGGATAATAGGTGAGATAACCCCTGAGAAGATTAGGATATGTAGAAGGGCTAATGCTATAGTAGAGGAGGAGATAATAGCCGCGGGATTGGATGAAAGGCTCTGGCAATACTTCGCAGTACTTACTGATACGATGGCCACAGGCGTTAAAGGTGACATGCGGGACTTTGGCTATCTTGTAGTTTTAAGGATGGTTGAATCAATAGATGCCATGACAGCAAGGGTGCCTGAACTACCATGGGACCTTATAAGGAGAATATCCAAGCGCATAACCTCTGAGATACCTGAAGTGACACATGTAGCCCTCTCAGTGAGCGACAAGCCACCAAGCACCATAGAATTCGCATAATAAGAACTCTCCTTTTTTTATTATCATAATCCTTATATTAGGGTATTCCTAGAATACCAATGATGAAGTTTAGCGCGCCACTCCCAGGAGACACAGAATCCCTCAGGAAAATAATAAAAGAACTAAAAGGGGGCATAGACGAGGTTTACATGGCAGGCCCATCAGAGTACATGGGCAGCGGCCGGGCAACATTACATTCACCACTCCTAGAAGACATTGGAAGGCAAGCATCCTATGCACATCACCACAATATCAAATTTAAATTGATTCTAAATTCCTCATGTTTGTCAGGGCAACACCTAACCTCCAATGGTTACAACATCTTCAGGAAGTACCTAGAAGAATTAGAGACACTAAACGTGGACACAGTCATAGTCTCAGACCCATACCTAGTAGAGATGATATCAAAGGAACTACAGGATCTAAAAGTGGGAGTATCATGCATAGCCCACGTGGATTCACCCCAAAGGGCCGAATTCTTCGAAGATTTAGGAGCAGATGAGATAACAGTCGACACGAATATAAACAGACACTTCGACTTGTTAGAGGCTATAAGAGAAGCTACAACTTGTAAACTCAAGGTCATAGCCAATGAAGCATGCCTTTATAAATGCCCATTCCGTCACTCACACTTCAACTTATTCTCACATATCACAGCTTCACCCCAAATAGCCATCATAGGAGACTACTATTTCGAAAAGTGTATTTCACTACGAGTTAGAGAACCCACACTCATAATAAGATCGCCTTGGATAAGACCAGAAGACATCCCGGAATATGAAAAGATAGGCATCGACATAATAAAAATTTCCGGCAGAGCAAACACCACTCAATGGATAATAGACACCATGAAAAGTTACCTCCAAGGAAACCACAAGGGTAATCTCCTAGAATTATTGGATTGCCCAAACGAATTAAGGGACCACTTCCACATACCAAACGAAAAACTTGAAGGCGCTATAAGACAATGGAAAACCTGCAAAAAATCATGCCATAAATGTAATTTCTGCGAAAACCTCGCCAAAGAGTTGATCCTTAAAAGAAGGGACCTATAATGAACAAAACCTTAAAAGAGTTGTCCCATGCAAGGGACAAGATCGAGGACACCCTCCAAGAACTGAGTGGGAGGGCGATATTCGTCCCCGAGGTTAAAATATTTAACATGGCATGCGGCTGCAGGGGATTGCTCGCAGACCTCAGGGGCCTTGAAACAGAAGAAGCAGAAGTCTTCCACAAGAAAATAGCAAAAACCTTAAAGGGTATCCTAGGAAGGTTAGATCTCAAGGCGGACATGATATACGCGCGGAATTTCCCAGGAACCTACATGGTTGTTGGCATAACCGCCAGAAGATTCTGTGGGAAATGCAAAAGAGAACTTGGAAGCATAACCTCACGTCCAGACATAATAATCCTCAAACAATAGTTCTAGAGCAGCCTTGAGATTATTAACGCAACCTTTTCGAGCAAGTCTTTGTCAAGTTCGTCAAAGGCGGCAGGCCGGTTACTGTCAACATCAAGAACTCCAAGGATCCTATCATCCCTTTTGATAGGGATGGCTATCTCAGATTTAACACTTTCGTTACACTGAAGATAATCATCATCAGATAAAACATCATCAACAATAGATGCTCTACCAGTCCTCGCAACTCTCCCACATACTCCACGTTCTAATGGTATCCTAACATGTGGCGTGGCCGGACCCATATATGGGCCTAATACTAGCTCATCACCCTCCAGGAGATATATTCCAACCCAGTCAAAGTATGGTATACTTGAAAGTATTCTTATTATTTCATCAATGGACAAGTCAGGTCTAAGTTTCCCTTGGACTCTACCAATTATAGTCTCTTTAGAATCCATACAATGACTATATTAGGGGGTAATTCCTATAAAGTTTTTCTGATGATAAGATCGAAGTATAAATACCTTGAAAGGCTTACAAAGAAGATTAGACTGAGATCATCAAATTTTGAGAAGGAAATGGAAGGATCCACACCCCCATCAGTTTTCATCGGAAGCTATAATTATCCGAAGGTCTATGCAGGGCCTCTTGTAACATCCAAGGGTGATGATGTCCATCTCATGGATTTACCAGAGGAATGGATACCTAAAGGTAAAAGTATCCAGGATATCATAGGATATCGTCTCAACCTTGTAAGGGGAAAGCAGAGGGTCCATGTCAAAGATTTCAATAACAAACTAGTGGAGAAACTCCAGGAGATAACACTCGCCAAATCCCCTGTTGACAGCGAAGTCTTATTCTCACATAAGCCAAAGGGACTGCACTTTTTTGGTGATGAACATCCACCACATGGGCCTAGTGCCCCAATAGAATACTTCCAAGTAGACAATGTGAAATGGGATCGTCATCTTGAAAAGGCCTATTATGATAGCGACCTTAAAGCATCTGATGCAATATACGACCTCTATAGGATGGGAGTGCCATTCTCCACTATACAGAAGAGTCTATCAGTGGGTGTCCTAGGCATTGAAGGGAAGCGCAAGCTCGTACCCACCCGCTGGTCCATAACAGCCTGCGACAGCATACTAGCAGGCAGGCTCCTTAAGAGAATCCAAACTTATAATATTATCGACTCCTATAGGGTATATGAGTTTGAAAGTTTTAAAAACAAGTATATTATAATATTAACGCCTACGAGATGGCAATACGAGTGGATAGAAGTCTTCTTGGGTGTTATAGGATCAGAAAAGCTTATATTTTCTGACCATGAAATTGGGGATTCAAAAAGAGGATACTCAAGGGTTGGCGGCTGTTATTACAGTTCAAAAATGGCCGTGCTTGATGCCCTTGACCGTGAAGAGAAACAGGCTGGTGCAATAGTATTAAGGGAGGCATACAGGGGATACATTCCACTTGGAGTGTTCAATGTACGCGAGAGTGTGAAAAATGCCATGAAACAGGCCCCCATGGAATTCAACACTCTCGGGGGCGTGTTAAAGTGCATTGGTGGATGTTTAAAGCTTGGACTTGATGAGTATATTAGGGAGAGCCGCCTCCTCAGAGAGACTGGTAGGCAGACAAGCCTCGACGAATTCACATAGAAAAGGTGGGAGAGCCTTGAATCTCAAATTTAGAAGACCATCAAAGGCCGCTATGAAGGCTCTCTGCAAGGCCGCCATGGAACCATCCAAAACAAAGAAGATCCTAGAAGAGGCTGAAAGTAGAATATCGGGATTAACAGGGCATAGAATGGTTAAGCTCGTGAATAGTGGGAACGCCGCATTATTAGCTGTTATGAGCAGTCTGCCATCACCTTTCATCATACCAGACCAGGGGGGTTGGAGAGGCTTCAGACAAATCCCCAGGTTTCTCGGTAAAAAAACGATAACATTAAAAACTAATCTTGGCATTATAGAACCCAGAGAACTCAAAAACACAATCAGGGAAAGAAGGCCTTCAGCGCTCTTTTTAACAAGTTTCGCCGGTTACACTGCTGAACAGCCAGTCAAGGAGATCTATGACATCTGCTCTGAGAATGGTATAGTTCTCGTGGAGGACGCCTCAGGGAGCATAGGTGACCCCCTTGGCCATCTATGTAATAGCAACTATAATGATGTTATAATAGCGTCAACAGGATCCCCTAAGATAGTGAATGCTGGTGGCGGGGGCTTCATAGCAACTTCCAACCAAAGAATACTCCAAGACAATCTACTTTCAAGGACTTTGAAGATCGACCCTTATCTGCCAGCAGCAATAAACGAAGAACTCAAAAGGGCGCCGCAAACACTTAAAAGGCTCCTTGAAGCCACAGAATACCTTAAAAGGAGAATAAAAAGGGTATATCATCCGAGGAGCAGAGGGGTGAACATAATAATACCCACAGAGGATCCCCTAGGGGATTCTCGGAGACTCCGTAAGATCCTAGAAGTGGATGGTGGGAATATTTTAACTCTCTGTCCCAGCTATGATCGCCTGAAGAAGAAGGCAGTGGCAGTGGAGATAAAAAATTTAGAGGTTGAATCACTCACAAAGGATAACCTTGATGGTCTGATAGAACTGATAGAGTCTACGATTCAAGGATGAGGAGGGTTGTGCGCTCTATAAGTGCCCCTGTAACACCCACAAGTTCTATTTCATCTTTTGTCAAATTATAGAGTTTTTTAAGGTATCTTGTATCTGGTTCGAGGACGGTGTCGTCCCGCTTGAAAATCCTTGATAATGTATCTAATCTATCAGAGTCTATAAGAACTGCGCATATCTCCATCGGCCCCTCCTTGAGGCCCACCATCTTGAGGGCTTTGCTTATTTGCCTTGTGGCGGCTGTCCTTAGGCATATTTCCAAGCCAATGTCATTTGCTATGTTCTCTCCCCTCTTGAATGCTTTGATTGCATGTGCCGTGGCGTGTAACACGTGCTCTCTACCAGCCACTGCCTTGGCATCCATCAATTGCACGATACCATCATCTTCCAGCATACCTAAGGTTTCGTTTATATCTTCTATTCGGCCTTTAAATCCTAGGATTTTTATCTCCATTTTTTTCTCATTTTTTCATTTGATAATAGGCGGTTAACTCCACTTATGAATGCCTCTACACTGGCCATTATAATGTCTGGTTGTGTGCTTCTTGCGCTTATGATCTTGTCTTTGTATCTAAGCTTTATTATCACGTCGATGAGGGCGTCTGTACCTCCTGTTATAGCATCTACGTGGTACTCCTCCAATTTTATATCTGCAAAATCCTCTAAGCTCTTTTTTATGGCTACTATTGCCGCGTCAACCGGTCCCACACCTATACCAGCTTCTAGGATCTCTTTTTCATTTATTCTTAGTTTTACTGACGCTGTTGGGGTCACTTTATTACCTGATATTACTGTAACTTCTTCAAGGTTCACCATTTTATCCTCTACAATGCCTACCACGTCCTCTGCTATGGCCTGGAGGTCCACGTCTGTTACACATTTACCCATGTCACCTAGGCTTTTAACTCTCTCAAATATTTGTTGAAATTGTTTTTCATCAACTTTAAAATCGAATTCTTCTAACTTTTCTTTCAGTGCGCTAGTCCCGATATGTTTACCAATAACGAATCTTCTCTCACGGCCCACGAGTTCGGGTGTTATGGGCTCATATGTCTCGGCTTTTTTAAGGATGCCATCGACATGTATGCCTGATTCGTGGGCGAATGCATTTTCGCCGACAATAGCCTTGTTAGGTTGGATGTATACTCCTGTAAGTCTTGCCACCATCTTAGAAGTTTCATATAACATTTTTGTATTAATGTTTGTCTGAACATCATATAGAGAGTAGAGGGCTACTACAATCTCCTCAAGGGCGGCATTACCTGCTCTTTCACCTATACCATTTATGGTTGCATGTACTTCACTTGCACCTGCCCTTAGGCCCATAAGTGAATTTGCAACTGCGAGTCCGAAGTCATTGTGGCAGTGAACGCTTAATGGTGCTTTAAGTTTTGAAAGTTCGCCATAGAATTCATAGGCTCTTTCTGGTGTTAGGATTCCTACGGTGTCGCATGCACAGATTCTCTCAGCCCCCGCACTTATACTTTCTTTTAATATTCCCTTTAGGAATTGCATGTTGCTCCTTGTCGCGTCTTCAGCTGAGAATTCCACGATCAATCCATGGTCTTTTGCATATTCTACGGATTCCAGTGCCTCCTCTTTTACTTGACTTGGGGGTTTTCGGAGTTTTTCCTTTATATGGAGTTCAGAAGTTGGGACTACTAGGTGTATGCTGTCAACGTCACATTCTAGTGCCGCGTTAATATCACTTTCGATGGGACGTGCAAAACTACATACTTCAGCGTCCAGTCCCTCTTTCGCGATCCTTTTAAGGGCTTCCCTTTCGCCTTCTGATGTTATGGCTGATCCTGCTTCGATGATGTCAACACCGAGATCGTCTAATCTTAATGCTATTCTAAGTTTCTCTTCTGGTGTTAATGAGACTCCTGGTGTCTGCTCACCGTCTCTGAGTGTTGTATCTAATATTTTCACTTGCAATGAGATGAACCCCCAGTTTTTTCTAGTGTATATATGATCCTAGTAAGGCTTTTATGCATCCTTATAGCATGTTTTTCTTTTATCGTGAATTCATCTGTTATATCCTCTAGTTGGAGGTAATGTGGTGTTGCCATGCATATTCTACCATCTTCTTGTAGGTTATATTTTGCTGTTTTGAGAAATTCTTTATAGAGTTTTTCTTGTTCCTCTCCCATGGTGGAGGCGGATATCCCATAGGGTGGGTCGGTTACAATGGCCTTCACGGGTTTTTCAAGTTTGAAACTCCTGGCATCAGCCCTTATAAGCTCATAGTCTCTTATACCATAATATTTGAGGTTTTCTTCAGCTCCTTTAATCATCTTAGGGTCTATGTCGACTCCTATTACCTTCGCCCCTATTAAGCCTGCTTCTATGAGTATGCCCCCTGTCCCGCAGAAAGGGTCGAGGAGTGTTTCCCCTTCTCTGACACCTGAAAGGTTGACCATACACCTGGCAAGTTTTGGACTCATGGAGCCAGGATAAAAAAATGGTCTTTTATGGGGCTTCGCATTGTTGAAGTGTTTCTTGTCGGTTTTATAGAGTCTTTTTGTGATAAATATTTTATCATTTTCTATGATCAGACGGATTAGTGTCTTGGGGTTTTCCAAGTTTACGCGGAAGTGTGGGTGGCCCTTTTTTATGATGGTGCCTATCCTTTTTTCTATAAGTGGCGAATCTATGGGGGTTTTATCTATTTTTTTTACTCTGACTGCGAAGTCATCCTCTATCAGCTCCTCCCAAGGGATGGATTTTATTGTTTCTTCAAGTCCCCCGGGCGCTGTTTTTGATATGACCTGGGATATTTCATGTGTATAGGCTAGCCTAGAGAAGATAGGGATTTTATCTGCTCTGGTTTCGAGTGTCATTAGCTTGTCTCTGAGATATTTTACCTTGTATTTTATATTTTCTGCTCTTAGCAGGTTCTTGACTTCACTTGGGGGTAGTGTTTTGTGTTCTCCTGACAGTATCATAGCTATTTCCATATTCTTGTCACCTTCTTCCAGATTAGGGATGGTATCAGTGATGTGATAAGGCCTCTTTTTAGGAATTCTTGTATTAGTGGTGTTTGATCGTCCATGTCACCGTATGTTATTATGATGTCCTTGAGGTTTTTTTCTTTCATCTTTAGGATTGCATTGTCCAGTTCTTCATTACCTAGGAGTTTAAAGGTTTTCTGGAGTCTGAGTTGATTTTTGATTTCCTTGTCGTGGATTTCATGGTACCTTTCATGATATTCTCTGAGTATACTATGATCTCCCTCAGTTATGGCCTCTTCTATGGCCTCGGCCGCTATCCTAGCTGCTCTAAAACCTAATATGAGGCCCCCGCCGGTGGTTGGTTTTACCTGGGCTGCTGAATCGCCTATGAAGATGCATCTGCCCTTGTATAATCTCCTGTTGGGATCTGGTGCTGGTATGTTACCGTGGTATTTTTCAATTATCTTGAAGTGAGGTGAAAAACCTTTTATGAACTTGATTAGGAAATCCCAGGGTTTTCTAGACTCTGAAAAGAAACCTATCCTTGCCTTTGTCTTCGATAGGGGTATTCTCCAGAGGAAGCCCGGGCTAATATTCGCGTTGATTTTCAAGTCGAGGAACTTCGGATCCATTATGGTATCTTGGTATTCTATAAGGTATTGTTTTGCATGGAATCCTCTCTGACCTGGTTTGAAGCCCATTGCATCAACGAGGATGGGGGCTGATAGGGTATCTGTTCTGTTTATTGTTACTTCGCCATGTTTATAATCAACTTTTGTCACTTTACTGTTTGTTAAAAGTTCAACTCCATTGGAGACAGCCTCCTCGGCCAGGTGCTGGTCATAGGATACTCTGTCAATTACATAGGCTTCCACGTCATCCTTGGAGATCTTCAGGGTATGATCTGATGGTGAATGTATGATAGCACCCTTTATCCTGTTTATTATGAACTCATCTGGTAATATGTTAACCTTTTTTATCTTCCATGATACTAAACCTGCACATTGTAGTGGTAAGCCTACTATCTTCTTTTTTTCAACCAATCCAACTTTGAAGCCTTTTTCTGCCAAGAGTCTTGCGAGGGTAGATCCGATCGGACCAGCACCCATGACGAGAACATCATAATCCCACATCTATACCCATCCAAGTTACCTTAATCTTTTGAACTTATTTGAATGTTTTTTAAGCGCTGACCCCCTACTTGGGGGCTTATTCCCTCTCAAACCCTTAGACATGGCTTCATATTCCCCAGAGATTAACTGGTTTATCAGTTGATCTATCCTCTGGGGGTTAGGGGCGTTTTTTAAAACTATGGGTGTGTGTTCATGGCCTCCGAATATTTGGATATCCCCAGCAGATACTAAACGTTCTAATAGGCTCTGGGAAAATACCACATCAACTATCTTATCATAGTATATGTATGAAGTTTCCTTGTGTAGGAGACCCTTTTCTATGACAACCCGCTGGTCAGTTAAAATGTACCTTGTAAACCTCCAGGATATAAAATCTATTATCGACTTTATGATCAATACTAATATGATAATTAGGAATATCCATGTTACTATCTGTACAAGTGGCAGCCTAACAGCAGCTCCTATAGAATATTCAAATTTTGCGGTGGCCTCCATGGCGAATGGTAGAATATAGAATAATATCACAACTGCTATAAGGTTTAATATTATGGAACTTGAATAAAGGAACAGGCGAGGACGAGTACTATAAATGATCCTTTCACTAGATTTCATGGTCAATACCCCCAAACATTAAATAATTAGAGAATATTGATAGTATTTTGATGAGAGATAATATAAAGATTAAGGAGACGAGGATAAAACTCTCCACCGACATAGAGGATCATGGCCTCCCAGCTTTCATATTAAAGGAAAGGTTATTATTGGAAGATTATATAAGGCGTAGACCCTATTTTCTCACATCCCTCGAACCATTAACAGCCGAGGACGGGCCTACTATAGTTAGGATGATGTCGAAAGCGGGCTTAATCGGTGGAGTGGGGCCTATGGCGGCGGTTGCAGGGACCATATCTGAATTATCACTTCACCATCTCATAAGTAAAGGTTCAAAGTATACCATAATTGATAATGGTGGGGATATAGCACTTATAAATGATAGGAAGGTTAATATTGGATTATATGCTGGTGATTCACCCCTCTCTGGGGAGATAGGATTCCAGTTGAAGGCTAGTCGAAAACCCCGTGGGGTGTGCACATCCTCTGGTACCATTGGACACTCTATAAGTTTTGGACGGGCTGATGCGGTGACAGTGTTCGCTTCTAGGGCTAGTGTGGCTGATGCACTTGCAACGTCAATCGCCAACGCAGCTGATGGTAATAAAGACTATGAAGCTGTGGAGAACGCCTTGGAGAAAGCTGAAGGTTTTAAGAATTATTTCCATGGGGTTCTAGTGGTTGTTGGGGAAAATGCTGGTATAATAGGGAAAATACCAAAGTTGGTGAAAACGGATAAGAAGGTGACAATAGGAGAATTATGGGATGTTTAGCCTCAGATCGCCCATCATTCATCACCTCTTCAGAGCTCATAGGGTTCATCACAGGCCAACAGATATTCTTTTAGCCGAACATTACCCCAGCTTCTCTTCTGAAATCTTCTTCCTTTTCGATTCCAGTTATCTTGTCCACTGCATTTAGGAAGTCGTTCATTGTAACCTCTTCCCTTTCTTCTCTGATGGCGAACATACCAGCTTCTGTGCATATTGCCTTCAAGTCGGCGCCTGATGCCCCGTCTGTCATCCTTGCGATGAGGTTTATGTCAACATCATCTGCGAGTGACATGTTAGCTGTGTGAATCTTGAGGATTTCCTTGCGTCCTTCCTCGTTTGGTAATGGCACTTCTATGAACCTGTCGAATCTGCCCGGCCTTAGAAGGGCGGGGTCTAGGATGTCTGGCCTGTTTGTTGCCGCGACTATACCAACGTCACCCCTTGATTCGAAGCCGTCAAGTTCTGCTAGTAATTGCATTAGTGTCCTTTGAACTTCCCTGTCACCACTTGTTGAACTTTTAAGTCTTTTCGCCGCCACAGCATCGATTTCGTCGATGAATATTATACTCGGAGATTTTTCCTTGGCTAATTCGAAAACTCCCCTGACTATCCTTGCACCTTCACCGATGTATTTTCGCACGAACTCTGATGCTACTATCTTTATGAATGTTGCATGCGTTTCATGGGCAACAGCCTTTGCAAGGAGGGTTTTACCAGTGCCTGGAGGGCCGTAGAGTAAAACACCCTTTGGGGGTTCTATGCCTATCTTTTCGAATAGTTCTGGTTTGCTTAAGGGTAATTCCACCGTCTCTCTGACTTCTCTTATTTGTTCTGATAGGCCGCCTATCTGATCGTATGTTACGTCAGGTCTTTCTTCAACTTCCATGCCTGTGACTATTGGGTCTTTCTCGGATGGTAGCACATCAACTATGCTGAATGTTTGCTGGTTTAGGGCTACTCTCGCCCCTGGTTGTAATAGTTTCTTGTCTATGAACCTTGAGTAGCTTATAACGAAATGAGGACCTGTAGTGCTCTTCACGGCCACTCTATGATCGTCCAAGACCTCGGTGACCGTGGCTATAACCAGTGGAGGCGTTCTAAACCTTTCTATCTCTCCTCTGAGAGATTTAACCTCCCTGTCTAATCTTAGTTTTTCATTTTCAATTAAGAGTTTATCCTTTTCGAGTTTTTTAATCTTCCATGTTAGTTTTCTCTTTATCTTGGCATTTTCCTCTTTAAGGGCTCTTATCTCCTTTTTTAGTTCTTCAATTTTTTTAAAAAGGTAGAGTGGATTATTTTCCATGATTCTAGAACACTCCTATCCAAATTTTTTAATCCAAATTGGACTCCCCCATGATATTGGAGGGTTCCCGCTTGAGAATGATAATATCTCCACCCCATCTGGGCGCGTCTTTCCATGGACATTCCCTAGGATCCTCACACTCCCATTGATGGAAAATTATTCTCCAAAAGGGTATTAAAGCCTCCTTGCACAACTTTCCCTTTTATGTGATTATAATTATTTCTGTAAAAAGTATATAAACTTTTACCCCCATAAAAAAGGGAGATCCAATATGGGAAGGAGACAAAATAATAAATATCTTAGTCCAATATTATAACCGGGGAGATTTTCTATGAGATGTGAGATCTGCGGTAAGAAGATCATGGGCAGACCTATCAAAGTGAAAATCGAAGGTTCAATAATGGATGTGTGCCCTGATTGTTCAAAGTTCGGTAAAGTGCAAAGACAACCAAAAAAACCCAAGAGGACGCCTAGAAGGAGAACCACAAGGCCCATGGAACCAGTATATGAGGTTCTTGAGGACTATAATAGGATTATAAGAGATGCCAGGGAGAAAAGGAGCTGGTCAAGGGAAGATCTTGCCAAGAAGATGAATGAGAAAGTATCTGTAATTCATAGGATAGAAGCTGGTAGGATGGAACCAGATATAAAACTTGCGAAAAAGTTTGAGAAAACCCTTAATATTCGGATACTGGAAAAATTCGAGGAAGAAGAGACTCTAGGAGAGAGGGCAGGATCATTTAGGGGCGCTACCATCGGGGATATAGCTAGGATAAAGAAACGTTAAACTTCTCTTTTGTGGGAATAATATCCTCTAAATATGGGGGCTTCCCTGATAAGCTCCCCTAAAAGTTTATTCTCTGGATATTCCTCGCTTACAACTATTACATGAGCTGGTGGGTGTATCCTTTTTATCCTTAGTATGGAGGTTGTATCATCCTCTTCAACATTAACCGCAACGGCCACAGAAGACTTCCTCTTCAGCCCTCCAAGGACTGATGATACTATTTTATCCGCCATTTTATTATCTACTAAGCGCGGCTTCCCTTTTATTTTTAAATTAGCATGCCTTTCAAGATCTGCTAAAGCATTAAGCAATTTTTTCTTATTATCGGCTCTGAGGAGTATTAAAGCCATCCCATATCAACTCTTATCTCATAAATGAGCTTATGAGGGTGCTTCTGAACAATAGGAGTATCAGGAGGACGCATCCAAGTGCTGTTTGTATATCCCCTAATATTTCAAAGAAACTGGAACTTATAGGGAGATCCATTGGGGGTGCTGTTCTATGATCTGGTAGAGGGGTGTAATAGACTCCCACAGCCTTTGAACCAGGCTTCACGTTTATATCCTTTGGCTCCACATAATTAACGCCTATGATAAGACCATTATCTATGGCATCATTTATCTCTTTGGCTATGGCTTCTTCACTATAACCTTTCTCTTTAACTGTAGCCTTAACAATTTCCTGTGTTGTCTGTATAACCCCTGCTTCATCACTACCATATACTGAAACAGAAACAGTACCCTCTGTAACTGTTATGGCATCCCGCAGCGCATCATATGCATAGATAGTCTTAAGGGGTGTTCCATCCAATGGACAAACTTTATAATTCTCTGCAGTAGGATAACCTGCGCTCCAACCGCAATGTGGACAGACCTTTGCATAAGGTTGATCCATGGGGTAACCTGTCTCATTCAAATTAGCTGGTGTGAACATGTCACCTGTGGACACGCCAGATGCCACATTAACAGCACCACCACCATACTTTTCACCAGCATTCTCTGCGACATCCTTAAAGACTTCTGAGACTATCACTGTGGCAGGATACCCATCACGTATCATTTTACCGATTTTTATCGCCACTTCTTTCCTGACAGCGGAGGCCGTACCATATTTTGGATTACCATGGGTATTCCTAAGATGGATTATAGCACCCTTTTTCCCTGGTGGCAGGACAGCTAACCCCCCAGAATAGGGTGTTACCGTGATAGTGCCATCATCTTCTACAATGACAACATAAGCATCGAAGGAGCCTCCAACAGCCGCCCCTTTATCAGGACCCCCACACATTATCCTTATACCAGGGTATCCACTCGCGGCCGAAGCAGCCTCTTTGGCGGTTCCACCATTCTTAAGGATGTTTATAGCGTCTACGATTGCCATGAGACGGGGAATGGCCTCCCCTTCACCACCAGATAGGATTGTGAAATGGTGTTCCTTGGATAATATGAAGGTTGATTGGAACATGTTCTGTGCAAAGGACATGCTACCCCCTGCGAATCCGTTGGGGTCCTGTCCACTGGGGTCTGTGACTACTATAACATTCAAGGTTGCGGCCGAAGTTCCCATTAGGATATTGAAGATTATGAATATTCCAAGGAATTTGATAATTTTCCCCTTCATCTTACTTTCACCACTGAAAAGTCTTCGATAACATTCACGGTTACTATACCCGTTTTTTTATCAACTTTAACATCCGCGGCTACAATAGGGGTAAGGCTAGTCCCTGGGATTGTTGATAGTTTAGCGAATTTCTCAGCATTTGATATGGCCTCGTCTAATGGAATGCTCCTCTTAGATGTTACTAGAATATCACCTTTGATGTAACTTCCCTGTCTGAAACCAGCGGCTGCAATATTCGCCCTTATAGATTCTATGGGTACTATGTCATTTCCCTTAACTATAACCCCTGAGATGGGCACTCCTTCTGGTTCGGCTGTTGATGATGCATATGAAAGGTATGTCATGAACCTGCCTGAAACGATAAGGATATATGCCACTAGTAATATGAGTAGGGTATCTCTTCTAACCTGTATTAGCATCTTATCCACCTTTAATTTTTAGGATTTTTTTGAGTATTGTTGATGCGGGATCCATGCCCTGGGCTCCTATCAGTAGTATTATATCATCCTCTGAAGCTCTATTTAATGCTTCTATAAGCGCCTCTTCAAGTTTTCTATGATGTGTGTATTTTATCCTGTGCTCTTGGAGGACTTCAAGGAAGGCTTCTCTTTCATGATCTTTTACCATGTTGAGATCGTCTACCACATCATAACTATCAGTAACTATGAGGTTATAGTCTATATCCTTTATTGTTTTTGCAAGGGCTCTTGCATTTGCGATGTTGATTTCTTTTCCACGGGAGCCTCTTATGGCACATACTATCCATAATCTTCCATTTAAGGTGGCTACACTTTCTATTGTTGCCTTTATACCATCAGGGTTATGGGCGAAATCATCAATAATAAGAGGGTTCTCATGGATAATCGAAAACCTCCTCTTCAAAGGCTTATATGATGATACTCCAACTCTTATATCCTCTATTGGTATTTTAAGGTGGATGCATGCCGCTATAGCCGCGAGGGCGTTCTGTATGAAATGTCTGCTCTGGAATGGCAAATCATCCCTTGAGATTGATAGTCTATCATTGATATAGATACCATTTTCTCTATATGATACTGATGTCCCTTCGCCATAAAAGAAACTTTTAATTTTCTTATTCAGGCTAGCCATTGACCTCACGCGATCATCTTCATAATTTAAGACTGCAATCCCCCTATTCATAGCCCTCACAGCCCCTGAGACCTCCCATTGGGCCTCCTCTATAGAATTCAGCAATCCTATATGATCAAGGGCCACGTTTGTGACCACAACAACCTCGGGGTCTATTGCACGTGTCATAAGATATGCATGATCCTCCATTACTCTACCAAGCCACCCTTGAACCTCCGAAACTTCCACTACTAAATATTCAAGTTTTTTCTCCCGGGCTTCCTTGGCTATCTGGGCTGGGACAACGGGATCGATAAGAGTGTTAAATTCTGATTTTGAATCAGTATTAGTGTAGGCTTCCCTCCCTGAACTTTTTAGTATGTGGTATATCATATGTGTAGTTGTTGACTTACCATTAGTACCAGTGACCACAATCCTTCTCGTCTCAGGGGCGAATTTTTTAATAGCCCATCTAAGGGCGAATGCATTGGCAAATTCTATCCTATCAACTAAGATTATGGGAATCCCAGAATCTTCGGCGGATTTTAGGGCTCCTCCACGAGGATCTGCTGTTATAATAGCGCAAATACCCCTCTCCAAGCCCATTCTCACACCATTATCATCAATCCAATGTCTTATGACAATGTCGCCTTCCCTAGCATCGCCTAAAGTGGTGAAGATACCATCGAATCTCCTATCCTGGCCTTTAAGTTCTCCTCGGACTTTATCTGCTATCAACTTAAGGGAAAGCACCATATTAACCGCCTTAACCTGTTGGGAACACTCCCCTAAAGTATAAGCCAATGGCACATACAATCAATGTTACGAGCCAATACATTAATACTATGTTCTTCTCAGACAGGCCTTTATAATGGAGTGTGTGATGCAATGGTTCCACAGGAAGTCTTATTATATGGGCCCTATGAAGCAAACTTATTACAACAGAAACGATAGGGACGGTTAAAGCCAAAACACCAAAATATACTATGCCTGTTAGGATCACTGCAGCCGCATACCCCCCTCCAAGGGCGAATGATCCAGTATCACCCATAAATATGGATGCTGGGTACTTGTTGAACACTAAAAAGCCTATACTTGAACCTGCAAGTACAATGAATGGCACGGCCTCCATGGGCTGGGAATTCAAATAAAGAAATAGTGCACAGGAGGCGGATGCTATGGCCATTATACCAGCTGCCATACCATCCATTCCATCTATAAGATTAACGGCATTTATAGCCCCTATCACACCAAACACTACAATGGGTATCATGAATATTCCAAGTTGGAATCCTCCAAGGCCTGTCACGGCACCTGAAAGCACGAGCAGAACCCCTGGTAGGCACTGTACGATTATCTTGTCTCGTTCCCTGATCTCATATTTGATGGGAACCTCCCCCACTACTGATATGAGATCCTTCCCTTTGAGTCTTCTAAAATCGGATTTCGCCTTTGGCGTTGCGACTCTAGCTTCTTCACCAGGTTTTAGTATGAGTTGGCCTATCTCAACGGGTCTATTGGATATGTTCCTTATGATCTTTTGAACTTCTCTCGTCCTTAGACCGAGTAGGTCATCAAGTAAACCTATAAGGGCTGATACTATTATTATGAGGGTTGTTAGGATGAGATTCAAGTTATCTTTTAATGGGATTGTTATACATATTATAGCAAGTAGCATCCCTAAACCGCCCATTGTTGGGGTTCCCGTTTTATGTTTATGTTCTGTGACAATTGGCTTGTCAGTGATATGTGCTTCCTTTAATGTTTTCCTTACAAAGAATGTGAATATTATTGAGAGTGTTATTGTGGTGATGAGGATTTCCATGAGTTTTGGGATCATTTTATCAACCTTATATTTAATTTTTTAAGGATTTCTTTGGTTTTCTTTTTATTGGTGGATCTTATGGTTATTCTCTTGTGACCTTCCGGCCCGTGGAGTATCCAACTGTTTTCGCCTTTGAAGGTTCTTGGCGGATTATTATATTCAAATTCTCCTACTGGTATTTCTAGTGCGTGGAATTTTCTGCGGACGAGTTTTTTCTGTTTCCATTCGCCCATGGCCATGTTAATGAGTTGTTCTAATGGGTGGATTCCTGTTGAGGCGGCTGATAAATATCTTGTACCGCTTGGTCTTGTGTTGACTTCAATGGTGTACAGTTCTCGGCTTTCTGGGTGGAATATCATGTCGATGTCTGTGTTTCCTTCTGCTTGGAGCTTTTCTGTTATCCTCTGGGCCAATCTTAATACTTTTTTATTGTTTAATCCTGGGATATCTGCGGGGGCTTTTTTCACTTTTTGGAGTGGGTGTATCCCCTTTGTTGTTGTTTTGCCTTTGTCTACTACTACTATGGGGAATGATTTATCATCCCATCTTAGGACTTCTACTGAGATTTCATGGCCATTGATATAATCTTCCATTATGGCCTTTTTATAAATTTTGAGGTAGGATTTTATACTTTCTTTATTCTTTGCTATTAGCAGGTTTTGGCCGCCTTGCCCTTTTTCTTGTTTGAGGACTGTGGGATAACTTGTCTCCGGGATTTTATCCTCTATTATATGATAGTTTGGAGTTTTTATATTGTTTTCTTTGAAGAATTCTTTTGTTTTTATTTTATTGGTGGATATTATGGTGGTTTTTGTGTTTGATGCTATTACTGGTATGTTGTATTCTTTTTCTAGTTTTTCTTTCATCTTTGCAACTTCGATTAGTGGCGGATCCACGCCTATGAGCGGCACTATCGCGTCCACGTCTTCGCGGAGGGCTATTTCTGTAGGTGTGTCCATGCCTCTTGGCACTATGTAGTGTTTGTCTGCTAGGTCCAAGTTGGGGGCTTTTGGGTTGGATTCTGTGAGAATTGTGGTTATTCCCATCCTCTTGGCATAATCTGCCACGTCATTGAATAGGCGGGCGCCGATAAATAGTATTTTCATTATTATCACTGGATTGTTTTGTTGAGGATTGCGATGAGCCTTTCCATGGATCTTCTTACGGGCTCTGATATTCTAGTGGAGAAGTCTAACCTTTTGGGTTGTATCCCGATTAGGATTATCCTATAATCTTTATGAGCTTGTAGGTATTCTATGAGGAATGATAGTGGCATTGCATGGGTTGATATGTTGTAATTGGCTACTTTATCCTTTTCTATGATTTTTATCGTGCCTGGTTTGGCTCCCATCTCCACAGCATCTATGATTATGATATGGGTTGGGTTCTCTTTTTTGATTTTCCCTGTGAAGTTTTCGGGTACTGTGCCACCATCTATGATTATGAGGTTTTCATTTTTTGAAAGTTTTTTCGCGATGGCCGGTCCTAGTCCATCGTCTCCCCTTAATTCGTTTCCAACAGTGAGAATAAGAACCTTCCCATGGTTTTTTAGGAATTTTTCAAGTCCTTTTTTTATGTTCATGTGTTCTGGTCCTCTATGTCTTTGATTTTGGCTTTTATTGTGTTGAGCCCTCCTCCCATTTTATAGGATAAGGTGACTTTTATCATGTAATTTTCTTCTTTGATTTCTTCTATTGGTATAAGTAGTGGTGGGTTCATCATCTGGGTTGGGCCTGCTATGATATTCTCTGTAAGTAGTGTGAATGTGGTTATTTTTAATCCATTGGCTTTACCATTCGCCGGGATTTTGAACGTTTTCTTAAATTTTTCATTTATTTTTTCCTTGAATCTTATATTATCGTAGATTATTAATCTTCCTTTAGTCTTGTATTCGTAGTTTTCATCGTATCTGATCGTCTCTGAGTCCATTTCTATCGCTTCAACCCCGTTGATAACACCATAGGGTATCATCTGCCCGCCTTCTTTCAGATGTTTTAAGCATTTGTTTATTATGGGTGCTTGTTCTTCGTCTATGAGGGCTGTATCTAGCATTTCACAGATTATGGTATCTGCTTGAAGGGGGAAATTATATGAGAGAGCATCAGCGTGAACTACCTTCACATTGGGGAGGTTTGCAAGGTTGCTGGCGGCGTATGATGCTATTTTTTCATCCTTTTCTATTGCAAAAACAGTTTTAGAATATGGTGCCGCGAAGTAGGATAGTATCCCGCTCCCGGCACCTATATCATAGACTATGCCATGGGCATGTTCTCTTATAGCCTCATAAAAACCCGAAAGTCTTTCATAATCCTTTAGGAGGTCGTGATGGTACGTTGTCACGAGAAATTTCATTTTTCGTGTTCTATGTCCTTGCCTGTGGATGTGCTTATGAGCCTCACATGTTCAACGCCCTTAAGTCTCATCATCTTCTCTGTCAGTTCACGGATTTTCTCAACATCTCCCCTGACCACTATGACCTCTAGGCAGTGCCTTTCTGTCATGTGAACATGCATGACAGCACTTATATACTCGCGGTAGGCATGTTGTATGTCCGCAAGGTCTTCCATGACCCCAGTATAGTGATGGTCATAAATTACTGCGATCACACCCACCCTCTCTCCTTCCATCTCCTTCATCCACTGATAACGGACTATATAATCTTTTATAGCATCCCTTATACCCTTAGACCTTGACTGATAGCCCCTATCACGTAATACCTCATCAAATTCATTAAGCAGATCCTTTGGTAATGACATGCTTATACGCATCACCTATTATCCCTCCTCTAGATTTATACTAAAATATTATATTAATAATCTAACATAATATTTAAAGTTTAATTTATCAACCCACTAAAATAATCCATGCGCATGCTACGGAGCTCCAAAGTTTAGATCAGATGAACCTACACACCATATTGATTGTGTGGGGGCAACAAACCAGGAAAGGGACACATCCATCCAATAGCTTTAAGTTTATTAGTATTAGGGTGAACTAATCCCCCTTAATTGAAGTTGGGGGCTTTGGAAGGTGATCCATCAAACCTCTGCATAGGACTAGATGACAATCTTTAAAGGCTGGCTCCTATAAGCTAATGTCTGTATTTAAAATTTAAAGGAGGTGAGAAGCCCGCCCCCCACACCTTTACAGGCAAGGTTTATCCGGCGGGCGTTAAAAATGAAGGTTAAAGAGGCTATGAACCCAGAAGTTATAACAATAGGCCCTGATACAGAACCAATTGAAGCTTTTAAGAAAATGTATAAACATGGTATCAGAAGACTCTTTGTATTAGATGACGAGGGAAAACCTGTGGGCGTGGTATCATACACTGACCTTGTCGGAGTACTAGGATCAAGGAAACCTAAAAAGAGACTAAAAATAGAGGATATCATGGTCAAGGATGTTATCACAATATCTGCTAAGGACGACATTGAAGACGCTGCAAATCTCATGCTAAGGGCTGACGTTTCAGGTTTGCTCGTAGTAGATGATGATAAGGCTGTTGGTGTTATAACAAAAACAGATATTTGCAGGTTAGTAGCCGCCGGTATCCTAGTCCCCATATAGGCCATGGTGGGACAGTATGATAATAATAACGAAAAAGGAGAACATCATATACGAAGAGATAAAGAATCTTAAACCAGAATTCATAGATGGGATACCAGAGAAGATAATTAAGATGAGAGTGGACATATCAGAACACGATTACCATGAAATACTCAATGATTTACAATCAAAAAATCTTATAATACGTGAAAATGGTAAGATAAAACCCCAGAAGGTCAAGGATGAAATCAAGGTAGTTGAAAACAAAAGGGAAGTTAAAATCGAAGAATTAAACCAACTAGAAAAAGAGGCCATTAAAATAATCAAAGAATTGGCAGTGGATGGTCTGATCCCACGGTACACCCTCGAGGGGAACCTACTCTATGGCAAATTGAGACTAGACAACCTCCAAATGTATAAGCTCCTACTATCACTAGAAAATAAAAAAATCCTGAGAAAAAATGGTGAATATTATAGGCTTTTACTCTCATGATCTTGGGGGGCGTACCGGTAAACTCCTAAGCCATCCCAGGTTGCTCTGATACAACATCCTTATATCTTTTATACCTAATCTTATCATCGCCAACCTTTCTATGCCAAGGCCGAAAGCCGCTACTGGAGTTTCAACCTGGAGGGGCTCCAGAACTTCTGGTCTGAACATCCCAGCCCCCCCAAGTTCTATCCATGTTTTCTTTTCAGGGAGATAGATCTCGCACTCAGTTGACAAATAAGTGTAAGGGAAGTATGCTGGTCTGAATCTGACCCTGAATCCTAGTCTACTGTAAAATTCTCTCAAGATCCCGAGCAAGTTCCTAAATGTAACATTTTCAGCTGCGACTATACCCTCAACCTGGTGGAATTCTGGAAGATGTTTATAGGTTATGGTCTCCCTCCTGAAAACCCTCCCAATGGAGAACATTTTTAAAGGTGGTTTGTTTTCAAGGAGGAAGCGTGCAGATACACATGTTGTATGGGTCCTCAATACACTCTTTTTCGCGATTTCAACATCCCATTTGTATTGCCAACCTTCTGAGCCAGTTAACCCCCCATACTCATGGACCATCTTAACCTTCTCAACCAAACTTTTACTTGGCAATTTAGTCTCTGGGGGATTCTTAACATAGAATGTGTCCTGCATTTCCCTAGCGGCGTGATCCTGGGGTTGGAAGAGACAATCAAAATTCCAGAACGCAGATTCTATTATTGGGCCCCTGGCTTCTGTGAAACCCATCTTAAGGAATATGTCCCTGATTTCCCCTATTATACGTTTTAATGGATGCATTTTGCCTGGGAAGATTGTTGGATATTCTGCGTGGATGTCGTACCCTCTATAGTATAATTTTTTCCATTTTCCGGTTTTTAGGTCTTCATGGGTTAGTTGTGTGGCCTCTTCCCGTATCTCTAATCCGCTCTCTAGGATGGCTTTGCCTTTATCTGTTAATTGTATTTCGTGTTCCTTAACCTTTTTTACTTTTAAAAGCCCCTTTCTTTGGTTGAGTAGTTTGAATGCTTCTTTGAATTCATCTGATAGAGATGATAATCTTATTCGGCCTTTTTCTGCGAGTTCCTTTAATAGTATTTCATCAGGTCCTAGTCTTTCTAATGATTTTTCACCCTCTGATGTTATCTTGAGGGTGTTGTCTTCAATCTTGGCCCATTTTTTCCTCATTAGCCAACCTATAGCGACTTTGGCCTCTGTCTTGTCCAAGTTGCTTTTTTCCATGATCTTGGATATTTTTAATGGGCCTTCTTTTGAGAGTAGTTGGAGTATTTGTCTTTCTGGCAGCCCTTTTATTGCATATTTTTTAGTTGTTTTTGTGGGTTTGAGTATTTTGTCCATGCTCTTATGGACACTTACAAGTCCTTTGGACTCTAACGATCCTAGGGCGCTCATAACAGCTTTTATATCCATTTTTTGCGATTTTACAATATTCTCTGGGTTTATTGGTGGTTCAAGTTTTTCCAGGGCCTTCAAAACCTTCTTTTCATATAGGTGGAGTTCGTCGATTATGCGTTCAACATCCATTGTGGCACCTTCTATTCTATTTTATCCCAATAGTAGTCTATGAGTCCCACCATTATGGAGGAGGCTGTTAAATCTGCGGTTGTGCCAGGATTTATACCCCTTTTTTGCAGTTTTTTGTCAAGGCTTTTAAGGGCTTTTAGTCCCTGTCCTGTTAATATTCCCCCTTTGTTGAGTATTTCCATGGCTTCATTTGTCACTTTTACAGCCGCTTCTTTGCCATGTTGTCTTTGTATGAGGGTGTCTTGGAAGTTCGATAGGATTGTTAGAAATGTCTGAACGACAGCGGCGTTCATATCAGCCTTCTTGTAAGTTTCTTTAAATGTTGGGAATCCTATGTTAAATGTTATTGGCATTGAACTTGTAAGTTCTCTTGCTATGAGATCCCATGAGGATGAGAGTTTGAGAACGTCAAATAATGTGACCTTTTCTTTTATGATCTTAGTCTTGGATTCTTCATCATTAACATCAAATTGGTCCTGTTTTCCCATCCCCCCAGGTTGGGCTATTGAAATGGCTTCATAAAGGTCCACGGCATCTTGGGGTGTTGTCTGTAACATTATCCTGTTTACTGTTTCTCTGAGGCCTTGAAGGTCCTTTTCTGTTATCATACCCGCGGCAGAGGCTAGTGGTGTTAGTAACATTACAATGCCTAGGTTGGTGTTTGTGGACACCCACTGGCGGGTTTCTTTTATCGCGTTTAGTATGAGGTTTCCAATTTTGATTGGTGAGAAGTCCAATTCGTCTTTTAGCCTAGCACCCCTTCTAGCCGCTTCATGCATGGTGTCTCCTATGACAATGGCACTTATGATAAAATCCTCAAAGCTCATGTCATGGAAGTTTTGTGTTCTGTGCACGTTCCCAGGTTTTGGGTATCCACTAACTTCAAGGGCAGCTGCCATTTGAGCTATTTTCGCGACTAATGATGGCTTCATCGCCTTAAACCCCCATCTAATAGCCTTGGCGTGAAATGTGATACTATAAGGTCAGCGCCCGCCCTTTTAATGGATAATATAGATTCATATATGGCGTCTTCTGTTAGGTAACCTTTTTGGATGGCTGCCATTATCATTGAATACTCCCCACTTACATTATATGCAGCCACTGGTGTGTTAAACTCTTCTCTGAGAGACCTTATAATATCTAGGTAGGGCAGGGCTGGTTTCACCATTATGATGTCAGCACCCTCTTCTATATCGAGTCTAGCCTCGAGTATGGCCTCTTTTGCATTAGCAGGGTCCATCTGGTAGGTTTTTCTGTCGCCGAATGATGGTGTGGAGGATACCGCCTCTCTAAATGGTGCATAGAATGATGATGCGTATTTAACTGCATATGACATTATTGGAACATCCTGGAAACCATTCTCATCTAGGCTTTTTCTTATAGCCGCGACTCTACCATCCATCATATCAGATGGTGCCACCATATCGGCCCCTGCCCTTGCATGTGACACCGCAATCTTTCCAAGGTATTCTAGGGTTTCATCGTTAAGTATTTTCCGGTTTTTAACTATCCCACAGTGTCCATGGCTTGTATATTGACAAAGGCACACATCTGTTATGATAACAAGTTCTGTTTCTTCCTTGAGTAATCTGATGGTCTTCTGGACTATTCCCTTCTCATCAAATGCTGATGATCCTATATCGTCCTTTTCCGATGGTATTCCAAAGAGTATAATAGTGTTCAATCCTTTTTTTTCAAGTTTTTTAAGTTCATCAGCAGCGGCCTCTGGTGAATACCTATATTGTCCAGGCAGGGTCTCTATGGGCTCCTTAGATCCTCTTTTAAGATTTTCCTTCACGAAGACCGGGTATATCATATTACTAGGGGATATTCTTGTCTCTTTCACAATTTCTCTCATTTTATCGGTTTTTCTCAATCTTCTCATCCTTTTTGTGGGGAACTTCATACTAATCACATTTATTCTGCTTTAACATCTACTAGTGGCTTCACACGTCCTATAGCTTGCTCAACAGCATCAGGATCAGCTAGGACCCTTATAGCATCATTTTCACATTCCGTGGCGCATCTGCCACAACATCTGCAAAGTCTATTATCTATTTGGGCCTTGCCACTTTTAATCTTGATCGCCTTAATAAAACATTTTTTGAGACAATCTCCACAACCAATGCAATTTTCTTTGATGAATTCCAGTCTAACACCACTCATTGGTGTTATGCTCTTGGCAAGTTCCCTTGGAAGTTCTGGTATCATCTTCCAGAGGCAACAGCAGGGACAACAATTACATATTGATAAAAGCTCTTCCTTTGGGCCGGTGTTCAACCATACCGTGTCTATCTTGTTCCTGCCGATGATATGAACCAAACCGGCTTTTTCACACTCCTCAATGTGCTTTATAGCCTCATCCTTTGATATTAGTTTCCCAACCTTCTTGGATATCCTATTAGCTCCTTTTCCAAGGAATAGACACCCCAATTCGTGGGGGTAGTCTTTGCAATTGGATGAAACCCTGCATATGCAGAAGTCCATTTTGAATATGTACCTTGATTTAGATATTATTTCCTTGAGGACTTGACTGGGTAGGATAGAATTGTTTGGCGGGTCAATTTTAACATCTAATTTGATGGTCTCATCCCTTGGAAGCACTTGGATGTCATCCCCTTCAAAAAATAGCTTGTGAACAATCTTTCTGAAAATCTTTGACCTTCGAGCCAACCTTGCCAACTTAAACCTCTCTTTGAAGGTTAACTTAATGATCCTAATACTTATATCAGTGAACGCCACCATAAAAATCACTTAGGAGAGGATCTCTAGCAGATTTACGCTTATAATATCTTTTACCATGTTCTACTAGTAGGGCATGATATTCTTGGAATATCCTATAATCGGATGGCAGACTGTCCTTGAACAATTTCTTGATCTCCATATATTTCTCATCACCATTTATCAGTTTAAGGTTTTTGAGGATCCTAAGGGTATAGGAATCAACGATAAACTCTGGAATTTTATATGCATATAATAGTATTGTATCTGCTGTCTCATCACCCACACCTTTGATTGAGAGCAGCTCATCCCTTCTGGGAACACCCTTAAGGGTTATGAAAAATTTCGAGATCTCTTTTAAATATCCTGCTTTCTGGTTCAGAAAACCTGCAGGTTTTATCAATTCAGCAAGTTTTGAATGCCTCATTTCAATGAGACTGCAAGGTTTAAGGGCTTTTGCCTTCGCAAGATTTATAAGGGCCCTTGATGCCATCTTCCATGTTGTATTCTGCGCAAGAATAGAACCAACCCAAACTTGGAATACTTCATCTCTATCATGTGGTGGTGAATAATCCCCTGGATGATATGATAGTTCACCTTTCTTATCAAGTAAAGGCCACCAACCCTGCTCTCCATAAGCCTTGAATAATTTCTTATAGATCATTCTAATCATGGACTCCATACTACTAGGGTTATATGTTGGATGACACATAATTTTCTCTTGTGATACCATGAAATATAATATAATCCACAGGCCAAGTTTCAGTTTAGTTGAGGTTGAACTAGAAGCTGGTGAAAGCATAAAAGCAGAGCCAGGGGCCATGGTCTCCATGAGCGAAAATATACAGGTAGAGACGGCCACTGGGGGTGTTTTCAAGGCCCTTGGCAGGGTATTGGGTGGTGAACGTTTGTTCATGAACACGTTTTATGCTGATGGTGGTCCTGGAACCATCGAACTTGCGCCACCATATACTGGTGATATCGAAGCCTTTGAACTTGAGGGTACAATTTATGCTCAGAGTGGATCATACTTAGCATCGGCTGAGGATATCGAGATTGAAACAAAATTTGGAGGCTTTAAAACTTTCTTTGCAAGGGAGGGGTTATTCCTTTTGAGATTGACGGGTTATGGTCCCCTTTTCTTGTCAAGTTTTGGGGGTATCTATAAAAGAAGAATTGAAAATGGAAAGTTCGTCATAGACACTGGCCATATTGTAGCATTTACAGATGGCCTAGACTTCAAGGTTAGAAGAATTAGCGGGCTTAAAAGCACAATATTCGGTGGAGAGGGATTAATAGCCGAATTTAGTGGTGATGGAACAGTATATATACAGACAAGGAGTGTTGACAGTTTCATCAACTGGTTAAAACCTTATTTACCCCAGGGAAGTAAGTAGAGTGATCCCCTATGGGAGGTAACACATTAGGTAAGATCTTTCAGGTTACAACATTCGGCTCCAGCCATGGCAGGGCCATCGGAGCCGTAGTTGACGGATGCCCAGCCGGCCTATCCTTAGGTGTCGAGGATATACAAAGAGAACTTGATAAGCGACGTCCAGGTACAAGTGCCATAACAACCCCACGCAGGGAAAAGGACAAGGTAGAAATCCTATCAGGGATATTCCAGGGTAAGACGGATGGAACACCAATAGCAGCTATAGTATACAATGAGGATGTGGACTCATCAGCCTATGAGGCCATCAAATATAAGCCGAGACCAGGACATGGAGATTATACCTGGAGGGCGAAGTTCGGACACTATGATTATCGTGGAGGTGGACGGGGGAGTGGCAGAATCACCATAGGCCACGTTATAGGAGGTGCTATAGCAAAGAAACTCCTAGAAACCTTCAACATCAAAGTAATAGGACATGTGACACAGATAGGTAACATCAAAGCGAGGAGGATAGACCCTAAACACATCGAAGAATACAGTTTAAATAATCTTGTAAGATGTGCTGATAAAAAAGCCGCTGAAAAAATGGAAAAACTCATATTAGACACTAAAAAGAAGGGAGATTCTGTTGGTGGCATAGTTGAGGTCATAGTATTAGGGGCTCCCGCAGGACTTGGAGAACCAGTATTTTCAAAATTAGACGCTGATATCGCCTATGCACTCATGGGCATAGGTTCAGTGAAGGGCGTTGAAATAGGCTTAGGTTTCAAAGTCGCCGAATGCAATGCAAGTGAAGTAAATGATGAATATTATATCGAAGAAGGTGAGATAAAGACAATCACTAACAACTCTGGTGGTATCATAGGCGGCATATCCAATGGGATGCCAATAGTTGCAAGGATAGCTGTAAAACCCACACCATCAATTTCACTGCCTCAAAAGACGATTAATTTCAAAACCATGAAAGAAACAACAATACAGATAAAGGGTCGGCACGACCCCTGTATATGTCCAAGGATAGTGCCAGTAGCAGAGGCAAGCATTGCAATAATAATCGCAGACCACCTAATAAGGGCCGGTTTCATACACCCATGTCGGATAAAATAATATCCATACAGAATCGGCACAAAAGAGAAATTTTATCCCATATCAGAGGCAATGGAGGGGAATTTAAATATCTAATGGTAAATTCGTAGATTTTCTTTTGAATTCATGGATTGGCAAAGGTCTCACTTCGATTTTAAAATTTATAAACAGGCTAATACCTAAAAGGAATGATCAGATACTCTTTGAGAGCATCCCAAATTTCTCAGATAATCCAATGCAGCTCTACAATTATATAAAATCACTAAATGAGGGTTACAGGCTCTATTGGATTGTTGATGAACTAAGGGGGGATATTGACGCGCCACAGTATAAGAGGAACACGATAGGAGAATTATGGCAGTTTTTAAGATCGAAGTATATTGTAACATCACATGGTCACCATCTTTTCTTAAAGGCTAAAAATCAGGTCTATGTTAACCTATGGCATGGCATGCCCCTCAAGGCAATGGGATACGCCCAAAATAACCCGAAAATTTTGCCACCAAACTCTAACGACAACAATTATTACCTCATCGCAACTTCCACCATCATGAGAAACGCCCTCGCAGCCTGCTTCAACCAGGACCCCCGGCGGATATTTGTAACGGGCCAGCCAAGAAACGACAAATTATCCAAAGACTGCCCCTTGGACCTGATCCGGGGATATGAGTATAATGCTATAATATTGTATGCTCCAACATACCGTGAAAATGGATCCTTCTTCTTTTTCCCAGACTTTGATAAAGGCCGATTCCAAAAATTCCTCAAAGAACATAACATACTCTTCATCGTGAAACCCCACCCATTAGAAGAAACCCATGCCATAAAAATTTTCAAAAAAATGGAAAACATTATCCTCTTAGAAGATCAAATGCTTCAAGAACGTCACCTAGATATCTACGATTTCCTTCCCTGCACCGACATCCTAGTGACAGACTACTCATCAGTATACTTTGATTTCCTCTTACTTGACAAGCCAATTCTTTTCGCGGTCCCAGACCTCGAAGAATATCGGAAAAAGAGGGGTTTCGTATTGGAACCTTTTGAATTTTGGACGCCAGGCCCTAAAGTTAAAAACTTCAAAGAATTCCTGGAAGAAATCAAAAAATCTATCAAGGACCCAGACTATTATTCACAAGAGAGAAGAACCATAAACGATCTTGTAAACTATTACAAGGACGATAGATCATCAAAGAGAGTATATGAGCTTGTCTGGGGTTCAATATGAAAGTTGGTATTATATTACCTGCAATAGATGACAGTGGGATGGCGAAGGCAGCCTCCCAATTATCATTTATTCTCAAAGAGTTATCCTATGATGTCCATATGATCACTGTATATGAGCATAAACCAGTCCATGAGTATACTGGAAGTTTCCATGTACTTGACGTGCCACCTGCAAGTGAAGACCAGAACTTCATTGAACGTATAATATTGCCTCTGAAACGTGTAACCGCCCTAAAGAGGATCAAAAGGGATCTTAACCTTGATGTTACAATATCATTTTCAGAAGCGCTTAACATCCAGAACATACTAACAATGGAAGATGAGAAAACCATCATAACACATCACACCCTACTCTCCAAGAATGAAAAGCTTGAGGACATTTATGGTAGAATACTCAAATTTCTGATAAAATTCTTATACAATAGGGCCTCCTTGATAGTTTCGGTCTCTGAAAGGGCGGCTCAGGATCTTATAAAAAATTTCAATATTAAACCATCAAAAGTGCGTATAATACCGAACCCTATCCCATTCAAAAGGATAAGAGAACAAGCAAGAGATGACCTTGGAGAATACGCTCCAATATTCAAGCATCCTGTGATAATAACAGCTGGGAGGCTTACCCATGCCAAGGGCCAATGGCACCTCATCAGGATATTCAAAAAGTTAAAGGAGAAATTCCCAGAACTTAAACTTGTCATATTAGGTGATGGGGAACTCAAAGATTATCTAATCAAACTCTCTAAACAATTAGGTCTTAAAACATATACTAATGGTGAAATCACCGACTCGGACATTTACTTCCTAGGATTCCAAGATAATCCCTATAAGTTTTTCAAGTACTCTAAAGTTTTTATTTTACCATCATTGAGAGAGGCTCTACCTTTAGTGGTCTTAGAGGTCATGGCCCTAGGTGTTCCTGTCATCGCATCTGATTGTGGAGGTACAAGGGAAATATTAGCCCCATCGACCGATCCAAGTTATGAGACCAAAAAAGTGGAATTTGCGGAATATGGCATACTCCTACCAGTATTCAATGAACAAGTAAATAGGGAAAGCCGATTAACGAGTGTGGAAAAAAAATGGCTTAAATTATTGGAAGAGTTTATAAAGGATGATACCAGATTGGCTCATTACTCCAAAAGGTCAACTAGAAGAGCTGAGGATTTCAGCAGCGAGAAAATCAAACAAAGGTGGTCAGAACTCATCATTTAAAGCCCGCTTTTTTCGTTTCACCCATCCAAGGTGTGAATTAACCCAGATCCACCATTCTCCAATGATAAGGTTTAAGTCCAATCTTAACCATCTTTAAAGTTATGGATTACATTGCATGACTGCCCCATTATGCATCTCCTGTTATATATCTAAAATGACTGAAATTTATGATATGCCAATGAAAATAAAGAACATTGAAAAAATGATCCAATTTTTAGGTAGGCTGGTTAGGATCATCTTACGCGCCCTAAATGGGATAGTACCAAAAAGAAGAGACCTTGTTGTATTTATTAGCATTCCAGATTTCACTGATAATAGTATGGCTCTTTTTGAATACATGGATTCATTAGATGAAGATTTCGAGCTTGTATGGATCGTTAAAAACCCAAGGGATGATTTGGACATTAAACAATATAAAGCTTATCATCTCCCAGCTATTTTAAAAATTTTAAGGGCTGGTTACATCATATCAACTCATGGTAATCTGAGACGAGTGCGCGTGCCATCTCAGGTTTTTGTTAATGTTTGGCATGGCATGCCTTTAAAGGCTATGGGTTATGCTGAGAATAGAGATCTTGTTTTGCCATTTAATTTCGATGATGAGAATTATTATCTTATCGCGACTTCCATTATTATGAAGAATGCTCTTGCGGCTTGTTTCAACCAGGACCCCCGGCGGATATTTGTAACGGGCCAGCCAAGGAATGATAAACTTTTTAAAGGCTGTCAAGAGAAAATTCTGGAAATTTTAAAAATTGACCCAGCCAACTATAACAAGATTGTTTTGTTCGCACCCACATTTAGAAAGTCTGATTCTATGGATGATGGCCAACTTATATCCCATAACTTTAATCTCCAAGATTTTGACAGGAAGCGCTTCCAAGAATTCTTGGAGGAGAATGAAATTCTCTTCCTTGTAAAATTCCACCCTCTCGAAGAAAAAAAAGCCACGAAATACTTTAAAAACACGAAAAACATTAAACTCATAAAAACAGAAACATTACAAGAAAAACTCCTAGACCTTCACAACATCCTCCCATGTGTCGACATCCTAGTAACAGATTATTCTTCAGTATATTTTGATTTTTTACTTCTTGACAGGCCTATCATCTTTATAGTCCCAGATCTTGAAGAGTACCGGGAAAGAAGGGGCTTCATACTAGAACCATTCGAATTCTGGACACCAGGCCCTAAAGTTAAAAACTTCAAAAAATTCCTGGGAGAACTGAAAAAATGCACAGAAGATCCAAAGTATTACAAAAAAGAAAGAAAAACCATAAACAACCTAATAAACCACTATGAAGACAGCAAATCATCAAAGAGAATATACAAACTAATCTTTAAAAGTAGAAGCATATAAACTTTAAGCGCCGTGTTTGATTTTAAATTGATTCTAGGAACTCTTGCCATTTTTTCACGACCTTTTCGAGGCTTCTAGTTTCTAGGATGTACCTTTTAAGGTTTTCTCCCCATTTACGAGCCGACGAAGGATTTTCAACGGCTTCTAAGAGTTTTTTGATCATGTCTTCTTCGTTTTCTGCTATTATACCATGGACTCCGTCTTTTAGTTCCTCGAACTTTCCTTTGAACTTAGCTATTGGGACCGATAAGTATCCTGCCTCCATTACGGCATATCCTAGCTCACTCATTTCATATCCAAGAATCATCATGTCTGCTGATTTAAGATAGCATAGGAAGTCGTCGCGGTACCCCATCATTTTAATATGAGGACTGTCTATCTTTACTGAATCGCCGAAAACTAGAAGTTGAACATTCCTCCCAATCCTTTTATTCACCTCACAGATTATCCTTGAAAGTCTTGGGATACTACAAACCTTTGACCCACCTATACTAACATATGTTACAAGAGTAAAGTCATCAAATGATAAATCTTCGCAGTTGGTCACTCTCTCTTCCACGTCCTTTGGTATGAAAGCATTTGGTATCACCACACCCTTAACCCCATTTTTTTTCATGGTTATTTTGGAAACTGCCGTCACACGACCCCTATAAATCAATGGTATGAAGATTAAGCGATGAAGTATCCAATTGAATAACCTGAAGATATGATGAAAATTTTTCTTTGGATTCTTTTTGAGTGCTGTTATGCTTTCATCAACAACCCAACCATGGAGTGTGAGGATAAGTTTGGCATTAGCTTTAATGAGCTTCAACAAACTTTTAATCTTTAGGGGCCCATGAACTTGTATAAGATCATAAGAATCTGCCTCATCAATATTATCTGCATATAATATGTCGGTACTGAATCCTAGTTTTTCATATACTTTTTTCTGAAATTTAACGGCTCTTATCACGCCACCTTTAGTTGAAGGGTGAAATGGTATTATCATTAATATTCTTTTTTTCATAATATCCTCCCTTTTTAAATAAAAGAATCTCATTATAATAATATTTCACTTCTTTAGATTCGAAAGGGGGAGGTTTATAATCTTGAATTTGAAGAGGATTTTCAGGATCATTAATAGGATAATCCCTAAAAGACAGGATCTTGTCGTCTTTAACAGTGCACTTGATTTCACTGATAATAGTATGGCTCTTTTTGAATACATGGATTCATTAGATGAAGATTTCGAGCTTGTATGGATCGTTAAAAACCCAAGGGATGATTTGGACATTAAACAATATGAACTTAATAGTCTGAAGGCTCTTTTTAAAACATTCAGGGCTGGTTACATCATATCCACCCATGGAAACCTATCAGATGTGCGCGTGCCATCTCAGGTTTTTGTTAATGTTTGGCATGGCATGCCTTTAAAGGCTATGGGTTATGCTGAGAATAGAGATCTTGTTTTGCCATTTAATTTCGATGATGAGAATTATTATCTTATCGCGACTTCCATTATTATGAAGAATGCTCTTGCGGCTTGTTTCAACCAGGACCCCCGGCGGATATTTGTAACGGGCCAGCCAAGGAATGATAAACTTTTTAAAGGCTGTCAAGAGAAAATTCTGGAAATTTTAAAAATTGACCCAGCCAACTATAACAAGATTGTTTTGTTCGCACCCACATTTAGAAAGTCTGATTCTATGGATGATGGTAGACTCATATCTTGCAAGTTTAATCTCCCGGATTTTGATATAAATCATTTTCAAGAATTTTTAAAGGATCATGGGATCCTTTGCTTCGTGAAATTCCATCCGTTGGAGGAAGAGGAGGCTACAAAATACTTTAAAGGCGCTGAGAACATTAAACTCATAAATACAAGGACATTACAAGAAAATCTCATAGACATCTATGATATACTAGGATGCGTCGATATTCTTATAACAGACTACTCATCAATATATTTTGATTTCCTATTATTGGATCGGCCCATTATCTTTATAGTCCCAGATCTTGAAGAGTACCGGGAAAGAAGGGGCTTCATACTAGAACCATTCGAATTCTGGACACCAGGCCCTAAAGTTAAAAACTTCAAAAAATTCCTGGAAGAACTGGAAAAAAGTATAAAGAACCCTGAATATTATCGAGAAGAGAGAAAGGTTATAAACGACCTCGTAAATTACTACAAGGATGATAAATCTGCCGAAAGAATATACAAGCTCGTATTCAAGGATTGATTCGCTCCTTTTACCAGAGGTCATGCTTATTTATTCCATAAATTCGCAAGGCTAATACTATGCTTTCTGTAATGATAACAAGGACCGCCACTATATAAATGTTAATAAATGGTGAAACGGCAAGGAGCATTGCAAGATGTGCTAATGATCCGAGTATGACGCTGCCATTAGCATATTTTTGCTGGCCAAGCACCGCAAGATATGGATACCCAAGGAGTATGGAGGGTATTACGATTATTAGTGCTATGGCAAGGAAGCGGAGCACCCATACACTTGGCATGTATGCGGCCCCGAATATTATCTTTACGATTACGGGGGCTAGGATAATGATCATGATGCAGAGTAATGTGTTCAATATGAGGGTATATTTCAAGATCTTTCTGTGGAATTTTTTGTTTTTTGTTTTTGCCATGTAAGGGTATGTGACTTGGACAAGCGGACCGTAGAGGCTCTGTGCTGCAATGTATAATTTCTCAGCTGCAGAATAGTAGCCTACTGCACTGTTACCTGCGAATAATCCTAGAAAGAAGGAATTACTGCTTGTATATATGGATACTGATGCTCTTGATAGGAAGAATTGAGTACTATCTTTGAAAGTTTCTTTAATGTCCTCAAATGGTGGGATGTGGAATTTCACATTGAATTTTCTCCTTATAATATGGAGTGATATTATGCCTGCTGTTATAAGGCCAAGGGATTGTAAAAGCGGCACATAAATGTAATCTGAGGGCTTTTTTATGAAGGTGAAGATTGTTACGAGGAATATGAAATTTGTTAAGACATTCAGCATTGTTATGTATTTCATGCGTTCCATGCCTTGATAGAACCATGTTGGTGAAAGGGTGGTGCCTATCACGATACCAAATGCAAAAAGGTATAAAAGCCAGTGTTGGGCGAATTTTTGATAGGAGAAGACAATCACTGTCAATATTAAGAAGCTTATAATGGTTAGTATCCCTTTTATTATCATCACAGAACTGAATATGTTTGAGATTTTCTTTTTATCTTCACGGTTTATTGATATTTCCCTAACAGCTGAGAGGCCGAAGCCATAATCTGTTAAAACCTGGAAGTAAGCGTTGAATGCTATTGCAAAGTTTACAAGACCGTAATTGGCAACGCCAAGCGTCCTTGTAAGGTATGGTAATGTTATAAGTGGTATCACATACACTAATATTTGAAGTAAGGACAGGGAAAGGAAATTTTCGGATATAACCTTGTATTCATCCGATCTTAGCAGTTTAAGGAGTTTCATGTAGATTTCCTTGGAAGCGTTTTATATGGATGGGGATATTCTGCGGATCCTTGAGGGTTTCATGGACGAGTTCCAGGACTGGTAGGTTCATGTTGCTTGTGAGTTCCCTTATGGCTTTTATTGAGCGCAAACTTTCTACTGTTATAGTGGATTTTTTGCTGAGTTGCATTTTCTTGCCAAGCATTAGGCCCAGTGTCCTATTCCGGCTTTTATCGGTTAACGCGGTTAAAAGAAAGTCTCCGAATCCGCAGAATTTATCTGATAATTCCCCATACCCCATCTCGTCTAGTATTCTTTTCATCTCTTTGAAGCATAATGTTAGTAGTGTGTACTTGTGATTTTTGCCAGTTATTTGTCCATCCAGTATCCCCATGGCCACTGCATAGACATTTTTGAGTATACCGCAGAATTCAACCCCTTTGATGTTCTCTGAATAATCTAGGATTATATTTTGGGATTCTAAGAGATCAGCTATATCGTTCTGATATTTTTTCGGAGCTCCTATCGTAATACCGGAGGTGACGCCCCTTATAAGTTCGTCTGCAAAATTTGGACCAGAAATACAAAAAACAGCCCGGGAGCTTGTCTCCTCTCGGACGACGGTTGTCATGGGTTTGAGTGAGGGATATTCAATACCTTTTATACATGATATTATCTTTTTATCTTCGAGACGATTATTAAGTGATCTTACGATACTCCTGAGACTCCCGGAGGGAACGGCCAAAAAAATATAATCTGAATCCACTATGTGGTCTGATCTGATGTTAGCTGCTTTAATCTTTTCGTTTAATCTTATTCCTGGATGATACCATTTATTTTCATGCTGTTTGTTTATGGACTCAATTACCTTTTCATTTCTTGCAAGAAGATAGATATTATCAGTATTCTCTGATAATACTTGTGCTATTGCTGTTCCAAAACTCCCAGCGCCTATTATTGAGACCTTCATCTTATATTCTCCTCACAATATTTTCTAGCCTTTTCCAAATCCTTGGGGAAGTCAACTTCTATACAGAAATTATCCTTGATGTTAAGAGCCTTAAACCTTTCACCTTTTTTTATTGATTTTTCTATGGCCTTTTCGAAATAGTCTTGGTCTTGGCATTCCATGAGTGATTCCCTCAAAACTGGTAGTGTCTCTCTTTTGACATAGTTTATCCCAACAGCCTCCCCTAAACCGTCCGGGATGGTTTTTGAAAGTTTTTTAATGTAACCATCACTTGTGAGGTTGTATTTAACCTCTTCGTCGCCGACTTCCTTGTTATCTACGCAGATGAGGTTTTCTCCCCTCTCTTCAAGGATAAGGTGGAGTATCCCATGATCGAAGACCACATCACCATTTAACCATATAACATCCTCGTCTAAGTCCCCTATCCCAACTAATAGACTCTTTGAGGTGTTAGTAACACTATATCGACTGTTTATAACATATTCGAGGTTTGGGTGCCTCTTTCTTATCAGACCGGCTTTGTATCCTATCACAACCCTTATATTTTCCAGCCCCGCACTCTTAAGGTTTTCTAGTTGATGGTCGAGTATTGTCTTATTATTGCATAATTTGACGAGCGCTTTGGGCAATCCATGGCCTAGTCTACTACCCACACCCGCGGCCAGGATAACAACTTTAATGAAAATCACCCACTAAATTCTTTTAAGCTACAATCTAAATAATACTACTATTTACTCTTAACCCCCACACATGCAATGGGGAGATAATGGGATAGGATTATTATGCGTATACTTCATGTTTGTCCATACTTTAAACCATCATGGGAAGGTGGAGGCCCTCCACGTTTCGTATATGAGCTTGCAAGTCAACAAATTGCAATGGGACATGATGTCACGGTTTATACGACTGACGGGTTTAAAAGGAGGGTTAAAATTGAAAAGAACAGGTCAGTGGATGTTGACGGTATAAGAACTTATTATTTCAGAAACCTTTCAATGTATTTAACAGCAAATTTCAATTTGCCTCTACCCTATTATCTCCCAGTTGTCGCGGCTAAAGAATTAAAATCCTTTGATATAGTCCACATCCATGAGCATAGAACATTCCTAGCAGCAGTAATATACTTACTCGCAACACGATATAACATACCATATATCGTACAACCGCATGGATCCGCGCCAAGGATGATAAAAGCTTGGCAGAAAAGATTATTCGACACCCTAGTAGGTAATAGGATAATCTATAATGCCAAGCGTATAATAGCATCCTCCAAGATAGAATCCCAATATTACAAGAAAGTATACCCAAAATTAAATGAGAAGATAATAGCTAGATTGCCCAATCCTGTGAACATCCCCAAAACCCCACCGGAAGGTTCTTTCAGGAAAAAATGGGGACTTAAAGATGACCAGATAGTACTATACCTTGGGAGGATCCATGAAAGAAAAGGTCTAGATTTATTGGTAAGAGCATTCAATCAGATAAAAGATGATAAATTAAAACTTGTTATCGCAGGCCCTGACGACCACTACCTTAAAAGATTGAAGGAACTCATATCAGACCTCGGATTAGGGGATAGGATAATCCTAACAGGACCATTATATGGTCTTGAGAAGTTTGAAGTTCTTGTCGATGCGGATGTTTTCGTCTTACCCTCCTCCTCTGAATATGAATCTTTTGGCATGGCCGCTGCAGAGGCCATTGCCTGTGGCACGCCAGTTGTTGTAACATCAAACTGTGGAGTATCCGAATGGATCGACTCTACGGCTGGTCTTATAGTCGAGGCAGGTGAAAAAAGCATAAAAGATGCTATCACAAAGATACTTAAAAGCGGATCGTTCCATCCTAAAACGCCTAAAATTTTCAAAATTGAAAGGATCGCGAGGAAATTCGATGAAATTTACAAGGATACCATAAATAGTGTCTAGGGGGTGTTCTGTTGTCACGTGATGGGAAAATCTTCATAATTTTAGCTTTGATCATTTCGATAATCACATGGAAGCTCATAACAATACAATCTAGTATTGGTGTATACTACTGGGATATATTCCTTTATCTTAATAATGCTCTTAGAATGGCCCATTTCGGCTCCAGTGACACATTGTATCTTCCACCCTTTTTACCAGCGATCTTATCAGTGTTTTTCAGGTTGGGATTTGTAAGTGAATACACACTCTTCATTGTCGGCGGAGCATTCTATATACTCGGATCAGTTGGAATGTACCTTCTCCTTAGGCTGAGATTTGATGAAATTGAAAGCCTCGTTGGGGCTTTAACCTTCGCATCCTCCACCCTAATATTGGCATGGGCCGTCACGGGCTCCACCGACGTCCCGGCCATATCATTGTCGATATGGGCAATCTACTTGACCCTACTTGCAAAAAGAAAAGATAAGAGGCTCTATTATCTAGCCTTTCCAGTGGCGATGGCAGCCTTCCTCACAAGGTATACCTCAGCACTTATAATCATCCCCATGCTCCTTGTAATTATCATGGATTCTAGGCCCAAATTCCGTGAAATCATAGGGGGTATAATCCTAGGGATCTTATTTTATTCACCCTTTGGATTATTCTTTTACAGGAACCTTAAAAACCCCCTACCATTCTTGGGACAATTCACAGCAACTGCAAGCGGTTCAGTGACAGCAGTTAACCCAGGCTATAATCCTGACAGCCTATATTACCTTAAACATTTCCCAGAGTATCTTTCAGCCCACCCATCCAACAATTACATGTTAATTATCAACCCTTCAAGTGCAGGTCCAAACCCATTAGCATATCTTATAATAGCCATCCTAATAGTTGGTGTTATACTCTATATAATCCACAATAGGATGATATTAAATAGAGTGAAGAGTAAGAAGCTGATAATGTTCCTTTTATTATCGGCTGCTTTAATAGCTGTCTTCGGGAGGCTATCTTATGCCCTGGCCGAGGTTTTAATCTTCTTCTGGGCCCTTAGCATATATTGGCTCCTAGAAGATCAGCAGCTGCATAACCTTGATATTAACATTGCTATGATAACATGGTTTTTATGTTTCATTTATATGCATAGTTTTCATCCTGTTAAAGTTGACAGGTATATTATAACAATTTTACCAGCCATTGCATATTTGATGCCCCTCAGCATAAGTGAAATTTCACAAACGCTAAAATGGGAGCATGCAAGGCACATGTTCTCCATCCTTGTCATGGCGATGATGCTATCATCCGCAGCATATTATATATGGGGGATGCCACAAGATTATCCTATCGTAGATGCTGAAAATGAAGCAGCCCAATGGCTCAAAGCACATGACCCAAACTATCATAGCAAAGTAATAGCATCTGACAGGGGCCCAGCATTCACATGGTATCTCAAAGATTATGTTTTCACAAGGAGAATCAATAATAATGAACTGTTCTATAAGCTATTCTATGAGCTCAAACCAGACTATTATATATACTGGTCAACTACCCAACCAAGGATACAAGATTACAAAATAATCTATAATAGAAGTGGTGTGATAATCGCCGAGAAAATACCCACATAATAACAGTTTATACTGAGGCTTATATGAGGGGACCCCCCAGAATATATCAAGGAGGAAATAATATGGAAACTCAGAGGATACTTGTCACTGGAGGAGCCGGGTTCATAGGAACCAACCTTGTTAAAGAACTTAAAAGGAGAGGCCACGAAGTCGTAGCCTTAGACTTGATGCATACAAGACATGAGGATTATGTGAGGGCTGATGTGAGAGAATACAGACAACTTGAAAGGGTCTTTGAAGATTATGAATTCGATTATGTTTATCATCTAGCAGCAGAATATGGCAGATGGAATGGTGAAGCATACTATGAAAATCTCTGGAGGACTAACGTCATCGGGACAAAGAATATTATAAGATTGCAGGAAAAACTAGGCTTTAGGATGATATTCTTTTCCTCGGCGGAAGTCTATGGAGACTATAATGGGGTTATGACAGAGGATGTTATGGAGAAGAATCCGATAAGGGACACCTATCAAATGAATGATTATGCTATGACAAAATGGGTTGGGGAGCTCATGTGCATGAACTCAGCAGAGATGTTCGGCACAGAAACAGTACGAGTGAGACCAGTCAATTGTTATGGTCCCCATGAAAAGTACACGCCATACAAAGGATTCATACCCATCTTCATATACCATGCATTACATGACAAACCCTACACGGTTTACAAAGGCCATAGGCGTATAATAGATTATGTGGATGATTCTGTTAGGACCTTTGCCAATATAGTGGATAATTTTATCCCAGGGGAGGTTTATAATGTTGGGGGCCGCCTTGAATGGGAACATGATATAAAAGAATATTCTGACATGGTCCTCGAGGCTGTTGGAAGGGATGATTCAATTGTAACCTATAAGGAGGCTGAGGCTTTCACAACAAAGGTTAAGAGGGTTGATTGTTCCAAGGCCGAGCAAGACCTTAAACACGACCCTAAGGTGCCCCCAGAGGAGGGTATAAGGCGTACAGTCGAGTGGATGAAATGGTACTATCGGATAGAATAATCTTGGAGTTAGAGGATGAGGATAGCGGCCCTGATACCAGCATATAATGAAGAATTGACCATTGGAACCATAATACTCCTATGTAGAGAATACGTGGATGAAGTTATCGTTGTTGATGACGGCAGCACAGACAGGACTGCTAAGGTAGCTGAGGCAGCCGGTGCAAGGGTCATAAGGCATGAGAAGAATAGGGGTAAGGGTGCCGCGCTTAAAACAGGTTTTAAGGCGACTGACGCTGATGTAATAGTTACATTGGATGGTGACGGTCAACACAACCCCAATGAGATACCTAAACTTGTACGGCCCATAATAGATGGTATGGCGGATATTGTCAATGGCAGCCGTTATCTATCAGGTTCAGATAAGAACACACCATTTTATAGGAGGGTTGGACAGAAGATACTTGATAAAGCGACTAACATTTTAACTAGACTGGATATAACAGACACCCAGAGCGGTTTCAGAGCATTCTCAAAGGATACCATCCCATACTTCAACTTTAAAGAGGATGGGTTTGCAATAGAAAGTGAAATGTTATCAGACGCCGCCGAATCAAACCTTAGAATAGTTGAAGTCGAAATTGGCGTCACCTATGATGTTGAAGGTTCCACTAAGCATCCTTTAAGTCATGGGGCGTCAGTACTCTACAGGATAATCAGGGACATGGAACTGAAACGCCCACTATACTATTTCACACTGCCTGGGGTGATAATTGTAGTAACAGGGGCTATCCTCACATTAATATTCCTACGCGATTACTTACTAGGAAAAAGTATCCATATGGGGCCGACCATATTAGCAATAATGTTAACATTATTCGGGACATTTTTCATGTTCACAGGCATAATACTGGATTCTATGAAGAAGATGATAGAACATTTCCAGAAATAGATGATAAGAGGGTGAAGACCTATGAAGGATATCAAGGTATATGATGGTAAATGCGTGCTCGTGACAGGAGGTGCTGGTTGCATTGGCAGCAACCTCTCAAGGCGACTTGGCGAAGCCGGAGCGCATGTAATAATCCTAGATAATTTGTCATCAGGTTATGAGTGGAACATCCCCTTGATGGAGAACATAGAATTCATAAAAGGGGACATACTCGATGATGAGATCCTTAAAAGGGTCTACAAGGAAAAACCAGATTATGTTTTCCACCTTGCAGCCCACTTCGCCAACCAGAACAGTGTAGACCACCCAGAAGAGGACCTACTAGTTAATGGCCTCGGCACCTTAAAAGTATTAGAATACGCCCAGCTCATCGGCGTTGAACGCTTCATCTATTCATCATCCGGTTGTGGCGTCTATGGCCTAGACTCCAAGATACCATTCAAAGAAGATGATATTTCAATTTCACTACACACACCATACCAGGTGACAAAACTACTGGGAGAATTATATACCAACTATTTCCACAACCTCTATGATTTGCCAATAGTCAATGCAAGATTTTTCAATGTCTACGGGCCCGGAGAAGTCCCGGGGAAATACCGCAATGTCATACCAAACTTCTTCTACTGGGCAATGAATGGCCAACCCCTACCAATAACCGGAGACGGTACAGAGACGAGGGACTGGACATTCGTAGATGATATAGTAAACGGTTTAATAGCTATGGGAGCCCGTGAAGAAGCAATAGGGGAAGCCATAAACCTAGGATCTGGAAAGGAACACCAAGTAATGGAAATGGCTACCATCATCAATGAACTCACAGGAAACAAGGCGGGTATAGTGTATAAGCCACGAAGGGATTGGGATGCTAAAACCCGCCTACTATCATCCATAGAAAAAGCGAAAAAACTCCTAGACTACGAACCAAGGACAACGTTCAAGGAGGGATTGGAGAAAACTTACCAATGGTTCAAGGAAAACTGGAAGCTTATACAAAAAAGCGCTGAATTCTAAACCCCCCCAAGGTGTAAATATGAAAATACTCGTAATACAGGAATCCGATTGGATCAGAAGAAACCCACACCAACAACACCATCTTTTTGACCGTCTAAGCCTCAGGGGGCACAAAATAAAAGTCATAGACTACCCCATCGATTGGAGGAAAACCGAACCAGGGGGCCTCATATACCCCAGGAGATTCTTCAAGGGCGCGTGGAAGGTTAAACCAGGGGCTAGAATTGACGTGATAAGACCACCCATATTAAAGTTACCAATCCTTGATTACCTTTCAATACCTATCACTCACACTCTAGAGATAAAAAAACAAATCCGAGAATTTAAACCAGACATCATAGTGGGATTTGGGATAATCAACACTTACATAGGATTAAAAGAGGCTGAAAAAAGGGACATACCATTCGTATATTATCCCATTGATGTCCTATACACGCTCATCCCCGAGAAAACCCTACAGGCCATTGGCAGATGGCTGATGAAAAAGATTCTAAGATCCTCGGATCTTGTGATCACAATAAACAAGCGACTAAGACAATTAATGATAGAAATGGGCGCGAACCCCTATGATACAATAGTCATAGAAGCCGGTATAGACCTTGAAAAATTCAACCCCAACCTCGACGGGTCCAAAATAAGAAAAAAATATGGTATAGGGGATGATGAAATACTATTATTCTTCATGGGTTACCTCTATGAATTCTCAGGCTTGAAAGAATTAGCCTTTGAAATGGCCAAAAAGAACCATCCAGGGATTAAACTCATGATAGTGGGTGAAGGCGACGCCTATAATGATCTCAAGAAGATAAAGGAAGAAAACAGCCTCGAGGATATTATACTTGTGGGGAGTCAACCCTATGAGAGGATACCAGAGTTCCTGGCGGCGGCTGACATCTGTATATTACCAGCCCGCAGAGGGGAGAAGATAATGCAGGATATCGTGCCAATAAAAATCTACGAATACCTTGCAATGGCCAAGCCTGTTATAGCCACGGGATTCCCAGGTATAAAAATGGAGTTCGGCGAAGATAATGGAATACATTACATAGAAAAACCAGAAGAGGTGCTCAGGGTAGCCAGCGAACTTGCAAATAGTAACCTCCAAGGTGAAGGTTTGAAAGGCAGGAAATTTGTTGAATCAAACGATTGGGAGACCATAACCGATAAGTTCGAAGAAGCACTTAAAATTGTGGGGTTTTAAGCCCCGGGCGGGGATTGAACCCGCGACCACGGGATTACGAGTCCCGCGCTCTACCAGACTGAGCTACCGGGGCCCCTTGTAACCATAATCATTCAATGTTAATTGATGATCTGTTAACCGTTCCAAATCTATGCACATTCCATCCTTTGCAGCTATAACCCTAGTATCTGTCTCTTCTTGTACTCTGAGGGCTTCACCATCCGGGTCGTTGAATATCATTTTCATGCCAAGGTGGGTCATTATTGCAAGTTTAGGTTTCACCTCTTCTATGAGGAATTTGAAATCATCTGAGCACATATGCCCCCTTATATGTTCATTATCTGGTCTTATAACACTTGCTATTAGTATGTCGGTTCCGCGATGATATGAACCAAGTTCATTGAAATAAGCCGTATCTGATGTATAGGATATTGTTATCCTAGGAGTTTGGAACTTGAAACCTATACACGTAGGATCTCCATGTATTGTCTTTGTGGCTGTGATTTTTATATTGTCTAGTTTTGTTGTGTCATTCTCCTTTAGTATGATGTTTTTTGTTTTGCTTAGATGATACTTGGATATGCAGGGGCCCCAGTCCTTGTAACCTTTTATGACGCTGAGGCTCCCTATTACTGTTCCTTTGTTCCTGGTCATGCCCCTTGTCATGGCTTCGATAAGGACTTCAGCATCTGTGTAATGATCAGTGTGTGAATGTGATACTAGTATAGCGTCTAGTCTGGTGGGGTTTAAACCGAATTGGTATGATCTTATCAGTGCTCCGGGTCCAGGGTCTATGTGGATGTTTTTACCTTCGAGGTTGTCTATTCTTAGACCACCGGTCATCCTCTTTTGTGTGATGGTGGCGAAATCGTCCACCACCACTTCCTAGGAATGTTAGTTTCATGATTAATCACACCTTTCATGTTTTGCAGAGTATAACATTGCATTGTAGTGGGATCTTCTTGTCCTTTACTTGTAGATTTTCGTCTTCTATAATGACGAGATCCCCCACATTGACTTCTCCTGGTTTTTCTTTCAGCATTAGCACGTTTTCCCCTGGTTTCGCGACCCTTTTCCATTTTATGTTGAAGGCTTCTACATTAGGGGCTAATTTTACTTCGATTTTGTCATTGTCTATGTTTATAACGCGTCCAATTTCTCCTTCTTTAATTATCTTTGATGCCATTTTTATCTGTTCACTTTTTTTTATGAGTTCCTTTTGTAGTTTAGCCCTCCATTTTTGGAGTGTTTTCACATCTCTTAGAATTGTTTCTCTGAGTAATTTGTGGGCTTTTCTTTTATCCAATCTTGGAGTTTTTATGTACATGTCATATTCTCGGCTTATGGTTGGTGTTTTGGTTGCAACATCTTCTAGTATTTTCTTTAGGAGTTTTGAGATTCCTTCTAGGCTTGTTTTTTTCTTCCAATGTTTCTTTAATAATTTGCTGGCGAGTTTTTTAGTTATCTTATTCCCAAATATCACAATAGAGCTTTCACCCTTCTCGAATTTGGTTATATTGGACCCTATAAGTTCTATTATCTGATAAGCTCCTGTGGTGGCGTATATTCTCCTCCTTTTAGCCTCGAAAGGTGTTTTAAGGCTTACTTCACCTACTACAACATCTCCAATGCTTCTAACCTTCTTTGCATCATCTGTTATATTTAATGTTATACCAAGTTGTTCAGCCCTACTTCTTAGTTCTTCCTCGGTTTTGATATTACCATTGTATAATTCTCTTTCGAGTTCCCTTCTATTCTGGGCGCTCCCTAGGTAGGCTATTTTTCTCTTGTCACCTATTATTACGCAACCTTTGCTACTGATATAAGTTATTATAAGGCTCATCTAGGGATCACCTATCCATGTTTTGAATTGGAAAGATTATACCATGGAGTTTCTACTCCCCCCTTTTTGGGAAGTATTTTATCAAAGGATTTATATATACTCTATCCAGCAAATGTCCTAGGAGAATTTTAAATGGAACATGAAAACGCCCTTATAAATGAGAAGAGCCCTTATCTTTTACAACATGCCCACGACCTCGTGGATTGGCTTCCATGGGGTGAAGAAGCATTTGAGAGGGCTAAAAGAGATAATAAACCGATATTCTTGTCAATAGGTTATTCCACATGTCACTGGTGCCATGTAATGGCCAGAGAATCATTTAACGACCCCGTGGTCGCTAAACTCATCAATGAAACATTCGTACCAGTTAAAGTCGACCGGGAGGAAAGACCAGACATTGACAACATTTATATGAACGCCTGCCAACTCCTAACAGGTACAGGGGGCTGGCCACTCACAATATTCCTAACACCTGATGGGAGACCATTCTTCGCAGGCACATACTTCCCAAAGGAGACAAGCCAAGGCATGGCAGGCTTGAAGGAGATCATATTAAAAACCGGAGAACTTTGGGAAAAAAAGCCAGAAGACATAAATAATGCGGCCACTGAGATCACCATGGCTATCAAGAGGATGAACGCCCCCACACAACCACGCGAAATCCAAGAGAGGATAATAGATGCGGGATTTGAGGCATTGGAGAAGGCCTTCGACAATGAGAACGGGGGTTTCGGGTCTTCACAGAAATTTCCACTACCAAATCATCTCTACTTTCTCCTAAGGTATGGTATTCTAAAAAATAAAAAGGCCCTAGGAATGGTTGAATTAACCCTTGATAAAATGCGCTTTGGGGGCATCTACGACCATATAGGCTATGGTTTCCACCGTTACACCATAGACCCCAAATGGAGAATACCCCATTTTGAGAAGATGCTCTATGACCAGGCTTTAATGGCTATAGTATACCTTGAAGCCTACCAGGCAATAGGAAAAGAACTTTACAAGGAAACAGCAGAGGAAATATTTGAATATGTTATAAGGGAGATGAGATCCCCAGAGGGTGGGTTCTATTCGGCCGAGGACGCGGAGAGTGAAGGAGAAGAAGGCAAGTTTTATCTCTGGACCATGGACGAACTAAGGGAAATCTCTGATTTGCTCTGCGAATTCTTCAATGTCAAAGAAGAGGGCAACATACTAGACGAAACCGGAAAACCATCAGGGAAAAACGTCCTCTATATAAAGACCATGCCAGAGAAATTCGCAGAAGAGAAGGGGATAAAACCCACAGAATTTTTAAAAGAACTTGAGGATTGGAGAAGAAAACTTTTCAATTACAGGTCCAGGAGGACGCCACCCAATAAGGATGATAAGATCCTCACAGATTGGAATGGGCTCATGATAGCAGCCTTTGCAAAGGGCTACAAGGTACTAGGAAATAAAAAGTACTTGGGGGCTGCTAAGGATGCGCTGAAATTTGTCATGGAGAAACTCTATAAAAATGGGAAGTTAATGCATCGCTACAGGGATGGTGAAAGTGCAATATGGGGCAACCTTGATGATTACACCTTCCTCGTCTGGGGGATACTAGAATTATATGATGCAACCTTTGATGAAGAATACATAAAACTCGCCTTGGAACTATCAGATGAACTAAACACACACTTCAAAGATGATGAGAATGGAGGATTCTTTTTCACAGCAGATTATTCTGATAATCTTCTGATCAGAAAAAAAGAGGGTTCTGATAGTGCAATACCATCAGGTAATTCTGTTCATGCGCTAAACTTGCTCAGGATAGGGAGCATCCTAGAAGATGAAACTTTGACCAAAATCGCAGAAGATATCATAAAATCATTCGCAGCCAAGATTAAACGATTACCTATCGCCCATACCTTACTTTTAGTGGGGGCTCACTGGCACCAAACAGGTGGTAGTAGTCTAGTTATAGCAGCTAAGACAAAATCATGCACACTCAATAAACTAAATAGTACATTTGTACCATACCTTACAGTGACTCTTAAACTAGAAGGCAGTGACTGGTCATTCGCACCAAATACATTAAAAACTAAAAAAATAATCAATGGGAAATGCACCTATTACCTATGCAAGGATAAGATTTGCCACCCACCCATACAAGACCCAAAAACCATACTAGATATCTTAACAAAATAATAGGATTAGGGGGTGCCTCCAATGGAAACCCTCAAAAAAAGGTTCATAATCTGCACCCTATTAACAGCAGCTCTAATCCTCATAGTAAAATTTAACCTAGGATACTGGAGCATACTGCTATCATCTTTTATAATCTCCTTCTATGGAGGCTACCCACTCTTCAAAGACACCTTCAAAGAACTGAAAAACAAGAACCTAGGATCCATGAGCCTAATAATTATCGCAATTACAGGAGCCTACCTCTATAATATATTTATTCCATGGTGGGAGATCCCCATAGAATTGGCCATAGCCATCTTGATAATATTAGCTGGGCGCTGGCTCGGAAAAAAACTAACAGAAAAGATAAGAGAGCCAATAGAAGGGCCTATAGGTAGTATACCGGATAGTGCACATATCATAGAGGATGGTAAGGTCAAAGAGGTTCCAACGGAGACTATAAGACCAGGTGACCTCTTATTAGTAAAAGATGGAGAAACAGTACCAACAGATGGTATAATAATAAAAGGTTCAACCATAATACACCCAACCATCAAAAACAGTATAGAGAAAACCCCAGGGGAAACAGTGACGGCATCATCAACAAACATCAAAAAGCCCATCCTAATAGAAGCAACAACAACCAAGAAAGGATCATTCATCTCCAAGATAATAAAACTCTTAACAGGAAAAAATAAAACCAGGATACAAGAATCGGTGGACAAAGCAGCAAACGCCCTCATAATAACAGTGATCGCGATAGCAATACTCACATTCCTCCACTGGGATAAAAACGCAAACGCACTGCAACATGCCATAACAGTACTCATAGCGGCATCACCACACGCCATCAGAATAGCAACACCAACCACAATCCTCGCAGCCACAACAATATCCGCGAAAAATGGCATAATCATAAAAAACAAAAAATCGTATGAAATCGCGCCCAAAATAAACACTATAGTATTCAACAAGACAGGAACCCTAACAACAGGCAAATTCAAAGTAACAGATATCATATCATTAGACGATGAAATAGATGAAGGTGACATAATCAACTATGCAGCCGCCATAGAATCCAAAAGCCAACACCCCATAGCAAAAGGCATAAAAGAAGTGGCCAAAGACCCCATACCAGTGAAAAAATCCAAGCCAATCCCGGGAAAAGGCATTGAAGGATATGTTGGAGATACAAAAATCCAAATCACAAGTTACAAACACGTCAAGGATCTAGGATTCCAGGTAAAACCAAAAATCCTAGAGATGATAAACCAAGGAAAAACACTAGCATTCATAATAATAAATGATGAACTCAAAGGGTGCATCGGACTCTCAGATAAAATAAGAAAAGAGGCCAAAAAGACAATAAAAACCCTCAAAGACAAGGGGATAAAATGTATAATGTTAACAGGAGACAATAAAAAAGTCGCAGAACCTATCGCCAGGGAACTAGGATTAGATGAATACCATGCAGAACTAACAACAAAAGAAAAAGCAAAAAAGATCGAGAAAATGCAAGAAGATGGGTTGAAAGTCGCTATGATAAGCCAAGCAGATGACGCCCAAGCCCTAAAACAGGCCGATCTTGGCATGGCCATTGGGACAAGTCATAACTTGGAGGTCAAAGGCGCTGATATCATCATCCCCTGGGGGACGCCATCAGATATTCCACATATACTAGAAATTTCCAAGGCAACCCACAACAAGATAAAAGAAAACCTTGCATGGGCTGCTGTCTACAATACGATAACAATACCCCTCGCCACAGGAATATTATACCAACAGATAAACCCACCCATAGGCGCCACCTTAATGGTGCTAAGCACCATAATCCCAATATTAAACTCCAAAACCATCATAAAGAGGTGAAAAGGCATGGGAAAAACCCTTGAGAATCTGGTTAAAGCATTTATTGGTGAAAGCCAAGCAAGGAACAGATACACATTCTATGCCAAGACAGCTAAAAAAGAAGGATTTGAACAAATCTCAGAAATATTCTTAACAACAGCTGAAAATGAAAGAGAACACGCAAAGTGGTTATTCCGGATGATACAAGAACTAAAAGGAGCGGATGATTCAATAATAGTGGAGGCAGAAGCCCCACTCACACTAGAAGATACTGTGGAGAATCTTAAAGCAGCCATAAAAGGAGAGAATTATGAATATAGTGAAATGTACCCTGAATTTGCGGATACTGCGGAAAAAGAAGGATACAATGATATAGCCAAACGCTTAAGGGCCATAGCAGCCGCTGAAAAACACCACAAAGAAAGATACGAAAAACTCCTAGAACTTGTAGAATCCAATAAAATTTACAAGAAAGACAAAGAAGTCATATGGACTTGTAGAAAATGTGGTTACACGCATAAAGGCAAAAAACCGCCTGAAAAATGTCCATCATGCGACCATCCAGGCAGATACTTCCAGATAAAATGTGAAAAATACTAGGGAGGAAAAAATTGACAACCATAAACCAAATATTCAGATGCAATATATGCGGAAACATAGTCGAAATCCTCAACCCAGGTGAAGGACGCCTAGTATGCTGTGGCCAGCCAATGGAATTATTATTAGCAAGACACACAGACATCGGCCCAGAAAAACACATCCCCATGAAAGAGAAGGTAGAAGAGGGCCTAAAAGTGAAAGTCGGTGAAACACCACATCCAATGGAAGAAAACCACCACATCCAATGGATAGAAGTCATACTAGATAATAAAGTGCTAAGAAAAACCCTTAAACCAGGTGACAAGCCAGAGGCAACATTCCAGGAAAAACCAACCAAAAAAATCATGGTAAGATCATATTGCAATATACATGGCCTATGGCACGATTAAAAGAATGCCAAGGCCTATGTTTACAATTATCATTAAAGTGCTGGGGGGAGCCTATCCCAGAGATTCTATTGGATCCCCACATATTGGGGGGGTTTCTCTATTGAAAGGGGAGTAGGAAAAACATGAAGAAGAGACTGCTATCAGCTCTTATAATACTCATAATCGTTTCTTGTAGCGGGTGCGTTTCCAATGTAGGTGAAATAAACAAGTTATCAGGAGACATCAACCAACACCTCAAAAAGGGTGATGAATATTATAATGGGGCCGCAGAAGACATGAATAATCATGAACTGGATAGTGCCCTTGAACAATGCGAATCAGCATCATCCGAATATAACGCGGCCCGGCTTTTAACATCAGAAGCCATGGCATATGCCGAAGAATCAGGGGATCAAGTATTCATAGAATACTTAAAACTTGTATTAGCAGAAATAGATGCGAAATTGAACGCCACATCAGAACTTAAAAATGCCATACAACTCCTCAACATAGATGAGACAGAATCAGCCAATAATAGTCTAGAACTTGCAAACAAGTTCATGTACGAAGCCAAAGATTATGAAAGACAACGAGACGAACTAGTAAATAAAAACCCCCAAAAATTCAACATATAATTAAAGGTGGCATTAGACGAGAATTCTGTAAAAAAATTGTGGCGAAAGCCAATAGTTGAGGATAAAATGATAAGAATTAACTCAGTTTATTTTTTCATGAAAACTCATCTTTTCAAGGCCAATTTAAGAAGATAGGTCCTTTCCCAACCCGTTCATGTTTCCTACTCTGTGTTAAAGAACACTTCCCTTTTAAAGAAGAATGGTAACCTCATACCTTGATAAAACCTTGTATCTCCCCCCTCTGAGGGTAAAGCACCACAATTCGATCCACCTATGCCAAAGCCGACAATGATAACATCCTATTCTTCTTTTCATTTCGGCTTTTGTGGATTCACTTCTTTAAGATTCAGTTTTACGAACATCTAATTTGAACACTTCCGAGCCCTTTTGATTTGTATCCGCCGAATTTAGACTATTTTCTATCAAATTCCAAGATTCAAGCCATTTATTTCCTTTGCTTTCCGATAAATCTGCTAGTTCTTTAGTTTCCATACAATGTCATAGTCCTAATCAAACTCAGATGACAGATAAAAAGTTTATCTTCGCTCGTTTTTCTGATTTTCTGATGCTTAGGACGCCAAAATGTTTTGCATATAAGTCTTCTAGTACATGATTCAAAAATATGGGGGGGCAGCCTTTTTATCATTTGGGTTTCTTGATACATACTCCGGCTTCAATGTCTCGCCCTGATAAAAAAAATTTAAAATTAATACCGTAGTCTTTCTTTTCCACAAAATCTTCTGATGTCACTATCAGATACTTGATACAAGTTTTTTGTCAATAGGTTGACAGAACTCTCTAATCAGTAAATTTAAATATTGCGAAGATCATAATTTATTAGGTGTTTAAAATCTGTATGGTGTTATCTTTGAAAAAATATAAGTGTAGAGTTTGTGGATACATTTACGACCCGGAAAAGGGCGAACCACGTAGGGACACGCCCCCAGGAACTCCTTTTGAGGATTTACCCGATTTGTGGAGATGTCCTTCTTGCGGGGCTCCTAAGAGGATGTTTAAACCAATAGACTAGTTTGTGTGGGGGGGTTAAATTTTCTATGGATAGATACAAGTGTCAGATGTGCGGATATATTTATGACCCAGAAGAGGGTGATCCCACCCAGGATATAGAGCCTGGAACGCCCTTTGAGGATCTGCCAGATGATTGGACCTGTCCCATCTGTGGAGTGGGAAAGGACCAATTCGAGAAGATTGATCAGAATGGTAATTAAAAAAATAGCAAGAGAAGTTTACGCTCTCCAAAATTTCGACTGGGATAGGAGAACTTTCGACAGCATAATAGAAATTCCGAAGGGTACAACATATAATTCTTTCTTGATAAAAGACGAGAAGAACATCCTAATAGATTCGACAGAACCTTCAATGGCGGATGAACTATTAGATGATCTCGAATCCCTAGACGTTCAAATAGATTATATAGTGTCTCAGCATGCAGAACAGGATCACTCAGGTGCAATACCAGCACTGCTAAGGGAATACCCTAATGCCAAGATCCTGGAGACAAGAGCATGCAAAGAACTTTTAGAAAACCTACTAGGAATCCCAGCCAAAAAAATCCAGAGTATAGACGATGGACAAGTATTATCAGCCGGCCGCCACCAACTAAATTTTATAGTAACCCCTTGGGTTCACTGGCCAGACACCATGGTAACATACCTCCTACCAGAGAGCATATTGTTTTCCTGCGATTTTTTCGCATCGCACTTCGCAACAACTAAGACAATATCAAAGTTGGATGACATCCAGGAGGAGGCCAAAAGATACTATGCACATATAATGATGCCATTTTCCCAGATGATACAAGGAAACTTGGAAAAACTCAGAAACCTTGAAATAAGGATGATAGCACCATCACACGGTCCCATCATAGAAAAACCAGAGATCATATTAAACCTTTATGAAGGGTGGTCATCACAGACTTCAAAGAAAGTGATCATAGCCTATATTTCAATGCATGGAAGCACAGAACTCATGGTTAAGCACATTACAAGGACACTCATAGACCTAGATGTTAACATCAGAGTACTAAACCTTGCAAATGCTAGTACAGGTGAGCTTATAATGGAACTTGTTGATTCAGGAGCCATGATCATAGCCTCCCCCACAGTATTAACTAGGCCGCATCCATGTGCAGCCTACATGTTATACCTTGTTAACATGCTCAAACCACCAATAAAATACGCTGCTTTGATAGGCTCATATGGTTGGGGCACCCTCATCGAAAAAGAAACCAAGAAACTATTTGATACAATGAATGTCGAATTCTTGGAGCCCGTGATCGTGAAGGGCAAACCATGCGAAGAAGATTTTGAAAGGTTAGACAAACTTGCACATGAAATTAAAGAAAAATTGGAGGTGATAGAATGATAAGTGAAAGGATGGAGGAAGCCCTGAACCGGCAGCTGAACGCGGAATTATATTCCGCCTATTTGTATCTTTCAATGGCCGCATATTATGAGGCCTCTGACTTGCCAGGGTTCGCTAATTGGATGCGAGTCCAAGCACACGAAGAACTGACACATGCCATCAAATTCTTCGATTACATCACCCAAAGAGGGGGTCGGGTAACCCTTGAAACGATTGAAAAGCCCCCAGAAGAGTGGGAATCCCCAGTTGATGTTAGTGAACATGTACTAGAACATGAAGGGAAGGTCACAGGCCTAATAAATGATCTTGTGGATTTGGCCTTGGAGGAGAAGGATCATGCCACCTACAACTTCCTCCAATGGTTCGTCGCTGAACAGGTTGAAGAGGAGGAATCAGCAGGAGAAGTCCTCAGAAAGGTTAAACTGGCATCTGAATCAGCGGCAAGCATGCTCATGGTGGATGCTGAACTTGGAAAAAGGGTTTTTAATCCACCTGCTGATGAATAAAAGGAGATGGTATTGGTGGAAGATGAAAAAAAGGGGATGCCCCTAATAGGTGATAAATTTCCTGAAATGGAAGTGCAGACAACACATGGGATGATGAAACTCCCAACAGAATACAGGGGAAAATGGTTCATATTATTCAGCCACCCAGCAGATTTCACACCAGTCTGCACAACAGAATTTGTAGCATTCCAGAAAAGGTACCCCAAATTCAGAGAACTAGACTGTGAGCTGATAGGATTAAGCGTAGACCAAGTATTCTCTCATCTAAAATGGATTGAATGGATAAAAGAGAACATGGAAGTAGAAATCGAATTCCCCATAATCGCAGATACTGGAGAAGTAGCTGATACCCTCGGCCTCATACATCCAGCAAGGCCAACCAACACAGTGAGGGCGGTTTTCATCATGGACCCGCAGGGTATAATAAGGGCTATACTATATTATCCGCAGGAACTTGGACGTAACATGGATGAAATATTAAGGATGATAAAAGGTTTCAGGACAATCAACGAGGAAGGCGTCGCCCTGCCAGCTAACTGGCCCGAGAATGAGATAGTTGGCGAGGGTGTTATTATACCACCACCAACAGACGTGAAAACCGCCAAAGAAAGGAAAGATAAAGAGAACTGTTTTGACTGGTGGCTTTGCTACAAAAAACCATAAGATTGGGGGAGGTTTTAGTATGGAGAAGAAGTTTTATGAACTGCCAGAGCTGCCCTATGGGTATGATGCTCTTGAACCTTATATTTCAGAGGAACAATTAACCATCCATCATCAGAAGCATCACCAGGCCTATGTAGATGGTGCCAACAACCTACTCAGAAAATTGGATGAAGCCCGAGAATCCAAAACAGGCATAGATTATAAAGCCGCTGCAAAGGAATTATCATTCCACGTAGGGGGATTTTTATTACACAGGTTTTTCTGGGAGAATATGGGCCCCGCAGACGAGAATGGGGGAGAACCCCATGGTAAAATCAAAGATTATATCGAAAAGGACTTCGGAGGTTTTGAAAGGTTCAAAGAGGAGTTTTCACAGACTGCTATAAGCACTGAAGGGTCTGGTTGGGCCATGCTAACATATTGTCCTTTAACGGATCGTCTGTTCATAATCCAGGTTGAGAAGCATAACATCAACTTGATACCGCAATGTAAAGTTCTTCTCGTATTGGATGTGTGGGAGCACGCCTATTACCTCGACTATAAGAACCTGCGCCCAGATTATGTTGAAGCATTTTGGAAGATCATAAACTGGGACGAAGTAAACAATAGGATGGAGAACATCTAAGCCCCTTTTTGGGAAAGATGAAGAAAATCCTCTAATATGACATTTAATGTAGGGCATTAGGCAGCCCACACTATTTTCAAGTATATGTAAATATAGTAATAGGTAAGGAAAAACCAAAAGGGATGCGGGAGCGTCCTAATAGATATAGTAACCGAACTTTATAGAAATGATATAGGTTCACAGAAAAATTAAAATCAGAGCACGAGTTCATTGTTGCAAGTGCAGATGAAACAGAAACAAAGAATATAACAGTCAATGAAAGGATATGGACAGCCCCCTAATTGCAAATGGGTAATATGGAAAAGCTAAGAGTTGAACCGGCGGACATTTCAAGAGTGTACGTGGATGGTTCGTTCGGAGGTGTATAAGCGTTGAAAATGCGAAGTTCATAGGACTCCTACCAGATATACCAACAGATCAGATAATGATTCCCAGGAGACATTGCAGTCACCGGAGCATCTAGGGGCACTGAAGTCCATCTAAAAAAGGATGGAATCTCGTGAAATACTCAAATTAATAGATTGTATTGAACTTTCAGCCGAAAAAGATTTCAAAAAAATATTCGCAGAATCGATCCAATTATAATCCCCCCAATTCTTGGCCTGTTAGAATTTTCAACTTTTTTTATCATTTCCCTATTGGATGGGGATGATCGGTCAGTTGAGAAGCTGGAACTTGGCATTCATTCTTATTTTTCTTTGAAATAATCTTACTCTGGCAAAAAAACTATTTTTAACAAACCATCTCATTATATTCAAAGGAATGGAAAGGGCTGGTCTAGATGATCTGGAACGAAGAGATGGAATGCATTTCAAGGGATGATCTAGAAGAATTACAAATTAGAAGATTGCAGGACACTGTAAAAAGAGTATATGAGAACGTACCATACTACAAAAGGAAACTCGAGGAAAATAATATTTACCCTGAGGACATTGAAAGCTTAGAGGATATAAAAGAGCTTCCTTACACGACAAAAGATGATCTTAGAGAAGTATACCCCTTTGGGATGTTCGCAACCCATAGAAAGGATATAATAGAAGTGCACACTTCCTCAGGGACCACAGGCAAACCGGTAGTTTCAGGTTACACAAGAGAAGACATTGAAATATGGAGTGAAGTCATGGCAAGGGGCCTTACAATGATGGGAGTCACAGAGGATGATATAATACAAAATACTCATGGATACGGCTTATTCACAGGAGGATTCGGAGTACATTATGGCGCCCAGAAGATAGGTGCTACCGTAATCCCCATTTCAACCGGCCAGACAAGGAGACAAATCGAGATCATGAAAGACTTTGGGACAACCGTCATGATATTCACACCATCTTATGGGTTATATCTTTCAGAGGTGGCTGAAGAAGAAGGCCACAATCCAAAAAAATCCCAACTAAAGGCCATAGGCTTCGGAGCCGAAATGTGGACTGAAGAAATGCGAAGAGAACTTGAAAGGCGCTTCAATGCACCAGCATTCAACATTTATGGTTTGACAGAGATTATTGGACCGGGTGTTGCCATGGAATGCCCTGAAAAAGACGGTTTACACATTTTCGAAGATCATTTTTATCCTGAGATTATTAATAGTAAAACAGGCGAAACTTTACCACCTGGAAAGCGGGGTGAACTTGTTATAACAACTCTAACAAGAATTGGGATGCCAATCATCAGATTCCGTACAAAGGATATCACCTCAATAAACTATGATGAATGCAGTTGTGGGAGAACCCTAGCGAGGATTTCAAGGATAACAGGACGCGTTGATGACATGCTAAAGGTAAGGGGGGTTTCAGTATTCCCTTCACAAGTGGAAAAGGCTTTGCTTAAAGTTGATGGGCTTCAACCCCATTACCAGATCATCGTAACCCGGCCGCACCTCATGGATGAGATGGAAGTTAAGGTTGAAACTTCACCAGAGATATTCTCAGATGATATAGGTGAAATGATGGAATTACAGAAAAAGATTGAAGATTATATAAGGGATGAGATCGGATTAAGAGTTAAAGTAACCCTCGTAGAACCCAAAACTTTGCCAAGGAGCGAGGGAAAAGCTGTGAGAGTTATAGATAAAAGAAAGTTTTGAGGTTACTAATATGAAGGTTAAGCAAATCTCAATATTCCTAGAAAACAAGAAAGGAAGGCTCTGGAAAGCCCTTAACATATTAAGGGGTGCTGGTATAAACATTAGAGCATTATACTTGGCTGATACTTCAGAATTTGGCATATTGAGGCTCATAGTCCCAGACCCTGAACTGGCGAGGAAAGTTCTCGAAGAAAACGATTTCGCCGTGAAAATGAATGAAGTAATAGCAGTAGAATTAGAAGACAAACCAGGAGGCCTCGCATCCATCCTAAAAATACTCAAGGACTCCCAGATAAACCTGGAATACATATACGCTTTTGTACATGAAAAAAAAGACAAAGCCATACTATTCTTAAAAGCTGACGACATAGACAAGACAATAAAAGCACTACAAGACAGCAATGCAAAAATATTACCAGCTGAAGAAGTTTACAAGCTCTAACCTGGTGAGCCTCAAAAAGACATGAGAAACCCTCCACACCACATGAAAAGGGAGGATGGTGGGCTTTGAACCCGATTATTCCAATTCTATTCATGAATACTGAAACCCATGAGGTGGGTTGCCCCCCATAAAATTTTTATACTACTGTCACGCACTTTGCAAGGTTTCTTGGGTGGTCAGGGTCTTCACCTTTCATTACACTGATATGATAAGCTAAAAGTTGTAATGGTATAATATATAAGAGCGGCGATATTTCCTCTCTTATACTAGGATTAAATGATATATACTTATCAGTATTCTTCTTAAATTCTTCATCGTCTTCTGCTCCGAGGCCTATGACCTCAGCACCCCTTGCCTTAACCTCCTTAACATTGCTCAGGGTTAAGCTATGTGAATTGCGGAATTCTTCCTCATCTTTAACTATCTTGGCCCCTGTTTTTAATGGGAGTGGTGGGGGGGCTATGGCCACTACAGGCACTCCTTTTTCTATTAATGCTATGGGGCCATGTTTTAGTTCCCCTGATGCATAACCTTCAGCATGGATGTATGAAATCTCTTTGAGTTTTAAGGCTCCTTCAAGTGCTGTTGGATATGAAAATCCACGTCCAATGAATAAGAAGTCGGACTTGTTTTTGTAGGTTCTTGCGATCTCCTTTATAAGCTCCTCTTTTTCTAGTATTTTCTCCATTTCATCGGGGAGCTTTCTCAAATCCTTCACTATCTCGGTTTTTCGGCCTATGGCAGCTGCTAACATGTATATACAAGCTAGTTGGCTTATATAAGTTTTTGTTGCCGCGACACCTATCTCTGGACCTGCTCTGGTATAAATTACATGGTCCGCTTCTCTGGTGGCCGTGCTCCCAAGGACGTTCACTATTGCTAATGTTTTTGATTTTTTGTTAACGGCTCTTAATGCGTTGAGTGTGTCCGCAGTTTCACCTGATTGTGTTATAAATATTGTGAGAGTTTCCTTGTCGAGCGCATTAGCAGTGTATTGGAATTCACTTGCTATTATAACATCTGTTGGTATATGGAGGATGCTTTCAAAGAGGTATTTGCCAACGAAAGCTGCATGGTATGATGTTCCACATGCGACAAAACATATTCTTTTTATTTCTCCTATTTCATCCACAACCCTTTGGATTGTGTTGATTTCCCTGAGGGTGTCCCTTAGAACTTGTGGTTGTTCATGTATCTCCTTTAACATGAAGTAGTCGTAGCCGCCTTTTTCAGCCATCTCAGGAGTCCATTCGATGTATTTGTATTCCTTCTTTTTAATGTTACCCTCCAGGTCTTTTATTCGGGCTCCTGTATCATCTATTATGACCATTTCATTATCATCCAGGAATATGACATCCCTTGCATGGTCTAGTATGGCTGGGATGTCTGACGCTAGAAAATATCCCCTTTCACCCTTGGCCACTATTAACGGACTTTCCTTCCTAGCCCCTATGATCTTATCAGGTTCGTCTGATGAGATCACAGCTATCGCATAGGCGCCTTTTAAACGTATAAGAGCTCTTCTAACAGCTTCTTCAAGGTTGTGTCCTCTGTTTTTGTATTTTTCTATTAGGTGTGCTATGACTTCAGTGTCTGTCTCTGATGCGAAATTGTGCCCTTCACTTTTGAGTTCATTTTTTAGTTCCATGTAATTTTCGATTATCCCATTGTGTACTATCGCTATCTTTCCATCACAGTCTAGGTGTGGGTGCGCATTTTCTCTTGTTGGGGGGCCGTGTGTCGCCCAGCGCACGTGGCCAATGCCTATTCTACCCTGGAACTTGGAAAGGTCTAGGCTCTCTTCGAAATCATTTATTTTACCTTCATCTTTTTCGACTATTATACTTGAATTGAGTGTTGCGATGCCGACGGAGTCATAACCTCTATATTCCAACTTTTTAACACATCCTAGTAATATTGGAGCGGCTTTATCATTTTCTAGTATGCAAGCAGCTATGCCACACATTATTTCACCCGGAGAAGCTTCATAGTCCTATACTCTTGGATTATAATGGATAATCATAAAGGGATGTATATAAACTTTGTTGGTAATATATCACAATAATAGTTCTAACACCTATATAAGGTTCTCCCCCATAAGAGAGATGTGATAATCATGAAACTGGGAAAACTTCTCTACACTGGCAAGGCAAAGGATATATACAAGACAGACAATCCAGATGAGGTTATAATCAGATTCCGGGATGATATAACTGCAGGTGATGGTGAAAAACATGACAAGATCCCTATGAAGGGATACTACAATTCCATAATATCAGCTAAGTTTTTCGAGGTTCTTGAAGCTGCCGGTATAAAAACCCATTATATAACGTTGGTGAAACCAGGGTATATCCTCGCCAGGAAACTTGAAATGATACCTATTGAGGTCATAGCAAGGAACATAGCAACTGGAAGCCTCACAAGAAGGTACCCGTTCAAGGAAGGCCAAGAATTCAAGGAGCCTATAATACAGATGGACTACAAAAGTGATGAGTATGGGGATCCAATGCTCAATGATGACATAGCTGTCGCCCTTGGCTTCACAACCATGGATGAACTAGATAAGATGAGGAAGATAACATTAAAGGTTAACAACATTCTAAAGGGGTTCCTCAAGGAGAGGGGTTTGCTGCTACCAGACTTTAAACTAGAATTTGGACGATACAATAGCAAAATACTAGTGGGTGATGAGATAAGCCCGGACACTTGCCGATTATGGGAGATGAAAACCAGGAAAACCCTAGACAAGGATCTTTTCAGGAGAGGTGAAGGTGGAGTTATAGATGCCTATAGGATAGTTGCCTCTTTAATCCTCGATGATAGGGATAAAAAAAGATGGAAACTAGAGGATGATCTGTTATGAAATTCAATGTTGAAGTCAGAATAAAACTAAAAAAGGGTATGCTAAACCCTGAGGCGGCCACAATACAAAGAGCCTTGGCACTGTTAGGGTACGAGGTTGAAAATACTAACACAATGGATATCATAACCTTTACAATGGAAGAGGATAACATGAAGAAGGTTGAAGAGGAGGTTGAGGATATGTGTCAGCGCCTCCTCTGCAATCCAGTAATACATGACTATCAAATTAATATAGAACCTGAGGATTAAATATGAGGGTTGGAGTTATAAGATTCCCAGGCTCAAATTGCGACAGGGACGTCTACCACGCCCTGAAATTAGTGGGAGCCGAGCCAGAATACATATGGTGGGACTTGGAGGATTTAAGTTATTTAGATGCTGTTATAATCCCGGGCGGATTCTCATATGGGGATTATCTTAGGGCAGGGGCGATAGCAGCCATAACACCAGTTATGGATGGTGTAAGAGAACTCGTGAAAGAAGAAAAACCTGTCCTAGGTATATGTAATGGGGCTCAGATACTTGCAGAGGTCGGCCTAGTACCCGGCGTTTTCACAGTCAACCAATACCCAAAATTCAATTGTAAATGGACAAAACTCAAAGTTAAAACTACTAGAACGCCATTTACCTCACTCTATAAGAGGGATGAGATTATTAAGATGCCAATCGCCCACGCAGAGGGAAGATACTATACCAACAACATCCAGGAACTCTGGGACAATGATCAAGTGGTTTTACAATTCTATTCAGAAAATCCTAACGGGTCCATAGATGGGATAACAGGAGTCTGTGACAAGTCGGGGCTAGTATGCGCTGTGATGCCCCACCCAGAAAGGGCCTCAGAGGCCATACTAGGATCAGATGATGGTATAAAATTCTTCAAGGGTATAATAGAATACATTAACAGAGGTTAGAATATGGTAGTATATCTTATCGGCGCAGGACCTGGAGACCCTGAACTCATCACACTAAAAGCACTGAAAGTCATAAAAAAGGCTGATGTCATAATATATGATCGTTTAATCAACAATAAAATCCTAGAACATGCTTCAGAGGATGCTAAACTCATATACGTGGGTAAAAAACCTGGAGGGCACAGTAAAACCCAGGATGAGATAAATAGGATAATAGTCGAAGAAGCAGAGAAAAACAATATAGTGGTCAGATTAAAGGGGGGAGACCCATTCATATTCGGCCGCGGAGGAGAAGAACTCCTAACACTAAAATCCCATGGAATAAAAACAAAAATAATACCAGGTATAACATCTGCAATAGGTGTTCCCACAGCAGCAGGCTTACCCATCACCCACCGCGGCATATCAACATCATTCACCGTTGTAACAGGCCATGAAGATCCTACAAAAGAGAAAAGACAAGTACACTGGGATTACAAGGCAGACACCCTCATCATACTAATGGGCGTGGGCAATCTCAAAAAAAACACAAAGGAATTGATGAAATATCGTCCAGCTGACACGCCAGTTTGCGCCATAGAAAATGGGACAACAAAGAATGAAAGGATAACCTTCGCAACACTAGAAGACATGCACACAAAGGATATAAAACCCCCCGCAGTAATCATCATAGGACACATAGTAGACCTATACAAGAAAATAATAGAAGAGGACCCATAATGGATTTGAAAGGCAAGGTAATAGCCATCACGAGACCAGAAGAAAGATGTGAAGAAGCCATAAAACTCATAGAAGAAGCAGGTGGAATACCACTCATCACCCCCACCCTCCAAATCCAAACACCCAAGACAAAAACCCTCAAAAGATTATGCGAAAACCTCAAAAAATTCGATTGGATAATCTTCACATCACCAGCAGCCATAAAATCCATAAAAAAACACTGCGAAAAAATAAAATTAAAACCAGATTGTAAAATCGCGGTCATAGGCCCTAAAACCCAAGAAGCTCTTGAAAAGATAGGATTAAAAGCTGATGTCATACCCTCAAACTACACAGCAGAGGGCCTGCTTGAAACATTATCATCCTATGATATGAAGAACAAGAATGTCGCCATACCAAGGACGCTTGCAGCCAGAAATGTGCTACCCGAAGGCTTGAAAAAGATGGGAGCCAAGGTTTATATAGCAGAAGCTTACAAATCCGCCAACCCCAAGGATGATAGGATAAAAAGGCTCATAGAAAAAATACTAAAAGAGGAGATAGACGCGATAACATTCACAAGTCCATTGACAGTGGAAAATCTCCTCACCACAGAAAAGGACAAAAAAGATGATATAATAAAAAAACTATCCAACGGGAAGATAATAGTAGCCGCCATCGGCCCCATAACCGCGGCAAAGCTCAAAGAATATGGTATAAAAGCTATAACCCCAGAAAATTACACCATAAAAGACATGCTGATAAAATTATTCCACGAACTCTCAGAGGATTGAAAAACATGCAAACAATCATATGGCCCGCTTATCTAGATGCTAAAAAAACAAAAAAAGAAGGAAGAAAAATCCCCCGAAAGCATGCAGTAGAATCCCCAACTTTAAACGAGATCAAAGAGGCTGCTGAAAGATTAAAATTCAAGGCAAGGGTAGAGGCGGATAAGGCATATCCACCATCATGGTGGGAACGCAGCGGAAGAGTCATAATAGAACACAACAACCTAAAAAAAAGAAGACTACTCATCAAGATCAGTAAAATGATAAAAGCCTCCCGAAAGAGATGATAGGATGAAAACACCCCCAGGACTCGATAAAGGCCTCCTAAAGGCTAAAGAGATTATAGAATCCTCGGAGGACATTAAAGTTTACAGTCACCGCGACTGTGACGGTATAACAGCCGGGGCCATCATCTCAACCCTCCTTGAAAGAACAGAAAAAGACTATGAAATAGAATTCATAAACCTCAACCAAGTCGAAGACATCAAAATAGAAAACGAGCTCACAATATTCACAGACATGGGCTCAGGCCAACAAATAGAAGAAATCGCCACATCCAACTCCAAGATAATAATCTTGGATCACCATCCACCACTCCCAAGAAAAAACCCGAAAGGACAATTACTAGAACTGAACCCAATAAAACATGGGATAGACGGTTCAACCCAAGTCTCAGGCGGTGGAATGGCATACCTCCTCTCAAAAAAATTCAACCATCATGACCTAAGCTGGATGGGCGTGTTATCAGCCGTAGGAGACCTTCAAAATTCGCTCACAGGCAAACTAACAGGTCTAAACGCTCAAATACTAGAGGATAGCAAGCAACTGGGGCAAATAGATATCATAGAAGACCTATCAATATATGGCAGACAAACAAGACCCATATTCGTAGCCTTATCATACTTCAGTGACGTCAACCTGCCAATCACCAACAACAGGACAGAATCTATACTACTGTTAAAAAAATTAAGGATACCATATAAGGAAGGGGAAAGATACCGTTGCCTATGTGACCTAACCATGGAAGAGAAAAGAAAACTATTCTCAGAACTAGTTAAGATGCTATCAAGGAAAGTGCCCCCAAAATACGTGAAATATATTCCACAATTAGTATCCACAGAGGCATATGACCTCCTAGGAGAAGAAAAATACACACCACTCCGCGACTTGGCAGAATTCTCCACGGCTATAAACGCCTGCAATCGAAACAACGACATCAAACTAGCCCTCAAAATACTAAGAGGAGAAAGAGACAAGGCACTAGACGAACTGGAAACAGTTACAAGAGCCCATAGAAGATACTTGGCAGAGAAAATAGAACTAATAGAAAGAGAGGAGCTCCTACAACAAAAAAGGAACCTACAATACTTCAAAACCACTGAGATAAGAGATAACGTGATAGGCACCATAGCAGGGATGATAATAGGCTACGGTGACTGGAGAAAACCCATAATAGGCCTAGGGGTCAAGGAACATGGCACAAAGGTTTCCCTGCGCTGTTCAAGGCTCCTCGCATTAGATGGGATACACTTCGGATCCATAATAGGTAAAATAGCAGAGAAAGTCGGGGGAAGTGGCGGAGGACATGCAATGGCCTGCGGAGCCTACATACCCCACGGAACCGAAGAAAAATTCCTAGAATTACTCGATAATGCACTTAATGGCAAGATAGGGTGAAACAGCATGCGAGTATTCAAAAAGAAAGGTGAACTCACAAGATTTCAGATACTAGCCGAGATAGCGGAAAACCAACCCCACATAAGACAAAGGGACATCGCTGAGAAACTAGGCGTAACAGTACAAGCCGTCTCCGAGAACATAAAAGCACTAACAAACCAAGGCTATATAGAACCAGGAGATGGAAGATCATACTATAAACTAACAAAAAAAGGACTGGAAAAACTAAAAAGAGAAGCTATAACACTCAGAAAATATGCCGATAGCGTACTAGAGACAATGAGCACCTACAAATCAACATGGCCGGCCATAGCAAAAGAAAACCTCAAAAAAGGCGACGAAGTCGAACTATTCATGGAAGATGGAATACTATACGCGAAAAAGAGAAAAAACGGCCAAGCCCACGGGAAGGTCCTGCAAGATGCCGAAAAAGGAGAGGATGTGGCATTAACGGAGCTCAGCGGACTAATCAACCTCAGAAAAGGTAGAGCAACCATACTAGTACTCCCAAGGATAAACGAAGGAGGATCCAGAGCCGCCAACCTCCAAAAGATAAAAAAGATCTACAATCAAGGCTACGACAAAGTCGGTATAATGGGGACGGTAGCAAGGGCAGCGGCCAACAAACTAAACCTAAGAGTCGATTTTGAATTCGCAACACCAGAAGCAACCCTAGCCGCGGCCAAAAGAGGCCTGGACGTCCTAGTATTAGCGGTGGGTAAGATGAGTAAAAGCATAGCAAGAAAACTCGAAGAAGAAAACATAGAATACAAGATAGAAAATGTAACCAAAACCTAACATTATACTTTTCGCGCACTCCCCTAACAGAATAAAACCCCACCTCTCATTTAAAAACTTCCACCCCACACTTTAATAAAAAACCATATTTTTCTGTCCTACAATATTTTTAGGTGCTTCTAATATCCACGTGTAACTGCAAATTGAAGTAAAAACCCTCCTTTTTTTGAAAGGTCATTATATCCATGTGAAAAAGAATCCTCCATTCTCCTAAAACCCCATCAAACCTCCCTTTTGAAACATTCATATACTTTCTCCATGACAAATTTCAGCGCTAATACTTTTGAACGGTCTTATAGAAACAGTGAAAATATGGAGGCAAAACAATAAACTTCGTTCCGCGAAAAACTATCACAGCAAAAAATCTCACTTATGTTCCAGAGGATCATAGGTAATTAGTACTACTCTTTTACCCTGCTAAATTGGAAGTGCTTAGAACGAGGAGATTATAGAGGCTAAAAAATTGAAGGGAAGAACCCAATAAATTTATTCACATCATTTCTATTTCTATGATCTCTTGTCAATTCGGATTTCACGCATATTCGTCTAAAAACTATTTGCTATTTTTTAGAAGTGTACATGCTGGTCGATTCTTTCTTTAAATGCCAACATAGATTTTCTTCCCTAAAAAAAGTTTATAAATTATTGGTTCCCAAATAATGTTAAGAAAATCTTCATAATCGGAGACTTTATCCATCATCCCCTTAGAGTGTAGAGATCTCCTATCGCAAAATTGGGAGGTGTTATTATAAGGCGTATGATAGGACTTCTGCACATGATCCTGCTAATTTTAATCTTACTGGCTTCAACCACGTTTGCATGGAAATGGCACACACATTACAATACAGTGGATCAAATCTATAAGAGCCTTCCCAGGGAATATAGAGAAAAAATTGACATTGAAGCCATGAAAGACGGGTCAGATGACCCCGACCAGAAATTTAAAGACTTTAAAAGGCACCATTTCCCACCAGCATATTATGAAGCGAAAAAGTGGCTCATAAAAGGAAAAGACGCATGGGACAAAAAAGATTACAAATATGCAAGTTACTGCTTTGGAGTAGCCTCACATTACATAACAGATTCATTCTGCGCTCCACATTACATTACCGAAGAATCGGAAGAAAATCACCAGGTCTATGAAGCTCAAGTCTTTGACTATGCGCCTAAAATTGAATATGTCGAAGGAGACCTCTACACTTTAATGTCGATGGGCCCTTACACTTCAGATCACTGGAAAATATGGTTAAACACAAAAAACCCTAGCATACCAAGAAAAGACTTGGACGTGGGGGCTTCCATCACCTATTCCGCGATAAAAGACGCAATAGAAGGTAAAATCCAATACTATCCCACAAAGGCCTACAAAGAAGATTACGTCGCTCAAAATAGGACGACCAATATCACATCGTCACAGCCAAAAAATTACGCCACCCCATTAAAAGAGACAGGAACGCCTATAGCACCCCTGTTAATAGGAGTAACCCTAATAGTAGCTGCTCTCATCGGAAAAAAATACTTTTAGAGCCAAAATTCCCTTTAACCATCCATGGCAGATTCAAGATATTCTGCAATCTTAGCTTCCTCCACCATACAGAATATATGAATTCATTTCGAAAGCCCTCGACCCTCATTATTTTTTATCTTGTACGAGAACAGTTATCCCGAAGGATGATCTAAAAAGACCTGCTAAAGCCATAACTTGGATTTTACATACAAAGTTCAAACTTTAAATTCGGCTCCCTACATTTAGTCGTTCTTTGATCCTTACTTCCCCTTGGGATTCTTGATAAAATTGAGGTTTATTCTTTCCATTACAAAAAGCTGCGATAATAATGATCCCAATTATTCTTTTCCTTTAATTTTTTCTTCTAATTCTTTTATCCTTCTTTCGATCCATTTTTTCTCTTCTTTTAAAATTTCAAGCTCCTATATCTCAGATAGTATGGATATCGCACATCTCTCGGTCCGAAACCACCTCTTCCGTATCCCATAAAATAGTAAGGGTATATCTCTGATACATGGTAAATTCTTCCTCTCACATTTTCATAATATGCATGAGACCCGAAACCACACTTACAAGGACCTACATACCTAAACCTTCTGCACATAGTTTACCACCTTCCTTTAATCTGCTTTAGGATCTCTTTCTGAAAATTTTGAGCATCATTATGAATATATATTCATAACTCATATATAAATGTTAAAATGAACACTATCCAGATAATCTAAACATAACACTTTCAATAGATCCTAAATTTCGAGAAAAAAGAAAATGACCTAAACTTGTAGATCACCACATTAATCGCCAATATAATCCTCCCCACTTATGCTTTCGAAAAAGGAAATTCTAATAAGCCCCTACACCTAACAATAAAAATCTACTTTTACAGCTAATGCTAAAAAATCAAAAATACATACCCATTTTTATATAACAGATTTTAAAGATTATATTATAAAATTTTTAGAATCCGTGATTCGATGTTATAAGCAAGAATACAAACAGAAAAAAGAAAATCACGCCATTAGAAGCTATAATCAATTTAAAAAAAGAAGAGATAGAATCCCATGGATTTAAATGCGACTAAGAAGTGATCATAGCACCTAAACCTGAATTCCAAGAACTTATAGAAATCTATGAAAAATACGAAAAATTACTAAAAGAAAATAGAAGTAACAAAACAACTAAAAAATACAAACAACCAGAAAAAGAAAAATAGCCACTCCCAAAAAAGATCCAACACCCCCGGAAGACCTTTCAAAAAAAATTAGCCGAAATTCTATAACTGTAAAAATCCGAAAATAATTCTGTAATTAAAATAAAGATCCATGCAGATTTCAAGATTAAAATTAATTCTTTTAAACAAGATTATTCCAGTAAGTGATATGATATTATCTATTACGCGACGATACAACTTCTACAATATCTTCTCCCATTTGTAACCTTCCCATATCTTACAAGGATTTTGGGCCCGGCCAACTTTGGAAGAGGTTACATTCATTGGATAATGTGACATTTTAACCATTTAAAAAAGAAAGAGAAGGAAAATGGGAAAGAAAAAATCGTTGAAAAAATATATCCATTCCACCGCCTCGACAAAGCATCTAGTGATTATACATCACCAAAAAACCATAAAAAGATTAAGTGTCATTCTTACATGCTCAGAGGACAAGAGAAATCAAAAAGCAAGCAAAAAATTAATTAAAATGTCATTGTGACATTTTCACACCCCAACATGCTCCAAATCACCCAGAAAAAATAAATTCTGTATTAAAAATGCTTTTTTGTCAGGAATGTGTGCCCCATATATTTATTAGCTTTAGAATATATTATAAAAAATGAGGTGAAATCTGCATTCCACTCACCTTATAACGGATCCAAAATGGGTTTTTTATAAAATAAGTGGTATATGAACAATTAAAGGATAACTTAATTGTTATTATGACCCAATAATGAAAAAGCAGGTGAACCCTCGACTTCACAAACTTCTATTAAGGCAGGCCCTTATTTAGTGAAGAAATTCGAATATTTTTAGCAGGCTAAAACTTTCTTTGGGACTGTTTCTGAGAATTTGTTTAATGTTTACCACAGCTTTTTTGAAATTATCCATTGTTGGGATGTTCTCATTGATATAAGTATAAGATCTAGAAAGGTTTCAACCGGAAAAAATATGTTGGAAGGTTCTCTTTTAGCTTTCTTGGTAAATGCCTGCCCCTTCTATGGAAAATAGTACTCTTGAATATTTAACATGACTTTTTTGGGAATATATTTTGCAAAACAAGGTGTATGGGTAAACTGGCAAGAAAAACCGAACTCACCTAAGGAATTGTAAGAATGGAGAGAGAGCTACAAAATACATGGAGATTTTAGTAGAATAGTGGAAAGTGGTAAAGTATGTGCAGAATTCTCAAAGATCCACATCTACACATTCTAGAGGTGGAATCGGGGGAATCAAAGATAATGAAGTACAAGAGGATACTCGAAAAAATAGCATATTCAAGAAGAAAAGGGAAGCCAAAATATTAAAATGAAATTGTTAATAATATCTAGAGGAAAGGATTAAATCCATGGAAAGCTGCAACATGTACATGGCGCATGCAAGTCCAAAAAGAATTTGGAAATCAGAAGAAAAATGTCGAAGTGAAGGCAGAGGAAAAAGAACAGGTGTCTTCAACCATGATCAGTACAGATCTTGGGATATATTGAAAATGTGGAAGTCAAGCGTCAATATCGAAAATGATGTCAGTGAGCCATTAAATTATGGAATGTCCATATATAAAATGGGAAGGGCTCGATTTGAGTGGCTCTATACATGTAGTCTGGTCTAAACTTCTAGGCTAGCTGATTTTTTGAGTTCCATCCTACCATTGCAATTTTTTGTAGTTTCTATTCCAACGCCCTAAAGGGACTTTCCAATGGCTTGTCTTCGGTTTCACCTTCTTGAACGGCCCTTTTAACCGCCCCCTTTTGCTTCTTTTGTATTATGGAATTCCTTTTCCTTGCCTGGTTATTTTAGTGTTTTCATCTGTCATGAGTCTTCATTTTACTCTTATTTTACTGCAGTTCCACTGTAGTATCATTGCAATCTTGTGAAGTGTAAAGGGGGCCTCTTTTCCAATTTTTCTTCCTTTATCTGTTTTTTCACGTCTTTTAAAGCTTACTTACCTGAAAGGGTGATAAATGTTATTTTCACATGGTTTTACGGTGTTTTTTGATAACCACAAAACCTGCAAAATTCCAATACCGGGCCTGATTTTAACGTTTCTTTTTGTGATAAGTATTACCCGAGAACACAAGTGAAGATGCGAAAAAAGCAGCAAACTATAGCCGTAAATGGTTTGAAGATTTTCTTTAAAAAAGATCAATATTTTTGCTGACATCATATTATTTTCATTACAAAAAGGGGGTATGGAGGTGTAGAGAATGAAGAATGCCTATTTTCTTGATTACTTTTTGCTAAAATGGAGTATACTTATGCCAAGGAAACGATTATCCATTCTCTTTTCAATTTTAAAATCTTCATTTTTTAATTTTTCTATGATGGTCTCTGGGGGCTTCTTGATTAAAAAAGTATGGTACTCAAGGATGATCTTATTGAACATTTGTAGGTCTTGTTCTTTTATTATTTTATATTCGCAACCTTCACAATCCATCTTTAATAAGTAAGGGTCTTCTATTTCATATTGTTTTAATATTCTTTTTAATGTTATAGTATTTACCTCTAAGGCGTTATCTGCTTTTATGAGAATGCTGGATTCTCCCCCTTTATTTAAACCTTGGTAGCTTATTTTAGCGCGACCTTCCTTGCTGTTCACAGCTTTATTTACAAAGGTTATTTTATCAGCTAGATGAGAGTTTAATTTAATATTTTTGAGGGCCACTTGATACACTTCTGGGATTGGTTCAAAAGAATAAACTCTATAACCTTTGTTGGCAAAATATAACGCTGTATCACCAACATTTCCACCTATATCTATCACTATTTTATCTTTATCCGTGGATGGGACATGATATGGTTCTTCAACGAATGTTTCAAAAAAAGATGACAAAGCGACGTTCATTATTTTTAAATTTAGAGGTTTTATATTTATCACTTCCTTATCTTTTTGATCAACAAGCAATTTAGCTACTTTCCAGTTTATGTTAAGTTTATGGGGAGAGATAGAGAGAAGAGCAGGGAACAACCCACTTTCTATGTCACGTTTTGTAAGTTTTACAACCCCTAATTGCCTAAAATCACATTCACACTCACTAAAAACTCCTAACCTAAATAATAGTACAGAGAATGGATTGTTGGTTGACTGAAAAATCTTGGTGGTCCAATAAAATTTTTTGCTCAAATAATCTATAATCCTAATTCCTCCAATGTCTTGTTAAAAACTTCCTTGAATTCCTTAACTTGACTTTCTTTTGAAAATCGACGACTGATGTCCTTACATTTCCTGGAAATTTTCCTTTTCCAATGCAATGGCCTATTGTATACTCTCATTATCTTTTCAGCTATTGTTTTAGGTTTATTGTCTTTTAAAATTAAAAAATCAAGACCATGCTCCCTGAAAACCTCAGATTGACCGGTATTCTCTGTAACAATAGGTATGATACCAGCTGACATGGCCTCCAGTACAGAAACAGGAAATGGTTCGAAGTCCGCCGGATGAACATAAAAAGAACATCTACTAAAGTATTTCTCAGGATGCTTCGTAAAGCCAATCTTATGTAACCAGTCATGCTTCTCTTCAATAATATCGCAACAAGACCCAATAAGATAAAGTTGAAAATTCCCATTATCATCATTCAAAATCTTCACGGCCTCAACAAGATTATCAAAACGTTTATCAGCTCTGTGACTCCCTATGAAGAGTATGTTTGATGTGTCAAGTGGACAGCTAATATCAAAATTTACATTAACGCCAAATGGGTGGACAACCTTTATATCTCGGGATTTGAAATATTTAGATGCCAATCTCTTGTTCATTTTGGATACAGTTATTATATGGTCAACAAATGACAATAAAAACTTCATCAGCAACTTCTTAGGGAATATACTCCTTGAAATAAGATAAAAGAAGGCGTCTGCATTGAGAAGTATGATCTTTGCCCTGGGGTTCTTAATTTTTTTAAGAATTGCTAAAGGTAGCCCCAATCCGCCTTCAGAAAAAACCACATCAGCCCTGTATTTATCTTTAATAATTGAACTAAAAAGAATCTTTATTATAGATTTACGGTTATCTCCATAAAACTCCCATTTATCAGTTATGGTTTCCGCAAATGCTGCGTGAACTGGATGTGGACCTTGATGAATAAAAACTATCTTCATTTATTCCACCTATCTCTAAAGTTTTTTAGAACTCGATTCCGTATAATATTTTTTGGCTATAATCAGGGGTCACATAAGTATTAATTATCAACCTTTGAAAGGTGACCCCCTCATTGAGCCTCTAACATAGTATATAGTAACAGTTAATAAAATTTAAAGATATTGCATTTAAGTGGAGGAGGATTTACCAATTATTCAAGTACCATGCCAAAGCATAAGTACATTCAGCACCATTTATGGCATTGAAGATGAAATTATAGGCTCAAGTATTTTGATAGCTTTAATGCTTTCAGTACTCAAAATGCTCAGCTTGAAGGATGTGTCACACTTCAAAGGTTCATTTAAGTGCATCATGATCCTGGGGAGCTGGAAGAGGCCTGAGTTAACGGTGCATTTATTCAATATAGAGGATACTTGGATCTCTATCGATGGAACAGGATATGTAACTTCATGATACGCTATAAAGCCAGATCACGCAAAAAAAACAGAGAAAAAGTTACACTAAAAATCAGATTGCACTGGATGCACAAGAACAGGTTATATTAGCACACAGAGTAGTCAGGAGTCTCCATGAAACAAAGGATGCAATACCATCTAACAAGGAAATACAGAGCGGCGGGATTTTGTATGGATAAATCATTCGACCAAGAAAAAGATGCACATAAACGAAAAACTAAAATCAACCAGCATGGATACCACTCAAAAAAAGACATGAAGAAAGGTAAGCATCGGTTTGCAATGGATCTCTTCAGTATATAATTTTGGAAATCTGGCGGAGGCGGCCATCAGTAATGAAAATGATAATGGGTGATGAAAGGCTATTCAAGGAGCAACTGACAAGGATACCGGGAAACAAAGCTCAATAACATCTACGTAGGCACGTAAAAACCTCATCGAAATAGGGAAAAACAGGACTTTTTACAAAACCTCCAATCATATATTTGGGACTTTCACCCGCCATTTAAATGTGAGAATCTTTTTAAATTCGCTATGATTTATTCTTTTTTTGACCATTTTCCTTTTTTTCATGATTGATATTATATTTTTGTAGGCATCATATTTTGCCCGGAAAATGATCCATTTTTTTCCTTTTTAAATTTAAAAGAACTTGTAAAATTTCTGCTAATATGAATAAAGGCGAATATGCGACAAGAAGAGGCCCTGGCATGTTTTTAAGGTGAGTCCATGTGTAGTTTCTCCAGTTATGGTATATTGTGAAGTCGCTTAAAATCCCCTTTGAGGCTCCTTTGTGATGATATGCAATCGCATCGGGACAATAGTATGATTTCCACCCGGCCAATCTTAATCTTAATGCCAGATCAAAATCTTCATAATATGCGAAGAAATCTTCATCAAAATACTCCCCGTTGATTTCAACATCTTCTAGGGCTTCCCTACTATATAGACAAGCGGCAGCGCAGCATCCAAGGATTTCAGTTGCATTATCATATTCTTCAGTTGCTTTGTAGGCGCCCCGGTTGAATCCCAGACCATTCTTTGAGTATTCTAGGCCAGTTGAATCGATAAGCTTGGGGTTTTGTCCCCATATTATCTTGCTTGGATACTCCCGGCCCTTTGATGTTTTTCGGCCATTTTAACAAAATTTTCGATAAAATCTGGTTCTGTTGTGGTGTCGTTGTTGAGGCAGATCAGATATTTGCATTTAGGATCTTTGAATGCTTCTTTGATTCCTTGATTGTTTGCCTTGGCAAAACCAAAGTTTTTTGGATTTTTTATTACTTTTAGTTTGCCATTTTCTATCCAAGTGTGGTAATTTTCCCGTAAATATTTTGATGAGTCATTATTTTCTGAATTGTCAATGATTATTATCTTAAATTCGTTGTAGGTTTGTTTTAGAGGGAATCAAGGTAGCTTTTAAGGAAGTTTTTGCCCTTGTATTCTGGTGTGACTATGTATACCCTTGTCATTTTGAATCACATACCCTTATATGTTTTAATGATCTCATCTATGATCTTGTCCCAGTTGAATTTTTCTTCGACTATTTTTCTCCCATTTCTTCCCATTTCCTCTTGTAGTTTTTCATCTAGGAGTAGTGTTTTTATTTTTTCTCTTAAGGACTTTATGTTTAGGGGTTCGATTAGGAATCCGTTCTCACCATCTTTTATAACCTCTATAACCCCTCCACTTTTATAAGCTATAATCGGTCGTTTACATGCGTTGGCTTCAGCAAGAACCATCCCGAACCCTTCTCTTGTTGATGGGAGGACCAGTATAGAAGACTCCTTCATATGATATATAACATCAGCATATCTAAGATTCGTGTAAAATGACACCCTATCTTCTATCTTACAATCTTTCACAAGTTTTAGAAGTCTATTTTTCTCTACGCCGCTGCCTATGATCTTCAATCTTATATCTGGGATCTCATCTTTTAATTCTTTCACTATTTTTAGGAGGTGGTCAACATGTTTGTGAGGTGCGAGCCTCCCTACAAAAATCAGAGTATCAGGAGTTCTTGATGCTTTTATCGAATCTACTAGGGGTAAGTCAACACCATTATAGACGACCTGGATCCTCTCGGGTTTTATTCCATAATCTTTGATTAATGCGTTTTTTGTTGCATTACTTACGGTGATTATCCTGTCATATGGTAGTCTTAGGAGTGTTTTCTCGGCTAATTTAGCAGTTTTCGATGATTGTATCCACTGATCGGGAAAAGTGGAGCTTACATCATGGATTGTTGCAACCATTGGCGTTCTTTTAATCCTTGAGGCTATAAAAGCTGGTAATAGTGGGGCATATGTCTGGGCATCGATAATATCATAATCATGGGATAGGATCCAGAATATAACAGCCAACATGAAATGCAAAAAATCCAAAAAACTCCTCTTTGGAGGATCCCCTATCACAGGACCGATATGATGGACTTTTAAACCTCTTATATCCTCCTTTTCCTTAACACCTTTAATTTTCATGGATATTACTTCGACTCGCCAGCCCCTTTCAATTAGTCTTTTCCCTATTTCAAAATATCGCCTTTCCCCACCACCAGGATAATGGGGCACGAAGAAATCGGAAACTATCAATATCTTCATAGAAGATCTTAAATAGGACTATACATATAACCTTTTTGGGGAGTTTCCAATCGAAATGTTTTAGAATGGTGAGAAGACTCTGATAAATACTAGCCAGGTGGGTATTGTTTTGGCTGTGAGACTGATATACCCTTTCACCATTAAGTAGTTTTTCCATTTGCCAATCTCATTGTAGTAGCATGTTCACAGAGAATTAAAGTAGATGAGTAGTGCAGGTAGACGAATGCTGGTGGATTAGTTTCTGTTGATCCTAGGGCCGCGACAAAAATAGGCTGCTATAACAATCCATGGCGTGAAGCTTGCTAGGCACTCGCATATATATGGCGACCAGTCAATCTTTTCAATGTATTGGTTCAGTTTCCCATTATCATCGAAAAACGAAGATCATTACAAGTGACCAGAGTTCCCAGACTCCTACAAAGGTTGCAAGTATCACGATCATGATCAAACTTGGAAGTGCATATTCGTACCAATGATATTGAATTCATATGAGAACAGGGCATGTATACTTTGGGTTTTTCTAGTTATTCGTACCCAATATTGGATTCATATCATTCTTCAGGTAATCCATCCTTTTGAGGAACCTGATGAAATGTGCAACTGCCAACATAAAAGGGAAAAGTTAATATAACAACCAATAGCCTATGGATGCGACTTTAAGGCATGATCTGAAATGATGTAAATTCATTGAAACTATCTTAGACTTCAAATAGAATGTGCTCATGAAAAGGGAACTTCCAGAACAAATTATTATGATTCCTTGGATAAAATGTAACGATCCAGCGATTATGTTCAATCTTTTAAGTCCCTTCAAAACTTTATAGGGGGATCTTCGCCTTAAACCTTTCAATATATTAATAAATATTGTGGGATCTAAAAACTTATTTTAGCGGCCAAAAAAAAGAGATTTGTTATGATGGAAATTTTCACATTGAATTTTTCATGCTTTAAGCCTAATTGTGGGATCCACTTTTCTGGTGTGAGTCATGTACAAACCTTTGACAGTAGATGATGAAATCATAGCATTTATAAGAGAATATTTGGGCAGGGAACGTCTTGGAGAAAATGTAAGGGAAGAGGCTTCAAGGGAACTTAGAAGATATTTGATCAGGACTTGTGATGGTTCATATACACTCCCTTCACAGAAGGTTTCGGGAAAAAGTGAAACCATGCACACAATCCATGGTGCCATAAGTGAGGCCTATGAAAAATTTGTTAAGCCATTACAACTAGAAAACAGAGACACTATTAGGGTTCTTGATATCTGCTCCGGACTCGGATACAATTCAGCAGCGCTCATAGACCATATAAGAGCCGATAATATTGTTATACATATGATAGAAGTTTCGCCAGAGGTTATATTTGCTGGGGTCCTTGTTCCAAGTCCAATATCAACCCATAGGATCATAAAAAAGGCATATGAGGAATGGCTATTTGAAAATGGATGGGTCCATTTCCAGATGATCTCGACCACGATCCCCGAGAATATCTCCATCGAAGTTTTCTGTGAAGATGCAAGACAAATATTACCCTCACTCCCACAAGGATACTATAATGCCATATTCTTGGACGCCTTCAGCCCTGATAAAACTCCCGAACTTTACACTCTAGAATTTATAATGGAACTTGCAAGGGTTATAGAAGATGATGGGATACTTACAACTTATACTTCAGCTGCCCCTGTAAGATCTGCCATGATAGAAGCCGGTTTCCATGTGGGTGAAGGTCCAAGTTTTGGTAGAAGAGGTGGTACTATCGCATCACTCTCAAAGGTGATGAAAGACTTGTCATGGATTGATGAAAGAATGATAGCCTTATCGGACGTTGGAATACCATACACTGATCCTAGTCTAGCTGATAGTAGAGATGAAATAATAGAAAGGAGAAAAAGGGAAAGAAGAACAGTTAGGAATACAAAAAGGTTGTCCTCAACTGTTCGAACACCGTTATACCTTGGTAAGGATCTTAAAGGTGGTAAATATGATCATAGGGTCTTGAAAAATCTTAGGAAGTTTGGGATCAAGGATGGATTTTCAAAAGAAGCACTTTATGTTATCTGTCCACAATATTCTGATTGTATATGTGGGTGTGGACTTTCAAGATTATCATCTTCACGAGACAGAATACTTGAAATGAGAAATAGGCTTGAATCCTTGTCAACGGGGAAATTATATGTTCGAAATAAAGAATAAGGATAATCTTGGCAGGACAGGTATATTCAAGATAGGAGACTCTAAAGTTAAAACACCCGCTTTAATGCCCGTAATACACCCCGGAAAAGTTTCATTGGATGTTAAATCTTTCGGCGCCGAAATAGTGATAACAAACGCCTACATAATCTACAAGAACGATAAATTAAGGGATCTGGCCCTTAGATGGGGTGTTCATAAGCTTATAGGCTTTGATGGTCCTGTTGTAACAGATTCTGGTTCCTTCCAACTGGCAGAATATGGCGACATTGATATAAGTAACAGAGAGATTGTTGAGTTCCAGGAGGATATCGGAGCCGATATTGGAACATCACTTGACATACCAACACCACCATATGCACCCTATAAAAAGGCTGAAAAGGACCTTGAGATAACCCTAGAAAGGGCCAAGGAGGCGTTATCCTCTCGAAAAAATATGATGTTGAATTCTGTTGTCCAAGGTTCCACATATGCTAATCTTAGGAGAAGGTGCGCTAGGGAACTTTCAAGGATGGATTTTGATGTTCATCCCATTGGAGCAGTTGTACCTCTTCTAGAATCCTATGATTATAAAAGTCTTGTTGAGGTTGTTATGGCCTCTGTAGAGTGTCTTCCACCTTCTAGGCCTCGGCATCTTATGGGTGCTGGGCATCCTATGCTATTTGCACTCGCAGTCGCCATGGGCTGCGACCTATTTGATTCAGCAGCTTATATGTTATATGCTAATGATGACAGGCTCCTAACACCATCTGGGACATATAAACTAGATGGACTTAAGGAGATGCCATGCTCTTGTAATGTGTGTGTTGAACACACTCCACAGGAATTACAGGCCATGGATAAAGATAAGAGAAGAGATCTTATAGCAGCCCACAATCTTTATGTGAGTTTTGCCGAGATTAGGAGGGTGAGGCAAGCCATAAGTGATGGTAGTCTGATGGAGCTTGTTGATCAGAGGTGTAGAGCACATCCACGATTATTGGACGCTTATCGAAGGCTACTTAATTATCAGGAACTGATCGAAAAGTATGATCCAGTATCTAAAAAGTCCGCTTTTTTTTATACTGGTCCAGAGTCGCTTAAGAGAGTTGAAGTTTATCGCCACCATAGGAGATTGAACCGACTCCCCAAGAAAAGGGGGCTTGTGCTTTTATCAGCATATAATAAGCCCTATTCAAGGCATGTCCCAGAAGATCTTGGGGAATTTTTTTCTCAAGCCCCTGTTGAAATTGATGAGTGGCAGTTCATGGTAGTTGACATCCCCTTCGGGATAATACCATTGGAATTGGATGAGTTTTATCCTTTCTCCCAGAACGAGTCCCCATCCACATTAGATGTTGAATCAGAGAATTTCATCAGTTCAATAATAAAAAAGCTTGAAGGAGAGTATGAAGCTATAATAGTCAGTGGAGATGTTAATAGAAGATTTAACCTTGGGTTTAAGTTTAGGGTTGAGCCTCCCCATATTAAGTTTTCTGATAGGGATCGTCTAGTTGCTGTGGCAGATTATCAGTTTGGTAAGGGTGCTGGTAAAGCGCTCTTCAATGGAAATCTCCAAATAATAAAGAGTAAAAAGACTGGGAGAATACGTTATGTTTACGCTGATGACGAGCTTATCGCGAGTATAAGGACATCTGATGGTTTCATAATCCCATCATGGAAAGGTGCATCACTCTTACACTCCAGCCTAGATTATCCCAGGTGTAGAGTTGTTGTAAACGAGGAATCAGAACCCTTTGCAAGGGAGGGGAAAAATATATTTGCAAAGTTTGTTATAGAATGTGATAAAAATATACGTGCTAATGATGAAGTTTTAATAGTTAACGAAGATGATGAATTATTAGCAACTGGCAAGTCGCTCCTCTGTAGTGAGGAAATCCTAGACTTTAGTCATGGCCAGGTTATAAAGACCAGGAGAGGAAGAAGATGATACCCGGCATGAACCCTAAGCAGTTGAAACAGATGCAAAGGGCCATGAAACAGATGGGAATGGAGATGAAGGATCTTAAGGGCGTGAAAGAGGTTATAATAAGGTTAAAGGACAAGGACATTATCATAGGGAATCCTAAGGTCAGTATCATGGACTTCATGGGCCAGAGAACCTACCAGGTAACCGGTAAAGCCAAGGAGAAAACCAGAGAACCAGAGATACCTGAGGAGGATATAGAGCTTGTGATGAGTCAAACAGGCGCCACCAGAAAGGAAGCGGAGGACGCGTTAAAGGATACCAAGGGAGATCTTGCAGAGGCTATCTTGAGGTTAAGTTAAAAATGGTGCTCATCGCACACATTTCAGACCTGCATGTAGGTGCAAGAAATTTCAAAGAGGATATACTATTAGAGGCTATAAGGCAGATAAATGACATGGAACCTGATGTTGTTGTGGCCACGGGCGATTTAACAGACAATGGCTACTACCTAGAATTTTTACAAGTGGCAAGTTATCTTAGTAATATAGAAAGTCCATTGGTGGTCGTCCCCGGCAACCATGACGCTAGACATGTAGGCTATGAAACATTTGAAGAAATTCTAGGAGAAAAAAGAAACACTATAACTGTTAATGATGAGTTGCAGGTGATAGGCTTAGACAGTAGTGAACCAGACTTAGATGATGGGAAGATTGGAAGGTGGCAGCAACTATGGATGGAAAAAGAGCTTAAAAAGGCTGCTGAGGCCGACATGTATAGTGTGATAGCATTGCACCATCATATCATACCCGTACCGAAAACAGGACGTGAAAGGAACGTCTTAGCCGATGCAGGCGACGTTTTATGTTCCATTGTTAAGGGTGGAGCTAACCTAGTTATATGTGGCCACAAACATGTTCCACACCTGTGGAGGGTTGAGGACATATTCTTTGTAACGGCTGGTACAGTAGCATCACTCAAGCTTCGAGGTAAAGATATTAATTCATATAATACATATTATATCGAGGACGATATGATAGAGATAAAATTGAATCAAGTGCAAAGGAAAAGTTATCTGATGGGGTCTTATAAGCTCTATTCTAAAAAATAGAAAGGTGATTGATTGAGGGTTATTATAGATGCATCCAATGTAGCTCATTCTAGGAAGGGAGATGATGATAAGCCCAGGTTGGAGAATATATTAAAGGCCGCTGAAGAACTTCGTAAACTTGGATATGAGCCTGTTATAATTGCTGATGCATCATTAAGGCATGAGATCGATGATAAGGAAGAATTTAAGAAGTATCTCGAAAAGGGTGAGTTTAAGCAGGTGCCCCCCGGCACCAACGCGGATCATTTCATCTTGAAATTGGCAGAGGAGGAAAATGCTAAGATATTATCAAATGATGCTTTCAAAGAATATTCTGACGAATTCCAGGACATAGGTAGTAGAAGGATACCCTACAATTTCAAGGAGGATAAAATAGTTATCGGCAGACCATCAAAGCCTAAGAGGGTTAAGAACGTCCTCCAGAAGATCTGCGCAGAAATACTGGGAGAATTCGAGCGTAAAGGCTTCGATTATTATAAGGTTAAAAGGGGTAAAAAATTAAGTGGTATAGCAATTGCAAAAGAAGCTATCGACAGGATAGAAAAAGTGGAAGAAGAAGGTCTCGAACCAAAACTTGAAGGTTTATTCATGAAATTACCCCTCTTTGACAAGTTCATGGAACTCGTTGAGGAAGCTGAAAGAACAGGGGACTTTATAATATTTGTACTTGTAAATCCTCAAGATTATAGAGAAGTTGTCAAATATGCTGGTAACATTGCAGTGACGGTTTTTGAGCGTTTAAAATTGGATCATGCACCCCTTGTCGCTGTTAGAAATGATGTTTTCATCAAAAAAGGCCGTTTCGAGGTTAATATACTATATTCTGATGAGGTCATGGAGGAAGCACCATATGATATTAACATAATCATCAATGACCATGACTATAATTTCGTGAAGAAGAATTCAAGGAACATTGCAAGTACTGTGGCAGCTCGCATAGGATCTTGGAGATTTCCCATAGTCTCTGTTAAGCCTAGCATGTTAATGGAAAACCCCGGAGAATTCGAAGTGATCTTGGAGAAGGGAGGAAGCAGCTGATGCTGACAGAGTATATCCTCCGAGCACTATTAGGTTTATTATTAAAAAAGAAAGTTTTGGGCATAGGCACCAAATATTCTCCAAACAATGCCAGTGAACGTGAATACGTTGACATGATAAACTATACAAGGACGATGCTCATAGAAATAAAAAAAGCAGATATAAACAGCCAAGGCATCTTCAAGAATCTTATAAGAGAGGTTGGCTCTGAGAACATCCCCCGCAGTAGGAGATTCATTGAATTAAAACCACCATTGGACAAGGTAGATGAATATGCTCTTTTCAGTAACATTATAATAGGCAGCGACCGTTACCTCTACATAGAAGTTTTTAACAAGGCCAAAATAATCAACGATTTCATAAAACTCCTAAGAAAAGAAAAAGGGGAGATTGTTGAAAAAAGTCCCACAGAAGTCCTTGCACGACTCCCTTCAAAGAATGATGCTATAAGGGCTGCTATAAAACTTATAGGATTGGCTAGTGCCAAGAAGATTAATGTTAGGGCTGCTGTGGGGATGACAGGAGCCGCTGCAATAGAAAGATCCATAGAATTAAACGAAAAGATCGGCGAAGTCCCGGGGGTGGGCTTCACAAAACTCGGTGGCGAATTCGCCCTCATATTCCCAACACCATTCACCCCAAAGGAGGGTGAACCATCACCCCATGACAATTACCTTTTCATTGACGTTATCAACTCCACAAAATTTATCGAAGAACATGGCAAAGAAGCCCTAGTCGAAATAATGAACGACATCAAGAATTACATTGAAAAGGAATGTAAAGGGAAAATCGAAGGTTACAAGGAAGGTGGTGATGACATAATCGCCAACCTACCAAGTAAAGACATGGCACTAAAAGCCACAATAGATGCTGCATGGCATGCACTTGCAAACGGTGCAAAAATAAGAGCAGGTATAGGTAAAACGAGAAGAGAAGCAGCTGAAAGAGCACACCTTGCAGATGATATAAAATTGTGGAACCCTGCCACTCTCATAATATTCGATGTTGCAGATGGACTCTACGGTTATTTCATCCCCAACCCTTTTACAAGGGCCATAATAGATTACTTATTCACTAGAAAGTCAAGACTCATCATAATATTCATTTTCGTTTTTATAGCAACCTTCTTGGGTTGGAACCTTGGATATTGGCAACTAGGACTACTCGCAATATTACTAACAGTATTGTATGGGGCCACTACCTAGGAAATCCTACTCATATTCCCCCATATAATCTTAAACTATTTAAAGGATTATCTATAATATAGTCTGGGGAGTTTTACAATGCGGCCTGAAACTGAAGCTAAAATAATGGTTGCCCTTTTAATCTCATTGATAGCATTTGGTTGCGGCTCTTGTCTAGGGATAATATTAGCGATATCACCCGAAAATATCACCCCAGAAACCGCCCATAACAATGCAAGCCTAGAGGCCCCAAATCCGACCCAAACGTCAAATCAGATTAACGAGACGATTACAAGTAACATGACAAATTCCAACGGATATAACCCATAAGAACGTGACTAATCGTCCTTGGATGGCGGGGGATCATCCATGAAGATAATAGAGGGTGGAGTATGTGCTGTAGATAACATACTCGCCGGGGGATCCAGAAAAGGAAAATATGGTCTTGGCATATTATATACTGGTGAAAGCACCGCAGCGGCCGTCTTCACATCTAACAAGATAAAGGCTGAACCATTAAAATTAACCATGAAAAACCTAGAAGATGGGAGACTATCAGCCATCATAGCCAACAGTGGTAATGCAAATTGCTTCACAGGCCCGGAGGGCATGAAGGACGCTCATAGGATGGTTGAACTAGCAGCAGAGGGTCTTTCAGTCCCAGAGGATAGGGTTGCTGTGGCCTCCACGGGCGTCATAGGCAGAAAAATGCCCATGAACATAATAGAACCACTCACCCAAAAGGTTCTGAAAGGCCTTGAAAATTCACCCAGGGGGTCCAGAAGATTTGCAGAGGCCATAATGACTACTGACACGTTCCCCAAGGAGTTCGCGGTTGAATTTGAACTTGAAGATGGTAGCACAGCCAGGATAGGTGGTGTGGCCAAGGGCTCTGGTATGATAGCTCCTAACATGGCCACAATGCTTTCCTTCATAACCACTGATGTGAGGGCATCATCATCGCAGTTAAAAGATGCTCTTAAGAGAGCCGTGGATGAAACCTTTAATATGCTAATAGTTGATGGTGATGAAAGCACCAACGACATGGTCATATTAACAGCAACTGGAAAATCAGGAAAAATAGATGATAATTTCCAAAAAGCACTAAACTTAACATGCAGGGAACTAGCGAAGATGATAGCAAAGGATGGTGAAGGAGCGACAAAGTACATGGAAGTGAAAGTCCTAAACGCTAGATCCTCAAAGGATGCTAAAATGGCCGCTAGGACGGTTGCAGGATCTCCACTCGTCAAAACAGCATTATTTGGGGCTGATCCGAACTGGGGGAGGATCGTAGCAGCAATAGGACGCTCAAAGGCCACTATAGAAGAGGAAAAAATGTCCATCATCTTGGAGAGTGAAAACCGAAAGATAGACCTTATAAGAGAAGGCGAAATCATAGCCTCTGAAGATAGTGAAGAACTTAAAATTGCAAGAGATCTTATGAAAGAAGATAAGATAAGAATAATCATAGACTTGGGCATCGGCGAAGAAACCGCAAAAGCCTATGGTTGCGACCTAACCTACGATTATGTGAAGATAAATGCAGAATATACAACATAGGATGCGATTAAAATGGAAACAGTGAAAATCCTTGTGGAAGCCCTACCATACATTAAAAGATTCCATGGAAAAAAGATCCTAATAAAATATGGTGGACATGCCATGATACAAGAGGAGGCCATGGACTCCACAGCAAGGGACACCGTACTCCTAAAATATGTGGGGATGGAACCAATCGTAGTCCATGGTGGAGGACCAGAAATATCCCGTGCAATGAACAAGATGGGGAAAAAACCCAAATTCATCCAAGGTTTAAGGGTGACAGATGAAGAGACAATGGATATAGTTAAAATGGTCCTGGTCGGTAAAATAAACACGAGCATAGTATCAAAGATATGCTTCCATGGAGGCAAAGGCATAGGATTATCAGGCAAGGATAACCAACTCCTACTCGCCAAGAAAAAAGCACCCCATATAATCAAGGATGAAAAAACTGGCCAAGAACAGAAAATAGACCTTGGACTAGTCGGTGAAATAGAATCCGTCAACCCTGAAATATTAGAGATACTGACAAGTAACGGGTACATACCTATAATCTCGCCCATAGGAATCGACAAGAATGCTGAAACTCTAAATTTGAATGCAGATACCGTTGCAGGTGAAGTGGCCGCAGAGATTGGCGCGGAGAAACTTATAATATTAACAGACGTCCCAGGAATCCTAGAAGACCCTGAAGATCCTGAAACTTTAATAGAAAAGGTTAGTATAAGCAAATTGGATGAACTCATCAAAGATGGTGTCATAAAAGGTGGCATGCTCCCCAAGGCCCTTACATGTATCCAGGCAATAAGGGATGGGGTCTCATCAGCACATATCATCGATGGAAGAGTTCAACACTCCTTATTATTAGAAATTTTCACAAAAAGGGGTATAGGGACCATGATAACAAAATCTTGAGTCTGAAAGACCCCCCTCGTAATACATTGAATGAAATGCATCTTATTGAGGTTTAACTCATTTTTTAGATTTCCAACCCAAATCTCCCACCTCCTCTATTTAAAGTATACTTGATAATCTCTAATTTCATGATGATAATGGGAGGGTTTGATTTCAAAACCTTGATCTTATACATGAAAAATACTATACCATGGTTAATGATATTAGCCTTTGATCCCGAATAGGAAGCGGAATCCCTTGATTCTTCTAACCACTTCAATGGTGGCTATGGTAAATATGAAACCAAGGCACATGATTAAGATTATCTGGAAGGGTATCTGGTTGGGTATCCAGTTTATGATGTAATAGGCGAAAATGTTGATCCAAGCCAAGTGGAAGATGTAAATGGGGAAGGACACTGCCGAAAGGTAGAGTGTTTTTAGGTTTTTAAATTCTAGGTAATGTTTACCTATTCCCATCACGCCAAGGACTCCCAGCCACATTATAGAATTTTCAAATATTTTCATTATAAATGCGCCTAGAATCGACTGAAAACTGAATTCGGTGTTAGAGTTTCCTGTGGAATTTAAGTTAGGTACACTTATCAAAAGATAGAGGACGGTTATAGCTAGAAATGAGATGAAAAGCGGCCATCTTTTATCCTCCAATTTTCGCTGGACTTCTTCATTAGCTAATAAAAAGTAGCCAAAAATAAAAACTAAAAAGAATTGTATTATGCTTTTTTCAGGGTATAAATTGAGGAAAAGGCTGCCGAAGGCTAGTGCGATGATCAGTAATAATAATTTGGGTATGGTTACCTTTTCTGGGAGAACTTTCCATTTTCCATTTTTATATTCTATGATAATGGGAAGTGCAACAAGGGACACTATAAAGAGATATAAGAGGAACCATAAGTGGCCTATAATTAGTCCTGACTTTAAATTGGGCAACCAGTGAATGAAGAAATCCGAGTAAAAGGCGAGGAAACTTCCAGTATATCCGCTGTAGAGCGAACCAAAGTATACACTTACTGGTATTACTAAGATGATCCCTGCTACTGTGGGGATTAGTAGTTTTGATATTCTTTCTTTCAGATATTCACTTGCACTTCTCTTTTTCAATGAGTAATATGTGGCTATTCCTGCTATGGTAAAAAGTAGTTGCATAAACCAGGGCGCAAGACTCAAGATGAATGTATTGGCAATAACAGAATTCGCAGCATGGAAATAATAGGATCCAATATTGCTGTAGATGAGTAAAACATGATATGGGAACAGTAACAAAATTATAAGCCAGCGCAGATTATCAAGATAATATTTTCTCATTTATAGTGCCCCATGTAACTAAATCAGGCCATTTCTGTTCATTATCCGGATACGTGATGAAATAATATTAAATGTTTTATAAATAGTATATAAATCCACTGGTATGGGGAGGTAGCATCTAAGCCATATAAATAATTTTTTATAATTTAAAGCAGCCAGTGACATGGAGATTTATCTTAATACTAAACAGATTTTTAACTGGAATACGATCCTGGTTTTCTTCTTCGCTAGGCTTGCTATGGAACTTTGTCAAATGCTAAGGGGGGTGATGAAACCGATTAGATGACTAAAGTAGTTTCTTGATCTTTGACACGAAAAAAGGTTGGATCTTGAAATAAAAATATTTTGTTGAAGTCTCTGCTAGAGAATCATGGCAATTTCTAAGTGCTTGGGGATTGGGGGGATGATTTCGTGCCAGTTAATATAACTTATCTAATCTAGCAAAGGTGTGGATTTTTATAAAGCTTTAGGGTCGTGTTTGTGAAAATTTCGACCGATGACAAACTATCTTTGATTGGAGTAGATGTTTTTTATTTTTAGTAGTTCTTTTTTTATCGCTTTTGCCATTTGCTTGGTTGTGTGTTTTCCTCCGAGGTCTGGGGTTTTTATTCCTTTTTTCAGGGTTTTTTTGAGGGCTTTTTCTATTAGTGTGGCTTCTTTTTTTTTGTTTAGGTGTTTTAGCATTAGTGTTGTTGATAGTATCATTGCTGTGGGGTTTGCTATGTTTTTTCCGGCTATTCTGGGTGCTGATCCGTGCACTGGTTCGAATATTCCGGTTTTTTGGCCGATGTTGGCTGATGGTGCCACTCCCAGTCCTCCTACTAGTGCTGCTGCTTCGTCTGATAGTATGTCTCCGAACATGTTTGTTGTTACAATGGTTTCGAACTCTTCTGGTTTTCTGATGAGGTACATTGCCATGGCATCAACATAAAAATCTTCGGCTTCTATTTCTGGATAGTTTTCTGCAACCTTGTAAAATTCTTCCCTGAAAATCCCATCAGTCTTTTTAAGGACATTGGCTTTATGCACAGCCGTTACTTTACCCCGATTTTCTTTCAAAGCATAATCAAAGGCAAACTTGCAAATACGCTCACAAGCCCGACGAGTAATAACACGCTTGGCAACAGCACCCTCACTCGTATACTCCTCCAAACCAACATACAAATCTTCAGTATTCTCACGAACAATAACAAAATCCAAACCAGAAAACAAACCACCAACACCAGGCAAAGACTTAACAGGCCTCAAATTAACAAACAAATCCAACTCACGCCTGAGTGTTATTATTGCACTTTTTTCCCCGGGTACTGTCGTAACTGCACCGAATAGTGTTGCATCAGATTTTTTTACAAGTTTTATTGTTTCTTTGGGTATTGTGTCCCCATGTTTTTGGAAGCATTCATGGCCAGCCTCTGCAAACTCATATTCGAAATCTAGGTTTAGTGCGTTTAGTACCATGAGGGCTGCTTCCATCACTTCTTTTCCTATTCCATCACCTGGGATGACAACTATCTTTTTCATTGTTTTCACCTAGGATTCATGAAAATTTTAAGTTGGATGAAAAATATAATTTTTGTAGATGACCTTGGGGGATGTTTAAATGATATTTTTGCTTGTATTTGGATTTTTGGATTCATTGAGAAGGGGGTAAAAGAGAGGATCTTAAAGAGTACAAGAGGAGGCTTGGTGAATATCAAGGGCACGAAGCCGAAACTTTAGTAGAAATTGGTGTTTTTTATCTGGAGAGGGATGAAACGGAAAAGGCTCGTGCTAGGTTCATGGAGGCTCTTGAAAATTATAGGAAAGCGGGGGATGTTGAAGGTGAAGGATATGCCCACTGAATTTATCGGGGACTGTTATTTGGTTGAGAGGAATTTTGAAGCTGCATTTAAGGATTATGAAAATGCACTTAAATGTTACAGGGTTGCTAAATCCTCTCCCAAAGATGGTCTGATAGAGAAGATGAAAGAGGTTGAAATGCTAAGAGAAACCCTCCAAGGGAAATCAAAGATTAAGGAAAGAAGTTTTCATGAAGATGAGGCGAGCGGAGTCTCCAAAGAGGATGCTATTGAAAATACTAATGGTCTAATCCAAGAATTTATAAGTTTAATGGACAAATATAATTCTCATAGGGATATTTGTAAGACACATTGGAATCATCAAAGTTAATCAATGACCAGGAGGATGAAGGAATCCTTCACCTTATCATTGGAGAAATTCTCCCTAGAAAAGGAGAGTATAAGCAGTCCCTAAAACATTTTAGTGAAGTTTATAATATCTTCAAAGGTAGGGATAAAAAAGGGGATGGCATATCTCTCTTATTGACTGGGGTGACTTCTTTTATCCTAGGTAGAGAGAGTGGAATTTATGAAATACTAAATAAAGTCATGAAAATTTTATGTGAAGTGTCAGATAAAGCTCTTAGGATAGCTTATAGTATTATAGAGGCCATTGAAGCCCTCTAGGTTTGGTGAGTTTAATGGAGAAAAGAGAGAATATTGAAAGGATTATAGAAAGATTGGAAGATGAAGACGAACTTGTGAGAGTCCAGGTTATGGAATTGTTGGAGGAGATAGGTGAAGCCGCGGTGGATCCGCTTATAGAAGCGCTTTCACATCCAAACAAGCTTGTAAGGAGAGGTGCTGCCAAGATCCTTGGTAATATAAAGGATCCACGGGCCATAGAACCTCTCATAAAAGCTTTGAGTGATGATAATAAATGGGTTCGACGGGAAGTTTCAACAGCCCTTTCCAAGATGGGTGAAAAGGCGTTCAAACCATTACTCAAAGCATTGAAGGATGATGATTGGAAGGTTAGGGGCGCTGCTGCTTGGGCTATTGGCAACCTAAAGGATGAAAGAGCAGTAGACTCCCTAATAGAGCTTTTAGATGATAAGAGTGGTTTTGTTAGGAGTGGAGCTGCATGGGCCCTCCAGAATATAGGGGGTGAGAAGGCGGAGGCTGCGCTGAAGAAATTAAAAAGTGAAGGTTCTGGTTTCGCTAAGAAAGTGGCATCAGATTACCTAGATAAGAAATAATTTCATATAGGGGGCTGATCTTTTTATGAAGGTGAGTATTATAGGCTCAACTGGTAGGGTGGGTAAATCAACTGCATTATGTCTTGCCGAAGAGGAAACTGTAAGTACTTTACAGTTGATTTCAAGAGAGGAAAGTTTTGAGCGCAGTAAAGGGGAGTTATTAGATATTAGTGATGCATTGGCGGCGAAGGGCGTTTCTGTCGACTTGGAAACTTCCTCGGATATTAGGGATGTGCGTAATTCCAAGATCATTATCATAACTGCTGGGATCCCAAGGAAGCCTAACATGGAAAGGGACGATTTAGCCCATGTGAATGGTCGTATAGTGGCCACTTATGCATCTGAGATAGGGAAATTTGCACCAGATTCCATGATACTTGTTGTGACAAATCCTGTTGATGTTATGAGTTATGTGGCCCTTAAGTATTCTGGTTTTCATCCTAGTAGGGTTTTCGGTCTTGGTAATCACCTTGATTCCCTTAGGCTTAAGAATTATATGGCGCAGCATTTTAATGTACATGTTAGTGAGGTCCATACAAGGGTCATAGGACAGCATGGCCCTTATATGGTGCCCCTTATAAGTTCAACGTCTATTGGTGGCATACCGCTTGAATATTATTCCAAGAGGGACTATTTTTCTGGTTATAAGCCTTTTGATTTAGAGGGTACTATTAAGAAGGTTATAAATGCTGGTAGTAATATTATTAGTAGGAAGGGTGCGACTGAGTATGGTCCGGCTTTTGCCGTTTCAAATATTGTTAAGACTATCTTAAATGATGAGAAGAGGATATTGACGGTTTCAACTTTGATTGATGGTGAGATAGGAGATATAAGGGATGTTTGCCTTGGGGTCCCTGTTAAACTTGGAAAGGATGGTATTGAGGGTATTGTACCATTTCTTATGGATGATAATGAACGAGAGGCTTTTATTGAGGCGGCTGAGTTTGTGAAAAGTTCAACTATGGAGGTAATGCGTTTACTTGAAGAGGAAGGTTTAAAGGGGCGTTAATAATTTATTTTCTTTCCTTTTTATGGTGGGGGTGTTAAGCCCCCAATGGAAACCTTTATATAATTGTTCAATTATAAGTGTTTTTACGGGTAGTTTTTTGAACATTGTATAATATGGTTTTTTTTGTGGGTCTCCCCAAAAAATGTGCCGGTAACCATTTTCTGGTAGTATTATATTGGAAGACTCAACTTAATATAATCAAAAAAAAAAGATTCGTAAGGAGTCGCCCATGATAAGGATAGGAATACTAGACCTCCAAGGAGACGTGTCAGAACACCTCGAAATGACAAAAAAGGCAATAAAAAATTTGAAAATAGAAGCAAAGGCTACAAAGGTGAAAAAAAAGGATGAAATAATATCATGCGACGCTCTGATAATCTCAGGTGGTGAAAGCACAGTCATAGGCAAGCTCATGGAAAGGGAAAACATAATAAAAACCCTAAAAAAGGAAAAAATACCAATAATGGGCACCTGCGCCGGGATGATACTCCTGGCAAAGGAAACAGACCATAAACAACCCCTCATAGGTATTATGGACATGAAAGTGCAAAGAAACGCCTTCGGAAGACAAAAAGAATCATTCGAAGAAAAAATAAGAATACTAGGCAAAGAATTCCATGGCATATTCATAAGAGCGCCAGCAGTCACCAGAACTGGGCCAGGAGTAAAAATCCTCTCAAAACTCAACGACAAAATAATAGCAGTAAAACAAGGAAAAAACATCGCACTATCATTCCATCCGGAACTAGGCAACGACACCCTAATCCACGAACATTTCATAAAGGAGGTACAAAATGTGCGGAATAGCCGGGATAGTATACAAAGATGGTAAACTCCACCCAGCAGGAAGAGACATGACAAAGATGCTCCATGCACTACAACACAGAGGCCCAGACTCCGCAGGCTTTTCAATCTACGGGGGGCTAAAACTAGCCAAAGATGAATACCTACTCAACATAGAAATCAAAGAAAAAAAAGGCATACTAAACAAGGTCAAAGATACAATAGAGGCCATGACAAGGATAAAATCTGAAGAAAAAATACAATCCGTGGAAAACTACATAATATACCGTTGCAAGATAAGCCTCGACTCATTCTCCCAACTAAAACCCCTAATAACAGAAATAGACAAAATAGAAGACGTCACAGTACTAAACGGGAGTCACTCATTCGAAATGATAAAAGATGTTGGCTCGGTCCTTGAAATAGCCGACCGCTATGATACATGGTCAAAAAAGGGCACACACGCCATAGGCCATACCAGATTTTCAACAGAGAGCATAGTAGACAGATACCATGCACACCCATTCCAAAGCTACATAATCCCAGACATCACAGTAGTCCACAACGGACAGATAACAAACTATTGGAAAATAAGAGACCCACTCGAAAGAAAAGGCCACATATTCGAAACAACAAATGACACCGAATGCATAGTACACTACATAGCTGACAAACTCGCAGATGGTTACAAACTAGAAGAAGCACTAGAACAATCAGTAAAAGACATGGACGGCCCATTCTCATACATAGTCGGAACACCAAATGGCATAGGAATAGCAAAAGACCAACTCGGCCTGCGACCTGGAGTAATGGCAGAAGACAATGAAATCTTCGCCATAGCATCCGAAGAAATGGCTCTAGGAGAAGTAGTAGATACAAGACACATCGAACAGATAGCACCCGGCGAAGTAAGAGTCTACGAAATATAAGGAGGCCATGAAACAATGAAAGAAGCTAAAATCAACGCCAAAGGGAAAACACCAAGGGAAGTTAACAGCAAACTCAAGAAAATGGCAGAAGAGTATGATAGAATAATCATAAAAAACCCGAATGCGATGCACTATCTTGCAGCAGGCCTAACAGGGGACGTTGAAGTGGTCATAGACGGATCAGCAGGATACTTCGCCGGTACAATGATACACGGTCCCAGGATAGAAATAAGAGGGAATGCTGGGTGGTTCCCAGCAGATAACATGACACGTGGTAAAATTAAAATTCATGGATCGGCAGGTGATGGGGTAGGACAAGGCATATATGGCGGCACGGTCATCGTAAAAGAAGATGCCGGCTCGCGGACGGGAGAAATAATGAAAAACGGGACTATAATCATCGGTGGAAACTCAGGTTTCATGACAGGACTCTACATGATGGGAGGACAAATAATAGTCCTAGGAGACCTTGGGAAAGATGCTGGTGAATCAATTATACGTGGAAAAATCTATGTTAAAGGAGAAGTGGAAAGCCTAGGCAAAAACGCGAAGATAAAAGGAATAACAGACCAAGAAAAAGAAGAATTAGAAAAAATATTAGGAGAGAATGGCTTCAAATTAGAAAAAAGCGAATACAAGAAGTTCAAGAAGATAATACCGAGGAGCAGAAGGCCATTTTATGGTAAAGAAGTGGAGGAAGGATAAATGGACCCAAAAATTGGCATGGTTGGCACTCCATGTCAAATAACAGCAGCAACACTCATGAAAGACTATGAATCCTTCATAAAAGAATTCCCAGTCACATTAAAGGTAGGATTATTCTGCATGGAAAACTTCTCCTACAAATACCTTAAAACGCTCTTAAAAGGGAAGGGAATAAGTCTAAGAGAAATAATACAATGTAGAATAGAAGGAGGATCCGCGAAATTCCACCTAAACAATGGAGAAGTAATATCCATGCCCCTAAAGGAATTAAAGGAGGCCATGCGCAAAAACTGTCAAATCTGCATGGATTATACAGCAGAACAAGCTGACATATCAGTAGGTTCAGTAGGCTCGCCAAAGGGCTGGTCAACTATAATCATAAGAACAAAAAAAGGACTGGAACTCCTCAAAGAAGCCGAAAAAAATAAATACATCAAAATCAAGCCAATAGACGATTCAGGGTTCAGATTAATCCAAAAGTTAGCCAGAAGGAAAAAAGAAACGAACCTAAAAGAGATAAAAAGGAGAGAAAAAATTGCAAGGCCAGTAATGTACTGGAGAGTGATGCCAGAGCCAGAATACCTTGAAGAGGTGACTGATTACCAATTCAGAGACCTCAAAGGAGATGTTATAGACATAGGGGCTTGTGTATTATGTGGAGCATGCCTACTCTCATGTCCAGAAAAGATCATAAAAATAGAAGATAGAAAGCCAGAAATAAGAGGAGAATGTCCACCCACCTGTAATGCATGCTACCTAGCCTGCCCAAGAACCTATGTACCTGACAATATCATAAACCATGAAACTGCGAATGAACCATTGGGAGATTATATCAAAATAGTATCAGCTAAAGCCCCAATGTTCAAAGGCCAAGATGGTGGTGTTGTAACCGCATTATTATCATATGCATTATCAGAGGGAATAATTGATGAAGTCCTAGTAGTTGACAAGGACACTGAAAACCCATGGAAACCCATCCCCAAACTTACAAAACAAGTTGAAGATGTTGTGAAGGCAGCTGGCACTAAATATTCAGCCTGCCCAATATTCAAAGCAATGGGAGGATCCTAATTGCCCTTCAAAGTTGAAAGGAAAGCTGAAATATGTAAAAGAAACTTCAACAGGCCAGGTTGTTGCTGGTACCTTTGCGACAACCGAGACGAAGAACAATGCAAAGGCTGCTTCTCATGTTATAACAATTGTCCACACAAGGTCTATGAGGTAATAAACGGAGAACCACAACCCATAAGACATGAAAATTGTGTAGGATGCCGTATATGTGAAGAGATGTGTCCTAATAATGCTATAGAAGTAAATGCTGTTGCGGAGGATAGGAGAAATGTATGGTCACTAACAGATCTCACCGAAATACAGCGAAAATCAGAGGAGGGCACTTACAAGGTTAGAGGATGCGGCGCACTACGCAGAATACCAACATTTGATGACTTGGTCTTAGTACCGGCACAAGTTTCAAGACCACCCATAGACAAATACAGGGAACCATGTAACACGAAGGTTATATTAGGAGACAGATACGCGGAAAAACCCCTAGAACTCGACACCCCAATAATGATAGCCGCAATGTCATTCGGGGCCATCAGCAAAGAAGCCAAAATAGCATTGGCCATGGGGGCCACGCTCGCCGGGACAGCCACCAACACAGGCGAAGGCGGCATGCTACCAGAAGAGAGAAAATACGCCTCAAAACTCATCGCACAATATGCATCTGGTAGATTCGGAGTATCAGCAGCATACCTAAACAATTCAGATGCCATTGAAATCAAGATAGGCCAAGGTGCAAAGGCTGGTATGGGCGGACACCTACTAGGAGAGAAGGTCACAGGGGAAGTGTCAAGGATAAGGATGATACCCGAGGGTACAGATGCTCTAAGCCCCGCAAGACACATGGATATAGTCGGCCCGGAAGACCTTAGCATGAAAATATCACAACTTAGGGAAATAACAGATTGGAGAGTGCCTATAATGGTCAAGTTTACTTCTGGACGAGTAAGAGATGATGTTAAAATAGCTGCGAAGGCAGGGGCTGACATTGTTGTCGTTGATGGCATGCAAGGGGGTACAGGCGCCGGACCAGATGTGGTAACAGAACATGCAGGCATACCCACCATAGCAGCAATAGTAGAAGCTGATGAAGCTCTTAAGGAGGTTAACCTCCGCGAAGAGGTCAGTCTCGTGGCGGCTGGTGGAATAAGGAATGGTGCAGATGTTGCAAAGGCCATAGCCCTAGGTGCAGATGCAGTATATATTGGGACAGCAGCTCTCGTGGCTATTGGATGTAGGGTCTGTCAAATGTGTTATGCTGGAACTTGTCGTAAAGGTATTGCAACCCAAGACCCACTATTTAGGAAAAGATTGGATTACGTTGAAGGCGGAAAACGGGTTGCAAGATACATCGAGGCCATGACAGAAGAACTTTCCATGTTAACGCAGCAAGCAGGGAACACTGATGTAAGCAAACTTGAAAAGGATGACTTGAGGGCGCTTAACCTTGAAGCTTCTGCCCTCACTGGTGTTAAAATGGCAGGGATGGAAGCACCACTCTATTCCTTATAAATTTTTTATCATTTTCCTTTTTGCATACTATATATTTAAATGGATGATAATCATATTTCCAAAAGGAAGTTATCAAACATAAATAATTGTTCTAATTGCGGAGTGTGAAGTCCTATGGAAAAATCCCTGAAACTTTATGTTTTATTAGCCGCCACCCTTTCATCTTTCTTAACTCCATTTATGGGCTCTTCTATTAATTTGGCCTTGCCAGTTATTGGCAGGGAATTCCAGATAGATGCTATATTACAAACTTGGATCCCTACAGCCTATCTTCTAGCCGCTGCAATGTTCGCAGTACCTTTCGGAAGACTATCTGAAATTAAGGGGATGAAAAAAATATTTGTCTATGGAAATATCATATTCTTTATATCATCTCTACTTTCTGCGTTATCTCCAAATGCCATATACCTCATAATATTCAGGCTGTTACAAGGTATAGGCTCTGCAATGATGTTTGTAACAGGCCTCGCCATCCTCACAAGGGTTTATCCTCCAATGGAAAGGGGTAAAGTTATCGGTATCAACACCGCCGCAGTATACGTTGGCCTATCCCTTGGGCCGGTGCTTGGAGGTGCCTTAACACACTATATTGGGTGGAGGAGCATATTCTTTGTAACATTACCTATAACACTCCTTGTGATTTTTATAATATCGAGGGTCAGGGAAGATTGGGCTGATGCGAAGGGTGAAAGGTTCGACCTTGGAGGTTCGATATCCTATAGCACATTCCTCTTCCTGTTAATATATGGATTTTCCATGTTACCAGATAAGACAGCTTACATGTTACTCATAGGGAGTATCCTAATAGCATCATTATTTGTCTGGATAGAATTGAACAATTCAAGCCCCGTTTTTAACCTGAGACTATTCAAGAACTTCACCTTCACCTTTTCAAACCTGGCGGCACTCATCAATTATAGTGCAACCTTCGGCGTTTCACTACTACTAAGCTACTATCTTCAATATATCAAAGGCTTAACACCCAATATAACAGGTTTCATCCTGGTAACTCAACCAGTTCTAATGGCACTAGTAGCACCCTTAGCTGGGAGAGCATCCGACAAATTCGACCCACAGAAACTCGCAGGCTTGGGAATGGCTGTAATATCCGCTGCACTTTTTACTTTAACCTTCATTAACGCTTCCACGCCCGTGAGTATGATATTCATTTCACTTATAATTCTCGGCGTCGGATTTGGATTATTCTCTTCCCCTAACACTAATGCCATTATGAGTTCAGTAGAGAGAAAATATTTTGGTATAGCCTCTGCCACAGTCAGCACTATGAGACTTATCGGCCAAAGCTTCAGTATAGGTATCGTAACGCTCATATTTGCCGTCATCCTTGGAAGAGTTAGAATAATACCCGCAAACTACCATTTACTCTTGAAGAGTACCCATGTCTCTTTTTCAATATTCGCGATATTATGTTTCATAGGTATATTCGCTGCCATAGCCCGACGCAAAGAATAATGTTGTTATTGTGGGGGCACCCCAAATATGATGGCGAAATGATGGTGAATGTCATATCATTGACATCAATAGAAAAATGTGAATGACCATTGGGGTTTTATACCTCCAATGATGAGAACATGAAGTTCGAAATGGGGGGGTGGACTTTGTTTCATTGCGGATTATAGAATTAGGCTATTTACTGGATGAACATCCAAGAAAATGAGGGGATCAAAAAATAAAAATGTTGTGGGACTTTAGAGTGGTACGATGTCCCTTCCATAGACTTCGTTTATAACTTCACCCAGTCCCACATAGATCGCGCTTGCACCTGTGAATATACCCTCATATCCTGCTATCATTGTTATGAGCTTAGATCCTGTTAGTTCGCCGATGGTAAGTAGGAAGAATAGTATCGCTAGGCTTATGAATATCACTTGAAGGCCTCTGTTTAACTTTAGGGTTGCTATAAACATTATAAGGGTGAACAGCCCCCACATGAATAAGTATGCTGCCAGTGAAGCTGGATCAGCAGCCTGGACTGGTGTGCCCATAGTTTTAAGGATGGTTAGCTGGGGCACCATTAATAGGAATACTAGTGACCACCAGAATAGTCCATAGGATCCGAAGGCGAGTGTTGCGAAAGTGTTACCCTTCTTATATTCCATTGCACATGCCAATATCTGGGCTATCCCACCATAGGCGAATCCCATGGCGAGTATCATGCTTGTTATGGGTATTAACCCAGCGTTATGCACATTTAATAGGACTGTGGTCATCCCGAAGCCCAGCAGTCCTAGTGGAGCCGGGTTCGCTGTTTTATCAACTATACTCACGGTTTCTTGTCCCATAATTTTTCACCTTTTATTCTTCTAGTGTAGAGGTGTCTCCTAGTTCTAGTCCTTCTTCTTTGGCTCGGAGTATCCTCCTCATTATTTTACCACTTCTTGTTTTTGGGAGTTTATCGACTTGGACCATCTCTCCAATGACTGCTACGGGTCCTAGTTCGTGTCTTACATGCCTTTTAAGATCCTCTATTAAGGCCGTGTTTAGGTTATGGCCTTTTTTGAGTATGAGGAAAGCTTTGATAACTTCCCCTTTGACGGGGTCTGATTTTCCTATTACGGCTGCTTCAGCGACTGCTGGGTGGGATACGAAAGCTGATTCAACTTCTGCGGTCCCTACCCTGTGTCCTGCTATGTTTAGCACGTCATCTGACCTTCCTTGTATCCATATGTATCCGTCTTCGTCCATGCGGGCCATGTCACCTGTTGTATACACGCCTCCTGGTATGTTTTCCCAGTAGGTTTCAATGTAGCGTTTTTCATCCTTGTAGAGGGTTCTTAGCATGGCGGGCCATGGTGTTTTGATTACGAGATACCCTCCTTTTCCTGGGGGTACTGGTTTGCCGTCCTTGTCAACGACTTCTGCTTCGATTCCTGGGAGTGGCCGAGTTACTGATCCTGGTTTTAATGGTGTTACTGGAAGCGGTGATATGAGGTGCATTCCTGTTTCGGTTTGCCACCATGTGTCCATTATTGGACATTTTTCTCTGCCGATGTTTTTGTGGTACCATATCCATGCTTCTGGGTTTATTGGTTCTCCGACACTTCCTAGTATTTTCAGGCTGGATAGATCGTAGAGTCTGGGGTATTTTTCGCCGAATCTCATTAGGTGTCTTATTGCTGTGGGTGCGGTGTAGAATTTTGTTATACCGTGTTCTTCTATTATCTTCCACCAGATTCCCGGGTCTGGATAATCTGGGGCGCCCTCGTATACTACTGTTGTTGTGCCTACGAGCAGTGGTCCGTATACTATGTAGCTGTGGCCTGTTATCCATCCTATGTCTGCTGTGCACCAGAATATGTCATCGTCGTGTATGTCAAATACCATTTTGGTCGTGGTTGCTGTTCCTACCATGTACCCTCCTGTTGTGTGGACTACACCCTTTGGTTTGCCTGTGGTCCCTGAGGTGTAGAGTATGAATAGTGGGTCTTCGGCGTCCATTATCTCTGCTTCACATTTAGCGTCTTCTCCTTCTATTATACTATCGAATAGGACTTCTTTTCCGCTTATATCTGATAGTTCTATTGGTATTCCCGTGTGTTCTAGGATGACTGTTGTTTGGACTGTTGGGCAGCGTAAGACTGCTTCGTCGACTATTTTTTTGAGTTCGATGACCTTGCCTCGTCTGTAGGTTCCGTCTGCTGTGACTATTATTTTGGCTTTTGCGTCGTTTACTCTTTCTACTAGTGCTCCTACGCTGAGACCTGAGTAGATTACTGTGTGTGGTGCTCCTATTTTTGCACATGCTAGCATTGTTATGACTGCTTCTGGGCACATTGGCATGTATAGTGCGACGACGTCTCCTTTTTTTATTCCTAGGCTTTTGAGTGCGTTGGCCATTTTGTTTACTTGACGGTATAGTTCGTAATATGTTAGCTTTTCTTCGTCTCCTCTTTCGTTTACGTAGAGTATTGCGACTTGGTTTCTTTTGGGGGTGTGTATCCATCGGTCTACTGCGTTGTAGGTCATGTTTATTTTGCCGTTGGTGAACCATTTGTAGAATGGTTTGTTGCTGTCATCTAAGACTTTGTCCCATTTTTGGAACCATTCGAGTTCTTTGGCTTTTTCTGCCCAATATTTTTCGATGTTTTTTCCTTTTTCTAACTCTGCCTCCCAGTTTTTTATGTGGGCTTCTTCCACGATTTTGTAGTTGGGTTTGAAGACCCTTTTTTCTTCTAGGAGAACAGTGGTATCCTCGGACATTTTTCTGCCACCATTTTGTTTTTTTCATTTGTTTTTTTAGGATGCACCCACTATATAAACTTTACTGATTAATCATGATAAATATGATTTTTTAAAAAAATAATATTACATTGGTGGCATTCCGCCCATGCCCTCCATTCCACCTCCTTCTTCAGATTCCTTCTTTGAAACTTCAAAGCCCTTTGCAGCTATCATATCATCGATTCTTAGTATCATCTCTGCTGCTTCCGCAGCTGACTGTATAGCCTGTTTCTTGACTCTGTGCGGTTCTAGTACTCCTGCCTCTTTCATGTCAACCACTTCACCCTCAAAAACATTTAAACCCATGTATGGTGACTCTTCATGAGCCGCTCTTAAATCTACGAGAGTGTCAATACTGTCAAGACCAGCATTCTCAGCCAAAGTCTTAGGAACAACCTCAAGGGCCTCTGCAAAAGCAGCCACAGCCAACTGCTCCCTGCCACTAATAGACTCACTATAATCCTTAAGCCTCTTAGCAATCTCAACCTCAGGAGCTCCACCACCAGCAACAACCTTCCCATCCTCAACTGTCGCCGAAACAACACCAATAGCGTCTTCCACAGCCCTTTCCACTTCTTCTGCGACTTGTCTTGTGCTACCCCTTAGGATTATGGATAATGCCTTGGGATCCTTACAATCTTCTACGAAGGTTAAAAGCTCGTCAAAGATTTTCTTTTCATATACTACGCCAGCTTCACCAAGATCTTCTTCTGTAAGATCCTCGATGTTAGTTACTAGTTTAGCACCGGTGGCTCTCTCAAGACGTTTCATGTCTGATTTTCTAACTCTTTTGAGGGCATATATACCTTCACGTGAAAGGTAATGGAGTGCAAGATCATCAATACCCTTCTGACAGAATAGTACGTTAGCCCCGGAATCTATGATTTTTTGGACCATGTCCTTTATCATTTTTTCTTCTTGTTCGATGAAGGCTTGCATCTGTGAAGGATCAGTTAGCCGTATTTTTGCGTCTGTTTCAAGTTCTTTGACTTCTATTGGATATTTTAGGAGTGCTATCTTGGCGTTTTCAACACGTTTTGGCATTGCATGGTCTGCTCTCCCCTTGTCGATTGCTATTCCATTAACTATCATGGAATCGTCGATTGATCCTCCAAGTATTCTCTGGATGTTTATATTGTCCTTGTCTATTTCCCCATTATCTTCAACCTGGAGTATTGCATCCACAACTAACTCTGCTAATGTTTCCCTCGCCTTTTCGGCTCCTTTTCCCGTCATCGCCGTCATTGCGACCTTTATTAATGTGTCCCGGTCCCTTGCATTTATTGCTATAAAATCTAGGATTTCTTGAGCTTTTTTGACAGCTTGCCTGTAACCTTGTACTATTATTGTTGGATGCACACCCATTTCCAAGAGTTCTTCTGCCTTCTTGAGAAGTTCTCCAGTTATTATGACTGCTGTTGTTGTCCCATCCCCTACCTCGTCTTCTTGTGTTTTAGCAACTTCTACCAGCATTTTAGCGGCTGGATGGGCTATGTCCATCTCTTTTAGGATTGTGACACCATCATTTGTTACCACAATATCCCCTAGGGAGTCTACAAGCATCTTATCCATTCCCTTAGGGCCTAAAGTTGTTCTAATGGTATCTGCTAATATTCTGCCTGCTAGTATGTTCATCCTCTGGGCTTCTTTTCCCACGTATCTTGTAGTTCCTTTTGGTAGTATTATTATTGGTTGTGAACCAGTTAACTGTGCCATGTAATCACCTCAATATAATATTTGCAATTATCCATGGGTTAGGGGTTCTATAAATACTTTACCCACTTGTCATGATTCTCGTTGTGAATGTTTGGCAAAAATCAGGTCCTTTTCTTTTCATCTCCTCCACTATCTTATTGGTTATCTCCCTCTCAAGATACTTTGACTTCTTTGAGGAAACAGCAAATGATTTATCATCTATATAAACCCTTAGAACTTCTTCACCAATAAATAATTCAAAGGAAACAATCCTACCATTTCTCATATCATTTCTTATATCATCGAATAAGATGGGGGAAAGCTTTAATAACTTCCTTCTTTGAGGTTTATAAGTTCTTGTTGACGTTTCAATCCTAGTTACCCTCAAAGGGGCGCATCCCTCTTCTCGGATGGTTTTACGCACAGTCCAGAACAAACACGCCAACAACTTATCCTCTGGGGATAAATCCCCCCTTAAAACCATCTTCTCCACTTTAATCATCCTATAATGATTTTATCCTAGAAGCTGTTGACTTAGCCACATCATAGCATTTAACCAGATCCTCTTCCGATGGCACATAATCCACTTCTATGGTGGCGAACACGTCAAATCCCGCCTTTGAGAGCTCCTGTTTGAGGCTGTTAACCGCGCCACCACCCCAACCTTTAGAACCGAAAATGACCGCAAGTCTCCTGAAGCCTGTTCTGTCAAATGCAAGGCCCCTCAGATAATATATAAGGTCTCCGAGGCTTGGGAATGGCCCGTTAAAAATCGTGGGACTCCCTATAAATATGGCTTTACTTCCAAGTATGTCCTTTACTATTTCACTTCTTTCGTCTTCATGGAGGAAGTACATGGAAACGTCTACTTCTTCACTCATAGCCCCTTCTGCAAGGGCGTGCGCCAATTTTTGGGTGGAGCAATGCATGGTATCATATATTATCGTGATCTTGTCCTCGCATTTTCCAGTGGCCCAATTCTTGTATGCGTTTATGATCTTCTCTGGTTTAGTCCATATTTGTCCATGGGATGGTGCTATCATCTTTATCCTGTCAAGAAGTCCGAGATCTTCCAGTTCTTTGAATTTTCTCAACACCAATGGTGATAATGGTGTTATAAGATTTGCATAGAATTTCCTCGCAGCATCCATTATAATATAATCATCGATATCATTGTCAAAGCGTCTATTGGAGCATAAATGTTGTCCGAAGGCGTCATTAGAGAAGAGTATACCATCCTCGGATAGGAATGTGAACATGCTATCAGGCCAGTGGAGCATGGGCGCCTCGAGGAACATGAAACTTTTACCGCCAAGATCTAGGCTGTCACCCGTCCGGACTATCTCTATCTTAGCGTCCACTAGGGGTGGGTAGTGTTTCTTCAATCCTTCTGCTGCTTTCCCGGTGCAGTAAATGGGAATATTATATTTTTTCAAAACCTCTAGTAGCGACCCGCTATGATCCCTCTCGATGTGGTTTTGTATTACTATATCAATCTTGTCCCTTCCCTCTTTCTGGAGAGCATCGTTTATTCTCGCCATCATCTGTGCAGAGGTCCCAGGGTATGTGTTATCTATAAGAGCAACCTTCTCTTCCCCGAATACAAGGTAAACATTGTAGGTTGTACCTTTAAGGGTGTAACCATGGTAGCTTCTAATATCCCAGTCCAAAACTCCAACCCAATAGACCCTATCTGCAATTTTCACAGCATCAGCCTTCATGTTAATACACCAATATTAATATGATTGAAGTTATATTAACCTTTAATTGGGGGCGGTTGCACTGGGAAAAAAACGTTTATATGTGATTTTTAATGCCTATTTCACTTTCTTATACTTGTATTGTGTAGAATAGGCAACCTTCTATTATGTGTACTTGCCTGCATAAATTTATTGAATTAAAGGGGCACCGAAACCGCAGCATGTTTCAAAATTCCACGAGAGCGATCCCAGAAAAAGGCATTTCAATATTTAGGTGCATGTCCTCTTGTGAGGTGGCAATAATGCTGATATCCTCTGGGTATGAGCTAATTCATGGGGGTTTATCAGTATATTTGGCAATCTTATCTGGGGGGGTGGTGGATGGCTTCTGCATTGTATGAGTAAATTTTTTTGTAGTGACTGCTAATGTCTTGAACTTTTTTAATTCTATTCTTCGATTTCGTATTTGAACTCCCAGAACGGTCTTCCACTGATCCGACCTTTTGAGAGGTGTTCCATTTCGTGGGATGCTCCGTAGGCTCCGGAGCCTTCAAATTTGACGGGTTCCTTTATCTTTTTAAGTTTTATCTTAAGGTCTAGGGGGTCTAGGCTCGCTTTTATAATATAATCAGCTTCTACCACAACCCTATATGGTCTTTTAACAAGCTCTCTTTCACCCTTTTCTCCACATTTTTCCAGCCTATAAATTGTTCCTTCTTCTTTGAGTATCCTTGGATTTAGGAAAAGGTATACGATTTCTATGGTGCGGCCAATCTTTTTATTTTCATCGTATTTTGTGATTTTTTCTTTCACTGCCATGAACTTTTCAGAATTTTTCACAAAACTCCAATCCCCACCAAAGCGCATGGAAAATAGGAGGGGTATGAAAGCGTCTTGTGGGATTTTCAGCCTTTTCATGATCTTTTTTTCATTTAAGGTGAACTTTAGGAGTTTTTTAAGGTGCTGGTATTCCACGTATATCATCCCATAAGGGGATTATGGGGTGAGGCGGGTGTAAAAGTCGTCGATGGCCGCGTCAACAACTTCTATTATGGCTTTGTCAAGATCTTCGGGGGATTCATCCACTACAATGGGTATGTTATCAGAGTATACCACGTCCAAGCCGGCTTCTAGCGCGTCCTTTGTCGCTACATCTACTGCTGCTGCCTTCAGCTCTGTTAACATGACCTCGGCCTTATCTATATATTTTTCTATGTCCTTTTGGAGTAGGGGCCTGTTTGAAAGGTGGGTTGTTGTACCAACTATATTACAATTGTATTTGTCTTCGAGGTATGCTACGAGCACGTCCATTATGGATTTTGGTGCTGTTGTGGCGAATAACACGTTCTTGTCTTTTATATCTTGAAGCGGTTTGGGCCTGAATATGGTGGGGATGACCTTTGTATCAGGGTTTATTTCATGAATGAATTCTTTTATATCCTTTATTTTCTTTTTTGTGGCCATTGGCTCTTCACACATGGTCAAGATGACCAGGTCTGCTAGTTTGATTCTATATGGTCCGAAGAACTTTTTGATGTTTATCATGGGCTGGTTTGCACCTACTATGACAATATGCTTGTTTGTTTTTACTGGTGGTATGGCGGCTCCGCTACCTTCCATGATAACGAAGTCTGCGTCTACTTCATTCGCGATTTCAGCGCCACGTTTTGCATTTGTTATGAATACGTCACCTACCATGCCTCCACCGCATCTTCTGCATCCTATTGTTAATATTCTGCTCATGAGCGCGTCCTCCCAATGGTCTGATGCGGCGTGCACGCCCTTGTATACTTGTTCTATTAAATATTCTGGTGTTATGCTTATTTTATCTCCGCGGACTATCTCTGGTTCCTCTGGGCCTCCACGGCCCATTGCAACAACACATGGATTATAATCTTTTTCATGGATTAGGCGGGCGGCGTATGCGGATACTGCTGTTTTACCTATCCTTTTGCCTGTTCCCAGTATTTTAATTGATGGTTTTTCAAGGACATCATATTCTGTGAGTGGTTGGAACTCAAAATCAGGGCCTCTGTAGATTACACCTTCTTCTAATACTATGGTTGCTATATTAAACCTTTTGGAATAGTCGAGCACTGGTTCGTCACTTAAGTCCATGACAACATCTGCATCATATTTTCTTATAATCTTTCTTATGAGATCATAGGGGATTTTATGAGGGTCCTCACCAAAATAGACCGGTTTTTCCATTATTTTAGCATATTCTTCTGGAGAAGATGTTTTAAGTTTCTCAGTACCCCCTATGAATACAAGGGCTTTAACATCTACGTGTTCGATACAATCAAGGGTTTCAACCGCGGCCTTTGTGACTGGGAGATAATGTTCACCATCAACGAGACAAATAATATTTTCCATAGCTTTCATTTTCTTCGACACCTTCTGCTGATTTTTAATGTTTAGATGTTAATATTTCAATATTTAATATTTGCCGCTGCTAAACCCCCACACAGGAGGGTACATGAAAGGAATAAATACAAGACTATACTTCAGGATGTGGAATTGGGAGAGATCTGAACGCATTTGAAGGTGCAGGTCTTCTCACTGAAGCAGAAAAAGCCTATAAAGTGGGGGTATTTCACTAATTTCTGAATCATGAGTTTATACTAGAAGATATAGACTATCTCTTGGGGTGTTTTAAAAAAGAGGATTGAGATTTCTGTTGTGTGAGATGTCTCTGATCTCTTTAACGTGCCGCCTTAAAATACTTGGGGAGTTAGTTTACTTGGCTTCTATGTTAGCCTCCATCCTTGCAAGCTCCTTTTTTGATCTTTTAGCGAGCTCTGACAAGCCATTCACGATGTTTGGTGGTAGTGTGTCATTTCCCTGTTTTGCAAGTATTTCTGAGATGGCTGTTGAAAGTACAAAAATAGCATATTTGTGTTCCGCCTTTGTCCGATGGATGTGATGAGGGCTTATGTTAAGTGAAAAATACTTCTCACATTCCTTTTCTATGTCATAACCATTTTCAAGGTATTTTAGGATATATACTAGAAATTGATGTAGTTGTATCATTTCATCCTTATACATGGGCACCAGCCTCGACTCCCTCCGATATTAGAGTAGTCATCTTGATTATATAAAACTAATGTTAAAGAATCAGAAAATAATCCCTGATACACCCCCCCCAAATTTCTTTAATATAACCTTGATTTATATATACTATTTTCTTCTTTTATATACCTTGTGTAAAGGGAGGAGAAACTAGGCCTGATTTTCTGAGAAATTTTTTAACATACTCTCTAAAGCTGAGTCAAACCCAGCCTAGAACCCAAAAAGAATGCACTTAGATAGAAAACTCCAAATGATCTGTCAACATCCCCCAGTCCGATTCGATTTAATGAGCACGTGCCTCCACCATTTAAAACATGCAAAATACTTGTGAAAAACTTTCATTCACTTCACCAGAAAATTTTAGAAGGGTTTATCCCCGTTTTCAGATTGGGGCAGCTGTACAATGCCCATGAAATGGTGGAAGATCCTTTTTCCATGGGGGTGATTAAGATCCAGCTTCCCAGAACCTATGTGTATTTAAACTAACATCTGATAAAATTAATCTTTGTGATAATATGCAGATCATAGAATTCAAAGCTCATATGATCAAAGAACTTGTGAAAAGATCATCACCAAATATTGATAATGTGACGGAACCTGTTAAAACCATAATTGACGAGGTTAGGAAAGATGGTGATGAAGCCCTCAGGAAATTCACAAAGAAATTCGATGGCGCGGACATCAAAAACTTCAAAGTTACAGGAGAAGAAATAGAGGAAAGCTATAAGCAAATAGATGAAAGTGTGAAAAACGCATTGGATATGGCAGCTGCGAACATCGAAAAATTCCACAAACTACAACTCCCAAACCAATGGCTAAAGAAGATAAACAAGGGTATAATCGGAGGTCAAATTATAAGAGCAATTAAGAACGTGGGCTGCTACATACCAGGAGGGAGAGCAGTTTATCCTTCCACAGCCCTCATGACAATAATACCCGCCAAAATCGCTGGAGTTAAAAGGATAATCTGCTGCACCCCACCAGGCAAGGACGGAACAGTGAATGAAGCCACACTCGTAGCAGCTGACATGGCAGGGGCAGATGAAATATACAAAGTCGGGGGTGTTCAGGCCATAGCCGCCATGGCCTATGGAACTGAAACCATAGACCCTGTTGACAAGATAGTAGGACCTGGCAACATATTCGTGGCAGCAGCTAAGAAATTGGTCTATGGGGATGTAGACATTGATTTTATCGCAGGCCCTTCAGAGGTTCTTATAATAGCTGATGAAGAAGCTAACCCGGAATATGTGGCGGTGGAGATGATCGCCCAAGCCGAACACGACCCAGAGGCGGCCTCAGTACTTGTAACACCATCAAGGAGTCTTGGAGAGAAAGTTTATAATATCCTAGAGGATAAGATTAAATATGCTAAAAGGGGCGAGATTATAAGAAAGTCCCTTGAAGAGTATGGTAGGATAATCATCGTAGATGATCTTGAGGAGGCCGTTTATTTCAGTAATGAATATGCCCCTGAGCACCTTATAATAATGACCAAGGCCCCTGAGATTTTATTAGATGAGATTGAAAATGCGGGGTCCATATTCCTTGGGGAATTAACATCAGTTTCTGCGGGAGATTATGGTTCGGGGACTAACCATGTACTGCCCACCAGTGGATGTGCAAGAATGTACTCAGGATTATCAACAGAATCCTTCCTGAAAAAACCCACAGTACAGATATTATCAGAGGAGGGTCTTAAGACCCTCGAAGATATTGTAATTCCACTCGCAGAATACGAAGGACTCTACGCACATGCTGAATCCTTTAAAAAGAGACTTATGAGGTGACAACTATGCTTGATAGGAGATATTCAAAGGAAATCATACCATCACTTGACGGATCCCAGACTATCCTCATGGGCTGGGTGCATGAAATAAGAGACCTTGGAGGGATAATATTCATACTACTCAGGGACAGGGAAGGCATAATACAAGTCACTGCTCCAAGTAAAAAAACATCAAAAGAACTTTTCAAAAAATTAAGAAAACTGAAAAAAGAATATGTTATAGAAGTCCAGGGGACGGTCAAAAAATCCCCCAAAGCTCCAAGAGGCGTTGAAATAATACCCTCCAATGTAAAAGTCCTGGCCGAATCACAGCAACCATTACCACTTGATCCCACAGGGAAAGTTAAAGCCGAACTTGACACAAGACTAGACTCAAGATTCCTAGACCTTAGAAGACCCGAGATAAGCGCAATATTCAAGATAAAAAGCAAAATGCTACACTTTGTGAGGGTTTTCCTCGAAAAGGAAGGTTTTATTGAGATAAACACTCCTAAGTTGGTTGCTTCAGCAACCGAAGGCGGTACAGAACTATTCCCCATAACATACTTCGAAAGGGAAGCCTTCCTAGGCCAAAGCCCACAACTTTACAAACAGATGATGATGGCAAGCGGCCTCGACAAAGTTTATGAAATAGCACCCATATTCAGAGCAGAAGAACATGACACCCCCAGACACTTAAACGAGGTCATATCCATTGATATAGAAGCGGCTTTCATGAACCATGAAGATGTCATGAAAATACTCGAAAAACTCATCGTAAAGGTCATAAAAGACGTCAAGAGACATTGCAAGGACGAACTCGAAATCCTAGGCAGAGAACTTGAAACCCCAAAACTACCATTCGAGAGACTAGAATATGAAGAAGTCGTGGAAATAGTCAACTCAAGTGGAGTCCACCTCAAACATGGGGAAGACCTCTCAAGGGCCGCTGAAAAAGCCCTGGGCGAGACAATGCCTGGGTATTATTTTATAAAATCTTGGCCAACGAATATAAAACCATTCTATGTAATGCCGAAGGAGGATGATCCAAACAAGAGTTACGCCTTCGACCTCATGTACAGGGACCTTGAAGTATCCTCCGGTGCCATGAGAGTCCATGAACACGACCTCCTAGTTGAAAGGATTAAAAGACAAGGATTAAACCCCATATCATTCAAAAGTTATCTTTCAGCCTTCAAATATGGCATGCCGCCACATGCAGGTTGGGGTCTTGGAGCTGAGAGATTCACCATGGCACTATTAGATATCAAAAATATTAGAGAAACCGTATTATTCCCAAGGGATAGGAGAAGATTAACCCCATAAAGTGATTTGATGATGGGCGCCTCCACAAAAGAAGGAAAAAAAATCGCTGAAAAAAGTAGGAAGATAGTGAAAAAGCTTATAAAAGACAAGATAGAAGGGTTATCCCCAGAGGAAGCTGCGATCATAGAGAGGATAGTTCACTCCACAGCCGACCCAGAATATGCTGATATCACTAGGATGAGCCAAGATTTCATACCCAAGACCATAAAAGTCCTAAGAGACCTCGAAGATATACTAGTAGATGTTGAGATGGTGAAAGCGGGAATATCCTATGATGGAAAAATCAAATGTTATATAAATCATCCAAATGTTATAAAGAGGGCTAAGGATAAAAACATGACTAGAGCAGCCGCTGCAATGGAATACGCGGCCTCAAAGGACTTCAATGGGGTTGTGATAGTGGGTAATGCGCCAACCGCACTCCTAAAGGTGATAAAATTGACAAAGAGTGGTATGGGTGTTAAATCTATAATAGGAGTGCCTGTTGGTTTTGTAGGCGCCGCTGAATCCAAAAAACTCCTCACAAGAACAAACATACCCTACCTTACAACTTCTGGTCCGAAGGGTGGGACGCCAGTTGCAGTGGCGGCCGCAAACGCCTTAATAAACCTCACAAAAAAAGGGGAGGAATATTAGATGATATCAGAGAACTTGTTTAAAGAAGCCCTTGAAGTCCTGCCTGGTGGTGTGAGCTCACCAGTAAGAAGATTCGAACCATACCCCTTCTTCGCCAATAAGGGTGAAGGGTGCATGCTCTATGACATGGATGGTAACCGTTACATAGATTATTGTCTAGCCTATGGTCCCCTCATCCTTGGACACGCTCCAGAGAAGGTTACAAGTGCAGTCTGCGAACAAATTAAAAAGGGCAGCACGTATGGCACGCCAACCAGGGCGGAATTGGAACTTGCAAAACTTGTCATAGAAAGGGTTCCGTCCGTTGAGATGATAAGGTTTGTAAATTCGGGTACAGAGGCTACAATGGCCGCGATAAGGCTTGCAAGGGCATTCACTGGCAAGGATAAAATAATCAAGTTTGAGGGTGCATATCATGGAGCCCATGATTATGTATTGGTAAAACCAGGATCTGGCGCGGCAGCAACCCCCGATTCACCAGGCATACCCAAAGATACGACAAGAAACACTATATTAGCGCCTTTCAATGATGAAGAAGCAGTTACAAATATAATAGAAAAGAATGACAATATCGCAGCAATACTAGTAGAGCCTGTGATGGCTAATATAGGATGTATAGAACCAGAGGACGGCTACCTAAGATTTTTGAGGGAAATAACAAGTGAAAATGGTATACTCTTAATATTTGACGAAGTTATCACCGGTTTCAGGATAGCCCCTGGAGGTGCCCAAGAATACTTTAATATACCAGCAGACCTTGTAACCTATGGGAAAATCATAGGAGGAGGATTCCCCATGGGTGCCATTGCAGGTCCTCGAAGACTAATGGAACATATATCACCTGCAGGTGATGTTTATCAAGCCGGCACATTCAATGGCAATCCTGTATCGGTAACTGCGGGTATAGTAACCCTCAAGGAATTGACAGAGGATCTCTATAAGGAGCTTAACAAGAAAGGTGAAATGGTAAGAAAGGGCATAAGGGATATCCTAGAGGATAACGGTTTGGAATTTTATCTGGCAGGATTATCTTCAATGTTCCAAGTCTACTTCACCCAAGGGAAAGTTAAGGATTATAGTAGTGCCAAGACAGCTGACCTAGAAATATTCAAAAAGTATTTTCATGGACTACTTAAGGGTGGGGTATTCGTGCCACCCTCACAATTTGAGTGCTGTTTTATCTCAGCAGCTCACAGGAAAGAAGATCTTAACACGACATTAGAGGTGATAGAAGAATCCATTAAAAGGGCTGTGAAATCCCCATAGGGTGCCTTTGCAATGTTTATTGTTTAAGTTTTTCGAATCCGATGTATGTTAAGAATTCTACAACGGAAGTTTGTGGGACTACAATGATATTTCCCTGGGCATTTTGCTGGATAGCTTCATCCACCAAGATCATGAATTTATCCCTATCTTTTGTAGCGTCTATTATGGCATTTATGAGGGATTTCACGGCATCCCCACGGGTGTATCCGGTTTTCTGCTCTTCTCTTAGGAAGTATATTGAATTGCCTGAAACATGACCTTGCCCTTCCACATATACTGGTCCCATCCTCGCCAAGATCGCATCAACGGCCTCTGGTGTTACTATAACTACAACATCTGTTTTTTTACCAGTATTATATTCCACTATTTCTTGGGCGAGCTTCGCCCCTTTCTCGGTGTCATTTTCCCAAAGGGCATCATGAAGGTACCATTTTTTAACACCCGTAGCTTTTAGGGATGGTGGTGGTGTTGCCGTTGGATGGGCCATCTGCCCTGGATAGATAGATTCTATACTTGTTATATCCCCATTATCTAATGTTATGATGAACGCCATGTCAACCGCTCCTATACCCGGCCTTGGCTCGCTTGGGTCAACGCATAAGAGCAGCACTTTCTTCTTTCCTTTCATGACATTCTGAAAGTCTTTATGTACAATAAAAGAGAGAATAGTACCTGCAAGGATGATTATTACTATGAATATTATAATTTTCCGGTTCATGGATGTGATGTTATCCTCCCCATTATATAAATCCTATGTAAGTAAAGCTTGTGCTATGGTGTTAAATTGGGGGGATACGAAGCCTAAAATTGCATGAGGAGAATATATATCCTGGACTGTCTGTCATTATATGCTTTGAAAACATGAAAATTTTTTTGATATCCATTTTAATAGCGGCGATCCTCTAATAGTCTGGGAAATTTAGAAAATCAAAATGATTAAAAGGATGATTATGATGACTATTGATATAAGTATATAATTAGAACCTCTGGACGTTCTATGGGTCTTAATTTCCTCTCTTTTATCTTGGACTGTGGAGATAAAATTCTGAGCATTATCATAGTCTTTCTCGAGCAAATTTTCAAGTGTAATTTCACCCTCTTTGGAAGTTCTGTTGGTAGTTTCATCAACTTTCTGAAGTTTTTCCGTGTAGGCCTCTTCTAGGGAATCATAATGTTGAAGTGAGCCTCCACATTCACATGAGACAAAATCAGAAGGGCTTTCACCTTTCTTCAGCTTATAATAGCCTCCACATTCTTCACAGACTAGATAGCCTTTAGAATCGGACTTTCCAGCCTTTGGCAACTGGAACCCCCCCACTTAACACCCCCCCACAAATTAAACATCATTATTTTGGGGGAGAGTATTTGGATTTATTTTATATTATTGTTTATAGATAAACCTTTTGTATATACCATTAAAAATTCTATTATAACTAGAGGCGTGAATAAAATTTTTTTTGAGAGGCTTCCAATATGGTGGTTATAGTAGTAGGGGTTGGTGAAAACAAAAATGTTGAGACAGCAGCGAATAATATGGATTTTGAAGTTCTTTTATCCTATTCAGAGGATGAATTTATTAAGATGATCCATGAGGGCATTGGGGATGCGTATGTGAGGGGTTCTTTAAATTCAGCGCCCATAATAAAAGAATTGCGGAAAATAGGTGATCCTAAAAGGGCATCTTTTATAGAATTGGATGATCACAGTTTTCTTTTAGCTCCTGTTGGTATAGATGAGGGGTTCACAATAGATGACAAGATAAAAATAATAGACTACTGTTCCAGGTTTATGGAAAAGATAGGAATGAAAGCTACAATAGCAGTTATTTCAGGTGGCAGGCCCCAAGATATTGGGAGAGCACTTGAAATCGATAAATCCATCAAAGAAGCCGAGAAGTTAACATCAATGATAAAAGATAAATATGATATAAAACATTATTATATTCTGATAGAGGATGCTATAAATGATGGACGTAATCTGATTCTAGCCCCAGATGGTATAACAGGTAACCTAATATTTAGGAGTCTCGTGTTGATTGGATCAGCTAGAAGTCATGGGGCTATAACCCTTGGGATAGACCCTATTTTTATAGACACTTCTAGAGCCCAGACTGTCAAAGGCTATGAGAGAGCGTTAAGATTCGCATATAAACTTGTCAATATGAAGGAGGATGGGGTATGAAACTCCTAAAGCCACTCTATAAACTCTACGAATGGTACATTTTAAAAGATCTGAAAAAAGAGAAAATGCCGAGGCACGTAGCCATAATAATGGATGGCAATAGGCGCTACTCAAGATTACAAGGCAGTAGGGATCCTATACAAGGCCACCAAAGAGGTATTAAAACCCTTGAAAAAGTACTAGATTGGTGTATAGACCTTGGAATAGAAATCGTTACGGTGTATGCGTTTTCCACCGAAAACTTCAAACGTCCCAGGAGGGAAGTGGAAGGGCTTATGAGATTATTCGAGGAAAACTTTAAAAGGGTTGCTGAAAATGAGAAGATCCATGAAAATCGTGTGAGGATCAAAGCCGTAGGCAACCTTGACCTCTTACCCGAGAACGTGAAGGAAGCTATTAGAATAGCTGAAAAGGCCACTGAAGAGTACGATGATAGGATCCTTAATATTGCAATAGGCTATGATGGGCGGCTAGAAATAGTTGAGGCCACCCGGAAGATAGCGCAGATGGTTAAGGAGGGTGAACTCGACCCAGAAGACATCGATGAGGATACTATAAATGATAACCTTTATACTGCGGGTTTAGAGGACCCCCACCTTATCATAAGGACTAGTGGAGAGGAAAGATTGAGCGGATTCTTGCTCTGGCAATCATCTTATTCTGAATTATACTTTTGTGACAGTCTCTGGCCAGAATTTAGGAAAGTGGACTTTTTAAGGGCTCTGAGATCGTATCAGAAGCGTGAGAGGAGATTCGGCGTCTGATAGTGGGGGTTTGATAGGATAATAGATATTCACTGCCACATAGACTTCAAAGAGTTTAACAAGGACAGGGAAGAGGTTATAAAAAGGGCTAAGGGAGGATTAACCGCTATCATAGATTCTGGAGTCGGTCTCGGGGGCGTTAGAAGATCCATCAGATTATCAGAAGAACATAAACATTTCATATACCCTACACTTGGTTTACACCCCGTAGACGCGGCTAGGATGGGAGACGAGCTCATAGAAACCATCATAAAAGAGATAGAAGATAACATAGAAAAAGCCGTGGGGGTTGGCGAAACAGGATTAGACTTCCACCATACAAAGGACCTTGAAGGTCGCAGAAGGCAAGAAAAGATCTTCAAATTATTCATAGAACTTGCGAGTGAATATGAGCTTCCACTCATAATCCATGCAAGGGACGGTGAAAAACAAGCCTTCAAAATCCTAAAAGAACATCCACTAGAAGATGTGATATTCCATTGTTATAGTGGCAGCCTAAACACTGCAAAGAATATAATAGAAGAGGGGTATTACCTTTCATTCTCTACTATGATATGTTTCATAGACCATCATCAGAGACTAATCAAAGATTTGCCACTTCAAAGTATCCTAACAGAGACAGATAGCCCATACTTGTCCCCATTCAAGGGTAAGCGGAATGAACCATTATTTGTAGAGGAAGCTGTGAAGAAAATAGCCCAACTAAAAAATACAAGCATCCAGGAAGTCGACAGAACAACGGAAAAAAATGCAAAGAAGATATTCAAAATATGAATCATTCTAGGACTTCCCTAGCTGCTATTAGAGCATTTATAGCAGCAGGAAACCCAGCATATACTGACATTTGTATTATAGTTTCGATTATTTCCTCCTTCGTGCAACCCGCATTAACAGCACCATGGATATGACTTTTAAGCTGTGGAGTGGCACAACCAAGGGTTGTTAAAGCGGCGATAGTTATAAGCTCCCTAGTTTTAAAATCAAGAACGCCACGGGAATATATTTCACCATAAGGGAACTCAGCAATTATACGCGCGAAATCAGGGGCTATACTCTCTAGTTCTTTTTTAAGTTTCTCATATGAATCCCTATGAATCCTATCCAATATCTTCAATCCCCTCTCATACCTTTCCATAATCTTATACCTCCCTAAGGCTAATATATCATCCAACAATAATAAAGTGGGGGGTGTACAATAAGTTGAAACCTTATGTCATATTAAATGCCGCCATGACACTCGATGGTAAAATAGCAACACACACCGGAAGCTCAGAAATATCAGGAAAAGAAGACTTGATAAGGGTCCATAAACTGCGCAGAGAATGTGACGCTATAATGGTAGGGATAAACACAGTACTCATAGACAACCCCCGTCTAACAATACACAAGATAAAAGCGGACAAGTCAGAAAACCCCACAAGGATAGTTGTCGACAGTAAGGCAAGAACGCCCCCAGATTCCAGAATACTCAACAAAGAGGCTCCAACAATAATAGCAGTTTCAAAAAGCGCCCCAGAAGAAAAAATCAAAAAATTATCAGAAAAGGCCAAGATAATCACAGCAGGTGATGATAAAGTCAACTTAAAAACCCTAATGGCTGAACTAGGAAAAATTGGCATAAAAAAGTTAATGCTAGAAGGCGGTTCAACCTTGAACTTCTCCATGCTCAAGGAAGGCCTCGTAGATGAGGTGAGGGTTTGCATAGCACCCATGATAGTGGGTGGTGTTAAGGCAAAAACACTAGTAGGCGGCCAGGGAATACCCTATATGAAGGATGCTATAAAACTAAAACTCGAAAAATACTACCCACTTGGGGAGGATCTCATCCTAGAATACAAGGTTATAAGATCCATAAGAAGGGAGGATACTCAAATTGCTTGAGGAAATCTATGAGAGAATAATCAAGTTAAGAGAGGATGGATGTCAAGATGGTCTCAAGAGCATTTGCCGCATGGATGAATTTTATTTCAATCAACTGATGGCCCGCCTACAAAAGGAGATAGAAATCGTGAATAAGTATAACCCCCCGGCAAGGCCCGCTTTGGATCCCCTAGTATCCACAGAACTTGGAATTTACCGGGGCGACGACTACCAGATAGGCCGATTACTAGGTTACCCAGAATGTTGCGTGAAAAGTTTTTCAGAAGAGACAAGATTCGCAATAGATAAAGATCATTTGAAAGAATTAGAAGAATTAGACGCGCCAGAGGGGGCTTGTGCACTCATACTACCATCAGGTTTCATACCTTGCAGTTTAAAATGTCCAAGAGCATGGGAAAGTAAATTGATAGCCTATGTAGACTCTGAGGAGTACCAGATGATACTAGAACTTGAGGAGGAACTTAAAAGAGAATTACCACACTTTCATCTAGGCTACAATGAATATTATGAGAAACTTCTAATCAAAAAAAAGCCAGGATAATGGGGTTACCTCTTCCTCCATATATAGATTAAGAGCAGGGCTAATCCTATGATAACACCATAATCTAGGATATGGAATATGGACTTTACGGTTGGCCAGTGAGGGCCAAGGGTGTATCCAATGTATGTTAAGGCGAAACACCATGGGATCGATCCTATGAGGGTATAAATTGTGAATTTTTTCAAGTCCATTTCAGCTATCCCCGCAGGTAATGAAATGAATGTACGTATACCAGGGAGAACCCGGGAGATGAAAACTGCTTCATGACCATATTTTGCAAACCACTCTTCCGCCATTTCAAGTTTCTTCTTTGTGATAAGGATGTATTTGCCATATTTTTCAAGTAATGGTCGGCCACCATAAAATCCTATAATGTATGCTATCAATGAACCTATAAGGTTTCCTAGAGCTCCTATGATTGTAACGCCGAGGATGCTCATACCACCCTTCCATGCGACGTATCCGCTGAATGGCATTATAACCTCACTAGGCAGTGGAATGCATGCACTCTCAAGGATCATACATATAAAAACGCCAAAATATCCGGTTCCTTGGATAAATTCAATGACGATATTGCTCAGATGCTCTAAAAAACTGAATTTTAGGAATATTAGCGTCATGTCTCTTTTTGCCTCTGATAAAATTATAGGATTTGGAAGGTATTATGAGAATTTTTTGAATGAGTGGGGGTTGAAGCCGAATCTTATTAATGTCTGTTTGTCTTCTTCTGTGAGTTTACTTTCGGAGGTTGGTGGTACTGGTTTTCCGCTCTTTGCTAGTATGGTTCCCCCTTTTCTTTGCGCGCCTAGGAATTTGCCTCCATCCCCATTTATTATGATGGTACCGGATTTCATGTCAATGGCTGTGAAGTCATCGGCATTTCCATCTATTATTACTGTGCCTCCACTTAGTAGGGCTCCTGTGTTCCTACCAGCATTTCCATCTACTCTTACAATGCCCCTTTTCATTAGTATACCCGTGGAAAGGTCAACATTGCCTTTATGTATTATCTGGGCTTCCACGTCTAGGCGCGCCCCAATCGTGTCTCTTATACGCCTATCATCTATTATAAGCCTGTTACCTGTGAAGGTCGCTCCTATTAGTTTTTCTCCTTGGAGGCCGTTGGTGACTATGTCCGTTATTGATCTGAATTTCTTATAGCCTTTCTTGTCAGATTCCACTTCTATAAGGTTCCCGATGGGCTCTTTGACCTTGCCTTTGACGTATATACCCCCTTTTAGCATGCTTATACCCATCCTGGTGTCAACATCACCCTCTATGATAACATCACCTACGTCTATTGCCTTTCCCGCTCCCCCGAAGAACTTTAGATCGACTCCCATACTTGAGCATGTCCTATGACCAGCATCTCCTAATATTCTGAGGGTACCACCATTTTTCAAGTGTTCTACGATGTCCTTGTATGTGTGGCCTGTTCCGGGTATTTGGTCTTCTGGTTCGAGTTCTTCACCCTTTTGTTGCCAATAGAAATTGTAAGTGAAATCTGCTATGCAATCTACGGGACCATCTGGTTCTATTTCAAGGATGTTTTCCCGGTCACTTTTCCTTTTCAAGAAATTGAACAATTCACTCACCTTCATCAGGATCTTATGTTCTTATTTGTAATATGAACTAAATAATATTTTAGAGAAAGAGGTGGAGATTCTGGTATGGGAGAAGTTGTTAGGTTCTTGTCAGATATTGGTGTTGACACAAGATTTGTGAGTGTAATGAAGGATGCTGTCCTTATAAATAATCTCAGGTTTTCAAGGTTTTCCAGGAGGCGGGAGGAACTGTTCAAGAAACATTATCCTAATATAAAGGTTGTGAGGTCTAAAATTTTCCAGATGATATGTTCGAGGGTTTCCCGCGTACTATCAGCCGAATTAGAACCTCATCAGAGGATATTTGTCAAGGAAGGTGATGATCCGCTTTCATACACGTTATATGCTGTATTGGAGCCCTACACTAGAAAATATGGTGTCAGTTTAGTTTCCGGGCCGGAATTTGATTTTATCGCATCTCCATTAACACTGGATCATATAATAGCTGATGCTATAGAGAAGATGATTAATGGAAAGCTTATTGTTGGTCCTCCAAGGGAGGATTATAGGGGGAGGTTATTGTATCCTCTATCCAGGGTGCCTGTAGCTTGGATTGAAAGATGGTTGGGAGTCGGGCCGATAAGAGTAACAGGGGATAATGTTGTCGAGGAGTTTCTTGGGTTCTTTGAGGAAGTTTTCCCACAATTTAGAGAGAACATGCTGAAATCCTTAGATTATATCAAAGAGGGTGTTATTTGAATTGTAGTAGTGTTGTCTGTTTTTCCTTGATTGGAGGATCCTCTCTTTCCATTTTCTTAATTTTGGATGGTTTTCTCTTCCCTTTAAGTATCTTGAATTCTTCATTGGTTAATTCTAAATATTTTCTGATCTCCTGGGCAGTTTTTTCATCTTCTAGGATTATCTTGAGGTAGGGGAATGTTGTGATGGCAACCTTTTTTGATATGTGCAGTTTTTTTGAGATCTTTTCCGCCAGATTATCTATTATTTGGCGTTTGGTCTTTGTTCTCCCAAAGAATTGGAATGATCCGGGTCCTGCGTATCTTGTAAATTTCTTATAGGTTTCATCCTTTGATAGGGCCACTCCCACTCCTATATGTTCTGATGCATAGCGCCAATATATGTAGTCTCTTGTTTGTGTCGCTCTTCCGAAGAATATGTCGGCGCGGGAGAGATGATTGTAGGCTTTTCTTATCTCGTGGGGTTTTTCATATTCTCTTGGGATGTTCTCTGCTGTGAATTCAAGTAATAGTTGGGGGTCTTCGTCGATTTGCATGGCTTCTTTTATATGTCTAATATTTTTGCTCTTTAGGATGGCTCTTATAGCGTCGAATAGGCCCGGGAAAACATCTTTTTCACCAGCTTCTAGGAGCTCCGCTCCGATCTTCTTTTCTCCTTTTGCCATGGCCTCTAGGTCGTTTATGGCGGATCTTAGGTCCCCATGTGATCTTTTGGCGAGTTCTCTCAAAATTTTGGGGTCTGCTTCTATGTTTTCTTTTTGGCATATCCTTTTGAGGAATGCTACTATTGAGTTTGGGTGTGCTTTTCTGATGGTGATGATTTTACAAGCTGGTTTTATTGTTTGAAGTTTTTTACTGTAGGGGTCGTTGGCTGTTAATACTATGGGATGTTTTGATTCTTTTATTATCTTGTTTATTGCGCGCACTCCTCCGCGGTCTTCGTTTCCGTGGATGCCGTCAACTTCGTCGAGTATGATGAGTTTGAGGTTATCATTGAATAGCGATTTGGTGGTTGATGCTTCCCCTATAATGTTCATGAGGAGGTCATGGGATCTTTTGTCACTAGCGTTAAGTTCTAGTTTATCTGAGAAGTGAGATCCTATGATATGGGCTAGTGTTGTTTTTCCAGTGCCTGGGGGTCCTATTAGTAGGAGTGGGTGTTGTGGTTTGCCATTTTTCCATGCTTGGATCCATTTTTTTATTTCTTTGATGGCCTTTTTGTTCCCCACCATTTCATTGAATGTTTTTGGCCGGTATTTTTCAGTCCATGACATCATCTTGCCCCGATCACTTGGATAGGAATGTTGTGAGTAATGCTTCTAATTGTATTCTTGGATTTGCACCTTCTCTTATCCTGAAGTCGTATTCTCCTATGGAGTCAACGAATTTTATGTAGGTTTCGACTTCTATGGATCCTTCCATGGCTAGTCTTGATACTTCCTGGTATATCTGGTCTACCATGTCTTCCCCACTTACGCCTTGTAGTATCATTATCTCCCTTAAAAGGTTCCTGGCGTCCATGAAATCTCCTTTGAGGGCCGTTTTTATCATCCTACGGACGTCCTTCGGCCGGGCTCTCGAAACTACCTCGTATATTGTGTCTTCAGTTATCTTTTCTTGTAGTGAGGCTGCTGCTTGTAATATGTTTATGGCCTTTCTAAGGTCACCCTCTGATAGATATGCTATGATGTCTAGAGCCGTTGGTTCATAGTCTAGTTTTTCTTCCTCTGCGATATATTTTAGTCTTTCTTTTATCTGGTGGCCTTTGAGTGGTAGGAAGCGGAATATGGCGCATCTTGATTGTAGCGGTTCTATTATCCTCGATGAGTAATTGCAGGAGAGTATGAACGCTGCAGTTTTTGTGTACATTTCCATTTCTCTTCTGAGGGCGTGTTGGGCGTCCCTTGTCATATTGTCTACTTCGTCGAGGAATATTATCCTGAATGGTGCGCCTATTGGTTTTAGACGGCAGAAGTTTTTGATGTTGGTCCTTACAGTGTCTATTCCCCTTGCATCAGAAGCGTTAAGTTCTAGGAAGTTTTGCTTCCAATTTTTTCCTAGTATTTCCTTTGCCAATGCTAGTGCTGCTGTTGTTTTACCGACTCCTGCAGGTCCTGTGAACATGAGATTGGGCATGCTTTTCTGCTCAACATAGCGTTTAAGCCTTGATATGATGTGTTCTTGTCCCACTATATCTTCTAATGTTCTTGGCCTGTATTTTTCAACCCATGGTCCTTCCAATTTTGATCACCTTATGATTTCTAGTATTGCCTCTTCCATTATATCTGTGGGGGCTTCTTTTCCTGTCCATATCTTGAATGATTCTGCCCCTTGGTATACTAGCATTTTTATTCCTGATATTGTCCTGGCCCCTGCCTTTTCGGCTTCTTTTAATAATCTTGTCTGAGGTGGATTATAGACTAGATCTTTCACGATCAGGTTCTTATGTAATATCTCCGCGGTTGCGAGGGGCTTTGCATCGGTATTTGGGTACATTCCAACCGGTGTTGTGTTGATGAGGATATCCGAGTCCTTAATCTTCTCTTTCAAGTGTTCTAGGCCGCCGGCGAATACGCTGGTTCCTAGTTTGTTTTTTATGTCCTCTGCTAGCTTCTTGGCGTTTTCAGGTGTCCTGTTGAGGATGTGCAAGCCCCCTATATTATAGGAGACTAATTGAAATGCGATAGCCCTTGAAGCCCCACCAGCACCCAATATTATAATATTCTTGTCATCGAGTGTTGTCACCTCTTCAAGGGCTCTTACACAGCCTAAGCCGTCTGTGTTGAAACCCCATACTTTTCCGTCTTCTAATTTTAAAGTGTTAACTGCTCCTATAAGCTCTGTTGTTTCATCTACTTTGTCGACGTAGTCTAGTATATCTACCTTATGTGGGATTGTGACATTAAGGCCTTTTATATTAAAGGTTTTCATGGCTTCTATCGCCTCTTTTGCCATTCCTTTTTTCACGTGGAAGGCTACGTAAACATAGTCCAGGTTTAGGTGATTGAATGCAGCATTATGCATGATGGGTGATAGGCTGTGTTCCACAGGATCCCCTATCACCCCAACAACATTGGTTTTTCCTGTTATCATTTTATCAAGGGCCTCCTCTTTTCTTAACTCCTTTGGATAGATCCAAGTATATTTATTTGTTGTTGATGATAATATATTCTATCACGATCATGAGAGGGGAATAAAGGTGCTTGCAAAACAAAGATTTGTACTTGATACAACTGCATTTACTGATAAACAGTTAAGGGATCTGATAGGCTCTGGTGATCTGCATAAGTCAGTTGATAAGCTGCTCGACCTCATAGCGAGATCCCGTATCAGATTAAATATAAGCTGTCATATGCCCCCAGTAACTTATAAGGAGTTCACTGATTATATGAACAGGTATAGTTGCCCAGAGGATATTCTTGTGAAGGCGGAGACATGGATAGTGAAAAAGACACCAAACCGTTATGATACTCAGATACCATCCCAGGTTTTCTTCGAGTATGTCCGGGACATAAGGGAGAGGATGAACAAGGGTATGAGGATCTCAGAGGCCGCCATATGGGAGGCTGCAGTGGAGGCCATGGTAATGGCCTCGAAGGGTGTTAAAAAGAGCAGAATAGAAATGGAAGTTATAGGCGGGGCTATAAAGGACTTCAGGAAAAAATATAGGAGCGCCCTCCGCAGGGGGACCCTTGACAGCGCCCCAGATCTTGACGTTTTATTATTGGCTAAGGAACTAGGTGCAGGTGTTGTCGCAGCAGATGAAGGCATCCAAGTATGGGCTGAAAGATTAGGTTTAAGATTCCTTGACGCAATATCATTCCCCAAAATGTTGGAGGAATACCTTAAATATTATGAATAGTCCACGGGGGAGAATACATGGAGATAACAAGGCCACGTGGGACAAGAGATTTTTTATTCAAGGAGATGAAAAAGAGAAAAGAAGTGGAGGAAACCTTGAAGAAAATCTTTGAAACTTATGGTTATCATGAGATAAAAACTCCAATCTTCGAAGATTTAAAACTCTTCACTTTAAAATCTGGAGAAGAGATAGTGAAACAGATATACCATTTCAAGGATAAAGCAAACAGGGAATTGGCTTTGAGGCCAGAGCTTACAGCACCGGTCGCCAGATTATACTTGAATGAGATGAGAAAACATCCTAAGCCTATAAAATTGTACTATTATGGGAGTTGTTTCAGGTATGAGAGGCCGCAGGCTGGTAGATTCAGACAATTCTGGCAGTTTGGATGTGAACTTATGGGTGCGGAATCCCCGCAGGCGGAAGCAGAGGTGATAGCATTAGCAGTGCATTGCCTGCGAGAACTTGGCCTCAAGGAATACAAGTTACATATAGGACACCTTGGCATACTTAGGGGAATATTAGAAGATGCTGGGATAAAAGGGGAGCCGCAGGATAGAATAATGGGCCTTATCGATAAAGGGGACTTGGAAGGACTTAAACTCCACTTGGAGAATATAAAAGCAGACAAAACCGTGAAGAACCTGTTATTGTCCATCATAGGCATGAAGGGCGGACTGGAAGTGCTTGAAAACCTTGAAAGCATGGTTGGGAGTTGCGAACCCGCCCTAGAATCTATTGAAGACCTCAGAAGGCTCGTAATGCTCCTAGATGATTTCAAGGTTGAAAAATATAACTTGGATTTGGGAATTGCAAGGGGATTAGACTACTACACTGGTATAGTATTCGAGATTTATGTACCGTCATTAGGGGCCCAGAAACAAATCTGTGGAGGCGGCACATACAACCTCATAGAATTGTTCAGTGGCGAAAAAATCCAATCAACAGGATTCGCATTCGGATTCGACAGACTAGTAGCAGCCCTCAAAAGACAAGAAAATGAGATTTTCCAATTTGCAAAGGTTTTCGTGGCCCCAGTTTCAGATTCAACCCGTCCATCAGCCTATAGGATAGTCCAGGGGCTTCGAGAGGCGGGCATACCTTCAGATGTCGACCTTTCAAGTCGGAAACTGAGGAAAATATTATCATATGCAGATCATCTCAACGTGGAAAAAGTCGTCCTCGTAGGTGAAAGGGACCTCAAGGATGGTAAAGTCACTGTCAAAGACATGAAAACAGGCACTCAAGAGCTTGTAGAAATTGATAAGATAATAGAATACCTCAAGGAGGAATAAAGATACTAAATTTCAGACATGAAATAGGCGGGGAGAAGCTTATAATAGCAATAGCCCAGGACAAAAATACTAACGAGATCCTAATGGTGGCATATATGAACAAAGAAGCCCTACAGCGGACAATAGAGACCAGTATGGCCCATTACTGGAGCACATCAAGAAAAAAAATCTGGTTAAAAGGTGAAAGTTCAGGACACATCCAAAGGGTGGATGAAATTTTAGTGGATTGTGACATGGACGCCATTATACTCAAAGTGGAACAAAAGGGTGGCGCATGCCATACTGGTCATTATTCCTGCTTCTATAGGAGGTTAATCCCCCCAAAAAAGCTGGAGAATATAGGGCGGAAGGTTTTCAATCCTGAGGAAATCTATAGGGGATGATTAAATATGAGAATAGTCCCAGATACAAGCGTTATTGTGGATGGTAGAATCACAGATATAGTACAGGAAGATGAATTCAAGGGGAGTGAAGTTATAATACCTGAGGCCGTAGTCTCAGAACTAGAATATCAAGCGAACAGGGGCCGTGAAACAGGATTTAACGGTTTAGAGGAGCTTAAAAATTTGCAAGAGTTGAGTAAGGGGAATATAATCTCCATAAGCTTCGTTGGTAGAAGACCCACACTAGATGAGATAGCCCTTGCAAAGGGTGGTGAAATAGATGCCATGATAAGAAGCACAGCCAGAGAACATAATGCCATACTAATTACAAGTGACAGGGTACAAGCAGAAGTTGCAAGGGCACAAGGACTAGAAGTAATATACATACAACCAGAAGTCCTAGAATATGATAAACTCGAGATAAGCAAATACTTCGATAAGGACACAATGTCGGTACATCTAAAAGAAAACGTTGTCCCCATGGCAAAAAAAGGAAAACCAGGAAAAATAGAACTTGTCAAGATAGGATCCAAGCCACTTAAACGTTCAGAAATTCATAGGATGGCCCGTGAAATAGTTGAAAGGGCCAAGAGCGACTTGAAAAGTTTCATTGAAATAGAAATGGAAGGCGCCACGGTAGTCCAATTCCGTGAATATAGGATATCCATTGCAAGACCTCCATTCTCAGAGGCCATGGAGATAACGGCTGTAAGACCAGTTGCAAGGGTTTCACTCGAAGATTATAGTTTATCTGATGAATTAATGGAACGTTTAAGGGACACGGCCAAGGGCATAATAATCGCCGGGGCCCCTGGCGCTGGTAAAAGCACATTCGCCCAGGCAGTCGCCGAATTCTTCAGCAAGGAAATGAATGCAATAGTCAAAACAATGGAATCTCCAAGAGATTTGCAAGTAGGTGATGAAATAACACAATATGCTCCAATAGAAAGGGACATGCAAAAGACCGCTGACATACTACTCCTTGTAAGACCAGACTACACAATATATGATGAGCTGCGGAAGACAAGAGATTTTAGGATATTTGCTGATATGCGCCTTGCAGGTGTGGGCATGGTTGGAGTGGTCCACGCCACCAGGCCCATAGACGCCATTCAGAGGATAATAGGACGAGTAGAACTGGGGATGATACCCTCAATAGTGGATACGACCATATTCATCGAAGATGGGAAAATAAAAGCGGTCTATGACATCTCCCTAACGGTTAAGGTACCAAGTGGCATGGTTGAAGCAGACCTTGCAAGGCCTGTTATAGAGATCAGGGATTTTGAAACAGGAGAACTGGTATATGAGATTTATACTTATGGTGAACAGACCATAGTAATGGAAGTTTCTACCATTGCTGAAAGAAAAACTCCAGCTCAGTTAATCGTTGAGAGGGAAATTGAAAAGGAGTTCAGCAAGCGGCTACCCCCCGGTAAATTCAAGGTCGAGCTCGAATCTGATGAAAGGGCGAAGGTATGGGTTGAAGAGAAATATATACCCCAGATCATAGGCAAGAAGGGTAAAACCATCGAAGAGATCGAAGATAATATAGGGATAAGCATCAACATAGAACCTCTCAAAAAAGTAGAGGAAAAGAGCTTAATAAAGGTTCCAGTAGATATATCTGGGAATTATGTGGTCCTAGAGTTCGGTAAAGATTCCATAGGAGTATCATATGATATACTAATAGATGATGAATATTTGTTCACAGCCACAGTAGGGAAAAAAGGCACAATAAAGATAAAAAAGGATATTGAATTGGCAGAGATGATATTAAACGCAATGAGGGAGGGAGTGCCGATAAAAGCCCGTTTAAGGTCTGAAACATGATATGGGGGTATTTTTTGGATTTTGGAGTTTCAACATTAGCCTTGCACCCGGCACCACTTAATATTACCCTAGAATACCTAGAGGGACTTGGTATCAACTATTGTGAGATAATCAACGAATACCCATTAGATAGGATACAGGAGGATCTAATCAGCTCATACTCCCTCAAATTCATAGTACATGCTCCAATCTCTGATGTTAACATAGCCTCTCCAAATAAGAGGATAAGAAGATCATCGATAATGGAGATAAAATCTTCACTGGACTTGGCAGCGCACTTGGACTCGGATAAGCTAATATTACATCCTGGCAGCGTACCATTCCTTGCAAGAGCATACAAGGATAAAATCATAGGATATAATCTCCAGTCACTCAAAGAACTTAAAAAGTATGCGGATGATCTGGGCGTGACACTCTGCCTCGAAAACATGCCAAGGATGGAAGGCTACCTCTACAATAACTTGAAAGAATTACAAAAACTGGTAGAAGAACTGGAGATCATGGCCACCCTTGATATTGGCCATGCCCATACCATGGGTTACACAACCAAGGACATCAGAATAGAATTAGTAGGCCATATACACCTCTCAGACAACGACGGCTTAAAAGATTCCCATAATGCCCTTGGAACAGGGAGCATAAACTTCCCTGAATTATTCAAGAACTTGAGAGGATATAATGGTATCCTAACAATTGAAGTGAAGAGTAAAAAAGAGTTAATTGAAAGTTTAACTTTCCTTAAAAAATTAAACCTACTTTAGGTGGTATATGATGGATAGGAAAATTGCCATAATAGGAGGAACCGGAGATCAGGGCATGGGATTGGCCCTAAGACTCGCGATGGCGGGTGAAGATGTTGTAATAGGCTCAAGGGATTCGAAGAGAGCCCAGGATACAGTGGACAAGATAAAAGAGATGACAGACGCGCCCGGGTTGAAATTGGAGGGTATGAGTAATGAAGATGCCGCCAGCCTAGCAGATATCATAGTATTAACGGTACCATTACATGCCCAGATGGCAACCCTAAAGTCCATAAAGGAACACATCAAAGGTAAGATTCTCATAGATGCTACAGTACCCCTTGAAAGTTCACTTGGCGGCTCAGGTGCAAAATACCTTGACCTATGGGATGGTTCAGCCGCTGAAAGATCTGCGAAATTCCTAGAAAACGTGGTCGTAGTATCGGCATTTAACAACATAAGTGCCTATAGCCTGCTAAACTTCAAGGAAGATGTGGACTGTGACTGTCTCATAACATCAGACGACGAAGAAGCCAAGAAGATCGTGATAGAACTTGCAGAGAAAATACCAGGGGTCAGGGGCATAGATTGCGGATCCCTAGAAAATGCTAGGATAATCGAGAAAATAACACCACTACTCATCAACCTTAACATGAAAAACAAGATAAAGAATGCTGGTATAAGGATAACAAAAATTTGAGGAGAATCCAAATGCTCCTCGAAACCGTAAAGAAGATACTGGAACATGCCTTGAAAGTCGCGGAAAAAATCAACAAAAAAGACCTAGACAAGATCATAGAGTTACTCACAGCATCAAAATCCATATTTGTATTGGGCAGCGGCAGGTCAAAACTAGTAGGTGAAGAATTCGCAATGAGACTCGCCCAATTAGAACTAAATGTCCATGTGATCGGAGACTCCACAACCATCACACCCAGAGAAGGCGACCTTATCATAGTTATTTCAAGTTCAGGGGACACAAGCAGCATAATAACAGAGGCCAGGAGATTAAAAAAGAAGGGTGTCAATATCATAGGAATAACAGCAAACCCAAGATCGGAACTCTCAAAATTATCCGATATCATAATAGACGTAGGACCATGGAGAGACTACCAAAGGGAGATAAAGGAGGAAAGAGAGGATAACATAACGCCACTTGGCACATTATATGAGGATACAAGCCTCCTAATATTAGATGGTATAATATCCGAGTTAATGAGAAAAGTTGGAAAAACAGAAGGAGACCTTGCAGAAGCACACTATTAAAGGGTGAGAAGGCTTGGACGGTCAGTTTGCAGGTGATACGGTAACAGTACAAGCGGATAATATGGCCCTACGCCTAAACCAGAAGAGCTACTATGGGAACCTAGAAGGCGACCAACTCAAACTGTCACTGGTAGAAGCGGCCTATTTACAATGGAAAGGCAAACTTTCAATATGGGATGGTAAAAAGAGGATAAGCTTCAATGAACTCTTATCCATCCTAGACAGGCGCGGCTTATACCAGAAGTTCATAGTCTACAGGGATCTTAGAGAGAGGGGTTACATAGTAAAAACAGGTTTCAAATATGGTTCAGAATTCAGAGTCTATGAGAGGGGTAAAACCCCAACTAAGGACCATTCAAGTTACCTTGTAAGGGTTCTACATGAGGGCACAAAACTTAAAATCCTAGACTTTTCAAGTTATGTGAGAGTCGCCCATGGCGTTAGAAAAAAATTAATCCTCGCAGTAGTTGATGATGAAGAAGACATCACCTACTACATGGTAGAATGGATCAGACCATAGGTGAAAAGCATGATAGACCCCTGGAGTTCAAGAATACTAGAATACAATAAGATAATGGAAAACTTCGGCATAAAACCATTCAAAGAAATTCTAGGCGAGATAAAAGATCCCCATTGGCTCATGAGAAGGGGTATAATCTTCGGCCACAGAGACTATGAGAGGATACTCGCAGCCATAAATGATGGGAAAGACTTTGCAGTGGTGACAGGGATGATGCCCAGTGGCAGGATGCACATCGGACATAAGATGATAGTTGACCAGCTCATCTGGTATGATGAACAGGGAGCGGAAATCTACATCCCAATAGCTGATATGGAATCCTATTCCGCACGCGACATCGACTTTAAGGAATCACGAGAACTCGCAATCAAAGAATATATAAGTAGTTATATAGCCTTGGGCTTAGATCTTACACAGGACAATATAAATGTTTATCTGCAATCAGAGAATCTCCTAGTGGAGGATCTTGCTTATATATTCGCGAAAAAGGTTAACTTTAACGAGTTAAGGGCCATATATGGTTTCACTGGTTCGACCAACATGGCACATGTTTATGTCCCCCTTATACAAGCAGCCGATATACTACACCCACAGTTAGGAGAGTATGGGGGTCCGAAACCGACTCTTGTACCGGTAGGACCTGATCAGGACCCTCACATACGCCTTACAAGGGATATAGCATCACGTCTCCAAAAAAGATATGCTTTCATCCTTCCCTCTTCCACATATCACAGGTTCATGAGAGGACTTACTGGGGGTAAAATGTCAAGTAGCAAACCAGCCACTGCAATATTCCTAACAGACACGCCAGATGAGATTGAATGGAAGGTTAAAAATGCTAAGACGGGTGGCAGGGAGACCCTAGAGGAGCAGAGGAGACTAGGGGGCGTTCCAGAGGATTGTATCGTATATGAGATCTTGTTATATCATATGGCGGGCTCTGACAATGAACTTAAAAGAGTATATGAGGATTGTAGGAACGGCACACTTATGTGCGGTGAATGTAAAAGTAATGTTGCAGATTATATGCGAAGATTTTTTGAAGAATTTTCAAAGAAGAGAAAAAAGGCTGAGAAAATTGCAGAATCCATACTTGACAAGGTGCACCAATGAATATCATAGATCTTTACAAAAGGAATAGGGATTATCTTATCATATCCATCCTAATATTCTTGGGATCATTTTCCCTAGGATACTTATTGGCAGGATTCTTGGATATCTTGTTAGCCCCTCTGATGAGAGAATTTAAAAAGAGTGTTATAGAAGAGGGTATAACCATAATCTCCATATTCTCCCATAATTTGCAGGCCATCCTCCTATTATATCTTGGCGGTTTATCCCTAAGCATCTTCACGGGTTTATTCCTTGCACTTAACGGATTATTTATGGGATATTTCGCCACGAAGGTCCCTGTGGTTGATTTCATATTATTAGTGGCCCCACATGGCATGTTCGAGATCCCAGGTATTATAATCGCGGGTGTGGCGGGTTTCAGGTTATCAAGTTTCATCATCCACTTTATGGGGGATCTTATAAGAGGCCCAGGGTCATTCACCCAGAAATTGAAAAAATCCTCCGATAATAATATAAGAGAATTTAAGGATTCTCTACTCCTATTCCTTATAGCTGTCATACTCATACTCATAGCGGCCATAATCGAAGCGGAGTTCACATTAACATTCTATTATATGATAAAAGGGTTCTAATGAGGTTTTAGAGATGATAAGATGTATAAAATGTGGAACTGAGTATGGGTTGGATGAGATAATATACACTTGTAGAGAGTGTGGCTCGATACTCGAGGTCATAATAGAACCTAGGGTTTCAAGGGATGTTTTTGAGAGTAGAAAAGAGACAATGTGGAAGTATAAAGAATTCATGCCAGTTGATGAATCAAAGATAGTAACACTTCAAGAAGGTGGGACACCCCTTATAAAATGTGATAATATAGGAAAGGATCTTGGGGTGAAATTATATGTTAAATTTGAAGGTGCTAATCCAACAGGAAGCTTCAAAGATAGGGGTATGAGCGTTGGTATAACCAAAGCCCTCGAGTTGGGGGTTAAGAGTGTTGGCTGCGCCTCGACAGGGAACACTTCAGCTTCCCTGGCCGCATATGCTGCGAGGGCCAACCTTGACTGTTTAGTGCTTCTGCCACAGGGTAAAGTCGCTCTTGGCAAGCTTGCCCAAGCCATGTTCCATGGTGCCCGGGTTTTATCTGTTAAGGGTAATTTTGATGAAGCTCTCGAGGCTGTGACAAGCCTTGCCTTGATGGGTGAAGTTTACCTTCTCAATTCTGTGAATCCTTTCCGTTTAGAGGGCCAGAAGTCCATCGGCTTTGAAATAGTTGATGAGTTGGGTTGGAGATCCCCTGATCGCATTATATTGCCGGTGGGTAATGCAGGTAACATCTCGGCGATATGGAAGGGTATAAACGAATTCTACCGAGCTGGTTTTATTGATGAGAGGCCTATGATGACTGGTATACAAGCTGAGGGTGCTTCCCCGATTGTTAACGCTTTTAAGAGGGGTGAGATGAAGATAGAAGCTGTTGAGAATCCTGAAACTGTTGCGACAGCTATACGTATAGGGGCTCCTGTAAGTTATCTTAAGGCTCTTAGAGCTATTTATGAGTCTGAGGGTCTTGCAGAGTCTGTGAGCGACGAGGAGATTTTGGAGGCTCAGAAGCTCCTGGCGAGAAAAGAAGGTGTAGGTGTTGAGCCGGCTTCAGCAGCTTCCATAGCTGGCCTTATAAGGTTGTTGGACGATGGTAAGATTGACAAGGGGGAGGAAATCGTCTGCATAGCAACTGGCCACCTTCTAAAAGATCCTGACACCGCTATAAGGGCATGTGAGGAGCCCATGGAAGTTGAAGCTGATATAAACAGCCTATTGGCGGTTATAAGGGAAAAGGCCAGTTTTGGGTAAATTTGTCTTTTTTGGTTGTCCCTTTTCATGGAACTCTCCCATAGCCTATTGTTTTTTATAAAATCTTGGATGATAATATCTATCATCATATCATGGGCGAAAAGTTCATAGTTGGCCCTGAGAATCTGCAAAATTGCCGATATATTTATATAGAAGTAGTTTAATAGATGATATTTGTAAATATGAGGTGGTTGGTTATGGAATTGCCAATAGCCCCTATTGGGAGAATCATAAAAAATGCCGGTGCCGAGAGAGTTAGTGATGATGCAAGAGAAGCACTAGCAAAGGCCCTAGAAGCAAAAGGTGAAGAGATAGCAGCAGCGGCCATAAAATTCGCAAAACACGCTGGTAGAAAAACTGTTAAAGCAGAGGACATAGAATTAGCCGTTAAAAGGATATAAGCTCTTTCTTCTTTTATTTTTTCTTTTGCCGGGGAAAGTTTTATAAACAATAAAACTAAAATAACTATGATTACTCCTAGTTTTTTTATTAGAAAAATTTTATATATTCCCATAATATAAAAGGGTACTCACCAGTTTAGAGTATTGCCGATGGATGGTATCCAAACCAGATGAAAAAGGAGGTAATATTTTATGGCAAAGCCAATCTACGTAAAATTCGACGTACCGAAAGAATTAGCCGACAAAGCCGCTGAAGCATTAGAGATAGCGAGAGACACGGGTAAAATAGCTAAGGGGACCAATGAGGTCACTAAAGCAGCTGAGAGAGGAGTCGCACGACTCATTCTAATAGCTGAGGATGTTGACCCGCCAGAGATAGTAGCACATCTACCAGTCCTTGCAGAAGAAAAAGAAATACCCTACGTATACGTGCCCACAAAGGACGAACTAGGAACAGCCGCGGGCTTAAACGTTCCCTCAGCATCAGCATGTATAATAGACCCTGGAGAATCGGAAGAACTAATAAAAGAAGTGGTAGAGAAAGTCGAAGAACTCAAAAAATAGACTAGGTGATAATATTGGAAGAAGCAACCCCTGCAGAAGTCATTGAAGTCCTAAAAAGGACCGGGATGACAGGGGAAGTACTACAAGTAAAATGTAGAATACTAGAAGGAAGAGACAAAGGCAGAATACTCACCAGAAACGTGATGGGACCAGTAAGAGAAGGCGACATACTAATGCTACTGGACACCATTAGAGAAGCCAAAGAAATCAAAGCACCATAAGGTGTGAAGTTATGAGAACATGCACATTCTGTAACGAAGAAATAGAACCAGGAACCGGGAAAATGTTCGTGAAAAGAGACGGTACAGTATACTTCTTCTGCAGCAGCAAATGCGAAAAAAACATGCTAAAACTCAAAAGAGTCCCCAGGAAAACCAAATGGATCACAAAGAAAAAACAATAGTGATACCATGGAGAGGACATTCATAATGTTAAAACCAGACGCCATCCAAAGAAGACTAACAGGAAAAATCATAACACGACTCGAAGAAAGAGGACTTAAAATAGTCGCCGCAAAAATGTTAAATGTTACAAGAGAACTCGCAATGAAACACTATCAAGAACACAAGGACAAAACATTCTTCAACGACCTCATAGACTACATAACATCCGCACCAGTACTAGCACTAGTAATAGAAGGGGAAAACAGTATAGAATTGACAAGGAAGATCGTCGGAGCCACCAACCCCCAAGAAGCAGACCCAGGCACCATAAGAGGAGACTTCGCACTCCAAACAGGGAGAAACATAATACACGCCTCAGACTCGCCAGAATCCGCTAAAAGAGAAATAAAATTATTCTTCAACGAAGATGAAATCCACGATTACACCATGCCAGATGAAAAAATAATATACGAATCTGGAGACTAAACAGATGAAAATAAGGTCGCCCATAGTATCAGTCCTAGGCCATGTGGACCATGGCAAAACAACCCTACTAGACCATATTAGGGGTACTGCCATAGCCACAAGAGAAGCAGGGGGCATAACACAACATATAGGGGCGACGGAAATCCCAATAGAAACAATAAAAGAAATATGCGGCGAATTCCTTGAAAGATTCTCCATAAAAGAGAAACTACCCGGCCTATTTTTCATTGACACACCAGGCCATGAAGCATTCACAACCCTCAGGAAAAGGGGAGGAGCCCTAGCAGACCTCGCAATATTAATCGTTGACATCAATGAGGGCTTCAAGCCCCAAACCTATGAGGCGCTGAACATCCTTAAAATGTACAAGACTCCATTCATAGTCGCGGCGAACAAAATAGACAAAATCCCAGGGTGGCAAGCGCACGAAGACACACCATTCATGGACACATTCCCACTACAAGCCAGAAACGTCCAAGAGAAGCTTGAAACAAGAGTATATGAGCTTGTTGGCAGCCTCCACGAGGAAGGTTTTGCATCCGAACGTTTCGACAGGATAACAGATTTCACAAGCCAAATAGGAATCATACCCATAAGTGCGAAGACAGGTGAAGGCATTCCCGAACTTTTAACCATGCTCATGGGCCTTGCCCAACAATACCTTAAAAAGCAGCTAGAGATAGAACCCAACGCACCAGCCAAGGGCACGGTACTAGAAGTTAAAGAAGAAAAAGGATTGGGGACAACATTAGACGCCGTTATCTATGATGGTATAATCAGAGACAATGACAAAATAGCCCTAATGACCACAGATGATATTATAACTACGAGGATAAGATCACTACTAAAACCAAAACCGCTCGAAGAGATGAGAGAAACCCGGAGAAAATTCCAAAAGGTAAATGAGGTGGTGGCTGCCGCTGGTATAAAGATAGTGGCTCCGAATATAGATGATGTCATCCCTGGCTCGCCCTTGAGGGTTATCCGAGATGATATAAAATCTATAAAGGATGAGCTACAAAAAGAAATAGAGGACGTTAAGATAGCCACAAAGGATGAGGGCATAATCGTCAAAGCCGACACTCTAGGTTCCCTTGAAGCCATGATAAAACTCCTAGAAGATTTAAAGGTGCCTATAAAAACCGCTGATATAGGTGATATTTCAAGGAAGGATGTTATCAATGCACAGATTGCAAAACAAGAAAACGAACTTTATGGTGTCATAATAGCCTTCAATGTAAAGGTTCTACCATCCGCCATGGAGGAAATCAAAGCCTCAAAGGTAAAATTATTCCAAGGGAATGTGATCTACAAGTTAATAGAAGAATACGAGGAATGGATGGAAGAAATCAAGGAGAAACGGAAAAGGAAGTGGATGGAAGCTATCATAAGACCAGCTAAGATCAGGATAATACCTAAGCTAGTGTTTAGGCAGAGCAAACCAGCCATCGCAGGTATAGAAGTTCTCGCTGGGACGATAAAACAAGGCTACCCAATCATGACAAGTGAAGGCAAATCCCTTGGTAGAGTGGCTAGCATGCAAGACAGGGGCGAAAGCAGAAAATCCGCTTCAACAGGGCAGAAATTAGCCATGGCAATAACTGACGCCATATTCGGGAAGAACGTCCATGAGGGTGACATACTTTACGTGGACATCCCTGAAAAACATTATAAGATCCTCACAGACAAACTCAAAGGAGATCTTACCGAGGAAGAATATGATACACTCCAGGAAATAGCTAACATCAAAAGGAAAAAGGATCCAACATGGGGGATCTAAAAAAATAGTATGGGAGGGAGATGACACAGTGACTTTCAAGATAGTAATCTCCGATAAGGAAAAAAGCATACAAATGGAAGCTGACCCTTCACAGGAGAGAAAACTCATAGGACTCGCGATAGGTGACGAATTTGAAGGTTCAATAATAGGACTGAAAGGTTACAAATTAAAAATAACCGGTGGGAGCGACAAGGACGGTTTCCCTATGAGAAAAGATATACCAGGTCCTAGGCGGGTTAGAAGCCTAGTATCAGCCGGTCCAGGTTACAGGCCGAAGCGTAAAGGTGAAAGAAGACGTAAAACCTTGAGGGGTAATGTAATATCCGAGGATATTGTGCAAATAAACACTGTAATAACCAAGAGGGGTGATAAGCCCCTTGAAGAACTTATAAGTGCCGAGGAAGAATAAAAAAGAACCTAATAGGTGCATCCTTGTGAAAAAACAATCCGAAATAAACATCGGCCTCGTGGGACACGTCGACCATGGGAAGACAACACTCACAAAGGCCCTGTCAGGGGTGTGGACAGACACCCATAGCGAAGAGACGAAAAGGGGAATATCCATCCGCTTAGGATATGCGGATATAACATTTAGGAAGTGTCCCAATTGCCCGCCACCCCAATCCTACACAACAAAGGAAAAATGTGAACATTGCGGTTCCAAGACGGAATTCTTAAGGAAAGTATCATTTGTAGACGCGCCAGGCCATGAAACCCTCATGGCAACAATGTTATCCGGCGCCGCTATCATGGATGGTGCAATACTCGTGATAGCCGCCAACGAACCTTGTCCACAGCCGCAGACAAAAGAACATCTCATGGCCCTCGACGTCATAGGAGTTAAGGATGTTATCGTAGTCCAGAACAAGATAGACATAGTATCAAAAGAAAGAGCCCTAGAAAACTATAAGGAAATCAAAGAGTTCGTGAAGGGCACATGTGCGGCTGACGCCCCAATAATACCAGTATCAGCCCAACAGGGAGCTAACATCGACATATTAATCCAAGCAATAGAAGAAAACATTAAAACACCAAAAAGAGACCTTAAAAAACCGGCAAGGATGTATGTGGCCCGTTCTTTTGATATAAACAAGCCAGGAGCCACCCCAGACCAACTAAAGGGTGGAGTTATCGGAGGGTCGCTTATACAGGGCAAATTCCGGGTCGGGGACGAGATAGAGATAAAACCTGGCATACAACTCAAGAAGGATGGTAAAACATCATGGAACAGCCTCTATTCAGAGATTGTGGGATTAGTTGCGGGTGGAGAGCCAATGGAAGAAGTTGGACCAGGAGGCCTTGTAGGTGTGGGCACCAAATTAGACCCATCACTTACAAAGGCAGATTCCCTCTCAGGTTCAGTAGTTGGTGAACCAGACACTCTGCCACCTGTCAGGCATAATCTCACTATCGAAACACATCTATTAGAGAGAATCGTTGGTACAGAAGAGGAGGCGAAGGTTGAACCTATAAGGACAAATGAACCCCTCATGATCAACGTGGGAACAACAACCACTGTAGGTATTGTAACCTCTGCTAGGGAAAATGACGCTGATATCACATTGAAGTTACCAGCCTGTGCCGAGGATGGTCAAAGGATAGCACTATCAAGGCGGGTAGGTGCAAGATGGAGGCTGATAGGCTATGGTATCATCAAATAGGATCATCCTTGATACAAATTTTTTATGATACCATCCCAGTTCAGGGTTGATATCATCTCTGAACTGGAAAGAATAGCGCCCAATGGCGAATTTATCATTCCATCATTCATAATAGACGAACTTGAAACGATTAAAAGAAAATCCAGGGGAAAGGACAAAATTGCCGCGCGTATAGCCCTCAGATTGGCGAAGGAGGGGCCGTTCAAGATAGTAAACTTCCCCTTGAAGGAGGGTGAAAGTGTGGATGACGCGCTTATACGCTTATCCGACATCCTCTGCACAAATGATAAAGAACTTAGAAAAAAAGCGCGCAAAAAAGGCGTGCCAGTCATTTACTTGCGACAAAAAAAATATCTAACCACCAACGGATACATATCATAAAATAAAATGGGAGGGAAAGAGTATGAATCTCTGGAAGGATATTAAACCGGGACCTTCAATCCCCGAGGTCGTATATGCCATAATCGAAATACCAAAAGGTTCAAGAAACAAGTACGAATATGACAAGGACTTGGAAGCCTTTTCACTCGACAGGGTGTTATATTCACCATTCTTCTACCCTGCAGATTATGGTATAATACCACAGACATTATATGATGATGGGGACCCTATGGACATCCTTGTACTTATAGATGAGGCCACATTCCCTGGTTGCATCATAGAATCAAGGCCAATAGGACTGATGAAGATGATTGACAGCGGCGACCAAGACGATAAGATATTAGCAGTGCCTGTCAACGACCCCCACTATGAGGATGTGAATGATATCACAGATGTCCACCCACATATTCTAAAAGAGATAGCCCACTTCTTCAAGGAATACAAGAAACTTGAAGATAAAAACACTGAGATAATCGGATGGGAAAACCGTCAAAAGGCATTAGATGCGGTTATCCACTCAGTGGAACTATACAAAGAAAAATACTTAAAATAGAATTTAGATAAGGGGGATACCTTGTATTATAAAACAAAGATCGTAGACACGGTTAGAATACCACCACACCGTTTTGAAGAGCCCCTAGAAGAGGTTACATTCGACATACTCAATGAAACATATGTAGGCAAGATGGATAAAAAACTTGGACAAATGCTCACAGTAACGGACATAGAAGACATAGGAATAGGCAAGGTCATAATGGGTGACGGGGCCGCCTACCATGAAGTAACATTCAACGCACTCTTTTTCAAACCAGAACTCCAAGAAGTGGTTGAGGGTGAAGTGATCGAGATAACCAACTTCGGCGCATTCGTGAGGATAGGCCCCATGGATGGTCTAGTGCATGTTTCACAGGTTACAGACGACTACATAACATATGAGGCCAAGAAGCGCGTCTTAATCGGTAAAGAGACCAACAGGAGACTCGAAGAAGGCAACCGTGTGAGGGCTAGGGTAGTCTCATTAAGCCTTAAAGAAGAGGGGAAGATAAAAATAGGCCTCACCATGAGACAGCCAGGGCTTGGGAGGCTTGAATGGATCGAAGAAGAAAAGAGGAAGAGTAAAAAATGACGCTCAAAGCTTGCACCAAGTGTAAAAGGATCACAGAGGAAGAACATTGCCCAGATTGTGGAGGAGCAACATCTACCAATTGGAGTGGATTGCTCATCATAATCAACCCTGAAAAGTCCAGGATAGCCAGGGAACTGGCCATTAACAAACCTGGTGAATATGCGCTGAGGGTCAGATAAAGTGTTAATCTTACCAAAAAAATTAAGGAAAAAATTAAAGGAACCATTCGGTAGACTATACCCATCACCTAAAGAGGCGCTCATACCAGAGGGTGCATTCATAATCTCAGTAGGTGATGTTACAACACATAGACTACTCCAGACAGGTTTAAAACCCCACCTAGCCATAATAGATAATCGTGTTCAGAGAAAAACCTCAAAATACAAGATCCGATATGATGCCAAAATCCTAAAATGTGAAAACCCCCCAGGCACTATAACAGATGAACTCTGGACAATTATAAAAGAGGCCATCAAATCTGGAGATAATCACCTTATCATAGTAGATGGTGAAGAGGATCTTGCAGTTTTACCATCAATCATATTAGCACCAACAGATGCCATCATATTATATGGACAACCCAATGAGGGGGTTGTCCTAGTCAAAGCAGAGAAGATGAAGCAAAAAGCAGAAAATCTAATTAGAGAATTTAAGGAGGTAAAAGCAGATGGAGATCAGAATAACCGATGAAAAGGAGAATCCACTCCTTGCAAGGACTGAGATAAAATTTGAATGTTTATATCAGGGAGAGCCAACACCAAAAATACTCGAAGTTAAAAAGAAGCTAGTTGCTATGCTAAACTCTGATAAAGATCTTCTTGTTGTAGACACTCTAAGACCCTACTTTGGAGAGGGTAAAGCCAAAGGATATGCCAAACTTTATCAAGACAAGAAAGCACTAGAAAAGATCGAACCAGAACATGTCATAGAAAAGAACCTAGAGAAGAAAGTGGAAGCTGAGGGAGAAGAATGAGCAAATATAAATTATATGAAGTTAAAGATGACAAGATCAAGAGAAAGAACCCGTTTTGTCCCAGATGTTCAAGTGGAGTTTTCATGGCCGACCATGGGGACAGATACGCGTGTGGAAGATGCGGGTATACACAATGGAAAAACAGGTAGAGGATGGAGGATAATTGAACCTTAGAGGCGGCAGACTGCAAAAAAAAATGGATGAAGAAGCTGCCAAATTCACATCATCCCTAGAATCCGACCACCACATATTCTACGCCGATATAAAATGTAACATAGCCCATACTAGGATGCTAGCCCGAGAGGGCATAATAGACGAAAAAACAGCCCATAAGATAATAAAAGTCTTGGAAGAACTTGGAAAAGAGGGTATAAAAGCTCTAAAATTGGATCCATCAGTTGAAGACATCCACATGGCCATAGAGGAATACGTCACGGAAAAGATAGGTGAAGAAGCCGGTTTCATGCACACAGGGAAATCAAGAAACGACCAGGTAGCAACAGACCTCAGACTCGCCCTCAAAGAAAAAATACGAGAAATACAAAAAGAATTACTAAATTTCATCAAAGTCTTGGTTAGGATGGCTGAAGACCATAAAGAGACTATAATGGTAGGCTATACACACCTCCAACACGCCCAGGTCACGACCTTCGCCCACCACCTGCTCGCATACGCCCATGCATTTAAAAGAGATTATGAACGCTTGAAAGACACTTACAAGAGAGTTGATGTTAACCCCTTGGGTTCAGCGGCCTTGACAACAACTAGCTTCCCAATAAACAGAAAACTTACAACAAGATTACTAGGATTTAGTGATTACATGGAAAATTCAATGGATGCTGTAAGTAGCCGGGACTTCATAGCAGAGACCATATTTGACCTTTCAATGATAGCCGCGAACTTGAGCAGAATCTGTGAAGAGATGATACTCTGGAGCACCTACGAGTTCCGTCTAATCGAATTGGCTGATGAATTCTCATCAACCTCATCTATAATGCCCCAGAAGAAAAACCCAGATGTTGCTGAGATAGCCAGGGCCAGAACATCAAACCTCTACAGTAACCTTATGAGCGTCCTTGGAATTTTGAAGGGCCTACCATATACCTATAATCGGGATCTCCAGGAGATCACACCACACCTTTGGGATGCTCTGGGCACATGCTATGATATGATATGTATAGTTAGGAGAATGTTATCAACAGTTAAAGTGAACAGCGAGCGAGGTTTTGAACTTGCAGTTTCCAATTTTGCCACGGCAACCGACCTTGCAGATGCTATTGTAATGGAGAAGAAAATCCCTTTCAGGACAGCCCACCAAATCGTGGGACGCCTAATCAACCATGTTATAAAAGAAGGTCTAAGTCTATTAGATGTTAATTCAAGTCTAGTGGATAAGGTTAGTGAGGAGATCATAGGGGAAAAACTTGAACTGGATGATGATATTATAAGGAGAGCTCTTGACCCTCATGAGAATGTTAAGAGGCGGAATGTTCCAGGTGGACCATCCCCTAGGATGGTGGAAGCCTCTCTCAAAAAATTGGAGGCATATGTTAAAGACGAACTTGAATCATTAAAGTAATCTATATATATGTCATGTTATCTTATTCTATTGTATGGTAGCGAAAACAGATCCTCGTGTAATAGGACTCCTTGCAATAATTATAGGCATACTAATGATCATATACCCCTACCTTGTGGGCTATCTTGTAGGTATCTTCTTGATTGTCTATGGTATATTAAAGTTCTTTGAATAGGCCCAGGATAAGGGTTAGCGCCTCTCCAGGTTCTAATATCCCGGCGCGTGTCTCCCTCAGTATCCTTTGTATTGAGTAGCGTCTAAAATGTGGGAATCTCCTGTGAACTTCACCTAGGAGGGGGCAGCCGAAAACCTGGGATCCTTTGATATTGAATTTTGAAACCACGCCTTTTACTTCCTGTTTAGATGCTGCGAGGAGGGCTGGGAGGTTTAACCTTAAAATATCATCCACTTGGTTTATAGCTTGGGACGAGGTTGGTAGTAGATCGCCAAATATGACAATCTTAATATCATGATCTCTGGCATAATCTAGTATTTTATCATTTAACTTCTTGGAACATCTTCCACATGGGTGGAATCTCCCCTCAAGGGCCTCTTTTATAAGATCTGAAAAATCAACCTTAATATATTCGTGATTTATTTTTAATTTCTTGGATAGTCTTTTTATGTTTTCTTTAACATGTCCTGGTAGTATTATGGTCCCAGGGTCTACTGTTATGGCTTTCACTTTAAAACCGAGGTTTTTCGCGATTATGGTGGAAAAGCTGCTGTCAACTCCACCAGATAATGCCACTATAACTTCTTCATTCAGATCTTCAAACTTATATTCTAGAGGGTCAAATTCTGGGATTTTATCCAGCCTTTTTTGTAGAAGATCCCTGAAAACCTTGAGTTGGTCTGGGAATATTCCCTCTCTTATTAAAGATTCTATTTTATTTAGTGAAAGTTTTATCCTATACTTTTTCAAGATTAGATCAGTATAAGCTTCAACATGGACTCTGCCAATCCCAAGGGCTTCTTTGAGCCTGCCAACAACCCATCCCCCCTTCCCTATTATAACAGATTTATCTGATCTGTCAGGGGCTATTATGATGAGCTCATCTTTTTCCTTGTTGAAAATAGTCTCTTTGATGTTCACATCAACCCTTTCATGGCCTATTTCTTCTCTAAGTTCTTCTATCATCTTCTTTAAATATGAAGACTCCATATAATATAATAGAGGGATGACAAATAAATAAGATCCCTAAAAAATAAGACCCCCCTAGAGAGTATCATATTAAGATTATGAGGAAAGGTGACATTGTAATGCCAGATATTAGAAGCCTCCTCTTCGGGGATAGAGAGGAAGAATGGATCCGTAAAAGGGAAACCGAGAATATAATAATAGGTTATGGTTATAAGAAGTTCAGTAAGCCCCCAATTATAGGTAAAAACCCCCTTATAAGATCTAATACTGTTATCTATAATGATGTGACCATCGGCGACAACCTCCGCACAGGCCATAATGTGTTGATCCGTGAAAAGACAACAATTGGAGACGATGTCCTTATAGGTACCAACACCGTCATAGAGGGCCATTCCAAGATCGGGGATAACGTTAGCATACAATCCAATGTTTACTTGCCGAAAAAAAGTTACATCGAGGATAATGTCTTCATAGGGCCATGTGCTTGTTTCACCAATGACAGATACCCTGTGAGGGTTAAATATAAACTTAGAGGCCCCATAGTAAGGGAGGGGGCGTCTATAGGTGCTAACACGACCTTCCTCTCGAATATTGAGGTTGGAGAAGGGGCCATAGTAGCCGCTGGTGCTGTTGTCACGAGGAATGTGCCCCCATGGTCACTTGCCATAGGAGCCCCTGCAAAAATCAAGGCACTACCACCAAAACTGAAAGTACCTAACAGAATATGAAAAGAGAGTAATAGTGGATTGACCCCACTATGTGTTCATTCTCTTGAATATAATCCTATCATCTGTGTTTTTTCGATTATATGCCCTTCCATGGCCTCTAGAAGCTCCTCTTTGGATGTCTCGGGTTCAAGGTCGAGGCTCGTGTCAAGAGCATATAATTTGAAGAAGTATCTATGCACACCAAATGGTGGGCATGGACCACCATATCCTATACGCCCAAAATCGTTAAATCCTTGTATGATCCCGTTTTCTAATTCTCCGACTTTTTCAACACCCTCTGGGAGACCGTTAAGTTCTGGTGGTATGTTGAATATCAGCCAGTGCGTCCAGGTTTTGGATGGTGCATCTGGATCATCTGATATTAGAGCGAGTGTAACAGTCCCCTCTGGTATGTCCTCCCAAATGAGTGGTGGTGAAATATCTTCACCATCACAAGTATACTTTTTCGGTATTCTCTCTCCATCATTAAAGGCAATGCTTCTAATCTTCAACATGTATACCCCCTAATGTATATTTTATCCTACACATGAATAATATTATGATGAATCATAAAATAAATGTGCCCTCTGATAATAGTATTTTTGTAGAAACCCAAGCCTATCTTAAACTTAAAAATGTGCTAGAAGATTTGAAGTATGAGAAGGGGAACATAGTACATGTTATAGGCACTCCCGGCACTGGTAAATCAGCGAACATTTACCGGGCCATAGATGAGCTTGGACTTAGGGTATATGATGTGGAATGCCACTTAGAGAACTTGTCAGCAACCCCACAAGAAGTTTTCAAGACCATAATAGATAATATTAAGAGATCATTGGATGTTAACAGTGCAGATGAAGCTTATAGGCGCCTTTCAACCTTTGACGCTGTTTTGTTCGCTGACAAGTTCCATGACAGTCACTTTTTGAAAGATGATGTTCATGGTTTCAGTGAATGGACTCTGAAATCAAGGAAAACCCCAATTTTTTATCTGCTCTGCATCAAAGAATACCTAAAATACAGGAAGGAGTTCAAGGATCTTAACATCATATTCCAGACAGCATGGCGACTAAAAATAGGGGATAAAAAGTATGATATCTTCACAGACATCCCCATTATTTCAAGGATACTCTCAAAGATCCTAGGGATGATATTCAAAGTAGTCAGGATAGAATACACACCTGAGGAAACAATCAAAATCGTGAAGGCGCACTTAAACGTTGAAGAGGAGAAAATAAAAAAATATATCAAAGTTTATGGTTGCAGACCCCGTTATATACTAGACAAGGTTAAAAAAGTTTAATATTATTGGTGATACATGAATGTTAAAGGCGCTTTTAAGGTCAACTAGGATCACTTGGACGGCTAAGAATATTCATATGTACCTTCTTGCCCTTACCTATGCTCATGAATATAATTTGGCCTTCAATCCATTGGAGTTCCTCTCAGGGCTTGTTATCGTATCAATACTCTGGGGTGGACTTTATTCCCTTAATGATCTTACAGATATTGAAGTTGACAAGAGGGATAGACTGAAATCTGACAGGCCATTCATAGGAGGAGATGTAAAACCAAAGATGGTTGTATTATTTATATCGGCCTTAATAGTATTCTCACTGGCGTCTTCAATGTTTTTAAACCCGGTCTTCACTATAATACTCCTCTTGATGGTTTTAAACCAGCTTTTATATACTTTACCCCCCTTGAGGTTGAAGGAAACATCTCTTGCACCATTAAATAGCACAGCCATTAACAATATTCTAAGATTAGCTTCTGCAAGCCTACTATTGGGGGATCTTTCTGTAGTCCCAGCCAGTATTTACATTTTAATGTTTACAGCAGGGCTGGGAACATACCTCATGTACAAGAAGAAATTAAAGGAAACAACTATAGTATCTATAATATTCTTTTTAATCTTATATTATGCATATCATAGTCATGATATTAGTCTTTCACAGATCCTAATAGTGATATTACCATCCTTTATGGCGACAATACCGTTATATCTTTCTAATATAATGGAAAGGGAGAAAATGATCAGATTAGCTGATATAACATATCATAGAATGTTATCTGTCTTTTATCTGGCTTGTATAATCATCCTACTCCTCCTAAAATAGTTTTCCAAGTTTTAAGAGGGCTCTTGGTGAAACCTTCACTAACTTTTTAACAAGTTCTGTTGTGCTTATCTTCTCAAATTCCACATCCTTAAAGGCTTCTGCGATTGAGTCAAGCTCCTTGTCACTGAGACTTAACATGTAATCTTTCACCTTAAGATACTTATCGATCTCTTTACCTATACTATCATAGGATAGTTTCTCATATTCTCTGAGCCTGCCCTTTGAAGTGTCATCATCTTTTATGGCCTCAGCCGCAACTTTACCTGCTAGCATGCCCCCTGTCATCCCAGATATTATACCCCCACCCGTTAGTGGGTTAACTTGGCCTGCGGCATCACCCACAACCATCAGACCATCAGTTACTAGTTTTTTTGGCATTCCACCTACCGGGTCCCCGCCTATATTCAACTCGACTGGTTGGGCGTCCTTTGTGGCTGGACAATCCTCCACAAATTCTAGAAGGTGCTCATATGCGCTCTTATTGGTCTTGGTTGAAAGGACGCCAAGTCCTACGTTAGCTATGTCATCCCCCTTTGGGAATATCCAAGCATAACCCCCAGGGGCGACACTCCCAAAGTAGAATTCTATGCAATGGTTATCCTCCATTTCAACCCCTACCATCTCAAATTGAGCTGCTGATTCCATGTCCTTTGGTTTAGCGGCGGTTTTGAGACCAGCCCACCTTGCAACCCTTGATTCGGGTCCGTCAGCCGCTATGATTATACGCGCTTTTATCTGGAATTCCTCTCCCATTGTCTCGAGGTTCACGACGTAACCATCATCATCTTTTCGCTCCAGGCTCCTTGCAAGGGTTTTTATCATGATCTTTGAACCGGCCCTGGCAGCGTCCATTGCCATGTGCTTGTCAAAGACTTTCCTTTCTAGTATGTAGCCAGCCTCTGGGAGTTCAACCCTATCAGATGTTAACCAGACACTGGTACCATTAGGTGATACGAGGCGCACACCCTCTATTTTCCTGGTTATCCACTGTGGGTTGGGTTTTATCCCGAGGGATTCTAGTCCACCCATGGAAACCCCTTCTGCACAACGTTTAGGCGCGCCTATCTCGGACTTTTTATCTACTAGGATTACATCAGCTCCTCCGAGGGCCGCGTGTTTAGCCGCGGTTGAACCTGCTGGGCCGGCGCCTATTACAAGTACGTCTGTTCTGATCATCTGCTATCACTCCTCTGGTTCAAGAGCCTTTATGGGGCATACTTGCATGCAAAGTCTGCAATCTTTACATTCTTTCTTCGAGAAAATTATGGATGTCTCCTTAACCTCTATCAAGTTCCTGGGGCATACTCCAGCACATTCTCCACAATACATGCACCAATCGTTAACTTTCATCCTATCCTCCTTTAGAGTCACTGTGAGATGTTCGCGGGTGGTGTTTCATCTTGTGGCGAAGATGGTTCTTGATCTTCTGAGGGTGGTATTACTGTCTGATTTTCGGGAAGTTGTTGTGTAGGTTGTGTGATGCTTGGTTCGTCCACTGGTTGGTCATTACTTGAATTGTTAGTTATGTTAAGGATTAGGTTTTGCGTTGATGAAAGTCCTAGAGTCCATCCTATTACCATGCCTATTAGTAGGGCTCCCACACCCACTATTAATATCTTCTGATCCATTTTTTATCACCTTAGTTTAACTTCTTTTTCAAGTATCTTGAGTATTTCACCTCTTAGGGTTAAGAACTCTTTACTTAGCCTATCTCTTATCCTATCTATTTCAACTTTGAATATTTTGAGTATTCTGCCAGGTCTCGCGCTTAGAACCACTATCCTATCTGCTAAGAATACCGCCTCATCGACGTTATGTGTTACGAATATTATGGTTTCATTTGTTTTATCCCATATGTATAAAAGTTCTCTTTGGAGTAGGTTCCGTGTTTGTATGTCCAATGCCGCGAATGGTTCGTCCATAAGAAGAAACCTTGGGTTATTTGCGAGGGCCCTTACTATTGCAACCCTCTGTTTCATGCCTCCTGAAAGTTCATATGGGTATGCGTCCTTGAAATCTTCCAATCCAACTAGTTTAAGATAGTCTATGGCGATTTTTTCCCTTTCATCCTTTTCTAGTTCTTTAAGTTCTAATCCGAAGGTAACATTCTCAAGGACGGTGCGCCATGGGAAGAGCGTGTATTGCTGAAAAACGAACCCACGATCGGCTCCAGGCCCCTTGATTGGCCTGCCATCAGCTAATATTCTGCCTGTGGTGGGCTTTTCTAGGCCCGCGATTATACGCAGTAGTGTGGTTTTACCACAACCTGATGGTCCTACTATGCATAGGAATTCACCATCTTCGACTTGGAGGTTTATATCCTGGAGTATAGGCCTGTCCTTGAACTTCTTTGAGAGCCCCTCTATTTTTAATGGCATCCTTGGATCCCCCTCCACACTCATTTAGATGGTTTTACCCCTCCATGGAATGTATCTTTCCTCTACTTTTAAGAGCAGATAGTCGATGGCGAATCCTATCAAGCCTATTGTGAGCATGCCCACCACAACTTCGCCTGTGTCTAGTAAGCGCATGGCTTCCATGATAAGGTATCCTAGGCCTGATTTGGCTGCTATCATCTCGGCTGCTACTGTGCACATGAATCCTATCCCAAAGCCAACCCTTAAACCTAGTAATATCCCTGGGGAGGATGCTGGTAGCACGACCTTTATCAACACTTGTCCTTCAGTAGCTCCTAATGTGCACGCTGCTTCGATGAGCACTCTCTCCACGCCTTTAACAGCGTCTAGGCTATTGAGGAGTATTGGGAAGAATGATCCTATGAATATTATGAAAGCTTCTGCTTTAAGCCCGAGGCCGAACCAGAGCAGGGCAAATGGAACCCATGCTAGTGGTGGTATGGGCCTTAATATTTGGATTATGGGGTTGAAAAGCCTCTCCAGGGTCTTGGACCAGCCTATGCCTATTCCTAGGGGTATTGAGATCATGGCTGCTGCGCTGAATCCTGCAACAACCCTTGATAGTGTGCTCATAGCATGTAAGAACAGTTCCCCTGTTACTAGTAGGTTGTAGAATGCTATCAAAACCTCATATGGACTCGGCAGAATATATGATGGTACCAGGTTGGTGAATGTCAACATTGACCAGATTATGAGAAGTATCACTGGTATGATTAGTGCTTCGAGGAATTTTTTCAAAACCGTCCACCCTGTGCTCCCTATTCTATGGCAGGTAATTTAGGTTGAAGATATCATCCTTTTTAAGGTCTTTTTTAATATAGCCTAACTGTTTTTGTATTTCAACGAATTTCATTACATTATCTATGAAGGAGCTTGTGGGTATTGCTATGAATTTCATGTTCTGGAATGCTCTCTTTTCTATTTCAGGGTCTGTTCCAAGCGTCCTGGCTACTATGGATGATGACTCATTCTTGTGACTGTTGAGGTATTCTGTGGCTTCTACATGGACCTTTAGAAATTTTCTTAGCTGGTCTGGGTGTTCTTTTATGAACTGGTTTGTGGCTATCACTACACAGCATGGGTGGTCTTTCCATATGTCTCTAGAGTATGCGATTGCGTGCCCGTAACCTTTTTGTTCTGCCATGGAGACATAAGGTTCCCATGCTATGAACCCATCTATTCTCCCTGCTTCCAGGGCCTTTGGCATTAGTGGGACTTGCATTTCTATGATGTTAACCTCCTCTGGGCTTATGCCATGTTCCTTCAATGTCATTTGTAATAGAACGTCTTGGATGCTCCCTTTCATGGGTATTGCTATTGTTTTGCCTTTGAGGTCTTCTATTTTTTGTATGCCTTCCTTGACCACTATCCCTGATCCTTCTTGGTTGACTGCTGCGACTATTTTTATGGGCACGCCCTTGGCTATTCCAGTGACTGCTGGGGGTGTTCCACAGTAGCCGATATCTATTTGTCCAGTGCCGGCTGCTTTCACAAGGTCTGGTCCTGCGTTGAATTCAATGGTTTCAACTTTTAAACCTTCTTTTTCGTACATTTCTTTTGCTTGCGCTATGAAGAGTGCTGAATGGTGGTCGTCCTTTAAGTGGCCGACTCTTATCACGTTCTCTTCTGGCTTGGGGTATAATATGTAGACTGCGCCCACTATCACCATTATTATTATCGTGGCTATGATCCATTTTCTCTCTACCATTATTTTATCCCCCTATTGAATCTTTTTTTGTAGTAGGTTAGGGTTTCTGGCTCTTTTTTAGCGAGTCTTTCTATGAGCCTTTGATTTTTGAATTCGTTGATCGTCTCCTCTAGTATTTCTATTTTTTCTCGCGCTTCATCGAGTAATCTTTTCGTTATCTTGGTTCGGTGTTTTAGGCGGTTGTTTTCATCTTCTAGGGCTTGTATGTTTCTGAGTTTGAGTTCTAGTCTTAGAACTTCAAGTTCATTTAATTTTTTATTTAGTCTTTTTTTCTCTTCTCTCAACTCATCTAGTCTACCTTTATATTCGGAGAGTTTCCTTTGGAGTTTTTCTATCTTTTTGTCCTTTTTCTTTATTTCCTTTTTCAGTTCTTCTATTTTTTCGTCTATAGGCGCCAACCCCCCATTTAGTATCTTTTCTTGTATCTAAGTTCCTTGAATGTTATCATGAGATCTAGGCCCTTTTTGTTTTTGATTGTTAGTTTTCCTCCTAGTTGACTTGTAAGGGATTTTATGAGTTTCCAGCCTAGTCCTTCTGATTTTTGGATTTCATCTTTTGTTAGGCCTTTGCCATCATCTTTGTAGTGTAATTTTAGGTTCCCATTTACCTTTTTTAATCTTATTTCTACATTTTTTGCATTGGCATGTTTTATAGTGTTGGTTAGTAGTTCGTTTATTATTAGGCCGATTGGGAGGCTTGTTTCAATATTTAATGTGATATCTTCAATATTTGTTTCTATTTGGATGTCTGTTGGGTAGGCTTGTAGGGTTTTTGTCGCAAGATTTTTTATATAATCTTTGATTTTCACATTTGCAAGGTCTGTTGACTGGTACAATTGTTCATGTAGGAGTGCTATGGATTTTATACGCTCCTTGCTACTTGAAAGTATGTCCTTGAAGTTTTGATCGCTTGTTTTACGTTCTTGGATGCTTAGGAGGCTTGATATGATCTGCAGGTTATTCTTGACACGGTGATGGATCTCTCGTAAAAGTAACTCCTTTTCTCTTATGGATTCTTTTAATGGTGTTATATCCTCCATTACCACGATCATCTCATCTTCCAACTTGCTGAAGTTTATCTTAGCATATAGGATGCTATCATCCTTCTTTTTGACCTTATATTCTCCTGGGGTCGGTTCTTTGATCTTATCCTCTAGGATATCATTGATGTTTTTACCTATCAGTTCATTTGGTTTATAGCCGAGTGTGCTCACCATCCTGTTACAGTCTTGGATTTTAAGGTCATTGCCCAGTGATAGGATGATGCTTGGGGCTGTGTTGAATATGCTCCTGTATCTTTTCTCGCTTTCTTCAAGCTTCCTTCTTATATGGTAAAGTTTTGTCATGTCCTCAGCTGCGATAATAGCTCCTTTAAATTCTCCGTTTTCATAGATTGGCTTGGCGGTCATTTGCATTATCTTCTCATTACCTTTACATGTGATAACCTTACCTGTGATATCATAACCTTTTTTAGCCTCTTTAATGTGTTTGAAGTATTTTTTCTCTCTTTCAAGGCGTTCATCGGCTGGCACGAAATTCGAGAACCAACTTTTGCCCTTAACGTCATCTTCGCTACCTTCCAGGATTTCAAGGCCTCTCCTATTTATGTATTGTATCCGGCCTTTATCATCTAGGAATATGAGGCCCCATGCTGCGATTTTAAGGTATAATTCAGCCCGGTTTTTCTCGGCATTCAAATCTTCAATGAGCTTCCTATTTTCAAGTAGAGTGCCATGGTGTCGTCCAACCGCGAAGGATAATATTATGAGGAATGCTATCGCAAAACTTTGTGATGTTTTAATGTTGAAATTGAAAAGCACAAACAAGAATAATATGAAAAGAGATAATATGAAGAAGTCTGGGAAATATTCCATTACCCATGCGCGTTTTTGTGAATATACTGGAGTTTCAAAATCTTCAAGTCTAAATTCAATAGCTGATACTGCTAATAGTAGGTAGCCTATTATCCACCCAAGGTCGATTAAGCAGCCACTATAATATAATCCATGGAATTCTCCATAAGAAAATAGAAGATCGCTTAAAAGTAGAATTATTATACCAGCAAGGAATATGTTAATGGCCCGAGATTTCACCAAGCCGATCTTGTTCATGATAAAGTCTATGAGGATGAATAGAACTATGAAATCTCCTATAATGTAAATTGCAGAGACTAAAACTTCAATTAGAGACCCTCCAGAGAGTATAACGGGTTTAAGGAAAAATAGCCATAATATCGTGGCCACGGCGGCTGATATTATGCAAAAATCACACATGGCCGTAAACTTCTCCGTTTTCCTCTCCACTGGGGTGATAAGAAGTCCAATACCAAAAAGAGGATAATATAATATGTATAAGAGGTCTGCTATGGATGGGAACGGTTCTTGACCCAGTAAATCGAGGATGAACCATGCAACATCTCCAAGCGCCAAGAAGAACAAACCAAAACCCAAAAATAAAAATGTAGGATAATACTTCTGGTAAACCTTCTTTGAATAAATAGCAAGATAAAAAAACGCGAAAGACGCTATAAAAGCCGTGACAAAAGTTATAATATCTATTATGGGAACCCTTAAACTAAGAGGTAAAAAGAACGCGCCAACTGAAATCAAGAGCATTATAATGGCATAGAGATAAACCTTCTTATACATGGTGATCCCCTTTATCCTATTCCAATACTATGATTTAGAATTTTTCCCTCGCTGGAACCATTATAATTTGACAAGTCCACTTTATTACACTTATTCTATAATGCACTATAAATAATAGTAGAAGGTTTTTGGTGGAAAAAATAATGGCGCTACCAATACTCAAAGATATTGTTATAATTTTTGGCTTGGCCTTCCTTGTGCTTATCCTATTCCAGAGGATGAAAATGCCCAGTATAGTTGGATTTTTCATCACAGGGACGATAGCAGGCCCCCATGTACTCGGACTCATCCAGGATATGGGGCAGATAAGATTAATAGCTGAAGTAGGGGTTATACTATTATTATTTACTATTGGACTTGAACTTTCAACCGAAAAATTCGACGAATTTAAACGCACAGCACTCCTTGGAGGCACACTCCAAATACTCCTGACAATAATCATAATATTGATCATCTTATCCAAGGTCGGGTTAAGTTTTGGGAAGGCATTGTTCATAGGATTTCTAGTTTCACTTAGCAGTACAGCTGTCGTTTTAAAGGTCTTACAAGATTCTGAGCAGGTAGAATCTCCGCATGGTATGGTTTCAACCTCAATATTAATATTTCAGGATCTTGCGGCAGTGCCCATGATATTGCTCGTACCAGTGCTTGCAGGAGCCAATAGGGGGATAACACTTCCCAGTGTGATATTAAAAGGGGTTCTTATCATAGCATTCACATTAATCGCTTCAAAGTATCTCATACCATGGATTCTACATTTAGCTGCGAAAGCTAAAAGCAGGGAGTTATTCCTAGTTACTGTTATATTTGTTTGCGCTTCTGTAACATGGCTTACAAGCGAGGCAGGATTATCACCAGCCTTGGGGGCTTTCATAGCAGGTTTCATGGTAGCCCAGACAGATTATGCCCATAGGGCCCAGGGGATAATTTTACCATTCGAAGAAATATTTTTAAGTTTCTTCTTCGTATCCCTTGGGATGCTAGTAAATCTTAACTTTCTATTCACGCATTATACTCTGATATTAGCTGGTGTTGCCATTATTATCCTTATAAAGTTTTTCATTAATAATGTGGTGGGTTTCTTGCTTGGATATTCTATTAGAGTTATGGTACTTGTGGGCCTCATGTTATCACAGATTGGAGAGTTCTCATTTATCATATCTGAAAGCGGGTTAAGGTATGGTCTCATAGACAGTGTAACATTCCAGGGTCTGCTTTTAATTTCTGTTATGACTATGGCTTTAACACCCTTTGTTATCATGGTTTCGCCGCGGATCGCTGAGCATTTCATGAAATTCCCACTACCAGGAAAGCTTAGAAGGGGAAGATATTATGAGAAACCCGAGAAGCCCCTTGAGGATCATCTTATCATCATAGGCGTGGGTTTAACAGGCCGAAAACTCGCGAATATGGCGGAGGAGAACAACATACCATACATTGGAGTTGATATAAACCCTGAGGTTGTTAATAGGCTTAAAGATGAGGGATACAATATTTATTATGGTGATGCAACCCACATTAACGTTTTAAAACATTTTAATGTTTCAAAGGCCGCCGCGATGGTGGTGGCTATAACGGATTATGATTCAACAGCCCATGTTGCCCATGAAGCACGCCACTTAAACCCTCTTATGAAGATAATAGTCCGCATAAGGGGCTTCGAAGATGAGGAACCGCTTTACAGGGCAGGGGCGGATATCGTGATTTCTGAGAAAAGAGAAGCCACAAAAAGGATAACAGAGGAGATATTCACATGCTACAAGGACGTCTGCAAACTAGAATAACACCTATGAGGACACCAATCGGAACCATCCATATACTCTGGCATATGGAAAATAGACCGGTCATATCCAAGGTCATCTTACCCGGAAATCTAAATGGAAGGATGAAATTTGCTAGCCTATCCCTAGAGAGTGTGAAGATGGAAAACCTTGCATTGGATCTTTGTTCAAACTTCCAGAGAAAGGTTTTAGAAGTGGTCTGCAGGATACCGGCCGGTTTTGTAAGCACTTACGCTTGTATAGCGAAGAAACTTTCAACAAGTCCTAGGAGTATAGGAAGAGCCCTTGCTACTAACCCTTTCCCTATCATTGTACCATGTCATAGAATCGTGAAATCTGATGGGAGCCTTGGAGGATATCAGGGCAGCGCATGGATGAAAAAAAGATTACTAGAGAGCGAAGGCATAAAATTTGATGAAAATGATAAAATATTAAAAAAATTTATCATAGGAGGGTTAAAGTGAAAACATATTTATTAATTATTTTTTTAGTGATATTAGCGACAGGTTGTACCTATAAAGGACACTATGAGGGTTCTAGGGTGTCATTTGATTATCCAATAGGATGGAAATGTAATAAACCCACGGATCTTCCAGGGGCCCTTATAATTGTCAGCGCCCCCTCTAATAAAGCGATGGTTATAATAGGACAGGAAAAAGCAAACGGTAGTCTTGAAGACCGATACTTAGAACATGTCCAAAAATTGCAAGAAGAACTTTCAAAATACTGTTATGAGAAAATATCGAATAGAACCCTTACAGTTGACAGCTCAAAAGCCTACGAACTAGTATATAAGTTAGGTTGCGATCAAACACAGACAAGACAACAGATTCGTATGATAATCCTCCAAAAAGGGGACTACTTCTATATTATAGAATGTGAAGCAACTCCTGAGGATTTCAACAAGGAAAATCGCAACTTCGATACTATTATCAACAGTTTACATATACTCTAATCTATTATAGTGAACGCTTCATCTACACTCACCCTGGGAGGTGCTGATGGTTTCTCCGCAGGATAACCTAGAGGGATTAACGTAACTGGCCTTAAAGTAGAGGGGATTTCCAAGATTTCCGCTACGAGTCTTTCGTCAAACGCCCCCACCCAACAAGCTCCGAGACCAAGTTCATGTATTGTAAGCAGCATATTCTCAACCGAGGCCGCGACATCAAATAGGCAATAAAGGTTTCTTCCACGTTCACCATAGCCTAGAGCAGACCTTTCAAGATCTGCACATGCAACGACAACAACTGGGGCTTCTTCTATAAATGGTTGCCCATAGGCTGCCTTTGCAAGTTCATGTTTCAATTGGGGGTTTTTAACAATTAAAAATTTTCTACTTTGGAGGTTACCAGCGGATGGAGCCCATCTTGCAGCCTCCATTATTTCCTCAAGATACTCCTCAGGTATACTTTTCCGTTTAAATTTCCTTATACTCCTTCTCTTTTTGATAGTTTCCAAAAGGCTCATTAAAACACCCCTAAGATTTTTATATACAAACTAATATATAATATTCCCACATCTTACAATAGAAAAATTGGACATCTATATCTCAAAATGAGGACTCACTCACGACCATATCCATGATAATTACAAATGGACTATTGCAGCCCTCCGACACACTAAAAAACTGTAGATCTAAATTTATTTTTATGGAACTCCCCAGGAAAAAGAATTAAATAATATTATTATAATAACTTTTTGTCATGATCCAAAAGATACTGGAAAGATTCAAAGAGGATAGGAGATTCAAGGACGCTATCGAGCACATAGAGACCATGCCATCGAGGAAAGCAAAATATGCTAAAGTCAGTGACTTGCCAGAAAACATGAAAGGATACCTCTTAGAAAAAGGGATGAAACTTTACCATCATCAGGTTAAGGTTCTTGAATATATACGCGATGGTATGAATGTTATCATAACAACTCCCACGGCTTCTGGTAAAACATTAGCATTTAACTTTCCAATAATGGAAAAACTAACCCATGATGAGAATGCGACAGCACTCTACATATACCCTGCCAAGGCCCTATCTAATGATCAATTAAAAGTTTTAAAAGGATTGGAATCAGAGCTTGGACTGAGGCTAAATCCAAGTGTTTATGACGGGGACACCCCAAAAAATAAACGACCTTGGATAAGGGCGAATGCTAGGATCGTTATAACTAATCCTTATCAGCTTCATCGTATACTGCCATGGCATCACCAATGGCGCCGATTCTACAAAAACCTAAAATTTATAGTTGTAGACGAAGCCCACCAGTACCGTGGCGTGTTCGGATCAAACGTGGCATTCCTCATAAGAAGACTTAAAAGAATCTGCAAATACTATGGCTCCGATCCACAGTTCATAGTTTCAAGCGCAACCCTTGCAAACCCCCGGGAATTCGCAGAAAAACTCATAGGCAAAAAATTCAAATTAGTTTCAAAGGACACCTCACCATCCGGAAAAAAACACTTCATACTCTATAATCCCTCCAAAAAGAAGGAAAAGTTGTCAACGCACCATGAAACCAAAAACATACTATCATATTTTGTATTTAATAGGTTGCAGTGCCTTTGCTTCACAGTCTCAAGGAAGATGGCCGAGCTCATAACACTATGGACAAGAGAGGAACTCGACAAAAAGAAAAAAGAACTCGTATACCGTGTAACAACATACCGTGCAGGTTACAAGCCCGAGGACAGGCGAAAAATAGAAGAGGGCTTGAGAAGCGGTGAACTTCTAGGTGTTAGCACGACAAACGCCCTGGAACTTGGCATAGACATAGGTTCCCTAGATGCGGTTATGATATCAGGGTATCCTGGGACGATGATATCTACCTGGCAGCAGGCCGGCCGTGCAGGCAGAAAAGAGAACGATTCTATCATAATACTTGTGGCCTTTGAAAATCCACTAGACCAGTACCTTATGAAAAATCCGTCATTTATTTTTGAAAAGTCTCATGAGAATGCTATAATAGACCTTAAAAATAGGTTCATACTCCGGAATCAGATAGCATGCGCCGCAAGTGAACTACCCTTAAACCTTGAAGATTTTTTTGAAAATGATTTCAACTTGAAAGTTATAGCAGAGATGCTAAAAGATGGTGAACTCACTATAGCGGATCATGGTCTTGTATACAGTGGAGAAGGTGATCCCCAGTTTACTTACGGGCTTGATCAGATATCAGATGATAATTTCACAGTCCTAGATGATAGTAGGGTTCTTGAGAGGATGGATAGGGCGCATGCTTATCGTGAAGCCCATGAGGGTGCGGTGCTCATAAACCGTGGGGACACTTATACAGTGGATGAATTCGACTTGAAGAGGCGCAAGATCCATGTTACAAGGAAAAGTGTGGATTATCATACGCAGGCGCTTAAAAAGATCGACCTTAAAGTTAAAAGGATTTTGAGAAAGAGGAGGTTTTCAGGTTTTGATTTGTATTTTGGGGAGGTTGAAGTTACAGAAGACTATTATCTTTATCGTGTGATGGCTTATAGCAAAGTTCTTGGAACTTTCCCATTGGCCTTGCCGCCTTTAAGGTTTAGGTCAACCGCTCTCTGGTTCACCATCTCAGAGGAACTTGAAGGAAAGATTAGGGATGATTTTGATGATGAGGCGTTTGAGGGTGGTTTGCATGGTTGTGAACATGCTATTATCTCATTGTTCCCTTTACATGTGCTCTGTGATCGTATGGATATTGGTGGCTTGTCAACTTCTCATCATCCGGATACTGGCGCGGCCACAATATTTATCTATGATGTATTTGAGGGTGGTATAGGATTGGCAGAGAAAGCTTTTATATTATTTGAGGATATTATCACTTCAACCTTTGAGCTTGTGGATTCGTGTGGGTGCGCTGATGGTTGCCCTTCCTGTATATACTCTCCTAAATGTGGTAATGATAATAAACCATTGCATAAGGAAGCTGCTAGAAGTATGCTCTGGTATTTGAAGAGTGTGATGAGTGGGGGTTTTTTGGTGGAGGTTGAAACTGGGGCTATGGAGGATGTTGACTTGGAAGTTGAAGGTGCGTATTCTGAGGTTTATTTTCTTTATAGGAGTGGTAGGTTTGCGGAGGCGAAGTTGAAGCTCCATGATGTGCTTGAAAAGAATCCTGGGGATGCGAGGGCATGGTATCTTATGGGCGCTATCCTCACAAGGCAAGGGGAGAAGGAGATGGCAGCATACTTCCATGGAAGGGCTAGGAAAGGCTGAATACTATACAATTATGACTTTTTTATGTTAAGAAAGATGTATTTGAGCACATCGATTGTATTATATATGCATCTCGATATAGTTGGAAATGAACTACCCCCACCTGATATGAGGGGGGGGTCAAAAAAAATAGTGAGAGGAAGGATAACATGAAGAAGTTGGCAATTGCCTTGATAATTATAACAATAATACTGGCAGCATCTGGAATATATTATCTAAGCAATCTTGAAAAGGAAGTCCTTAGAATATCCACAACAACAAGTCTTGAAGATACAGGATTGCTTGAAGAGCTTGAAGCTCAATTCGAAAAAAAATATCCTAACATCGACATCCAAATAGTATCAGGGGGAACAGGAATAGCACTAGAACGTGGAAAAAGAGGAGACACAGACCTTTTGATAGTCCATGACAAAAAAAGAGAAGAAACATTCATAGATGAAGGCTATGGGACGAAAAGATACCCCTTCGCCTACAATTACTTTTACATCATCGGCCCAAAGGACGACCCAGCGAATATCAATGGAAGCACAACAGCAACAGAAGCATTCCACCGAATATTCACAGCAGCACAAACAAAATCTGAAGTAAAATTCGTATCAAGAGGAGATAATTCAGGGACAAATTCAAGGGAAATAAAAATCTGGAACAAAACAGGTATAAATTATAATGATATAAAAAAATCCCCATGGTACATCGAAACAGGAAGCGGAATGGCTGACACGCTCCGAGTAGCCAATGAAAAACAAGCTTATACAATCACAGACTCTGGAACATACCTTGCATACCAGAATAGAATAAATCTTGTACCATATCTTACAAATGGTAGCGACCTCCTCAACGTATACTCTGCAATACCCATAAACCCAGAAAAAGTGAATGGTGCAAACTATGATGCCGCGATGAAATTCGTAAACTTCCTTTTAAGCAAAGAAGGACAAGATATCATAGCAAAATATGGTAAAGGCAAATACGGGAACTCACTATTCACAGCCCTTTTCGGAAAGTCGGAGCCAGAAGCCTGACCCATTATTCCATTTCCTTTTTTTTTGATGCTCCCCGGTGATATGATTGAACGAAATATTACAAGGCATTTTAAAAGCATTGGAACTTATAATAACACTAAACCCAGAAGTAATCGATATAACATCACGTACACTGATGATTTCGCTATCATCAACGTTATTAGCATCACTCATCGCAGTACCTGCCGGGGCCCTAATACACTTTAAACAATTCAAGGGCAAAAGAGCTATCATAAACATAATCCAAACACTGTATAGTATACCCACAGTTCTGGTTGGATTATTTGTATTCCTATTAATTTCAAAATCTGGGCCACTAGGATCCTTGAATCTTTTATTCACACCCTGGGGCATGATATTGGCCCAGGCTATACTAATTTCGCCTCTGATAACTGGTTTCACTATAACGGCGCTCAAAGGTGTTGGTGATGAGATTGTGGATCTTGCACGATCGTTGGGAGCCACAGAGTATCAGACACTCTCCACTTTAATTTCTGAGGCAAGGTATGGTATAATGGGCGCTATAATCTTGGGTTTTGGCAGGGCTATATCAGAGGTGGGTATTGCCATAATGATTGGTGGGAACATAAGGGGCTGCACTAGGGTTATAACAAGTGCAATGTCACTTGAAACATCAAAGGGGAACCTGGAACTTTCAATAGCCCTTGGGATAATACTACTCGCGGTTTCGCTTATAATAAACACCCTCTTAAATTACTTCCAAGAAAAGTGAAAAGAATGATGCTCAAATTACAGGGAATATCAAAAGTATACGACGAAAAAATGGTCTTAGAGGATATAAACCTTAAAGTAAAAGCTGGTGAGACCCTGGGGATAATAGGCCCCACAGGGTCAGGTAAAACAACACTCCTCAAAATTATAGACCTCCTTGAAAAACCCACCACTGGTAGGATAATATTTGATGGCATAGATGCCTTAAGCGTCCCAGCATTCAAAATAAGGCGCAGGATAGGTATGGTATTCCAAGAAACACCAATACTAAAAAGGACAGTTTATGATAATGTCATTTACGGGCCGCGGATCAGGGGCGAAAACCCCCAAGAAGATGAAGTGAAAAGGGTCCTAGAGCTTGTAGGACTCTTAGGATATGAAAACAAAGATGCCCAAAGACTCTCTGGGGGAGAGAAACAAAGACTTGCACTCGCACGTGCGCTCATAAACGGGCCAGAACTTTTACTATTGGATGAGCCCACATCAAATCTGGATCCGGTTTCGAAAAAGAGGATAGAGGATGCCATAAAGGAATTAAAAGGCGAAACCAGTATCATATTCACCACACATGACCTTTTCCAAGGACAACGCCTAGCTGATAGGATCGCCATACTCCAGAATAAAATAATGCAAATTGGCAAGCCAAGTGAAATATTCAGGAAACCAGCCAATAATTTCGTTGCAAAATTCGTTGGGGTTAAAAACATAATAAAAGGCGAAGCAGAAATGACAAAAGAAGGGCTCACACTCATAAAATCTAATAAAATAAGCATTTATTCATCTAAACCAGCAGAAGGGGAAGTAATCGCCACCATAAGACCCGAAGATATAACTGTTTCAGGGGGACCTAGAGATTCAAGCGCGCTCAACCAGCTAAAAGGCAAGATCATAAGAGTAAATGAAATGGGATCACTCCTCCAATTACAAGTGGAATGTAATGATGAGATGTTCGCTGTTTATATGACTCGGAAGTCTTTCCATGACATGAATATAACTATCGGTTCTAATGTTTGGATAGAATTTAAGGCTTCGGCAGTCCATATAATCCAATGAAAGTTTTTATTCAATGGGGCGGATCTTCACCATCCCATTGAAAACATTTCCCTTTTCAAAATAGTTTATTGTACAAGCACAATCTTCTCCCTTGGTCCATTAACAGCCCTTGTAGAAATAAGCCCTTGATGTCTTTTCATTGTAGATGCTGTCGTCAACATTGTGATGAACTCCAAGAAGGGGGCATGTTCTTCATGGGATATGACATTTACTAGGATTTAGGGGGGGTTGAAGGTTGAATTCGCTAATATTAGTCTATACCAAATCTTTTTTGGCATTCTTTCAGTTTAGATGGTTCATGAATTGAGAGAACAAGGTGCAGTTATTGAATGTTAGTGTGATTTCTTTAAATTCTTGGGGGTTATATCACAGCCCAAAATTGTTATTACCTTATATTAATTAAATGAAAATGTAATAATATATATTTATATATTGTTATTATTAAGGCTATGTAAAATGAAAAAAGAAATAGAGAGGAAATATTGAAGAAGGAACTTTTTGTTCTGTTCTTTGCATTGGTTTTCATGGTTTCGATGGGCGCAGTTTCGGCAACAAACAGCACATGCGAAGTAGGGATAAGAGCAAACTATGAATATCCAGAGGAAATAAACGCGACAATCCGAGAGCTCACAGACTCTTCCAAGCAAAAAAATAGAATTCCAAAAGTACTTCGATCCAGGAGCAAACATCACCAAGATAACATTCCAACACTCACAACCAGAAACAGGATTCCAAATAAAAATCAGAGCACCAGGATACCAAACAACAACACAACAGTCCACACCTACAACCCTGCTGGTATAAATATAAAAATAGCACCTCAGAGGATGCAATTGAAGGTATATTAAATGAAGCGAAAGGTGCGATAACTTATGGTAAAAGGGAATCTACTAGTGCTTAAAAAGACAGCCATTGACCCTCTAGTATTCGCATTTGTCATCAAAAAGCGTAATGACCTTATATTAGCTTATTATATTTAATAACACTCTCATATACAATGGCACAGTATCCCAGAACATGACAGAAACACAATGGGACAACCTTGGAGGGAAACTTGGAGATGATGCATTCTCAATAGCAAGCTTGGCAAATGCATGGGCTATAAGAGTTCCGATAGACTTGCTGAAACAAGCAGCATCCCATGGACACATATGTAGTGGTTGTATAAGCGGATATGCAATGAGCAAAACACTCTACATGTATTATCCTCCCATAGTGGACTTTTCAACAGGATCTCCAATAGAATTGACAAGTTATATGACAATTGGCGTGCCAGGAGGATCAGATGATGACGCATTAGTCCTGGCACTTGACACAACACCTGCAAAAAGGTCATACATGGGCTATTCAAAAACTGATGATACTAACCTCAGGCTTTATAAGATGGAACTCAAACACGAGAACAGGAACCCTTATAATAATGTTATATGACCTTCAGGAACTCGTAAACAAATACAAACAGGAAAACAGGGGCAAAGGAAGTTTCAGAACTTAAATTCAACGCATGGTTAGTGAAAAGGGTTACAATGGAGCCAACATTAGTTATTACGATTGTCAAAGAACTTGATAACCTAACAGAAGAACAATACTATTACCTAGTTGGTAGAAGTCAATTATGCCCAGTTAAATGAAACGCACGGCCTCGACATAGATTACATCAACAGCTTTAATCTCCCAACAGCCACGAGAGCGAACAACACGCTACAAGGAGATAATTTGAGCTGTGAATACCTAGATAGGGACAGACGCTGCGAATCTTGCAAAACAAATTTTCATGGACGAAAAGGGAATCAACTTTGAAAAGGATGACTTGAACCTTGCAGTTTTAACATCAGCAGGCTATGTCTATCTAAACGGCACTCTAACAGATCCATGCTACAATGGGATATTCAAGGTCCTAGGTGCTAGGCTCAGCAGAAAAAATCTTTTACCCGTACATCAACCATTCTACAAGCCGCTATGGTTCACATTCGTCCTAAAAGGATATGATGGCAAAACCCTAAATTCAGTGTTCATAGTCTATGATCCCACTACAAGACAATTAATAGTAAAAGAATCATCCAACGGGACTAAAGTGAACGACATCAGACCCAAAGCCATGAACGATCCCGCTAAAGACAATGCAAACTCAAGAGTATTCAGATCAGTCTATTTCAATATCGAAAGCATAGCTAACGCATGGAAATACGACGCACCATATGACTAGCTAATGGTATTCCTATTCCACAACCATGTATGCCCGGGAGTGCAGTCAGGATTCTTCATAATAGAAGCCCTTGGAAATTACCCACTTACAGAAGGCCAAAAATACCTCTGGTTTGGTACAAGCATTTACTGCAAAGACGACGCATTACTCTACCTCATGGGCGTGACCCCTGGTAGTGGTACATACTGCAAAAAGAGTGCTCCAAGAAGAATTAGAATCTCCAATGGTTCCAAGTGAAAGCGAGGAAGGCATACTAATAATCTGGGATGAAGTAAACAATGTAGGAAAAGCCATCTCGTTCACTTTCAAATGGCCAACATTCGATCTAAGTGACTGCAGGACAATGAATGCCATGTTCGAAAATGGGCGGCAGCATTCATAATGCTTTACAAAGATGAAACACCAAATTACATGCAATCACTAACGGTACTAGAAAAAGGGAGTGAAAAATGGATAACAAGTGAAGAATTAAACTACATTATATCAGGAGTGGCTGGAACACTTATCATATTTAAGATCAATACTGAACCGCCAACTTTCGGATTTAGTGCCCAATGTCCCTTGTGTTCCAGGCGGTTCAGGTACTTTCAGCGGGGTTTCTCCTAGGTTCATTGATTCCTTTGTAGGTGCCAGTGTTTTAACTGCTGCTCTAGGTCCGGGAAGTGGACAGGGCAAGGCTTATGAGGTTACAAGGGCTTCCAGCGGTGGCGGTTCAGCCAGTAGTGGATGGTACGTTTATGGAGTCATAATAGGCCTTACACTAGTTGGCTTGGCAACGTTCAGATTCCTTAAAGGCGGCTTCAAAATCTAACCCCTACACTTATTTTATTATTTTTTTGGATTTCAATGGATCTAATAAATGTATTTTGCGGATTTCTCTATTAACTTGGAGAGTTCTTTAATGCTATATTTCTTTTGATGCTCTTTTGAGAAGAAACCGTATAATTTGAGGGAAGTATCCATACTTTTTTTGAAATTATTGCCATGATGTCTCCGACAGGGCAAATTCTTTTCCTCATGTCATCCAGAACCGTTTACATAAAATCCCTATGAAAGGGGTGATTTGTGTGGTAGCTGCCGGCATATAGGGACTCTGTGTGGGGATCCAATTTTACACTCCCTTATATTCTCCTCTTATACTTTAGTTCTTTGAATTTTATTATGACCTTGGCGCCATTGTTTTCAGTTTGTAATTTACCATCAAGTTGCTGAATTAATGCTCTTACAAAGGGATATCTACCCCCCCCCCCCGGCTGTTGGTGCCCTGTTGCTTGATATGATCAGTTGGTACCCTCCATTATATTCCTTGACTTCTATTCCTAGCTTAGTCGGAGGAACATTTTTAATAAACTTTGTGAGTAATTCATTGAGGAGATGGGCAAGTGGCATTGCAGTTTCCAGGTTGAACTTCACTTTGCAATTTATTTTAAAGTTCGTATTGTAGAGCTTGTATCGGCCTTTAAGATTATGCACAAGCCTTTTCACATACGTTTGCATGTCCACTTCCATCCCTTCCTCATAGATTGCATCGTGAATCATTGCCATTGTCTTTATACGATTTTGAGCGCCTAAGAGAACTTTTCTTGTTTTTTTATCTGCTTTGGAAGCTTGTAGGTTTAAAAGGCTTATTATTACCTGGAGATTATTCTTCACGCGATGGTGGATCTCTCTTAAAAGAATTTCCTTTTCATTCATGCTCGATTCTAATTCTTGTCGCGCTCTGATAAGATCCGTAATTTCAGTTAATGAAACTATAGCTCCATCAAATCTCCCTTCATGGTATAATGGGGTGATCCAACCCGTAAAATATCCTTTGTTGACTTTAAGCTCTTTGATTGGAACAGGCCTCTGTTCTTTTTTGAGTTTCAACCAATAATCTTGGACTTGAGGCTTTATCTTCTTCATTTGCCTGTTCTCATATACTTTTTCCCCTTTTTTGTCAAAGACTGCTATGGCCTCTTCGATGTTCTCCACAACATCCTCAAAGAACTTCCAAGCCTCTATGATTTCCCTGTGGAGTTCACTCTTTTTCTGAGCTAGGACATTAAGACGATGGACCCCCACCGTCATTATAAAAATGGAAAAAGCGAATGCAACAGCAAGAAGGAACACCCCAGAAGAAAAAGGGAACCAATCCCTTAACAATAGTATAATTGGGCCTGTGACGCCAAGAACTACTACAAGGAAAGGTATCATGGTCCTTGCTACTTGGCCGCCAACATACTTCGAATGTAAAGGTGCTATAACACCTTCATCTGGACAAACCGATAAAATAGCCACAGCAGTTATTAAGTGTAAAACACCTTCAAAAAACGGAACCCTCAAACTAGGAGCCGGCAACAAGCCAGTAACATGGGAAACAATTAGAGTGTAAGCCATTATACCAGTAAAGTATGCGAAGACTTGTCCAAGCCCATAAAGCTTCAAAGAGAAAAACAAGAATATGAAAAAGTACACTAAAAGAAATATCTTCGAAACAAAAAGAGGGTCAACAAAAGCCGCGAAGAAAAAGAAAACAGAAGCCGCCACAATAGGCTTCCTCCAACCAAAATACAAGGATATTATAGAAAATGCCAATACAATAGATATCACTCCAACAATCGCCCCATGGAAAAAAGGTGAAAGGATAACTATAAGTATTGCAAGTAAAATGGAAAACCGTCTTGCAAGAATGGAAGACTCCAATGTTTCACCCCTTAACCTCTTTTTTCAGAACATATGACGATTATTATAAAAAAAGTTTTCGGGATCCCCCCTTCACAGTCCGTTTTTTTCTTGTGGGGAAAGTTCACATAAAAATTCTTTTAAATGTGACCATAAAAACATATCCTGGGTGAAATATGCAGATCAATCCCCTTGTTTTCTTGGCCGCGATGATGATCATAGCAGGGATGGTATATTGCCAGCCAGTAACCGGCTAAGCATCACTATCGGCTACACAACCTCCAGAAGCTAACGTTACCGAGACAGTTGCAATCACAGCTTAATGGGCCGGGGGGAGACGACAATAGTACAATTAATCTAGGTAATTTACCCGCAGAAACATGCAAGAATCATGGGATGGTGGAGCTAGCGGTGAACAAGTCAGCACGGATTCCAAGATAGCAAGACTTCTATGTAAGAACTGCAGGCGACTTGGCAAACGGAACTAATATTATACCACTAGATCTTCTTAAATATGCAGACTACAGTGCTAGTATATCAAAAGCTTCATTTACAACTAAGTTATGTCCAAGTGAAATCTGGTTGGGGGTTACCAGATCAGTTTGGCTCTTTAACAGTGCCTGTTGATCTCTTCTTGACTGTCCCATTTGCAACGCCTCCTGGTCTTTACACAACCACGGTATATCATGCAGTGTCCAGGCAGGTGGAACAGCACCAACAACACCATAAAATTAATTATCCCTTTCTTTCATATTCCTTTTTTTGGGTGGTGAGGAATCATGGGAAGATGGGCTATACTCTTATTGATATTATTTTTCTTGTCTTCAGTTTTTGCTGTGAATTTGATTGTTTCGCCGACACGTTTTCGAAATAAAGGATACTACCCATTTTTCTGGGAAGGTTACAATCGAAAATTTTGGAGGCGAAACCTTAGAAGTTACTGTTGACAAGAAGATCCTAAAAAATAAATTGCATCTTCTCCTTGTTGATGGTGGAGTTGCTGATTGGATAAAAGTCAAAGAAACCAATTTTGTCTTAAAACCTGGAGAGAGTAAAGATGTTCATTTTGAGATGAACGTACCCTCAAGTTATAATTATAGGGATGCTGTTGGAGCGCTGGTCATAAATGCAACACCGAGGATAACGTCACAAGTCAAAAGTGGAGGGGCTCAATTGGTTATAAAGCAGAGCGCGGAGGTCGTAGTACCCATTGTCGTAGGGTTGCCAGGGCCCATTATGGAATTTGTTAAATTTGAAAGTTTCAAGGCACCTTTTATTGTTATAAGTCCTATAGGGTGGGAACTTCAAGTATACAGTCAGGAATACTGGTAACACCTACCAGAATTTTACAGGGACAATAATATTAGATGGATGGTTCACTGACGCTAAAATCAACTCTACAGGTGGAGTTTATCCAGGGGATAAATATGACAATATCGTAACATGGAAGCCCAGCCTATGGGGCTTGGGGGTTTACAATGCAAAATGTAAGATAGAATATGGGAGATATAATCCTCAGAAGCCCTTAGAGGCCCAAGACCAGGTCATAGTAATACCAGGATGGCTTATAATACTAGTGATCTTGTTAATTGCCATGAGAATCCTCAAAAGTAAAAAAATGCCCATAAAAATCAGAATAGAAAAAGAATAAATCTTCTGGGCAACCTTGCTATAAAAGAAGAAAATATTTTGCATTCCAGTATAAAATTTAATATCCACCTCTAAAATTGTGATTTTTGCAAGCAACGAGAGTATAAAAAAGGGGAAGGCAGAATATAAGGACAAATATGATTTACGTGACAATTTATCCCAGATAAAATGTTACATAAAACATTTAGAGAATATACAGATCTCTTGGAAAAAGAGAACAATGGAAGTCTTTTTGAAACTCATCAGCGTCTGCTCTCTCCTTGATAATGCTCTACAATGAAAGAGCATTCACATCCCTTTATAATTAGTCTTGTTAATGAACTACCTTTCCCCCCGCTGAGACCATCATAAAAGTGTTCAAGGGCCGTTCCACAACCCACACATTTCTACCTTCTTGAAGATATTCTTATAGGATATGGAAATTAACAGCAAAGAATAATTGGACTTCAAAATAATTACTCTCATCTGAAAATATACTCCAATGCAAATGGCAACCTAATTAATTTCAAAAAAATAGAAGAAGGGGGGCTTTAAATTTTTCCACGTCCTGCTAGGAAGTATCCTACACCTACAAGTACTACTAGGACTATGACCCCTGCAACTGCGTATACTGGCAATCCAGAACTTGCTCCTGGCATTCCACCAGCTTTACTCACCTCATAGACTCTACCAGACGCTCCGGGACCTTGCCCTGCACCAGTCACCGCGCCAGTTGCACCAGCCGCGGCCCCTCCAGCTGCAACTACCCCTTCTATTCCTGGACTACCAGCTTGACTTCCAATCCCAGGACCGCCAGTATAGCCTGGTGTTGGCCCTGCCTGTCCAGTAGATCCCGGAGTTCCTGGCTGTCCTGGACTTCCAGGCGCTCCTGGAGTTCCTGTCGGCGCGAATGCGCTGTTCTGTGTAGCACCGTAAAGCTTCGTCTTAACCCCACTTAAAAGGTTAGGATTCACATACCCCATAGCCCACTGTATCATAGCAATGTTACCGCAGCTACAGTCACAACAGGAAACACCGTAACTTGAGATCATCGAAGCCCAAGTGTTAGCTACTAGTTGTAGGGTGGCTGCATCAGCTTTCCAATAACCTCTGTGGGCCATTTCAAGTAATGTTCCTGTTATTTTGATCATCGAATATACGTTTTGACCAGTTGAAAGCCAACTTGTAACTCCAATATTGTACTTGTCCCTTATGTAAACATTTGTTATCTCATTCCAGACATAATCGTTGACTAACTGTGGTGTTGTAACTTGCCATCCCTTTAGGTAATCAACGAACTTGTTTGAGATCTGTCTTGCACCAGCATATCCTGCCCTCATCTGTCCTTTAATCCACTCTGGGTTGAAGTAGCGTGTTCTTATCTCTCTTCCCATGAATTCCTGGAGCGATACTATCTCTGGGTTGGAGGGGTTTGCATAATAGACTACATTTAAAGTTGGTGCTCTGCCGCTGTTTATTTCTTCGATGGCCATTGACAAGCCGCCATAATAGTCGTAGTAGTCGTCGTTGTCTATGACGCCATATAAGTTCGTGCTCCTACTATGGTATGTTACTGTAATTCCTTTTAGGAGGTCTTGGAAGAGTTTTTGTTGGGATATGCCCCATTGGGTGTTTGAATAGGCGTGGCTCATTCTCCTCAAGTAGATGTCTGCGAGTTGTGAACGGTCGTTCCATGTCCACATTTGTTCAACCGCCTTGTTGACTCCTGCTCCATAATCGCCTACTGGTGGCGCGAATATGCGTGTTATCGCGGTGTCGCCATCGTATCCTCCATTTACGAGTTCTATCCAATGCTTTGCAATATAATTTAAGTTGATGGGGTCTTTAAGGTCAACTGTTTTCAGTAGGGCGTCTAATGTCTTTGCCTGTTGGAATTTTCCAGTGATTAGTGGATCTAGTGCCTTGTCAAGTTCTCCTTTAAGTTCTGGGTATGCTTCTATTATATTTGAATAGGAGGCTGCAAGAGCCACTCTATATGCGATGTCCATCTTTGCGAGGAGGTTTGGATACAAGTCCCTGAAAAGTCCGCTAGTAGTAACTATAACATCTATCCTTGGTCGTTGTGTAAGATTAGATAGTCCTAGGCTGTTTCTTGCCTTGTTTAGGTCGGCTAGGAGTTGGTCTAGTGGTGTTGGTATGATATAGGAAAGTTTTCCTCCGTTGAGCCAGGTTTTGTCGTTGAGTTTTGGTTGGACTCCTAGTAAGCGGAGTACGAATGAGACCATTGTCCCGTCGTCGCGTGCTGTTTCAACGCACCATACGACTGCTGCTATTTTTTCTGGGATTGTGTCGAGTTGTGCGAGCGCCATGTCCGCGAGTCTTTTGCCAAGGTCCCATGCAACTTTTGTGGGTAATGTATTGTCGTCTTGTGCATAGAAGTTTTTGCCGGTTGGAAGTGCATATGGCGCCTTTACTGGATCTCCACCCTTGCCCGGTGTGATGTAATGCCCAGAGAGCGCCTCTATTAAAGCGTCCATTTCGCAACTTGGGCTTTCTTTTAAGAGTTTAATGTATTCTTGGGCCACTAGAAGTTTCTCTTCTAGGCTTTTGCGCAAGTTCTCATCTGTGATGTTTCCTATTATTTCATTGATTGTTTTACCGGCAATGATGTCCTTGATTGTCTGTATACTTATTTCATTGACGTTCTCTGCTTCTTCCAATGTTAGATTGTTCCAGTCCCATCCCATCATCATACTTATGAGTCTTTGGAGTGATGGGTCTTCTTGGGAGTCTGGTGAAAGCATTGCCGCAACCATAAGTGCTATTTCGTCGTCTGTCCAATTTTCGCCGAATGTGTGCAAACCATATGGCATGAGTGTTTGCTGTAATGATAATAGGTAATCATGGACTTTATCAATGTCTTTGTCTGTTATATTCGCTGGGTCTAGGCCTAGATCTGCTGCAAGGTTTAATTTTATGATAGTTTCCCTGATTTGCTTTGCATATTCCTCACGTAGTGGATTACCTTCTGGCGTTTTCTCATAGTTTGTTATGAGGCCTGCGAGCTCTTGTAGGTCCCCGTAGAGTTTTGTCTGTGTTAATGGTGGTGTTAGATGGTCTATTATAACTGCCAGGCCTCTTCTTTTTGCCTGCATTCCTTCGCCAACACCGTCCATTATGTAAATGTAAATTGACGGTTTATCAGCTATGCAAATGTCTGGGTAGTCGAAGCTGGAAAGTGCATACTGTTTCCTGGGTGTCCATTCATAAGTTGCATGTCTTCCAAGATGTACCTGGGCATTGGCGTCGAATACTGTGTTAATCCACGCGTACCATGCAAGGTAACAATGTGGTGGTGGCACAACAGTACTATGGTAGAACTTTGATATGTCAGCTTCCCATCCACGCTGTGGTTCTGGGCCTATGAATATGTTACCAAATAATAGGCCAGGGATTACAATGTATCTCTTACCATCTTTTTCTATTGTCATAATATTTCCTGGCGGCTCACCCCATCCTGTCAGGCCTGACATGTTAAGTGCAAGGAATTGGCTCTTGTATTCGTAGAATAGGCTCCATAAGCTTGTATTTGTCGGATCGTCAAGTATCTTGGTTAATGTGCTACTGATGTTTTGGATGAGTTCTGTTGCCATGGCCCCTACAGTAGGATAAGTGTTTGCATTTGATATCATCTCTTGGGTCCAACGATTTAATGTTTTGATCATCTCATCCTTTACGCGAGGATCTCCTTTTTTAATGTATTCTATGGCCGCTTTTGTCAATTCTTCGATGTAGCCTACCGGTCCTTCTATCATTTCTTTTTTGGCTATTGGATCTAGCTTGTTGAACCATGCTATATAGTCCTCGACTGGCCATAGGATAACATTTGTGTTGTTAGCAAGTCTTTCTAGTTCCCCTGGGGCCCAGTTTGCCACGTTTATGCCCCTTTCTATTAGGAGTTGGAGGAGTTCGCTTTCATTAGCTGGGATTTCACTAACATTGTATCCTTCGGCTTTAAGTCTTTTTAAAATTTCTAGTAAGGATTCTGGCACGTTTAAGTAGCTTGCACCAATGTTTTGCTTGCCGGGAGGATAATTATAGTATACTATGGCTATTTTCTTGTCTTTGTTTGGGAGAAGCTGGAGTTGAGCCCAATTATAGGCACGGTTTGCAAGCTTCTGGATCCTGTCTGGTAAAGTAACTGTTGTATCCCATTGCGCTCCCGTCTCGGGGTCGTATCCTAACTCCCCAACACCTACTGCTATGGGTTCTATTTGGCCTTGCATTTCTGGTTGTGCGCATTGCCAATAAACTGCCATCCAACTGAATCCTTCTTCTGATACTAGCCATTGACCCGGCGTCCTATAAGTAGAACTTGTTATCATCGCCCTTAAAACTGGGACATTGGCTTGTTCGAAGAATCTGTTGACTTGCGCACCCGAGACTGTTGAACCTGTAATGAATGATAAGAGGTCTATTATAGCGTTGACTTTACATGGATACCTTTTAGGGTCTGATTCATATTGTAGTACGTTTTCTGCGTCTGTAAAAAATTTTATCATAGCTGAATAAACATTTGTTGGTTGTGAAGAACTTATTTTAACAGTTTTTACTGTTTTCCCATTTTCAAGGATTGCAATTTCATATACTAGTGCCTTTGGATTGCTAGTAACTCCTAGGATAGAACTAGTGTCTGTGTAATTGCCTATGCCCTTAACTGATAGTATTTGGACTGTCTGGTTTGCTTGGCATAGACTCCTGGCAAGTTCTATTATCTCATCCTCTTTAAGGTTGATGTAGCTTGACCATGTGCCTACAGCTGGTATGACATTCATGCCCCTTGCTACAAGTGCATCGATTATTTCTTGGAAAGCGTCAGCATAAGCCACTTCCCCAGCGCTTGTTATGTAGCTGAGCACGCCGACTGTTGGCTTGTTCGGATCAAGGGGATACTTTTCAAAATATTGCTCTTTGGTGAATCTTTGACCATCACGGTATAAAAATTCCATTGATAGTGGTGATGCAATCTCTGGCGGTTCTGGATCCCATTCTTTTGGCCATAGGATCCCCTTTAGTTCTGCATACTTTTTGAGAGCCCATTTGAATTGGTTTTTAAGGTTGGTCTTTCCACTGGCTGCATAATATATTGCGCAGTCTATCCAATCATGTAACGCCTTGTTGTTTGGATATTTTTCCTTGTATGATGATAGTGCAGTTATGTCTCCATCGTGGCAGGCTCCTATAAGTGTCCCTGGGGTGTCCCAAGTGCCAATATCTTTGTCGCTCACACCATCGAAAACGTTAGTATTGTTGATTTTACTCAATTTCACGAGCGTCGGCCCACTTTCGAATACGAAGAATATCTTGTCATTTATAATTGTTGGATTTGATCTTATCACTGCTTCTAGTGAACCGTTACCTGCAAGTTGTGTGCCCCATTCTGCCAATATAATATCTGAATTGTTTACGAGTGATTTTATTTCATCCGCTGTCATGTTTTCTATCTGACTTGTTGATCTTATCTGGAATTTCACTACTGTTGTCTGCTTATTTAATTCGTCCATGAGATCATGAGCAACTTCATTGTAGCTTTTAGCGCCACTTGAGGACCCTATAACCAGTATAGTGGTTGAATTTGTATCAGCTGCCGACACTGACCCCAAAGTTATGAATAGGATTGCAAATACCAAAACTAGGAAAATACTTGCCTTTTTAATTTTTTCACCTCCCTTTCATTCTCTAAGGGAAAATAATTAATATCATCTTATAAATATATGATTATTTTATTACTGATTTTTTAATAGAATTCAAAATAGTAATAATTTATTTTTTAATATTCTACGGGTATTCTTGTAAACACGATGCATTATTCTACCTTATGAGCATGACCATAGTAGTGGCACATAGTTTGCGAAAAAAGTTAGAATCTTCAATGATCCCCGGTGAAAGCGAAGAAAACATAGTAGTTAGTGAATTTTTCGATATTCTCTAAAGCTCATGAAAAAAAAAGAATTAAGTGCTGTGATAGGAAACGTTTTGTATCTGTATCGATATCAACTAGTACTGGTTCATCATAACTAAAGGCTCCATCAACCACCTTTTTCAATTTTGATGATCTTCGGGGATTTTTATCGTGAAAACATTTTTTTAGCAGTTTTACATTTCCCCTTTAAATATTAGATTTTTTTATAATCTTCCCTTGGGCATGAGAAACCCATAGATTGCAAGCCCGCAGACATACTCAAACCCCAGTATGAGGAGCGCAGAAGGAGGGGTGAAGAGGTGGGCATAATAGAAAAGGAGGAGGATATATTGACCCTCGCCCTCCACCCGGCCGTTGCACCTAAATTCTTGAGGGTGAAATTGAGGAGGAGCCCCTGGTAAAGGAGCGACCCCCTGCAAAGTGAAGTGCCAACAGTCTTCCATGTTGAGGTTGATGGTGACGAGTTCGAGGTCAAGGTGGTTCCCACGGGCCACATAACCATTGAGGAGGCGGAATCCGAACCAGTGGATATTGAGGGTGCTGTTAAGTCCACAATATAATGCATGGTTGTGAAGCTCAAGGTCAGTGAGGGCGACCAGGTGAATGCAGGGGACGCTTTCGCTGTTGTTGAGGCCATGAAAATGGAGAACGATATCCAGACGCCCCCATGGTGGTATTGTTGAGAAGATATACACCGCTGAGGGTGAAAGGGTTGAAGCTGGCGACGTAATCATGGTCATAAAATAAATTTTTTAAAAAGTTTCTTATCATTCCCCCTGTAATCACCGGCACATCAAGGCTCAGCTGCGAACCGGATCGCTGAATGACGTGACCATGAAACATGAGCCCCTCAGTGCAGCGTCCCTATCAGTGTATATCATTCTATCAGCAGACCCTCGCATCCTTTGAAAGAGGCCTTTTTTTGCTATTTCTTTCACTGCCTCATATTCCTGGTCCGCCATTGCATGATCCTGGCCCTTTTCAGCTGTCATGTTATCACTGTTCTATGAATCTAGAGGAAGTCATGAGCGAAGTATTTCTTCTTGACTGGTGCTCTGTTTAATGAAAAATTGCCCACGAACACGTTCCAGAGAAGTTTAGCAGATTCTTTTCTATCCAAATTTAACAGGCAGACCAGACAATTAAGTGTATCTGCGGAATACTTACAAGGATCAAGATCATGTTTGATATGAACAGCCCGATGTCTCCTGGTTTCAGAACTTTCCTCTTAAAATCACGTATGAAAATGAATGTAAGGCCAAGGAAACACCCAAGACCCAGAGTTAAAAAACCTCGATCTTGAAGGACTAACCTGCCACGAGAAAGATTATAGCGGCTGTCCCAGCATTAGAAACAGAGTTCCATGACTTCCCCTTTTCCAGTCCAACTATAACCTATCCCATCAAACAAGCCCAACAGAACCTCATACCAGTGCGGGGCCAGCCCACACGATACCTGAACTTCTTTCTATGCACAGCCTTACCCTTGATGTTCTGCATTTCCTCTCTGCTTAGGGTTTTGTTTTCAGCGCTGCTTTGAGTTGCGCTGTCCACGGCTGGGTTATTATCTGTATCTGTCTGGTTTTTTGTCCTGGTCGTGTTATGGTTGATTACAAGGGCGTAGCCTGTGTACATCTCCCGGGAGTCCTGGAGGGTTAATTTTATGTTCCCTGCAGTTGGATCTGCGAATTTAATCGCGTCACTGGTTATCTCCCCTATTATGGTGTAGTGTCCCACACCATCAACCATGGTGTACACAATCATGTTCTCCTTGAGTTCAGATATACCAAGTTTCATACTGACCGCATTCACTCCCTTGGCCTTGGCGGCTTCCAAGAGGCCCTGCATGGTTGTCCCGTCCTCGGTTGTGCCTGCAAGTTCTGCTAGTTCATCCTCTGTAGTGCTTATTCCAAGTTTTTGGAAGACGGTGGCGAGTGCTGCGGGTCCGCAGGTATAATTCCTGGTCTGGAGGATGACGCCCTCAGAATCCACTGTGGCATCATCAGGTGCACCTACATCACCATCCTGGACTTCAACGACTGTGGAGTTGTCTGTACAGGCAGCAGCATCCACTGTGAAGTTTTCTGCGGCGCCTGCAGCTGTCATAAGTCACATGAAAATAGTTGTCAAGAAAGTATTCATAACCGCTGTGGACGCATTCATATAATATGATATAAATACTCCATATAAATTGAGGGGTGTGTTAATCATCATCTATGGAAACTTATAAGAATGGAGTTGATAGGTATGAAACAGTTTCTTATAACGCCTAGTGCTGGTAAACGGCTCATAGCCCGTGGCATGCGCAAACATCCTGATATAAAACGGGTATTGGATGATGGGATCCTTGCAATAATCGCCGGTACAACTAATAGCTACATAGCAGAAGAAATATGTAAATCTCTTGGTGAAAATGATTTTAGACTTGATGGGTTCTTCCGTGGCATAACTCTACCGCCCTCATTCAAACATGAAAGAATCGAAAAATTGCGTGAAAGTTTCCCAGGAGATGTTATCATAAGGGATGGGCGATGGGAACTTGGCAAGACAATATTCGATATCTTAGACGAGCTTGGGAAAAATGACGTTATACTTAAAGGTGCTAATGCGCTCAACATTAAAAAAAGAAAAGCAGCTGTTTATATAGGGCACCCGGAGGGTGGAACCATCGTAGCATCCCTCCAAGCAGTGGTTGGGCGCCGCACCAAACTCATAATACCCATAGGCCTTGAAAAAAGAGTTCCAGGAGACCTTGATAAGATCGCGGCCAAGCTTAATTCGCTAGAAGCTGAAGGACCCCGCATGCTGCCCGTTGTTGGAGAAGTATTCACAGAGATAGAGGCTATAAAAATTTTAAGTGGTGCCAACGCAGAATTGGTCGCGGCAGGGGGTGTTTCAGGCGCTGAAGGTGGTGTTTGGCTGCTCGTAACTGGTTCGAAAGAAGAAATGCAAAAAGCAGAAAAGATCATAGACTCCGTATCCAGGGAACCGCCATACGTCTTATGATTTCAACCTTTTTCGCGTTTTTAAGTAGCACTACTCTTTTTGAAAGAAACTAAAAAAAAAACGATGGGGGACAATTACTTCAAGAGGGTGATGGGAAGAAAACCTTGAAAATGAACCGATGCGAGACATGGTCTAGTTCATAAATTAAGCCATGAATTTGATTCAGATTGGGGATAGATACAAAAAGCGTTAATATGTATTCTATTCTTGAGTTTTTCAGCTTTGATGATCTTCAGGACCTCTTTTTTATCATGGAAGCATTTTCAACGGCTTTTACATCATCTTTGAATATTAGATCTCTTATAATTTTTTGCTGTTTCCTTAGGCGGGAAAACTCCATACTTTAGGATGAGGTATTCTGAAAAATTCATCGGGAATATCTATCATAATGGGCTTCATCCACGAAATAAACATTTTGTTTGCCCAGTGGGTGAAATTCTGTGATCTATGAAGACATTAATGACATCTAATAAATTCTTGAAGATATGCTGTTTCATCGGCCGAAATATAGAATATTCTATCCTGTTCGACTCCTTCTCCTAGCAGATATTCATACTGTCGTCACTTACTGCCTTTTCTATTCCTTTTTCTAAGTTCAACTCCTTTTCCTAGCAGATATTCATATAGTTTGGAGTAGTATGGTTGTTTTTCCAACACCCCGTAGGCCGGGCATTATAATCAATCTATTCAGTTTGCCCCAGCCGAAAAATTGTCTAAATGTTCCTGATCCTAAAATGGCCACCCCCCATATTTTAAGGGGGTCTTCCATTTCTTTCAGTATAAGTTCTCGCCAATCTATGAGTATTATGTAAGTTTCCAACCACATATTCTATAAGGTCCAACAACACTACATCTCTATTGTAAATAAATGTATGAAACTTTAAATGGGATGTTATCAGAAGGATGAGCTCATGCCTAAACCAGACCCTCCACACACCATAAGGTTTCATTAAATTATAAACGCCTCCTAGTAGACGAGAGAAAAACTATAGAATATTCTTTCACACTAGATAATCAAAATCTCAGCCTATATAAGAATTAAAAAATAATAAATCTAATCAAATTCCCCTGTGATAGTTATGCTAGAGGAAAAAAGGGAGGAATATATTAGACTCTTGGAAAAGTCTGTTGAAAAAATTGTTAAAAGTCTTTCTGGTAAAGTGGAAAAAGTAAGTATCTTCGGATCCTACAATAAAAGACAACCCGATCTTTTCACAGACCTAGATATACTTATAATAATGAAAACCGAAAAACCTTTCCTGAAAAGGTTAAAAGAGATCTATTCTCTATTATCTCTACCAGTTGATGCAGACATCCTATGTTACACACCAGAAGAATTCGAAAAAATAAAAAGGAGAAGATTTTTCAAAAAGATATTAGAGGATGAGGTCGTATTATATGAGAAGAGAAGCGATCGAGGAAGGGAAAAGATGGCTTGAACAGGCAAAAGAGGATCTAAAATGGACAAAGGATTTGGCTGAAAGGGGAGGCTATCACATAGCATGCTTCTTAGCCCAACAAGTAGGAGAAAAGGCTTTAAAGGCTTTTTTATACGCGCAAGGCGAGGAGATAGTGGTTGGACATTCAATTGAAAGATTATGCAACCTAGCATCAAAATTCGACAATAAATTCTCAAAGAAAATCAAAAGATGGGCCATACTCGACGGTTACTATGTACCGACAAGATATCCGAACACCATACCAGACAGTATCCCTGCAAGAATCTACACAAAAGATGCTGCGAAAGAAGCTGCAAACCTAGCAAATGAAATCGTCGAACTCGTCGAAAAAAAACTGAAAATAACAGATTAACCCATAAAAGAAGAGCACCAAGCCATAAAAAATGGGGAAATTAAATTTTCTCGCATCCTGCTAAAAAGTATCCTACCCCTTGAAGGTGATATTAGGATGATGACCCCCCATGATCGCGTATACATGAAGTCCTCCTGTTGCTGATGTCCCCCTAGCCTTGCCAACCTCATAAATTTTCCTTGATTTTTGGTTCCGGGCCGGTAGCTGCTGTTCCAACATTTCTCCCTGTGGTTTCTCTCATTTCCGGAATTGCACCTACTTGACTTCCGATTCCTATGGCGCATGTTACTGCGAATACAACGTTCATCATGGTTCCATAAAGTTTCGCTTTAACTGCCCTACAAGGTCTGGGTTTATGAATTATCCTCACTTGTTACATTATCAGCGGCGGATACTCTCCCACCTATAAGATCAAGGTCAAGATTAAAAAAATCAATTGGCTTCCCCACTCACCCCAAATTAGAAACTAAAAAATCATAATATATTCCTCCAAGGCATTCAAAAAATCGAGTAATACCATTTCAAGCAGGATAATCGTCAAACCTTCGAAGAGGATCAAAATAATATCTCTATCTGAAACAAACCATGTCCCCCCCAAAAAAATGTGCTGAGAGTAGTGTTTGGCTGCTTGTAACCGGTTCGAAATACAAAAAGCAGAGAAAATCATAGATTCAATGTCCCAAAGAACTACCATAACTTCTCACAAAATCTTTGAAAGCCTGAAGAAGTTCTAGAACGCTCTATTGGCATGAAATTCGCAAGAACAGAGCCCTATTAAATACTTAGCGTTTTATATATCTTTTATGTGCTGCCAAAACGAAAAAGGTTTTATTTAGAACCTAGAAAAATTATCAACTGCGACAATGAATCAACTTCCAATTAGAGAAAAACCATGGGTTGGCAGAAACCATACATTAACTAGCTATTTGAATCCCTATATAAAGAGTACTTGAAATGGAACTAAATGCTGAAAACACAAAATACATGATGAGAGAATATTAAAGGCATCCCCCAATCGTGAAAAAACCATAAAGGAAAAGCATTATTTACTATGACTTTATGCATATCTTGTGTTTTTTGTTTTTATATGGGCGAAGAAAAGAAGAACACACAAAAGCCTATGGAGAGGCAAAAGTAGACATATGCAAGTTTCAAAGTAACGAAACTGGTCCTAAATTCGCCTTCATACTTGGAGTTCACCCTCCCTATGAATGGGAAGCCCATAACGCATTTTAGGGGGAAAATCGATATTTACCGGATCCACGTATCCGAAAAATATGCTAAAAACTGGAGCAAGGGGAAGGAATTTTGGGAACACGGCCACTAATAAAAATATATAGTACCCATGATACAAAAGTGGAGGATATGATGCCGTTTTTGATATACATAGTGCTTGGGAGGAGTGGCCATTCATTGGAAGGCCAAAATGGTTCAATTGTATCCTTCAACAAAAGAGGGAAAATCCCTCTCCTAGAATATCACAAAGAATTGGATAGAGATAATGGGAAACTGTTCACAAGGTAAAGAACATGTCAGGCTACTGGGGTTGAAACATCGCTTGCCAAGAAGATACCAATACTAATATTAGAATATGGATGGTGCGAACCAGAAAAATAATGACTCAAATACAAGAATATAAATTTAAATGCAACCACCCCCCTGGAGAATATGAAGGCAAAATAAATCATGCGCTAGATGATTTCATGGAAAAAAACCGGAACAATTCCCACTTGTCCAAGAATTCTCTCCTTATTTAACAGAAGATAACAGGTAAAACCGAAAAACAATCCATTTCAAAGCAATTACAAATTTTAAGGATTCAGATTCAAATAAACAGGTCGCTGTTATATACTAAAAAATCCGATTTAAAATTATAATTGATTTCGATGAGTCCCAAAAAAAAGAGGATATAAGCTGAAAACTAGGAGGTGCGAAGAACTGGACAAAAAATACTTATCAATAATATTAATAGCTATTACAATAACTATGATTAGTTATTTCACCTACACCGAATATAGAATGCTACAAATGGATAAATACATGGCACAAGTTTGTGAAATCAATGAAGAAAAAGGTGAGATAATTGATGAAACCGACGAGCTCATCATCAAAGGAGAAATAGACCAGGCCCTAGCCAATGCAGATAAAATAATCGAAAAACAAGAAGAGATGATCTCATTCGAAGAAAAAGCATATGAATATGCTGATGGGCCATACAAGGAACTAGTAGGATCATATTTAAAAGCAGATCGCCTATACCTAGAATCATATAGATCATGGAAAAATGGACTAGAATATATGAAAAAAGGTGATTACTTTCTCGCAACCGAAACTTTGGAAAAAGAAGAAAAGTTATCAACAAAAGGAGCGATCATCTATAATGAAATCCACAACTTCCTATCAAAAAATCCAGAAATCAAAAAACATATAAACAAATACTGGTAACCCACGGGGACTGACCCCTACACATATCCACAAGTTTTAATGTTTGCATAAAACTATGGTCTTATTACATATCATAATAATGTTAACTGGAAAAAATAAATAAAAACATAACTCTGTAGAAAGCATACAAATTTTGGCTTTGTAATCATGTTTTTATTATTTTGATGTGGTTTTTATGCGCTGTAAGATGATAGCAGGTTCTTGAGCATGTATTTCCCTGCATATCTGCTGTTTACTTCTAGAATAATATTTTTATCGTCTAGTATTCTCTTCATCACTGATATTGATTATTTCCACGATGTTTCTTCGGTTGTAATGGTTTGCTGAAAAGATCCAACCCCTTGCAGGCCGATATTTACCATTCTTTACATTTTTTTCGACTGGTATCATGCTGGTTGCCATCCAATACCATGTCCATACAGAAACTCAATAGCTTACATTTCCCCTGTTTTCTTGACAGTGGGGCATCTTATCATTTGAATTGTGTCTATGGGGTCCTTGGAAATACATTGAGCGATTATACCTGTTTTCGTGTGTCCACGACAGGCTTTGGTGTAAACTCTTCTTCCATCCTTTTATTCTGTGATCTGGCTTTGTGGGGTGTAGTATAGGTTTGCATAGCTACTTGAATGCTCTGTTCCATCAATAGTTATTGAAGGATCCTTTATGTTGAATAAAGGACATTTAAGTCGAGCATTTTGTCCAAGGTCTAGTATCCGGTGCGTTTAAATGAATTTTTGTATTGTAGCACGCCATTCAAGCCTGAGTATCTTAGAATATGATGTGAATCCAATGGCATCTGAATTTCTAATCGCGTCTTTTAAGGCCATAAGTTGGCTTTTGAGTGTATTTAAGCCTTGGATTTGATGATTAAGCTTGTGAAGCTTTTTTAACCATTTTAAATGTGATACTTGTAAAGCTTATTAACCTTGTTTTCACTATATTTTACTCTGGAGGATCCAACTTTTTACTAGGTTAGAGTTTAATAATCAAAAAAAAGGTTTGTGCGGGGTAATGGAAAAGTGTTTTGGAAGACTTGTGGAATTTTTTTTGAAAAGAAGGATAAGGTGAATTTAGCCTATCTTTTCGGCTCCACTCAAGGGGATAAAGGGAAATTGGGCGATTTTGACCTGGGAGTTCTACTAGACGAACCCCTTGGAAAATATGAGAGGTCCCAATTTCAATTGAAATTGTTTATATGATCTTGCATCTATACTTAAAACAGATAAAATTGATTTGATCATCATGAATGATACGACACTCTCCTTAAATTATAATAAAAGATGGAATACTCTTAAAAGATGATGAGGAAAAAAGGATAAACTTTGAGAAAAATATCATCTCAGAATATTTGGATAGGAAGTATTATATTGACAGGCATGCGAGAATAGCCATTATAGGGATAGCCCGCCAGGGATTAATATGAAAAATGAAATCTCATCAAAATTAGAAAGATTAAGAGAATACCTAAAAATATTAAAGGGTTATCAACCCACAGCCTAAAAGATTTAAAAAATGACATCACATTAAAAGGAGCAGGATTTCGTGGATAAATTCGCCCCAGCCACAAGTTTCAGGAACATACTAGTCCATATGTACGCAGAAAATAGACATTGAAAAGGTCTATAAATACCTACAAAACAACCTAGATAACAATTTTGCAAAGTTCATCGCAGAATACCTTAAAAAATCATAAACCCAAGGCGTGGCCGCTTTCTTACTATATTTTCCCCACATTTTCGGCCCGTTAACTGTGTAATTTCGTTATTCAGGGTTAAACAAAGTTTCTTGTTGTGAGAGAGGAAAATTTATATACTTTTGGGTGGTGTTTCTTTTTGAGTTTCAAGCTTCTGAGTCTGCTATTCACCAGCCTTGGAAGATCTTACATGTTAAGGTGTGGGCTGGGTGATGGAGTTAACTCTTAAAAATCTTTTGGGTTTATCTAATATGTGGTGAACTTGCATCTACAAGAATGAAATCTCATATTTTTTAGCCATAGGCTGAATGTGGCTGTATGATCTCTCTACTTTAGGGTGCTCCAAGTTTTTCTGCCAAAGACTCTGCTAACACCTACGTAAATTTCTTGGGGGAGATAGAGATACCACCATATACAGGTTAGACTTCTTATTTTAGTAGGATTTGACATGAATGATACATTACTTAACATGAATTTAAAGTAAATATGATGTTGATGCTGACAATGCACTATTTCCCGCATTGGATCGTTCCATACTCTAAAGGTACTTACACTCCAGCACCCCACCGAGAAACCCGTTTCTTGGGGGAGTGAATATCACTTAAAACTCTTTCTATTGGAATTTTCGATAGGTAGTGGGGCCATTCCAATAGGAGTGCTTAAAGGTAATCCCTGTAAATATTTGTTCATGGTTTGGGGTTTTCAGCGTAATATTTTAGAGGTTGGGGAGTTTTCACCTGCTAAGCACGCTTAAAAATAAGAAAATAACATAGATAATTATTAACAACAGGGCTTTTTGGCGTGTTATACCACTCTTACTCCTTAAAAACATTATAAAAATGAAAATCAGTAATATTAAAAAGACTGAGACGATCTGAAAATTTTTAAGATCAGTGACTAGGATTGGTCTCATAACTGATACCACGCCTAGGATCAGGGTAGAGTTGACTATTGTACTTCCCATTAGGTCGCCTATTGCCAGAGCCTTGTAGCCATGGAGTATTGAGATGGTTTCAAATACAAGCTCTGGTAGGGATGTGCCAAAAGAAATCAATATTATACTTATAAATAAAACTGGAACCCCTATTTCAAGGGCGATCAATACAGCATAATGAACCAAATATCTAGAACTTATCAAAAGAACTGTTAAGCCAGCTGCAAACAAGATTAAAGATAATAAAAATTCTCCCTCACCTACTTCTTCCTCTTCTTCAAAGCCCCTTTGCCTATAAACCAACAAGAAATAGCCAATGAATATAACAATCAGGAATAGACCATCAAAACGGGACAATACACCATCCAAAGTCAAGAAGATAGGTAGAAGGGCTATGAAAAAAGGGTAAACAAACCACTCTCCGATTTTATCACCCTCAAAACTAACCCCTCCTGCAATTAGCACTGCAGTACCTATAATTAGGGATAGATTAACAACATTAGAACCCAAGACGTTTCCCAGGGAAACTTCGGGCACGCCCTCCATAACAGAGCTTATACCCACCACCAATTCAGGTATGCCTGTTGCAACAGCCATTATAATAAAACCGGCAGCGAAATGGCCCAATCTAAGATAAGAGGATATCTTAGAAATGGATCTTGTGGTTACTATGCCACTTACAATAAGTACAATCAAAAGCGCAGTGAAAATTAGATAATGGTACATGTCACCTTGTATATTAACTATTAATATTTATAGATCACATGAGAGGGTATTGGAGGATCATCAAATTTTTTTCTCTTCTCCGTGAGTTTCAAGATAGTTCATAATTTTTTTGTTCTTGGCTCATTAAGGTTTTCTTGGCGAGGTTGATGATCTTTGGGATTGCATTCTTTTTGAGAATATTTCATTCTAAATCCATCAGGAGGCAGTATAGTTCCTCCTCGACGTTCCTTTTTTTCTTTTTTGCTTTTTTGGGGGATTTTTTTATCTTTACGGGTTCCACTTCGGGGAAACTGCCATACTCGAGTTTGAATTTTAAAATTTCCACAGTCTCCCTTTTCCTCTTCTTGGTCAAAGCCAACCACCCTACATGTTTTATCTGTTTTTCTTTTTTATACATTTTTTCCTAAGAAGCTTGTGATCATGAATGTAGCCTTTTTTCATGATAATCGCTTGGCTAAGCCTATGAGAATAAAAATATAATAGGATCGTGCAGGTAAAAATTAAACTTGCACCCAAAAAAAGGATTTACATGGGATTGGTGATGTTATGGAAGTTATAGCTCATAGGGGAGCATCTTATTTCGAACCTGAGAATACTTTAAGATCTTTTAGAAGGGCTGTGGAGATGGGAGCTGACAGAGTCGAGGTTGATGTTCGGCTCAGCAAAGACAATGAACTTGTCATAATCCACGATCCGAGGGTGGATAGGACAACAAATGGTACTGGTAGAGTGGAGAATATGACACTCCAACAACTAAAAAGTTTAGATGCTGGAAAAGGAGAAAAAATACCAACACTACAAGAAGTTATAGAGTTCCTGGAGGGTGCGAAACTAGTAATAGAGATGAAAATTCCAGGCATCGAAGAAAAAGTTCTAGAGGTTATCCATGAAAACCACCTGAAAGATATATTAATAACATCATTTTATCATGGTAGTCTCAAGAAAGTGAAAATCCTAGATGAGAACATAGAAACAGGGGTCATATTTTCATGCCAACCCTTAAAACCGGAAAGACTAGCATTAGACGCCAATTCAGATGCAATATTCCCAAAACAAAAATTCACAGACCAGAAAATGATAAAAAGAGCCCATAAACATGACATAAAAATATACCCATGGACAATAGACAACCCAAAAACAGCGAAAAAACTAATAAAATTTGGAGTAGATGGGATCGTGACAAACAAGCTAATAGGCCCATACCAAAACAAATTAAATACATTCAAAATTGCGCAGAATGATACAAGATAATGATTTTTTCAGATTGATTGGAGAAGTCCGTTCATTTAATTTTTTTGCCTTGCTTTAGTATTTTCGTATTCGGACAACAAGCAAATATGTCGTTTATTTTCATTCAAATCTTCATGGGGGGCTTGTATGCCTGTAAACCGTTATCGAGGAGTTCCTATAACAAAAAAATTTTATTAAACAATCCGTATAATAGATAGTGAGAAAAAGTTTAAGTGATGATCATGTCAAAAACCGGGGATATTAAGATAATGAAAGAATTAAAAAAGATCAAAAGAGATTTAAAATACATAAAAGAGCATATGGTAGATGTGGATACTATTCTAACGGCCGATGAAGAAGCATTATTGAGCATGGCAAAGAAAGAATACGATGAAGGGAAACCGTACATTTAAAGGATATAAAAAAGGATTTAATGTGACCTATGAAGTCCATTTAAGCAGAAGCGCATATACTTTCCTCAAGAGATTGTAGAAAGGATACAGAATACAGATAATTAAGAAATTGGATTTACTATCTAAAAATCCCTATGTAAAAGGTGCGAAAAAGATCCTGGGAAGAAATGAAAAATTATTGAGAATAAGGGTATGATCCTACAGAATACTCTATGAAATCCTTGAAAAAGAAGAAGTAGTATTAGTAATAAAGATAAAAGATCTAGAGCCTATAAGTGACCTAAATATCAGTAAATACGCCCTAAATTAGTCTTCAAGTTTTAAATCCCCTTGTACTCAATTATTCACTCCATGATTGTTCCCATTTCAAAACCTTCTTATTTGATTACTCACAAACTCCCTGCAAAGCAATTAACAGCCCCGCTTTTTTCATCTACCCCAATAATTAGCCATTTTATCAACCGTATCTCTCCAAGATATGATCGCAAAAAAAGAGCACATGCTTACATAATCTGTGCCCTTGTACCTTCCAACATCTCTTTTTGTGTGTGGGGGTGAGACCCTCCAATACTCCCACTTAAATCTGAACTACCCCCTTGCGGAGGGGTTTTTCTGCTTCATGGAAAGAATTTTGCCTCTCGGCCATCTGGGTAAAAGTCCTTTCTCCACAGACATTCTGGCCCCCCCACATCTAATATTTTCAAGGAGGCCTTTAGGTCTCTCTCCGCCCTCCTAACCGCATTTCGGATAGACAGATTCTCTATTCATCTACCGGCTTTCTCAGCCTTGTAGACGAGTGGTGAGGAAAAAATATAAAGTTTTTGTCGTCTACCCCCCCTTTGGGGCTTAGCAAGTTAAATTTTTGATAAAATGAAAGATATGATAAATCCTAAAACTGTTATAAGCCCTGCAAGGTCGTGAGTTTCTGAAAAGGCTTCTGGTATCATCGTATCCACGAGCATGGCCAGGATCTCCCCGCTGCAAAGGCCATACTAGTTGCAATAATCCCTGGTGGAAGATTATTGAATAGGCTGTAACCCGCAATTGATGCGATAGCTGTGCAGAAAAAAATTGAAATGGCCTTCCAACCTGCCCCTTTTCATGCCAACAGAACTCGAAAGCCCCTCAGGTACATTAGATAAAAATATGGCTATCACTGTGGCCATGCTCACAATCCTGCCTTCTATCATGGTAGGCCTATCGCAACTGATTCTGGTATACCGTCTATGATAGAACCTACTGTGATAGCCAGACTATCAGATTCTAGCATGTGCTCGCCAGAACGCTTGCGATGTTTACCGCCTTTACGCGCCAGATAAACATTCGCTCCAGTGAAGATGACAGCCCCACTTATAAAACCAAGGGTAACATGTGGAAAGCCTCCGAGCTTATAAGCTTCATCCATGAGTTCGAAGGCCACTGCTGATATGAGCACCCCGGCACCGAATGCCATGATAGAGGCGATAAGACGCTTGGGTAGAATAGTATCCGAGTATGGCGCCGATTAAAAGGGCTGAACCAACGAAAAATCCCCAAAATCTTGCTAACAGCCATAACATGATTGAATCATTATTCAATTTCTAATCTTATAAGTTTTGGTTTAACAATCAAAATTTTGTGCCCTTTTTTATAGTTTGATTTTGAGTCCTATGGGGCAGTGGTCTGAGCCCATAACATCTGATAATATCCAAGATTTTTTAACATTATCCATGAATTCTTTGTTAACGAAGAAGTAGTCTAGTCTCCATCCAACGTTTCTTTCACGGGCTCTTGTCCTGTAACTCCACCATGTGTATTGGCCGGGTTCTTTGTTGAATGCTCTGAACGTGTCGATGTAACCGTTTTCGATGAAAGTGTCGATCCAAGCCCTTTCAACCGGTAGGAACCCTGAGACGTTACTGTTTTCCTTTGGCCTTGCGAGGTCTATCTCCTTGTGAGCGGTGTTGAAATCGCCGCAGATTATTATGTTATGTCCTGAATCTCTTTCGCGGTTCACGTCTTTGAGAAATGCATCATAGAAGTCTAGTTTGTATTTGAGGCGTTCTTCGGACATTTTACCATTTGGGAAGTATATGTTGTATAGTAGGAATTTTTCAAATTCTGCTATTTGGATTCGGCCTTCGATGTCGAATTTTTTTAGTCCGAATCCTTCCCTCAAGCTTGTGGGTTTGATTTTGGTGTATATGGCAACTCCACTGTAACCTTTTCTCTGGGCTGGTGTGAAAAATGTACTGTAACCTTCAACATGCCTCAATTTTCTCGGGATTTGCCCGTGGTTTGCTTTTATCTCCTGTAAACATAATATGTCAGGTTTTTCTGTGAGGAACCAGTCAAGGAAGCCTTTACGGTATGCTGCCCTCAGACCATTAACGTTCCATGAAATTATCTTAATAGTGGACATGAAAACCCCCCATCACATTGTATAATTTTTTTTGGATAATAATTATCTTAGATTCTGGATTGGGGTATGGGAATTTTTTTGGCAAAATTGGAATGCTAATTTTATAAACTTGGAGCGAGATATTGTTTTTGTATGATGAGGCATTCATTAAGGGCTGGGTTTAGTTTTGGTTTAACTTCTGCTGTACTCACAACCTTGGGTTTGATGGTGGGTTTGAATTCTGGGACGCATTCTAGGTTTGTGGTTATTGGTGGTATATTAACGATAGCAGTTGCTGACGCTCTTTCTGATGCGCTGGGTATCCATGTTTCTGAAGAAGCTGAGGATAGGCATACCACGAGGGAGATATGGGAGTCGACCTTGGCCACTTTCTTGTCTAAGTTTGTTTTCGCTTTAACTTTTATCGTCCCACTTTTATTGTTCAATTTATCAGTTGCGGTTATTGTGAATATTCTTTGGGGTTTGTTCCTCTTGGGAATATTCAGTTTTCAGATCGCTAGGGAACAGAAAAGGAACCCTTGGAGGATAATAGCGGAGCACGTGATTATAGCATTAGCTGTTATAATCATAGCACATTATGTTGGTGTTTGGATTGCATTAACTTTCTGCTAGAACTTTAACCTTTGTGGGTTGCCTTTTTCCAAGGTTTTTGAAATTTGGAATAGTATGCAATTGTTGAGACGAAATTTTTATTGAATCCCCTTTTTACTCTGGTGGGGGAGGAAAGAGTTTGTCACTTTCTTTTGATGGTGTCTTCTGGATTTTTTGGTGGGGGTTTATGATAATTTACTTAGGGTAAATTACTTGTGAGTAGTCTTCTTTCCTTTTTTTTTTGGGATCTAATGAGAGGGTTGATCTGTTGATGTCTCTTTATCTTGTTTGAGGAATTCCTCGGGTGTTATGACATTTTTCATCCATTTAAAGTGTTTTTTGTTGTTTGTGATTAATTTTGCATTTAATGAGAGTGCTGTGCCGCCTATGGCATAATCTCTAGCATTTTCGCTGAAATCCCAATTGCCAAGAGCGTTTGCCACGGCTTTTTTTGCCTCATTTTTTCCGAATGGGACAATCTTAACATTCATTTCTTTTAGGAACGTGTTTACCATGGATTCCGTATTCCCTTTCTTTATTTGATGGTATAGGAACTCCATGTAAGCGATTGATGGTAAATATTTTTGTTTTTCTGAATTCAAGAGCCAGTTACAAAATCTCTTGTTATTGAAAACATTGGTATCTATGAGTATTTTCACTATGATCACCTAGACTTATTTTAAAGATTTGAGATTTCTTCTTATACCCCTTTCAAAACCTTTCCTTGATTCTTTCACGGTCTTCTCTATATCTTTTGACGATTCTATTATCCTCTCTGCTAGTTTTTCAAATTTCATGAGCCTCCATTTCCCTTCTTTGTCTTTTATGAAGACTACTTTGTCCCCTGCGCGGATTTTAAGATCTTCACGCACTTCTTTAGGGATCGTTACTTGATACTTGCTTGTAACACTTACCATAATATCACCTTACCATATTTGTGTATGTAATACTTTAAATGATTTTCTATACTTTCTATAGTCCTTCAATACACTTCCTTCTGGTGTTTCAATAGGAAAATAGGGTATGCTCGATTGTAAAAAGAATCGAATCTAAAAATGCATAGATTTTCTATGAAAAATTTGGTATTATATCGAAAAGCCGGGCTCTGTAAAAAAAACTTTTTGTGAGATCTAGGATAATTGTGGTAATGTTGTTGTTCAAAAGATTCTTTTTAGAAGGGGAATTTATTGCTTCGATCGTGAAACTTTTTTATGGACATGGTAATCCAAAGTTTTTACACTTTGCCAAAATATTAATTGTGGGCTGAATTATCTTTGTAAAGATTTGCCAACAAGCTTTAGATGATAATCTTTAAGTGATAATCATATGGAGGGTGAACCTTGCAGAAATAGGTTATGTGGAGGCTTCACAGTCATATAAGATCGCCTCAAAGGGTAAACCATTTCAATATCACAAAAAGGGGGAGGGTGGAGATAAGGATCGAACTTTGAATTACATTCGCCATAACAATCCACAAGATTATCCTTGAAAAAGCCCAAAAAAGTCAAGAACAGGGAAAATGGTGAAAAAAGGGGATTACAGGATATCTAGGTGGTTGGGATGAGGCCTGGATTCTCTCCTGTGATACATTTCCCGCCTTTCCTTGTCACTATAAAAGTGTTTTCGGTTCCAACCATCCCCACGCCTTGGATGCCTTTCTTCGGTTCTATTGCTAATGTCATGTTCTCCTCCAATGGATCCTTGAATTTTTCAGCGATTACTGGCACTTCATCAATCACAAGGCCTATACCGTGACCCAAGAATTTTACCTGATTTTCTCCAAAACCCATGAAATTTTTTCTGAACTCGTCATCGAGTCCATCCATTATCGTCTTATAGATTCCTGCGGGGCTTGTCCCCGGTTTTAGCATCTTGGAGATTTTTTCCTGGATTTCTAGGCATTTATTGTGGGCTTTCTCTGCCTTTTCGGGTATTTCCCCTTTGAAGATGTATGTCATTGTCTTGTCTGTATGATAGCCTTCTATTCCGAAGCCTATGTCCACATAAACGAGATCGCCTTTTTTTAGTTTGCGCTGGCGACTTCCGAGCAGTGGAGCTGCTGGTGACAGCCCTCGGTTTCCGCTGGCTCCGTTGAAGTAAGATGGGTAGAGTGGTGTGTCGCCGAATCCTATGTGTCCGAGTAACATTTCTGTGTCGAACATTCCGAATCGTGTGATGCCATGGTATCCTTCTTCTATCATGATCTGGAAAAGTTCTGCTCCAAGTTCGGCTTCACTCATACCCTCATATAATAGTTCTGGCACGATCTCTTCTAGTATGTGCTGGTGTATTTTACCAGATTTTCTCATTATTCGGAGCTCATATTTGCTTTTTATGGCTCTTAGCATTCCTATAATACGATCTGCTTTCTTATACTCTTTGATTGGGAAGTATTTTGTGAATCTTTCATATAGTGCCAAGGGCATTGCTTCTGTTTCAAGGTATATTGTATCTGGTATCTTTTCAAATGTTTGGCTAATATCGCGGAAAGTATTCATGTGTCTTATATCCTTAAATTTAGATTCTTCTAAAGCACGTTCGTAGCTGCGCCTTACCCAAAATGTTGGATCATCATCAGCTGGTATGACTAATATGCCATCTTGCATAGTCCCAGTGAAATAATATTGGTCTATTTTGGTGAAAATCACTGCAATCTCCCATTGGGGGTCTTTCTTGTCCATCTCAGCCCTGAAACGTTTCATACGATTTTCAAGTTCATTATAAGGCACCCCCAAAATTATACCCCCGGATTTTATGGATCCCTAAAATTATTGTGTTGTAACATAAAAAAGAGAATGTTAGGATATCTTAAAGCTTTCTATTATTTTCTTGAGTGTGGCCAAATCACTTTGCGGACTACTATAATATAATTGGTATCCTTTGCTTTCATCTATTTTTATATGTACCATGGTAAAATACTTGCCCCCCTCTCGGTATTGGAGGAGTGCAGCGTCTTTGCCAGCCACTTTTATACTTTCATCTTTTGATATGATCTGTGAAGGTTCAAATGATGATTCCGTTATCTGTAACCATTCACTTGGTGATCTCACATAACCACCACTTGTTGCTGTTAATTTTAACACGGCAAATTCTTCTGTATCGTTCCCAAGGTATGCTATAACACTTGCTGCTCCATATTCTAAAATAGGAATAGAAGCCTCCAACTCACTTATGGATTTGTTCTCCCAAGTTCCAGGGTACTGGAATGTTATACCATCTCCTGAAAAAGTCTTTTCAGAAACCCCTGTGCAGCCAAATGCAAAAGCCACAACCACTAATATTAGGATTGGCAAAAACTTTTTCACAAAAAACCTCCCTCTAACTTGATAATGTTATTTTTTTGCATTCCCAATATATAAAAATTTGTGGGGGGGAGTTTGACCTCTACGAGTAGATTGATGAAAATAACCTTTATTCACTTACTTGAAACATGTAGTGACTTTTTTCTCATTTTTATCGATTCCCGTGAACTACTCTTCTTTTACGGAAGGAGGTTTTCTGATTCTGCTTTCATGGTGTCGAAAACCCCATTTTACAGAGACCCCCACATCATAGACAATGATGTACCAGAATATCCCACATGAATAGTATTTTTTGGGTTTTTATTTTTCTCCCCCTCTGGAAGGGAGGACCCTCCATCCGCAATAATTAAAAAAAGTTTTTAGGAAGGGCACAGTTTATTGTGGAAGGATATCATCTCTTCCATTATAGTTTTCCGTGCCCTCCAAGGAAGTAACCAGTGCCTATGAGCGCTACTATGGCTATGATCCCTGCTAGTGCATAGAATGGCATCTGACTTCCTGAACCGCCACTTGGAGAAGCGGCAACCTCGAAAACTTTACCGGTTTTCCCTGCAAATCCGCTTCCAGGTCCTTGATTTGCGCCTGCAGCAGTCCCTGGGGAGCTGCCAGACGCCCCGCCAGAACTGCCTGCTCGTCCCTGGCTGCCTGTATAACCAGGACCCACACCAGAAGATCCCACTCCAGACTGTCCAGGCATGCCTGGTTGTCCAGGAGATCCCGTACCAGGAACCGTTATTTCAGCCCCAGTAGCTGCTGCAATTACCCCTGCAAATTTTTGGAGGGCCGCAGAATTCAATGATGAAACACTCACAAGCCACTGATTAAACACGATATTGCCACAAGTATGGTGACAACAGGCAACACCATACTGGTTTACCATGTTTATATATTCATTGGCTAGGTATGTTATAGTATCACTTTTGGGGTTCCAGTAGCCTTTCCTTGCTGTTTCAAGCAGTCGTGCTATGATTGAAGTTCTTGCATAAGGGTTTGCATTATTGAAGAAATCACTGAGACCTAGATTATAGGTGTCCATTATGTATATGTTAGTTACCTGGTCCCATGTTGATCCCTTCACGAGACGGGGGTTTGTGACTTGCCACATCCAGAGGTTTTCTATGAAGGAGTCCATGTACCTGGCGCCATCATAGCCGTTTTCCATCATACCTTTTATCCAGGTTGGGTTGAAGTAGCGGCTTAAAATGTCTCTGTTGAGGAATTGTGTGAATGTTTCGATTTTCGCTTCGCCCCTGAGATTACTTATATACATTGATGGTTGTGTCCCTGAAACCTTTTCTATTGCGAGGCTAAGACCGCCTAGGTATGCTGCCACCATTGGATGTTCTAGTGCGCCGTAAAGGTTTGAACTTCTACTGAACATTGAAACTTTTATTTCCCGAAGATTTTCTTCAAAGACACTTGGGATTTTCACCCCCCAGGTATCGGTGCTGTAGGCGGCTGACATTCTTTCAATGTAAAATTCTGCAAGTTGCATTCTTTCTTCCCATGTGTTGCTTGCTGGTATGGCTTCTTGGAGTCCTGGTGAATAGGCTCCTGGTTCTTCCGAGAATATTCTGAGTAGTGAAAGTTTCCTGGCTTCTGATCCATTGTAACCTTCAGTTTTGAGTTTTTTATAGATTCTCTCGGAGTTGACTTTAACATAATTGGTGGTATCATTGGCTGCTGCAGCAAGTTTTATTGCCTTGTCAAGGAGGTTTATAAGGTCCATGTGAAGGTCCCTGTAGAGGCCGGAGGTTATGATTATAACGTCGATGCGCGGCCTTCCAAGGTCGCTTATGAGTTCAACATCTTTTACTCTACCCTTTGTGTCCCATACTGGTTTGACGCCTAGTAGGTATAGTATTTCTGATTCCATGACTCCTTGGTGCCGCATTGTTTCACAAGACCATAACACATATGCGACTTTTGTCGGGTATTCTCCATGTTCTTCTAGATATTCTTCGAGGAACTTGTCTACGAGTTTTTTCCCAGTTTCCCATGCAACTTTTGTTGGTATGGTTCTTGGATCGAATGGGTAAGGGTTTCTTCCGGTGGGTAGGGCTTCCGGGTTCTTTATAGGGTCGCCTCTGGGGCCTGGGGTCATGTATGCGCCCTCGAGTGCATTAAGTATGCTTGTTATTTCATTCTTAGATTCTAGGATTCTTTGCTTGTAATCTATTGCAAGTTCTAGGTATTCTGTGATCTCAAGTGTTGTATTGCCAAGTATTTTGAATTGAGCCTCCTCGGCTGTGAGATTATTGAATATCATTTCTTCGAGTAGGCGTCTTGATGTTTCCTTGTTAATCTTGTCTGGTAACATGGCCTGTAGTAGCTGTATTAGTTGGTCGCCTTCAGGGACAACACCGAGTGTATGGGAACCATATGGCATGTAACTGACCTTGATATCCTCAAGATATGCTGTGACTTCGTCAATAAACTCTTCAAAGCTCGTTTCTGGATAGTATTCTAATCCTAGACCTCTTGTTTGGTTAATGATTTCTTCTTTGTATGCTTCCTTTAGTGTGGGGTCTGTTGTTTCCCTATAGGATCTGATGTTATCATATAAGCTTGTTAGGTTTCCGTAGAGGCCTGCCGGTAAGAGTACTGGTGTCATGAAGTTTATGATTAGCATGTTAGCTCTCCGTTTGTCGAATATGGCTGGGGCGTCCATTGGCAGCACGTGTATTATTGGAGTGTCTTGTAATAGTATTGCACCCCAGTCCTCTGCTGAAAGTCCTGCCTGTTTCCCTGGCATTAATTCCACAAGACTAAATATTGAAAGTATTGCACTTGCATTATAGACTTTATTAATCCACCAGTAGAATGCGAGTAGTTGGTGTGTTGGCGGCAACTTACCAGTATTATATAAGGTGTTGTTATCTTGTAACCAACCCCATACTGGTTCCGGGGCAAGTAATATGTTACCAAACTCTAATATGGGTATAACAATATACTTTCCTGTGCCATTAGTATAGACCATGATCTGTCCGGGTGGAGGTCCCCAAGCATCTATCACTTCTTTTTTCTTGTCTTCTGGGAGTTCATTGAACCATCTTAGGTATTCTTCTTCACTTATTAGTATAACTTGACCTTCTTTAACCCTTTTTTCTAGTTCTCCAGGAGCCCATGTGCCGATGTTGCTGCCTATTTCTGCCATTAACTTTGCTAGTTTATCCTCAGATGGTAATAGTTCTTTGCCAAGGTAGTATCCTCTTTCCTTCATGGCTTCTAGTAATCTTTTCAAGCTTGCCGGGGCGTTCAAGTAGTAGTCAATGTCAGCACCAATATTCGCTTTACCGCCACCTTCACTATAGTAGGTTATTATTATCTTTTTGAGGTTATTTGGGGTCTTCTTGAGTTCTGCCCATGATAATGCCCTGTCCACTAACCATTCTATCTGATATTCTATTGGTTTATTGTAAATGATCCCTGTTTGGGGATCTGTTTCCTTTGCACTTATCACTATGGGTTCTATTATCCCATCCATTTCTGCGAATGCAAGTTGGTAAAGTTCACTTGATGGAACGCCTTGTATGTTGTTTTCCCAGTCTTGTACTGTCATATTAGGCGAGAATAGGCGGATACCATTGATGACTGTTACATTAAGTTTCTTAAGGTCTTCAATGCCTTGGGTCCAATTCCGTGAATTGAGCAGTCCACCTCTTGAGATTACTATTGCAACATCTATTATGGGTTTACCATCTAATAGAAAGTATTCCAGTGATTTAGGGTCTCGGTAGGTATATGTTGCTGCTATTACATTAGCTTTTTTTGCCTCAAAAGATCTTATAATGGCATCTAATAGGGGTCCGTCCCTTGCCATGTCAGTATACTCTGTGGTAATTATACCGACTGTTGGGGAAGTTTCATTATATTTTCCTGTGTTCTTGTACCATTGTAGATAACTAGTAAGGTTGCTGAATATTTCAGGGGCTTCTGGATGGTATATTCCCCATAGTGGTCTTTGTATTGGCGGCTCTATTGCGGCTGTGTAGTTGCAGAACGAAACTGCGAGGAAAAGAGTAAGGCGTTTTAAGTTTTCATAGCATGTGTAGTTTAAGTATTTGAGTGTTTCAATGTAGCGGGTGTCGTTGGTGTCAACATTTTGTAGGTGTAGGATTGGAGCATAATCTTGGCGTGATGATGGGTCTACGCAGATCATCACATATGATCCATTATTTTTTGCTGTTTCGACCTTGTCTTTTAAGGCTTCCCATACTGGTGCTGAAAGGCCGCTTCTTGTTCCGAATATTATAATGTCTCCTTTCACTTCATAGGTGAGGTTGCTGTCTGTTCTTCCTGGTTCTCCCCTTATGTTTATTTTGTCTTTGATTGATGGATCCTCTGCTACTTTGTTGATAAGGGCTAGTTCGTTTGGACTGGAGCTTATTATGAGAATCTCTGGAGCTTTTGTTGTATTTTCTTCTGCGGATACTGTTCCCATCATGCAGAATATGCCGATACAGAGCAGAAGTAATACTATTTGTTTCATATACACCACCCTTATTAAAGTTCACTTTAAAATATATCAAGAAAACTTTATAAAATAATGGGTATATAAACTTTACCACACAAAGGAAACCCCCCACAACATAAAGATTATCAAAAACGAATTTTTAGTTAGCCTTTTTGAGTGATGTTTAACTTTAGACAATTTTAACTTCATAGCTGGGGGAAGTCTCCCCTTCTATAGGGAGGGAGATAAAAAGCTAAATTGTAGATATATGGAGTGTGATAAAAGCGACTTTATCTATGGCTAGGGAAGGTCCAAACTACACTTGTGAAGATGGAATCCCATAGCTGAAGCAGAAAGCCCCCTATGGAAATTGGGGGCAGTTCAAGGTTTCTATTCTCCGAAGAAATAATCCCATATGACGAACCAATCAACATCCAGGAATTGAAAGTTTTCAGGTTTGTGAAAAATGAATTAAGACTTTTCCCCTAACCGCTAAACAAATCGTGACATGGCTCATGAGGCAAGTACAAGAATATAAAAAATTTGGCAAATACCCAAATCTAAGAAGTAAACTTTGCACGTAGAGGGGATTGTCCACTCGCAATATAAAAGAGGCTATCATTTCTGTAAAAGTATAACAAGAGAAGATTCCTTTCTTAAAGGGATTTTTTTTGATCGTCTTTTTTTTGCTTTTTCTTTTGCTCTTTCCATGGCCCTTTTCAGTTTTTTAGTGTCTATTCCTTTTTGGGAGTATTTTTGGTACTTTTGGATGAACTTTTCAACTATTCTTTGTTTGCTTTCTCTTTTTAGGGTTGAAGTGCTGTCTATTATGAAGAAGCATATTTCTCCCAGGTCATGGATGGGATCTCCATAAAATGAATCTTCAAAATCAATCCCGTATATTCCTTTCTTTGTGAATATAAAATTTTTAAGGTTGCAATCTCCCTTTAATATGGACTTTCCATTGTATTTTATGTTATGGAGCTTTGATAGCCATTTTGCGAGGTCTTCAACCCAGTTTGTATGCGTGTAGATTTCTTCTCCTATTGTTTTGCCATTTATAAATTCCATTATTAGGATGTTTTTATGGGAGCTAATTATTTTAGGCACGTTTAATCCATGTTTTTTTAATTTTTTGAGATTTCTTTCTTCTATGATTCTGCAATTTTCATTTTTGTAAATTTTCAGTATAAACTCTTTGTTTTTGTATTTAATAGCATAGACGTCATTTCTTTTGCTTTCAAGTTTCTTTAAAAGGGGGTGTATCAAAGTATTTTTCTCTCCTTCAAGGTTTTTTCAATTGTGTGTTCATTTTAGATCTTTAATTGTCTAGAAATCGCTCTTTCCGGTTTTGATGTTATATTATATAAATTTTTTGATTGGAAGTTGTTTCGTTAACTTTTTATAGTTCTATTTGTTAATATACGAAATGCATAATATTGCATTTCGATTGGGGAGGTGAGAAAAATTAAGAAAAGAATAATACACTTTCTGATGATATCAGTAATAGCTATTGCACTCAGTGGACACGCCTCAGCATCTGATCTGCAAAACATTACAGAAAATATAGCAACAGACGCGCAAAACACACTAGACTTACAAGATTCACAAAATACATTATTAATAACCACGGCAGGACCATCGAAGTATAAAAATTCAACAACAGAAGACGCTCTACAAACCGTAAAAGACAAAATCCCTTTACAATATTCAAACATACTCCAACTAAACAAACCTAATGATCCGGTTGAATTCACATTCGTCAAAAAAGAAAACAACAATACTTACGCAATAAAATACACAATACTTGAATCAGGATGGGAAAAAACGCAAAAATTTAACATAGCAAAGATGACAGAAGCACAGTTCACAGTCGCCAGCAGAGAACTAGGATACGACATTCTAACCATCGCAAGCGCTTGGACAGCAGGAGCACCATTAGACATGCTGAAAATCGCAGCATGGACTGGTACGATCAACGATGGCCTTATAAGTGCATATGCAGCGACTAAACAATTCATACAAAATTATCCCCTTGAATCAGATACAACATCATATCATATAATAACATCCGTAGGCGGCGACGACGATGATGTTCCTATGTTCTTCATGGATTCCACACCACTCAAACGGAACGGCAATTACTACAACTTCAGATCAACATATACAAATGATCCAAATGAAAACATCTACATATGGTGGGATGCAGATTCAAAAACAGGTAAACTAGTTTATTGGACAATAAGTGACAACGCAAAATACAATGGTCCTAGAGGAACACTCACAGAACTAAAACATAACCTAGAATTGCTCACATTACTTTCGACCAAGCCAGCTTCTCTCTACAAGATCCTGAAAGTAGCCACAATCAATGATGAACAATTCTCACATTTATGGTCTACAGGAATAGACAAAGAATATATAAACAGTTTACCATCTCTAGAAACCATGAAGACAGACATTCCAGTCATGCCAGCAAACGATTACAATAGCTTTTACGAAAATGGGAAAAAAGCAGTTGAAATAGCAAATCAAGCATTCAAAGAAGCTGGACTCTCACCACTTACCAGAGAAGATCTTCTCATAACATCCGCCGGTTACTCACAAAGCCTAGGATTAACCTATGCAGCCATCGACGGTGTGATAGATTCTACAGGAATGCTGTTAAAAAATATTTATTCCCTTAAAAGATGTGCCCAGACACCACTCTGGTATGTTTTCGTGAAAAAACCGACGGTTGCGGATGGGCCTTTATATGCAGTTTTCATCGATTCTGAAGGGAAAATAAAACCAGTACTCTACAATGGTACAAATTATAACGTTTTCGATATCAGCGCCAAAAACCTTGAAGGAAACAAGGGAACAGAAGGCTGGACAAAATCTCTTGCAGTCTACGAAGCATACAAGTACGACATACCAAGCTATGCTCAACAAGATTATTACATAGTTAGCCTTGCAAACCAATGGGCAATCGGCATGCCATATGACTTCAGGTTAGCAGCCATTGGAGGCGGCTGTCCAGGTTCAGGGTTGACACAAGGATATGTAATAGCAGATCTCATAAAAACATGGCTGCCATTAACAGGAACACAATATTATGTATACATTGGAGTACCAGCCCATTGCAAAGAACAAGCTATAATGCAAGTTCTTGGACTTTCAGCTGCTAAAGGAACATACCATACCACAGGTGTTAGAGATACAGCGGCATTACCATCATCACAGGGTATAGCGATAAGATGGGATCCGTTAAAAAATACAGGCAAAGCGATCCTCATAGACTATAACAAGAAGATTCTAACCAGTATACAACCTTATAACAATAATTACTACCGGACAATGTATTGGGCTATGTGGTACATTACAAGCGCATTCCCGGGAAAAGAGCTTTACACCAAACTACGAGAAGCATACAGCATCAAAAAGGAAACTACACTCACAAAACCAGAGTATTGTCAATTATTGGCGGCTGGAGACCCTGTTGAATACCTATTAAACTTCAAAGATGTGACACCCCCAGAAATTATGGTAACAGTAAAAGACTCAACGGTCTACATGGATATCAATGAAGAAGGCAGCATCTTTTATTCAACAGATGGCTCAACATGGCACCAATACATAAATCCAATAGAACTCGAAAAAACAGCCACAATATACTATTATGGCGTTGATGTGAACGGTAACAGAGCAGAAACCCAACAGATAACAATCCCAATTAAAACTGAAGAAACGCAACCAACAACTCCAGTAATTTCAACACCCAGAGAAACTGAAGAAACGCAACTAACTCAGCTAACAACTCCAGTAATTTCAACACCCAGAGCGCAGCCAAGTATAACTCAGTTGACAAGTCCATTTGTAACAACTTCAGCTCCTGCTACAGCCCCAACACCTCAACCGCCTAAGAAAGCTTCACATACAAGTCCACATAAACCCGTCACAGGAATATCATCAACGTATTTGGCTTTAATCGCAATGCTAATCATAGCAGCGGGTACCTTGATTTACATCAAACGAAGCAGTATCTTCCATGCGATCAACAATGTTAAGAGCGTCCAAAAGGGCAAATAATTTTTTTCTCTTTTAATTTTTTTGAAGACAATTATTCATCTACATTTGAAAATTATATGACTCTCTTGAATTCAGTTTTTTACTCGGGTGGACTCTAGTTTTATGCTTTTTATTGTGTTAGAAGTGAAAGTCGCATAAATGGAGCGTGATAAAAATAGATTATCAGGGTGTGGACGGTTCAGAGTAACGCCTGTGAAGACCTATCAGTAGCTGGAGCACCCCCCAGGGAAATTGAGGGTAATATTGCTACAGTTGCTCTGCTATGAGCTGTTTCGTTCATAATTTTTCCAAGGGGAGTCTTTCAGCTTCACGGCTTCCATTATAGCGAATTAATTATTATTCAAGTTCTTCACTGAGAGCGAAAAGGCGTTCTGATAAAGGAATGGATCACCCCCAAATATTCTAATAGGTTTTCTTGGATTTTGTTATCATCAAATTCCAGTAGATGAGTTAGGCTTCCTCCAAGAATACCATAAGCCTTTATAAAAATCTTCAAGTGAGTATTGGCAAGAGGTAACCTGCACCTATTAGACCAACTATTGCAATGATGCCAATGAGTGCGTAGATGGGGCATCTGGGTTGTCTCTGAATTGCCCTGTGCTGATGCTGCCGCCTCATAGGCCTTTGCATTACCCTTTTCAATGAATGATGCGGATTCTGAGGCAGACTGTGAAATTCCTCCTGAACCTGAGGCCCTTGAAGATTTCCCGGTACCCACGGAACCGGTCACACCGGGTGATACTGTCTCTGACCCTAAATGTCCTCCACTTCTATCGGTTGATGATGCATTTGTATCACCAGGGGGCAGGTCCTCTCCCCATGCAGCAGCCATTGTACGTTTGAACTTCTCAATTGCAGCACTGTTCAGTGTTGACAGGCTGACTATCCACTGATTCAGTACGATGTTTGCGCATGTATGGTGGCAGCAAACCACACCGTATTGGTTCACCATATTAATGTACTCGTTGGCCACGGATGCCTTTACCTGGTTTGATGGGCTCCAGTATCCCTTACGCATGGCTTTGATGAGCCTTGCAACAATTGAAGCCCTTGCATAGGATCTGATGTGCTAAAAATTTATTCAGACCCATATCGTAGCTGTCCCTCACGTAGATGCTGTTCACCATGTCCATGTGGACTCAGATACAAGTTCTGGATTTTGTGACTTGCCACATCTAGAGGTCCTCCACCAAGGAATTCATGTACCTTGCACCGTCATAGCCGCCTTTCATCATACCCCCAATCCATTTCGGGTTGAAGTATCTCTTTAGGAAGTCCCCTGTGGGGAACTGACTCATTCTTTTTATTTTTGCATCACTGCGCAGATTGTTTATGTACATTTTGGCCTTGAACCTGAAACCATTTCCACTGCAAGGCTGAGACCTCCGAAGTAGGCTGCTACCTTACCTCCATGACTAAACAACAAAAAAAGCACAACCCCCACAAAAGAAAATTTGTGAACTCTTCTCCAATCACTACTTTTAAATTTCAGGAACGCTCCGTTCATTTTTTACAATCTTGAACTAGCATTCAACACAATTTCTCGGACCAAAACCTGCATGAACAAAAAGCAAATTTATACTGAACAAGTCCTATCAACAAAAAAAAAAAACGCGGGCTAGCTACCACAAAGCTTTAAAACAATCGGAATGAAAGTCTCTGGTGATCTCCCAATTGATCGTCATGATCCAAACTACCAGAGCTTCCTCGAATATCTTTTACCCTTTCCTGGTTTTCCTTTTAAAAAAGTGCATTCCCCTTTTAATTTTTTGACGAATTGGAGCTTTAAACCTTTTTTAATAAAAACAAATCTTTTAAGATTTGGATTATCTACAGTGGATCCCCCTCTTTTAATATATTTTCTAATTTTACTTTTCTTTGGCTGAAATTTTTCCAAATCATTTTCCTTTATCTTTATTAGGCCATAACTATTTTCTGCAAGTTTGCCCCCAAGAGCCCCATAATCTTCTATTATCTTGAAAGTCTTGTTTAATAATCCAAACTCTATATCATCCATCTTTTTAAGTTCAATGATCTTAAAAATAACCTCATCATCTGATTCTTCGATATCTAATTTGAATTTTCTAGCCCATCCACTGCAACCGAATAATTCACAAGCGTCACAATGATTTTTCCCTTCGCACTTCTCTTTTCTGTTGTTAGTTGGATCACATGCAGTACCGTCCAGACTTCTTATAAGTGCTTCGTACCACCATCGCAAGCTACCAATTATTCCCGTTTCTCTAAGCACTTCTGACTTTCTTTGCTCATCACCTGTCCATAGCCGCGTTAAAGGCTTTACTTTTATCCTATAAATCATAAAAACTCCCCAAAGAAACTTCTATTTATTAAACTCGGGATCTTTGTCATTCCCTCAACTTTTTCTGGAAGATCCGTCCAGGCTCAAAACACTAGATTACACTTTTTATATAATATTCTGTTGTTTTTTTTTTTCGGTCTGTCATAAGTTTAGCATAGTTCTTCATCTTCCTTTTGCCAGGGAGGTGACACTATGCATAGGAAGGAGAGTATGGAATCGCCAATATTTTCGATGCATTGGACGGCCTTAGGTGGGATATAAATAGTGTCACCTACTTTGACCATCTCTGCTTCGTTATTGATATGCATTAGACCTTTGCCCTCTAGGATATAATAGACTTCCACAGACTTTAGACGGTGAGGTAGTGAAGCCTCTCCAACTTGAAGGATTGCATGGGCCAGGCTAAAATTCATCTTTAGACCTTTTCGTGGATGTAAAAGTTCGCAGAGGAGTGTACCATCTAAAACTTTGCCATAGGAGCAATCCTTTAGATTTTTAACAATCATGAAATGTTCCCCCCGTTAATGTTTATTAGGGGGGCGAAATTTAGATAATAATCGATGGGAGGTTTTAGCATGGATCTTGTTTTTCATTATGCTGACCGGGCTAAGGCATTCATTATAGAAGCATTCCGCCTATTTGAATATTATCAAAGATTAGAAGGTCCTGAATTGGACAAACTTATGCTGGAAATACTGAAAGGGTGTGAAAAAGAGATAGCACGGGGAAAAGCTATATGTTCAAAGACAAGTTGGGCAGAAGATTATTTTGAGGAGGCATCAAAGTTGGCTAAGGAGCTTATAAGGGATTTTAGCAGGGGTGATTATGAAAGAGTGGAAGAAGATCTTAGGGGTATATTGAATAAGATGACGACGTGCGCGGTCAAGGCAGAAACAGAAAACATAAGCTAAATTCTGGGGGTATTCTAACTTGTAAAAGTTATGATGGGTAGATTTAAGGCCTTTTTAAGATTATTCAGATTTTTTGGGGGGGTGTGCGTTTATCGCCTATTTGGGGAAAAGGCTTGTGGGGAAATGCTTACCTTATTGGAGTTCGTTGGCATGGAGACGGTTTATTTAGGGGTGAGGTGATTTTATGTGTATGGGGTGGGTTGATATTGTGTTCGTTATAGGGCAGTTTAACGAAAAAAAATTAATAAACCATTCAAAAATAGAAAAACATATAAAAAAAAACGAAATAGGTAATACAAAAGTTTATGGAGGGAATACACTCTTATGTTGATTTCTGTTATACTCCCAGCCTTTAACGAAGAAGGCGTTGTAGGGGAAAACCTATAAGGTCTGCAACGAATAGACTCTTGGGAAGAAATATTTCAGGAACATGCAATAAAATGGTAAGAAAGGGGGTATGGATGTCTTTGTCGCTTAACTGTTCAATAATGAAAGATGTTACTTTTATAATCCCGGCTTATAATGAGGAAAAGTCGATAGGTCATGTAATTGAGAAGATAAATAGATTATATCAAACTGATATTATAGTCATTGATAATAATTCATCTGATAGGACCGCCGAAATTGCAGAGGAAAAAGGTGCTCTTGTAGTAAAAGAAAAAAAGCAAGGAAAAGCCAAAGCAATTTTCACAGGTTTTAAGCATGTTAAAAAAGATTATGCTGTTATGATGGATGCTGATGGAACATATTCCCCAGAAGATTCAATCCTACTCATAAATTTACTTAAAAGTGAAAATGCAGATGTTGCACTCGGATCACGATTAAAAGGCGAAAGAGAAGATGGTGCAATATCCACGATCAATTTAATCGGCAATTTCATTCTAAGTTTAACTGCAAGCATACTTTATCAGCAAGTCAGCGACATCTGCACCGGGCACTGGGCTTTCACAAAAAAGGCGATCCAATACATTTTAAAAGAGTCGTTAAATTATCCAGGATTTGAACTCGAAGCTGAAATGTTCTCCAAGTTTTCAAAAGCAGGGTTCAAGATAGTTGAAGCTCCAATATCATATAAGAGGCGGAGAACCGAACCGAAGCTTTCATCAATTAAAGATGGTTTCAAAATTTTTAAAACACTCCTCATTGAAAGAATAAAATAAAGTTGGGGTTTTCATGAATGTATTGATCGTTTCACATTGTTTTCATCCATTTGTAGGTGGTTTAGAGGAAGTAGCTTTTCAACAAGCTAAAATGTTAGTGGAAAAGGGACATGAAGTACAAGTTGTAACCAGCAATATAGGTAATAATGGAAAATTGAAAAAATCTGAAGAAATTGACGGAATAAAAGTATATAGGGTTTCTGCAAGTGATTTCTTATATAAAAATTTTGACATCCCGCAGCCCATTTTTAATGCTTTAGAACTGAATAGGGTATTGAAAAAGTTTGTTAAAAGGGCGGATTTAGTCCATATTCATGATAGATTTTATATGTCTTCTATTTTTGCCACAAAAATTGCAAGAAAATTTAACAAGCCCATAATTCTCACTATACATGTAGGGGAAGTTGTCTATAATAAACTATTGTACAAACTATTTTATGGAATTAACGAAAGACTTGCTTATTATGTTGTAAATAACGCGTCCAAAATACTTTCGGTTGGTGAAGAAATCAGTGAATATGTTTATAATAAATTTAAAAGAAAGTCTGAGGTAATTTCGAACGCCGTTGACACAACCTTTTTCCAACCAGACTTTGAAAGGCATGATAATAATTTTATAGTCCTCTTTGTTGGCAGATTCACCTATAAAAAAGGCGTTGACATTATTGTTGATATTGCGAGAAGATTAAATAAAATAGATAAAAGTATACGCTTTATTTGTATAGGTGACGGTCCCAAAATGCCTGAAATTAAAGAATCATCAAAGCACATTGAAAATTTAATTTTAAAGGGAATAGTTACAAATAAAAACGACCTAAAGAAATATTATAAAGCCTCAGATATCCTCATTTTCCCTTCAAGGAAGGGAGAAGCAAGTTCACCACTAGTAATCCTTGAAGCATTAGCCTCTGGTTTACCAGTAATAGTGAAAAACACAGGAGGCCATGCAAAGATAATAAAGGATGGTGAAACAGGCTTTGTTGTTGATAATACTGATGAAATGATTGAAAAAATAATATATTTAAAAGAAAATAAAGACATGCTAAAGAGAATGTCTTCAAGTGCGAGAAGATATTCAGAAAGATTCAGCTGGTCAAAAAATACTGAAAAACTAATATCAATTTATGATTCAACACTAACTGATCATTTATGAAAATACTTATCTTAACACCATACTTTCCACCAAGAAAAGGTGGAGTGGAACATTATACATATAACATATCAAAGATATTATCAGAAAATGGCCATAAAGTAACTGTGATTACAACAGGAAAAACCAAAGAGGAAATCCTCGATGATATTAAGGTAATAAGAGTCAAAAATAAAATTTTAATCTCTAACACTCCTATCAATATACATTTGCCATTTAAAATTTCAGAAGTTTTAAAGAAAGATTTTGATATTGTGAATGCCCATATGCCAGTACCGTTCTATTCAGACATAGGTGCAATCACAAGCAAAATAAAGAATGTAGCATTCATTTTAACCTATCATAATGATGTAACCAAAGATGAGGGTCTTTTAAAGATTCTATCATCAATTTACAATAAAAGCCTCCTACAATTTACGCTTAGAATAACTAAAAAGATAATAACACCTTCACCATACGTATACAATGAATCCACTATCATAAGTAAATTTGTCGATAAAACTGTATGGATCCCCCCAGGAGTCGACGTGAACACCTATAAACCTGGAAAAAGCAACATGAAAAATAGATACAACTTACCTCAAGATTCCAAGATAATATTGTTTGTGGGTGCAATGAACCGTGGACATGCCCATAAAGGAGTTGAAATTCTTTTGAAGGCATTTAGCATGATCAAAGCAGATAATATTTACCTTGTTTTAGCTGGTGGAGGAAACATGATACCCGAATACAAAAAACTTGCAAAGTCCCTTGGAATAGACGATAAAACAATATTCACAGGATTTATAGATGAGAAATCATTGATCGACTTTTACAGAGGATCCTATATGCTAGTTCTGCCAACATTAACAGCCGCAGAAGGTTTTGGAATGGTCCTAATAGAGGCCAATGCATGTGGCAAACCAGTTATAGGCTCAAAAATTGGGGGGATAAAATATGTTATAAAAGATGGTGAAACAGGGCTTCTTGTGCCGCCAGGAGACCCTAAAACACTAGCAAATGCCATTATGAAGTTATTAGAGGATGAGGAACTCGCCAAGAAAATGGGCTCAAAAGGCAGGAAAATGGTGGAAAAAAATTATACTTGGGATAAGGCTGCTAAGATGACGGAAAAGGTCTATAGAGAGGTTGTTTAATGAGAATATGTTTACTTGGCGAATTCGATGTTGATTTGGATGAGGCGATGCGTAAAACAGCATATTATCTCTATAAACATCTATCTAGAGGTCATAAGGTTCTTAAACTTGATCTTAGGGATATATTCTCATTTTCATTTTGGCGCACGTTGAAAGATTTCAGACCTTCTATTGTGCATTATGTTAGCGGTTCTTCACTTAAAAGTTTCATGATATTAAAATTGATAAGCGGAGTCTTTAATGCTAAGTCTATAATTTCAATAATGCGCCCGACATTTTCAAGATTCTCTCTCCAGATTATCAGATTTTTCAGGCCGGACGTTGTAATTGTACAATCTCCCGAAACTGAAAAAAAGTTCAAAAGCTTAGGATTTAACACAATATTCTTTCCTCTTGTAGGTATCGACCTTGAAAAGTTCCATCCATCCTTAAAAGACGAAAAAGATGCGTTAAGAGCTGATTTTAATCTGAGAGAGGGTGATTTTATTGTCCTCCACATAGGATCTATAAAGAAGGGAAGAAACCTAAAATGGCTCATTAAATTACAAGAGTTTGATGATATTCAAGTTGTAATTGTTGGTGCCGTTTCGCAAGGGATTGAAGAAAAAATGTTAAATGAATTAAAAAATGCTGGTTGCATAATATGGGACAAATATTTTGAAAATATAGAACTGGTATATGCCCTTGCTGATTGTTATGCTTTTCCAGTCGTCCCAAAGGAAAATCTAATAGGTAAAAGTAAAGCTGATTGTATAGATATGCCGCTTTCAGTTTTTGAGGCCATGGCATGTAATCTTCCGGTGGTCTCAACCAAATTTGGCGGGCTCCCTCAAATTTTCGAAGAGGGTGATGGTTTAATTTTTGTTGAAGATATTAAAGAGTTTGTCGAAGCCGTTAAATATTTCAAGGATTCAGATACGATGATTAAGACTCGTGAAAAGGTTAGAATTTATTCATGGTCTCTGGTATCAAGGAGAATCGAAGATGTCTACAAAAAATTCTAGGAAATTTTTAATATCTTTCAGCGGAATCGACGGTTCTGGTAAAACCACACTTGCTAAATATATAACAAATATACTTAGAGGGCATGGTTTTAAATGTAATTATGTTTATGGAAGATTAGAGCCCCTAATGTTAAAGCCTTTTATCTTCCTTGGCAGAAAACTGTTCCTTAGAAAGAGCGACATGTTTAGAGATTATATGGGTTACTCCAATCAAAAAAGGAATAAGGTAAAGAGACATCCACTCCTATTCAAAATTTATTTTTTTATAATGCTCTTGGACTATCTAATACAACTGTTTTTAAAGATTACGATTCCATGGGTAATGGGAAATAGTATTGTGTGTGATAGATACATTTTTGACACTGTCATAAATGATTTTGCCGTGGACATGGAATACTCAAATAAGGACATGGAAAAAGAAATTGACAAGTTTTTCCGTTTCTTCCCAAAACCAACACTGTCATTTTTCATAGACGTCCCCGAGAATATAGCATTCAAAAGAAAAGATGACACGCCATCATTAAAATATTTGGAAGAACGAGCCTCCAAATACAAATTCATAGCCTCAGAATATAATATGATAAGAGTGGATGGCAACAAAGATCTAAAAAAAATAAAAAGATTCATTGAAAAAAAAGTTTCTGAAGAGGTGCGCTTGAAATGAAGGTAATGATAATTGGTATCGATGGATTAGATAATGAATTATTAACTAAATTTGAAAAAGACTTGCCTAATTTTAAGAAATTAAGAGAAAGATCTCCTCTCATAAAATTAACTTCAGTGTTTCCTCCTGATTCTCCCACAGCTTGGACTTCAATTTACACAGGTAAAAACCCTGCAGAACATGGAATGGTTTTCTTCAAGGATCCATTTAGCAAATCTCGCTATGGAAGTTACATAGGAAACGATATTTCCAGAAAAACTTTTTGGGACATTGCAGGAAAACAAGGAAAAAAAGTCTGTGTTCTTTTCCCACATCTTGGATATCCGGTATGGCCTGTCAATGGTATAATGATCGGAAGAACAACAGAAGTTGATATCAAGAAATTCGACATTCAAACTTGGCCTAAAGAAATTTCCACAAAATATGATCTCTCAGGTTTAGAGCCCATGACATCATATCCTGTAAATGTTGGAGATATGATAGAACCAACAAAGGAAGTTATCTTAAATGAAGTTGAATTAGCGAGTCAGTTGTGTCGAGACTTTAATTGGGATCTTTATTTTTTCTATTCTTCTTCACTAGATAACATACAACATCTATTTTGGATGTATTACGATAGGGAGGATCCTTTCTATTGGGAGGGTAATCCTTATGAAAATGTAATTCCCGATTTCTACAAATTTTATGATAAAAATGTGATAGGAAGATTTCTCAAAATCATTGATTCTGATACCGTGTTAATAGTTTTGAGCGATCATGGACATGCAATGAGACCAGCCAAAGTTGTTAACATAAATGAAATATTAAGGAAAAAAGGATTTTTAAAAAAGAAAAAAGAAATGATAGGTTTCGAAAATACCTTCATAGATAAAATGAAGAATGCAATTCTATCAGTTATAGATCAATATAGAATAATTGGAAAAATGGCATCTATATTCTTGAAATTATTCCCACAAGGATTATCTTTTTATACGAACATAACCCCAATTGATAATAAAAGTATTGCCTATCTATCAGACCCTTCAGGGGGTATAAAAGCCTATAGCTACGCTGGAATAAAAATAAACAAAAAAATCGTAGATGATTCTTCATATGAAAGCCTAAGAGACCAAATTATTAAAATATTATTATCTATCGAAAACCCTGGAAATTCCGGGAAGCTTGTGGAATGGGCTAAACGAAGAGAAGAAATTTACAATGGTAAATATATTAACAAATACCCAGATATCGTTTTTAAACTAAAGGAAGGGTGGGGTGCTGGATTAGAAATAAATGAAAAAATATTTTCAAAAAGTAGATCACACAAACTACACTCAGGAAATCATCGGATGGAAACCCCAGTATTACTCATATATAATGAAAAAATAGAATTTGATTTAACAAAGAACTTAGAATTAATGGACATAGCTCCCCTAATATCTAAATTCCTTGAAATGGAATGATCAACATGAAAATATGTTTTATAAGCCGCTTTTACAAACCCTTCGTAAGGGGAGGGGCTGAAATTTATGTCGGTAAAATCGCAGAAAAACTCGCTAAAAAAGGCCATGAAATATTTGTTATAACCCCAGCGCCCAAAAACCAAAATTACGCAGAAAAAATAAATAATGTGAAAATATATAGAATATCACCACTTAACATTTACAATGCCTACGAATCCCTCAAAAAACCTCTCCTGTCGAAAATAGTTTATCATTCCTTGGATTTATTTAATTTACATTCATATAGGCTCATAAAGGGAATATTAAAAGACGAAAATCCAGATATTGCACACATAAATAACTATAAAGGATTATCGCCCCTAGCATTCAAGGCTGCCAAGGATCTTAAAATACCAATAGTTTTCACAGCCCACGACTATTCAAGCATTTGTATAAGAGCAAACCTACTCAATGAAAAAGGAGAAATATGCGAAAATCCACGAATACTATGCAAAATATACAACAAAATACAAAAATCCTTAATCCAAGATAAACCCGATATTGTAACAGCACCATCAAATTTCGTCCTCCAAAAGCTAGAATCAAGAAGACTATTCAATAATGTTAAAAGGATTGTCCTACCTAATCCGGTAGAGACAAGGAAAAGAATAGAAAAGGACTATGACAACATTGATATTTTATTCGTTGGTTCACTATCAAAGCATAAAGGACCGCAGATACTCATCAAAGCATTTAAAAAACTTAAAGAAGATAACTTGAGGCTTCACATCCTCGGGAAAGGCCCAGATGAGGACAGGCTAAAAGAACTTGCAAAAGATGATGAAAGGATAATATTCCACGGATTTCTCACTGGCAAGGAACTCATGGACATGTACAGGATGGCAAATGTTACTGTTGTACCATCAATAGGGCATGAAGTTTTTGGCATGGTTATACTAGAAAGTTTTATGCATTCGACGCCTGTTGTTGCAAGCAGGATTGGGGGGATACCAGAACTTGTGAAACATGGATATAATGGTTTTCTGTTTGAACCAGGAGATGATAACGAACTTGCAAAGGTATTAAATAAGTTTTCAGGGGATCCGGAGATCCTGGGGAAACTTGAAATGGGAGCTTACAAATCAAGCAAGAAATATGATATAAAAAAGCATATAGATAAGTTGGAGGAGATTTATAGGAGCTTAACATAAAAACCGCAAAACATTGAACATCCCTAAATACGATAATCCTCTCAGTCCCAATAAAAAAACAAGGTGGTTAGATTGTTCGCTAGAAAAATAAAAAAAGTCTATAAAGATCAAGGTTTCATAGGCCTTATCAAAGCTACCTTAAGATTTGTTCGTGAAGTTCTCTTATATTATATTATTCTGAGTATTCTGAGGGAAGATTTTCAAAAATTGAAGATTTTGTTCCAAAGGATGCTGAAGATGCTTTTAATTTTATCTCAGAAGAATTCTTTGGAGTTTTCAAGCCGCAGCAAAAAAAGAGTGAATTCTTAGAACTGTTAAAAATTTTCGAAAAAAAGAAACCTCGTAACATTATGGAAATTGGGACATACCGAGGGGGAAGCCTATTCTGCTTTTGTAAATTAGCCCCTAATGCCAAAAAGATAATTAGTATTGATTTACCTCCATTAGCTTATGAAATTAGATATAGACGATTTTTTAAATATTTCACAAAAAGAGGGCAGAAATTGCACCTTTTAAAAGCAGATTCGCATAGAAAGGAGACCCTAGAAAAAGTCAAGGAAATCCTAGATGGTGAATTTCTAGATTTTCTTTTTATCGACGCCGACCATAGCTACAAGGGCGTGAAAAAGGATTTCGAAATGTACTCTCCCCTACTAAGACCTGGCGGGATCATAGCATTCCATGACATAGCCAAGCTAGGTGTCAAAAAATTCTGGGACGAAACAAAAAGACAATTCAATTATAAGGAAATCTTAAAAGAAAATAGCAGCGCTGGCATAGGAATACTATTCCTCAATCACGATTTTGAAAAACCCGCTCCATGCAATAAAAAGCTACATGAAAATTTTGTAATCTGAAAGAAAATAGTGGCGCAGCTATTAATTGGGTGAGTATGACAACCCAAATTAGATGATGAAGCATCCTCCAAAAAGGAAAAAAGTTCCAATAGGGAGTTAAAAATCTTCTCCCATCAAGGAATAATATGTTTTCATCTCACCAAAATTGAAGCAACGACCAGCTATTCCACCATTTTTATTATATTAGACTTTCTATCATTTCAGCGCTTGATCATCCCAGCCTCTCCCATCATATTTTCCATTTGGATGCACCCTATTTTTAAAGAATCCACACCAACTAGCCTCAATTTCCCGTACCCATATCAAAAGCTATAACCGTCAATCACTCTTTTCAAAAAAATACTTGCCATTAATCACTTACTATAGCCAAATACCAATTCATTACATTCAACAAATTCCTGGTAGTCTCCATATCTCCTCTTTTTTTACTAAACCAAGAAACTGGATTCAAAAATAGGGGAGACCATCCCCACCCGCCCATTAATCCGCACTTTCATCTGACACATACATGACACAAGATCTTGAAAGTGTGATCACACACCCCCCACAAAATAGTGTTAATACACATAGAGTGAGAGGGGTATGAGATAAGAGAGGAAACGCTAGGGGTGAAAAAATATTATATATATTGGTGGGATTTGAAAATTGACACCAGTCAAAAAGGTCGTAGAATACTTTGTTTTGTTAATGTGGATGTTAGGGTGGGAAGTGACAAAAAAGAAGAAAAAATCACCCTGTCATGGTCAATGATTCCTGTTCTAATTCAAGATAATTTGGCTGGTGTCATAGGGTGTCAAAGCCGATGTCACCCTAAAACCACCCCTCCTTGGTAATACCCCATAATACTAATCCTAATTTTTTGGGCCCAAAAAAATGTTTTAATATAAAATTAAAAAATAGTATTATTTTTGTGCGGGGGTGGATCAAAATTGAAAAAGAAAATACTCCTACACATACAGGATGGTGAGCATGTTGCGGTTCGATACAAAAACATAGAAGATTACCTGGACCTGGAAACAGGCCATGAAAAAATATTCCTGGAACATATAAACCCGGCGAAGGAAGTGGCATCGGAAATACTTTCAAAATTGACAAAAACAGCAAGAAACACAATATACAAAAAATACACAACAAACGAAATCATACAAGAAATAAAAAAGAAAACAAAGGACAAAAAAGTGCTAATAGTCTTCAACGACCTACAACAGATGTCCAAGAGTACAATGCGAATCTTCCTCGACACCATAGACAATATACAAGTATTCTGCAGTATACGGGGACGAACAGAGAAATACCACACCAGGCTATTAAAAAAGATGGTGATACTCACTGACCCAGAAGACGAAATCATCGACATTAAAATCCCAATGATAATCTTCGTGGGAACACTCGCATTTCTAGTATACCTGAAAATGGCGATGAGCCTATCAGGCCTAACAGCATACATTATCCTCACATCAGTATGGTTCGGAACCATAATCGCCAGAACACTACTATGGATCGCAAAGTGAAAAAACATGACGGGAATAATTTTCGAGTTTTATACCATTCAATTTTATTAAAAGCGGATTTTTGTGTAACTGTTAAATTATAGGAGCATGCGCTTATAACTGTCTGTAAAAGGTTTTCTTCTATCTTTTCTGCCAAACTGTACTTTTCCAAGATCTTAATGTGATATCAGATTCATCAAGAAGCCCTGAAAGTAAACATAGAGTTTTAAGGGGAATTCTTGCTTGCTGTAAAAACTTTCTTGGCACCAGATAGAATATAAAAAATTAACCTACTCATGAATATTGGATACATCATATCCCTCATAAGCTTTTATTCCCCCCTCTAACTTATATATTACACCTATATTTCCAATTTCTTTGTAAATTGAATTCTTTTTTATTTCATTCCAAAACTTTTCCACTCCCGCACCTCGGAGAGCGATGTCATGGAAAGCGATAATACCACCAGATTTGACTAGTGGAGAATACATTTCGAAATCCTTTTTCACGCCCTTGTAGCTATGGTCGGCGTCGATAAAAAGAAAAGCTATTTTATCGTTGTTTAGCACTTCTTTAACCCTTTTTTAGGGTTTCATTTTTTATGTGAGTCTCCTTTTAATAAATGGAGCTTTCTTTTTGTGAAGTATTTGAAATATTTCCTATAATAGTTCGTAGGCTAAAGGCGGTAAATCAACGCTGATTATCTTAGCATTATTTTTGGGCTAATTTGCAAAAGCAGAATAGGCTTCCGCATTTTGCAGTGCCAATTTACATCACACAATCTGGATTATTCTCCCTAAAAACCCTTAATAAGCCTATAAATTCTTCTCTTCTCTGTTGTGGTTTAAATGCTTCTGGAAATTTCTCTGCGATAAAATCAAAAAAACGTATCTGGGATCATTTGAAGAAAATCTTCTCAATTTTGTGAAATTTTCCCAAATTCCAATCCAATAATAAACTACAGAATAAAGAAATTTCAAAGTCGAAAGGACAACCCCCCATTCAAACCTGTTTCCATATACCTTCATAACTTTCTTCATAAAAATTCTCACCTTCAATTTTCTGCTCTTTCATATGGGGGGATTACTGCGGGCCGTTTTCTGTGAGGTTATGAGCTGCTTTATTGGGAGTTTTTCATTTTTATCCCATCGTATGGGGCGTTTTTAATTAAATTAGAATCTTTGAGCCTCCATTGTCATAGATAACGCTTTTATCTGTGAATAGCCCAAGATATTTGGTTAATGGCTCCACATTATCCATTTTCAGTTTACCATTAATAAACCTTGGAGGTCTACCTGGCGTGTCCTTGAATATGAGACCCTCGTTTATGTTAAGATGTCTTAAATATATGTAATCGCCTTTTGTGAATGGGCCTGTATTATTGAAGAAAAAGTGGTCCATTCTCGGCTTTTTGTCGAAGCCTAGTAGGATTCTGTGGTCGCCTACTCTGTCGGTATGTATGGTTGAACTTTTGTTGCCATGATAATTTAGCCATGCTGCGCCTGTAACTTCACTGTCATAGATGAAGGTTTCATATCTTCTCTCTCCGGTGTTGTCATAGGCATAGGAGTATGGTATGCCACAGAGCTCATATTGTAGATAAGTTGTGCATAAAAATCCTAAAATTAAAAGTGTTAATATGATAATTTTCATCACTTTTTTCTGATTGGATTTAATGAGTTTTTTTGCATGATCTGTTATGAATCTCACCCCTATTATGAAACAAGGCGCCAATATCACGAGTAATTGTGAAAATAATCTTGTACCCCCATAAGCTTTTGAGACATAGGGTATGATGACAAATGATGCGAGGATAGCCAAGATTACTAGAGTGGAGGCGATATACTCATCATTTACCCTGTATCTTTTCTGATAGTCTTGTCTGAAGAATAATGCCAGTACTCCGATTCCAATAATCAGGAAGATGGTATCATGGACAAAGGTGCTTAAGAAGTTGGGAAAATGCGCCAAACCAATGCCAAGCACCGCCTGTTCTGAATAATTCCTAAGTTCCAAGGAAAAGAAATTCGCCATACTCTTAAAAGTTTCGATAATAACATGGGAAGTGTGTCTGAATATGGGGCCTGTAAGCTGTGCATACCATAAAAACATGAAAACAAAGAAGAAAATGGCCAGGTTCTTACTCGAGAAGGTCCTTGTATACTTCCATGGAAATTTAATTCCCTTCAAGTGCCTGCTTGCCCATATAATGAATGGTGGTAAGGCCACGATAGCGAAAAAAACATAACTTGAAGTGTAATGAGAAAAAACCGTTGATATGATGAATATTATGAAAAGAGCTTTCTTATAAGATTCCTTTATAGAGGATGTTAAGATCATGATGGCGGCCGCGAAAAATATAAATGCAATAAGCTGACGCTGATATTGCCCCATATAAGTGTAGGCAAATTGGAACATCAAGAGTAAAGTGGCATAGAATCCCATCTTCCTGCTGTGGAGGATTCTCCTCGAAAAAACATACATAGGCAATGGTACAATGGCCCCAATCATAGGATGATAAAACTTGAATACAAGTATGGGGGAGACGCCCAACAAGTACTTGTAAATAGCTGGCAATATTGTAAGGCTCAAACAACCATTATAAGCATGATATGGATCAAAGATATTCCAATGATGATTAATCAAACTCCTCTTAAAACAATAATATTCCCAGTGAATGTCTCTTCCAATAATATAATTAGATGGTAAAGTGTTCAAGGCAAGAAGAGAAAAACCAAAACACCACAATGTAAGAGGATAAACAATAGGATGAACCCTTTTCTCAAAGGCCAAAGCAAGAACATATACTGGTATACTAAACAACACAAAAAGTAAGATAATATTATTGGAATAATAATTCATCATATATGATCCAAGCACTGTTAAAACAGGTAAAAAAAGAGGATAAACCGCAACCGGCGAAAGCAAGCTTTTCCACTCCCCAGCAAATGAAAAGTCGCCTTCACCCTTCCATCTTACACACAATAAAATAATCACGAGAATATTCAACGAAACCAACAATGGAACCAAACTTAAAGGTTTCGGGATCAAGGGATACAGACTATTCACAAAAAGCCCTGCAAACATGACAAGAGCAAGACTCAATGCAACAGACAAAACAAAATTCTCAAGAGGCTTAACATCCAAACCCCTAATTAACAAGTAACCCGGGACCATGCTAAAGAAGAGAAATGGCAAAGATTGCCTTAAAAAGGGAACATCAGCCAAAATAACAATATCTGTAAGTATTAGCAACATCAGAATATAAAGGATATCCCGTCTCACCTGCTCTCCTCCCCCACTAAACATGAAATATGATCATCGACAAAAGTACCACCATAATGATAATCCCACTACACCCATATATATTTTTTACACCTGATATATTCTTGGACTGGGGGTACTATTACAAGAGCTTGAGGATTATACTTTTGAAGTATTTCAAGTTTCACATGGGTACAGTTATCCTTTTATGCTTTTTAAAAGAATATGCTTTGCATGACTTCAAAGATCTTAGATGTTGGAAGAATTCTTTGACAGCATTACTCTACTACAAGGGGTTATAAAAATTTGACAACATTTGGGATTTCCCATTTTAAGAACGCATCTTGACATCGTTGAAATACCTCAGAGGGTCTCCCATATCATCTTTTGATTTAAATTTGCAAATTCCTTAAGGAATGGGTTAAATTGCCAAAAATTGACCTGATAATATTCGCCGAAGTATTAGAGCATTTATATGTGCACCCAAAGCATGTCTTTAAATTTTTAAAGTCTGGTTTAAAGTGGAGGTTATCTTATTGTTCAAACACCTAATGCCGTTGCTATAGGAGATAAAGATGATTTTGGGTTTACATCCATATGAAGAGATTCGTAGAGAAGATGACCCCGGACATTTCAGAGAATACACAAAGAAAGAAATTATAAAATACGGGGAAAATGTTGGCCTAGAATTGGCGATGCACGAATATAAAAGTTATTTTGGAGTAAAAGGATTCACAAATTTATTATACATTTTAACATCATTTTTAGGCAAGGCCAAACTTTTATAAAAAAGAGATTATTGGTGATTTCTATGAAGAAGATAGGAATAGCTGTTGTTGGAGCAAGGCCAAGCTGCTAATACAATTCACTTCCCATCATGTAAAAACATCAAAAGAAGCTGAGGTAACAGCGATCTGTAAAATAGAGAGTTTGGTGAAAAAACCGTAAACAATAGTAGAATTGATCAGAAAAGAGGAAAAAATAACATCAGAAATTCTGGCATGACAAATATGCAACATGTAATTTGGGGAACTGGGAATGATACATCCATAGTTCCCTTTAAACTTAGTAAAATTAAAGTTGAAATGGAAAATTTAAAATCGTAGACGAAAGTTAAAAGAGTGAAACCAGAAACTAAGAAAAACTTTGATTATTCAGCAGGGATAAAAAAGAATAAGTGGGATATGATGATAACGAAAGTAGTTGATTTTTTAGAAAATTCAGGAAGTGGCAGGTTTTTGTTAATCTTTGGCATGGAATGCCTTTAAAAGCTTTGAGTTATGTTAGAAAAGATGATAATTTTCTGTTAGATTATTCTTCAGATGATAAAAATTATTATCTTTTTGCGACTTCTGTTGTTATGAGGAATGCTCTTGCAGCTTGTTTTAACCAAGATCCACGGCGAATTTTTATAACGGGTCAGCCCAGGAATGACAAACTTTTCAAAAATTCTAATAAAGACCTTGAAAGACTCTTAAATATTAATTTAAATGACTATAAAAAGGTTATTTTGTTTTTACCTACATTTAGAAGATCCCAAAAAGAGATTAACGGAGAACTTATCAGCTATAATTTTAATTTCCCAGACTTTAATAGAGAAGTTTTCAGTCAATTCCTTCGCTCCAATCAAATCCTTTTACTAGCTAGGTTCCACCCCTTTGAAGAGTCCATAACCAAGCCTTATTTTAAAAAAATGAATAACGCCATACTTATTACAAGTGAAATGTTACAAAAGAATTTTATGGACCTTTATGATATCCTTAGTTGCGCAGATGTTCTTGTAACGGATTATTCTTCAGTATACTTTGATTTTTTACTTCTTGACAGATCTATAATTTTTGCTGTTCCCGATCTTGACGAATACCGCAAGAAGAGAGGTTTCGCACTAGAATCTTATGAGTTTTGGACGCCAGACCCTAAAGTTAAAAATTTTGATGAATTTCTAGAAGAACTGGAAAAAAACATAAAAGACCCTGAATATTATCAAAAAGAGAGAAGAACCATAAACGAGCTCGTAAATTATTACAAGGATGGTAATTCTGCCGAAAGAATATACAAGATCGTCTTCGAAGATGAATTATGAAAGATCATTTTATTTTTATCAATTTGTCGGAATATTTTGCCAGATTTTCTAAGCCTTAACGAATATTCCACGTCATCAAAAAGAATGGGAAACTCTTTTTTAGGTAATTCAACCTCCATAACCTTTTTTCTGTTTATTAAAAAGCCTACAAAAATTTCAACATCATTTCAACAATCCATTTGTTGTAACACTCTCTTTTAAAAGGATACCAATGTGCAGGAAACCTATTCTTAGATACTCTCGATGATTGAAATAAATGTTTCCATCCTATATGATAATTGAACAAAGGACAGCAATATTTTTCATTTGCATAATCTAGTAATCTTTCCAGGCTGTCGTTTAAGGTTCAGCATCGTCGTCCATAAGCCATATCCAGTCGTGGCCATCATTGTAAGCTCTTTTCACGCCCTCATGAAAACCGCCCGCCCCTCCAACGTTTTCCCTCATGCGCACATAAACCACTTTTATTAACCTACCATCATGAAGGTTTTCTATTTTTGTCATCTCACTTTCTTGGGTTTTTATGTAACCTTGCTCTTGCAGCAGCTGTGGTGTTCCATCAGTCGATGCATTATCAATAATATAAATAGCGTTAAGAGGCCTTGTCTACCTCCTTAGCCCCCAAACATTCAATTAATAATTTCTTCGGTTGTAAGTCACGACCACTGCAACTATCTCCTCTTCAAATGTTGTGAAGGTCTCTCCTATATTAATGAGTTTTGTGAGTCACTCTAGTGGGAGTACGTAGTTTCATGCTCTTGGTCTGGCTTGCGAATTATGTAAATTGGATTCCTTAATTGATAAATTAAGGGCTTTGTAGAAATCATATTTTCTTTATTTTGATGAGGGTTTTTACGTGCATGTATATGTAAATGTCTTTGAGCTTGTGTTTCCACTGTATATTTGCCATTTACTCCTGAATAATTTTTATCGTCTATTACTTTCCTCAAAACTGACGTGGCTGTTTCCATGATGTTTCTTTGGTTGTATAATGGTTTCCTTGCAGAATTCTAGCATCACTAAGAACATTTGCCTTTCCCTATGTTCTTTTTTTTTGGCTGGTATTCATGCTGTTTGCTTCCAGTTCAAATTATAAACGCGATATATTTCTTTCCCGTCACCTGTCCATACTGAAAAACCCCACTGGCTTATACTTTTCTGCTTTAGTGGGTATCGCGTCTTTTGAGTCGTGTCTATGGGTCCCTGGAAGTACATTGAAAGAGTACACCTGTTTTTGTGTGTTTATTGTTATCTGGTTTTTGGTGTAGCTTTTCCTCCACTTTTTTGTGTGATTTGGCTTTGGGCGCAGGCTTGCATGGCCCACTTGCTAATGTTCTATCAAAATGGCTATCCAAGGATCATTTATGTTGAATAAACGAACATTTAATTGGGCATTTTATCCAGGATCCGTGATCTCGGTGCGTTTAAATGAACTTCTAAAGTGTGGTGCTGAATCTCCTTAAAGCCAAGCATTCGGAGCGCTGAAGACATTAAACTAACGATGTGAATGCACGGTACTTGAGCTCTAATAGCGTCTTCAAGACCCTAAGTTGGCTTTGAGTGTACTTAAACCTTGATTTGGTGGTTGAATATGGGCTGGTAAAGCCCCCCTTAGCCACTTTAAATGCAACACCTGTAAACCTTACTAATTCGTTTCCACTATATCATCCTTGGGAATCGCAGCGGATCACCTTTCAGGTGTTGGTGATTAATACCTAGGTGATATTCTTATATGATTTCTACAGAGCCAAAATTATTATATTGGTGAAATTAGAAAAGGGAAATTTATGAAGTTTATGATTTTAGGTGTCAATCAGAAAAATAAAGGTAATGCGGCTTTAGTCAAGACCACGATAGAAATCATAAAAAAGGTTATTAGAGATCCTGAATTTTATTTAATGGGTCCTAACGAAGATTTTCTAGATAAGCATAGGATCATCGAAAATCCTACTTATGGAATGTCCCTGAGAAGTCCCCAAAGTATTATAAAATCCTTTTTAACGCTTCTAAAGATTATTATCTGGAAAGGATTTAAAATGAAATTTAGAAAAGATGATTTTTTATGGTATATGCAAGAATCTGATATCGTTATTAATAGTGGTGGTGATCACCTTTCAGGAGAGTATGGTAGAGCAAGTATCATAACATTGACAAATCTTTTATATGCCCTTTTATTGGACAAGCCCATTGTATTATTTTCAGAAAGTTTAGGCTACCATAAAAGCCTTATAGTTAAGAGATTATTAGATTATGTCCTTGAAAGATCCGATCTAATCCTCTTAAGGGAATCTGAATCATATCAATATGTTCAGGAGCATATAAGAACAAAAAATTATTATTTAACCGCGGATCCCGCCTTTATTCTAGATTCATCTAAGACAAACATTGAAAAATTCGACAGACCCATTATCGGGTTTAATATAAGCCCTCTTCTATCACAATTTGCCGATAAGATCGATATCCTAAGAATCTCAACAAAAGCCATTGAAAAAATCTCTAAAATGTTAGGTGGTACACTTCTTCTCATACCCCATGTATACGGAAAAGATTCAGATCTTAAAATTTTATCCCAAATATACAATCATCTTAGTTTGGATAACATTTTTTTGATCGAGGATGAATATGAACCTGAAGAATTAAAATTTATAATAGGCAACTGCGACCTTTTTATAGGTGCTAGGATGCATGCCACCATAGCTGCTACTTCAATGTTTGTCCCAACTGTCGGGATAGCATACAGTCATAAAATGCATGGGATAATCGGTGAAATGCTCAGCCTTGAAGATTATATAATCGATCTGGAAGATTTAAACCATGAAATATTAATTGAGAAGGTGATGAAGGCATGGGAGAACAGGGAGAGAATAGTTGAACATCTTAAAAAGACAATCCCGAGAGTGAAAGAAAGAGCCTTAAAAAATGGCGAACTTTTAAAGAGATTATGTGATTCACTTTCCTAGAAAATCCCTTCTAGCCTTTAAAGATGCGATAAGAGAATATAGGGAAATGTACCTCCTTTTAAGTGTCCATGGGATCTTTAATCTTGAAGGTTCGAAAAATCCTATTATCTTATCAATAAAGTCTATTCTAGGAAAATTACTATGATATAAGGATTTCATGTGCAACTTTTTCTTCACATATAAATTATAGATTTGTGAGAGAATAACCTTTTCGGGTTTGATTGGTTCTATTCTACAAACTCCTTTATTTTCCATTTCTTTGAGAATATTAGAATTCTTCCTTGTAATGATTAGTGTCTTTCCCTTTTTTTCATTTTTGAATTCGCTTAGCCATGGATCGGCGAAGGACATGTCAGAGAGCTCTGCCATATGATCCACACAAAAGTTACACCTTTTAGGAATAAAAAGCTGCCCAAAACCAGACCCCCAATATTCAGGTAGTAGTAGTATTGTGCCTGATTTTGTTTCTATTTTTAAATTTCCTGGCCAGCCTTCTCCACGATAACTTATATTTTTAATTTCTTCTTTTTTGATGTTGAGTTTTTCTAGTAGGAATTCTGTTGCTTTGAATGTGGGTGTGTGGTTGCAGACTATGCCAAGATGGTATTTTATGCGTTTTCTTAATTTTTTATTGATTTTTTCAGCTTTTCTTATTCCATGTATGTGGCATGGTAAGCCTACTATGGCATATTTTCCTGGTGTTTCAAGTATTTCCTTTAAGCATGTGTTTGCTGGTACTGGACAATATTTGGATCCTTTTGATTCTTTTATTTCTTTTGGTGTGCGGGCGATGAATGGTTCTGGTTCAGGTGGTTTTTTAGGATTCATACGCGTTACAAGGGCACCATCAATAAGACCTTCCTTAAGAAGATAGAGTAAAATTTGGGTTACCATACCCCCAGATGATGAATTATACCTTAACTTTTCATTTGATGAATATCCAATGTAGCAATCTTTGTAATTTCCAATTAGCAAGTCTTTTGGTTGTCTTCCGAATATCATCATGTTAAGCTCCTTGAAGTCTACGCCAATCCCGGGACATGCTTTTATGCATGTCATGCATTCATTGCATTCCCCTTTGATAATTGGCACATAGATTCCCTTTTTTTGGTCTATCTCCATTTTTATAATATTTTGAGGGCATAGGCCTGCGCAGGTCCCGCAACCAGTGCACAGATCCTTCACTTCAGTGATGTTTTTCATGCTTCTTTCCCCAACAAGTTATTCAATAATAGCCTGTCATCATCTCCAAAGGTTTTCAATAGGAAGAGGAATAAGAAATAAATGATTGTGGCAAGACCAATAATGATAAATGGGTTCAGGTTTTTTATTGGATATATTGTCATGGCCATTATGATTGATGCTATTAGGGGTTTTGTGAATGTTCGATTCACATTTATGGTCTTATAATAGCGTCCTATATAAAATAGGAATAGACAGTATAGTAGGAGTTCTGATAGTACTGTGGCTATGCTTGCACCTATGTAGCTGTAATATGGTATTAGTATAAGGTTTAGGATGATGTTGAAGGCTGCGCTTATTCCTACGCTGAACATTCTGTAGCCTTGTCTGTTTATGGAGCTTAGAAGTGTTCCTGTGATAGTGCTGACGAGCCGGATGGGTATGAAGAGCGCCAAGATTTGGAATGCTATTATGGCGCCGGTATATCCTCCAGCATAAAGTATTAGTATGAATTTGTCTGCGAGTATGAAACATCCAATGGCAATGGGAAAGCCAAAGATTGCAAGATACTTAGATGAAATAATTGTAAATTTTCCTAGGGATTCTTTATTTTCTTTATAGTATTTTGACATTACAGGGTAGATTGCGGCTGACACTATCCCCGCGACAATCATACTCAGACTTAGAAGGGGGTTATAGGCTGCATTATATATTCCAACGGCAACATCACCCTTTAAAAAACCTAGGAGTATAGTGTCTATCTTGAAGAAAAACACTGCAAATAGCGCGTTCAAACCAAAGGGTAATCCCATTATTAAAAGTTTTTTCTGGAGTCCCCAATCAATCTTAAAAAGGGGTTTTATAAACTTTTTGAAGGTTATGGTTGCTGCGAGGATCATATCTATGATGCCTGCCAGGATATAAATGTATGCGACTGCTATCACACCATACCCCTGAAATAGGACTATTAAAGTAAAAGTCGCGATTATTACACGTTCTATAACTTGGAATAGTGCGACATATTCCATTTTCTCCCAAGCCTGGAAGAGTGAAAGGTAAGTACTTGAGAGTGTCGATAAGATATTGTAAATTCCGAAAAGATAGAGTAGAATGGATAATATCTTAGGGAATCTAAGAGTCCATGTTATCAGAATGATACCTATGAATGTTAAAATTGAAAGCAGAATCTTTAATAGGATGGCATTGTTCACATAATATTCTGATAATTGTTTTTTTCTAGCTATTTCTCTTATGAGTAGTTGGCTAATGCCGAGGTCGGCGAATATCGCGAAAAGGTTTGTAAATGAAAATGCAAAATTATATTTTCCAAAATCGGCTTCTCCAAGGAACCTTGCAAGGTATATGAGAAGCACGAAGGATATTAGCGCGGTTAATACTTGCGCTGCTCCCATCACTCCCATATTCTTTACTATTCTCTGAATTTGATTCATTATAATCACTGACAAGCTAGGTGCAGATAATTTTCCTCTTCTTTTTTAGAGACCAATTTCTAAAGTTGAGAGATTGGATCCAGGGAAATATGATTATAGCAGCTAATATTATACTTATAAGTCTGGATTGAGCTTTTTCATCCATTTACCACCTAAAAAAGTCTCCCCCTCAACCCTCGTAATTCTTTCCCTGGTCTTCGAATATATTACCTTTTATTTAGGGGATTTCCGAGAAACTGCCAGCTTTAAATTTTTGAGGTGTCCTTGTATGCTGTGGTTGCTGCGATGGCACCCTCAGCGCATGCTGTAACCCACTGATTTAACCCGCCTGTTATGTCCCCAGCGGCATAAACTCTTTCTATATTGGTTCTTTGTTGCTTGTCAGTTATTATGTAACCTGCCTTGTCTGTTTTGACTCCTAGGTCTTGGGCGAGTTTGTTTAGTGGTTCTTCTCCTATTGCTATGAATATACCATCAGTTTTTATCGTGGTGGTTTGGCCCTTTTTGTTTTCTATTATGGCCCCCTGAACTGCATTGTTGCCTTTGATTTCTTTTAGGGTGCTGTTCCATATTATGGGGATTTTTAGTTTTTTTGTCTGGTCTTGTAGGTATTTTTGGGCCCTTAATTGATCCCTTCTGTGTATTATTGTGGGTTTGGATCCTATGTTGTGTAGGAATATTGCTTCTTGTAGTGCGCTGTTCCCTCCTCCGACAACTAGGACTTTTTTGTCTTTGTATAGTGGTCCGTCGCATGTTGCACAGTATGATACTCCTCTTCCTAGGAATTTTTCTTCGCCGGGGATTCCCAGTCTTTTGTGTCGTGTTCCGGTGGCTAGGATTATTGTTTTGGTCTTGTAGGTGTCTTTTTTAGTCTTTACTTTGAATCCTTCACGTGTTTTTTCGATTTTTGTAACCTCTTCCAGTTCTTTGAGTTGCGCTTGCTCTGTTGCCTGCTTTTTTATCTTTTGTATGAGTTCTTGACCTTCTATTCTTTCGTATCCTGGATAGTTTTCCATTAACGGCACTTCTAGTCCTTTTCCCCCGGCTATTCCCTTTTCGAGTATGAGTGTTTTGCTTCCTTGTCTTCCGGCATATATGGCGGCTGTTAGGCCTGCTGGTCCAGCCCCTATTATTATTATGTCATACATTGCTTTGGCCCCGAAAATTTTATAAGTATTCTTTGGGTAATATTATTATTGCTCCGATAGTGTAGTCCGGCCAATCATCTCGGCCTCTCGAGCCGAGGACCCGGGTTCAAATCCCGGTCGGAGCACTCTCTTCAGCGGCGTTGGTCCAGCCTGGTTAAGACACTGGCCCCCCAAGCCAGCGACCCGGGTTCAAATCCCGGACGCCGCATCATAGTATTGCGAGTTCCCCTGCTGATGTTATTTCAAGTTTTTCAGGGTCTATGAATCCCATGTTCCTAAGTTCTCTTATGTGGTTGTATGTCATGCCCCGGCTTATCCCAAGCTCTAGAGCCAGGTTTTTAACGGAAGTTTCTCCTCTTTTAAGCTCCTCTAGTACTTTCTTTTTTGTTTTGGATATCCCGAAGCTTAGTATTGGGAGGTCTATTATTTCGCCTTCTTCTTCTGTTACGTAGGCTATTCTTTGGACGTCGTTGTTTCTGGCATAGCATCCAAATAGGACGCCAAGGGCTTGTGTTTTTCTTCCTCCACTTATGTTGACCACAACTTTTCTCCCTTTTGCTCTTTCCTCATCTATGGTGTCCACCGTGTCCTTGGCTATCTGAACTACATCGTAGAGGCTTGTTTCTTTTATTTTGACTTCTATGAAGTTTCCTAATGTGTCTTCTATGATCTTTTGTACTTGTTCCTTCTCCTTAGGTGGTTCTTCTTCCATTATTAGCACGACTTTTCTTGGTGAAAATTGTGTTATGCAAATCATTACAGGTTCTATGGAATATACTGTGGATATTAATGTTGTTTCCATCAATTATCAACTCCCATTCTCCATTTATCCATTCTTCTGATTTTTTCATGGTTCTTCTCATCATTTGGTGGATGATTATTATATTACTTGCTTTTGTCCAATTTATAATATTTTTGATCTAAACCTTGGGCGAAGATTATTTCTATAATGGATGATCTAATTTGATGTTGGAGGTGTTCTTGGGGATGGCCATGTTTGAGGTTTGGAAGTCCACTACCGATAATTTATTCCTTGGTAGAGTGAAGGTTTATGTGCCGGATAGGCCAGGATCCCTTGCGAGGATAGCTGGTTACTTTGCAGATCATGATATAAACATATCATATTTTTATTATAATAGATCTGAGCATCCTAATCGCGTTCTTGTTGAAGGAAAGTCCAAGGAGGATGTTTTCCACTCCCTATACAATGATCTTGTCCATGGAGGATTCTTTAAGGAGTTATTTGAGGAGAATCTTCAAATCACAAAACCTGACAATATTCTTAAAGTCTCTGTCTATCTTGAGAACAAACCCGGAACCCTCAAAGATTTTGCGAAGGTTCTCGAAAGGTATGGTGCCAATGTCACTTACATGATCTATAATGAGATGATATCAGAGAACAAGGCTGAAATGGCATTCTATGTCAAAGACCCAGAGCAGATCCAAGAACTCGCCAAGGAATTAAACACACTCGGATATCACTACAATCTCGAATACACCGGGGCCGACGAGGAAAAAACTAATATGATGATCGGTTTGAACCTTATTGAAAGGTTTTTCCTCAAACTCAGAGAGCTCCTAGATGATGAGGAAGTAGCGAAGATAAAAAGACTCGTTAACACTTCCAAGGAGTTATCTGACACCCTTATTGGTTTTAACCGGGAGGCTGGTCGGAACCTTGAAGCCGGCCAAGTCCTTGGGAACATATTGGCCTTCGCAATATCATCTAGGACGCGTAAAGATGATGCATTCTACTATAGAAAGCTGCCCAGCCTACCACTCGGCAACCTACTATTACATGTTTTCAAACCCCCGACAGGCGGCAACATCCACATCCTAGAATATGATAAAGACCTTGTAATGATCGACGGCACCTATGGCATATACTACAACAACATAAAAGAAATGCTAAGAGAGAATGGCCTAGACCCTTCAAGGATAAGTCGAATTTATCTTTCCCATGCTGACGCAGACCATGCCGGCCTCAGCGGATACTTCCATGAAGAATATGGTACAAAAGTTTTCATGCACCCACAAGCCAAGAAGATCATAGAGGAAGAGAATCGTGCAGCAGGCTCAAAAACACCCCTCATGGAACTTAACCATTATTTCACAATCCTTGTAAACCATTTTACAGAGTGCAAGTTCCCCAAGAACTGGCAACCATACAAGACAAAGAAAAGGGGCGAAATCGGAGCATTCCACATAATAGACCATTTCAAGGTTGGTGGCTTAAATTTCAAGGTTCTGGAAAGCCTTGGGGGTCACATACCAGGACAAGTATTTTTCTTATCAGAAGAAGCAAAGGTACTATTCAGTGGCGATTATCTGCTCTATGTGCCAAGCTTGGAGGATGAGGAGAAAAAATTCCTAAACATTCCAAGATTCCTCATGACAAGTACCAATGCAAACTCAATGCTATTTAAAGAAGAAATGCAAGCATTGAAAAAAGTTGCAAAAGCGACTGATAAAAAGGTAAATGGTTTGATCGTGTTACCAGGACATGGAGATTACTACCCCATAAGACTCCTATAACAGAGGAGCTATTGGGTTTTGAACCAACCAGCCTCTTCCATGGCCTTTAATGCTATTCTAGTGCTCGGATCGTCGCCTCTTGCAACACTTATCCCAACTTTTTCTTTAGTGGCTTCTATTATTTCACCTATTGTCTTATGTGTGAACCCCGGACATAGGATTATTGAATGAACTCCCCCCTGGGCAAGTTCCTCGCACACCTTTAATGCCTGCCTGTCATCTCCTACTAGGATGCTTGTAAGCTCATATAGGCTTGTTTCAATCTTGCACCTGTCCCTTTCAGGGTCTGCATCAGGTACATGTGCTATGAATGCAGTCTTAAATTTTTTAGCCGTCATACATATAATGGATAAGATATCATATAATATAATAATTTTTTTGTATTGCGGGGGGTTTTATTGTTGATACATTATAGGTTGGACATGCCCGATAGGGTTAAGTGTTCGGTTTGTGGTGGCGAGGCCGTCGAAGTTGAAGAAGAATATGCAGAAGGAGATTTTATCATGATAACCTATAAGTGTAAAGACTGTGGACATATAGAAAAGAGACAATATGGTAGGCCCACGAGTATAATAGATTAGACCCCCAATATCGAACCATAAGGTGGGGAATATTATGAAAACAGAATATAAAAACATCTCCAAGAAGATGAAAGACAAACTAGGACTTGAAAGGTCCCCCGTGGCTGTTAAACTCGTACTCCACGAGGATGACATGCCAGGGGATGTTGAAAGGATAAGCGAGCCGGCTAGGCACTGCGAAATGGTGATGCGGGCAAGCGAAGGCGAAATGTTCTACGCACTCGCAGAGGACCAGGAATGCAAAGGGGGAGCAGGTGCCATCGGAGCCGCTGAAACACCAGAAACTGTAAAAACCGGAGAATTCTATTATAGCCTGGGCAGATTTTCAAGCCTCCCAGCCGCCAAAAGAACAATAGACCAGATCCCAAAGATAAACCTCAAATTCTATGCTGTAGTATACGCACCACTAGAAAAAGCAGAATTCGACCCTGATGTTATATTAGTGGTCTGTAACCCTGCCCAAGCACTCAAGATAATCCAGGCACTAGTCTACACCAAGGGTGGCAGGGTCAAGGGAGATTTCGCAGGCATACAATCAATCTGTGCAGATGCAGTGGCAGGACCATACACGCGAGGCGAAGCCAACATAACCCTAGCATGCAGCGGCTCAAGACAATACTCCAACATAAAAGAGGATGAGCTTGTAGTTGGCCTAACAGCCGAAAATATAGACTGTACAATAGAAGCGCTCGAAGAAATAGCATAACATGGGGGTGGATCAGCCTTGGTTGAAATAACTGACATATTAGATGAAGCACGTGACCTTGCAGAGAAGATAAAAAAGTACCGCGAAGAGGCTGAGAGTGAGACCATAGCATGTTGGATCTATGACGTCATACTCTCAATGGAAGATCTGGCTAAAATCGTTGAAGAATTACAAGATAGGATAGACTTGCTCGAAGAGGAACTAGAAGGTAAAAAATTCTAGTTCTTCCTAATAATTTTTAGATAATCATCAAAGGTATTCAAGTTAATAAGTTCTATTTCATCTGACGGCCTTATAGCATACAAGCTTATACCATCTTCTAGTATGTGCCAGAGCAATGGATTAATGTTACCACTATAAGATGGTAAATATTTTAGTAGGAGTTTCCTGGGGGCTGCAAATGGCATCCCAAGACCCCTAGCATTGTCCAAGCAACCGAAAGAACCCCTCCCAAGTATTGACACCCTACCATCACCCACGGCCCTGATAATCTTCTTGTAAGTCCTAGGAGTGACTGTTGGCTGGTCTCCGGCAACACAAAGACAAAAAAGTCCCCTAGCATTCTTCACACCGTTCAATAATGAGCCAGTCAATGGCAGATCATCCTGGTTCTCCACGATCCTAACATCCAAGTCACTGATCACAGGGATTATATCATCCTTCTGGTGTCCAACAACAACAATACACTCATCCACACCAGCACTCAGGACATTAGTTATGGTCTTTTCTAGCACTGTTCTATCATTTAACTTTAGTAGGAGTTTATGCCTTGGCTTTAGGCCCCTTTTTTTCATGTCAGCTTTCATCCTCTTCCCTTTACCTGCTGCTGTTATAATCCCTGATACTTTCATGCCCCTTCACGTTCAGTATTAATAACAATTATTTGGTCTTGGATTCAGTTTCCGTGCTCTCCACGTTGATATTAGTCGCTTTTCCAAGTCCTTCGGGGGATCTTCGCGAAAGCATGCTTCCCTCTTTACGTTGGTACTAATCTGAGGATTTTAGCGTGTATGAGCATGCTCGGACCTGAACCTTCAGTCCACATGATTATCATTATAGGATACCGTCCATCATTATACACTTTAACATCGGTAGCCGGGTCGAAACCATATATGAGCGCGAAATATCCCCAGCTTATACCTGTGGGCGTGGGCAACCCTGCCTTTGCAACAGCATCTCTGAGGGCTCTTGCCGGTGGACACGTACCATGTGAAGCATAACCTCCAGGAGCCTTGGGGTCCCTTGATGATGTGAACTGGACTGTCTCCTTTCCAGGTGAACTCGTCCCAGGAGGCACTATAGTACCATTCCAGGCCCTTGTGAATTCTCTTGCATTATATTCCCTGTTTATATTGTCATACTCTGGGTATGATTCAAGTTGGCTTGTGGCTGTTGCAACCTCCTCCACCTTGTAGTGGTGCATGTAAGCCATGATAGGGGCGCCCTCAGGATATTCCCGCATGTATTTTTTCGTTTTTTCACCAAAGAATCTGCTTATATCCTCTGGTGGCACTTCTAGTCTGCCATCGCTAAAATTGGAAAGTGAAAAGTCTATAGCTATCCTGTCACCTATCTTCGCTTCCTTGTACCATTCTTTAAGTTCTGTTTCATTAATATAATCAGAGGCAGCACCACCTATCTCGTCGGGTGATAATGTCCTTATTGTTTTATTCTTCTCCACTATGCTTATACCATCCTCTGTTTTAACGGCATAAGTGTATGGTGTCTTATATGCCCATATGAAATTTGCTGGTGGCTGTACAACTAGCTTATCATCTTTCGTTGTCAGCATCCCAAGACCCTCTAATTTGGAGGCTCTTCCACCAACATCAACACCCTCTGTAACCTCTTTGATGGGTGTCATCATGGCCCCGGTGAATAGGCCATAGATGACCGCACCTATATCCCCATCTTGTATGTTCTTGACTAGATAATCTGGGTGTATGATTAGGGGTTCTTTCCTTATTTTTGCAGGGTCTGCCACTTGCATCCCAGACACTACTGTGCTACCTATGGGTATGCTGCTTATCTCCTCAGGATCCTGTGATGGTATCATAGTGTGGATGCGGTAATCTAGTGGGGTCATCACAACCACTATCAATACTAGTATAACTACCATAATCCTAGGATCCTTTAAGGACGCTTTTAGCATACTTATAGCCTCCCTCCCCTATTATTAGGATGGTATCATCTTTTTCCGCATGTTTCAGGGCCTTTTGGATGGCCTCCCTTACTTGTCTCTTGCTGGCTCCTAATGTGCCTTGTTTCATTTTTTGTTTGCTAGACTTTATATGTATGATCTTGGCTCTTGTATGATCTGATGCCTTCCTCGCACTATATGATGCTGGTATTATGATGTTGGCATTTGAGAGTATCCTTGCTATCTCTTTGTCGCCTTCTATTCCACTCTCAGAGGATATGGTATTCACTACTATGATTTTTCCAGGGGTTTCTTCTTTTACAAGTTGCATTATGGCCCTGACACCAGCTGGGTTATGGGCATAGTCTATGATTATCTTGGGCTCTCTTTTTATTATCTCATGCCTTCCAGCAGCGCCTTTAAATGAGCTTATACCCTCTATGATATGCTCGGGGTTGATGCCAAGGGTTAGGCTTGCGGCAGCCGCCGCAAGACTATTATAGACATTGAAAAGTCCGCCTGTTTTGAGCTTTATTGTCTCATCTGCTATGTTTAATCTGAACTTATCCATTTCTACTTTGGTGGCTTTAACGTCCAACTTCGGCCTTCTATAACCGCATGTACAATAGTAGTCTCCAAGGTGGCCTAGGAACCTATTCTTGTATTTTAGGGGTTTGCCACAATAGGGGCATTCTCTGTCTTCTGGGAATACCTCAAAGTGGGATTTGACGGATTCTATACCATAGAATGTTACCTTGTCCTTGGGGAGGCTTTTGGCGAAACTTGCCACTATGGGATCATCAGCATTTAATATGATGTGCTGGGCGACGTCTATGATCTCTTTTTTACATTCTATGTATTTTGGGAAATCCTCTGGTGGTAGATGATCCCTTGAAATGTTTGTTATAATAGCTATCTCGACTTTGCTGTCTGTAGCAGCCTTTTTTATTTCACCTAGCTTTCCGAATGTTCCTATTTCAACTACTGCTATGTCACCTTCTAGTCTTGCTTGTAAAGCTGGTATGAATTCTGTGTTTCCTTGGATGTTAAGATAATGTTCAGGGACCTTGTATCCTGCCACCCTTAGTATGTTTTTTAGGATTTGTGTGGTGGTGGTTTTGCCATTGGTTCCTGTGACGCCTACAACTGGCTTTTTAACTTTGCAAGATGCTATGATGTCCTCGACTGTTATGATCTCTTTGCCTTTTATGAGTTGGAGTATCTTCTCATTCTCTAGTAGGCTTGGCGCCACCGCTATCTTATCAGCTCCTCTTATTATATTGGGGTTATGACCTCCAAGGTCTAGTTTGATGCCCTCTGCTTGAAAGATTTCCCATAGGGGTGTTTTTTTGCGAATGTCTGATATTGTTACAGCAGCCCTCTTTGCTAGTATTCTGGCCATTAGGCTTCCTACTGTCCCGCACCCGCCAAGTACCACTATCCTCTCCATCATCTGTCCCCCTTGTAATCTCTTATAGCCCTTCGAATGTCCATTTTAACGCTTTTGTAAGCGTTAACAACCCCAGGACCCATGTGGATTATCATATCCCCTTTTTCAGAGTTTTTCAAGGCTTCTTTAATGGATTTGTAGACGTTTTCTACTATTATGGTTTTTGTGGGGTTCGCCCCCTCCGCAACCTCTTCAGCCGCCCTCCAATCTATTTCCCCTGTTGTTTCATTTTTAGCACTTACAATGAGCAGATCAGCCGCCTTTGCAAGCGTCTTACCTATCTTGAATTTATCCCGCACTGTTAATGTGTCAGGATTGTCAAGGCTTATTATAAGCCCACCATCGAATTTTAAACCCTCAAATAATTTCTCCATGCTCTCTGGGTTGTGAGCAGCGTCCATATAAACTTTAACACCATCAACCACGCCCATGACCTCAAAACGCCCCCTTATACCCTTAAATTCGCCTATGCGCTCCTTCAGATAATCTATGTCAAAACCTAGAATCAATCCTGTTGTAATAGCCGCCAGCGCATTTTCAACATTGAATATCCCTGGAACCTGTAAACTGATCCTCTCCTTATATGGTCCAACATATTCCCGCTTAAAATCCCCACATTCACAATTTATACTCCCACACCTTTCACATAAGACTGTGGGTATTCTCCCACTTAAAAATGTGAATTCCGAACCCCTAAGACCCTTTAATTTGATTTCCTCGGCTTTAACATCAACCGACAGGGGCCTTGTCACATATCTTCTACCATGGAATTCAACCAGTCTTTTCCTGCCCAAGCCATAGATGATGCGTGCGTCTATTTCATCTATGAATCTGCCTATTATGGGATCATCTCCATTGAGTATGAGCAAACCCCCCGGCTTGATAAGATCCTTGATGAGAAGGTTACGCTTGATATAATCATCATAATCCCTGAATTCGTCGAGGTGGTCCGGGGTGAGCGTGGTTATGATACCAGCACATAATTCAAGGCCTTGTGTCATTCTTATGGTACCATGTGGCAGTTCAAAAACTGCGAATTCACCCTCCAGTTTATCCTCCACCAGCAAATCAACCAGGCCTTCAATGACAAGTGAATCTTCTAATGATGAAAACGATATCGTGGCATGCTTCCCCTCTAGGATATGCTTTATCATGTTCGTAGTTGTGGTTTTACCATCTGTGCCAGCCACCCCAACCATCGGAATCTTAATAAAGGAGTTAAGCATGCCACCAATCATTGAAGGCGTTATATATTCAATATCCCTTTTCTCTATCAGTTTGTATATCACCGAATCTTTTGGGATGTTAGGTGAGATGAAAATGGCATCTGCCCATTCTATATCCTGAGGATGATGCCCCCCAAAATGGAACCTTATACCACTTTCCTGCATCTTCTTTATCCTTTTTTTGGCCTTTAGGGGTAGTTTTTCGAATTCTTTGATTTCTGTGACTAGCACTTCATTGCCAAGGTGGTGTAGTAGTTTTGCAGCGGGTCTGCCAGCATTCCCAGCACCGACCACTAGTATCCTCTTATTCCTCATTGTCCCACCATTTTTTCTATATTTTCTTGGATCTTTATGATCCTTTCTTGCCCATTACCCCCTATAAGTATCCTATGATATTCACTGCTAAACCCTTCAAGTAATTTGATGATTTCATCCACGCCCTTTGCAGTTAAAACCTTTGAGGGCAGATTCTCCGCACGTTTTAGGGCGATATCTGTTGTGTCCTCGAGGCCCGGGAATAATACAAGTATCCTTGGCGGTTTTTTACCTATTTCTTGTAGTGTTTCGAATCTCCAGTCCTCGTTTCTTCTCGGGGTTCCGAGGAATATTATGTCAAAATCAGTTTCCTTTAATATGGTTTTCATGGCTGAGGGATTATCAATCTTCCCTATGACTATCTTCGCGTTATTTAATTTATATGTTTGTATACGCCCCCTTGGGGCTTCAAAATTTTCCAAGACGGAGTCTATTATATTTCGGGGCGTGCCGAGTATTTGAGCTGCTTTCGCGGCGGCACCAGCATTTAACTTGTTAAATTCCCCGAAAAGGTTGAGTTTACCATTATATGGCCCATATAGTATCGACTTGGGGGTTTTTAATTGTAGTGATAGTGGGTCTTCCTTGTTGAGCAGGACTTTTTTGCCTTTTAGGAATCTTTTGAGACTTTTCTTATAATTTTTGATTGTTTTGTGATGGTTCATGTGGTCTCGGCCTATGTTGGTTAAGATCACAAGATCTGGATTGAAACAGTGGTCTGCGAAATCTAGTGTCATGTCACATATTTCCACGACTATAATGTCATATTTGTCCTCTGTGGCTTGTAGTATGAGTTCTGTGTAGCCTTGGAATCCTCCTCCTGCGTTGCCACCTACTAAGACTTTTTTACCCCACTTTTTTAGTATTTTTGTTAGCATGAGGGCTGTTGTTGTCTTGCCGTTGGTTCCTGTGACCCCTATGGTGTATGGTTTTTTGTGCTCTTGGAGGATGTTGCAGATTATTTTATCTTCTACTTTTTCTTTGAGTGGTGTGTCATAAAGGCTTGGGCTTAATATTATAATGTCACATGCTTTTATCTTATCTATATCATGGAAGCCCAAGTCTACTTCAACATCATCTAGGCCCTCTAAATTTAGATTAGTGTTGATATCAGTGGCGTATACCTTATATCCACGTTTTCTAAGTGATTTAACGGCTTTTCTGCCTTCAACGCCCAATCCTATCACTGCAGCTTTCATTGCGGACACCAGAACTCTGATCAAGGATTCGACTATTCAGTTCATCCTGTTTGGATTGTTGAAACCCCACCATTTTTTTCTACTGTGAATGTGTGATCTGCTAGGTTTTCTAGTTCTTCTTCGTGGGATACTATTATTACCTGTGAACATTCCAACTCTTCTAGTATTTCTCTGAATTTTAGGAGTTGTTCTTTGCTGAACCCGTCTGTTGGCTCGTCTAGTATGAGTATGTCTGATTTTATTGTGGAGTATCTTTGGATGATGGTGTTTAATGCTAGTCTGTAGGCCAGTGCGACGCTTGTTTTTTCACCTCCGCTGAGGTGTTCTATGTCCTGTTCGTAGCCTCCTTGTTCTATTATTGGTGTGAAGTTCTCATCTATCCTTACGGTTTTTTCGTTGTCTTCTACGAGTTTCTGGAACCAGCGCTGGAAGTGACTGTTAAATTCTTGGTTTATTTGTGTCATCACATGGGTTTCGATGTCTTGTAATGTTGGTATGAAATATTCCTTGAGCCATTTCACATATTCTTTCAATCTCTTTATAGACTTTTTTATTTTTTCTTTTTCTTTTATCTGTTCTTCCAAGTCTTTGATTTCTTCTTTTATCCTTTTGAGCGCTCCAAGATTCCTTGCACGTTCATTTTCGCATTTTCTTATCTTTTCCATGATGTGTTCTAGTCTGTCTTGTGTTTGGTCCTTTTTTTCTTTTATTTCATCCTTTTTTTCTAGTATTTGGTCTAGTTTTTCGATCTCTTCCTGGATGGATTCTATTTGGCTTGTTTTTTCCTTTATGATTTTCTTGTTTTCTTGGTATTCCATGTTTTGGGTTGGTTTTAGTTTTCTGATCATTTCTTGGTGTGAGCGTATCGAGGCTTTTATGTTGGCTATTTTTTCTTTTAGCGCGTCCCTTTCACCCTCTAAACTCGCTTTTTCTCTTTTGAGTCGTCCCATTTCATCTGGGATGGTTGATTTCGCATTTATCCTCTCTTCTAGGCTCCTTTTCACCTTTTCTATCTCTTTTGTTTTTTCTCTGATTTTCTCTATTGCCTTATTGTTTTTTTGAAGGTTTTGTTCCCTGTCTTCTAGTTTTTCTTTGAGGGTCTCTAGTTCTCTTTTAGCGTTTTCGTATTCTCTTATCTTTTCTTTGAGTCTTTTGTTTTCTTTTATTCTTGTAGTGTATTCTTTTTTCATTTTTTCAAGTTCTTCTTTCTGGCTTTGTTTTTCTTTGAGTTTCTTTTTGATCTTGGATGGGTCAACTGGGGCTCCGCATGTTGGACAGGTTTTTTCTTCTTTTATTGAGGAATAGTCATTTATTTTAGCGTTAACTTCCCCTATTTTCTCCTCTGTTATCCCCTTTTTTCTTTCATATTCTTCTATAATTTCTTCGATTTCTGTTAGGCTCTGATTGGATGGTCTTTTAATCCCTTCTAAGCTTTCAATTTCTTGTGCGATCTTGGATTGTTCCTTTATGATTTTTTCGTTGTCTTCTTGGATTTCTTGGAGCCTTTCGCGGTATTCTTGTTCTTGTTTTTCCAAATTTTCTAATTGGTTTTTATCTAATAATATGCTCTCATAATCTTCTTTTATGTTCTCTATCTCCTCCTCCACCCCTTCCAGGGCCTCTTCCACCGTTTCTAGTCTTTTTTCTTGTTTGGATTTCTCCTCTTCTTTTTCATCACTTTCTATGATGTGTCTCCTGTATTCTTCCTCTATTTTCTCGTTTTTCTTCTCGGCCTCTTCTATCCGCTCAATTATAATTTTAATCTTATCTATTAGACTCTTTTTCCTATTCTCAGCGCTTTTAATGTTTTCATGTTCTCTTTCGAGTTCTGCGAGCTCATATTCTATGAGTTTTCTATCCTTTTCCATTCTTTTCTTCTCATCTTCTATTTTTTCAATCAAAAGCTTGTATTTGTCTATTTCACGCCTCCTCTCATCCCTTTTATCCTTTAACCCTTGGAGGTCATGTATCCTCCCCTTAAGCTCATCAGCTTTCCTATCAATTCGAACCGCCACCATATTAGCGTTCATGGCAGCTATGTTATAATCTTCCAATCTTAAAGCCTTTCTGATGGTTTTAAGCCGATCTTCAGGATTCATACTTATTATATTTTTCATCTCTTCCTGTGGGGTGAAAACAGCATACCTATAAATGCGGCTCTTTGCACGCGGATTTAAAGGCTCATTATACTCCAATATCCTAAGGATCCAATCCTTCATATCTTTCGGTCTAAGGTTCGTCCTACCATTCTCTGTCTCAATATAGCATATATCCTGGCTTATACTTCCATCACTTCTCTTAAGACTCCTATAAACAGTATATGTTTTACCATCCACTTGGAATGTGAGGGAAACATAACCCCTATTTGAACCTAAACGGAGCAGACCAGCCCCACGTTGACCACCCAAGCCAAAAAGGGCGAATTCAACCGCTAAGAGTATTGTCGTCTTACCAGAGCCTATATCACCCTTAAAAAGTGTGACACCATCATAAAAATCGATCCTCGCCTCCCGGTAACTTCGAATATTCTTAAGTTCCAAGGATTTAAGGATCATAAAAGACCACCCAAAGACTTGTCAATCGACAATACCCGGAGAGCATCCCGGAACAGCCCATCCTCATAATCAACCTTACGCTCATTAGGTTCCCTATCACGTCTCAAAACATTTAAAAGTTCCATTGCAACATCAACATCACACTCCCTGAGAACATCCAAATTCTCCCTATTCTCCTTGAAAAGAGTCCTTTCAACCTGTGGAATATTTTCCACTTTAATCCTTATCCTCCGCCTCTCATGGCGCCTGAGACCATGACGGTTTATGTTAACATGTAAAGCACCCATCTCCACGAGCAGATCCCTTATCCTTAAAGGGTCTATCTCAGCTGTTTTACCCGATGAAAGCTCACCCCAAATCTTCACCATAACAACTTTACCATCCACATCATAAACCTGAAGCTCGGAGATTATATCATCCATAGCCTCCTGAGAGCTCTTACCAGTAACATCATATCCAAAATACTCATATTCAACAAGATCCAAAGGCAGAAAACTCACACCCTTTATAGTGTCATCAAATTCTACAATATAGAATCCCCGTTCTTTACCCTTAGCATTCGCTTCAAGATCAGTTGCATATGATCCCAACAATGGCCCAGGATAGACTATAAGACCATAATCTTCCTCATACTTTTCTATTCTCTCATGTAGGTGGCCCCCAGCATAATAATCAAAGCCTCGGGGGAAAAGGCTTAATGGTATGGATTCCATCTCTGAAAGGTATGCTGGTTTAAGTTCTGTTATGGCACTATGGAAAAGGAATATCTTAAAGCCCTCCTCGGATTCTAGCGATTCCTTGTTAAGGTATTTGAACTGTTCTATTTCCATGCTCATTCTACGGGCTGATATGCCTGTAAGTTTCGCCCCAGTCACCGGGTCCTTGATAAAATCTAGGGTATACCCTTCTTCTCCTCTGCGGATGTTATCAACCCTTTTTAACAAGCCTGCGCTTTCAAGCACATCAATCATTGACGTTCTAGTTGGACTGTAATCATGACTCCCATAACATACATATACTGGTATTTCAGCCTCTTTCAAATCCTTAAGTACTTTAGCAGCTTCCTTAACAACCTCCATGTTAGGAATGTTAGAATGGAAAAAATCCCCTGATATTACAATAAAATCAACCTTTGAATTGACAGATTCCTTAATAGCCTCTTTAAAACTTTCAAGTTCTATCCTTTTAAGTTCCGTGTACCTGTGGGCTCCAAGATGACAATCTGCTAAATGAGCGAACTTATACATAATCTGCACCTATTATAAGTCTTCAAGGGATAAAAGTGGGGGTTTCTCCCTTTTATTTATTTTGTCTTTGACATGTTCATCAAAGAGCGGTATCTTAATGGGTACTGCGAATTTCGTGAAAACACTCGTCACTATAGCCTCGCCCCTGTCAAGGCTTGCTATTGTCCGATTATCATCCGAAAGATCCTGTGAAGCGCTTGCTATAATCTCGGCCCGCTCTTGTGACATTTCATTCCCGAGGATTATCTTCGTGTTCATATTCGCCAGTATAGTCCTTGGAATTAAACTTACAAGTTGTGTTATAGCAACGAGACCGATATTGAATTTCCGACCCTCCCTTGCAATAATACTATAAATATTGTGGCCCTGTCTTTCTATGACTTCCTTGCCAAGGACCCTCGGGGCCTCCTCAATCACTATACCGATTATGGGCTTCTCTTCTAGGATGCCTTCTGCCTTATACTTTTGATATTTGTTGAATATGGCCCCGACGATTATGCTACCTACCAGTAGTTCAGCTTCACCCGTAAGCTTTGAAGTGTCTATTATAACGATCTCACCATCTTCTAGGGATTTTATAATACTTTTGATGGTTGATTCACCAGCATCTGTTTTGAATACGCTTCCACGGGACTTTATCTGACCATTTTCTGCGTAGATTCCTAGGATGTTGTCAAATTTCCTTTTTATAACGCTAAGTGTCCGAGGATTCACCCCATCAATTTCTTCTTCTCTGATTATGGCTGATATCCACTCTTTCCTGTGTGTATTATGGTAGCGTTTTAAGGCGTCCCTCTGGGCATCTGTAAATTCAACTATACCATCGAAATGTTCTGGTTTTATAGATTTAAGGTTTATCCTGAGGGACTCTACCCCATGAATGTTAGATGTGTCCGGAGAATAGTATCTAAGTTTTTCCTGGTTGGGATGATCTTTTAACCCTAGTTCGTTCCTGCCATAATATTCGTCATGGGGGTCGAGAACTAGCATGCCTATATTTTCTATGCCCATAAGTTCCCAGAGCATCACCTTTACTAGATTACTCTTACCCCGACCTGTTGTTGCAGGTATGAGGATATGGTGTGGTATTGCTTCTCTAGCATCAACATGTATACTTGTTTTAAGTTCCTTGGAGCCACTTCTCACATTACCTAAATAGAGCGGATTTTTTATCTTCTCCTCCATTAAAAATTTGAGATCATCATCTTCTATGCGTCTTACCTGACTGAAGAAATTAGGGAGTGTCTTGGGTAACTGTGGTTCACTATCCCGTATTTGGAGTATGGTCTTAGCCTCTGCGATTATATAATTCCTAAGCTCCTCATCTAGGAACTCCATGTGAGAGCCGTGGCCTTCAAGTTGGAGCCCCGAGGCGAGTTCTCTCATGATCTGAGGAATCTGCGAATGATAAACCAAATCCTTTACTTGTAATATGCTATAGTTGCCACCATCTTCTTCCGCAACTAATAAGTCTCCAAGTTCTATCCTTGAACCGCTCTTTTCCCTTATAAAAATCTTGGAGGTCTCCCCTCCTATGATCTGTCCTATGACATCGATTTTTTGAACCCCCCACGCAGCACTCTTAATCTTTGATCATGTTCGCTATCATGTTTAATCTTTCATGGGCATCGAGCGCCCTTATATGAGATTTCAACTTTTCTAGGACATCCTCTGATAATGCTGAAAGTATCCTTGTCCTATATAATTTCACTTCATCCATTCTCACCCTTGCGTTAAGATCAGCATCTATAAGACCATATGGGTAGCCTGGGAATGTAGGATCAACTGTGTTCTCGCCAATAGCAGATACCACTTCAACTTCGTCATGGTCTGTTTTAAGGAAGTCCATACGAAAAATATACTCTGTAAGCTTGTGTAACTTAGCAGCCATTATCATGGAACCTGGACGTTCCCCGTTCACTATCTCCTTCGCTATTGGATAATAGCACCATCTATCATATTTTTTATGCTCAGCAAATTTTTTAATGGATGCTATCAAAGAATTCCCTGTATCCGTTGATAATGTTGAAGTTTTTGAAAGGCCGACGAGGTTAACCCCCATTTTATGGGCGGTTTTCATTACCCTGTCTAAGTATTCGTTTTCGCCTTCAAATGATGCTTGCAGCGAACCATCCCTCACGAGTATGTCACCATCATCAAGTTCCTCTTCTATTATATGCGTGCTGAAGCTCCACTCAGCGAATCTTCGGGCTACCGAAAACATTCTACTCCGCTGGTAAAAATCTGGAGGTCCTGGAAGAGTAACCCTTAAATCTTTTTCCCTTGGCAGATACCTCGAATGTTCTTCTGAAAGCGGGAATATCCTCACCTTACCCACTTGCCCATCCTTGGACACATTAAGATATGATAAGAACTCTATCTTCTCAGGCATCCCAGATGATGGCCTTTGACGCTCCTTGCCCCAGAAAAGATTGAAGTATACTCTGTTTATTTGGAGGGAAAATGTTGGAGCATTTAAAACAGTATTGTTCCCCCCGTCGACGAACGCCATTAAACGGGGTTCAACATCCTTGAGAGGTTTAAAATTCTCCTCGTTAAAATCATAAATCTTATAATTCCCCGATTGTAGATATGGCCTACCCAATCCCCTGTTAACATCCTCCTCAAGGGCTTTAATTATCTTTTCAACAACCCCCAACATTATAACCTCCCTTCAAATTTAGGGGTTGTCTATTCCTTTTCTATTATAACAGCCGTGCCATAAGCTAGAATTTCTTGCATGACATTAGAGATAGAATCAGAGTCAAAACGTGCGCTTATAATAGCATTAGCTCCAAGCTCCCTCGCATGTTCTATCATACGATCAATAGCCTCTTGACGTGCATGTTCCATCATGGTAACATACTCTTTAATCTCCCCCCCTACTATAGACCTTAAACCTGCCCCTACTTGGCCTCCAAGTCCTCTGCTCCTAACTGTAAGCCCATAAACAAAACCTATGGTTTCAACGGCACGATACCCTGGGACATGATTTGAACTTACAACAATAACATCCTCATACTCAGTTGGTGCTACTGGCTTCTCCTCTTCCAAGCTTTTTTCTTCAAGTTTAGTGCCGCATTCTTCACAGAAATTAGCATCAGGCCCATATTCCCTATTACAATTTGGACAATATTTGACTGGCGCTTCTCTTAGAGGGGTTGAGGGTTCAACCACCTCCTTTTTCCTTTTTTCTTCTAATCTTCTTTTCATCTCCTCAGTGGATACCATAATATTCACCCTAACTTATTCTTCTAATTTTTCAAGTATATATGGGTTAACTTCCCCCCAATTTTTCACTCTAGTAATGGTACTCCAGTGGGAGGTATTTCTTAAATATTAGCTTATAGAAATGTTATTTTATGAGGCTTCGGAGGGCCCTTACATTATTCGATGTTGTGAACCTTGTAATTGGTACTATTGTCGGCGCTGATATTTATATAGTGGCTGCTGTTGGCGCGGGGGCCCTTGGACCCGCATCTATACTATCCTGGTTTATAGCTGGGGTTATGGCGATTATAATAGCACTTGTATTCGCCGAGTCTTCATCAATATTACCCATGGTCGGGGGACCCTATGCATATGCTCGGCATGTTTTCGGGGACTTTATAGGTTTTCTTGTGGGCTGGTCCCTTTGGGTGTCATCATGGGTGGCTATAGCGGTTTTCCCTGTTGCATTCGTCTCATATTTGCTCCATTTCATAATGTTGGATCCCATTCTCCAAGCCCTTGTTAAAGTTGCTTTCATAGTCTCTTTAACCCTGGTAAATTATATGGGTGTGAAAATGGCTGGTAAGGTTAATGATGCTTTAACTGTTTTGAAGCTGGCTCCACTTTTTATTTTTGCTATTGCTGGTCTGGTTTATTTTCTAATGAAACCTGATGTTCTCATAGCCAATTATACGCCCTTCACACCCCAGGGGTTAGGGGGATTGGGTGGTGTTGTTGTATTAGTTTTCTGGGCGTATGTGGGCTTTGAACTTGTAACAGTACCATCTGATGAGGTTGTGAATCCTGAAAAGACAATACCAAAGGCTATAGTCCTTGGGATGATATTTATAATGTTCTTTTATCTTGTAACGAATTTTGTCATATTAGGTGTTGTCCCGTGGAATCTGCTTGCGGATAGCCGGGCACCCTTGGCACTTGCAGGTTACATGCTACTAGGATCCTCAGGGGCTCTGCTCATGACAATTGGCGCCCTATTCTCAATATCTGGTTCGGAAGAGGCTGGTATACTCTCAACTGCGAGGATATTATATGCCATGGCCTCTGATGGTCTTCTCCCAAGGGCCTTTGCTAAAGTACATCAAAAGTATAGGACACCCCATGTAAGTTTGGTTTTCCAGAACCTAACAGCCCTTGTGGCGGCGCTTTTAGGAACCGCCACACAACTTATCAGCATCTCTGTCTTCACCCTACTCTTCTGTTACATTCTAACCTGCATCTCATTACCTTTACTTAAAAAAGAAAGAATACCTATTAAGGCCATACTAGGATTTCTTGTATGTGTTTATCTGATGATTAACTGTCCACTCGACTCCATCCTCTGGGGCTTGCTTTTAACCTTTATCGGAGTTCCATTATATCTGAATTATGCAACCCATCAACCAGACGTTTATGTGAAAAGAATAGCAAGACAATTACAAGAGAGTATACTGGCAAGGAGAGAGAAAAGATTCCTTGCAAGATTCCTAAGATCAATATTCAACTTTATAAAAAGACTAAAATAGGAAGATTTATATACTCTTACTTTATTATGGGGGATGATGGAGGTGGCTAATCTATGAATAAACTATATGCATTGGTATTAGCGGCGCTTGTAGTGTTCATTGGAATGGGTGCTGGATCAGCGGCTTCAATGTTCTATACCAATAATTCAATACCCGCAGAAAACAGCACCCCATATACTGCGCCAATAGCCCTAAATAAAACAATGCAAATAAAGTATATGATAAAAGACAATACAACAACAAAGTATGGTATAATTAAACACGAAATAACGAGGAAGAACAAAAACCAGACAATATGTCCAATGATATCATTTAATGGGACTGCTCTCTCCCTGGTTTTCCCTGAAAACCTGACAGTATACTATACAGTAAATGGTAGGGAGCCGACGAACAAAAGCACACTCTACACTTCCCCAATAATCTTAAACAAGAATATGATAATAAAGTACTTGATAGTGGTCAATGGCACAAAATATACAGGGATAGTCAAGCACACGCCATGTAAGCTTGTCAAGAAGATTCAAACCAGGAAGATAAAGAACAAGCGAATAAGACAGGTAATACAAGAACTTGTACCAGCCTAGAATATTCTTTTTATTTTTTCTATTTTTAGAGTATTTATTATATCATGGGGTGTTGCCCATCCTCTTCTGGCTGTTTTAACACCCCATTTCATGTTGTGGAGGTCTGGAAGCCGGTGAGCATCAGTATTTATCGCAAGTTTGCAACCATATTCTATGGCCTTTTTAATGTAAATATCTCGGAGGTCTAATCTGATGGGGTTGGCGTTTATCTCCAGTATTGTACCTGTCTTCGCCGCCTCCTCGAATATCCTATCAAGGTTCAAAGGATATTCTTCTCTTCTGAATAATTTTCTCCCGGTGGGGTGTCCTATCATATGAACGTGCTTGTCTTCTATTGCTGATAATATACGCTCTGTCATATCCTCTCTTCCTGGTGAGTGTATGCTCGCTATTACAATATCTAACTTGGATAGTATGTCATCTGGGATGTCTAGTTGACCATCTAATCTTATGTTAACCTCTATACCCTTGAAAATGTGCACTTTAAAGTCTAGGTTGTCTATTTCCTCTATTTGCCTTTGGAGTTTTTCCTCGTCTAAACCTCCGGCGATTTTAAGTGAGCCGCTATGATCCGTAACAGCTATATACTCATATCCTAAACTTTCAGCTGCCCTAGCCATGGTCTCTATGGTTTCTGTGCCGTCACTCCATATGGTGTGAATATGGAGGTCCCCCAAGATTTGATCTTCTCTTATCAGGCTTGGGAGGTTTCCCCGGGCCGCGGCTTCTATCTCTCCATTGTTTTCCCGGAGCTCTGGTTGGATGTACTCTAATCCAAGGGCTTTAAAGATCTCCTTTTCCGTCTTTGAGGCTATCCTCTTGCCGTTCTTGTATAATCCGTACTCGTTTAATTTCATCGACTTTGAGCGTGCCAGCCTTCTCAGCTCAACATTGAACTCCATCGACCCTGTGAAATATAATAAGGCCGCCCCAAACTCCTCCTCCTTGAAAATGCGCAATTCACATTCTAGCCCGTCCTCTAGGCGTATGATAGCCTTCTTAGAACCCTTTGCTATTATCTCATCAGCCACTTCCAAGGATGTGAAATAGTCTATGATCTCCTTTGGTTTTTTGGTTGTTGTGAGGATGTCGATGTCCCCTATTGTCTCTACACCCCTTCTTATGGACCCGGCTATTTCCACTCTCTCAGCTCCTGGATGGTCTTCAATGAGGGATTTTATATATTCTGCTATGGGCCCCGCATAGGCTAGGAGTCTTCTCCCCAAGGTTGAACGGACGAATTCGATGCTCTGGAGTATTCTCTCTTCCTTTTTTTCCCCGATTCCTTTTATTTTTCGGAGGTCACCCCTCCTGGCATGGTATTCCAAGTCTTGGAGGTTTTTGATTTTGAATTTTTCATAGAGTATCTTTATCGTCTTAGGGCCTATCCCTTCTATTGCGAGTAGACTATCCATGTCTATGGGGTATTCCTTTTCCAGTTTTTCTAGGTAGGATAGTCGGCCTGTTTCTAGTATTTCCTCCACTTTCTCGGCTATGTTACGGCCTATCCCTGGCAATTCTGTCAGTTTTCTTTTTTTGGCATATTCTTCTATGTCTGTCGGCAGTAGTTGGATGGTGTGGGCTGCTCTCCTGTAGGCTCTGACCCTGAATGTTTCCTCTTTCAACTCGAGAAAATCCGCCACCCTATTCAAGATCTTGGCAACTAGCGCATTTTTCATCTATACACCAAAATATGATATTCTTAGGGTTTTCTTATGGCCTTTGTTATCTCTGATATTTTTTCCTCGATGTCTACAGCATCCTCTACTATTGTACCCGTTACTATTATGTCTGCTCCGGCTTTTGCCGCTCTTTCAGCGTCCTCTCCAGTTCTTATACCCCCACCTACTACGAGTGTTAGGTTTGTGGATTCTTTCACCTTTTTTATCATCTCTGCCGGCACTGGTCTGTCCGCTCCAGACCCTGCTTCTAGGTAGAATAGTCGCATTCCTAGTAGTTCTGCGGCCATTGCATAGGCTGCTGCTATGTCTGGTTTGTCCCTTGGGATCAGTTTAGCATCCCCAACCCATCCTACAGTACCACCTGGTTCTACTACTAGATATCCCATGGGTAGTGGTTCTATTTTCATCTTTTTTATGGTGGGAGCTGATAGTGCCTGGGCCCCTATTATCCAATAAGGGTTTGTGGAATTCAAAAGAGTCATGAAGAATATGGCATCAGCATACTTCGTAACCCCTGAAATATTACCTGGGAACAATATTATGGGAACATCCAAGTTCTCCTTGAGGGTTTTTGCCGTTGCTTCTAATTCTATGCCATTGGTTGTTGACCCGCCGAGCATTATCCCATCAGATCCCCCATCGATTGCCATAGTTGCCATTTTAAGGGCTTCCTGTGATGTTTGCTCCTCAGGGTCTATGAGGGTGAGGTGCATTTTCCTCTCCCTAAGAATGTTATTGAAATAATCTTCAACCTTCATATCAGACACAAAAAATGTGTGGGGGGATTTTAGCCTCTAGGGTCTTTTGCCTTAAATCTTAAACCTTTATAACCACATTTCCTGCATCTTGTAGCGTTTGGCGGGTTTCTTGCATTACATTTAAAGCATATTTTAACGTTGAATATTCTCTCCTCTGCCACTTCGAATTTTGCCATGAATATCATCTCCTCATGAATTCTTCCTGGATTTTAACAACTTCTCGGCTGTTTTTAGCCTTTGAATACGCCTCCAATAATTCCCTGTTGAGGTCTAGGAAGTGCAGACCCCATTTAAACGAAGACATTATATTGACTGCTATATCTTTTAATCCGATTATATAAAAAGTTGCTGCTAGGGCTTCTGCAGTTGATAATATAAATGGTTTGCCATAGTTTGTTGGATTGGCAGCTACAAGGTATGGTAGCGCCCTATGATATCTCTTAACTGCGAAGATTGGCGAAGATTTCTTAACCTCCTTCCATGAACAGTCCAAGGCCGCAACACCCCTTTTGAGGATCCTCTCCTTGTCCGCTGGGGATAATGCCTTTTCAGCGAATGGGTTGAGCACTATGCTACCCCATGGTATGCGCTTGGGGCTTGACACTATCCTAACTTTTCCCATCCTAGCCAGTTTTAAACTTGTACACTTTTTTCTGTCACATTCCTCTGCATGATATACAATGATCCTCATATTCCTAGAATTGGCCCCTTTCGTAATCCATTATCCTTGGTATTGCAAGTGATGGGTCTTCTAACTGATCCAGGTCATAGTATCTTCCACCTGATAGCATTGCAAGTTCCATGTTTATGTTACGGCCTTGTTGAAATTTTCTCTCAAAGTTTATCACTACTGTGTGTATCTCGTTCTTGTTCAACTCTCTTCCGAGCTCCATGACGTCCTGGATTGGCCTGCCCTCTATGCCGACATTGGGCATCCCATCACTTAATATTAGCATCACAGGCACGTATTCTTCCCTTTTCTTCTCTTCTTTAAGTATTTCGAGTCCCTTTTTTATGCCATGGGCCATCGGTGTCGTGCCACCTACTCTAATATTGTCCACTTTTTGTTGGAATGATTGAGCCCTCTTGGTCGCGGGTATTATTATCTCTGCTTTCCTTCCTTTGAATCCTATGACACTTAATTTGTCCTTGTGACGTTGAGCATCCTGTATTATCTTGTTTAATATGTTTTTTATCTTGGCTGCTTTCTGGTCTGTGAACATGGACCCGCTTATATCCACTACAAGTGCTATGCTAGCCCTTGCACCATGTTTTCTGATCTTCTCGCGGAGATCCTCTGGTTCCACCATTATACGACCCTTTGATTTGAGGGCCGCTGCTCTCAATGTTGCATCTATGGCTATGTCCTTCGATTTCCCCTTTAACATTTTGCTCTTTACATATTTCCCCTTCTCTGTTTTTGATTCTACTCTGCTACCATAGAGTCTCCTGTTCTTCTTACCCTTAAATTTCAAGATCTTTTTAAGGTCTATGTCAACCTCCTCTTCTTTTATTGTCCTTTCACCGGGATTCGGCGCCATCTTCAAATCCGCAGAACCTAAACTGGGTTGTCTGCTCTCACCACCGTATCCCTTCTCATCCGGCGGGGGGTTCTCACCCCCCATGGCCTCGTCCTCAAACTCTCCAAATTCTTCCTGTCCCATTTCACCCTTTGCCCTTTGTATTTGCCTTTTCACATCCTGACGGGCATATGATCTTTCAGGTATTCTCTCCCCTAGGACCAGTTCAACAGCCTCTTCAAGATCCTCAGGCAAGACCCTTGTCCTACCATTGTATGCCGCTATAGCCTTTGACGCTTTAAGGATGGCTATGTCAGCCCTGTGACCATCCACGCCCACGTTAACGCATATTCTCGCGATAAGTTCCAATAGCTTCTCATCTATCTTAACATGGGATAATAGTTTCCTTGCGTTGAGTACCCTCTCCAGTAATTTTTCCTGCTCTTTTTGGAATTCTCTCCTGAAGGCTTCAGGGTCTTCCTCAAACCTTTCTCTGCGGGCCATGATCTTCACTCTTTCTTTAACATCCTGAATAGTCTCCACATTAATATGTAAACCTATACGGTCTGCTAGTTGCGGTCTTAACTCCCCCTCAGCCGGATTCATTGTACCCACTAATATAAACCTGGATGGATGAGATATCGAAATACCCTCTCTTTCAACATAGTTAACGCCATAGGCCGCCGCGTCTAACAAAACATCCACGAGATGGTCGTCTAGAAGGTTTATCTCATCAACATAGAGTATGTTCCTGTTCGCCTCTGCGAGTATCCCAGGCTCCAAGGCTTTTATACCCTCCTTGAGCGCCTTTTTTATATCTAATGACCCGACAACCCTGTCCTCCGTCGAACCTAATGGCAATTCAACGACTCTCATCTTCTTCTCTTCAACCTCTATGCTATCCCTTGACTTACAAAGTTGGCAGAGCGAATCCTCATCTTCAGGATCGCAGTTGAATGGACACCCCTTAACAGTTTTAATTGATGGTAGCAAGTCTGCCAGCGCCCTGACTGCCGTTGTCTTACCAGTACCTTTATCACCCCTTATCAAAACCCCACCTATAGATGGGTTTATCGCATTTAAGATCAGGGCTTTTTTAACTTTTTCTTGTCCTACTATTGCCGTGAATGGGAAAATCAAATTCTTCACTATACTCACCACAAGGAAAAACCTAAACTATACTATTATTATCCCTTTTATAAAATAAGTTATTTCCCCCCAATCATACTCCAAGCCCATTTTTTAAGAATAAACTACCACACCCCTAATAAGATAAAAGGTGCTCCATGACAACAAAATAAAAACAAACCCCCCCAATAAAAAAACAATAACGGTGGATGACCCAAAACTTGCAAAATTTCAAAGCAAAAAAAATTCAAACTAGAGCATCAAAGAAACCTCAGTGTCGACACGCGCTGATGGAGGCCATTGAGTAGACTCCTGAAAGCTAAGCCTAACAACATGCCTCACATTCTATTATATCGTATAAATCTACCTTTCATTTTTAGAAAATTGAGGGTAGCAATGAATGTCATTTTTTTGGATGTTCAGAATAACAGATTTTATGAAATCTTTGAGTCTTTTTTCTTCATTTTCGCTTTCACCAGGATTTAATGGGAATGCACCGACAGATGGCACATCATAAGATGGACACTCTGGAAATATGATCTCTCTGTCCCCAGGGTAGAGGATGTAGGCACCAACACTGTGAAGTATTGCATCCTTGTAGCCGTGCATCTTGTACACATCACCATTCTTGAAGTTCCTCTCAAGTTCCTCTTCCGAATCCCTCAAATCAATATTCTCATAGAAGTCATCCAAATTTACAGTGGAACGGTACTTTGCATCTAAGTGTATGAAGTAAGTGCACTCACCCACATCAACAAGGATGGAGTAGTCTGGCTTGAATGGGAGTGAATAGGACCGGCAGCGGGTGTCCCCTGTGAATTTTCCATTGTAAGAAAGGGCGATTTCAACATCACCCCATTTGAATTTGAGTATTGAGTTTCCGGTTTTTAGCCGGAGCTTCCAGTCATCCTTGATGAATATGTCCCTGGGGTCAACTTTCTGTCCTGTTATATCCTCGAGAATCCTGAGGATCTTGAAATAACACCAGTACTCATAGAGTTCGCTGAGCTTTTTCTCAAAGCCCATGATATTATCCTGTAGTTCATCCCAGGTGAACCTGAGCGCAAGGTCAAGTATGAAAAAGTATCTGAGCACGTCCCTGTAGCCTTCCCTCTTCTGGAGGACTTGTGAGTTCAGTGGAAGGACCCGGATGTCACCAACATCTCTCAGCCACCCTGCAGAGAAGAGAACATTCACCTCGTCAAGGAATCCCATCAAAGAATCCTTGATATAACCTTCAGGAGCGTATTCAAGGAGCGAAAGTATCTTATCCTCCACCAATTCCAGAAAGTACTTGTAGAAGCGGTTCTCTGGCGTGTCAGGCGTCTCCCTCAGCTTCAGTTGTGGAAGGTTCCTGAGGGTTCCATCCACATCAACATTGACCGGTTCTGACACTACTCTCGCCATCTCATCAGGATCTATCACTGAGGCCAAAGACGCGGGTATCACCTTGACTTCCCGTTTAAGACCAGAATAGAAACTATGATTTATATGTTCAGCAGCGGCTGGAAGGTTTTCTGGTCTGAAAAGATATTCCAGTAACAGGAAATCCTCATATAGTATCTTATCATCTTCAACTGATGGGATGAATGTCTGGAATGTGGATGAGTCCGAATCGAGGATAATGGATGATATCTCATCTGATAGATCTGCAAGCATGGCAGGGTACTGCTCATGATAGTTTATTTTCTTCGATCTCACCTCAACAGGGATGGATTCACGGCCATGGCATGCTTCTATATCAAGGAATGATTTACCAGCATAGCTTCTGAAGTTCAATATCCCTGTCACCTTGTCTTTGAATTCGAAACGGATCCTCCTGAACATACTTTTTGCATGAGGAAGTACCGCCACGTCATTCATGGATTCCCGCCCTTCAAAGAGGACCTGATACTCTGTTTCCTCGAGGAGCATGATTTCGTTGAGGTTGTCATAGTACGGGCAATGTTCAATAGGGTTCAAACCAGGTTTCTCAACTATGGGAACATTTATAAGTCTCACAGGGTAACCGCTAATCTCCACAGTCCTCGGAGGCACCTTCCTGGAGGCTGGACCCCCATTTATCTTAAGGGTTCCCCCCTGGAATTCTATGATTATCTCCTGGTCCATGGACGACCACTACCTGATGAATGACACATAACGCTGGGTTTTCAGGGTATTTTGCATTTCTTTAAGCTTCCTTTCTGATTCAGGAAACCTCCCCATACAATGGTTCCGAAGATCCTCTAGTGTATCCCTGAGAAGTCTTTCAGGGCCATGGATCTTTGGAAGGATCTTCTGTTTGATCTGGGCGTCCATATAACGTTCCCAGTTATCCCATTTTCGGGGCCGGCCATCATAAACCCAAGCCGCATGCATGAATCTGAGGATTTCCATTGTTACCCTGAATCCGAAATCAAATCCAGGGCCTTTGAGGGTTTTATGGAAGAAGTCAAGTTCAGCCACTAATTCATCCCATATCATCCCAAGATCATCCCTCAAATTCTCAAGGTCATATTTCATGACGTCTTCAAGGAATTTAAGGTCTCCTAATGGGCTCTGATCATCTTGATGACCATTAAGGTATTCTCCGGGCCTCATGGTATCAAATTCTATGGTGTTTGCACGGTCAAGAACCTTAGGCGAGAACATATAGGTTGTCTCATCAACATTAACTGTACCTACAACAATAAGATTTTCTGGTATTTCTATTTCCTGTGGGAAGTCACATTCTGGATCGTCATGTAGTGGTATTGGTTCGCCACTCTCAATAGCTGATAAAAAATCAGAGAAGTAACGTTCAACATGTGAAAGGTTCATTTCATCAAGTATGAGAATGTAGGGGTTTTCAGGATCCTTAGAAGCTTTCATGATGAAGTCAAGGGCTGGGGTGCTCTGATATTTTCCTGTCATGATGTTTAGGTAGCCGAAGATGTGCCTCTTCTCGGTCCAATTGGCACCCACAGGAACAACAAGGTACCTTTTTCTATCTGTTGTGGAAATGTACTCGCCGTAGAGCTGGGCCAGCTTTGTCTTACCCGTACCAGAATTACCTGTCAGTATTACAAAGGGTTTGACCTTAAGTGAAAGTAGGAAGTTTTCAATGAGCTCCGGTCTGAAATGATAGCCCTTAAGTTGTAAATAGTGGTAAAAGTCTTTTTTTCCAATAAGTTCCTCATAGAGGGGTTTAAGTTTCCTGTAAATACTCAGAAATTCTTCAAGGTCAGATTGTAGTTCCCCGTTTTCTGGCAGTTCACTGGAGGGATAATATTTTGCTATGATATTTCCTGCTTCACAAAGAACCCCGTATCCTTCTTCGCTGAGTGATATTTCAGTTAGGTAATTAAAACTGTCCAGGTGAGATCTCAATTCTGATGCACGATCCTTTAAGATTTCAATGAATTCAGCTTTTTTATCTGGTGTTCCCTGATTCAACGATAAATATAAGCCGCGCATATCCTCTCTGAATAGATAAGTAATATATAAACCATTCTTTTTTGTTTCAGAGTCCTTTATGGCAATCCATGGTATATGTGTCCAGTTTCCCTGCCCAAATGATCCTTTTATCTGATAATCTGATTCGGGAACTATCTTTTTAAGTTCATCTGGTAGTTCCTTGCATATTAATTCTGCAAGTGGGTGCCCTTCGAATTCTTCTCTTCTCGCGTTTGCGTATTCGAAGACCTTATGAAGTTTTTCTTTCAGGTTAAAACCATTCTTAGTAGTTTTTATCCTCTGAACTTCATATACGAAATCTCTTATCTTCTCAGGGATGGTTTCATCGATTTTTCCTATGACCACAACTTTTTCTTCCCGATCACCATCAATGACTGTTGTCCATTCACCGTGATATCTGTCTTCAAAAAAACTCTTACTGTAGTTTCCACCAAGTTTACCCCTGTGCACCACATAGTAGTTGCCTAGAGGGTCACGTGCTATAGCGGCTCCGACCCTGCGATTTATACTCTCTGGGGGGAAGTTTATCTCACAGATGATCGTTCTGTTTCTACCCTCCTCTGGCTCTTCTGTCCCAAAACCGTTCCAGTACCTGCTCCCCTCTATAAAGCGGGTCATGTACCATACACCAAGATCAGACATCCAGTAAACCTTTCCCCTCTCTTCGCCTCCCTGAAAACCTGCCCCGCCATCAACAACTTTATCTGCTCTTTTTTTTAAAATGGTTTCCAATTTTTTCTGAACCTTTTTTATCTCATTTTTGTCTTTTATTATCTCTAAATATCCCCCAGTTACTTTCCCAGGCGGTTCCATGGGTTTAACCCCAAAGTAAATTTATTTAACTAATAAATAGTTAACTTCTTGTCAATTAAATAATGTATGCCTCTTCCTAATATATGCTTTTAATTAAAAGGAAAAGAACAAAAGCAAATAATCCATTCAACGTTTAAAGTTTGCTAAATGATATGTTTATATTGGATATGTAAAACTTTTGATTAACTGGGAACAATCTTTGATGTTAATCCTACAACCCAGTGCTCTCCAGAGGAACCCCTTGTTAGGTTTAAACATTGAAAAACCCGAAGAACTACTTCTTAAAAATGGCAATTAAACATAATCTATAATTGGGGAAGATCATCAAAGCCAAATAGACTTTTTTTCTCTGTTTGGAAAATGGGTGATGAATTTTATTCAAGGCCACCCACCATAAATTATCCTATTTTTCCAGTTTTATATAGCGCTGGGACTCCCAGGTTTATCCTTTAATCTTATAACTCGTTTAATTCCAACCCAAAAACAAATTCGGATAACCCTGAAAATGTTAAAAAAACTCGAATTTAAAACAAGAACACGATGAAATTTTAACCTAACTTATAATACACCCCCCTAATGGATTGTAAATGGGGGGGATGGCCCCTCTAATGAGAACCGCACTTGAAAGGTTAACCCAAAGCTTAAATGACCATAAAAAAACTACTGACATCAGGGTATCAACAATTCAAACTAGTAATTTCAAAGTAAGGACCGGGGATTAAACTCCCACTTCCTTTGGGGAGAGATAAGTATGGGGGATTAAGATGCGGCGGGACTACTTTCGCCATTACAGACAAAACCTTATACTCACCAAGGGATTCACACCAACAAATCTCAATGGGGGGGTTTCCAACCGAGGATAAAAAAACCTATTAATAATAAAAACATTATATATAAAGTAGGGTGAGTTAATATGTGTACTGTAGGAGGGCCCATGGCTGATATAAAAATGAGGAAATTAAAAACAAGACGCTGTAAGTGTCTTGATTGTGGTAACGAGTTCAAAGGCGTTGGCAAAAGGATCATATGCCCATCATGCCAATCAGATAACATAGAATGCTCAGAATAGGGGTGAAATCCTATGTGTAGCGTAGGAGGGCCCATGGTAGACATTGACCTTAAAAAGGTCACAAGCCGAAAATGTAAGTGTCTTGATTGTGGTAACGAGTTCAAGGGTGTTGGCAAAAAGGTCAGATGTCCCTCATGTCAGTCAGACAACGTAGAATGTTCAGAATAAAAAAAGATGAGATACTTTTCATCAGAGGAGACAATGGCGTTATCGGCGTGGCAAAATCAGAGAAACCACGCAACATTTTCATGGGAACGCCAAAAGAAGAGATAGTGTTATCATTGGATGAGGACGATCTTATAGCCGTCTCAGCATTCGAAACAGGCCCCAAGATAGAAAAGGCCATAAAATGCATGATCCACCTTCTAAAGGAGATAGGAACGCCTCTAATCGTGCTAGATGAGGATCATCCGACTTCTAAGCGTCTTAAAATGGTTGTATCAGTTGGCGAAACCATAAAATTAGACTGTGATATAACCCCCGGCACGCACCCAGAACAGGATTTGCTCTGCTCAGCCCCTGAACTATCAGGCACAATCATAAAACGCGCGAAAAATGGTATAATAATTGAAGGAGAAGTCGAAAGAATAGATATAGAACATTCATAGAAGTTCGTCAGGCCACCCACACCCTTAAAAGTTGTCAATAAAAAAATAAATTGGAAAGGTTTTTATATTCTTACAGAATTTGGTAGTCTACCGTTAGCGCTGTAGAAGTTTATTATCCTTGCATAGGCATATATTAAGTTTTTTGTAGTTTATTTTACCGATTGTTGTTGTGGCATAATTCGGTGATCTCCCATTGGCCTCCATGTACTTTTTGATATTCTGAACTGCTTGTAGGTATGCTGTTTTTGTGAGCGTACCCCTTGCAGTGGTGCTTAGTGGATTCGTTGGAGGCTTATAATTCTTGGTGGTTATGCTCGTTTTCTTGTTGACATTCAAGTTTATTGTTGTTACGACCGCAGCATACAAGTAATCATCTATACTTATACTCTTGTTGCCTACCGTGACCCTAGAGGGTATCTTGCCTGTTTTAGACACCTCATTTGCTATTATCTTTGAGGCTGTGGAGATTTCATTGTAAGTTAATTGTACATTGACAATAACGTTTACTGGGTTTAGATTGTCCACCGTCACATTATAAGTTCCCTTTGAAAGCAGCTTATTATAATGTTACCTTTACTGTTCGCCCGGGTTGAACCGCTACAGTTTTATTTTCCACTACTTGACCGTTTACCTTGAACTTGGCAGTGTATTTCCCCGCAAAATCACCGGTATGATATTAACCGTTACCGTCACATTTAATGGTTCACTACCACTCCTTGGCGTCACAGTAAAGTTGGAAATTTTAAAGGTCGCTGGTTGAAGTACATTAACATTTAGTCGTGTGGAGTTTTCTATCCAGATGCTATAGTTGCCTCTTTGGGTTATGGTATAATCGAATGTTACTGTTGTATTGGAATTGCTTGCTATGTTAATGATTTTATTTGCCACGGCAGTTCCTTGGACATATAGTCTGGCCATGTAATTTCCTGCAATGTCACCCACATTTTTTTTATCGTGGCTGTGGCTTTTATGGTTAAAGGCGCCACACCCTGATGGTGTCACTTGAAAACTTTGTATAATGAATTTTGCAGGTTCCAGTACAGTTATTGTAGTTGGTGAATCATCTATCCCTATAGTGTATGTTCCAGCAGTTCTTAAAAGTGTGTTGAATGTTACGATAGCTGATCCGTATCCCATGATGTTTAAGGTTTTTTTTGTCAGTTGGGAGTCCGTTAACATAAAGTGTCGCTGTGTAATCGCCACCGCCTTCCTCCATGTTCATGATTAGTGCGCTTGCATTTACATTTAATGGCGCCACCCCAGTTTTTGGCGTGACAGTGGAATTAGTTAATAAACACTGGAGATTTCAGAACTTTAACGTTCACTGGCTCTAAATATGATATTCCAACAAGATAATCGCCTGGCTCTTCTATGGTGTGATTAAAGATTACCGTCTTTGCACTTCCAGCTGCAACGTTTATTGTTTCGTTTGAAACCGACACGCCATTAATGTAAACTGTGGCAGTATAATTCCCTGCTATATCATCCGTATTAATCACCTTAGCCTTTACTGTTATATTGAGGGGTGCTGATCCGTTTTTCGGCGTCACAGTAAGATCTGATAAGGTGAATTCCGCTGGCTTTCTAACATCGACCGCCACAATATGAAGATCGTTGATTTTCACATTATGCGAGCCGGCTGTTAACATGGCCTCCATTTTAAGTTCCCAAGTTTCTCTAGGGTTTATGTTCTTGGATCTTTCTTGTATTAGTAGACCGTCAATGTAAAGTCGTGCATTATATGATCTTATCTTATCATAGGGGTTTGTGACGTTTAGTAATGCTTTTATGGCTAATGGGGCCACTCCACTTTGCGGTTCTATGCTGTAGCCTGTTATGTTTAATGGCGGTTCATGGACTCTGATTGTTACTGGCGATCCATCATTCACGCGCAGGATATAATGTCCGGTTTCTTCTATTGTTTTATCCATGGAAATCGTTACTTTTCCCTTTCCTGGCACGGTTACTATACACGTATCCCATGCTATATCATCTTTGTAGAGTGTTATTGTATAATCGCCTGTCCCCTTTGTTGGTGACTGTAACATTGACATTTAATTTAAGGGGGTGCTTCACCCTCACTTGGGGTTATTGTCACGTTGGAAAATTTTCTATTATATATAAGTTTTTAGAAGTGATAATCACTGATAAGGGATTGGGGGATTGCTATGTAATGATATGTGAAAATTAGTTATATAATCTTAACATGAAGTTGTTGATATGATTGTTGTTATTGTGTAGATTTTATGTTTACAAAGTTTATATATTGGATCTTCCCCAAAGTTAGCCAAAGGGTAAAATTTGGTTTTTTTGATGATTATGATAGACTTTTATCAATTGTTTGGTCAGCTCATCTTCATGGCCATGATGGGCCTAATACTGTTACTTTTGGTGAGTCTGTTCCTTGGAAGAATACTTTTAAGTAATAATCGTGTGGTGTTCCCAAGATTACTCCTTCTAACATTAGATTTATTCTATGGGCCGTTTAAGCGTTTCGCATCCATACTTGGGCTTAGTGAGAGTATAGTGGATCAGATTGGTGTTGAGGTTCGGAATAAGGTTAACGAGGAAAAATTCAATAATATACCAGCAGAGGATAAACTTCTAGTCCTGCCGCATTGTCTAAGACACCCGAAATGTGAAGCTCCACTGGAACCTTCTGGTCTGAAATGCAAAAATTGTAAAAAATGCGTCATCGGCATACTAAAAGAAAAAGCAGAAAAAATAGGCTACCGCGTATTCATAATACCAGGTTCAACATTCCTCAAAAAAATAGTGAAGGAGAACAAATTCAAGTCGGTGCTTGGTGTCGCCTGTTACCAGGACTTGAACCTCGCCATGATGAAATTATCCAAATTCGCACCCCAAGGCGTGCCCCTGCTCAGAGATGGCTGCTACAAAACTAAAGTAGACATCACTATGGTACTGGAAAAGATGGGCATACAAAAACCTAAAAGGCCCCGCATACAATGCGGAGTTGATCAAAAATGGACATCACCATAACAGACAACCATATCCACGTGGATCATATCAATGGTGAAGGACCTGTGAAAGTGGCTGAAAAATTCTATCGTGCAGGCGGCAAGAGGATGATAATACCCAACAAGCCCACTTGGACAATACAAAAACCATTCAATTTCAAAGAGGCCATGGAACTCGTTATAAAATATGCCAAGAAAATAAGTTCTAAGACAAGGGTAGAAGCTTATCCTATTGTAGGAGTGCACCCAGCAGAACTTTCAAAGCTTATAGAATCGGGCAAGACCATCCAGGAAGCCGAAGAACTCGCCAAGACGGGCCTTGAATATGCCCAGAGGCTCGTACTAAATGGAGAAGCTATAGGTATAGGCGAAATCGGAAGACCACACTACCCAGTAGGAGAAGAAGAATGGGAAGCCCACAATAGAATACTCTTATATGCTCTGGAACTTGCAAGAGAAGCTGACTGTCCAGTGCAACTCCACACCGAAAGTTCAAACTCTAGACAATTCAGGGAATTCTCAAGGATGGCCGATAAAGTAGGGATAAAAAAGTATAAGGTTATAAAACATTTCTCAGGCCCCTATGTCAGTGAAAGTGAAAATTATGGGCTCACACCATCCCTGATAGCTTCACGTGACGTTATAAAAAGGGCCTTGGAGAAGGGTGATAATTTTCTTATGGAGACGGATTACCTGGATGATCTGAGCAGGCCGGGCGCGGTATTGGGTCCAAAAACTGTTCCAAGGCGTACAAAGGAGTTTATCCAGAAGGGTTTTATGAGCCTAGAAGATGCTTATAAAATCCATGAAGAAAACATAGAAAAGGTTTATGGGTTAGTGTGACCCTCCAAGGAATATGCTTATCAATGTTATCATAAAGCCTATAGCCACGATCTCTATACTAGTTTTGAAGATGTTCTCCCTTGATATCGTCCCAAGGTAGACTCCAAGGATGAGCAATGCCATCATAGATAGTAGTATGGTGAGTATTGTGGCGGTTATCCTATCCTCTATGAAGAAGAATGGTATAGTTGGTACGAAGGCGCCGAGGAAACTTGAGAATCCATGGGTGAACATGCTCATGTATATTCTCCTCTTGGCTTGTTGATGTATTATGGTGTCGTTGAGGCTGCCTTTTTCCATTATCATCTTCTTTTCAAGTTCTCTCATTGTACGGGTTTCCTCCGCCCTTTCACCGATGAATGAGCCGAAGGCGTTGGACATTGCAATGGCTATACCTCCACTTAACCCTGTGAGGCCTATGAGGTAATTTTCTATTTCAACTCCGCCGATACCTGCCACTCCACTGGCTGTTAGGGTAACACCCATAACGGCTAGTATGCCATCTAGGGTCCCTAGTGCAACGTATCGGCTCATGCTAAGATATTCATGGATGAATCCCCTCAAACCCATCCTAGGATCCTCTACCCAATCTTATATGTGCCCTTGCGAGGTGTCCTGCTGCTAAGGCGCCCATGAGTGATAATTCACCTGCTAGAACTGCCCCGGCGACTATCTCTGCAAATTTTTGAACTTTCCCTGATCCTCTGACACCCATTATCTCGAGGCATTCTGATGCTGTTTCCAATCTTGTGCCGCCGCCCACGGTAGCTAGGGGGACGTCTGGTAGCGTGACTGAAAAGTGCAAGTTTCCGTTGATTTCTTCGGCTGTTGTTATGCCTAGGCTTCCTTCGGTGATGTGTGCTTCGTCTTGTCCAGTGGCGAGGAATATGGCCCCTATTATGTTCGCATAGTGTGCGTTGAATCCCATGCTCCCTGATATGGCGGATCCTGCGAAGTTTTTGGCGAGGTTGACTTCCTGTATGGCCCTTGGTGTTGTTTTAAGTGTTCTTTCCACTATCTTGGCTGGGATTTTCACCTCGGCTGTGAGGCTTTTTCCTCTGCCCTCTATGAGGTTTAAGGCTGCTGGTTTTTTATCTACGCACGCGTTTCCACTTAGGGCTATGAGGTGTGCTCCTGTTTCTCTTGTTAAGAGTTTCATGGCTTTTTCTGTGGCTATTGTTACCATGTTCATTCCCATGCTGTCTCCTGTCGTGAAAACGAATCTTGGATAGACATAGGGGCCTACTATGAGTATTGGGTCTACTTTTATCAGTTTTCCGTGGCGTGTTGTTGACTCAGCAGCCTCTTTTAACCTTCTGAAATTTTCTTGGATCCATCCTCTGACTTTTAGCGCTTCTTCTATCGATTCTGTTCTGAGTACGGGTGCTCTCGTCATCTTGTCCCCTGTTATCCTTACTGTGGCGCCCCCAGCTTCTGTTATGGCTGAGCATCCCCTGTTTACTGATGCTACGAGGGCTCCTTCTGATGTTGCGAGTGGAATGTAAAATTCGCCCTTTGCATGTTCTCCTCTGATTTTAATGGGCCCTGCGATTCCTAGTGGTATTTGTATTGTGCCGATTGGGTTTTCTATGTTCTTTTTCTGGGCCTCTTCCATGTTTATAGAATATTTGGAGATATGTTCTAGTTTTTTTCCTGTTATTCTTTCTATGAACAGTCTTCTTATCTCCACTGCTTCTTCTATGCTCGTATATTTTTCGATTTCGTGAAGTTTTATTTTTCCTTCTTTTAATCCTTGTATTATTTCTTCTTGTATCATATGATCCCTTATAATTCTTTTAGCATTTCTGGGATGTCTGACGGCTTTTCAGCCACTTGCACGTCTGCCTTTTCAAGGGCTCTTATTTTACTTTCAGCCGTTCCCGCACCCCTTTCTATGATCGCCCCGGCGTGTCCCATCCTCTTTCCAGGGGGTGCTGTTCTACCAGCTATGAATGCCATAACAGGCTTTGATATGTGCTCTTTTATGTATTCTGCTGCTCTTTCCTCGGCGTCCCCTCCAATTTCCCCTATCATGAGCATCGCCCTGGTATCCTTATCCTCTTCAAACTCTTTAAGGACATCAGCAAAGGTTAGGCCTACTATTGGGTCGCCCCCAATACCTATACATGTGCTCTGTCCCATTCCATTGCTTGTAATCTGGTGGGCGAATTCATAGGTTAGTGTCCCGCTCCTTGAAACTATGCCAATATCCCCCTCTTGGAATATGTGCCCTGGCATTATACCTAATTTACCAACTCCGGGTGTGATTATGCCCGGAGTATTAGGGCCTATAATTGTTGTTTTCATTCTCTTACCATATTCCATGATTTGCATCGAGTCGTGGACTGGTATATGTTCTGTTATTATAACTACAAGGTCTAGGTGTTTTATGGCCTCGTAGGCCGCGTCTTTTGCAAAGGGCGCTGGTACGAATATTATCGAAGCGTTTACATCTGTTTCCTCCTTGGCTTCCTCTATTGAATTGTATATTTTAACCCCTAGAAGTTCTTGACCTCCTTTGCCAGGTGTTACACCAGCCACTATCTTCGTACCATATTCTAGCATTTGGCGGGTGTGGAATGACCCTTGCTTCCCGGTTATGCCCTGTACAAGACATCTGGTATTTTCATCTAATATTATCATACTTAAACCCCCAAAACTATTATACTTTTAGTATTCTTGTTCTTTCTTCGAAGGGCGCGGCTAGGTCTATTATGTTACCGTTTAGGAAAGCTGTTGCTGATACTATGACGCTCCCAGGTATTATATGTGATGGTGCCCCTCTTCTTACGAGGTAGACATTTTTGTTGCCTAGTGCAGCGCCTAACATAGCCCCTGCAACGACACCTATACTTTCCATGTCCTCTATTGTAGCGGCTACAACAGGATCGTCTGTCTTCTCCGACACGTAACCAACCCCGGGTATTTTCCTGGTTCCTGGTTTTATCTCTTCACTGACGTCTGTAACACCATCCATGCCCCTAGCAGCTTTAATGGTTGAATTGGCAACATCTGATACGAATTCCTCACCACCGTATGTGTCGAAAGACAATATGATAGCATCAGGGTATCTGTCCTGTCTTATTTTAGCCTCTGCATAGGATATGCCCTCACCAGCACCCTCAGGGGTGCCTGATATCCCCTCAAGATCCCCTATATCCTCAGAATTCTCCCTTAGAATGTGAATTATGGCCCTGTTTATCTTCGCAGTGATCCCATCCTCCACAAAGGCACTTATAACAACATCATCACCTGTTATATTCGTCAAAGCCGCCTTATAGGCTCCCAAGTCCATGAGTACTGGGATGTCAGCCTCTAATCTCATTATCAATTCCTTGCTGCAACTTGTATCATTCCCTGATATATCAGCCCCAATAGAAACTATCTTCAACAAGATCACCAAACAAGATATAATTATATTCTGCTAATAATTTAGATCAAAATATAATATTATCCTTCCGGGGGTTAACATTGACTCTGATATGCGCACCAATAATGGAAAAAAACATGGAAAAAATACCCCAAATAGCCACAGAATATACCCAGAGAGGCGCTGACATACTAGAACTTCGGATAGATGCCATGGAAAACCCATCAAAAGCAAAAGTCAGGGAACTTGCAGCTAACATTCAAGCCCCATTCATAGCCACCAACAGACTATCAACAGAAGGAGGATTATTTAAAGGCTCGGAAAAAGAGAGGATAGAATTACTAACCGCAGCTGCAGAAGAAGCAGAATATATTGACATAGAATTACAGACAAAAAAAGAAGAACTCAAAAAAATCATAGAACTTCCAATAAAGAAAATCGTATCATACCACAATTTCCACGAAACCCCCACCCTAGAAATATTATCAAGGATAGTGAGAGAAGAAAAAAGGATAGGTGACATAGCAAAGATAGCTGTGATGCCCAAAACCATGAAAGACACACTAACCATACTAGAATTATCATCTAAAGAGAATGATCTGATCGCAATATCAATGGGCGAACTTGGAAAATATACAAGGATCATAACACCACTATTCGGGTCACCCATAACATATGCAACAGGTGGAAAACCATCAGCACCAGGCCAACTAGAAATCGAAAAAACCCGCCTAGTACTCAAAGAACTAAAACCCAAGGAGATACCATGAGAAAATCATATATACTAATATTATCATTGTTGGTTTTTGTTATTGCAACAAGCCTATACATCCACGAGAAGGAAACACTTAATATAATCATAGAAACCAATGGCACCACCGTCACTGTTAAAACTTCCACACTATCACTTTTTAATTCACCACCACCTAACATGGAGGAAGAGATCGCAAATCACATACAAACAGTCATAGACGATCCTGAAAGCACAACCGATTCCATAAAAGCCGACGTGAAAAATATAGCATCAAAGTATGGTTACAATGAAGTTAATGTCCAGTTAAGATCACAGTTCGGCGTTGACCAACTCCCCATGCCCGCCAAAGTAAGGGGAAACTCAATGTATCCAACCCTAAAGGACGGTCAAGAACTAATAGTCCTCAAGACGAAGGATTTCAAGGTAGGGGATATTGTAGTGGCAAAACACCCAGAATATGGTCTGATCGTGAAAAGAGTGGGGAAAATAGAAGGGGACATGGTATATCTCATAAGCGACAACAAAAATGTTGAAAAAGTCTATACAGGGACTTCCATAGTAATCATGGTACCATTAAACACATGGGTCCACAAATCAGATATCATAGGAGTTGTGAAAGAGGTTATGTAAGTTCTGATAACCTCTTTATCCTCTTTAACATGTTTGGGTGTGTTGAGAGCAATTCCATTATCCTCGCAGCAACACCTATCTTCACACCCCTATATTTTATCTGTTGTAGTTCACTCTCACTTATGGTCCCATTCATATCAAGATCCACCTGGCGCAGATCCTCTATCTCAGCGGTCGCACGAGAAACATCATTCACAAAGAAAGCCTTCAAACCTTCAACTTCCTTAATTTCATCCTCTTCTGAAGCCGCAGACCCATATACAAGCTTGTAAAGTGCACTCGCCAATTTATGTGGTTGGCCACCTATCTCAACACTACCATAATCTGCGTAGTATTCACGAACCCTTGAAATGAATAGGACTATCAATTGCCCGAGTAAGTAAGCCGCAAGAGCCAACAATCCCACCAAGCCCATGTCCCTGTCCCTGCTAAATATCGAACTTATATAAATGTAGTAGCATATCAAAGGCACCGCACTTATGAGGGTCATGACTATCATATCATCATGCCTTATATGGGATATCTCATGGCCCAGCACCGCCTTAAGCTCTTCTTCATCCAACAACCTTAATATACCCCTTGTTACGCAAACTCGCCCATCAGATTTTGTTCTCCCAAATGCGAAAGCGTTCGGTATCCCTATATCAGCTATTCCAACCCTTGGCTTGGGTATGCCGGCTCTCATCGCAAGTTCTTCCACCATCGCATGCAACCTTGGGGCCTCTTCCGGTGAAACATACTCTATGCGCATTGTAGCCTCAACTATACTCGGTGAGATAAGATATTGTAATAGTATGATGCCGAGGCCCAACAACATATAGAATAGGGGGCCACCAAATCCCATAATGTGTCCTATCAGCATCAATATAGCATAGACTATGGCGAATAGGAATATCGTGGCTAGGAACATTCTAAGTTTCAATTTCCAAGTGCTTATTCTCATTTTAAATCATCACCTCCAATTCTTGATATAGTATGATCTGGTATTTATCACTTTCTGTAACTAAAAGGCTTAAATTTTTATTCCCTTCTTTTTGAGTATCCTCTTAGGGTTATCTTCTAGGATTTTCTTAAGTTCTCTTTTTGGGATTCCTGCGCCAAGACCTATCTGACATGCCATATCATAATCTATAAGATCCCCTGGGTGGTGGGTGTCAGTGTTTATCACAAGCGAAGCCCCCACTTCCATTGCAACAGATGCAACATGACCATTAGCGAGACAATGCCCACTCCTCGCAGTTATCTCCAAAGTTATACTATTATCTTTTGCCATTTCAGCCTCTTCATAGCCTATAAGACCTGGATGGGCCAATATATCAACCTCGGGGGATTCCACTGCTACACGGTTAGTCCCCTCTATAACAGGTTCTACTAGCGTCTCACCATGGACTACTATAATCTCGGCCCCCAAGCGTCTAGCCTTTGATGCGAGCTTGTCTATTATTTCTATGGGTGCGTGTGTAATCTCAGCCCCGGGGATCACTTTGATATCCCAATTTTCATTCACGTCAGAGACAGCATCTATAAGATACTCTATAGTGTTTATGTTAGACGCGTCTATATGATCTGTTATAGCCACCGCCTTGTGTCCAAGTACACAAGCACGCCTTGCAATCTCTGATGGTAAAAGTTCACCATCACTCAATAGGCTATGGGTGTGTAAATCTATCCTCTTCATCATAATTCAGCCCCTCAAAATCTACCCCCACATGAAGGGATGTGGGGGGATACTAATCACCCTTTATAGTATAAGATTCCAATTATTATAACAACCTCATTTTCGGATACTAACCACCCTTTATAGTATAAGATTATTATAATATTTTTATCAGTTCATGGCCTTGCAAAGGATGAGAATATGAAGACCAGAGTTTTTGTACCATCACATATAACAGGCTTTTTTCAGATAGTGGAGCATGAGAATCCCCTTTTCACAGGGTCGAAAGGTGCTGGGGTCGCCATAGATAAAGGTGTTATAACCACAGTCAGACCATCAAGATCCGATAAAATCTCAGTAAAGGCTGATGGTAACTATGATCCTTCTAATATAACATTTAAAGTGATAGAATTGCTCAAGGAAAAATCAAAGCATATAGGGGGGGTTAAGATCTATTATAGTTTTGAGGTTCCTATGGGTTGTGGGTTCGGCGCGTCAGCCGCATGTGCACTTGGAACAGTCCTTGCCATGGCCAGGATGTTAGAACCCCCCATAACCTTTAATGAAGCCGCTTCAATAGCCCACCAAGCAGAAGTAGAACTTAAAACGGGACTAGGGGATGTTATGGGAGAATCGGTTGGTGGAATAGTCCTAAGATTAAAAGAGGGTGCTCCAGGTTATGGTTTAACTGATAAGATAATCCATGAACCATTATATGTAATATGCAAAGCCTTCGGCGAACTTGACACAACCAGGATACTCAAAGACCCCAAGAAGAAAAAAATGATAAACCTCACAGGTTCCCGGATGTTGCCAAGACTAATCGCAGATCCACGCCCAGAAAATTTCATGCGATTATCCTACGAATTCGCAGAAAAGACTAAACTTTTAACCCCAAAGGTGAAAGAAAGCCTTAAAATAGTCAGGGACGAGGTTATAGGGGCTTCAATGGCAATGCTTGGGGACACAATATTCGCACTCTCAGAATATCCAGACACGAGCCTGGCGGATCCCATTATAGCCAGAATAGACTCAAACGGCCCTAAGTTCCTCAAAGCATGAAAAATGGAAACTGCAAAGATAGTAACCCCATATCCCATCCTATCAGATTATAAAGTCACCCCCCGCGTGAAAAAATTCATTGTTATGGATAATCACGTTGATCCAACCTTCACCCTAGGGAAAACCCCATAATGGGAATGTGTATTGTGTTCACCATGTTTCGAGGATCGTTGCAATTAAAAGAACTTTGATCCCCACACACTTTACAGCCTATATTTAACCCTCCATTTAAAAGAAAAGTCGAAGATGCAGTTATTCATGGAATGGACTTGCCATTATGATTTTTTTCACACCCTGGGATATACTATTAATGGGGTATATTGCATTCCTGCCCCCACATAGTGTATAGTAATCCTCTTCTCAGGGGATCAGGTAAACTTCCCAGAAAAGTCCAACACCAAAAATTTCTCCTTTTATATGCCCCCATTTTATGTTACATGCGAATTTTAATTTGCAACTGCACAACCCCCCCACAACAAAATCTACATTAATACATTCTAGAAGAGTGAATTATTCACCCGTCCAAGGTCGGGAAGCTTCACTGAAAAAAAATCCTCACACATACAAGCTTTTAATGAGGGGCGTCCACGACCCTCACATCATATATAGTCTCGTACTTTCTACCCCCATCTCCCCCTCATCCCACACTAATAGGAGATTTAAAACAACCAGATGTTAAAAAAAATTGTCATCTTATTGTCTGCGACTCATCTTCCAAGGGGATGATACCTAATTGGGGGGGTGGCTAAACTATTTAAACTTTGAGCTAACAATATAATAGAATGTAGCTGATGAGTCCCCCTTGGGATGCCCAGTAGTGAATGTGTGAACCCAGCCAGTGAAAGGATAAGAAACCTCCCATTCATGGGGGGGTGACTCACATATTAATCCAATAGGGAATAATCCCAGCTTGGATTTTCCCCTTTTCATGGGGGGATCTCCCAAAATGATAAAGATAGTATATGATATTAGAATTTATAGGAAGACTCTCAAGGATCTTATAAGGGAATATGATACAGTAGTGGAACTGGGACCCCACGTGGGCGGGTCAACGAGAATAATAGCAGAAAAAAACCCAAGGGGGAGGATAATAGCCGTTGACAAGAGCCCCCAAGCATGTGAGGCCATGAAGAGCCTTGAAATGGAATACCCGCACCTCAAGTTCATCATGGGGGATGTTAGACGCCATGAAACCCTCGAGGAAGTCTACAAGGACATAGGATCATGTGACGTCCTGGCAGTGGATCTTGGGGGTGGCTATCACCCAGACACAACATTCAAGGTATACTTCATATGGTCCTCAACACTAAAGCCAAGAACATCCATTATAAGGAATAGGGGACTGCTAGATTTCGCAAATTCTTCAAAGATAGATGAGGACCTAGCATCAACCAAGGGATGGCTCGAATCAAGCAGCCAAGGTGGCGTGCCTCCAAGATTAAAAGAATTCAAGCTCTGGTCTGAGAAATTATACTAGAAGGGGGTAAGATCCGGGAGGTAAATGATATGATAGGTAAAATAATTAGAATGGAGAGAATAATAAACCGTGAAACAGGCAGAACGGTCATAGTACCAATGGACCATGGAGTTTCAATAGGCCCAGTCCCCGGCTTACTGGACATGACCAAGACAATAGACCAGGTAGCCACAGGCGGAGCCAACGCAGTCCTAATACATAAAGGGATAGTTGTAACAGGACATAGAGGATACGGGAGAGACATAGGCTTGATAGTCCACCTTTCAGCCAGCACAAGCCTAGGACCAGACCCAAACCATAAAGTCCTCGTAACCTCTGTAGAAAAGGCTCTGAAACTCGGAGCAGATGCAGTATCAGTGCACGTCAACGTAGGATCCGAAAGAGAGCCTGAAATGTTATTAAAACTTGGAACAGTAGCGGAAACTTGTGATGAGTGGGGCATGCCCCTCATAGCAATGATGTACCCACGGGGTGAAAAAATCGAAGACGAACACGACCCAGAAGTCGTTAAACTCGCGGCAAGAGCCGGGGCAGAACTCGGAGCAGATATCATAAAAACTAATTACACAGGAGACCCCGACACTTTCAAGGAAGTTGTTGAAGGATGCCCAGTCCCAGTGGTCATAGCAGGAGGACCTAAAGTCGAAACAGAAGAAGAATTACTACAGATGGTTAAAGATTCCGTGGAAGCTGGCGGGGCTGGAGTAGCCATTGGAAGGAACATATTCCAGGCAGAATCCCCAGAGAACATGACAAAAGCCATAGCAGCCATAGTACACGATGAAATAGAAGTTGATGAAGCACTCAAAATGCTATAGGGGGAGTGTTAGCTGCCCCAATTTTTTGGGGGGGGTGTGTGGAGCTTGCAGTTAGCCCTAAACCCAGGATCCACCCCCCACAGTGGGGGGGAATAGCAGACTATTACAAATAGAGGGTTAGAAACCCCAAATAGAGTTTCTTTTAAAGCTTCACACTATCTTCAACCATCCTGCTCTGGATAGAAGAGTGCCTTCAAGGGCGAGGGCATCTACATGATACTTTAAAGTTTTTCGGAGGTGAGAAGCCCCTGCGGATAAAAGTCTCAAGCAGGGGCTTGAAAGATGAAATTTGCTTGGATAAAAACACCGGAAATTGAATGGGAAGAGAAAAAAACCCTTATAACCACCGCTCTCGAATCGGGTATAGACCACGTATTAGACCGGGAAGACGTTGAAACGATACACAAACTCGGGAACATAAAAGTCATAGCCGATGACGAAGACGCCGACATCATACTGGTAGGGGTTAATGGTGAAGGAGACGGCACATTCCCACTACCCAGCAACCTAGAAGACTCAAAGGATCTCATGGCCGCGAAGAGCCTTAAAAGGCAGGGAAAACCCATAGCAGCTTATGTGGAGATAAAGGGTAAACGGTATGAGGAGCTTGCAAGACTCCTTGGCAAGACTGTGGACTACCTCATCCTAGTAGGAAAAGACTGGAAGATAATACCACTTGAGAACATAATAGCAGACCTCCAAGAGGAGGATGTTAAACTAGTAGCAGCAGTAGCAGATGAAAAAGAAGCTAAAACAGCCCTGGAGACCTTGGAACATGGAACTGATGGTGTTCTCATAGAACCGGAAGATCCATCACAGATAAAAAAGATCGCGAAACTCATCGAAGATATAAAGATGGGCTACTATGAACTCAAACCAGCCACTATAACAAGGATAGAACCAGTAGGATCAGGTGACAGGGTCTGCGTAGACACTTGTTCGATAATGAACATTGGCGAGGGAATGCTCATAGGCTCATACTCCCAAGGATTATTCTTAGTCCATAGCGAATCCCTAGAAAGCGAATACGTGGAATCAAGACCATTCAGGGTTAACGCAGGCCCAGTACATGCATATGTGATGACACCAGATCATAAAACCAAATACCTTTCAGAACTTGAAGCAGGAGATGAGGTTCTAGTTGTTGACAAGGATGGTAAAACAAGACCAGCTATAGTTGGCAGGGTTAAAATCGAAAAAAGGCCCCTGCTCCTTGTCGAGGCAGAATATGAGGGCATGAAACTAAGAACACTATTACAGAACGCCGAGACAATACGCCTAGTCAATGAGAAAGGCAAGCCAGTGTCGGTTTCAGAGTTAAAAGAAGGTGATAAGGTACTAGTACATGTTGAGGAAGCTGCAAGACACTTTGGAATGGCCATAAAAGAGGCCATAATCGAAAAATAGGTGGGATAATCTACGTATAAGGTGGAGATCATAAGCCCCCAAGAAAAGGACGATAAGCTTGATGAGCTCGCAGACAAGGTATACTTTGAAAGAAAGGCTAACATTCATGGTGCTTGTGTCAAACTTTTAACAGATAATAAAAATTTCAAGGAGGAGTGGGAGGACAATTTCAAGTTCATGAACGAGGATATAAGACCCCATGCTAAAGTATTCACTGTGGAAGATGGGGGACCCCTTAGAGTATTCTATGAGCCTCTCTCCAAGACTAGCATAATCCTCAACTGCGACTATTATGGTTGGGTTAAGAGCATAGCACTCGCCACGATCGCAGACTTCTTCGAGGACTACCATTCAGAGCATAGAAGATACTCAGTCCATGGCTCGGCTGTTGACTGCCACGGACAAGCTCTGGCGATCATAGGCCCCCCAGGGACTGGGAAAACAACACTCACATATGGTCTCCTCTTAAATCCTAGATACAATTATGTTTCTGATGACTGGTTTTTCACGCGCATATTCGTGAATGGTGTAATAGTATACTCATCAGAGAAAAACTCCTATATACGCGATGATATAGCAGATTCCTGGGACGAATACAAGGATCTCATAGCCGAGGTGAACCTAGACAAGAAGAAGAGAGGGATAGCTGATGTTAACAGATTATTCAATGGTAGGATCAGGGAAACATCCAATCTCAAGGCAATAGTACTCCTTGAGAGAGACCTTGATGATGAGCCATTTAAAAAGCTTACAAGCAAAGAAGCCCTCAATCATATGAAAAAGAATGACTTCTGCAACCCCCACCAACTTATAAAAGATGAGAGAAAATATAAACTCAGACTAAAATTTTTCAAGGAAATATTCCATAAAATAGAAGTCTACTTACTTAACACTATCGAAACACCCAAAGAAAGCCTGGAAAGAATAAAAAACATACTATGAGGTCTAAGAGTATGGAGAAAATAAGAAGCTTCCTTGCAATTGACGTGGACAACCCCCTCAAAGACAAGATAATAGAAGTCCAAAAAATCCTAGATGAGGCTAACGCCCAATTAAAGTTCGTAGAACCAGAAAACCTACACTTCACCCTAAAATTCTTCGGCCAAATAAACAATAACATGATAAAAGAACTTTCAAGGATAATCAAGGAAAAGATAGGATCATACAAACCATTTAAGCTAAAAATAGAAGGCATAGGGGTCTTCCCAAATAAAAATTATATGAGAGTGATATGGCTAGGAGCAAAAAACCCCAAAAAATTCTCAGAAATCCAAAAAGCATTCGACGAACAATTCTCAAAGTTAGGATTCAAAAAAGAGAAAAGTTACATACCACACCTCACCATAGCCAGAGTCAAAGGGGGTAAAAACAAAGACAAGCTACTGAAAAAGATAGAAGAACTCGAAAACATCCAAATAGGAGAAATGCAAATAAAAGAACTAAAACTCAAAAAGAGCGAACTCAGACCAGAAGGACCCGTATACACCACCATCAAAACATTCAAACTATGATAAGAATGGACTACAAGAAAATACTCTCAAAGATAACACCAACAAGACAAGAAAAAAAAGCCGTTAAAAGATTCACCAACAAACTAATCAAAACCATAAACGACATAGCAGAAAAAAAGAATATAAAAGCTAAAGCCGAGCTCGTAGGATCAGTTGCCAAGGGCACCTGGCTCAAGGGAGAAGCAGACATAGACATATTCATAAAATTCCCCCTTAAAACACCAAAGGAAAAACTCAAAAAATATGGCCTACAACTCGGCCACGAATGCATAAAAACCATGAAAGGCCAAGCCGAAGAAAAATACGCCGCACACCCATATGTTACCGGCCACATAAAAGGATACGAAGTCGACATTGTACCATGCTACGATATAACAGACGCATCACAACTCAAATCAGCAGTAGACAGGACAATACTCCACACAAGATACATCAAAAAAAACCTAAAAAAAGAACAAATAAAAGAAGTATTATTACTTAAAAAGTTCATGAAGGCCATAGGAGCATACGGGTCAGAATTCAAAGTAGGTGGATTCGCAGGCTACCTCTGCGAACTACTCATAATAGCATATGAAAACTTCAAAGGAGTTTTGGAAGCCGCCGCACTGAAATGGAGAAAAGGCCAAATAATAGACATCGAAGGCCACGGCACCGGAAAATACTTCAAAAACCCCCTAATTGTTATAGACCCCACAGACAAGAACAGGAACGTTGCAGCAGCACTCACACAACAAAAACTTTCAGAGTTCATAATAGTGGCGCGCAACTTCCTAGAAAACCCAAAAGAAGACTACTTCCAAGAAATAAAATACTCACATGATAAAGAGAAGATCCACGCCAAATTCAAACAACGGGAAAGCAAATGCATCATCCTAGAATTCAACCCTCCTAATGTGCCAGCAGACACACTATACCCCCAACTGAAAAAGACCATGGACACTTTAGTATCACACCTTTCAAAAGAAGGATTCAAGGTGAACAGGAGCTCCTATTGGACCGATGAGAAAAAAAACAGCCTAATAATATTCGAATTCGAAACATGGAAACTACCAGCCTATAGAAAACATATGGGGCCTAGGGTCTGGTCAAAGAAGCACACAAGGAGATTCCATAAAAAGTATGGTGACAAGATTTGGATAGAAGGCGACCGCCTCTTCGTAGAAAGAAAAAGAAAAACAACCAGACCAGAAACATGCCTTAAAAGCCTCCTCACTGAAATAGAATACCTAGGCGTTGGGAAACACATAAAAAAGGAGCTCAAGAAAGGTTACAAGATCATTGACATAAATAAATACCTTGAGGGTGAACAATCACAAGAGGCCCTAGAATTCTTGGACGCTTTCCTAAACCCTGGAAAGCACCTGTGGAGATCCTAGGATCCCTCCTTCACAAAATCAGGCACAGCATCCTCCAAAGGGTCGAAACTTTCAAGATCCTTTACATAAGTACAGATCATACTAACCTTAGAGTGCAATGAACTGGGAAGCCTCAATATCCTCTTAAGATCCACAGTTACCTTAGCATCCACAAGTTGCAGATTCAATTTCGCAACAGACCCAATCAACCTATCATATACCCTAGGTCCTATAACACCCTTAAATTCACCCCACTTATCAGATTCTATAAGATCCCTATACTCCATGATCTTATTCATTGTCTGACGCGTTATATCCTCAATCTTTTCATCCCCACTCAAATGCAAGATAATATAACGGCTCCTCTCCGTGAAAACCCTAGGATAACCCAACGGGGCCATGAAATGGTCCAGACTACGCATCCTACCATCTAAGCCCGTGTATAAAAGCCTTGGGACGTCCCCGCCCATAACATATCTCAGTATCTGGCCTCGAACCTCAGAATCTAACCTAAGTATGGTGGGATCTAATACACGTATATGATAACCCCTACCAGAGTATACGACGTGGATTTCCTGTAGGCCAAGATCATCCCTAAGGGTGTCTATGATCATGGCCACTATCTCTTTCGCCTGATCAAGACATTCTTCACACACATTATCACAACCGCATGGCCTTACTGGGATGTCCTTAGCGTCAACATCAAATACTAGTTCTGATGATATCCAACCTTCACGTTTCCATGGCTTATCATATAAAGCTACGGAAGAGTAGGCAGCATATGGGGCCCTATACCTCAAGAATTTTTTGAGGAGTTTTTCATCACGGAAGAACCGGTACCTGTCATTGGGGCCCTGGCCCGTATGGTCAAATCCAAATTCTCTAAGGTGGATATTCTCCCTTATAAAAGCTGGTATCTTTTCTGGTTTCCATTCCCTCGTATAATATTTTTTTCTATCTTCTGGTGTTGCCTCTTGGAATATCCTTATCACCCCCCTCATTTTTTCTTTTTTTTTGCCATCTTTTCCTGTTGTAGTAGGTGAGGGGGTTTTGGATTTTTTCGCATAGGCTGTCGGGCTTGCATACTACGGGTAAGTGTATTTTTATTTTTTCGCAGCTCATTGGAGTGTACCATTTGGTTTCCCCCTCATTTTCTAGGCTTGGTGTTTCATGTAATCCGAATCCGAGTTTTGCTGTGATGTTAAGTTTTTCTTGGGGGTCATCTTGGAATAATGGTGGTTCACAGTTGTCAGCGGCTTCATATATCATTGGTAATATCTCATTTAGGGTTATGTTGAGGGTTGGGTCGAAGTCTGAGACTTTATGCGGTTTCCTGTCTTTGAAGACCGAAGGGTATAATCTTGCATAGGATAGGAACCCAGTTAGTAGTAATACTATGGCATCGTTTCTGTTACCGGCACGGACGCCTTTTATGGTATTTTTTATGCATGGTGGGAATGCGTCAAAATCTAGTTTGGAGGCTTTTATTGTCCTTGCCCCTGTCTTCTTGGGGATGAAAAACTCTCTGCTTATCCTCTCCCTGATTTTTTCAGCCAATCTTGTTAGTATGGGGTGTGGTTCGATTTTCGCAGCCATTTCATGGACCTTGTAGAGGTATTCTTGGGTTTCTTGCACTATAAGTGCTGGTATGATTTTTTCTCTTATGGCGTTGATTACTTGTTGGGTTCTTCCAGTGGCTGATTTGTCTAGGATGACTTCACCATCTTTGAGGATTAGCTCGGTTAGTTTTATCCTCCTGTTTTCTAGGAGTTTTTCCAGTTGGGTCCAGTGCGGTGTTTCACTATCTAACATTTCCCTTAGGATCTTGGATATTACACGCTCCCTTTCTCGGCTTTCAATCCTTAAAAGCCTCTCCTTCACTATTTCAGCCTCTGATTCCATGAATATGCGACTTTCCCTGGAATTTGGGTTGAATTTCGCCCCTATGGCTTGTGCGAGCACATAGAATGTTATAACATCAAATTCTGCTATCTGTGGGTTGAAGAGGAATCTGTAATATCCTGGCTGATACCTTTGATAGCCCTTTTTCTCCAAGTACCATTCAATCCTCTTAATCGCGAATTCCCAAAGGCTTCCAGGTATCCTGGAATCATCATCAAGCCTCTGGCCCCTCGTATACTCTATGATATTAAGGAGCCTTGCATCCTCCTCCATGATCCTGTCAAGATCTCCGCTAGCTTTTACAAGCTCTTTTGCCTCTTGTGAAAATGGGTTTATGAAAACTGTTGACACCATCGCCATTGGCCCCCCCTAAAACTCGAGATAGTATCCATCCTGTGCAAGCTAAAGATAGAAATCCATTAATCTCTTGATCTGTTGGTTTGGTTGGTCTCATTTTGTATTGCTGTTGTATTGTCTACGGGGATTGCACGTTTTTGCAACCATACTGGCTGGAATGTAGGGTCTTTTATGATGTTCATTTTTTCTTCCTTTATGATTTGTGGCGCTTCTATTTTGGGAATTTCGGCGAATAATACTACCGCTGATGCTGATCCATAGGCTATTAGCGCTACCATTAATATTATAAATATTCTTCCAAGTTTTCCCGAGTTCAAATTTATCAAACCCCCAATATCTTCTTTTTTTAATCTACAAGATAAATATAATGGGCTGAAAAAAATCTCCATGGGGGGTAGATCACCCCCAGTCAGATAGAAGGAATTATATGGGAGGGCTGTTATAAAGTTCCTATATGGATTCTCAGCTTTTGAAGAGAGAATTTTTGAGAAAATGTGAGGAGTTTGGGATCAGCCTTGTGGGTTTCGCGCCAGCTGATAGGTGGGAAAATCCTCCAAGGGAGCTTCCGCACAAATTTTCTAAGTGGATACCTGAAGAGTTCCATCCCAGATCGATATACCCTGAAGTCACTACTGTTATTGTGATAGGATTCCCCATCCAATTACCCATATTGGAAACAGCACCATCTATCTACTATCATGAATTATATAAGACTGTGAATTCCTTGTTAGATCTGAGGGCCTATGAACTTTCAGTTTTTTTGAATGATAAAGGTTATCCTTCCATTTATCTGCCTAGGGATGGTTATGCCGGTATAGATGTGTTACTTGAAAAACCTTTTGCCTTTTTCTCCCATAAACATGCAGCTTATCTCGCTGGTTTAGGCTCCTTCGGGCAGAACAATCTCATTCTAACCCGAGAATATGGGCCAAGGATAAGATTCACTTCCATATTCACCTGTGCTTCAATAGAACCAAATCCTCTAAGAGTCGAGGATTTATGTACAAGGTGCCTTAGGTGTGCGAAGAGCTGTCCAGTAGGGGCCATACAAACAGAAGGAAAGTTCCCACCACCTATAGATAAAAAACTCTGTGCTATGAGAAGCGCTAAACTTTGGAGTAAACATAAATCGCCCTGTGGCATCTGTATCAAAGTTTGTCCCGTGGGCAAGGATAGGAAACTATTTAATCGCACTGACATGTCCATATATGATGGAAAAGGCCCCAGAGAGTATGGGAGGGCCTGGGCCCATGTGCGAAAATATGGGACTTTTTGATTTCTCACCCGAAAATGTGAATTGGAGCTTTTATAGAGTCAGCCATAATTATTGGAGTATGCTGATTATTTGCAGTTATATATTACTTTATGGATTGTAGCCAGCTAAAAACCCTATTGTATTGTGCTGTTGAGTATTCTTTCTTCGTTTTCAACAATCCCCCAGGATTCGCAACTTTTACTACTATTTTGAAATGTTGGGCTTCTGAATGTTCTATTCTCATTAATAAGTCTGCAACTGTCTTCAAACCTTATGGGTTTTTTGATGCGATATTCCTAAATTCGAGGCTGTGGTTCATTATATTAGTGACATGATCTCTAAAGATTTCATAGGTTCTTGAAGAATATTCTCATTTGATTTGTTACTTTTATCATTTCTTCTGGGTCAATTCTACCATAAATCTGGTATTTAGTGGCGTATTGCTGGGTTTTCCCGGGAGGTTGGGTTGGCTAAGTCTGTTGTCCAGGCGCAGAGGAATATGAATGGTTCTGGATTCTCTCCTGGCTTGAAATGCCATATATAGCATGTTTCTTTCGGGAAACTGCTTGAAATTTTCTTTAATGTTTCATTTAAGTCTTGGAGTGTCATTTCATTTGGGCTGGCGAGAATCATGATTAGAAGGGTTGGGACGGTTTCTTTCAGCTGGGCTTGCAGCCGGCTTAGAGTGGTTGAGGCTGTCTTTCGTAAAGTTTTTCCTGTTCCCACTACCCAACTTGCAAGCTTTGGGGTTTGCCCTGCGGGTAGGGTAGGTGAATATGGGTAGGTGCACCCGCCCTCGAATAGGTAGGGGCACAATAGACAAGGCCCGGGAATGAGGAGGTCTATGCCAAGGTGAGAGAATGGCTCGTAAACCTCAAAGTTCTCTTTTACTATTTTTGCTGACAGCCGCCTCAAGGGATTGTTCTTCCAGGGACAGGGACGCATTTTATTCAACTTCTATTGGGTGAGTCTGAGCGGAATCTTCTGCAAAATACTTGGTAAAGGCCCGGCTATCCCCTCGCACGGTAGGGCAAAGAGCATGGTCTTGTTTACTGGGAACTTTAAAAGCACCATTAGCAGGATCTATTGCACTTATCATTAGTTGTTTTTACTTTTAAGCTCCCAATACATCCCCCAAAAAAAGTGTAGGAGATGATAAAAATGTTGAGGTCATTTCTACTACTAGTTTTAGTAGCATTTTTGCTCGTAAATGGAGTATCAGCGACTATAAGATAGTAATTTATCATATTTAACTTTTTCGCCCTAGTTCAAAGACTCATAAAAAAAAAGATTCTTAGAAGCGTTTAGAGGAGAACAAGCGAAGAAAATTGGATGGTCTATACTTTTTCATTTCACCTAGGTGTGGGGGTTGCCGAGCTCTTATATTAGACTTCGAGAGTAGATGAATAATAATTTGGATTAAAAAAGGGGCAGCCTGCAGCCTCCAAGATGGTTTTATTTTTTTGGTGTCTCGTAGCCTTTCATGGGGGAATGGTTGACTCTTGAAAACTTGATCGCATTGTCCTTCTTTTTCTTGAATCAGCCTGTGACAGTAACTCCCGTTTAACTTCTCTATAACGGACAAAAAGTTTATATAAATAATGTGTGGGGTATATATCGGTATTTTTTTTATCATACTGGGGTAATGCTATGTTGGGGTGATGTATGTATTGTGTAAGACAGGTTTAGTGGTGTTTTGGGATTGTCTGGGTGATATAGTTAAGGTAAATGGAGGGTGTGTTTTATGATGAGAATGGAAAGAACAATAACTTTGAGGATAGATGAGAATTTATATAGGGCCTTGAAGAAGCAAGCAATAAAAGATGAAAGAACCATATCACAAGAAATAAGGCATGCCATCCGCGAATTCCTCAAAAATAAAAATAGAAGAATAACTTAAATAATACGCTCTTCATATCCTACACCATAAAATTGGAATCACAGATAAATGGGGAGAATTAATTAGAGAAACTATAAGTCTATAGAGAGCTAATTAGAGGTTACAAAGCATAAGTGTAACTTCCGTGGTCCAAGTTTTCTTACAGTTCATTACAAACACTATTGTGCCTGTCCTAATTGGATTGTTCGCGCCTCTGGGCATGGGAATTTTGATTATCTTGTGTGATCTCCCTTTTTAGAAAAAAGAAAGTTATTTATGGATGGGGTGAAGACAATTTTATAGATATAATACTGGATAAGAAGAATATCTTACATGACTGAATACACGCATATGTTACACATAAAAAAATTAAAAATGATTTCATTGAATTTTTACATGAATTAGAACAAAAAGTGAGATCATATCTTAAAATTCCAACTGCAAAATATTGACTCCATTACAAAATGACTCTATAGAAAACGAGTTCACCAATGTAAAATGATACTTAGAAAAACTATTCTCGGGATACTTGTCCTGATATCTGCATAATGTCAAAATCATATGCACTTTCATACTCTGTAATCCAGTAGTGATCTAATAATCTCCGTGAATCACAATGCAAGAATGAGGAAACCATTATACAACCGTAGAAACAGCCGCATCAGTAATAAAACGGATAATGGACGATAAAAATTATTCCAAAAGCAACCGGCAGAAATACAGTGGAAACACAAGCTCAAAAACATCTATATATACATGCACATAAAAGCCTCATCGAAATAGGTAAAACATGATTTCTACAAAGCCAAATTAAAATATTTTTTCACTCCCTCCACCATTCAAAAAAAAAAAGATATACCACGGCCCAAAACATCTTCCCCTTAGAAACCACATAAAAGACTAAGCAGTAAAAAATAAAAAGAAAAAACTGCCTTTAAATGCTTTTGCGCCCTGCTAGGAAGTATCCTGCTCCTACCAATGATACTAGGATTATGATCCCAGCAACTGCGTATACTGGCAATCCAGAGCTTGTCCCTGACACTCCACCAGCTTTACTCACCTCATAAACTCTAGCAGACGCTCCGGGACCTTGCCCTGCACCAGCAGCCGCGGCCCCTCCAGCTGCAACCACCCCTTCCACTCCTGGACTACCAGCTTGACTTCCAATCCCAGGACTGCCAGTATAACCCGGCGTTGGCCCTGCATGTCCAGTAGAAGATCCTGAAGTCCCTGGGGTAGGAATTCCTGGCTGTCCTGGACTTCCAGGCGCTCCTGGAGTCCCTGTTGATGCGAACGCAGCATTCATTGTAGCCCCGTAGAGTCTTGTTTTAACTGCGCTTACAAGGTCTGGATTTATGTATTGCATTGTCCACTGCATCATGGCGATGTTGCCACAGCTGCAGTCGCAGCATGAGACGCCGTATTTTGAAATTAGTGAGGCCCATGTGTTTGCAACGAAACTTAATGTTCCAGTGTCAGTTTTCCAGAATCCCTTGTGGGCCATTGTAAGGAGTTTACCTGTAATTTCTATCATTGAATAGGCGTTGGTGCCTGTTGAGAGCCAGTTTGTCACTCCAATGTTGTATTTGTCTCTTAGGTAGACGTCAACTACGGTGTTCCACATTTCATTGGTAATGGCGTCTGTTCTTAGCACGTTCCAGCCTGCCATATTGCTTATGAATTGGCTGGAAATGTATGAAGCTCCTGCCGGTCCTTGGACCATCATTTCTTTGATCCATTGAGGATTAAACAGCTTTGTTTGGAGGTCACGGTTTATGAATTTGGCCAATGTCTCCACTGCCGGTTTAGAAGTGTCTATCTGGTTCAGTATGAATAGTCGTGGCGTTTTACCACTTACTTTCTCTACTGCGATACTGAAGCCTCCCAGGAATTCATAATTGTGGTCTAAATCGAGTATTCCTCTTACATTTGTTGATCTTGAATGATAGACTCCTTGGACGTCGGCGAGTCTCATCTGGAATACTTCTCCTAATGGGGTTCCCTGGTCGTCTTCTCTGTAGGCGTATTGCATGTCGTGTATGTAGGAGTCTGCGAGTTCGAGACGATCGTTCCATGTCCATGCCAGTTGTGGCCCTTCACGCACGCCCTTGGCTCCCCATTCTCCTATTGGTGGCCCGAATATTCTTGTTATAGCCATCTTACCTGCTTCCTTTGCTGGCACTCCCGCTTCTAATAGCCTTTTAACGTCTTCTAGCCAGTGTTGGGCAATGTAATTCATTTCTAGCGGATCATTTCCAGGGATGAATAACTTTGCCTTTTCTATTGTTTCCATTGTTGCGTCTAGTGCTGTTTTCAATTTCTGGGCCATTGGTTCATTGGATATTTTGGCAAGTAAAATATTATAGGATGTTGCAAGGGCTACTCTGGATGCTCTGTCGAGGAGTTGGACGCATTGTGGAAATGTTTCCCTGAATATCCCTGATATGGTTACGATCACGTCTGTTCGTGGTCTTCCAAGTTCCTCTAGTGGTATGGCTTTAATGCCTATGACGTTTCCGCTGTGTTGTGTTTGTTGTTGATAGATTGGTTCGAGTCCGAGTAGGTAGAGTATGAATCCGATGGTTCCTCCGCTGTCTCTTTGCGTTTCTGTAGCCCATAGTATTACTCCAAGTTGTTCTGGTGTTGTTTCATATGCCTTTAGTGCTTCTTCAGCCATTTTTTTGCCATTGAGATATGCGTCCCAGTATGGGATTTTTTGCGGGTCTAGACCATAGAGGTTTCCGCTTGTTGGTAAGGCGTTCGGCGTCCTCACAGGATCGTTACCTTGACTTGGTGGGATGTATCCGCCGTTTAATGCTTTTATGAGCATTTCACGTTCTCTTTCTGGGCTTATTTTTATGTTGTGGACGTATTCGTATATTTTTTGTAGTGCTTGGATTTCGGTGTCTGTAAGGTTTCCCTTGATTGTATTTTGCAGTTCTTCTATTATCCTGTTTAATTCTGTTCCTGTGTAGAATTTTTCTATGATTTCTCCCAGGTTTAGTGGAAGTGTTTCGATGGCCTTGGCTGGGCTGATGAACTGGTTTTGCCCTATACCTATGCAGTTTATCTTCTCTGCCATTGTCGTGGCAAGGGCTGTGACCTGTTCCAGTGTCCAATCTTTTCCAAAGGTGTGTAAACCTAAAGGCGTGGTGGTACTTTCAAGTTCTATGATGTAGTCATGGATTTCATCGATCACTTCCGCGGCTGAAGCGTTCAAGTTTATGAAAGCGTTTAATTGAAGTTTCAAAGCGGACTCTTTTATCATTTCAAAAAGCTGTTGCCTCTGCGCCTCCTCCGTACTTGTCATATACCTTTCCGTTAATGTTTTAAGTGCTATGAGGTCATCGTTTAACGCTGTGAGCGCGAATGGTTGTGTAAGATGACTGATGATAACTGCTAACCCCCTTCTTTTGGCATGCAGTACTTCGCCAACACCATCCATTGTGTAAATGTAGATTGATGGCATGGCCCCTATGCAGATGTCTGGATAATCTGCATTGGAAAGTGCCACGTCTTTTCTAGGTAACCATTCATATGTTCCGTGTCTCCCGAGGTGTATTACAGCATCTGCTTTGAATTCTTCTTGTAAGTATGCATAGAATGCAAGATACTGATATGGTGGCGGAACTACTGTACTATGGTATAACATGCCAGGGTCTGTGTAGCCTCTCTGGGGTTGCGGGGCCAGGAAAACGTTACCTAGCATTATCCCTGGTATTATGAAATATTTTGTCCCATTCTTTTCTATTGTCATGATATTTCCTGGTGGTTGACCCCACCCTGAAAGGCCGGGTATCTTTAGTGCTATGAACGAATCTTTGATACTTTGTAGTTCACTTAATCTGTCATTCCCCTGTAATATGTCTTTAAGTACATCGTATGCCTTTTCTAGGAGCAGCGTCGCATTTGAATACTGATCGTTGTTTAGTGTTGCTTTCATTTCATCGATGGTTGAAGTCATTTTCTTGTACCAATTGTTGATCAGGTTATTTGCGGTGTCGAGGAACTCTGGCGTCCTGTTCCTTGTTGTGAATATCTTTTTTGCTAAGCATTCTATGTAACCAAATGGTCCTTCTTCCATTTCTTTCCTAGCGATTTCCGGCAATTTCTTGTACCAGTCCATGAACTTGTCAACTGGATAAAGTATTGCATTTTCTGCGAATTTTTCAAGTTCTCCGGGAGCCCACGTTGCAACGTTTATACCCCTTTTTATAAGGAGGTCAATAAGTTCATCAATGTTTCCTGGTATGCCTGTTATGTTGTATCCATTTTCTTTTAGCAAATTGAGTATTGTTAGTATAGATTCTGGCCCGTTGAGCGAATCCGCACTTGCAATATTCTGTTTCCCTGGGGGATAATTATAGTAGATTAATGCAACCTTTTTTTGAGAGTTTGGAAGGTATCTGAGTTTTACCCAGTTGTTTACAATTTCTGCGAGTCTAGCTACTCTTTCTTCTATGGGCTTGGTTAGGGTTAAAAGGAGGCCGGTCTCTGGACAAATTAAAATTTCTGTTGTGGCCACTGTTATTGGCACTATTTGTCCTTGGGTTTCCTTGAGAGCCATGCCATTGGCTGTGAACCAGTCGCCACCTTCCGAGATTTCCCATGTGTCCTTGTCTTGGGATGATGTTATAGGCTGGAATACTAGTATGTTATATGTTTCAAGGAGTTTGTCGATGGTTGATCGTGAGGTTTCACCTCCAAGAAGCCATGTGAAGTTTATTGTCGCGTCAACGCGACTTTTCCCTGTTTCAGTATCAATGAAATATTCGTTCACGCCTCGGAGTGTGTTCACGCCACTTACAGGGTTTCCCTGGGCGAAGAGTACCATGACGTTGAGTCTCTGCTTTTCTAGCTCTTCTACGAGTTTATCGAATAATTCTGTGTCTCCTTTTTCCCATGTGGTTGACATCCATGCTACTATACCAACCCCTGGCCTTTCGGGTTTAAGATATAGGTTGCTGTATTCTGTGAAGTTGGTGTAGAGTTTGCCATTTCTATAAAGTCCGTATTGCGGTACTGGTACTGGTTTATTGTATGTGAATCCTTTTTCTGGGTAGGCTGTTGCTAGTATGTAGCGGAGCATTTGTTCACGATTTTCGATGGACGCTGTTTCTGTAACCCAGTATTTACGCACTTCAAGGAGGGAGTATAAACTAGGGTATGTTCTTTGAAGGCCTGTGATAACTTGTACTGGCGTGCTTGAATAACTTATTGCTGTGTAGATTTGTTGTATTTGTTGATCTGTGAGTGGTGTTCCGTTCCTATCCACGAACTTTGTGCCATTTATGTTTGTGAGGCGCACAATCGGGAAGCAATAGTATGGACATGGTTCTGCTATCACCGTTTTTCCTTGGAGTTTTCCTGTGGCGTTCAAATTTAGGATGGTGTCTGATAATGCTCCCGATTGAAGATTATTTAAGTAGATTATGTGGCTCCATTCTACGAGTTTTGGTATTTCAGTGAGGTTCTGGTTTGCTTGTGAAACACTCCTGATCTGGAATTTCACATTAGGATACTCTCTGGATACTCTTTCTGCAGGTATTTGGTATTGTCCAGCACTTACATCCCATGATATTATTAGGAAATGAACTTCATCATCTGTACTGTTATTGGTTGAATTTATGGTTTTTTCACCGTGAACTCCTGAAATCATTAGAAACAGTGTCAGCAACGTAATTAAGAAATATTTCTTCAAGTTTTCACCTCCTTTACATTCAATTTATTTAAATTTTTTTGGATGGAATATCAGGACCCATCGAAATTAATAATGACATAATATTATAGTTATACTTTTCGTTATTACATTGTTTAAAAAATTGTAGAATTTTATAATACTTCAATGAAATTAAAAAATACAAAAAGGGGGACTTTAATTATTTTCTATCAATGAGCTTCTATACCAAAAAAATAGCTAAATACCACAATAATTTAGGACTTCAATTTTTTGGCTCTATGGAAATCATATAAAAAGATCATTATCACCGTTTGAAGATACTTCGCTTACGTTTCGCGAATATGCGGAGTCTGTAAGGGTTTTTTGGGTGCTTAAGCGAACCGCATGCTCACTGTTATGTGTAATGCTAAAATCATTCCTTTTTCTCCTTTCTTTTACTAGATAAACATAGTAAAGCATGAAAAACTCTATCAGCGGCAGCTTGATCGAAATCCTGTATTTGGCTTATACCATGACATATATTATTCCGAAGATTCCATCCTCTTTGATCAGTAAATAATGTTCTGAAATAGAGGCATATATCTTCTCCTAAAGCATTGATAATTTCATCATCCCTTAATAAGTTATCAAGTGTTTTGTAATGGAAACCACCAGAACGAGAGGGCTTTAAAACCGGTAATCCACTCTCTTCTGCTAAATTTCTGATTAATGCTTCAATTTGTGGAACTAAGATATGTAAAGCGACAAGGTAATCATTACGCAAATAAGCTTTTATGCCTCGAACAAAGAAATCTTTTCTCTTTTCATCAAATATAGGCGATTCATAAAAATAATTTACAATACTTTTAGTGTCTAAATTAAATTTCTTTATTAAAACCTCTAAAGTTTCTCGTAAAAAAGGAGACATCATCCTCATATTTTGTGAAATTTGAAAAACTATGCGCCCTTCCTTATCTTCTTCTAGTGAACCTACCTCAGCTATTATACGTCCTTCTCTATCCAAAATTTTTTGAGTAGCAGAGGAAAGAACAGGAGATTTTTTATAAAGGTCTTTTAATTGTTGCATGACTTTCTCTTTCCTTGGAATGTAATATACAGCAACTCTTGTCAAAGCTGTTTTTAAATCACCTTCAATTAAAGTATTAATAAATTTCTTAATTTCTTCATTAGAGATTTTTACACGCGTCTCCACCTTCAATCCTGACTTCCTCTTTTTTCCCACTTCTCTAATTTTAATTAAAATTTTATTTGCTTTATCCTTTAAGCCATATTGTAAACAAAGAGAATATAATTCTTTTAGCCAAATACTTATGACAAATGGCGAGACTTGATCTGCCTGTTTTTGAATCATAACCTCGAGTTTAGATAATATGTTTCTTATTTGGTACCTTTCGCTCTTATAGTAATCCATCAATAAAAATGCGACGGATTTAGCCGTATTATAATCATTCCCTTTTAATAATCTTTCAAATCTTTCTTCTAAACTTTTAATAATCCTTTGTTCTTTATTTTCACTTATTTGCACCTTTTTATTTTTCACAAGAAATTCATAAGAAAAACATAAAGCTGGCTTGTCATCCTCTGCTATCTTTTCTTCATAAGTAATAATTGCATCTACTAGTTTATCTATCCGCTCTTTATCATTAATACTCAAGGCAAGAGATAATGCGCGTTTTAATTTTATTATTGTATCTTTTGTGTGTTTGTGTAAACCTTTTTCTGCAATTTCTATAACGCTATCTATAAAAATTTGCGCAATTAAATAAGGAGGTTTTTCTCCTTTTATTTTCCTCGAAAAATCCCAGACCAAATTTGAATATCTTGCTTTAAAAACGGGATGATTAGATTCTTTAGCTCTCTTTTCCCAATAAGAAATAATATCTGGAGTTATTTCTTGTATACTTGGATGTTCAACTGTCCTCCCGTCTTCAGCTGATAGGACAAATTTTGGCCCGAAATAGGTGCCCCATCCCGACTCATCATCGAGGTGATTTTCAGCAAAATCAAAAGCCATTCGCTCCCAGAGCAAGACCCTTGGAGGGTTACACCCAAACTTTGCTTTTATAAAATCTATAATTCTTCCAGATATTTTATATTCTGATACCTGCCCTAACGTAGATTCCATTTGTTCCAGAAACCTCCTTATCCCATTCTCGTTATTAGATTCATTATTTTCATCCATTAAACCTTCCCCTGTAAATGATGGAAAGATCACGGATATTAATCACAAACTTGAAAGATGATCTTCCATGCTAATATAATGAAACAAGTTAATAAAAATTTACACAGCGTTCAAAGTGGGACTAAGAAGGCTCTGCCCTAGTCGAAGCATAAAAGATACACCCAAACACCAACTAATGGCTCTTTCATACTTGAAGACCCGCTTAATGATTAAAGTACTGTGAATCTACACTATTATTTAATACCAATTCTACTCTTGGATACTCAGAAGTTTGAAAGAAAAAGAGGGTGAATCCCTTTCCATTTTCTTTTTAAAATTTGATGATCACTCTTTTTTAAATTAACAAGATTGAACGCTTTCCATCTGGTTAAGCTTTCAAAAAACAGTTTTTTCTAGCATTAATAGAACTCCAAAAATTTTAGTTCTGTTGAAACTAAGAAGCCTTTTTTTCTTAGCTAAAAAAGATAGTGAAAGCCCTTGACAAGAAAATCAACGAAAATTGTGTGAAGTATACACTAACATAGCCTACTAAAAAAATCGACCAAAACTTTATAGCAATCTTAGAAAAAGTTTCGGAACCCTTTCCTGCTAAAGTATAAGACGAGAGAAAAGAGGGATCCCCCCAAAATTAATCTGCATCCATTTAGTTGCATCTTGTAAAATTGGAAATAGGTGGACTTTTCTGATGGGTTCAAATATTTTTCTAAAAAGGGGAGATCGCACACAACAATCAAAAAATAATTCCCGCGGGGATGGGTGGGCGGGTACAATATGGTTTGTGTGTATCAAGGGAAAAGATGTCGTTGCTTTTTGGCAAATCCCCAAATTGTGCCTTTTTGTAGGTAAGACAGGCCCCTCGTTGCTCTTGCAACACCAACCAGAAATAGTATCTCATCTTAAGAAAGTTTGTATGGAGGCACTTTAAAAACTGGATTTTTCTTATGTAACATGTTTACGTGTACATGTTGTTACATAAGACAAGTGTATGATATAAAGGAAGCCGGCCGTTGATAGTCAACTTATTCCTTTTCGAACCTGCTTTTTTGGGAAGAAAGGGAGACTAGAGTTGTGAACAATGCTACTTCTCATTCCAGGGCATGTTATGAGCTCATTGTGAAAAAACAGAAAGGCCTGCGGTTATCCTTTGCAACAAAACTTAAATATTGAAGCTAATATATTGTTTCTTTGGATGATAGGGACTATAAGGCCTCTAGGTGTAATTTATGCATATAGAAGGTCATAGATCGGATCAAAGTGTAGGGAAGAAGGAAATAGAGAGTAGGTGGAAAGTAGATGGAGAGTACAAGGATGGCACTTTGATTTTAGACGATGATATAACATTAGAGATGGAGGCTATTAAACCTTGGGATTACTCTTCCCCTATTTCTCCATATTTTCATGGGGAGGATAAGAAGAATGGGAGGGGAATTACCCTTTTTGAAGTTATTAAAAAGGATCACGATATCAAGAAGAAGAAAGAGATTGAAATTTTTAAAGCGAAAATGGCTGTTTTAGGTGGTAAATTTAAAAATAAAAAATTTGAGCGTTTGGAAGTCCAGTATTGTCCTTGTGTTTGGTATAGTTTCATAATGGGATTAGATCATCCTGACGAGTTCTTTGAACTTAAGGATTATAACTTCACTTGTGAAGTCGATGATGCAAGATTGAGGATATATGCAAGAGATACAGGTGATCCTCTTATTGGGGCTGAATTATCAGTTTCAGTGGAGCCAAGGGAACCTAAAGATTTTAGGGCATGTTTAGATTACATAGGGACACTTGAAAGGGTATTGTCCCTAATTTTCTGTGAATTTTTAACCCCACAAGAAATTGAAGGGAAGATAGAAAACAAAGAAGTGGAGGTATACTCTGCTCTTTCTAAAAAACCCATTCATAAAAAGAAAAAGAGATTTGAAGAAATTCGACCAAAAGGGATGGTGGAGAATTTTAGAAAAGATAAATTTCAAAGAATACTCGAAAAAGTTGAAAAAGACTTTGAAAAATTTAAAGGCATATCTTTCCTTTATTTTTGGCCAATGTACTTTGATGATTCCAAGTTAGAATTCCTGATATACGCAACGGCCCTGGAGGGATATTGTAAAAACTTCCATGACTCGCAAGTAACATTATACAGAACATTGGAAATAATCCAAGAAAAGTACTTAGATCTTTTCATCCCAGAAAATGAAGAAGGATCAAAGGCCATCGACAAATTACAAAAAATAATCGGAAATACAGATAACTCCAATGAATTTAAATCTGTTTTCGGGGAATTTTTTGAATGTGTCCGTATTACAAGGAACTGGATAGCTCACGCCTTTTACCCCAAAGGTCAAGAAGACAAAATAATCCATGAACCAAGACATTTAAACTATGCCAATCAAGTATTGAGAATGATATTAAGACTTCTTTTACTCCACCAACTTTGTTTCGAAAAAGAAGAAATTAGAAATTACAGGAATTGCGAATATTACGTATTAAATCGTTTAGAAATCTTTTAGCATGTAAAATAGCTTTAACTTTCAATCCTATCCAGACTATCTTCAGAGGGATACTAAAGAGTGTCATAGGGACTCTTCTTTAAATAATACATCGCAATTTTCCTCGACCCTCTCCTCTATGAGAATAATGAGTATCAGGAAATGATGGACTTGTCTTGGATTTGAATTTTTACAAGCTGAGCCTACGAACTCCTATCCCAAAGTTCAGACTTATATTCTTTCACTGGGTATTCTTCGTTTTGGATACCTATAACGACATATTAACGCGCCCAGGTCTATCATTCTATAATTGTAAACGTCTGACTCCTTTTGAAGCACTAAAATTTCTGCTATTCTCTTTAATTCTTTTCCTTTAACATTAAATGTTCTACTAATTACTCTCTCTACATTAGAATCTATTACTGGCCTTTGGAATCTTATGAGCCATGTTTAAAATGGCCGAAGCAATATAATCTCCCATTCCTGGAATTTTGATTAAAACTCCGTATTCATCAGGAATTTTACCATTAAAATTAGACCATATATTCCAATATTTCTTTTAATTGTTTAGCACGTTGCCTATATAGTCCAATAGGACGTAAAAACTCTTCTAGTTCCTCATATTTTGCTTTAGATAATTTAAAATATTAGGATACCTATAAAGAAGTCTGTGTATACTCTTAAGGCTGCGGTAGAAGTTGCCCTTTTTAAAAGTATTTCCGAAATTAATATTTTATAAGGGCTTCTATTCACTCTCCAAGGAAATTTTCTACCTTGTGACTTTCCCAATAGACTATGGAACGTGCCCCATTCGTCCTTGATAGCCTTAGCTCTCTCTGTTGAGTCATGCATCCACTATTCCTCCGATCCTAATATCTCTCTAACCTTATTAGCTATTGCATAGGATAAAGTTGGTGGAACAGCCTCCCCTATCTTCCTATATTTATCAGTTACAGAACCTGGAACCAGCCAATCAACCAACAGAAAACCTTGGATTAATTTGTATTCATTTATACTCAGAGGCCGGTCTTCCCATGGGTGAACTATGATCCTACCCTTCATTGCAGGGCTTGTTACTAATGTAGGTGAAGGCTCAAACCATGATAATCGCCTATAAAAACCCATTCCTTGGCTTGATTTTTAACTGTCGGTTATTGATTACTTCGTTTACAGCGAACGATCTAATCTACTTAGTGTGCTAAAAAACATTATGTATATAAGCTAAGATCGAAAAAACATCCAAGAAAAAAATTAAATGAAAGATCTCCCGGCCTATTTTTTTGCTTTCAATGATTTTATGATGTCCTCAGCGACATCAGTATGTAAAACATAGCACGCTACTAAGAAAGTTCTCCCGTTCTTCTGGAAAACGTAGAATTTCGTCCTAGTAGAATCATCATAGTATGTGGTACAGTGCACATCTCCGATTATCTCATCTAAAGGTCCTGATCCGGTGACTAGCTTCAACATCCTCTGGGCTAGTACTAGCATAGGCATTCCCATGAATCTCTCTCCTTCTTTCTGAATCATTACATGTTCATTTTCATCAATCTCTCCGGGAGGATAATGCCTGATATTCCAGTCTTCGGGGTATTCAAATGACATACCATTAAAGGTCCTTTTTGGAGTTGATGTCAAGGGGAATTGCAATAGCCAATCCAACAAAACAAGGATTGGGGGTGAAAAGGAAAAGGGATTGTCTTAAACCCTTATAATTATCAACAAGCAAAAAAACTAAATCTTCCTATTTTTCCTGTTAAGCCCTGGCAGAATCCCTTTTTAAAGAAACTTCAACTCCACTTTGTTATCATCTAAAATGCGCCCCCAAATCATGAAGGATGTGAATCTATGCGAAGGAGGAGTCTGCCCTCCGATGATTAGACGAACAGGACCCCTCATAAGCTAAGGGGGAGGATCTATATTTTCTCTTATCACTTTTCACTCCACATCGATGAACAAAAAAATTATATAGTGATAATTTTATAGTATTTTGTATGACTTGGGGGTGACTAGGATGAGGAAGAATATTTTCTTCTTAACCCTACTATTATGTTTTTTCCTTATAGGTGGTGTTTCAGCAGCCGGCCAAGACAATTTAACAGTGGTGGCGACAGGCTCTGCTGACCAGCAACCTGATCACGTAATCATAAGCATAAATCAGACAAGAGGTTGGATAATTCCAGGGCCTACAGGATCGCCCCCATCAACGATAGACATTCAAGTCCCCCATGAAGATATGAAGTGGATAAGCATCTATTTCAGAGACGCGGAAACAGCAGAGCATTTTGAAGATGATACAGGAGCATGTGAACAGATAGGTTTAATTGTCAATGGACAGACCATGGGAAAATGGAGCTTTTATGATCCATGGCTCTTTGAAGGATTCAGGGAAGGATGGGGCGGCGACCATGAAACATGGAGATCCTATTATGACCCAACCTTCAAAATCACCATCAAATGCAAACCATCCACAGGGAAGGGCCCATTTTATCTATTCAGTAAGGATGTAAAGATTCATTACAAGAATTTGCAAGCGGCGGATGGTAACGCAGGTTTCGAGGAAATAATAACTTTGTGCATCGCCGATCCTGAAAATCTACAACTCGACCCAATCAGGGCGAACTGGGAAGCATGGAAATTAAATGACATGACGTCATGGGAAGCTGCAGCATATGGAACATTCCTAACAGCCTTCAAAACATTATATATGTGGCAGGACAGTCTACCAATACTGGCTCAAAACCTAAGCATAGGATATCAAAAGAATTATCCATTGTTCATGATCTGCGGAGTCACACAACTTGGGTTCATAGGCGGCAGCGGATACACATACATGCACACACCCTTCATTACCATCGACACATCCGGCGACTATTTCTGGGATATGAAAGACAGCAACAACTACAGAGACTTTGACAAGAGAGTGAAAGTATTTAACATTGCAAGGGGTTTGCTACTTAAAAAACTCGAAACAATAATACTAAAGAAGATAGGGGTTAACGCATCAGATCCTGTTGAAAGAATCCTAGAAGCAGTTGAAAATGGAAATGCAATCATCACACATGACCCAGTCTTCATAGAATGGCTAAGTATAGGAACGCCTAACGAACAAACCGGCATGTTCATTGATCTCGCATGCAACGGACAAACAATAGTCGCTGAATACACGCCAATAGGATGGTTGTATGGCACAATAGGAACAGGAGGAGCATGCTACCATAAAGACATAACCCAACACACCCAACAAATAAAAATAAAAGATTGGCTACAGTACATTTACGGGGTTCTGCTGGTAAGTTGCAGTACTTACATGTTTATTTCAGCGATCCTTGCAGCGCCTGAAACTGACGGTATTTCACTTGTAGGGGCTGTTATAGCTATGAACGGTATAATCGATGGCCTGAAGATGATGGAGGAGTCTGTAGAAGTTGAATGAATAGGCTAAACCTTAAGTCTTCCTCCAGAAGGTAAGGGAGGGCAGACAAAAACTTGGAGGAGAAAGAAAAATGGAAAGTAACCCAAAGCAATTCTATATCCTATGTATCCCTCTTGCTTCTGCTATTGTTCTCCTAATAATATTTCGTATAATGGGAATAATATCCGAACATCTAAAGTACATTGGCGACGGTATTATATTTATTATAGCAGGTGCATTGAATTTTATCTTCTTACCGCAAAGAGATCCATTAGCGTCTCGCTGTGTCGGTTTATTTTTTATTTTAGGGGGAATTGTAATTTTCTGTGAGGGACTTGGTTTGATGTGAGCGTCGTCTACTTTGCAATGAATTTATTCCGAGATCAAGTAAATTTGAACTGGCTAACCCTCCTAAAAAAAATGGAAGGATAGATCATGGCATCAACAGATAGGCTGATTCCGACGGGCATATGGTTCACACTACCATGATTTCTAGGACTATTAGATGCGGAGACTAGATTCTATGAGAGAGTTACAGGAGAAAAAGTGAAAAAAGGTGGTGTAGGGACGCCCAGAGCCTTCTCGTTCGGCTTCATGGTTGTCCTTCTCCCTTTTTTTCTCCTTTCGGCGGGTCTTTGCTTTGTCTTCGCTCCTAAGATAGTGCCAGGAGTGGTTGCTCTTGTAATCCTCGTGGAGTATATTGGTTTTGTGTCCTTTTTGAGGGCTGACACCTTCCAATGGGAATGGGATGGGAAAGGATACCCAATTAGGGGATACTTCTGTTTCTCACTCCTTTTCTCTGCCTTCATGGTTATAAGGGGTGTTGTTGGCATGTTTAAAGGGGATGTGGCCTGGGGTTTGTTCATGTTGTCTCTTGGCCTGTTTATCGCGACATATTATCTTTTCCCTGATAAAATGCCAGGATTAAAAGGGAATTACCTTAGCACGCGACGTGAAGTTTTGAGGGCGATTATTGTCGGCATAATACTCCTCATAATCACAAGGATAATCTGGATAATAGTCCAGGTTAAGGTGTTCCACTGGTCATTGACAGGCCACTAGGGCATGTAAAGGGTTTTTGGATAATGTATATTATCAGAAAAGACACCCCGCGCAAAAGCCAGAAAAAACCGTCTCTCCTTGATTTACATGAAATGAGAAAAAAGAGGCCCATATTATATCCCATTCCATGCAAAAACCTTAGAAGGCGTTTTTTCTCTCTTTTTTTGGAATAATCAACAATATCACAAACATTTTATTTTTCCTTACATTAGCTATGGTAGAAAAGCCCCTCATTACATCTTTTTCTTTTTAGGCTTTGGAAAGTGGGGGGGTGTTGGTTAAACCGTCATAGGATATCATTCACTATGAAATGGCGTATGTGTGATTTTTACAGGACTGTTTTTTATGGATCGGTAATCTTTATATATGATGATTCGCCAACACAATAGTGTCGGAATAAGGTTTCCGGTTTCCGATAAATTTGGTGGAGGAAAAATAATATGAACGCAACAATAAACCCTGGCGACACCGCTTGGATGCTAATATCAACAGCCCTGGTATTACTCATGACAGTACCCGGAGTAGCACTATTCTATGGCGGACTAACAAGAAAAGAAAACGTATTAAACACAATCTTCATGTCCTTAATAGCATTCGCACTAACAAGCATAATCTGGGTAATCTACGGCTACACACTAGCATTCGGCGGAGACGTACACGGTATAATAGGCAACATAACAAACCTCTTCATGAACAATATCAACATTAATGACCCTGCAACATTAGCACCAACAATACCAACCCTAATATACATAGGATTCCAGTTAACATTCGCAGCCATCACCATAGCTCTGATATCAGGTGCAATAGTAGAAAGGATGAAGTTCTCAGCATGGACAGCATTCGTCATACTCTGGGTAAGTTTAGTATATGTACCAGTGGCACATTGGGTATGGGGCGGCGGCTTCCTTAACCAGCTTGGCGCCCTAGACTTCGCAGGCGGCACAGTAGTACACATAAACTCTGGCATAGCAGCATTAGCTCTCGTATACTTGCTCGGTAAAAGAAAAGACACAAAACTCTTACCACACAATCTTGGATACTCAGTGATAGGCGCATCACTCTTATGGTTCGGTTGGTTCGGTTTTAACGCCGGCTCGGCCCTCACAGCAGGGGGACTTGCAGCATCAGCATTCCTCGCGACGAATACCGCAACAGCAGCCGCTATGATATCATGGATAATCCTAGATTGCATTAAAACAGGCAAACCCACACTACTAGGCGCGATATCCGGTGCAATAGCAGGTCTAGTGGCCATAACACCAGCAGCAGGTTATGTGACAATACCAGCAGCCATAATAATAGGTTTGATCACCAGCATATTCTCATACTTTGCAGTATCCAACTTAAAAGCAAAACTTGGATACGATGACGCACTAGACGTGTTCGGCATACATGGAGTCTCAGGCCTTTGGGGTTCAATAGCAACAGGCCTATTCGCAGCCCCATTCATAAATGAACTCGGAAAGGGCCTATTCTATGGCAACCCCGGACAATTACTAATACAAGTACTATCAGTGGTAGTTGTGATGGCCTATTCATCCACAGTAACACTAATCATAGGTAAAATACTGGATGTGACAATTGGACTACGAGTATCAGAAAAAGAAGAAATAGAAGGACTTGACACAAACTTACATGAAGAAACAGGATACAGACTATAAAATGGGGGGAAACCAAAATTGAAAGCTATAACCGCAATAATAAGACCTGAAAAACTTGAAACAGTTAAAAATAACCTCTCTAAAGTAGGATGTTATGGTATGACCGTCACCGAAGTAAAAGGACGCGGCAGACAACTTGGAATAAGAGAAAGCTACCGCGGAAAAGAATATCATATCGACTTATTACCAAAAACACGCCTTGACATAATAGTAAATGACGATAAACTCGAAGAAGTCGTGGACACGATAGTGAAAAGCGCCCAAACAGGGGATATCGGCGATGGAAAAATCTTCATACTACCAGTAGAAGACGTGGTAAGGATAAGAACAGGAGAAAGAGGAGAAAAAGCCGTTTAAACAACCCCCTTCATGGGGGATTATATTTTTTTGAGGAATACCATGGGCCGTTCCATAAATAACAGAGCTCTCCATCTCCCCCAAAACTCTATGGGGGAATAGGGGGGGACAAGACCCTTGAAATGCTCAAAATCATAGACTTGAAACAGGATAGGACGTTGTTGAAAAACTGGAATATTTTAACCTACAGCCAATAAAAAAAGAGGGGGAAGATCACCCACCCAACTGCGATTTCTTTGTTTCCCAGAAAAGTAGAATATAATCGAGGGGTTTACCATCCCCTTTCTTGTAATCTTTCAGAATCTGAAAGTTCACTTATTTCGATGCCTGGCATGGCCGCTCCCAGCCCCCTTGAAACCTCTAATAGGACCTCTGGTTCATTGTAATGTGCAGTTGCATCTACTATAGCCTTTGCATAAGCTTCTGGATTCTCTGATTTGAATATCCCAGATCCTACGAACACACCATCCGCGCCTAATTGCATCATAAGAGCCGCATCTGCTGGTGTTGCAACACCACCAGCCGCAAAATTCACAACTGGCAATCTTCCAAGTTTAGCCGTCTCCTTTACTAGTCTTAGTGGGGCTTCTATTTTTCTCGCGAATTCCCAGAGTTCTTCTTCTTCCTTTTCTCTGGTTTCTCTTATTTGTCCCATTATTATCCTCATATGACGGACTGCCTCCACGATATTACCAGTGCCCGCCTCACCCTTTGTCCTGATCATAGCGGCTCCTTCATCAATTCTCCTAAGAGCCTCTCCAAGATCCCTTGCACCGCAAACAAAGGGTATCTTAAACCTTTTTTTATCAATATGGAATCTCTCATCTGCTGGGGTTAAAACTTCGCTTTCATCTATCATGTCAACGCCAAGAGCCTCAAGTATCTGGGCCTCCACAAAATGGCCTATTCTAACCTTTGCCATGACTGGGATGGTCACCGCATCCATTATCTCTTCTATTTTGTTTGGATCAGCCATCCTAGCAACCCCGCCAGAAGATCTTATATCGGCAGGGACCTTCTCAAGGGCCATCACTGCAACCGCTCCAGCCTCCTCTGCTATAATGGCCTGTTCACTATCCACTACATCCATTATAACGCCGCCCTTGGTCATCTTTGCAAAACCTTTCTTTAGAACTTCTGTACCATGTAACATAAAATCTGACCCTCCCACCTAGAACGTTCTCAACGACAGGTTGACTTTGAAGGCATGTGAACTACCCATCCATGGATGGGGGGACATCGTGAAGGAGTTTATCCCACCTAGGGGACTCCTTATCCCTTCACTGGCAAATTCACACCCTCTGCTCTCATGGACTTGAAGGGTTGGATACCCTCCCCTTCAAATATTTCTTGTATTTGACATATTATAAACTTAACTATCTCGCTTCTGGAAGGATGAAGCCTATACAGACAATAGAAAGATAAAATATACGGGGGAAACTTATATATAGGATTATCTTCTAATACGGGAATAGGAGTGGTTATTTTGGTTATGGAAACACTTACAGGTTCAATATTCTATTCTCATGTCATGCCGGCCATTCTTGGATTTCTGAGCATAATCCTAATCTGTGATGGTATAATGGACGAGAACAAAAAAAAGACATTAGCCGGCATAATCCTATTTTTTGGGGCGGGACTCCTACCATTTGTAATCCTCCGCACCATATTAGGAGTCTAAAAACTTTTTATGGCCACCCCCACGCGTAGGGTCCATTCCTGCCATGTATCTTAGCCTACATTCTTCGTCGAGGAACACTTTATCAATGTCAACATCCTTTCTGTAGTTAGTGAATGTTTGCTATAAAAATTTGACATTGGAGTAGGATGCCCTAATTATCTGATGGGGAACTTGTCGTCCAGTATCTGGAATTTTTAGCATATTATCCCGGACTCCACCTAGAATTCTCTTTTTTTGCCCTTCAAGGATGTTTTGACCTTTAATTGGTGCTGGCCCTTACACACACTTTTTCTTGTTCCCATGTTATCGGGGCTTATTAGTGGGTATCCCTTGGGGGGTTCAATCTATATATAATGGGATTTTTCCCTGGTGGAGTGCTGTGCCGGCGAGTATTTTTCTTATACCCATTGATGATAGCATTTTTATATCTTGAAGTTTTATACCCCCACCTGGGATTATGTCAAATTTTTCGAATTTTTTTATGAGTTCTCTGTTGATGCCTTGTTGTGTGCCGACCCTTGTCAAATCTAGGAGTATGATTTCTCCGGGGTCTAGTTGGATTAGCACATCCCTAAATTCTTCTAGTGTCATGTTAAGGTTTTTAGAGTATAGTTGGCCATTTTTTGTATCGATACTCACCACTATCCTCGACTTTGGGAAGACTCTAAAAATCTTTTTTAATTCTCTGATGTCTCTTAAGGTTTCTGTGGCGACTATTACCTGCCATGCTATCTTTAGGCCGAATTCAAAGGCTTTGAAGTCTTGAACTCCGAAATCTAGCATTACAGGGATCAGATGGTTTATCTCTTGGACAATTTGGATGTTGGAGCCTTGGCCTGTGATGGCGTCAAGGTCGGCTATGTATATTCTCCGAGCCCCGGCCCTTTTTAACGATAATGCTATTTCCACAGGATTTGGGGATGTTGAGAATATGCTCTTTAATGGTTTGTATTTTTTTCTCTCACCGGATTTGCCTGCTACTGCTAATGAGCCCATCAAGTCCAGGACTGGTATAACTTCTATCATGTTAGGCTCCTTGTACCATGATAAGTTTACCTGTCTTAGGATCCTCGTAGACCATGCCCAGTTTAACCATACCCGATCCAGACCCTGAGACAACCTCTGGTGTAGTGTTAAGTTCCTGTCCTTGTTGTATTTCAACCACTTCTTTAATGGCTTGCATGGCTGCTTGGCGTTCTTCTGGTGACATGTTGGAGAATACGACGTTTTGCATGTTCCATGACATGACTAGGAATATTAGGAAGCCTACTGAGAGTACTAGCATGGCATCTACTATGTTAGCTGATCCTGCCGTGGGGTCTTCCTCATTTTGGCCTTCAAGCAATCTCCGCCGTCGGCGCAGCATCCTTCATCACCTCTAATATTGTCTCTGCTAATGCTTCGAGGTTGGAGAGGTATTCTTCGTACCATCTTCGCCTTATCTTTGATATCACATATGATATGCCCCCTGCTGCAAGGCCCACGACTGTAGTGTCGAATGCCACGATTATTGCTTGTGCTAGTGTTTGTATGTCTCCTGCTCCAAGGGCTGCTAGCCCTGGGCCCATTGGTATGAGCGTCCCCATAAGTCCTAGTGTGGGTCCGAGTCTTGTCACTATATCCGTCTTTTCCAAGCTTTTCGCGACCTTTATCTCCTCTGCTTCTATTAACTTTCTTGCGAGGGCTTCTCTCGCCCTTGGACTTAAGTTTGTTGCCCTTGCAAGTTCTGTTAGGATCCTTTTTTGGCTTTCGGGTACTTTTAGGGTTTTTATGGTCTCTTTTATCTTTTCTGGGTTGCCTGGGTTTGACATGGAGAATATTGCATTTTTTATCTCGTCTACTTCTACTTTTATCCTATTGGAGTATTCTGAGATTAGGCCGCCGAGTGATATTATGGCATATGCCATGAATAATAGTAGTCCTACTATGACTGGGATGAGTAGGCTCTGGGATACTACGTGAAGGGCGGCGCTTAATATTTCGCTGCCTGGTACTGCGACCAACTTTATCACCTCAAATTCATCTTATAAGTGCACTATTTTTCCTGTTTATGAAGGCTCCTAATCCCATGAGGATTATAGTGCCTATGATGGCGTATGCCAATGTTCGCAGATCTGGGATTGTTATGGGGCCCATTTTTGATGATAGGACACTGTTTATATTGGGTAGTACTATGGCTGATGCTAGGAAGTATAGGCCCGCGAATAGCATGAAGTTGCCTAATAGTATTGGGTAGGGTTTTTTGGAGGCTTTTGCTATTGTCTTTGAGGATAGGTAGAATATTGTTATGAATATTCCGAGGAGTATTGCGGCGTATTTTCCTATTGTGAGGGCTGATGCCCCTATGAATGGTGCTATTAGTATTATGCTGAGTATGACTGCTCCGAAGCAGCATGGGCATGGTGCTATCATTGCCAGGCAGGTGGCTGTGGCGGTATTTTTTTGGTGTTGTTTCCATTCTTTTATTGTGTAAGTGCCTGCTATTATTAGGATTGTTGCCATTATTATTGTCATGAGTGAAGCATAGTTTGTGAAGTATCCTTGTAGTGTTTGCATGTAAGGGTTTGTGAGGGCTGATAATCCCATGATCCCGGCGGAGTAACCTATGATTATTAGTGCTGCTTTTTTCCGGGATAGTCCTGCGAATCCCATTGCTAGTCCGATTTTCACTCCGAAAAGTAGTATGACTGATAGTATTCCTGCTTCCCATAGAATGTTTATAAGGCTCATGTTTTTTCACCTTCTGGGTTTAGTTTTATATAATATTTAATATATAAATTGTATTATTACTGGTGGGAGTTATTTTGCCCTTATAGTAATAACCCTTTTTCGTGTTTACTTTAAATAAACTAAAGCATTTTTTAATATTTATATTTTTAGGGGGAAACACCATGGAATTCATCATAAAGACCCAAAAAAACCTAGAAGGAACTGCAGCAACCCGCATAAAAGAAAAACTCAAAAACGCAGAAACCTGGATAACACCAGAAGGCTACTCAGGTCTAATCATACTAAAAACAACAGACAAAGAAGCTACAAAAAAACTCCAAGAAATCCCAGAAATAGAAAGAACATTACCAATACACTACAAAACAGGATCAAATCTAGAAAAAATACTCGAAAAAGCAGAAAAAATAGCAAAGCACATAAAAGAGAATGAAACATTCGCAGTCAAAACAAAAAGAAGAGGAAAACACAACTTCACAAGCCCAGAAATAAACAAAAAACTCGGAGAAAAAATACTACAACTAACAAACGCCACAGTAAACCTCAACTCCCCAGATAAAACAATACAAATCGAAATAATCGGAGAAAACACATACATATCCATCAGAAAAAAAGAAAAATGGAAAAAATACACACCAGAAAAAGAAGACGCAAGAAAACTATTCAACAAAACAACAATAATACAAATGCCATACTGGGGCAAACCACAAATAGCAAGAAAATTCGGAGAAAAAATAGGAAGAGCAGCCCAAGCCTACGAAATCAAAGAACTCATAATAGCCCCAAAAGAAAAAATGAACGCCCAAGAAATCGCAGAATTCATAAAAGGCGTGAAAAAAGGACAACAATCAAGATACAAAATACAAAAAGAAGCATACCCATGGCCCACAAAAAAAGTCCCAATAAGCCTATGGGACATCTACCAAGCCACAAGAGACAAAAAAAGGAAAAAAAGAACAATAATAATAACAGACCCCAAAGGAAAAACAATAAACGCAATAAAAGAAAACCTACAAAAAGACCTGCGAAAATCAAAAGAAATAATCATACTCATAGGATCAAGAGAAGGAATACCTAGAGGCCTATTCAAATTCGCAGACTACATAATAGACCTAACACCATACATAACCTTCGCAACAGAACATGTCATACCAGCAACACTCACAACACTCTACCAACTATACTCAAAAGAAGGACAAACTTAAATTTTACCACGGCCACCAAGGAAATACCCCACACCTACAAGTGCTACTAGGGTTATGACCCCTGCAACTGCGTATACTGGCAATCCTGAGCTTGTCCCTGGCACTCCACCAGTTCTACTCACCTCATAGACTCTACCAGACGCTCCGGGACCTTGCCCTGCACCAGCAGCCGCGGCAGCTCCAGCTGCAACCACCCCTCCTGTTCCTGGACTACCAGCTTGACTTCCAATCCCAGGACTGCCAGTATAACCCGGCGTTGGCCCTGCATGTCCAGTAGAAGATCCTGAAGTCCCTGGGGTAGGAATTCCTGGCTGTCCTGGACTTCCAGGCACTCCTGGAGTTCCTGTCGGCGCGAACGCGGCATTCATTGTAGCACCGTAAAGCTTCGTCTTAACCCTACTTAAAAGGTTAGGATTCACATACCCCATAGCCCACTGTATCATAGCAATGTTACCGCAGCTACAGTCACAACAGGAAACACCATACCTTGAAATCGATGAAGCCCACATATTAGTTATAGTTCTAAGGGTATTCTCATCGGTCTTCCAATAACCCATATAGATAGCATTCAGCATCGTACCAGTGGAACTTATCATAGCATATGCCCTATTACCACTCGAAAGCCAACCTGTAACTCCAATATTATAACTGTCCTTTATGTATACATTGTATGTTGTCTGCCACAATAGATTGTAAAACTGTTGTGAAGAACCTAACCCGCTTGTATACGTGGATCGTGTAACTGTCCATCCCATTAGGTTAGATATAAATTTTCTGCTAATGTATCTGCCTGTGGGGTCGCTTTGCATCATGCCCTTGATCCATTCAGGGTTGAAGTAGCGGCTTGCCGCCTCCTGACTTATGAAACTTTCAATTGTCATCACCTTGGGAGAGCCCCTGTTCCCATAACTTAGAACATACATTGCCGGTGCCTTACCATTCACTCTTTCTATGGCGAGTGAAAGTCCACCCCAGTAATCAAAGAAGTCATCATTATCTAGGACACCATACAAGTTTGTGTTCCTACTCGTATATACTGTCCCGACACCAGTAAGCGCCCTCTTGAAGACTAGTGGATTTGATAACCCCCATTGAGTGCTCGAATATATGTTACCCATCCTGTTAAGGTAGAAGTCCGCAAGTTGCATTCTATCCTCCCATGTCCAACTTAACTGTATGCTCTTAGATATCCCAGCTCCATAATCATTCTCTGGTGGGGCGAATATCCTTGAGATTGCATATTCCCCAGCAATCTCTGGGGTCATATTAAGTGACATGTAATATTCGAAGTCTTCAACCCAATGTTTAGCAACATAATTGTAATCTAATGGTTCGTCACCAATACCATAGAATCCAACAGGTCCTAGCACATAATCTAAGGCTTTTTCTATCTTGTCCCCATATTTTTGTTTAAGCCTAGCATCATCTAATATTGTATAGTAGGATCTTGCAAGGGCTATTCTGAATGCCTTGTCAAGCAGTCCGGCTTGCCTGCTGTAAAGATCCCTGAATAGACCAGTTGTTATAATCACAACGTCAATCCTCTTTTTCTCCCAACCCTCTGGTCGTACCAGATCCTTGAGTTCTACATATTTTGGCATTTCTTTAAGTTTAGCGCCTCCCACACCAGCGCTTGGAGAATCAGACCAGTCGGGTTCCATTCCAAGCAACGCCAGCACCATTGATACTAGTGCAGCATCATCACGTGCCGTTTCTGTGCAGAATATGCCAACAGCTATTTTCTCCACAGTATCATTAAGGTTTTGGAGTGTTAATAAAGCTAAACTCTTACCATATTCAAATGAACTCTTTGTAGGTATCTCCGCTGCCTGATCCTGGAAGAAATTCCTACCTGTTGGCAGCGCATCAGGGTTGTTCACAGGATCGTTACCAGCCCCTGGTGGAATATAACCACAATTCAAAGCATTTAATAAAGCTTTTATTTCAGCCTCTATACTTTCATATACTTTCATCGCATATTCATGAGCCAACTCTAATGCCTTTCTCAGTCCAGCCGTTGGCATGCTAGTTAGATTGTTAAGCGTCGCATTCAATCCATTAGTGATGACACTCTTCACGATCCCTATGCACTTTTCTTGCACTTTCTCCTTTTGTATACTGGTAAGGTTCCCATAAGATTTTTTATAAAATAGGAGGGCCACCTCATCCTGTAATGTTGTCTCTTCAGCGGTAGAAACTTGGAATGGCACTGATAGTATCGAAGAGACTAGCATCGCCACTTCATCTTCTGTCCAATTTTTACCAATGGCATGTAAACCATGGGGATACAATGTATCCTGCACCTGCAGCAAGTAATCTTCTATTGTATCGACTAGCTCATCTCCATCTAATTTGTTGAGTGATACTCCCATTGTCATTTCTATAAGTTGTGTGAGATTATTATCTTGTATTGTCTTCCTTATCTTACTGATTATCTCTGTTTTTGTTGAATTGTCAGCACCATCATATTGACCTACGAGGGCTGCTAGCGAAGCATATCCACCATATAATGCCGTGAATGTTAATGGTGGCGTTAAATGGTCTATGATAACTGCTGATCCCCTTCTCTTGGCCTGGATGCCCTCTGCGAGTCCATCCACTATATAATAATAGATTTGTGGCGTGGCACCAGTCACGACCTCGGGGAAGTCATAGGATGCCAATAGAACCTCTTTACCAGGGAGCCACTCATAGGTAGCGTGTCTTCCAAGATGGACCATCGCATCAGTGTTTTCTTGCAAGTAAGCATAAACTGCAAGGTACTGGTGTGGCGGAGCCACCACCATGCTATGATAAAGCTTGTTAATATCTCCTTCCCATCCACGCTGAGGTTCTGGACAAATGAAAATGTTGCCAAACCACATCCCTGGGATTACAAAATATTTTGTACCATTTTTTTCCACGGTCATTATATCGCCGGGGGGCTGTCCCCAACCAGATAAACCACTGATATTAAGTGCAAAGAACTGCCTCTTGTATCCCACGAATTCATTATAGTATTTTTGATCCCTAGTTAAAATATAATTCTTGAGAGCCGCCACTATCTTATCCAATACTGGTATGGCTACATTTGTCTTGTTTTCCGGCAATAATGATATTATACCACTGTACCAGGAGTCTATACGATCTTCCATATTTGTATAATTTAATTCTACCGCCCTTTTGCATAATTCTCCAATATATCCTATTGGTCCTTCAATGACTTGTAATTTTGTGATTGGGTCAAGTTTAGAGAACCATTCCATGTACTTGTCCACTGGATAGAGTATTGCATTTTCTGCGAGTTTTTCAAGTTCTCCGGGGGCCCATGGCGCGACATTAATTCCCCTCTGGATTATCATATCATGGAGTATTGTTGTATTGGCTGGTATGTTCTCTACAGTGTACCCCTCTTCTTTAAGGATGTTAAGGAGATTATAGATGCTTGTTATAACGTCAAGGTAGCTTGAACCAATATTATCCTTTCCTGGCGGATAATTATAGTAGATTAGCGCCACTTTTCTCTCATTGTTCGACAATCTTTTTAGTTTAACCCAGCCTTTTATCTCATCGGCAAGGTGCTCAATATTGGCAGGTATTATTTCGTAAAGACTATAAGATAATCCAGTATCTGGGTCTGTGATCGGTTCGGAGTTCGTGGCCACAATTGCCGGATCTATAATCCCCTGGGACTCTGAAACGGCTATGTGCCACCATCTGTCACCTGTGAGTTGCCTTAATCCTAGGGTGCTGAGCTCCCACTGTTCTGCAAGTAAATAATCGGAATGTAAAGCTTTAAATACTGGTACATTTATGAGTTCAAAGAATTTTGTCACATTTGTGAAAAGACCGCCGCCTAAACCATAGGCTGGCATGCTTACTATAGCATCAACATAAACTTTATACTTGGACGGGTCTGCGAAGAAGCTTTCGACGTCGGGTGCATCAGTGAATGATTCCACCATAACCTTTAATTGTTCGGGCGTGGCCCCATATGCTACTACCGGTATAACATTAAATCCTCTAGCCTCTAATGCATCGATAATGGCATAGTATGGTTGTAGTTTTTGATTGTCCACGTACATTTTACTTTCAAGGAGGCCTATGCAACCTGTGGCGTTCGCCCTGAAATATTTATTAGCATATTCTGTAAGGTTATACCATCCGTGACGGTAAATCCCATATGGTTTTTCGCCACTGGTTGCCCATGTTGGAGGTTTCCAGTAGCCAGTGTTTGGAACCCCAATAAGGTTGAGAGCCCAGACGATCTGATTTACAAACGCATTTTTATTATTAATGTCTTTGTAGAGTACTGCCATGTTGTACTCTAGTGGGAATATGCTAGTAATATTAGATGATGAGGTGTAATTTAACACGTGTTCGAAATTGGTGCCTTTTCTTGTATTTTGATAGTAGTCGATTAGGAGCTCATCTTGTATATTGGAGAGGATGTATTCTCCTTTGATGTTTGAGTATTTCATGAGACTTGTATATGCTGGATTATAGACTATTGCAGGTTCTAGTATGAGGAATATGCCAGCTGTTTTGTTAGTTATTTCTGGGTGGGTTGAGAGCAGCTTTTGTAGGCGTTGAGATGCGCTGCCACTGAGATATTCTCCGATGAATATGTCACAAGTTGATAGGAGTTGCAGGAGTTCGTTATCTGACATTTTATTTAACTGTTCACAGCTTCTGATCTGTATCTGAACACTTTCCCTTATAGGAGCGTACCCAAGAACGTTCATGTCATGAGCTGCCTGGTTGATAACTATCGCTTGCCCTTCATCACTTATAATAAAGACTAGAACGTTACCACCCTTCTTAACTATGCAAGATCTGTTAAATTCATTGTTTGTTTCGTTGATTTCCTGGATGCGGTTTTCTGGGTCTATTAAGAGTTGTAGTGTGTGGGAGCCCACAGTCCCTGGAGTCCAATTAAACACTATCGTAGTTGTCTCACCGCTCCTAACTAATGGAATAATGCGACTACCAACTCTCACACCATTATCAACAAAATCAACCCTAACCCCACTAGCATTGGCTGGACCAATATTCGATATTTTCACAGTGAATGTGTATGTCTCATTAGCTATAAGATCAACAGCTAATTCCGTACTTTTACATATAAGATCGGGAAGGGGCTGGTTAACCGTCAAATTCAATACTATTTTATTGTTTGTTTTGTTGATTTCCTGGATGCGGTTTTCTGGGTCTATTAAGAGTTGTAGTGTGTGGGAGCCCACAGTCCCTGGAGTCCAATTAAACACTATCGTAGTTGTCTCACCGCTCCTAACTAATGGAATAATGCGACTACCAACTCTCACACCATTATCAACAAAATCAACCCTAACCCCACTAGCGTCTTGATCACCTGCATTTCCAAGCAGAGCAGTGACATTATATGTCAAGCCTTTATAGAATGTTCCCTTAAGCTTGGATTGTATCCAGAGCTCTGGTTTTCTGATGACAGGTGGCTCATACCTGGCCTCAAGTAAGGCAAGTATAATCTTATAAAAACCTTTTCCGCCATAACCACCTGTTAATGCACCATCATATGTTAAAGTGTTCTCTCCAGTAGGATTGAATTGACCAGTTACATTCCATCTATTTAATCCACTGTAACTTCCAGTTAACTGATTACCTGAAAGCCTCCTCCCGTTAAATGTATAGGTGCCGTCGACACTGCTCGCATAAACTACAGTCGCTGTAACATTTTTAATTTCACCTATGATATTTGATCTGAAAGCAGTATCCCCAATATAATTTTCTCCAGTATAATCTGTGTAATAATAATTGTCCACGTCATGGCCCATGTTAACCCAGTAGTCGACAGTGTCAGTGCTTCCAGGGATGTCATAGGCTACTACAAGGGTTATAAGTTTTATGCGACCATCTGTAGTGCAATTAAATGTGGTCACATTAGCCCAGTTTCTAATTCCCGTAATGTTGGTCACATCATACCAGAGGAGATAGTCGCTTGTAACCCGCACAATATGATCATTTATCTGAACATACTGGGGAGCTCCTTCATTCAACTCAGGGAAAACGTACTGTGAAGATAGGTGTGTGCTTTCTAGAAGATGCCCATTATATGTGATATTCACGTTAAGCGGATAATCATTCTGCATATGTCCCTGGTATACAAGTACATGGAGTTGTGCCCATGAAACACTTGCATTAGCAGGCAAATCCTTAAAAGTATATAGTACACTAGAATCGCCAGCATTATTCATGCTATAATTTGCTGGTCCGGTGCAGCCAAGGTAAGTATCAACGTAAAGCCCACCACTTACAGTCCCATTTTTGACTGTTTCGAGTTTTAAGCCTCCACAATATGGATCAGCGTAAGATGATGAAGTTAATGAGAATATTGTAACTGTTAGGATGATAAGACACAACAGCTTATGAAACTTTTCCATCGTAACCAATCTCCCTTCCTTTGATCATTTTTAATTTTTAATGTAGTTATATATATATCTTATGGAGAAAGTATTACTAGTTTTTAGGTAATATAAAAATAATATCATAAAAAAATCATAGTGTATTACTACTCTGTGAAGGGAGAAAACAAGTAATACTAGTGGTGTGGATCTAACAAAAAAATAAAAGGGGGGGTTAAATTGTGACGTATCTTGGCAGTCTATTGTATTTTCCGTAGAATCTTATGATTTTACTGTACATGTAGACTAAGCGTTGGAATGGTATTCTTCCAAGGTTTGTTCTGGCATAATTTGGTGCGCGGCCACGACTGTCAATGAATGAAATAATATTCCTTGCAACCTGCACATAACTTGACCTGTAAAGTCTGCCATGCCTGTACCATCCGCTGGGAGCTGGTGGACTTCCAACACTCCCCACAGAAACTGGAGATAAATTACCAGCATTTGTATTGACCGTCGCCTTGCAAAGCAGGTAGAGGAACTGCGCCATACTGTACCCTTGCCCATTGACCGTCACTTCACTTGGCAACCTACCATAACGCTCATAATAAGCTCCAACCCTAGAAGCAGCATCAATAAGCTGACCAACACTCTGACCCTCAACAATCACAAACGTTGTAACATACCTTGGCAGCCTATTGTAGTTTCCATAGAATCTTATGACTTTACTGTACATGTAGACCAGCTGTTGGAATGGTATTCTTCCAAGGCTTGTAGTTGCATAGTTGGGTGCGCGGCCATTTGCACTGATAAACCTTATAATGCGACTAGCAACATCCAGATACTCGCCTCTGTAGAGCCTGCCATGCCTGTAACTTCCACTAGGGCTTGAAGCTGCTCCAACATCCCTTGGCATGATCGCTGACAAATCACCAACATTTATATTAACTGTTGCCTTACAAAGCAGGTCAAGGAACTGAGCCATGCTATAATCATTTCCAGCGATCGTCACACTAGCCGGCAGACCACCATACTGCCCATAATATGCCACAACCTCGCCTGCAGCCACCACAAGATCAGCTACTGTAATACCACCCGGAGCCACACTCACAGCCACCGGTGCAAGATCGCCTATCGTCACCTCATAAGTTCCTGCATCAGTCAATGTCCATGTAAATGTTACAGTCTTGGTTTCTCCAACTCCAACTGTCACTGTCCGCGTGTCCTTAACAACATTGTTCACCTTAAGCTCTGCTGTGTAGTCATCCGCGGCTGTGCCAGTGTTTGTTAATTCCGCACTCACAGTGATTGTTAATGGCGCCGTACCACTTGTAGGTGACACCGTAAGGTTACTTATCGTTATATTAGCGGCCGGAGCAGTTACACTCACAGTCGCTGGTGCAAGATCGTCTATTGTCACGTTGTAGTTTCCGGCCTGCAACACCCTACTGAATTCTACATTTATGGTCTGCCTGGCAGGAACCGTTATAGTCTTTGCATCCACTACCTGACCATTCACTTTGAATTCTGCTGTGTAATCTCCTGACACGTCACCAGTATTTGTCAGTTTAGCTGTCGCCGTAATGTTCAATGGCGCCACACCACTTGTCGGAGTCACAGTGAGGTTTTCGAGTGTGAATTGTGGGCCTTGGTAGACTATTATGTAGTTTTCTTTTGTTAGTGTGTTTTCTCCTCCTGGTCCTTGTACGGTGAGTGTTACTGTGTAGGTTCCTGGTTGTGTGTAGGTGTAGGTTGGGTTTTGTTCCCTGCTATCTATTATAGTGTCATTGTTGAAGTCCCAGTACCATTCTGTAGCTCCGGTTGACAAGTCAGTGAACTGAACTGTTAATGGTGCGATTCCTTCAGTTGTATTGGCTGTGAAGTTGGCTGTTGGTGGTTCATATTCTAGTATTAGGATGTTTTCCAGTGCTACCATGTTGTCTCCGGTGCTTTGTATTTTTGCTGTGTTTGTCCCGTTTTGTAGGGTTTCTTCTATTTGGTAGGTGCTGAATCCTATTTGTGGTTCTGTTAGGTAGTCTTGCCAGAATCCTGTGTATTCTTGGTTGTTGAAGTAGAATTTGCTTTTGTCGGCTTCGTTTGCTGAGGCTGTTATGACTATTAGGTTGGCTGTTTTTAGCATGTTTGTGTTTATGTTGTTGAAGTTTGCGTAGGCTGTTGCCTCGGTATCGTTCACTCCGTAGTCTGTTTTGCTGTAGAGCATGTCTGTTTCTTCGTTTATCCAGATTTTCTTGACGGTTTCGTTTTCGTGTTCGTAGATTATTATGAGGTATGAGCCGTAGAGTGCTGTTGTTGTGTTAGCACCTGCTGTCAGGGTCAGTGTGTTGTTTTCACCTGCTCTGAATAGGCTTGTTACATTGTATACTAGTAGTCCGCTTGGGTAATTGTATGTTCCGTAGCCTTTAGTGTCGTTGTAGTGTGCCAATGGATTTATAGTTGCATTGTTGAATGTTGCGATGAAGTCTGGGATTCCACCTACTTCGTTCCATGTGTATGGTTGGTATAATCTAGCCTCTTTTATTGTGGCTCCTTCGGGTATTGGTAGGTCTGTGGGGGTCCATGTGACAATGTATGGGTTCTGCCAGTTCGCTGATCCTGATCCGCGATATGTTGAATTACCATGGGAGTAGAGTAGGCCAAGTTTACCTTCTAGGAATAGTGCTGTGTTTATGTCGTTTCCTCCTGTGTATCTTTTGCCCTTGTATCCGTTGTAGTAGATGGTGGCACTTGTCTCATAAATATTGTTAGTTTCGTTAGTTTCCTCAACTTCATTATCAGTGTCCACTATGACGTTGATGGTTATGGGCCCTGCTAGTGTTGGTGTGAAACCATCAAATGTTACATTGGCGGTTGCACCTGCAGCTAATCCTTCAAGAGTTTGCGTACTATTATAGTCCCCTATTACAAGTCTTACTTTGAATTGGCCACTTTCAAGGTTTCCATCGTTGATTACTGCTACCTGGATCGTGTTGGGTTCATTTGCGAATAGTTCACGGTGTCCAACCCTATTACTTGGATTATATGTGATGTCAGCGACCCTAAGATCTCTCTGTAATGATACAGTAATGTTTGCTATGTTGTTGTTAATGTTAGCATCCCTTATATTCGTATTTCCGAGATAGTGCATATCTGTGTATGTTATGTTTGCGATGATTGTATAATCTCCAAGCGTCAAGTTTTGTGTGATCGTCCTTGATTCCCCCGGTTGCAACGCCGGGATCTCATGAGTAAATTCCTGACTGTCACACGTTATATTCACTGGGAATGTTGCATTCGGGTCTATTTTTGTGATGTCCGCTTTACCATTGTTCTTAACCCTTACTTGTACATTATTATTTATTACTGTGATGTTTTCGACTAGTAGATCTGCTATGAGCGGTTTTTGGTCTTCCTGGTATGGTACGTCCCCAAGCCCATCTCCGTCAACGTCATCTCCCGTATAATTTGACCAATAATTACCAGCTTCTGTTGTATTCCAGTAGTTGTTAGTTGGGTCTCCTTCTGTCTGGTTTGTATTGTTTATGAAGTAATTGTTGTATACTATGTTTCCTGTACTGGCCCCGGTTCCGGTTCCTGTTAGTCTGATACCTTTTGTGTTTTCTTTGATGATGTTACCTATGATGCTATGGTTACTTCCACCGGTTATGTAGATTCCGTAGTTGCATCCTGTGACATTGTTCCCTGTTATTGTGCAGTTTTGGGCGTTGAATGGCCATATTCCATAGTTGCAGTTTGTTACTATGTTGCCTTGTACTGTGTCACCATTTAGCGGCACGATACCTTGTCCTTGTTTGCTTGTTCCTATTGCTGTGTTGGCTATTATTGTATTGTTTCCGCCGCTTTCGACGCGAATTCCACTTTTATCCCCAACATATACTGTGTTATATGATACGAAGTTATTATTACCATATATTGCGAGCACCGATCTAGTTGTACCTGGGGTTACTGTGTTACCTATTACTGTGTTGTTCGCACCATGTGTGATTAATCCGCCTTGTACGTTGTTGTATATTATCGTGTTGTTGCCGTAAATGGTGTATAGGCTTATCCCATATTCTCCGCCTTGTACGTTGTTGTATCGGATCGTACTGTTCTCTCCATAGCCATATATACCAGCATAGGGGCAATTGGTGATGTTATTATATTCTATTGTAATGTTGCCAGTGTTCTGATCCGCTAGGTAGATTCCCATTCCCCATCCACTTGTAGCGTCTGTGATAGTATTATTTCTTATTATGCTATTCTGATTTGCAGCAGGGAAGTATATGCCATAGTATGTGAAGTTCCTTATTGTGTTGTTTTCTATTGTGTTGGTGGCGGTTGGCTGGCGGAATAGTATAGGTACACTGTCAATGTCTGTGATCGTGTTGTCCTTGATTGTTATATTACTACAGTTGTAGAGGTATGCGCCGAACCTGTTTTGGGTTAAGGTCATGTTTTCGATGCGGCAGTTTGTTGCGTTAACTAGAAGTATGCCTTGTTGTGAATTTGAGATGCTGATGCCTTTTATTGTGACATTTGTTGCGTTTAACAGGCCGATGAACCCTGCATCTTCAGTGAAAGTTAAGTTCTGGACGTTCATCAAGTAGTATATTGGTTTTCTGTTGATTGTGTTTCCTGTGTCGATATCTTCAGCAAATTTTTCGAAGACTCCGAAGTTGCGCGTGTTATTCCATAGACTGTTGTTACGGAGCGTGCAAGCTTCTGCATTTATGAGTCTGATTCCATAGTAGTTGCCAATGACAGTATTATTGATTAGAGTGCATCTGTCATATCCATCGACTAGTATGCCTGCAGCACCGCTACCAGTAGCTCCAGTAAGTACGAAGCCTTCGATCTGTGTGTCATTCGCCTTTACCTCGATAACATTGCTTCCTGTGTTGTTTGCGATGATGGTCACGAGACCATTGGCTTTTAATATTAGAGACTTTGTTAGGCTTATGTTTTCGCTGTAGTTGCCCTCGCCTACAAGTATTGTATGTCCAGCTACTGTATTATCATCGTCTATAGCATCTTGGATCCTATCAAATGTTTCATTAGTGTTTAGGTTCATGACTTTCGCTACTGTTATGTAGTTTTCTTTTGTTAGTGTGTTTTCTCCTCCTGGTCCTTGTACGGTGAGTGTTACTGTGTAGGTTCCTGGTTGTGTGTAGGTGTAGGTTGGGTTTTGTTCCCTGCTATCTATTATAGTGTCATTGTTGAAGTCCCAGTACCATTCTGTAGCTCCGGTTGACAAGTCAGTGAACTGAACTGTTAATGGTGTGACTCCTAGTGTGGGATTTGCTGTGAAGTTAGCTACCGGCTCAACCGGCTCATATTCAACCATTAGTATTTGTAGGATTGCGCCCATCCCACCACTGCTCGTTCCTTGTATCCTTGCCATGTTTTCTGTGCTGCTTAACTTACCTGTGACATTGAATATCTCGGGGTATGATGTTTTGCTGTTTCCTTGCCACACGTTCAATCCTAAGGTTTCATCGTTGAAGTACACGTTTCCTTCGTTGGGTCCGGCATGTGTGCCCCATGCCATATAGGTTGCATTTGAAACTCTATCCACATCAGGTATGCCCGGGAAGTTTATGTATGCGACGCATTCTTCAGGTTGCACGCCAAAGTTTGAGTCAAGGAGGAGGATATCATATTCTTCGTTTATGTAGATATGAGTGAGTGGTCTTGATGTGTCATTGTAGATCACTAGGAGTGTGAATGGGAACATGCTGAGTGTATGTGTCTGGCTGCTTGCCGGTACTGATAATGTGACATTTACTATATTGTCTTGGTTTTTCTTGTAGTATTCTGTCACATCATAGACTAGTAATCCATATTTGTAGGTGGCGTAGGCTCCGCAGTTTGATTGGTCCCAGTACCATCTTGTGTAGTTCCCTGGTTGGAATGTGGCTTCGTTGAATTGTATTGTGAGACATGTTAATGCTGCGCCTTCTTCTGGTTGTATGCCCTTGTTATCCCAATTGTACGGTGCATACAAGTAAGCTTTAACTGGTGTGGCATTTTCTGGTATGCTGGGTTGTGTTCCATTAAATATTACTGTGTAGTTTGACCATCCGCTGGTTCCACTCGCGTAGGTTGTGTCAGGCTGCGCATAATATGCGAGGCCATATTGGCCATCATAAGTTTCTATCGTGTTGAAGTCTGAACCGTTGTAGGCCCATCTTTTGCCTTTGTAGCCGTTGTATAGAATCGGGACTGTTTTTGTATATTGGTTGTTTGTTTCATTGGTTTCTGGAACTTCATTTTCTGGGTCTATAACGAGTCTGTAGGTTACATTTTGATTATTGTTACCATAAAGTGTTTCTGGCGTGGCTGGTCTTATCGTAGGATCCGTTATATTCACATAAACATTGCTATTTGGGTTTATGGAGGGTATGGTTGCATTTGCGACTAGTTCGTCATTGGCATATAATAGTATTTTTGTTGGTGGTGATGTCCCTGTTCCATTGTTTTTGATCATGCAGGTTATTGTATTGTTTTCTAGTGCGAATGCTGCGCTAGCCTTGATAAATTGGAATTTTAGGTCGATATTTGGTGTGTAGGTGACTTTTTGGACTGCGAGGATGATTTTGTAGTAGCCTCCTTCTAATCCTGTGCCCGGACCTTTGTGGTATGTGAATCTGTTGGTTTCGTTATTGTAGAAGTTTGTGACATTCCATATTTCGTATCCGCTGTAGCTTCCGCGTCTTTGGTATGTGCCGTTTGGCAGGCTTTGGTCATTGTATGTGTAGATCCCGTCGTGGCTTGCTGCATGCACTATCATTAAAGTGGCGTCTCTAGGGTTGGGCACTGCACCGTTGAAGCATGTTTCTCCTGTATATTCCTCGTCGTTGTAGCTGCTCACGTCATGCCCGAAATTGACCCAATATCTTGTCGCAGTTGTGCTCCCTGGGAGGTTGTAGGCCACAACTAGTGTTATGAGTTTTATGCGGCCGTCATAGGATCCGATCGTGCATACATTGGCTGTGTTGCTCGTGCCTTTCTTTGTCATGTTTGTTACATCATACCATAATAGGTAGTCGCTTGTTACGCGCATTGTATGATCGTTTACCATTAGGTATGGGTCATGGTCATGTCCCGGGCCTAAAAGCCAAGTGTTATTATTTCCTCCGTCTATGGGGTAGGTGTACGTTGTGTAGAGTGTTTGGTTGTCTAATAGATAGCCATTGTAGGTTACATTTACGTAGGTTTGTCTGGCTTCTTGCATGTTGCCTGAGTATACTAGGACGTATAGTGTTGCATTTTTGATGTAGGCATCAGATGGTATTGTATAGTTGAATGTGTATGTGATGTTAGCGTTTCCTCCAGTGTTGGTGCCAACACCACCCGGATCTGTGAAACCATAGTAGGAGTCCACTGCAACGTCCCCAGTTACGTTCCCTTCTTGGACTGTTTCAAGGGGCTTGCCGCCCACATAATTGTCTGCATAGGCCGATCCTGTTAATGAGATCACTAGTATTGTTAAAAGGCCTAATAGTACTATTTGCGGTTTTTTAATATGCTTCACCCCCATCTGTTTTTATCACCTTAGTGTTAGTTTCTTCACCCCTTATATATTTTACGAGAAAAAGTATTACTAGTTTTTAGGCAGTATAAAAATAGTATCATAAAAAATCATGGTGTATTACTATACATTCTGTAGAAGAAAGAATAAGAATACTAGTGGTGTGGATCTAACAAAAAAATAAAAAAGGGGGGTGGTTAATGGATGATGCCGTGGAGTGTTTCCTCTTCGCTTCACTTTCTCTATACTGACATTTAAGGGCTGTTCACAGCCCCCGCAGCTTAAGATGTCTAGTTTTATCTGGTGCATTTGCATGGGAGTGTTAACAACGACGAATTACATGTTCTGGATACATTTTTATCTTTTTTCCACATTCTGGGCATCTATTGTCTCTGATCCTATAATCTATGATCCTATATGATGATCTTTTTATGAGTAGACTTTTACATCTGGGGCAATATGTATGTTCAAACTTGTGGCCTGGTACATTACCTATATACACGTAGTTGATACCTGCTTTCTGGGCCTTTTGAACGGCCTCTTCAAGCACTTCTATACTTGTAGGCGGATTTGTGAACTTATATGCTGGATAATATCTTGTGAAATGTAGTGGTGTGTCTTCACCCGCAAATTTCAAGTGGTTTTCTATCACCCAATCTATGTCGTCCTCGTTCACACCAGTAATAACGAGGTTTATGATTTCTACATGGACTCCATTCTCCAGAGCTTTTTTAACGTTCCTCCAAACCTTGTATACGTCTACGCCTCCACAGTATTTCTCGTAGACTTCTTCTCCACCTTTTATGTCTATGTTTAATCCTGTGAGTCCAGCTTCTACAAGGGCCATTAGAGCTTCTAGTGTCATGTAACCATTGGAGACATAGCATGCATAGAGATCATGTTTTCTTCCGAGTTGGAAAAGGTCTATGGCGTATTCAGTTAAAAGGGTTGGTTCTTGGAAGCTGATGCATAATCCTTTGTCATGGTTTATTAGGGCTTTTTTTATAACAGCCTCTGGTGGCGTGTATGGGCCTGATGGAAGGCTCCTTGAAATATGGTAGTTTTGGCACCATGGACATGAAAAGTTGCAAGAATAGGTTGCAATTGTAAGGGAGGTTGAACCTGGCCAGTAGTGATAGAATGGTTTTATTTCTATTGGCCTGCTTTCTATTGCACTTAAACGTCCATAGGTGAGTGTGTATAATTTGCCGTTTTTATTGAATCTTACGTTGCAGGTTCCATATTCCTTGTTTGAGAGTTTGCATCTTCTTTCACAGAGTGTGCATTGGATTTTCTCATTTATGTTCTTGTAGAATGGGCTGGTTTTCATCAGATTGTTATATTTTGTCCCCCCACATTTATTTTATTGTGGGGGGCGTTTCACACATTGGAGGAGGGGAGGTATGTTAGGAGGGAAAAAATGGCTTTTCAAGGATTTTATGAATAATATTAGTGGTTAATATTACGAATTGTAATCTAGTTGGTATTATATTTAAGATTTTCTGTTTTGATTTTATTAAATAATTTGGGGGGGTGAGGGGACTGTTGGGATACTCTTGAGCGAAAGGGAGATTGTTATATCACAATCCTTTTTTGTCCCCTCAGGTTCTTCTTTCTTGGTTGTTGACTTAGTAGAGGAGGGAGTCCTCACCTCCATTTTAGTATTCCTTCATATAAATACATTACTACTAGAAAGTATTATTTTATTCATTGTTTTCTTGTAAGACTTCCCATCCAGGGGGGGTTGGTTTGCCATGTTCAGAAAAATAATAGGGAAGTGCCCCCCAATGGGGGGCATCTTATCTCAAAGACATTTTTGATAAGCAAATGGGGGATGTAAAGATTGTCAGGAAGCCCCCCATGTCAATTTGGAGTAAATTGTTGGACGTGCTGGTCAAAATAAGCTAGGTTTATTGGCCTCATTCCACTGATTCTGAAAAATTAAGGGATAACTCACCTACTCTATGAATATCTTGATTTCTTATATCCTTGGGGGGGTAGTTGATGAAAGGGTTTGATATCATGGGGGGGTCTGTTTTAGGGTATTTAGGTTGCGCCTCCTGTTCCTGGTTTCAGGCCGGCGCTTTTCATGGCCTCTTGTAGGTTGACTTGCATTTCCTGTAATTTTTTCATAACTCTTTCTTCTTGTCTTTGTATGGTTTTTTCACGCAATTTTAAAGTTTCGAGTTTGTCTGATAATTCTTCCTCTATTTCATCTCTTTTCGCTTTTATAAGGAGGTTGCCGGCTGACTTATACACGTCAACGCCTTCTTCGGCCTTTGAGAGTTCTTCTAGTGCTCTTTGGGTTTCCTGGATCTGTCTTTCTACTGTCTGTTTTTGTAGTGAGATTGCCTGTGCTTGTTGTTGTAATTGTTGGAATTGGGCTAGTTGGTGTTGGATGTTTTTTGGAAGTTCCATAACTTATCACCTTTTGCAAGTTTTATTATATCATATGCGAGTTTTATCCATCTGAGGGTTGAGTTCATAGCAGCTCTAAATGCTGTTGAATCCTTTGATTCTATTTTTAGTATTATTATCTTATCTTCTCGTTTCATCTTCATTTTTGATCTGGTGGATGGTGAGTTTTCTATTTCTGGTTTTATTGCCTTCCATATTATGTGGGCGGTTTTTTCATCTTCTAGTTGTATTTGGAATTCTCCTTGGATCCTCTGGGGTTTCACTTTTCAGCCTCTAGATGGATTCTTTTTATGAATATTTTAAACCCTGTTGGTTTTGCTTTATGGTATAATTCTATTATCATAGTATATTTGCCATGGGCTGGTTCCACAGACCAGAAATCATCACCATCATCTTCTTTTAATGGCATCAGACTCTTTAATAATCTTATATTCTTTATAGGCCCTTTTATTTTTTTTGTTGGTCTTGCTTCAAGGACTTTGGGGATTGCGACGCTTATTGTCATGTATCCTGTTTGTTGTCCTCTTGTGTCGTAGAACGTTATCCTACTAGGGTTTCCATGTTTTTCAAAGACGATAGCTAATATTTCATTGTATTCTCTTGCTTTTTGTAAGAGTTCTTGGATGTTCATTTTTCCCCTGTTTATGTAGGGGCATCCGAGGGCCTTTTTAAATTTTTGGCAGAATGATCTTGTCCGTTGTGAGGGTTTCCTGGATGTTGTCAGTAGCATTTATCTTGCTCTTATTCTTCTTTTCACTGGAGGAACTTCTTTGAATAATATTCTGTAGCGGCATTTTGGGCATTTATTTTCCATGTATTCTTTTAGGTCGATTCGGGCTCCGCATTTTGCGCATCTGTACAATTATTGGCCTCCTGTTATCCTTTTTATGTGGCGTGTTGCTGTTTTACCCATTGGCGTGGAAGGTAAGTATGCTCCTCCTGTGAATGTAGCCCCACATTTCCTACATTTCCATATGCCTGTGCTTATTCTTTTGACTCCGGGCCTGTCACAGTATGGGCAGTTGTGTTTCTTTTTCATCTGTTCTTCTATCTTCTTCACAACTCTTTTAGCTTTTCTACCGTAGCGTGGCCCGAATCTTCCTGTGATACCTACTTTTTTTGTTCTTGCCATTTTTGGATCACCTTGCCTGTGGTATGGTTTTGTCTAGTTCTTCCATGAGTTGGGGTATTCTCCCCTTTGTAATGTCTATGGCTTTTAGGATATCATCCTTTGTTAGTGACCCTTCTCCCCCTTTTTGCATGGCGCAGATCGTCCCGTCTGGTCGCATTCCTATTGATAGTCTTGCTGTGAGGATTTCTTCTTCGTCCAGTGATGGGTCTAGGATCATCTGATCTCCTATTTTTGCGAAGGTGCACATTAGTGCCGTGTCTTCGAGTGGTAGGGGTTGTGGGTTCTCATAATCTAGTATTATCTCGTCTTCTTCTATTTTTGCTGTGGGGAGTTTTGTGTCTCTTAGTGCCGCCACTGTTGCTAGTACTGCCGCATCGAATAGGTTCCCATCATAGTCTATGATGTGCAGGTCTATGAATAGTAGCCATACGCTGCTACCCTCCACTATACATAATTTTTCTAGGTTGAGCATGTTGCTTTCTCTTATGCACCGGTCCACGACCCTTGAGAGTTCGATTGATCTTTCGTCTGGTGGTCCTGGTTCGAATGTTGGTGATGCCATTGGTAGTAGTTCAGAATTTGTTATGATGATGCCCATGTTTGGAGTGTCTGGGAATGGTTCCCCGATTTGGGGTTTGATGCCTACGAGCAACTGGGTATTGCCGAGTTTTACTCTAGCTGAACCTTCTGCCTTTGTTATCACTCCTGTTTCTATGAATATTTTCCTGAATTCGTCTAGTGCTCTTCCATCAGCTCTTTCTTTTTTGTTTATGAGATTGATTATATTTTCGCGGATGATCTCGGGTACTATGTCCATTTTTATTCACCATATTTCTTTTTTAGGGCTTCTTTTTGTATTTTGTTTATTTTGAGGCATCCTTTTATCGCCAAATCTAGTGCTTCTTCGAATTCTTCTTGTGTGAGGTTGCCGTCGCTTTGTAGTAATGTTATTTCTTTGTTGCGTGGTAAGATGGCAACTGGCATGTCTGCCTCTCCACGCTTATCCTCTTCCTCTGATAAGTCCAATACTATTCTACCGTTCACTTTACCCGCTGCACAGGCCACCACCATATCCTTCATTGGCATCCCAGCATCTGCAAGGGCTACTGATGCTGCTGTTATACCTGCACATCTTGTACCGCCCTCTGCTTCCAGCACTTCTATGAAAACATCTATAACCGACCTTGGGAACCTTTCCAGGATTAGGGCTGGTCTCAAGGCTTCTGCTGTTATCTTGGATATTTCGACTGACCTTCTGTCTGGTCCTGGTCTTTTTCTCTCTTCTACTGAGAATGGTGCCATGTTGTATCTGCATCTTATAACTGCCCTGTCCGGTCTTTGCAATCTTTTTATCTGAGCCTCCCTGGGACCATATACTGCTACCAGTATCTTGTTACCACCCAATTCTAAATATGATGATCCGTCAGCCCTCTCTAATATTCCTGCTTCGATTTTTAGTGGTCGGATCTCGTCTGGTGCTCTTCCATCTTCTCTAGTGGCCTGTGAGACCCTTTTAAATTCATCTGGTGTGATGATAATAATCACCCCTTAACCTTCTTTATAAGTTCTGTGAGGGTGTCTCTCACCCTATCAGTGAGCCCGGATGTGTGAGCTTCCCTATCAATCATTAGTATGACCTCCCGGGCCACTTTTTCCATTTCAGGGTCTCCTTTCACCCATACGACCCCGTTTTGTCCTACTACGATATCGCAGCGTGTTTTCTCTTTTATCATGTTTATCATGGATCCCCTTTTACCGATCAAACGGGGAACCTTGCTAGGTGTTATATAGACGAGGACTCCTCCTTTGAATTTCCCAAGTCCTCTTCCCTTTAGGCCTAGTTTAACCTTTTTAACCTCGTCAACATCAACTACTTTTAAAAAGAGAACGTCACCAATATTAAATATGTTCTCAAGGCCCCTTTTTTCTTTTCCAAAGACTTCTGAGGCTGGTAGGAAACCTGAATATGGGGAATTTATATCTAATCCCCACATCGAGAATCTTATATCTGTTATTTCACCTATGACAACATCTCCCCTCTTTGGGATGTATTTGCTTACAAGGGGTATGACGCTTATCTGTTTGTTCCTTATGGATACCAAGCCTACATGGGATGAACATATCTTATTATCCTCTTTGAATGTTCCCCTGCCAGGATAATAATCGTTCTTGGCTAATACTTCACCTGGCACCACTATGTCCTTATCCTTTACTAGTATCAAATAGTCATGCCTCCGTTCTAGGTTGTATGGGAGGAAAAAGAAGACTTATTTGAGGAGTCTTGTTTCGACTTGGCCGCCTGTCATTTCACTCATTTTCTGGTAAAAACTGTCTTGGAGTCCCCCTGGTATTTCCACGATAGCTATCCATGAACCGTCTTTCTGCCATTCCTCTTCGAGTATTTTACCAAAATTTGAAATAATACCATAGACTGGGCCGGCGGATTCGCCGGGGATCTTAATGGCCACTTTAACCTTCTCAAATCTTATAGGTATTTTGGTGCGAATAGCCTTTAAGACGATGTTAACTTGTTCGTCAACCGTCTTGAAGGGGTCAACATGAACTTTAGCCTCTTTCATGGCCTTTTCTATCCTCTTGGGGGGGTGTGGGAGGCCGGTCTGTGGGTTTATAGCTTCTCTGGCTATCTTGTTAACTATTTTCTTGTGTTTGTCCTTTATCATTTGTCTTCGCTGCTCGGCTGTGAGTTGTATGCTCCCCTTTTTGAGTATTATCTTGGCGACTTCGAGTGGATCGTCAGTTTGGAATAATTTTCGCATGGTTTCCTCGGATGCTTTATCACCCTTCCTGGCGTCTTTGAACACTTCCTGGACTGCTAGTATATCCTCTATATCTGCTTTGGTTTCGTCCTTTCTGAATTCGGCGGCTAGGTCAGGGTCTACCAATATTTCGAATCTCTCCCCATGGGACTCCAACCGGGCTATAACAGCATCCTCGAGGCTTACCATCCTAATTTACTCCTCTTCCTCCTTTTCCTTCCTTATTAGAAGTTCTTCAACATGGTCTCTTATCTCATCATCTGGCAATTTCCTATACTTTTTATCCTTTGCATCGATTATTGCGATTTCAACACTCTCAGGGGTGGTTTTGCCCTCTGTGGCTTCGTATATCGCATCCAATGCTAAGTTGATGGCCTCCTCTAATGTTAAGTCATCGTGGTATTTCTTCTCGAATTCTTCCATCGCTATGGGTCTTCCGGCGCCTATTGCTGTCGCCTTGTATTCTATTAAGGCTCCGCTTGGGTCTGTTTCGAAGAGTCTGCATCCTTTTCCATCAACTCCTCCTATGATTAGTGCTGTTCCAAAGGGTCTTACACCACCGTGTTGTGTGTAGAGTTGTTTCATGTCGCATATCTTCTTAGCTAGGCTCTCCACTCTTATGGGCTCATTATATGTTATCCTATTTATTTGAGCCTCCAGTCTAGCCTTTTCTATTATGGCCCTCGCATCAGCTACTAAACCTGAGGTGGCCGCGCCTATGTGCTCGTCGATTTGGAATATTTTCTCTATTGATTTCGGTTCTACGAGTTTACTTGTGGGTCTTTTATCAACCGCTAACACTACACCATCCTTTGATTTAACACCTAGTGATGTCGTGCCTCTTTTAACAGCCTCCCGGGCATATTCCACCTGGAATAGCCTACCATCGGGGCTGAAAACTGTTATGGCCCGATCATATCCTGCGCTTTGAAGTGGTTGCATTTATATAACCTCTCATCTATTTTTTATTATCAGGATAAAAGTGAATTTTTTTGTATCATTTTTTCTTATTTAGCTTTAATAAACTTTTGTGTTGCTGAGCGTATTGTCCCCGAGATTCCGATGGTGTGGATAGCAATCCTCCTATTATCATATTGGGATGTGGAGGTTAGTGCAGCTCTCACTTTCTCCTCTTCTCCACGCTTACATCGTATTATACACTTCTGTTTATAATTTTCACCATATTTTATAGGTTCCCATACTCTTATAAGCCAGGGTTTGAACTTGCTTGTTTCACATTCTCCATATAATCTGAGACATGCACTCCATATTATTGAGACTATATCATTTTTTTCTAGTGGTTCCTCGCTTATGATCTCGACTGCAAGGTATCTTTGGGGTTCCCTTAAACTTGGGGGAAGCATCTTTAACTTCATTGGATCCCCTTATTGACTATTTTTGCTCCGAGTATTATCATGGAATCTCTTTGTTTGTTGAATTCTATGATCGATCTTGGAATTGTTGACAGGGCGTCTATTATCTCGTCTTCTTGCATGTTAATACATTTAAATAATGCTATTATGTCCCTTGGCGTTCTGAGATCATATGTTGATGTGGCGTTGCTGGTTATCACAATTGGGAAGTGGAATTTTCTGTGAAGTTTAATTATATCCCTGTAATATTCGAATAGTCTAGTGCGCACTTTCAAGTATGATCTTATAATATCATTGGTGTTTAATTCGATAGCTACATTGTTTTCTGCCGCGGCTTTTGCATGTACGTGGTTTATCCCAGGGTCTCTCCTGTTTTGGTAGGGTCTTGTGAGGATGTCGACTCTGATGTCCTCGCAGGTTGCTCTGTTGATCTTCGGGTCTCCCCCTTTTACTATGATGATGTCAGCTGTTTTTCTGAACTTGTCCACTTTCCTTCTTAATTTCCTTGGTGTTTCTGAAATTATACTAACACCTTTTATAACCTCAAAATCTTGAAACTCCTCTTCTAATCTTTTTAACGCCTTTTTCGCCTCTTTGTAGGACTTGTCAGGGTACGTGATGGCAGCTCCACTATAACCTAGTCTTCGGGCTTCTTTAAGTATTTCGCGGTCTTCTTGGAAGTTTTTACCTTGGATGTGCAGGTCATAGAATTTCATATGAGTTTCTTAATGTTTTTTATGGCTACTTCTCGACGGGCTGGATAAGCTTCTATTTTAAGTTTTAAATGGATTGAATCTCCATGTTCCACTAGTTTCCATTCTCCATTGTATGCTCTTTGTTTGTCTAATCTCAAGAATAGGTTGCCAGCTTCGTCAACGCGCCTTTCAATGTCCAAATCTCCTAGTATGGGGGTTATTCTCTCTGTGAAATCTTTTATTGTTTTTTTGTCTGCGATTTTCCCCTTGAGGAGAGTTAGTGGGTTTCCATGGTGTCCTTCGAGTTCTTCTCTTTCTGGGGATGCTGTGGGCAGTATGTTCTTTAATGCTTTGATGACTTTTTCTTCGTCTTCGGTCCCATGAACCATTGCCCTATAGGATATGTTATGTATCATCTTACCTTTTCAGCACCTTTTCCCTTATTTCTGAGGCCTCGGTTCTTTTTACCTTCGCTTGTAAGGCCTCTGAACACTCTTCCCCTTTGATCTCGGATCCAGTTTATCCTGGGGTCGTTTTTTATGTTGGGGTGGTGGGGGTCGACTAATATTACCTCGTAGTATTTGTATTTTCCGTCTTCCCATACCCAGTATGAGTTGAGAACTTCTAGGTTGGGGTATTTGCGGGCTGCTCTTTCTTCAGCTATCCTTTTAAGGCTCTTTTTTGTTGTTATCTTCCTAACACCCATCCTTTTGGGTCTTCTACCGGCTCTGAACCGGCTTTTTCTCATGCTCCCGCGTCTCACCCGCGCCCTAACGAGTACAAATCCCTTCTTTGCCTTGTAACCGAGGGATCTTGCACGGTCGAGTCTGGTTGGCTTTTCTATCCTTTGAATCGCCTTCTGTCTCCTCCATATAGGGACTCTCTCCCACATGAGCTCTCTTACATATGATTCCTTCGGAGTTTTCCATGCTTTCCTAATATACTTGTACATTGACCTTCACCCTTACATCTTTTTTTTTGTTCAGCCACTGGGGGGCCACATTCAAAAATGGTGAAAGCGATGGGGGTACTCTAAAAACTATTGATACCATTCGCTACTTTTTCTAGAATAAAAAGTAATAGGATGGTTTATAAACTGCTCTTATAAATACTTATCGCTTAGGCCGGGTTTTATTCTTCGAGGACTTCGTAGAGTATTTTCATGGCCTTTGTGAATGGTGGGTTTCCTGATGTTAAAAGCACCACCCTCAGCACATCTACTATTTCATCCTTTGTAACGCCAAATTCTTTTATAGCACTTTCTATTTGTTTTTTCACTGCTCTGTCATCTGATTTCGCGGCGGTTATGCCAAGGGCTATTAATTTCTGTGTCTTGTAATCTAGTACTTTTCCTGTGTATACTGCATCGTTTAATTCAACTAGGGCCTTGTAGATTTCTGGGTAATCCTTCTTAGCATAGATTACCCCTTTACCATAGAATACATCTTCTTTCATTTTTTTCAGCACCTCAATTAATAGGGTATTGTTTTTTGTATTATTTATTCTTTTTCCTCTGGGGTGGATGTTTTCTCTTTGAACAATTCTGATATACCGGCTATTGAGCCTAGGATCCCGGCTGTTTCTAATGGTAGGAGTATTTTTGTTGCTTGGCCATCCGCAACCTTCTCGAGGGCTTCTAGGTACTTTAGTGCTATTATGTCATTGGTTGGGTTTCCGTCGTGCATGGCTTTGAATATTGTGAGTATTGCCTTTGCTTGTCCTTCTGCCAAGGCCACTTCCTTGTATTTATCCGCATCCGCAACCTTTTTTATGGCTTCTGCTTTACCCTCTGCCTCTAGTATGGCTGCTTGTTTGTCTCCTTCAGCTTTTTTGATCTCTGATTGTTTGTATCCTTCTGCTTCTAGTATGGCTGCTCTTTTCATTCTCTCTGCTTTCATCTGCTTGGACATGGCCTCTACAATATCCTTGGGTGGTTCTATGCGTTGTATTTCCACGCGAACGACCCTTGTGCCCCATCTGTCAGTTGCCTCATCTAATACTTTCCTTAGTTGGGCGTTTATCATTTCCCTTGATGTTAGTGTTTCATCTAATTCTAGATCGCCTATTATGTTTCTGAGGTTTGTCTGTGCGAGTTTCGTAACTGCTTGGTAGAAATCAACTACATTGTATACGGCGTTGAACGGGTCGACGACCTCGTAAAATATTACGCAGTCAACCACTACAACTGTATTATCTTTCGTTATGACTTCCTGGGGTGGTACATCAACTACTTGTTCCCGCATGTCAACCTTTTTTATGGCTTCAATGAAGGGTATTATCATGACGAGTCCGCTTTCAACTGTCCGTTGATATTTACCAAGTCTTTCAACCACCCCTTTTTCATAGGGTCTTAGGATTTTTATGCTCTTATATGCGAGTACCAAAAGCACTAATACTATTATTATGCTTAGAAGATCCAATGTACATCACCTCACACTTTCTTTCTTTCTACAATGAGTTTAACACCATCTATGGCTTTTATAGTGACCTTATCACCCTTTTTAATCTTATCAGGGGATTTCGCACGCCATGTTTCACCATCAAACTTGACAAGGCCTTCATAGTCTTCAAAATCCTCTATTACAATCGCTGTTTGTCCTATCAGCCTATCCGCCACAGCCCTCCTCTCCGGCTCCCTTGAAACCCTAGAAGCGAAGGGCCTTGATATTCCAACCAAAACTGTCGAAACTAGGAGGAACGTTATAAATTGAATTGTGAAATTGAAACCTAGATAACTAAGTGCCGCTGCCGCGAACGCGCCAACACCAAACCATAAAAGAAAAAATCCTGTTGTAAGCATTTCACCAATAAGACACACAGCCCCTATAATAATCCAACTACCATAATCCATTAATATCCCTACCAATTGATAATTATAATTACATGATTATTAACCATTCCCTTATATAAAATTATATAAAAGAAACATTGGAGAGTGAAAGTCTTGGATGAAATCCTAGAAAAGATCGAGGAATTTTTTGGGTTCATCCCAGAAATATTCAAAGTCCTAGGGGATGAACCACAGATCCTAAGGGCATATTATGATAAAATGGAGAGTATATTATCCAATGATGCGCTCCCACTAGTTACAAAGGAACTTATAGGGGTTGGGGCCGCAGTAGCCCTCGGATCAGAACATTGCCTTCAAACCCATATCAAAGTTGCAAGGCGTCTTGGAGCGTCCAAAGATGAAATACTCCTAGCAATCCTTATAGGGGCGAGCATGGCAGAGTCAACAGCACTTTCAAAATCCTTGAGAATATTCAAAGAGGAAAATCTATGAAATTCTTCCAGTTAATATTGAAGAACCCATTCAGGAACAAGATAAGAAGTATCCTGGCCATTATCGGGATAGCTATTGGGATCGCGACTATTGTCGCCCTTGGTATAATAACAGAAGGACTTAAAGAGTCTACACAGGAAGCTCTCAAAGCTGGTGGGGCTGATTTCACAATTGTGGAATCAAATGTATCAGACATGTTCCTAAGCACAATAGACGAAGACTACATCAATAAAGTGAGTAATATCAGTGGAGTTAAAGAGTCGGTGGGCGTCCTAACATCAATACAACCTATAAAGGATACTCCATATTTTGTAGTTATAGGGATAGACCCTTCCAAGATAGTTTTAAGCCAGATAAAGATAACATCCGGGAGAAATATAGGAGAAGAGGACGAGATCATAATAGGGAAAGTAGCATCAGAGAAACTTAACAAGACAGTGGGGGATGAAATCAGCATAAAAGGGGAAAACTACCAAATAGTGGGGATATTCGAATCAGGGAATATACAAGAGGATGGTGGAGCTTTCATATCACTCAAGAAACTCCAGAAGATAGAAGACAAGGAAGGTAAAGTGACCATGATCTATGTAAAAGCGGAAAAAAATGCTAACATTGAAAAAATTAGAGACCAGATAGAAGAGAAATATGGTGAAAACCTCACAACCATAGCATCACTCGAAGACCTGCAAAGCGTAGACCAGGGGCTTAAGATAGTCGACGCTGCAAGCTGGGCCATATCACTCTTAGCAGTGATCATAGGAGGTGTGGGTGTGATTAACACGATGATAATGTCCGTTTTTGAACGTACAAGGGAGATAGGAGTCCTGAAAGCTGTTGGGTGGAAGAACAGGAGAATCCTCACAATGATACTAGGTGAATCCCTGATCTTAACATTAATCGCAGCCATAATAGGATCTGTGATGGGCGTGGCAGCCATACAAATACTCACACACCTCAACATGGGAGGATTCATAAAACCGGCCTACAACTTGGAGATTTTCCTCAAAGCATTTATTGTCGCAATCTTCGTGGGACTCCTTGGAGGATTCTACCCAGCATATAGAGCCACAAGACTAGAAGCCACAGAAGCCCTAAGATACGAATAAACGTGAGAAGAATGATAATCGACATAAAAAACCTTAAAAAGACCTTCGATGATGGTAAAATAGTCGCACTTGATGGTATAGACCTCCAAGTAGATGAGGGTGAATTCATTTCTATCATGGGCCCTTCAGGTTCTGGTAAATCAACACTACTCAATATGATAGGGGCCCTGGACCGGCCAGATTCTGGGATGATAAAAGTTGCTGGGCGAAATTTGATGAAGGAAAAGGATCTGAGCAGTTTCAGAGCCCAAGAGATAGGTTTCATCTTCCAGTTACACAACCTCATACCTAATTTAACAGTCCTTGAAAATGTTGAGATACCAATGTTTGAGGGTCCCTACAAGGATAGTATGGATGAGAGAGCCATGGAATTGCTCGAGTACCTTGGACTCGCCGAAAAGTCTAATAGGCTGCCTTCGGAGCTTTCTGGGGGTGAGAGGCAGAGGGTTGCTATTGCAAGGGCCCTTGCCAATGATCCGACCATAATATTGGCTGATGAGCCGACAGGATCCCTCGATTCAAAAACGGAAAAAAAGATACTAGAGAAACTTAAAGAATTAAATAGGGAGCATAACGTCACTATAGTGTTAGTGACTCATGATCCCCGGGTTGCCTCAATGGCATCAAGGATCATAAAAATTCTTGATGGGAAAATAGTAGGAGGATAAAAAAATGGTAGAGTTGAATGTTGCTTGGTGCATAACCAGGGGCTGGAGACAAAATCATAGAAACTTATGAGGTTATGAAGGATATCAAGAATATCTATGATGACAAGGCTGTGATAAAAGTTTTCATTTCTAAGTCTGGAGACCAAGTAGCTAAGTATTATGGGATCTACCATGATCTTGAAACAAATTTTGACCAGAAATGGGTTGAAATCAGCGCTAATTCACCATTCCTTGCAGGTCAAGTGCAGTTGGGTAAATATGATTTTCTTCTTATAGCCCCTTGCACATCGAATAGTGTTGCTAAGATATCACTCAGGATAGCTGACACTCTCATCACAAACGCGGCTATAATGGCGCAAAAGGCGGGTGTGCCAGTATACATCATGCCAACAGATTTTGAAGAGGGTTTAACAGAGATTACCTAATGGGAAGATATTAACACTTGAAATAAGAAAAGAGGATGTTGAACACGTTAAGAGATTATCTAAAATGAAGAACACCCATGTGTTCAAGGATCCTGAGTATATTTATAAGATATTTGAAAAGTTAACCATGGAATAATATTATTCAACGAGTTCTTGTATAGTGGCCTCGTAGGTGTAGATGGTTTCATCACCTTCTTTTATGGTATCAAATGAGCCCGTGCCCCTGAAGTAGGCTTTTATTTCACCAGCGTCCATGATATTAATTGTTAGAGGTTCCATGTCTGCAAGTGAATCGAAGAATCCTATTATCTCTTCTATCTCGCTTTTTTCCGGGCTTTTGAATTTTATGGATAATGTGCCTCTCTGTCTTTCCATAATCCTAATCATATCTTGGTTGACTTCAAGTTCTTTAGTGTTCGCAGTAAAAACTACCTTTTCCATAATCTCACCCTTGATATTATATTTTTTAACAGATTTAATCTTTGTGGTAGGACCACTATTAGAAGTAGGATCCCGTTCATTAAAATTGAATAAAATAGTTGATCCATGGTTGCTGGAATCGAAAAGTTGGTGAAAAGTGATGGTAAAGGTTCATAAAATGATGAGGTCCCGTCATTTACTATGAGTGCGCAGAACATGTTATTGGCGGTGTGGATGCCAATAGCTGTTTCAACACCATCCTCTAATATTGTGATAACCGCCATCACCAATGCGAAGATGAATGTGTCAATGAAAATGTTAAAGTTGCCCACAAGTGTCAGCTGGTTCCCCCAGTGCCCAATTGCGAATATTATAGAAGATAATATAATAGCTAACGGGGATTTCTTCACACACAAATTCAAGGCTTGTAAGATATACCCCCTAAAGAAGATCTCCTCAAAGCCGGCTTGAAAGAAAATAGTTAAACTTATGATAAAAAGGAAAGGATAAGCCACGGCATCGAAAGTGAATTCAATGTTAGGATCTGGTAAACTGAAAACGAGGGATAACAAGAGCATTGCAAACCATACAACAAAACCCTTAAAGATCCTATACCATTGTATGTGCTCATGAGCAGTTAAAACACTCTTAAAATTCCTCCCATGGATTAAAACCACACAAAAGAACAATAATAGTATTAGGAATGCGCTCACAATATTATAAGAGAGAATATCCAAAAATCCTTGGAGGAATCTTCCTATTGGAAGATGCAAACTTGTAAGATTAAATATTAAGCCCGTGATGTCGAATAGGACGTAAATTGATAATAAACCTATGATCGTGCCTACTGAAATGCCAGGATTCGTCAATATGATGGTGAGTAAGTATCTCCACCAGTTATTTTTCCCATCCCTTGCAAGTTGCAAAAATCTCATAAACTCATATCAAGGACTTGCTAATAAAAAAAATTTTGTTAATAGGGGGGGCCTCAGTTGCCTTAAAATTTGTATCCGATTTTCCTTAGAAATTGTTTTCTTTGGATTATGTCTTCTTCTTTTTCTATTTTACGTGGACTTTCACCATCTATTACCCCTATTATCCCCCTGCCCTGTTGTGTTTCGATTAGGAGGATCTGTACTGGGTTGGCTGTTGCGCAGAAGATGTTAACAACTTCTGGAACATCTTTTATGCGTTGGAGCACATTTATTGGGAAAGCATTCTTTAAAAGTATCAAGAATGAATGCCCAGCCGCTATATCGAGCATTTTGTCGGCTGCAAGTTCCTCCAATTCTTCATCATTGCCCGCATGTCTTACGAGACAATCCCCTGAAGCCTCTGCAAATGCAATCCCAAACTTTGCATGTGGCACCGTATTCACTATAGCTTCATAGAGATCCTCAACAGTCTTTATAAAATGGCTCTGGCCAAGGATGAAATTTATATCTTCTTCAAATTCAAGTTCCACAACTTTTATCTCCATCTGGATTATCCTCCCAAAAAAACTTCCTAATGACAAATTATGTGAGGATGGCTAAAATAAATATTATCCCCTAAAATATCAAATTAAGTTTAAATTATTTAAAGTAAACTTTAAATATTATGTGAGGACAACCTAACAAAAGGGAGGTGAAAAAGAACCATGAAAAAATTAACCTTAATAATCTCAATCTTCATCGCCATCGCCACGATAAACACAGTATCAGCCGCCGAAGTTAATGGCCAAATCAAAGAAATCTACAACGAAACAAGCGGAACCTACACCAGCCTCGACAATGCCATACCAATCAAAAATGCAACCATAAGAATAAAATACAATGAAACGATCATAAATGAGACAAAAACAAACGAAAACGGCCAATATACCATCGGATTCACCCCCATGATAAACCCAATAGAATTAGAAATATCCTATTCTACATACAAGAAGGCCACCTACACCATCAATGGAACCTGCACAATAAACCATACATTCATGCCAGATATCGCAATCATAAGCTCCGCGCCAGAAAAAGCAAAAATACTCACATCATTGAATAACAGACGCATAATATACCATGACATGTGGAACCCCAACTCCCAAGCCAACGACTGGATACTCCAATATGTAAACTTCGCATACATTGACATGGCCATGCCAGGCACCGGTTATGGAGACTCATGGTACCCCCACCTTCTCAAAAGCCCAGCAAACAAAAATTACATGATAGCAGCAGCATTTGGCTACCCCACAGACACAGACACTGACCCTTATGGTGGCGACGGACTACACCTACTCAAAGGACACAACACCAATGACACACCAGATACCATAGAAAACACTTACATAGCCAGTTACTGGGCCCTAGCTTCAGGAACAGCCACCAGAGAAAACCTAGAAAACATGATAAAATACATCTACTACCTCCTCAATGAAACAGATTATAACCCTGTTGAACAAGGTGAAGGGCCAATAATGTCCAACCCAGACTGGGGCTTATATCATCCAGACTATGGTGTGGCGAGCATAATCCCCACAAGAGACCAGATAAAAAATTGGATAGAAACAAACCCCGGACTACGGCCACCATACAACAGCCTAAAATGGGTGGACGAAAACTATGCAAGCTGGGCAAGTGAACAACGCCAAAATCTCTACAATAGCTTCGGGGAATGGTACAATCAGACAAAGAATATTACAAGACCATTCATTGTCGTGGTAAGCTATTCACCATCTCCAGTAGTTGATGCAATAATCAGAGAAGCCGAAAAAAATGGCAGAGCCGCCTTCTGCCTATACCAAGGTGCGACTAATCCACCTATAACCACATTCCTAGAAGAACTCGTAAACGCCAAATCCCTTGGAAGAGACATAAACGCCATAATATCACTATACTCATGGTCCCTGAATTATCCCAACCTCCCCAATGGGGGCGCGCTCCAAGAACTTACAACAATGAACATCCCAGTGATCAAAGGCGTGCAATTGTATGACAATTCAAGTCTCACCAATCCCCTAGGGTCACAATATGAATGGACATGGCAAGTTACAATACCAAGCTTCGAAGGCGTATTTTCGCCAATAGTCGTATCATACACAGACAATGGAGAAGAAATCCCAATAGAAACAGGTGTTAAGAAAATAGTAGACATTGCAGATAAATGGGCGAAGCTAAGGGAACTTGAAAACAGCACAAAGAAATTAGCCATCATAGTATACAATTATCCTCCTGGGAAGGATGGGCTCACAGCATCCTACCTTGACGTCTTCCAAAGCCTATACGAGCTACTCATCAAACTCAAAGAAAACGGTTACAACACAGGAGAAATACCATCCCCAGGAGAACTCTACACATTATTGAGAGAATCTGGTAACAAGGGCACCTGGGCAAAACCATTACTTGAAAAATACATTTCAGAACATAAAACCACTTTAGAGGAAAACAAGCAACTCATAAGCCCCGAAACATACATTGGATGGTTCAATGAACTCCCAGAGAAACTAAGGGAGGAAGTTATCACAAAATGGGGAGAACCCCCAGGGGATGTTATGACAATAAATAGGACAATAGTAATCCCAGGAATAGTCCTCGGAAATATCTTCATAGGGATACAGCCAAGCCGTGGATGGGAAGAAATACAGGACTACCATGACCCGTACTTGCCACCACACCACCAATACATAGCATTTTACAAATGGATAGAAGAGGTTTTCGGTGCAAATGCCATGATACACCTCGGAACCCACGGAACCCTCGAATGGCTCCCAGGCCGCATGATAGGACTAACAGAGGAGGATTGGCCATTCCAACTCACTAACTTGCCGAACATTTACCCTTATATCGTCTCCAATCCTGGTGAAGGACTTGTAGCGAAAGACAGAAGCAATGCGCTTATAATAGATCATATGACACCCGCAATGGTCCAGGGCGGTCTCTATGGTGATCTCATCGAAATCCATGATCTCATACACCAGTACCAGAATGCATTGAAAGTAGGTAACATACAAATACTCCCCGAACTTGAAGATGAGATAAAGGCAAAGGTTTCAAAGATGGGTTTTAACATTTCAGGCGACTTTAACAAAGCCCTAGAAGAACTCCATATCAGATTACATGAAATTGAAAATGATATAATACCCCTCGGACTTCACAGCTTGGGTAAAATCCTCGATGGAGAAGAACTTCTCGAGGAAGTTTTTACTATCGCATCTTCAAGGTCAGATCTTCTTGAAAATGTGAAAAAGAAACTATACCCTTCAATCACACTAAGCTATTCTGAAATATCCAAAGACACAGCCTATGAGAACGAAACAGAAAATATCAAAAAAACAGCTAAGGAATGGATAAAATATATAATAAATGGCACCATACCAGAAGGTATCACCACTACTAATCTGGAGTTCATAAATGATACAATCAATAAGATCAGAGCCAACAAAGAATGGCAGAATCTACTAGATGCTCTTAATGGGGGTTTCATAGAACCTGGATTGGCCGGAGACCCTGCTTGGAATGATGTATTGCCAACAGGCGTTAACTTCTATGCTGCCAACCCAAAGAAGATGCCGACAAAGGCTGCATGGGAAACCGCTAAGAAAGTCGTGGACAATCTACTCACAGACTATTATAAGGCCCATGGAAGATTCCCACAACTTGTAGGGATGGTCATGTGGGGCACGGAACTATTAAGGACAGATGGCCTTGCAATAGCAGAATTCTTATACTTGCTAGGTGTGAAACCAGTATGGAACTCCAATGGAGACCTGAACCCAGAACCCGTCCTTATGAGTCCATCAGAGCTTAAAATAGTCATCAATGGTCAACAGATATCAAGGCCCAGGATTGACGTTTTTGTGACAGCTGTCACAGGATACCAAGGTTGGATAGACCTGATGAATAGGGCTGTTGAACTCGCAGCTTCAGCCAATGACACCCTAAATTATGTTAAAAAGCACTATGATGAGTACCAATCCCTTGACAGGGTATTTGGCCTAAGAGGACTCGTACTTGAAGGTACAGGAGTCTCAGATCTTCTGCCAAACACTTCAAAGTGGGAGACGACGAGTGAACTTGCAGATGTTTACCTTTCCAGGGTTTCATACGCTTGGAAGTCCACACCCAATGGTATCAGTATACAGCAGAACAAGGGAACATTCCAATACCTGCTTAAAAATATGGATCTTATGACACAAAACCTTGACAGTACTTGGCGTTTGCTCGACACAGACGACTATTACGACTGGTTTGGTGGAATGTTACTCGCTTCAAGGCAATTAGGCGGCAACCCAGACACTTCACTCGTTGATATAAGGAACAAGAATACCATCACTACAAGGAACATCAAAGAGGAAATCGAATTAGAGATAAGGTCTCAGCTCCTTAATCCAAAATACATGGATTCCCTCCTAAGTTCTCCAAGTGGTTGGATGGAATACGCCTCAAGGTACAAGAACGCATTTGCAATAGCAGTAACCAGCAATTCCATAAGCGAACAATTATGGACACAGATGGCCGAGAACCTTTTAACGCCAAGATTCAGCACTCCAGGACCCTACGGGGCGTTCGCAACTCAATCAATGATTGCATGGGTGCTTGAAGCTAACAGACGCGGCATATGGACTCCAAGTGACAGGGGTCTGGTGACAAACCTAGTAAACCAGTACATAAGGATTGCAAACCAGTATGGTGTTGCCTGTTGTCACCATACTTGTGGCAATATCGTGTTTAATCAGTGGCTTGTGAGTGTTTCATCATTGAATTCTGCGGCCCTCCAAAAATTTGCAGGGGTAATTGCAGCAGCTACTGGGGCTGAAATAACGGTTCCGGGCACGGGATCTCCTGGACAACCAGGCATGCCTGGACAGTCTGGAGTGGGATCTTCTGGTGTGGGTCCTGGTTATACAGGCAGCCAGGGACGAGCAGGCAGTTCTGGCGGGGCGTCTGGCAGCTCCCCAGGAACTGCTGCAGGCGCAAATCAAGGACCTGGAAGCGGATTTGCAGGGAAAACCGGTAAAGTTTTCGAGGTTGCCGCTTCTCCAAGTGGCGGTTCAGGAAGTCAGATGCCATTCTATGCACTAGCAGGGATCATAGCCATAGTAGCGCTCATAGGCACTGGTTACTTCCTCGGAGGGCGTGGAAAGGTCTAAGATCCACCCCTTATTCTTTTATTTTTTAATTTCAATTCCGTTGCTTGCAAGACGCCCCCCCTCCAAGAGGGGAGCCAAGGTTCAAATACTCTGTTAAATATGCCATGTCCAGTGGTTTTACCCATTTTAACGAAGGGATGGGGAGTCTTGAAGATTCCTAGAAGGTGAATGAACCCAGAGCATAAAGCTTCCTCCTTGGAAGCTCAACATTTACCTTTAAAGGCAATATTATTTTTTTACAGATCTAATCCCCTCAAGAACATTCTCAGACCCCCCACCGCGCATAGAAAAGGCCGAAAGTATTATATATTGTACAAGCTCGATAAAAGATACGGGGGACGGCCCCCCCCAGAACGTTTGTGGAAAGAGAAAAAGACTACTTCAGATGATCCCATGGGGAGCAAGTCTTCCAGATGAAACAGGACACTCCCCCCACACTACCGTAGTGGTTTAATAATCGTGAAAAGTCTAAGATAGGATAAGAGGATCTATTATGGATTATCTTATTAGATTAAAGCGAAGAGAGCTTAGCCTAATATGTCATCAAACAGGTCATATATGCATACTCCTAGGCTTGTTAATGTTGATCCCTATCATCGTAGCCATAATATACAATGAGACAAGATTCATCCTCCCCTTTCTTTATTCCAGTGGTATAAGTATTTTAATCGGCTTTTCTCTTTATAGAATATTCAAGGGAGAGGTTGAATTTTCTCTTAAAAGTGCTATGGTGTTCTCTGCTATTATCTGGCTTGTTGTATGCGCCCTCGGCGCTCTACCATATTACTTTTCCGGCCAACTTAATTATCTTGACGCCTATTTTGAGGCCATGTCTGGTTTTACAACTACTGGGTTTTCCATGTTCCCAAACTTGGATAATGTTCCTTATACAATCCATTTCTGGCGTGGTTTCACACAATGGATCGGTGGCATCGGTATTATAGTCCTCGCACTAAGTTTTCTCTCATCCTCTGGTTCCACTATAATGCGCTTGTATCTTGCCGAGGGCAGGGACGAGAGGATACTTCCAAGTATAAAGCATACAGTGAAGATCATCCTATATATTTATCTTATCTACACAGGAATCTCCATAATCTTGTTTTTAATGGCTGGGATGCCCCTCTTTGATTCTATATTCTATAGTTTCACCGCTCTTTCAACTGGCGGTTTTGCTATCTATAATGATAGTATAGGCCATTACCATAGTCTATGGATAGAAATAGCTGCCATGGTAGTGATGTTTCTTGGGGCTACAAATTTTGCATTACATTACACGATCCTTAGGGGTAGGTGGCGAGAATACTTCAAAGATATTGAGACCAAGGTTGCTTATTCTTTTCTCATATTTGGGACAGTTGTCGTTGCAATATTCCTCCATCCTTCATATGGACCGGCTTCTTTAAGGTATTCTATCTTTCAAGTGGTTTCTGCATTAACTACAACAGGTTTTCAGACAGTTTCAGGGGCTCAGATATTAACTCAGTGGATGGGCCTTGGAATTTTTATGCTCATAATATTTATGATTGCAGGTGCGGGGTCATGTTCTACAGGAGGGGGTATGAAATGGTTAAGACTTGGGTTAATGGCAAAGGGGATATACTGGGAGATCAGATCATTTTTACTCCCGGAGAGGGCCAGGGTACCTACCATGATTCATCACGTAACTGATATGGTGGTCGATGATAAACTTTTAAAATTAACAGGATTGTTTGTTTTCAATTATCTTCTAATATACGCGGTAAGTGTTATAGTGCTCCTATTCTATTATCCGAACATTGGAGGGGTCTTATTTGAAGTTGCATCTGCTATGGGTAATGTGGGCCTCACTTCTGGGTTGATGACTTCAACTTCACCAACCGTTACAAAATTGGTGTTTATACTTGATTTTTGGGTGGGCAGACTTGAAATATGGCCCGTATTATTATCCGTGACAATAGCCATGAACATGCTGAGAAGAACCTTGAAGAGAAGATCTAAAACCTAACTGGGTGCTTAAAATGAGGGAATTGGCACCTCCCCACATCATATTCCATGGGACTGATGATATTTTATATTAAAAAATTGGATATAATAAATCAATTCCTATTTTGAGGTGTAGCTATGAAGGAGAAAAGTAAGGAGATTGGTGCCAGGATAAGGGAGTTAAGGGAACTTTCAAAGATCACTGAAGAGGAAATGGCGGATTATCTTGGAATCCCCCTCAAAACTTATAGGAGATACGAAACTGGAGAAGATGATATACCCGCCAGTTTATTATTTGAAACAGCCCAGAAACTCAAGGTTGATATGAGCCTTCTTCTCACAGGAGAAGAGGCTAGAATGCACATTTTCACTGTTACGAGAAAGGGTAAAGGTGTTAAAGTTGAAAGGCGCAAACAGTACAAATATGAGAGTCTCGCTGAAAAATTCATCCATAAAAAGGCCGAACCCTTCATAGTAACCGTGGAACCTCGAGAAGATAAACCAGAGATGAACAGCCACCCTGGCCAAGAATTTAACTACATCCTAGAGGGTAGGATAAGATTTTATATCCACGAAAATGAGATAATACTCAACGAGGGCGATTCAATATTTTTTGATTCATCATATCCACACGCAATGGAAGCCCTTAATGGTAAAAGGGCGAAATTCCTAGCTATAATAATGTAAAGGGTGAGACAATGGCGTCCATACTTGGAAAGTTTGTTAACAGGATAGAATTCGAATCCTATGAGGATTTCAAGGAAAATTTTAAGATAATCGTGCCAGAAAATTTCAACTTTGCCTATGACGTGGTTGACTGGTACGCTAGGAAGCATCCAGAGAAAGAGGCGCTTGTATGGTGTAACGACAATGGAGATGAACGCATAATAAACTTCAAAGAAATGAAGGAATACTCAGATAAAGCAGCCAACTTCTTCAAAGAATGCGGGATAAAAAAAGGCGACAGAGTAATGCTAACCCTAAAAGGAAGATACGACTTCTGGTTCGCCCTACTAGGCCTCCATAGGATAGGGGCTATCGCAATCCCCGCAACCCACATGCTAAAAGAAAAAGATATAATATATCGTATAAAAAAAGCAGATATAAAAATGGTGGTTTGCATCGCCGAAGACGGCGTCCCAGACTGCTTCGACAGAGCCCACAAAGAAATGGGCAACAGGCCACTCCTAAAAGTTATTGTAGGCGAAGAAGACAGGCCAGGATGGATCAATTTCAGAAAAAAACTTGAGGAGATGCCAAAGACCTTCAAAAAACCAGAAGATTACCCTTCAGACGAGGACATATTATTAGTATATTTCTCATCAGGGACAACTGGAATGCCAAAGATGATAAAACACGACCATACATATCCACTCGCACACATAGTCACCGCCAAATATTGGCAGAACGTCCGCGAGGACGGCCTACATTATACAGTGGCTGATACAGGATGGGCCAAATCAGTATGGGGTGGGATCTATGGCCAGTGGATCTCTGGAAGCGCAGTATTCGCCTACGACTATGACCGATTCAACCCCGTGAACATGCTGAAAAAACTAGAAAATTATAATATAACGACCTTTTGCGCACCCCCCACAGTATACAGGTTCCTAATAAAAGAAGATATTTCAAAATATGACCTCTCAAGCATAGAATATGCCGTGACCGCAGGAGAACCACTAAACCCAGAAGTATTCCATAAATTCTATGAACAGACCGGCCTGAAACTCATGGAAGGCTATGGACAAACAGAATCTGTCGTGTCAATCGCTAACTTCCCATGGATGGAACCCAAACCAGGATCAATGGGCAAACCAGTACCATTATATGAGATAGAACTACTTGACAATAATGGAAACCCGGTAGATGTGGGAGAAGAAGGAGAGATCGTCATAGACACATCAAAGGGCAAACCACTAGGACTCTTCGGCGGCTATTACCGAGACGAAGAAAAAACACGAGAAGTATGGTACAACAACAAGTATCATACAGGTGACACAGCATGGCTGGACGAAGACGGATACTTCTGGTTCGTCGGCAGAACCGATGACATGATAAAAAGTTCAGGGTACCGTATAGGCCCATTCGAAGTCGAAAGCGCGGTCATATCCCACCCAGCCGTCCTAGAATGTGCAGTTACAGGCTACCCAGACCCAATCAGGGGACAAGTAGTAAAAGCTACAATAGTACTCACCAAAGGATATGAACCATCAGAAGAACTCAAAAAAGAAATACAAGACCATGTGAAGAGGGTTACAGCCCCCTATAAATATCCTCGTGTAATAGAATTCGTTGACGAATTACCCAAGACCATCAGCGGCAAAATAAGGAGAGTTGAGATAAGAGAAAGGGACATGAAGAAAGTAGGGGAACAATAATGGAACCATATCCAGTAATTAATCCACTGGAATGCAAAGGGTGTGAAAGATGCATACTCGCCTGTAAAGGCAAAGTACTCTTTATGAGTGATAAGATTAATGAGAGAGGATACCATTATGTAGAATACAAGGGCAGCGGATGTAAAGGTTGTGGAAACTGCTACTACACTTGTCCAGAGCCCCACGCCATCGAAGTTCACATCCCACTCAAAATAAGGAGGAGGCGAGATGGCAACACAGATGGTTAAAGGGAACACAGCAGTGATCATAGGAGCGATGTATGCTGGATGCGACTGCTACTTCGGATACCCTATAACACCAGCCAGCGAAATACTCCACGAAGCCGCTAAGTACTTCCCAATGGTCGGCAGGAAATTTGTGCAAGCAGAATCGGAAGAAGCAGCCATAAACATGGTATACGGGGCTGCTGCGGCAGGACATCGTGTAATGACAGCATCATCAGGGCCTGGCATAAGCTTGAAACAAGAGGGAATATCATTCCTTGCAGGCGCGGAGCTCCCAGCAGTCATAGTCGACGTGATGAGAGCCGGCCCAGGCCTCGGGAACATAGGCCCAGAACAAGCCGATTACACCCAACTAGTCAAGGGAGGCGGGCATGGAAATTATAAGAATATTGTTTTAGCCCCCAATAGCGTCCAGGAAATGTGCGATCTTACAATGGAAGCATTTGAACTCGCAGACAAGTACAGGACCCCAGTTATTGTGCTAGCAGATGCCGTTCTTGGACAGATGGCAGAACCTTTAAAATTCCCAGAGAAGGCCATAGAACATAAACCCGACACCAGCTGGGCGGTCTGCGGCAACAAGGAGACGATGAAAAACCTTGTAACATCCATTTTCCTCGATTTTGACGAGCTCGAGGAATTCAACTTCTACTTACAGGAGAAATACAAGCGCATAAAAGAAAAAGAGGCTAAATACGAATCATACATGTTAGATGATGCTAATATCATCCTAGTAGCCTATGGTATAAGTAGTAGGATATCAAGAACAGCCATTGACATCACCCGAAAAGAGGGTATAAAAGTCGGCCTATTCCGTCCAATAACAGTTTCCCCATTCCCAGAAAACGAACTAGCCAAGTTAAGTGAGGATGACACAAAGTTCATATCAGTAGAAATGAGCAACGGCCAAATGTTAGAGGATATAAGACTAGCTACAGGATGCCAAGACATCGAACTAGTCAATAGGATGGGTGGAAACCTAATCCAACTAGGAGAGGTTGTTAAAAAGATCAAGGAGGCAGCCCATGACAGCTGAAAGAATCATCAAAAAACCAAAGTGTATCCCTGACCTATTCGAGAGAAAAGGTGGAAGCGCACCCACAGCAACACACTATTGTCCAGGATGTGGACATGGTATACTGCACAAGCTCATAGGAGAAGCCATAGACGAACTTAATATACAAGAAAGAACCGTCCTCATAAGCCCCGTGGGATGCGCAGTATTCGCATACTACTATTTTGACTGTGGTAATGTACAAGTAGCCCATGGAAGAGCACCAGCCGTGGGCACAGGAATATCACGTGCAGAAGATGACGCCATCCTAATACTCTACCAGGGGGACGGGGACCTCGCATCAATAGGATTAAACGAGACAATACAAGCCGCTAACAGGGGAGAGAAAATGGCAGTATTTTTCGTTAACAACACAGTATATGGGATGACAGGAGGTCAAATGGCCCCAACAACCCTAGTGGGCGAACCCACAATAACATGTCCAGGAGGTAGAGACCCAAAATTTGCAGGCTACCCCTTACATATATGCGAATTACTCAACAACCTAGAAGCGCCAGTATTTATTGAAAGGGTTTCCTTGGCTGATATAAAGCATATTAGGAGGGCTAAGAAGGCTGTTAAAAGAGCCCTTGAGATACAACGTGATGGTAAAGGTTATGCCTTCGTGGAAGTCTTGTCCCCATGCCCAACAAATCTGCGTCAGGATGCTGAAGGCGCCCAGAGATTCATAAACGAGAAAATGGAGAAGGAATTCCCTGTTAAAAATTTCAGGGACAAGGCCGATGAGGTCAAACCCCTCAAACGCGACAATAGCGATTTTTCCAAGGAAAGCCTTGACAGGATATTCCAAGTAGAGGAGTCGCTCCCAGAACCCAAGGACGACCCGGAATTCGAAGAAATTAAAGTGAAGATAGCCGGATTCGGGGGCCAGGGGGTGCTCAGCATGGGCTTAGCCCTTGCACAAGCGGCTTGCACAGAATCCAGGCACGTGTCATGGTATCCGGCCTATGGACCAGAGCAAAGGGGCGGAACCTCAAGCTGTGCAGTTGTAATATCAGGTAGTGTGATAGGCTCACCAGTAGTGGATGAACCAGACATATTGATCGCATTCAACCAACCTTCACTCGAAGAATTCGCCCACACTGTGCCAGATGATGGACACATCCTATATGACTCCACAACCATAAAATACGAGGGCAAAGGTAATGTCATAGGGGTCCCAGCCTTTAAAATCGCGAAGAGTGAAGGGGTGGAAAGGGCTGCTAACACGGTCATGTTAGGAGTTCTCATGGAATTAGGCCTCACAAAACTCTCCAGAGAATCATTTGAAGACGCTCTAAGGTTCATATTCAGTGGAAAAGAGAAGATCATAAACATAAACCTAAAACTACTAGATATAGGGGCTAGATGGGCCCGAAAAAACATGAAAGGGAGCTTATAAAAATGGCCTATAGGGGACTTGCAAAAAAAGTACTCGAAAAAGAATCTATTAAAATCGGTGACAGAATCCGGGTAGAAAGGGATGATATAAGCTATGAGGGGATGCTACTCGACAGGCCAGAGGATGCTGATGACAAACACCTAGTACTAAAATTAGATAATGGTTACAATATTGGCGTGGAGATAGAAGAGGCCACTATAGAATTACTAGAGGAGGGTTCAAGGCCAAAGATAAAGTTTCCACCAGTTGATGTTGAGAGAAACCCACAACTCCCAGATATTTCCATAATATCAACGGGTGGTACTGTAGCATCTATCATAGATTATCAAACAGGTGCTGTTCACCCGGCATTCACAGCAGATGACTTATTAAGGGCAAACCCAGAACTCCTAGACATTGCAAATATACGCGGAAAGGCAATATTTAACATTCTAAGTGAGAATATGCTCCCAGAATATTGGGTTGAAGCCGCACATGCCATAGCCAAGGAGATAGAAGATGGGGCTTGGGGTGTGGTGGTGGCCCATGGGACAGATACCATGCATTATACTGCGGCAGCGCTAAGTTTCATCCTAAAGACGCCCGTACCAGTGATACTCACGGGGGCGCAGCGAAGTTCTGACAGACCATCCTCTGACGCGCACCTCAACCTTATAAGTTCAGTTGTAGCCGCAAAATCCGACATAGCAGAGGTTATGGTTTGTATGCACGCCAGTATAGATGATAAAAGCTGCCATTTACACCGGGGGACAAAAGTGAGGAAAATGCACACTTCAAGAAGGGACACTTTCAAAAGCATAAACACCACACCCATAGCAGAAATCAAAGACAACAAAATCAGAATCCTAAGAAAAGACTATAAAAAGAGGGGCCTAGAAGAACTCCGAGTCAGAGATAAGATAGAACCAAGAGTAGCCCTCATAAAAACCTACCCTGGTATAAACCCAGAAATAATAGAATACTACATTGACAAAAACTATAAGGGAATCGTCATAGAAGGCACAGGCCTCGGACACTGCCCCGAGAATCTTATACCAGCTATTGAACGTGCGAATGAAATGGAAATCATAGTTGCAATGGCCTCACAATGCATTAATGGCAGAGTTAACATGAACGTTTATAGTACTGGGAGAAGACTCCTCAGGGCTGGTGTGATACCAGTAGCTGATATGCTACCCGAGACAGCCTATGTAAAACTTGTATGGGCCCTTGGCCAAAGCAACGACCCAGAAACCGTGAAAAGGTTAATGCTCAAGAATATCGCTGGTGAAATCGAGGACAGATCCTCACTCAGACACTTCCAAGGGTGAAAGGGTATGGACTGGGATAAAATCGGGTTAAAAACGGGCTTGGAGATACATCAACAACTTGACAGCAAGGGGAAATTATTCTGTCCCTGTAATTGTGAATTGACAGATGAAGAACCAGAATATAATATAGTGAGGAGATTGAGGCCCACACAAAGCGAACTAGGCAAAATAGACCGAGCAGCATTCGAAGAGGCTAAAAGGAAGCTCAAATTCTATTATCAAGCCTATTCTGATCATACTTGTCTCGTGGAAGCTGATGAGGAACCACCCCATCCAATAAATAGCGAAGCCTTAGAGATTGCAGTGACAATAGCATTACTCCTTAATATGAAGGTGGTTGACGAATTCCACACAATGAGAAAACAGGTAATAGATGGGAGCAACACCGGTGGATTCCAACGGACAGGCCTCGTAGCCACAGAAGGCTATGTTGAAACACCCCATGGCAGAGTCAAGATAGAAAACCTATGCCTTGAAGAGGATGCTGCAAGAAGAATAGAAGAAAGAGAAGATGGGATAGTCTTCCGCTTGGACAGGCTTGGCATACCACTCGTCGAGATAACAACAGACCCATCAATCAAGGACCCCATCCAATTAAAGGACGTGGCTTACCAGATAGGACAAATACTCCGCAGCACCAAGGTCAAAAGGGGTATAGGGACCATAAGACAAGACCTTAATATATCAATAAAAGATGGTGCAAGGGTCGAAGTCAAGGGAGTCCAAGACCTCAACAAAATACCTGAGATCGTTAAAAGAGAAGTTCAAAGACAATTAAAACTATTAGAGATACGTGAAAGACTCAAAAAGAGAAAAGCAAAGGTCGAAGATAAAATATACGATGTAAAAGAGATTTTTAATGACACTAAATCAAAGATAATAAAAAGTGCTGAAAGCGTCCTCGCGATAAAACTAGAAGGCTTCGCAGGACTCATAGGCGTGGAACTTCAACCAAACAGGAGACTGGGGACAGAATTGGCAGACTATGCCAAGAAAAGGGGCGTGACGGGCATATTCCACACAGATGAACTCCCAGCTTATGGTATAAGCAGAAAAGAAGTTGAAAACTTAATCCAACACATGCAAGCAAGCGAAAATGATGCTATAATAATCATAGCAGATGAAAAAAGTAAAGCGGAGGCAGCCCTAGGAGAAGTTATATCAAGGGCCAGGATGGCCCTAGAAGGCGTTCCAGAAGAAACAAGGAAGGCACTAGAAGATGGTAACACTTCATATCTAAGACCATTACCCACGGCCAGTAGGATGTACGTGGAAACAGACATTCCCCCATTCAAAATCGGCTCAAACATGATCAAAAGATTAAAGAAAGAGCTCCCAGAGCTTCCATCAGAGAAGAAAGAGAGGATAAAAAGAGAATATGATCTGAGTGAAGATTTGGCATCCCAGTTAGTTAGAAAAGGTCTTGCGGAGGACTTTGAAAAACTCGCCAAGTTAAATGTTGAAAACACCCTCATAGCATCATTACTCGCCTACACCCTACAAGAACTCAAAAGAGAAAGCCACAATATAGAAAATTTAAAACTCAAAGACATTATAGGAGCTTTGAGACTACTAGAGGATGGTAAAATTTCAAAGGACGCCCTAAGGGACATCATAGCATATATGGCAGATAAGAAAGTTGAACCGCTTAAGGCAGCCAAAGAACTAGACCTCCTACTCCTAACCAGGGAAGAAGTAGAGAGGATAATCCAGGGGATCATGGAAGAAAAGGAAGAACTGATAAAAGAGAGGCAAATGGCGGCAATGGGCCCATTAATGGGAGAAGCCATGAAAAAGTTAAGGGGAAAAGCCGACGGCCAACTTGTAAATCAAATACTCAAAGAAAAGATAAAGAAAAAACTTACCTCCCTAGAGTGAGGTTCTCCAGTATTTCCTCTAATTTATCCCCTATATATTCTCTCCTGTATTTTTCTGATTGTTTGAAGCCCTCCCTTCTGAGTCTATTGTAGAGTCTTCTATCTCCCAGTAATGTTCTAATTTTCTCTGCTAAGTCTTTCCAATTTTTTGGTTCGAAAAACAAGCCTCCCCGGCCTGCGCTAGCCTCCAATAATGGTGGTATCCTCGAGGCCACGAATGGTGTGCCACATTTCATGGCTTCCACTAGGACTATGCCAAATCCTTCCACTGTACTGGGCAGGCAGAATATGTGAGACGATGCCACGACTTTTAGAACGTCTTCATGTTTCTCTATGAAACCATGAAATCTTACATGCTCTTCTAGGCCGAGTTTCCTTGCAAGCTTCTTCAAACGGTTTTCTAATGGTCCTGTTCCGATGATCTCGCATCTAAGATGTGGGAATTCTTCTATGAGCAGACTTGTTGCTTTTATAAGGTCTTCTATTCTCTTGTATTCTACTAGTCTGGCCACGCATGTTATGGTGGGATCTGGGCATTTTTTATGCTCCGGTACTTTGAAGTCTACCATATTGTGGATTACTGATATTTTCTCTTGTGGGAAATATTTAGCTAGTTTATCCTTTGTATACTCTGAGACGGCTATTATATGGTTAAAGTTCCTTGAGAGGTTGTATCTTTCAAGTATCTCACCTAGTATGCCTGTGATGCCCATATTCTTGATCCATTCTCCGATCCAAACGTCATGATAACGCGCGACTGAGACCGTTGATGTTTTTTTCCCTATTTTCCATGCTATTGGGTGTGTTATGAAATTGTAGCCTATCACCACATCTAGGTCATATTTTATGCCCTTTTTGTAGGCGTCTTTCATAAATAATAAACGTTTAAGTAATGAGCCCTTCTGTACATAGGGGCGTGGGGGGCCGCATCCTATAACTTTCATATCATTTATGTGATAGTCTCCATGGGATTGTCTTGAAGTTAGGACTGTTATCTCATGTTTTTTTGATAATTGGTGGGCTTCGTTGAATGCGCATGCCTCTGCCCCACCTCTAATGTCAAATTCTAGAGTTTTTGGGAAATATTCTGTTATTATCCCTATTTTCATTCTTCATCCTCTTCTCTGAGCGCTAATTCTCTGACTAATCTTGTTAGCTCCATTTCAATGTTTTCTATCATGATATATATTCTGAAGAGTAGATAGTAGGCTCCTATTATGGCCAATATAAGGATTAGATCTAATCCTCGGCCAATCCCCATAATGTTGGCGAAATATGATGTTGTATATGGGCTGATTGAGATTATGATCAAGGAAAGCCACGCAAGTAACCAGATAACGAAGACTGTGGGGGACGTTTTACCTTCTTTAAACCTTTTCAGGGATATTATTATCCCTATCAGGCCCGTTATCACTCCTATAAGCTGGTATAGCAATCTCGTGCACCTGTTATAATTTTTTTAGTATGTTGATTATCATTTTGATTAATATTTTAATGCCAATGGCAAGGTTTGTGCCCTTTGATATGGTCTGGGGTGTATATATGGTTTTTATGGGCACGCCCATTAACCTTAATCCACTCTTTTTGATTTCACTTATTATCTCAGATGATACACCATAACCCCTATCTTTTACATTTATCCTCATGGCCGCATTATAGGTGAATGCCCTTAATCCAGATTGTGAATCTGGAAACCAGACCCCATAGAATATCAAGGTGATAAGGTTCATGATGAGGTTTCCAATTTTCCTTGAAAGCGGCATTTCATTGAAATTTCTTTGACCGATAACAACATCTACCTTATTCTCGGTTAATGGCTTGCAAACATTTTCTATATCATCTGGGTCATGTTGTCCATCAGCATCAAACGTGACAATATAGGATGGCCTTCTGAAAAGGGCCGCCTCCATGCCAGTTTTAAGGGCCGCTCCAAGCCCCCTGTTTATTATATGCCTATAAACGCGGACTCTATCATCATCCTTGAATTTTTGGAGAAGTTCGGATGTTGAATCGGTTGAACCATCATCTACAACGATAACACTATAACCTCTATCCTTTAGTTCGCTTAGAACTTGGAGTATTGTGTTTTCCTCGTTGTATGCGGGTACAATAACTGTAATGTCCTTTGGATTCATCTTTTTTACCATTACCACACCCTTAGATGAGGCTCCAATAATTAATCATGACGAGCTTGGGGGTATCCCATATTAGAGTGGACCAACGTCTGGTTTGCCTTCTCTCATCCCCATACCAGCTTCTCTGGTCAGTTTTTCTGGTTTGAATAACATTTTTATAACATTCTGAGCATGTTCGCGGGCGCGGTTTTCTGCGAGTATTTTAAGATCCTTTGGGTTGGACTCCTCATCCTCGTGGACGAATACCTCAATTATGTGAGTGTTTGTCATGAGCTGAGCTTGTATGAGTCCTGTTGAAGCTTCATGGGCGCATACTTTGTCTTTTTCATCCGGGCCTGGCATTCCGAAGGCCATCACAATCTCGCAGCCTTCTTCTTCGATCAATTTTTTACATGCTACTGGGAGGTCCTTGACACCCGGCACCGTCCTCCTTATAATCTTCAACTCGGGGGCGTGCATTTTTAGTTCATTAATGGCCGCGCTTGCCATATCATATCTTGCAAAGGTAGTGTCACATATCCCTATGCGTTTCATCTTTTATCACCCTGGATGAGATGGTGCCTTTATTATCCGCCACTTGTCTAGTAATCTTTTTCTGGCTTCCCCGATAGTTAAAGGGTAGGGTTTATTAAAGGGGAGTCTGTCCTCTTTTTCGAGTATTTCCATGAGGTGGGCTATCCTCGGAAGTCTTAGGTTAGCTCCCCTTATGGTTTTAACATCCTTGAATACTTCCCTGGGTGTGCCCTCTTTGATTATCTCCCCATTACTTATGATGTATATTTTATCAGCATATAATGGTGCCATGTCAACATCATGTGTTGCTATGATTATGGTCATCCCCTCCTTGTTGAGCTTGTATAGTAATCTCATTATATGTGATGCCCCTCTTGGGTCGAGACCAGAGGTGGGCTCGTCTAATACCATTATCTGAGGGTTCATTGCTAGTATACCTGCTATTGCAACCCTCTTTTTCTCCCCACCACTCAAGTGGTGTGGTGGTTTATCCTCGAATCCTAGCATTCCAACTTTTCTAAGGGAATCTTTCACTCTCCTTTCAATCTCATCTAATCCTAGGCCAAGGTTAAATGGGCCGAATGCCACATCCTCTTTCACTGTTGGAGCGAATAGTTGATCGTCAGGGTTCTGGAATACTATGCCCACTTTTTGTCTTACCTTCATAAGTCCTTCTTTAGTATAATGGATGGGTTCGCCCTCCACTCTTATTTGCCCTTTTTTGGGTTTGAGTACCCCATTAAAGTGTAAGAATAGGGTTGATTTGCCGGCGCCATTGGGGCCTAGGAGGGCTACCATCTGTCCTTTTTCCACGTTAAAGTTGACATTTTTAAGGGCTCTTGTCCCATCAGGGTACTCATATGTAACATTGACAGCTTCTAGTATCATGGTCCTCAACACCAAATTGTATAATAGTATTATTGTCTAAAAAAAGCTTATATAATTTTTATAGTTCTTGTGAAGTATACTCCAATGATTAGTGTTATCTCAAAGGCTATTACTAGTATTATCCATTTGTTGTCTGTTTCATGGATTTTCATGGTTGGGATTTCTCCATTATAGCATCTTGTCTCCATTGCCTGGTATACCCTTTCTCCTTGCAACCAGGATCTTATAAATAGGTTGCTTGCAAGCAAACCCAGGGATTTTATAGAACTTCTGATACTATTATAGCCCAGTCTTGTCTCTTGTGCATTGTACATGGTGGATGCTTCCTCGAGGAAAATGAATATCATCCGATACATTAAGAGGGCTATCTCAATTATGATCCTGGGCATCTTTATCTTCTCTAATTGCTTGAATATCTCGTTAACGGGTGTTGTAAGTGAAAGAAAGGCCAAGCAGGTGAAACCACCAATTATCCTTGAGAATGCTAGGAATCCTGTGTGAAGGCCATCCAAGTACACCCTAAACCAGTAAAATCCTACAGATGATGGTTTAACCCCAAAGAATAATGCCATTAATACTAATGTTAAAAATCCGAAGGTGAAAGGTACGCTAATAAACTTTAGATAATAGCGTGATGGGATCCCAGCAATTAATACAATTATAAAGGACATTACCACGGCTACTATAATTGGTATTATCGGTGAAGGTGAAAGTAGAGAGAATAACATTGTGAGGATACCCCATGATAGTTTCACCATGGGGGGTATCCTGTTAAGCTTATTATGGTGGGCGTAGAAGTCTGTTGAAATGTTCATTTTCCCCATCTCTAGGATGTTTTCTGTTGGCCTTTATAATAGCCGAAGACGTATCCGATGATGAGGGCTCCTATGGCCGCTTGCACTGCAAAAAATAGACTTTCTATTTCACCACTTGGGGGTTCCCATAGGGGTTCGAACCATGGCTTGTAACCGGTTTCCTCTATAAGTTGACTTGCCTTATCATCCGCGCCTCCGAAGTAGCCCTGTTCTTCCCCCAAGCCATTGTAGATTAGGAGTGGTATAATGCAGATAAATGCGACAACTATTAGCATCACAATATGCCTTTTCTCCATTTTAATCACCTTGTGCTTGTTGGTTTTCTGATTAGTAGGTTTAGTTTTTCTGTGATGTCTGGTTTCAATTTTAGGATGTTTTCGAACACCACTATTGTGAGTAATCCCTCAGCTACTCCGAGGGGTACTTGTGTGTATGCGAATATTAACATGAACTTTGAGGCTGCTGCTATTAGATTGGGTGTTGGGAATGCTAAGGCCAACTGGAATGATGTTGTTACATAGGTCATGATATCTCCTAGGAATGCTGCAAGGAAAACTGCAATTGAAATTGGCAGGTTTAATTTTATGGATCCTTTGTATGTCAGCCATGCGAATATTGGACCTATTATACCCATTGAGAATGTGTTGGCTCCGAGTGTTGTTAATCCCCCATGGGCTAGTAGGAGGGCTTGGAAGATGAGTACTATGGCTGCCATTACAGTGGTTATCCATGGCCCGAATAGTATTGCCCCTAGTCCGTTTCCTGTGGGGTGTGAGCAGCTTCCCGTGACTGATGGCATTTTGAGGGAGGATAGTATGAATATGAATGCTCCGCTCACGGCTAATAGTGGTTTTGATTCTGGGAGTTCATCTGCAACTTTCATTATCCTTATTATACCGTATATGATAACTGGTAGGGAGATGGCATACCAGAGGATGCACCATTGCCATGGTAGAAAACCTTCCATGATATGCAAGGATATCACCATCATTTATTTTTTTTAAAGTAAACTTGAATAAAGTTTGGATTGGGCATCCTATAAATACTTTTCTATAGAAGGAAGATAAGCCCCCTAATGAGCATACAAAAAAAAGGGTTTAAGTGTGGGGATACTAACTTGGTTGTATTGGCATCTGCAAAGTGCCTATACTCACACCACCAAGACCAACCCCACATCTCATCTCCAACTTGTTCTTTGAAGACTTGTAGGACCTTGTTTCCATTTCAAGATAACTCGTCGTGTTTCTTACAACATTGAAGCCATTTGGTTTAAATGTGACACCTCCATTGTCAACATTTGCTATTATCCTAAAGGGAATCGATGGACCCATTGGAGCTACTGTTACACCACCTATGGTAACATTCGCAACTATGGAACCATTACCCCTAAATTCCGGGTTTAACAATGCTATATAGAATCCTCCAGTGTTCACTTTCATCGACACATTCTTCAATGTTGCCTTATCGATTAACAGAGCCCCGCCACCAGCATATTGAATTGTCGAATTTATATTATCAATCTTTGAATTGTTTCCAAGCACTATTGCAACTCCGCCAACCTTGCTCCGAGTAGTTACATTGTATGTATACTTATTTGACAACAGAATATCCACAGAACCCTTATCTGCCTTCATATCAATGTTGAGGGTGTCTCCTTTAACTGTATAATTGACTGTAGGCTTCGCATCCTCATGGTTTCTCTCTGTTTCAATAGTATAAATGGAATCTGTGTCATTCCTGAACTTCACAGTCACTCCTGATGCATTAGATTCAACATTTATATTAACATATTTTATGCCTGATACCTGGCTCTCATTTAAAGTGAAAGTATCCTTGATAACTTTTTCCTTCGCCGGCCCGAAAATTGGCGCCGCCGTTGCTGTTAAAAAAGCCACTACTAATACTATGATGATTATACTACTGAAAAATTTCTCAGCATTCACTAGAACACCCCCACAAGCATCATTAACCCCACTATTACAAGGGCAGGTATCCCAAGAACTGACAGGAATGATCTTCCAAAACCGATCCTATGTTCGATGTTTACAGCTGTTGATCCGATTACAATAGCCCAAATATACATTATGACAAAGAGCATGGTTGATGTGAAAATCGTCCCAGCTAATATCAGCGCCATTAAAGCGAATATCCCGAGGATGAATGGCGCCGCTGAAAATCCCATGAGCTTAATAGTACCTGTAAGACTTCCCTTTCCCTTAAAAACGAAAACTGCGACAATATGCGAAATAATAGCCCATAGTATAAGCTTTAACAATGCTATTACTGTGACTATCACGGCAAAGACTATTGGGAAAATTATCCACACTCCAGTTAAAGCTGATGCCACTCCACCTAACATAAAACCAAGGAACGCACAGAGGAAAATATAAAGATACAAGCCCTGGTTTTCCAAACCTTTATCCTTCACAACCTTAAACGTCTCCTCTGGGGAGACCAGAACCCTCAAAAGGTCCCTAGAGAAATTCATCACGGTTTTAACCAAAAGGCCACCTCCATCTTATAAATAACCCTAGACTCTAACAAAGGGTGACTGCCAAATAACACACCCTCAAGGAAAAAATATGATTAAAGTTATATATAATGTGTTCCTATTGAACATGCTCCTCATTTTATATATTCTCCAAGATTTCTCAATAAATTCCCCCCATCTTCAAACGGTTGCCTATTTTTTTGCTCTTAGAATATGAGAATTTATCGAACAACAAACATCAAAAAATCAAGACTTATCGAACAGAAAAAATACCCCCAATCCTTGATATGGTCAACATCCGCAAAAATTAAAGAACCGGATATCACAGGCTACTTTCCATCCAAAGAATATCAGCTCATAAAAAAATCCTCACAGACGCTTCACCAAGCTAAAAATAAACTTGTGGAGAGAGAAAATAGGGGAACTTCTGATAATGGTAGAAGCTACGATTTCTGCAACACATTATTGAATAGTGTGAATCCTAGGGAAGCTATAGCGGTTCTAGAAAAGAATATAAGATCATGAAGAGACCGGGCTTCAAAAAAATCTCAAAAGATAAGGGGAAGATATCAACAAATGCATTGGACATGGTTGACTACTAGCCAAATCCCAGCCCATATTAAAGCATATAACAACATTATCATTGTCGGATCATCCCAAGGGGTCGTAGGATGGAACCTGAAAGCGTGACCGTATTATCTGGCATATGATAAAAATTCAAGAAGCTCTTAAAATCTATGGACTAGAAAAGGTAAATGAATTGCATCATCGAACTAAAAAACCCCCACAAACTTGTTGTTAGTTTTCTAAATCTGAAGGTGTCAAATAAAGGCGCCTCGGAGGACGAAAGACTAAATCATTTAAGGGGAATTGGAACCTCGCAATTCAAGGAAACTTACAAGATAAGTTCGGGTCATATACAATAATGTTTGAGAATTCCAAAATTGACAAAGGCAGCCCCCCCACACAGCTCCACGATATTAAGTATAAGAAATTGCATTTCCAAGCGGCGAAGGCACCATAAAATATATGATGGTATGGGGGGGCCTCCCCCAGGGAGACTACGAGTCAAAGTCTGGATTGGGGATGCAACTTATCTAAGAATTTCACAGAACAATGGGTGGCAAGAGGTGTTAAAATTCGCCTAGGACATCCGAGGAATCCATGACACGCCAATACCTTGAGGACATTTTTGTAATGACTTTTCTAATCTCATCCTTCTCCAACGCTATGAACTTCAAATCATCCACTACTTTCTGGAAATCCTTCCATCTGATATTAAGCCACCTTGAATACTCGTAGAATAGTTCCTTTTCAACTATGACCATTTTACCCAATTTGATTTTATGCTTTGGCAATTCTTTTCTAAGTCGCCATCTTGCATCCTTGTATGGTTGGACTTCGAGGATGGCTTCCTCCATTTTCTTATCCTCAAAGATCATTTTAAGAAGAATCTCCAGGATTAAGTTTATCCTATCTGGGACTCCTACAGTATCCCCTCTTAGTGATATTCTCCTCCTCTTGACTTTTATCCCGTTTTCTTGAAGTTTTTCACCCATCCTTGGGGTTGCGCCTTTCTTATTGCCTGTTTTATCAACTATACCCCCTATTATGAACGCCTTTGAAATGAAATCTTCTGGTTTTATATCCTTCTCTGCCCATGGGTCTAGGAGTATTGCTTCTCTCATCCCATTTTCAGCCAAAAACTTATGTGTGGGGCCTTTGAAGCTTGTTATCCTCTGGAGTGGGAAGTGCATGGAAGATTCTGCTCTCTTGTTAAGCCATGTGAGAACCAGCCTTTCACCCCATAGATAATCTCTTATAAGCCCATACGATTGGTTTAATTGTAAGGCGAGTTTTCTTTTCTCTTTATCTGTGTGTTCATCCCAATACATTAAGTCTATTATAAAATAAGGGTGTTCATATTTTGAAAGTTCTCTTTTGATTTCTTCTCTCCCTATCAAAGTATCATCATGGCCACTGGGAGAATAAACGAAGCGACTGGATCCTACAAGCTCGCCATCCAAACTCCAAGCCGGTTTCACAGGCTCATCCAATCTTATTATAGCACCTTTCCCATCCAAGATTGAAATAGCCATCTCCTGGAATGGATCATCTCCTCTCATCCTATGAAGGCCCCCAATCTTATCTATACCCTCACTTTCCAATAATTCCTTGAATATTAGACCAAGACTCTTCATTAGTAGGACACCCCCCACTAATGAATAGTCTCAAAAATGCACACGAATTTTTTTTGGGGATGAATCTTCGTCAACTCTTGATTCCCCCTAAGATAAAATATGATGTGTCACCATATTACCCTTTATGATGGTGGAAAATAATATAATTTTGGCGATGGATCTAACAGACCCAACAAAGGCTCTTAGGGTAACAGCTCAAGTAATAGATTATATAGACACGGTTAAGATAGGCTATCCCCTTGTACTCTCTGCTGGGATGGGATGCATCCAAGAATTCAAAGAGGAATTACAATGCAAGATAATAGCAGATTTTAAAGTTGCTGATATACCCGAGACAAATGAGAAAATCTGTAATATAACATTTGAGTATGGTGCAGATGCCATCATAGTACATGGTTTCCCAGGCCCTGATAGTATAAAAGCATGCATGGACGCGGCCAATAAGAAAGGAAAGGAAATATTTCTACTCGCTGACATGTCACATCCAGGATCAGAAAAGTTCATGGGCAAAGTCTCAGAAGAAATAGCAAAACTCGGAGTACAATTGGGAGTGGGAAATTATGTTGCCCCAGCCACAAAACTTGAAAGTCTTATGAGGATAAGGCGCATAGTAGGTGATGATGCATTCATCATATCACCTGGTGTGGGATTCCAGGGTGGTGAAATCATTAAGACGCTGAAATTTGCAGATGCCTTAATAATCGGGAGGACAATTTATCTTTCAAAGAATCCGAGAAAGACTATGGAGGAACTTATAGAGATTCTAGAAGATGCACATCAAACCGGCCTGTGAACTCATAAGATAATTCAAATAACAAGAAGAATATGAGAGAATACCATCTTATCCCATGTATCCACGATATAAAGTATGGGATTATCGCAAGGGCTAAAAGTCCCATTTTAAGGATTAAACGAAACTCAAATACCATGGAAAGATAACCTCTACCCTTCAACTGGTCATGTCCAATCTCGTCCAAGAAAGCCCCCAAGGCACACGCAATCAAAGTCACCGGTTCAAGGGCTGGTAGCCCCCACAAAAGGGCTACTAGGAGGAACATAGCCCCCGCAAGAAAATGGTTTAAATTGTCTATTTTACCAGCCAATAACGCGCCTATAAGTATCCCAAAAAATATATATGGAGCGTCAGAGCTTATAATGACAAGTAATCCGACAGAGGCGCCGCAGAGGATCCCTGCGATAGCCCCAGGTATCCTAGCTGTGGTTTCATCGGCAAAATCGTCAGCAAGCTTCATAAGAAAACCAGAAGAAAAATATAAGAGCGGTTCTATCATATGAACACTTATTCAGTTCTGTATGTCGTGTGGGGGGGTTAGAGCGCGCCTGCTAATATCAGTGGGAACAATATTGTGGCATCCCCTATAACAGTCACTAGTTTAGAATCTGTTCGGGCTTTTGACCATGTTCTCGCCTCCTCTAATGGTGCTCCGCTAAGGCTCCCTGCCTCGCTCCTGTCCATGATTATCTGGATGGCCGCGTCAACTCCCCCTCTAAGTATGGTTGATGCTAGAGTATAATGTTTTGGCACCCCACCACCTAGTATTATGGCGCCTATCCTCTCGGATTCAAATACTAGATTTGATAGGTGGTGCATATCAGCTACCGCATCAAGGCATAATTGGTTTTCCTGGGTGAACATCCAAAGTTGAAGTCCTATCATACTATCGATTATCCCAGGGGCATAAACCGGTATGTTATTATCAGTAGCATTCTTTATTATAGAATTTTCATCTTGGATATGTTTTCCCATCTCATGGATAAATTCCCTTATGGAAAAAATATGCCCAGTGGAAGTGATAGATTCTAGAATCTTTAATATCTTCTCTTCGAAGACTTCAAAGTCTTCTGTTTTTGTGTAAATGTCCTTGATATGACCTACTTTCGTCTCACAGGGTTGGAAGTTGTGGTAGTGTCCGCCGCCGAACGCTTCTAATAAGTCATGGGTTAGGTTAGCCCCACTTGTGATAAGGGCTTGGATTTTACCCTCTTTTAGAAGGTCTGATATGATCCTTCGCATGCCACCCGCTACGAGGGGCCCTGCCATGCTAAAGAAAATGTTCATTTCATCATCTTGGAACATCTCAGATAATAGTCTGGTGGCCTTGTATACTCTCCCGGCTCCGAGAACCCCAGCCCGACCCATCTCATCTATTAATTCCTTGACTTTCATTCCACTTTCTATTGTCATGTGTTGGACTTTCATCTTCACTTTCCTACCTGTTTTTGAGTCCTGAAATCGCATCTAGTATGTCTGTGCGTGTCACGATCCCTATGGGCCTCTTTTCAGAATCTACCAAGATTAGGCGGCCTATGTTGTGTTTGTTCATTATCTCTATCGCATCTGATATCATCACGGTCTTGTCAACTGTCACTATGCTGGTTGACATGATCTCAGCGACCTTACATTGCTCTTTGCCTTCTGCTATTGCCCTGTTTATGTCACTGAGTGTTAGCATACCCACTATCTTGTCGTCTTCCGTTACCGGGGCTCCTTCAATGTTTTTCTCTGAGAGTATCTTCGCCACCTCTTTAAGGCTCATTTCTGGTTCTATTGTTACAAGGTCTTGGGTTGCTACTTCCATTACTGTCTTTTGAGGTATGCTCCTGATACCTGTTGTGTCTAGTAAGACCATGTTATCCATATCATCTCTCCCCACTATAATACCATCTACCACGAGTTTGTTTACTGGCGTTGGCCCCACTCTTATCCTGTCTCCTAAATTGAGGTTTTTTATGCTGCCGACTACTTTTATGGCTGCTTCACATTCTCCCGGGTGTGGTATGCTCGTGAATTCTATTTTTGAAACTGAAAGATCTTCGAGTTTTTCCCCGTTTTTGTAAATGGGGACTTGGGCCTTCATTTCTACAGGTGATATCTCTAGGTATTGGAATGCTTTTATTGTTGGCTTGTACCCGCCCCTGGGCCCTGGAACCCCCTTCACGAGACCTAGGCTCCTTAGTGATTGCATCTGGTTCCTTATAGTCCCTGGGTTTCTGTTCATTAATGCTGCTATTTCTTCGCCTTTGATGGATTTTCCATCGGATTTTTTGTAAAGGTTGATGAGTGTTTGTAGTATTTCTTTCTGGACGGCTGTTAGCATCTATAACACCTAAAATCATATTTGCTATGAATAATAATTATAATTGTTGTTAATATAATTTTGCTCCCCATCCTAGTTTTGAAGATCCCTCCAACATATCATAAACCTTTGGTGAATTACACTATGGTGGGGCTTTTCTGTTCCATGTGAGGGGGCGTTTATTCCCTATTGATCACCTCGTCGGGGGGCTCACAGTCCACAATTTTATGGGGGCTACTCTCCACCCTCCCAAGCCACAAGAGCACCTAAAGAAGCCCAAAGTGTCTCATAGAACATTCAAAAGTTATTGCCCTTTGACAAAAACAAATAAATAATGGGACTATTCATAGGATTCCAATAAGCTTTATGAGAAAATTTCAGGGAGTAGAAGGGGATGGTATCATTATGTTTACTTGCAGTTAGGGCTTTTATAAAAAATGATAAAGGTGAAATCCTCATAATAAAAAGATCTGCTACTTGTAAGACCAATCCCTTAAAGTGGGAGTTGCCAGGTGGTAAAGTAAACCTTGGAGAACCCATAGAAGAAGCCCTTAAAAGGGAAGTTAAAGAGGAGACAGGATTAGATATAAACCCTGATGGGATCCTTGGAGTTGCGGAACAAGAACTAACCATATTCAAGGCCATACATATTATAATCGAGTGTTCTGCCAATGGCAGGCTCAGGTTAAATGGTGAACATGAAGCTTATGCTTGGGTGAAACCAGAAGACCTCAGATACTACGAACTCACAGACTGGTTTTACAATTTCATCAAATCTAAAAATACTTTTAAGTAGCTTTTGGAAAATATTTTCTCTCCAACACCTTCTTGAAAGCTGGGATGGTTAAATATATCAAATTGCTCCACGCATACATATAAAAGGATAAACCCATAGCTATAATGGAACATATGGGTAAAACAAGACTACTATCCTTTATGAATCTGCTTGTCCTCCCATCAACCTCTGCCAGACCATTCCAGAGGGCATACTCCCAATTAACATAATATAGGATACCCGCCAATAATTGATTAGCCTGGAAGATTATATTAGCTGTGAAGTAACTGATACCATAAGTAGAGACCATCTCAGTGGAAAATGGTATCATAGCTATTAAAATTAAACAGAAAATGTTTATGGTTATCAATGTTGGGTTAGTGCGCTTGATGAAATTGAACTGCTGATGATTAACACGCCATAAACCACCCAATATCCAAAAGGAAAGAAAATAACATAACAACTGTGGCCACAGCACTCCTAGTTGCCGTTGGAAAGCAGTTTCGCTCAGAGAACTGGGAATATTCGGAATATCAAGGGTTAGAACAAGCAAAGTCATCGAAATGGCGAATATACCATCTACAAGCGTTTCAATACGTGAAGTTTTCATCCGCATACTAGACATGGATATAAGATCTCCACCATATAGACTATTAATATTTTCCCCCCACAAAAAAAGAAAGGTTAGATTTATAAAATTTCTCAGCTAAAATGATAGAACGGAGTTTGATAATCATGGAAAAGATCATACTAGGATTGCCAAAGGGCAGCCTGAACAATGTTAACAGGGGAAACACCTACCAAGTATTCGTTGATGCTGGATACGAGATCAAAGGCTATGAACCCGGGAGGGAAGAAAACGAGATCAGAATCCTGAACGATCCTGAAATAAAGGCTTATCTCACCAGGCCACAGAGCGCCCCGGTAGAATTAAACAGGGGCATGCTCGATATCGCGATAATAGGCGAAGATTGGGTGCGTGAAGAATCCAACAACAACAAGATAAAGAAGATAGGCGACCTCGAATATGGCCAGACGCGCCTAATAGTCGCAGTACCCAAAGAGGAGCCATACAATTCCCTTGAAGAATTTTTCCTGGCGAACAGCGACCGTGAAAAGCCCATACTATGTTTCACAGAATATCCCAACCTTGCAAGGGAATTTTTCATGGAAAACCCAGGCTACAAGAAAATATTCGGCGACAGCACCCCAATGGTCCAAATAAGGGGTCTTAGGGATGGTGACAATGAAATGGTCCAAATAATAAACTCAGATGGGGCCACCGAAGTATACATTGCAAAGGGCGCTGACCTTATAGTGGATAATACACAGACCGGCACCAGCCTCAGGAAGGCCGGTTTAAAAATCATCGACACTATAATGGAATCCAGTGCAGGATTATATGCTGGGCCAACCTGCAAAGGGGAAAAACTAGAGAAGGCCAAGATGATATATCAACAATTATTCGGGGCTATAAAAGCCCGAAATTACTTTGATGTTAAATTCAATATAAAGAATGAAAAACTAGAAGATGTCAAGGAATTCTTAATCTCCAAAAAGTATTGTTCACAGGAGCCGACAATAGTAAAAGGCATGAAATTCTCTCAGGTAAACGTTTTAATACCAAAGAATAAATTTCCAGAAATGCTAAGCGGTATTAAAGGCTTGGGAGCATCCTCGATCGTAAGAGAGAAGGTCAAACAATATGTGGAATAAACCGTATAAGCTAGAGAGTGTGGAAAAATGAAATTTGAAGATTTGTTCAAAGAATGTCCATGTTGTGGTTCCAAGGATAAGATAGTTAAAAGGAAGATAATAGACGAGCATAAGGCCTTTGCTACTCTTAGGGAGATAGTATGCGAAAAGTGCGGGTATGTATTCCAAAAATGATAGGGGGGGTTAGTTTTTGGCCTTTCATGTTATGATAATCCCTACCATGAACTGTCCATCAAATTGTAGTTATTGTTGGGGTGTTGAACGAGACTCCACCATAATGAGTATAGATATAATAAAAAAGATTGTTTCTTGGCTTAAGGGTTTCAGGATGGAGCCTGTAACCTTCACATTCCATGGGGGTGAACCCTTATTGGCAGGTTATGAATTCTATAAGGAGGCTTTATCCTTATTGAGCAGGGAATTGTCCATGTTAAATCCCGCATTCGCCATACAGACAAATCTTTGGTTGATGAATGATCGGTTGGCTGAACTTTTCGCTGAATACAATATACCCATCGGTTCCAGCTTGGATGGACCTGAGGAGATAAACGATTTTCAGAGGGGTGAAGGCTATTTTAAGAAGACGATGCGCGGATATGAGGTTGCCAGGAGACATGGTTTGAATGTGAGTTTTATCAGTACTTTCACTTCATATTCCATAAATTTCAAGGAGGAGGTTTTCAAGTTCTTCTTGGAGAATGGTTTGAACCTTAAATTGCACCCAGCTTTACCATCTCTTAAAAGTGAGGATCCTAGAAAATGGAGTATAAGTGCTAGGGAGTATGGTGAGCTTCTTGTTTATCTTCTTGATGAGTATTTGTCCCATTTTGGCGAGATTGAGATAAGGAATCTTGACCATTTCGCCAAGAGCATGTTTATGAGACGGGGTGTTGTATGCACTCTTGCAGATTGTGTGGGTAATACTTTTGCTGTGGATCCTCATGGGGATATATATCCATGTTATCGTTTTGTGGAGATGAAAGATTATGTTATGGGTAATGTTGATGATAAGCCGAGCATGGACGATCTTGAAAAGTCCGAGGCTTTGAGGAGGCTTAGAGGTTGGAGGAGGCTCGTGGATCGGGAGTGTTCATCTTGTGATTATTATCGTTTTTGTCTTGGTGGGTGTCCATATAATGCAATAAGTGTTGATGATGGTAGGATGGAACTTGATGGTGTGGATCATCAATGCGAAGCCTATAAGATGATATTTGATGAGATGAAAAGGAGGGTTAATCGGGATTTTGTGGTTCATGGGATTGAAGGTGGGGATGAGAGGGCTAGGATTATCGATTTAATGTTAAAAAAGCTTTAATTTTATGCTTTTTTTAGTTTGCTCCCATTACAGTAGTATATTTCTGCTGGTATGTTGAAGACTTCTAATTGTAATTTTATTGTCTCAGCTAAATGTGGGGTTGTCACTATCCAAAATCTGGTGCCGTTGTTGTTGAATCCGAACCTTCTCCACTTTCTCATGTTCTGTGAGAATCTGTTCGGATCCTTAGTGATTTCTATGATTATGTCTTTGAAGCTTTTAACAGCGTAAATGTTTGGTTTGAATCCTTGGATTTTGGGTGTGTGTTTGTATTTTACAGTGTAGCCTTCTCTTTTTAGGTGTTCGGTGATCGTTCTCATTATTTTGTCATGGTCTTTTTTCTTCATTTTTTTATCCCCACCCCACCATAACTTTTTGAACATTGTTTATAATCTTGGATCTTATAATATAAATACTTATAGGTTATCATGGATTTAATACACAAAAGATATATATAGGTTTCCCTCAATTGAAATTAATGGTGATAGCATGGACGTACTAGATGATGAAACCATAAAGATGAGATACATTGAATTAGTAAAAAAGGGCATAATAGAAGATGACGAATGCGCATCCTATACAAAGAATATAGACCTCAAACCTTGCATGAGAAAAAAAGTAGAAGAATTTAAAGATTTTTTCATACCAGGCACTGTTTTGATTAGTGAAAGAGCATCCTACCGTTTAAGAATAGGATACCCTATGGAATAGCTTATATGGTAACGAATCTTCCCGCTTTTGTAATAGAATATTTCTCAAGGAGATGGGACTGCTTCACAAGTCCCATCTCTATAAGATCGCTTAAATGCTTATAAACCATAGCCCTTGATACACCAACCTTTTTCGCGATTTCTATGGCGGTTAAATTTTGATCCTCTAAAACCTCCAAGATTTTGAGCTTTGAATCTGATATATCAAGTCTTGGGATTGGCAACCTAACCGATGTTTCCCTGAAACAGGTGAAAATGGCGTCAACACCCTCTTTAAATGCTGCGAACGATAAAAGACCCCCCAAATCATCACCATTATAGGCTACATAAACTTCTCCATGCTTTTTAGCCCCCTTTATAATCTCGGATATCTTAGCACATGCTTTGAGCGGGTCTTCAGTCTCTATTTTTATTAATCCTCCTTTAACAAACTTTTCAAGGGACAAATCATCAAATTTCTCGCTTTGAACCAATATTAGACCATCTATTTTGTTTCTCATTGTAACATCAAAGAGGCATCGACCCCTAAGGTTAGTGATCAAAGTCTTCATATAACCACCTTCCAATACTCTCATATATACCTATGTAAATCTCATATAAATATTGACACATCTAACCTAAAACTCTAATGGATGGGAAGGTTTAAATAAAGCCCATGAAAAACCAAATTATTAGACTTCCACAATAAACTCCAAGGGGATAACATGAAAACAGAACTGATAATCTCAGGAGATGACCTATCCACCCGAGAAATCAATAAAATGATAAAAGAAGGCCTAAAAGACAACACAAAAAAATTCATAATAGAAAACGACAAAAAACTCGACTCACTCGTCGTGGGCATCCGAGAAGAAGCAGAATTCATACTAAAAGGAGAATTCGGCGACTTCATAGGAGCCCTAAATGACGGAGCCAAGATAAAAATCATGGGAAACACCGGAAGATACCTAGGAGATAACATGACAGCAGGAGAAATAATAGTCGAAGGATCAGCCAAAGACGGAGTCGGGTTCGGAACATACAACGGCACAATAGTAATACACGGAGACGCCGGCAACGGCGTCGGACAATTAAACAAAGGAGGAACAATAATCATAGACGGGGACATAAAAGACCTTGCAGGACTATACATGCTAAGCGGGGACATAATAGTGACAGGAAACGCTGGAAAAGACACAGGCGACTGGATAATCGGGGGCAACATCTACGTCGCAGGAGACTTCGAAACAGGAACAAACGCCAAAATAAGCCAACTAGAAAAAGAAGACACACTAAAACTCTCAAAACTCTTCTATGAATATGGAATAGAAGCCGAAGTAGAAGAATTCAAAAAAATACAACGCAAAAAACTCCGCCCATTCTACGGCTAAAAAAAGGGTGATTTAAATGGTTCAAATACTCCTAACAGACCCAGAAAAATGTGACGGATGTAACGATTGTATAGAAGCATGCAAAAAAATCACAGGTCATGCCTCAATCTTTTTAAATGAACTGGAAGACGGCTACCATGCTATCGTATGCCAACAATGCGTCGACCCAGCCTGTGCAAGAGGATGCTTCAGAGACGCCATAAGAAAAGAACACGGAATCGTTAAAATAGAACAAGAAGCATGCATAGGCTGCAAACTCTGCATGTTAATGTGTCCAATAGGCGCCATAACATACTCAGAAGACGGGATGATAAAATGCGACCAAAGCTGCATAGAAAAACCAGGTGACACACCAGCATGTGTAGCAGCATGCGAAAAAGGATGCCTAGAAGCAGTAGATGTGAGAGAAGTTGTAAGCGACATACATAAAGGATTTGAATTGAAAGCCGCAACATCCTCAAGTTCACTAACACCATCATCACCATCATCAGACCTTGCAGCAGCCACCCAAGGACTCTGCGTATTCTGCGGAACCTGCGAAATGGTATGCCCAGTAGACGCTATAAAAGTCGTGGACAACCACCCAGAAATCGACAAGAAAAAATGTATAATGTGCGGATCATGCCTAGCAGCCTGCCCAGTCCTATTACCAAGCGGCGCCGGGAGCATATGGGATCCAAGGACAATAGCAAACATAAGATACACATCCAAAGCCGGTAAATACGTACTAAGAGGTTTCGGGACAGAGAGAAGACTGCCAAACTTCGACGACATACTAATAGTACCAGCACAGGCATCAATAGCACCAGTAGACAAATACAGAGAACCTTGTAACACACAAGTAACCCTAGGAACAAGATACGCAGAAGAACCACTCACACTACAAACACCAGTACTCATAGCAGGAATGTCATTCGGAGCACTCAGCAGAGAAAGTAAACTGGCGCTGGCCAAAGGCTCAGCAATGGTAGGATCATGCGCCAACACAGGCGAAGGCGGCATGCTACCAGAAGAAAGAGAACTAGCAGACAAACTCATAGTACAATACTCATCAGGAAGATTCGGAGTCTCATCAGAATACCTAAACGTCGGAGACGCGATAGAAGTGAAAATAGGCCAGGGAGCAAAGCCAGGGATGGGAGGACACCTACTAGCCGAGAAAGTAAGCCCGGAAGTCGCCAAAATCAGGGGAATACCAGAAGGTACAGACGCCTTAAGCCCCGCAAGATTCCTCGACGCAACAGACAGAAAAGACCTTGCAAAACACATAGAACTTCTCAGAGAAGTCACAGACTGGAAAGTCCCAATCATAGTAAAATTCGGACCGGGAAGAGTATACGAGGATGTTAGGATAGCAGCGGAAGCAGGAGCTGATATAATAGCCGTAGATGGCATGGAAGGTGGTACAGGAGCGGCCCCAGAGGTTGTGATAGAGCATACAGGCATACCCACACTCTCAGCATTGGTACAGGCAGTGAACAGCCTTAAAGACATGGGCTTAAAGGATGAAATAGACCTCATAATAACTGGAGGTATAAGAAGTGGTGCAGATGTTGCCAAGGCAATGGCAATGGGGGCAGATGCAGTATACATTGGAACAGGTGCAATGATAGCGATGGGATGCCGAGCCTGCAGAATGTGCTACACAGGAAAATGCCCAGTAGGTGTTGCAACACAAGACCCAGAACTGAGAAAAAGATTAGATGTTGACATCGCAGCAAGAAGGGTTGCAAATTACATAAAAGCCATGACAGAAGAAACCAAAATGCTGGCACAACTTGCAGGACATGACGACATAAGACAATTCAACCCAGACGACCTACGCGCCTTGGATACGAACACAGCAGCAATAACCGGACTAAAACTAATAAATGAATAAAAACCCAAAAGGGGAATGTGGGGGTCATCTCTTTAGTTATTTTTTCTTTTTATAGAATAGGTATGCTATTGTCGCAAGGCCAAGGGTAATTATTGATAAGATCCCCAAGAGCATGGCTCGGATCATCATAGGGGGCTTGCAGTGCACCCTATGTATTTTTATATCACTCCTTTTAACAATTTTGGGCGCTTGCACCTTTTTAGATGTGGATGGTGCAGATTTTACCTCAAGATTGTCTGCATGGACTATAATAGTCTTCCTCCAATCCGGCCTCATTCTTTTCATTTCCTATCCCAATCATGAGATATGGTATGATGGATTATTTAACTATTGCAGGTGGGGGGAGTCCCCCCCCCCCCCCACTTGCTTAGGGGAGTAGTTCACATGCTTTGAAATGGGATTCCACCATTCCAAAGTGCAAAGATGAGATGATCCTTCAATCTTAGGTAATTAGTATTGGAATTGGATTTTAGGCTTGTATGAATTCTATCATGGGGATGAGGTCTTGGGAATTTTCTATTTCCGCGTTTAGGTCTAGGTTTATGTAGGCTTTTCTCCCTGCGCTGTAACTTGATGAGAGTATGATCTGGTTGCCTATCAACTGGAAACCGTCAACTGGGGTGTGCCCAACTATCATGGCGTTGCAGTCAACTCTTCTTAGGAATTCATCTATATCTTCTTCTAGGTAGGATCCGTAACGGTTCCATAGCATCTCATAGACTGCAGGGGCTTGGTAACCATCCTCTTTTATGTTAATTATATCATCCAAGCCCTTTATGTGCCTTGATGGGCCCGCATGGCTTATGAAGACTCTATTTTTTGTTTTAACAGCGAAGGGCAGTTTCTTGAAGAATCTTGTATAGGATTCCAGTTTTTCCATCCAATTGTCACCGAATTTTTCCATTAATAGTTTCTCAAATGATAGGCTCTGGTTTACACCACCCTTGTAGACGTCTATGCCTGTGATGTGAGACCATTCATGGTTTCCTAGGAGCAGATAGAAATTTTTATAACGTTTATAATATGATCTTATGGTTTCAAGGATTTCCACTGACCCGTCTTCATATCCCATAGAGTGTATGAAATCTCCAGTGAAAACAATAGGCGACCTTCTACCATAATCTTCTTCCCATATCTTAAGATAAACTTTAAAGTCTGTAAGATTACCATGAAGATCTGTGACAACAAGTAAATTTTCACTTCCACCAACTTCTATGAGACTACCCATATGTTTCGTTGGCATAAGCATCAAACTATTATGGGTGCAACTACTATTTATGGTATGGGGTCTTATGAGGATTTCCCATATTTCGGTAAGTGATAAGATAACATTGCTGGTATACGGGTGCAATTTCAAGTGTAAATATTGTTTTTTCAAACCACGAGATTGCACAAACCTTACAACAAAAAGCCTATATGATATACTCTCCAAAATAAAAAAAGAATGCAATCTCTCTGAGATTTTAATAGCTGGTGGAGAACCCACCCTCCAAGATGATCTCCCAAAGTTGACAAAACTCCTAAATAGGAACTTTCACAGTATATTATCCACCAATGGCTCATACCTACTTGAGACAATAGACAAATTAAGGGTCAAGGAAGTTCATGTGAACCTTAAGGCCTTTGATAATAAAAAACATAGACTCCTCACCTCCCAATCAAATAAGAGAGTTCTTGAAGCCATAGAATATCTCGGAGAAAACAAGAGAGATCTTAACTTTAAAGTGGAAATTTCAACCGTACTCATACCAGGCATAATCGGATTATCTGAAATTGGGAAGATCGCGAAATTCCTTGGGAGATGGGACCTACCATATCATATAATAGCCCATGTGCCCACCAGATTGAACGCGCCAAGACCATCAAAAGACATAATAGATGCTGCGAAGAATATCAGCCAAAAATACCTATCAAATGTTTCAACATCACTAGAATCTAGAAGACATAGAAAAGGAAAAAAGATACTAATCCAAAAAAGTTTAATAATAAAAGTTTAATAGTAGAACATCATGGGGGGCTTTGGATTGGATTCAAGGATTCTATCAGTCATGATATTATGCGTGTTATTGGTGGGTGTATTTGCTGTTGCAGCAGAAAACGAGACAAACCAAACTTTAAACAAGTCCAATATTACAAATAACACCACGGTACAGCCACTTTCGGCTTGGTCATCTGTTAGTGTAAGCCCTTCTACTTTAAATCTTGGGACTCTACCCCCTGATGGCATAGAAAGAAGTTATCCAAATGCTGCAACCGTAACTGTCAGATACCTTCTAGCATTTAATGATCATCTTTATGTGAGGGCAAATGGGGATCTTATAGGCCCTAATGGTTCAACAATCCCAATATCAAATCTTAAATTCAGCACACCAAATGTTCCCAAAAGATCATTCACAACATCAGATTATATTATAGCGAACTATAGCGGGTTTTGGGGCTCTTTCACGGTCCCTATGAGTTTTTATGTTACTGTGCCGCCTTACACTGATCCTGGAACATATTCTGTTACCATAATTTATACTGCAACATGAAGATTCTTGTGGGGGTTGGGCATCCTTGGGTTGAAGATTTTTCTCTTTCAAGATCTTTCTAGGATCATAAATTTTTTGTGAGCCCACCCAATTTATTGTGATAATAGTCACAAAATTTTTTATATTTGGGTTTAATTTTCACATAAATCAAAAACTTTAAATATATCCTATGAACGAATTATTTTTTATATTGAGACTATGATTGGATAGTCATTAGGGTGATATAATGAATGAAAAAATAGGGGGACTACTAGCATTACTAGTGGCTTTGATGTTCGCAGTCGCACTAGGAGCATATGACACATCATCAGCAGCCACTGCAGATCAACAGGTCCAAGTATCAGTACAAGAAGCAATATCAATAGATGTTGACAGTCCAGTAGACTTTGGTAATCAGAGTGCAGGCGACACTTACAATAGCCCAAATTACGATATAAGCAACACTGGCAATGTTAAAATAGATCTTTATGTCAATACAAATGACACAGACTTTAGACCAACCACCGAAAACACAACTGATACAATACCAATAGATGGTAATTATAGGATAAGGAGTAATGTTACTGGAAGTTTCGAACAACTTTCAACGAGTCTTCTGAAGATCTATGATAACATGCCCAAGGCTAGTCAGGGCTCAGGAACACCATTTACATGGACAACACAGCAACAGCTTACAATACCAGCATTTACAGAAGATGGAACCTACGTCATAACCTTGATCTACACTGCAGTGAAACACAACGTACAACCATAATCTGATCCCATTTTTAAGCAAAAAACGAAATTTTTTTATTCTCCTTCATCTTATTTCTTTTATGGTATGATCTTCATATTAAGTACAGGGGAGTCTCGGATGAAGTTTAAGGTTCTTGTGGCAACTTTAATATTCATATTCCTTTTAGGGTCATTTTATCCGATTATTGCAACAGGTTTGTGGGCTTCGCCAGCTGAATTCCGCTACGACCTCAAACCGGGCGGGACAGTGACTGGTGAAGTTACAGTGAAAAATATCGGGAACGAAACAGTTAATGTTACTATTGAAAAAAAGAGGCTTCTCATGGACAGCATACACCTCGAATACTCTGATAAGGGTATTGCGAATTGGATAACAATCAATGGTAACACAACATTCACCCTAAAACCAGGAGAATCCCGGAAGGTAACATTCACTGTAAAGGCACCATCTAAGATAAACTATTCAGATGCTGTGGGCGCGCTTGTCATAAGGGGTCTTCCAGTGGTAGAGAATGTTACAGGAGGGACTCAGATCACACACGGAGTCGAACTTGTAGTGCCCATAAGAGTGGGGCTTCCAGGGCCTATCATAGAGTCTCTGGAACTCATTAACCATAAGGCACCCCTTATACTTTTGAGTTTTATTCCGGGAGAGTTTGTCTATGAGCTCAGGAATAATGGTACCGTTCAGGCGAACATGACAGGATCAGTGGAAATTAAGGGCTTGACCAGGCATAATATTCCTATAGAGGGTGTTGTATACCCTGAAGATAATTATACTCTTGTTGAAAGATGGACTCCTGGATGGACAGACCTCGGCTTATACAAGGTGGATACAACAATAAAATATGGTAGGTTCCAAGCTGTCAAGACGATAACCACCAGTGATAATGTTATAGTTATACCAGTATGGCTTATAATTCTCATCATAATAGGGGTGGTTGTCTGGATATTGCGCAGAAGGGGCGTGGAACCACCTATAAGGATAAGGATTGAGAGAAAATAGGCGCGTGGTTGGAAATTTTACATGGTTTAAAATTCTATCTTTTTTATTCTTTTCATCGCCTCTTTAGTGTTTTTTCGGGTGTTGAATGCTGTTAATCTAAAATATCCTTCCCCGCTTGGTCCGAATCCCGTGCCTGGGGTTACAACTACCTGAGCTTCTTCTAGTAATTTGTCGAAGAATTGCCATGAACTCATATTTGGTGTTTTAACCCAAATATAGGGTGCGTTAACTCCACCATAATATTCTAGGCTAGTATCTTCTAGGCTTTCCCTGATTATCCTAGCATTTTCCATGTAATATTTTATTGATTCTTTGATTTCTTTTCGTCCTTTTTCTGTGTATGTTGCGGCTGCTGCCACCTGTACTGGATATGATACGCCATTGAATTTTGTGGTTTGTCTCCTTTTCCATAACTTGTTTACTTGGTGGGTTTTGCCTTGACTGTCCTCTGCTTCTAATTCCTCTGGTACTATGGTGTAGGCGCATCTTGTACCTGTGAATCCTGCTGTCTTTGAGAAGCTTCTGAATTCTATTGCAACCTCGCGGGCCCCTTCTATCTCATAGATACTATGTGGTATCCTTTCTTCTTGTATGTAGGCTTCGTATGCCCCATCAAATAATATTATGCTTTTGTTATCCATTGCATAATCCACCCACTCTTTTAGCTGGTCTTTTGTCAAGCTTGTCCCTGTGGGATTGTTCGGGTAGCAGAGATAAATCAAGTCTACTTTTTCTTCTGGCGTGGGTGGTTGGAAGTTGTTCTCTGCGGTGCATGGGAGGTATGTGATGTTTTTGTAGCGGCCTTTTTTGTCTAGTGGCCCTCCCCGGCCTGCCATAACATTACTTTCAACATACACTGGATATACTGGGTCTGTTATCGCTATTTTGTTCTCTGTGCTGAATATTTCTTGGATGTTTGCTGTGTCGCACTTTGCACCATCACTTATAAAAACTTCTTCCAGGTTTAGTTCAACACCCCTTGGCTTGTAGTCGTTTTCTATTATCGCTTCTCGAAGAAAAGAGTATCCTTGTTCCGGACCGTATCCTTTGAATGTTTCTTTCCGACCCATTTCTTCCACTGCCTTTTTGAATGCTTTTATAACGGCCTGGGGTAGTGGTCTTGTAACATCTCCTATGCCCATGCTTATTATATTGGCTTCGGGGTTTTCTTTCTGGTATTTTTCCACTTTTTTGTTGATAGTGGAGAATAGGTAGCTTTCTTCGAGGTGTAGATAATTTTCGTTTATGAGTGTCAAACTTTAAACCCTCCTTATTTGTGGGTGTAATAGAATATGGTTTTTTGGTTTGTTTTATCTACTCTTGCGAATCCGAATCTTTCAAGTTGTACTATTTGGTCTGTTTTGAGTTTCTTGGCGGCTGGTTCAAGGAGGCCTTCTATGATTTTTGTGTTTGGCATTATCACACTGGCTGGGATGTTATCTTCCATGGGGATCCAGTGTATTATCCTTGCATTGTGTTTTCTCGCCTCTTCTAGGCTCCTGCTATGATATTCTAGGCTTTTGTCTCTTACTTTTACGTTAACTGCGTCTACGAGTCTTAATATTTTGGCTTCTTTGAGGTCGTTTTTTTGGATGTAGACTCTGCCATTGAATGGTATTTGTCTATGGCCCCTTTCTGGGTGGTCAGGGTGCAGCGGCCTCTTGATGGTGCCTTTCAGGTGCTCTGGCAGGTTTTTAATCTCGAATGGTGTGGGTTCTGCCACGAAAAAGTATCGGTTGGCCATCTCATCTAGTATGTTCTTGTTTAGGCCGTAGATTTTCTTCCAACTTAGGGTTGAATCTGCTATTTTAGCGCCGATTTCTATCATGGCCTCTCTTATGGCCTGGGCTTGTATTCCGCGCCTTTTTATGGCTCTTATTGTTCCGAGTCTTGGGTCGTCCCATCCTTTGTATGTTCCTTTTTGTATTCCTTCTCTTGTCTTGGATGTGCTCAGTTGTATGTTTTCCATGTGTAGTCGGCCGTAGTGTATGAATGTTGGCGGTTCCCATTCGAGGTGCTGGTAGAGGTATTCTTGTTTTTCTGTGTTTGTTATGTGGTCTTTTCCCCTTAGTACATGTGTTATACCTAGTAAGTGGTCGTCTATTGTTACTGCAAAGTTCATTGTTGGGTATATGCGGTATTTTTTGCCGGTGCGCGGGTGGGCCTCATCTACTATACGGAGGCCTACCCAGTCCCTTATTGCTGGATTTTTATGTTTTAGATCTGTTTTCACTCTGAGGACGGCTTCTCCCTCTGGTAGATGGTGCATTTGTTCCCAGCGTTTGAGGTTTTCTTCCTTTGGGAGGTTTCTGCATGGGCATGGCCTGGATTCGTCTTTTAGTTTTTTGAATTTTTCTGGTTTGCATGTGCAGATGTATCCTCCATTCTTTTCTAGGAGTTTTTTCGCATATTCGTGGTAGATGGGGATTCTGTCGCTTTGTATTATGAGTTTGTCCCATTTTATTCCTAGCCATTCTAGGTCTTCTTGTATCATCTTGTAGGCTTCTGGGTCTACTCTTCTCGGGTCTGTGTCTTCCATGCGGAGTATTAGGCTTCCATTGTATTTTTTGGCGTATTCGTGGTTTAGTATGGCTGCTCTTGCATGTCCTATGTGTAGTGGTCCGCTGGGGTTGGGTGCGAATCTTAGGATAACCTTTTGTTGGATGTTGGGTAGTGGTGGTAGTCCCCTCTTTTTTTCGGTTTCTTTTTTTTCTTCTAGTTTTATTCCTAACTTTTTTAGTTCTTCTTCTTGTTCCTTGGGGGTTAGTTTGTTGACTTTTTCCACTATATTCTTTGTTTTTTCTAGGACTTTTTGGGCTTTTTTTCTGAGTTGTGGTTCGTTGCTCATAACTGCTCCTATAACTGCCTTGTCCATGGCCTTGCCCTTATGCTTGACCGCGTTTATCAGGGCGTATTTGTATATTATCTCTTCCAGGTTCATTATAGTCCCCAAGGATTAATGTTTTCTTTCTATTATGAAGTCTGCTATTTCTTCTAGGATTTTTTTTGCCTGTGATTCTTCTAGTATTTTGAGTTTTTCCTTGGCCCTTTTTGTGTATTCTTCGGCTAATCTGTGGGCATACTCGATTGTTTCATACTTTTTGAAGATTTTTATGACTTCATTGACGCTTTCTTGGTCTTTAGATTCTAGTATCTTTATTAGTTTTTCCCTGTCCTTTTTTGAAGCTTTTTCCAGGGTTTTTACTGTGAGTATTGTCATTTTTCCTTCTGTTATATCACTTCCTATGGGCTTTCCCAAGGTTTTTTCGTCGCCTGCTATGTCTAGGTAGTCGTCGTGGATTTGGAATGCCAATCCTATTAGTTTTCCGTATTCTCCCAATGCTTCGATTTCTTCGTGCGTGCCCCCACCCACTATGGCCCCGGATTTTGTGGCGGCTGATATGAGTGCTGCTGTCTTCTTGTAGATCATTTCTAGGTATTCTTCTTCTTTGATTTCGAAGTTTTCTTCGAAGCTTATGTCCAGCGCTTGTCCTTCACAGATTTTTATACAAGAGTCTATAATGGTTGATAGTGCATTTGCAACGCGCTTGTATGATAATTCATCGATTCTAGTCTTTAAGGCGCTTTCGAAGGCTTTAGAGAATAGTATGTCTCCTGCGAGTATTGCCATGGATTCTCCCCAGAGTACGTGGACTGCGGGTTGGCCTCTTCTCATCTCGTCTTTGTCCATGATATCATCATGTATTAATGAGAATGTGTGTATTAGTTCTATAGCGGCTGCAACGTTCACAGCATCCTCTATTTCACCGCCTACGGCCTGGCAGCTGAGCAAGGCTAGTGTTGGCCTGATCCTTTTACCCCCGGCACCTATAAGGTGCATTGACGCCTCGTATAAACTCTTGGGGGTTATGTCAGCTATTATTTCTTCTAGTTTTGGGTTTATGAGCTTGGAGTATTCTCCAAGTGTTTCCATCAAATCCAAATCAGATCCCTCCATTGAAGACTTGGGCTTGTCCGTTCCTTAGTATGTGGATGTCGTTACCCACTCTGTAACCTTCTTCTTCGGCGAGTTCGGCATATGCTGATAGCATGTAAATGTCGCCGTGGGCTGGGATTACATGGACTGGGTTGAGCATCCTGAGGAAGTCCCTGTGATCCTCTTTACCAGCATGCCCTGATACATGAGCATTTGTATAGATTCTCGCCCCACTTGATATGAGTCTTTTCTCCATGAGGTTGCGGTTTGCTATATTCATTGGATTGGGTATGACAGGAGCCGATATGATGATGTTGTCCCCCTGTTTTACATTGAATTGTGTTTTACCATTAGCTATCCTGGGTAGTAGGGCGTCTGGCTCGCCCTGATGTCCTGTTGTAACGAGCAGATAATCTTCTCTGTTAACTTCAGCCCTTGCAAGGGCCCTATTAACTGATTTGGGACTTCCGAATATGCTAGCATTTTCTGGCAGTTTCAAGATTCCCATGGATTCTGCTAGGCTGCAGTATCTCTCCATTGATCTTCCAAGTAGAAGTATTTGCCGGTTGCTTTTTTTTGCTATGTCACTTATGGCTTGTATACGTTCAATGTGTGATGAGAACGTGGTTACTATCATGGCAGATTTTTCTTCTAGTGGTCTTTTCATTATATCTTCAAGTATTATCCTCGCAACCTTCTCAGATGGTGTTTTAACCTCTTCTGAGTCGGCCACTCTTGTTGTTTCAACTATTAATGCCAGCACTCCTTTACGTCCTAGTTCTTTTAGGCGGTGGTAATCTGGTTGTGGTGATATTATCTGGTGGTCGTCGAATTTGAAATCTAAACCATATACTATTATACCCTCTGGGGTGTGTAGGGCTGCTATGACTGACTGGGGTATGCTATGCGTAACATTTATAAATTCTAATGTCATATCAGGTGATAATTGACATTTTTCACCAGCATTCAGAACCTCTAACCTATTGGGGACGTTGAATTTTCTCTCTGATTTTATTATGCGTTCTATTAATGCTATTGTATAAGGTGTCCCTATTATGGGGGCGTTGTAGCGGTGGGCTAGTTTGGCCACTGCGCCGATGTGGTCTAGGTGGCCATGGGTAAATACTATTGCCCTTACTTTACCGTTAACTTCCCTCATGAGTGTGTCATCTGGGATAACCCCTCTTTCGATGAGGTCTAGGCTGTGCATTCTTGCAATGTCGGTATCCTCATGTACATGTACGCGGTCGAGGTGTATTCCCATGTCGAATATTACTACGTCGTCGTTTATTTTGACTGCTGACATGTTCTTTCCTACTTCTTCGTAGCCTCCGATGGCGATGATTTCCACGGTCAATATCGTTGCCTCCTCGCATATTTTGACGTGTTAAAGCCCCTTTCACGCAACCAAGTTCTTGTTTCGCCCTTTATCACGATAGGAGCCTTTTTAAGTTCCTCTATGTTCCGGGCGCCCACTAGGTACATTGCCACCTTCAGGGATTCGTTGAACCTCCCTATTACATTGATAACCTCCCTGTAGCTTTTCTGAGCCACTTTAAGGACTGGTAAGGCTATTCCAACGGCGTCAGCTCCTAGTGCTATGGCTTTTGCAGCATCTAATCCGCTTCTTATCCCCCCCGATGCTATCACCGGTATTTTAACTGTCTGCGCAACCTCTACTGTGCTAGCCGCTGTGGGTATGCCCCAATCCCAATATAGTCTCCCAAGATGTTTTTCCTCAGCCCTATAGGTTTCAACAGCAGCCCAGCTGGTCCCACCAGCCCCTGCAACGTCTATGGCGGCTACTCCTATCTCTTCTAATCTGCGGGCGTCCTCTGCGCATATACCGGCGCCGGTCTCTTTTACGAGTACTGGCACTTTTATGTTCTCCACTATTCTCTTGATGGAGTCTAGCAGTCCACTGGAGTTTATGTCACCCCCTGGTTGTATGGACTCTTGTAATGGGTTTAGGTGGATTGCCAGGGCATCCGCATCTATCATCTCCACTGCAGCCTCTGCATATTCTATCTGTGGCGCTCCGATATTCCCTATTAAGAGTGTTGATGGTGCCTCTTCCCTTGCAATAGTATAAGTGGCCTCGAGTGAAGGGTCCTCGATACCTGCTCTTTGGCTCCCAACCCCTAATCCTATACCAAGTTTTTCAGCCGCCTTTGCAAGCGCCTTGTTTATTCTAAAGGCTATGGGATGACCCCCTGTTATGGCCGTTATCATTATTGGTGATTGTAGTTCTTTTCCGAGTAATTCTATGCTCAGATCTATCTCTTCGGTGTCGACTTGGGTTAATGCATTGTGTACAAATTCCACATCCTTGAATCCTGTATCCTTTTTGTATTCTACATCATAGTGTGTGCATAATAATATGTGTTCCAATTTTCTATCTGAGATCATCATATATCCCCATCTATAATTGTCCTTTTAAGTTCTTGGCCTAGAAGGGCCTTTTTAATATTCCCTGGTTTCTTGGCGTTGATTATCTCAGAGGTCACTCCCTTCTCAGCCAATAGTAAGAGTTCTTTTATTTTACCTAGCATGGCCCCAGTAACATCCCCTGGTGTTCTGGGCTGATACCTAATATCCTTGAGGGATTTTATCCTCTTTAGGAGTTTGGCGTCTGGGTGTTTTTTGGGGTCTTTGTCGAATACTCCATCGACGTCTGTCCCTAGTATGACCCTATCAGGTTTTAGTATTTCCCCAAGGTATTTTATGATCTGGTCGCCTGAAAGTACAGACATTTTCAAGTTTTCGTCTGTATCGAGCACCACGTCACCATAGGTTACTGGTATGAAACCCCTTTCAAGGTATGAGATTATTATTCTAGGATCTGCATCTTTTATCCTTCCATTATCTGCTAATATGAAAGAGGAGGGTTGTATTGAAACAACTGGGATGTTTTCTTTTCGTAGCGCATCACATACATGGATATTTAAAAGTTTAACCCATCTTTGTATGATGGAAAATCCTATCATCTTTCTTTGCAATTCTTCCTTACTTGTTGGGGTTCCAATTTTATACTTTTTTGCGAGGGGGTGGCCGAAGGATCCGGCCCCATGGACTATTATAAGGGATGATGGCAGTGAATCTGAGATCTCCTCCGCGACCCTTTTAAGGTTTTCATGATCCAATGTGGGCTCTCTGGCCCCTTTTTTTGTTATTACACTTCCACCCAACTTTAGTATGATCAATTCTGCACACCCTTTCTGGTATACAAGTAGAAGATTATCCTCCATTGAAGTGAGCCTATTCGAGTAGTGTGAGATTTTGTTAGGTGAGGACTCCCTTGGTTGAGGGGTCTGCTTTCATGGCATTATATCCTCTGTCTGTTAGGGTTTCTAGGATTTGCCTTGTTCTATTGGGTGAGTATGCTATTATGCTCCCGCCACCGCCGGCTCCTGTTATCTTGGAACCTAATGCCCCTGCTTCCCTGCTTGTGTATATCATCTCTGATAGGCTCTGGGTGTTAACCCCTATCGCATCTAGTAAGCCCTGGTTTATGTTCATCAGTTCTCCGAGGCGTTCTTTATCATTAATTTCCAATGTTTTTCTTGCTTTTCGTGTGATGTGTGCTATGGTGTCCATGATAAGGTTCATGATCTTGGGGTGGCGTTTCATCCGTTCTTTCACGAGTTTAACCATCTTCGCAGTGTCTTCCGACCTAGTGTATCCTATGACCAGGGAATCTTTGAGGTCTCCCTTGATTTGGTCCATTTTTTCTTTGTCTAGGTATATTAGGCCTCCGTGCGTTGAGGTGGATGTATCTAGTGGACTCGCAGCACCTTGAACTTCCAGTTCGACTCTGTGAGCTCTCTTGGCAATTGATGTTAGTGTGGTCTTCCTTTCGTGGTATTTGTCAAGTGCTGCTATAGTGGCTACTGTAACGGCGGCTGATGAGCCTAAACCAGCCCCTATGGGTATTCCGATTTCAAGTTTTATTTTGAGGGGTGTGGAATCATGGTAAAATTCTAGGGCTTTGAGGATATAATTTAGGATGCCTATTTCACCTTTTTTTAATTTTAATCCTGTTTCTGGGGTGAGTATGGCTTCAAGATGGAGGTCATCAGATTTTATCCTTGTATAATCCTTGTGGGATTCCCTGATGGTTATGGTGGCCCTCTTGTCTATTGCGAGTGCTATGGCTGGTTTACCATAAACTACGGCGTGTTCTCCGAATAGGATGGTTTTACCTGGTGCAGACGCTCTTGAACCCATAGGACCACCAATAGTTGTCCCTTTGGATTATTCTAGGATGGCTGATGCGTATCCCACCACTGAGGAATTGTCACCTGTTATGTCACCACTGGTGGCGTATTTAAGGAGTCTGCCCTTAGTAGCTCCTAATCCTCTGGCTGCGATGATGGATGCCGCTACTGGACCATAACCACACATGCTAACATTGTACTGGTAAATCCTCTCATACATCCTGTTTTCATCTAATGAGATTATGGCTTCGAGCACTTTCTGGTCGTTTTTGTACGCGACCTCGGCTGGTTCATAATGTGTGAAATCTGTACTTGCTATGATCAGAACATCCTTTCCCTTGCTTGCATCTGTTATAGCATTCCCTATCTCCTTTGCTGTTTCGAGGTCTTGCATCCACATGCAAATGGGCACTATCTTAAAGTCCTGGTTGAAATATTGTAGGAATGGTAGGTGGACTTCGCAACTATGCTCTCCTATGTGGGCTGATTCGTCTATGTCTATTATCTCAGAGACTTCTAGGAGTTCTGTTGCAAGTTCTTCATCGATTTTAACATAGCCTAGTGGTGTTATCCATTCCCCTTCTGGCATGATGGATATGCCTGAGCCCATGCCTGTATGGTTTGGACACAATATTATGAAGGTTTTTGGGAAGCCATCGGCTGCGATGGCTTGGTAGGTGTGGGCTGCCACAGGCCCTGAATAGATGTAGCCTGCATGGGGTGCTATAGCAGCTTTTAGCCTCCTTTCATCTCCTATTTCCGGTATTTTGCCTGGGCCTAGTTTATGGTGGAAGCACCATTCTATCCTCTTTTTTAGGGTGTCTGCTTCGGCTTCATAGAATGTTCCTGCTACTGCAGGGTTTCTTTTCATAAAATCACATCATATTTTTACTTCGAATTCTGTTGGGGGGACGTCAAAGTCCTCGTCTTCTTTTAGCATGCCCTTTTCTTTGAGGAATTGCCTTGTGAGCAGCCAATAGACTAGTGCCAGGGCTTTTCTACCCTTGTTGTTCACTGGTATGGCTATGTCAACGTTCCCTAGGAGGTTTTCGGTGTCGCAGAGGGCGACTACTGGTATGTTCACCTGTTTTGCTTCTATGATTGCCTGGGAGTCCGCTCTTGGGTCTGTTGCGACGAGTACCTTGGGTTCTACGAATTTTGGGAAGTTTGGGTTTGTTAGCGTTCCTGGGATGAATCTGCCGGGGATTGTTTTCGCCCCGGTTATTTCCCCAAACTTTTTCACGGGTTTTTGTCCATATTGTCTTGTTGAGACTGCGAGTATATCATCCGGTTCGTATTTTGCCAGGAATTTTGCGGCTGCTATTATCCTGTCATTTGTTTTCCTAATATCTAATACGTAGAGACCGTCTGATCTTACACGATAGATGTATTTTTCCATGTCGGCTGTTTTTTGTTGTGTGCCGATATGTAGACCTGCTGCTAGGTATTTGTCCAATGGGATTAAGAGTTCTGCCAAATATATCACCTCTCTGGTAAGTTCGCCATCCTAGCGTAGGGTATTTCTTCTTGGATTCGGATGAGTTCGTTTAGTTTGGCTATTCTTTCACCGCCTATAGCTCCTGTTTTTATTATTGGAGCTGAGAATGCTACTGCTAGGTGTGCTATGGTCTCGTCTGTTGTTTCTCCTGATCTGTGGGACACTACGGGGATGTAATTGTTTTCTTGTGCTAGTTTCACCGTCTTGTAGGTGTCTGTTAGTGTGCCTATCTGGTTTGGTTTTATGATTATGGCGTTTGCGGCGCCTATTTCAATCCCTTTTTTGAGTATTTTGCTGTTTGTTACGAAGATGTCGTCTCCACAGATGATGCATTTGTTGCCTGTTTCCTTTGTTAGTTGGGCGAATCCTTGGAAGTCTGATTCTTCTAGTGGATCTTCTATGTAGAACATTTTGTAGGTTTCTATTAGTTCTTTGACGAATTCTATCTGTTCTCCTGTGTCGCGTTTTATGTTTTCTTGATTGTAAACATATTTTTCTTCTTTGGGGTTCCAGAGTTCAGTGGCCGCGAAATCAAGTGATGGTCTTATCTCGATGCCTGTTTCGTCCCCTATCTCTTCACATGCTCTTGCCTGTATTTCCAGGGCTTCGTAGTTTGATATTTTAGGGGCCCATCCCCCTTCATCGCCTTTACCCCCTGTGAATTCAGGGTCTTTGTCTTGTATCAGTTCTTTTATCCTCGCATGGACTTTTGAGTTTGCGAATACGGCTTCTTGGATTTCATTGGCCCCAGTGGGTATTACTAGAAATTCTTGGATGTCTGGGGCGTGTTTTCCTGCGTGTGCTCCTCCGTTTATCATGTTCCCTAGTGGGTATGGTATGCTCGTGGCGAAATCACCCCCAAGGAACTTGTACAATGGTAGGTTGTATGATGACGCGGCTGCCTTGGCTGCTGCCATTGAAACCGCCACTATAGTATTCCCACCAATGTTAGATAGGTTTTCTGTTCCATCTATCTCCTTTAGGATAAGGTCTATGTCCTCAAGGTACTCGGCGTCCATTCCTATTAACTCAGAGGATATAACATCCTCCAGTTCGCTTATTACCTTGTCAACTCCTCCTTCTGGGAATGCTACGACTTCTCTGGTTCCTGTGCTGGCGCCGCTGGGTGCTGCTGCACGTCCAAAACCATTCCATGTTATCACGTCTACTTCTATTGTAGGGTTGCCCCTACTGTCTAATATCTTTCTTACCCTAACATCTTCAATAACAGTCTCCACATGAACACCTCTTTTCCTATGGGAAAACTCTAAAAATGGGGTAGAAATAGTGGTTAATTATTTTTAGAGTTTTTATTTTCTAACAGCTAATGGTATAACGCTTTTTTTAAGTTCGAGGGTAGCTATGTCAATGGGGTCCTTGGTCTCTGGGATCTCAACTAATGGTTTAGCCCCCATTGCCAGTTGAAGAGCCCTCGCCCCTATCAACCTAGCCTTTTCAAACCTGGTCATTTTACTCATCTATCTTTCCCTCCTAGGAGTTCATTGAATATGGGGGAAGGTTTTTGTGATGGGACCGCCGAGATTTGAACTCGGGTCTCCAGCGTTCCAGTGGATCTTGTCCATCCCCGGGCTGGGAGGATGGACCAGGCTACCCTACGGTCCCATGATCTTACCATGTGTCAACGTGTGAGATTAACATGCGCCTGCAACAGTATCTTTTCAATCCCAGGTCATCGAGCACTTTCTTTGGCTTTTCACCATCCTTTACTCTTTCCTGATATTCCTTGAAGTATGCTGATATTGGTTTTCCACAGCTGAAACATCTTATGGGGATCATCTTCTCCTCCATTAATCATATCTTGTGAATATATATAAGGTTATCGATAGCTCTTTTGTCTTCGAGCCCTGGCTCCTCTGCCACCATATTTTTTGGGCTCTGAGCGTCTTGGGTCTCCGACGAGCATGGTGCGGTCATATTGTGAGAATTTTTCTTTAAGTTCCATGTCATTGGTCCATTGTATAAGGCCCCTTGCTATGGCCATCCTGGCGGCTTCTGCCTGTCCCATGACTCCTCCGCCTCTTACGTTCACTTTTATGTCTATGTTCTTTGTGATTTCTTCACCAGCTAATTTTAGGGGTTCGAATATCTTGAAGCGGGCGAGTTCGGGTTGGTATAATTCTAATGGTATTTTGTTGATTCTCACCCTACCTTCACCCTCATAGAATGTTGCCCTTGCAATGGCGGTTTTTCTTTTTCCACTTGTATGTACTATCTTTTTCATCATAAGCCACTCCAGTCTCTATTTTTTAGAATTTGGCTCCTAGCAGCCTTGATATTTCACCTAATTTCACTCCTTTACGGATGGGTGATCTTTTAGCTTCTGGTATCTGGGTCAACTCCGCTTCCTTGTATTCTCTCGGAACTCCCACATAGGCTCTTAGGCGTTTGAAAGCTTCTCTGCCCTTGGCTTTCTTGTATGGTAGCATGCCCCTCACTGTTCGCCTGAATATGTCATCGGGTCTCCTCGGATACTTGGGGCCCATCCTCCTAGGATTGGATATGCTTGATCTGTCTATTCTCTGTTTGTATTTCTTGTGGGCCCATTCCTTTGATCCTGTGATGATTATCTTGTCTGTGTTGAGGACCACTACTTCTTCGCCTTGGAGTAATTTCTTGCTCACAACACTCGCAAGTCTTCCTAGGACATGTCCTTTACCGTTGATGATCATGATAACTCCCTCATACTATTATTTTTATATTGGAGCCTTTTGGGTTTTCTTCTAGTAGTTTTTCTATTGTGAGGTGTTGCCCTTTCGCCTCTCTTATTTTATCTTTTGCTGTTTTTGAAAATTTCCATGCTGCTATTTTAACTTTGTGGTCTAGCTTGCCTGTTCCCAATACTTTCCCTGGGACTATTACTGTCTCGTTCTCGGTTGTGTGCCTGTTTATTCTTGATATGTTGACTTCTGCCATTTGTCTTGTGGGTTTTTCCAATCTCTTGGCGATGTCTTTCCATATTGCCACGTTTTCCTTTGATGATTTCCTTTTAAGGGCGCGTATAAGTTTTATGAGGTTGGGGTTTGTCTTTGTAATCTTTTTTGCCAATTTACACCCCCCTTAACATTTTTTTGTTATGTTGTCTGCTTTTTCCATTAAAATGTCACATGCTCTTTCTAGAACTTCTTCTGGCGGTATTGAACCGTCTGTTTCCATTTTGAAGATGAATGATCCTTCCTTGTATCCTACTTTTATGGCTTCCCTGTCACATGCCCTCATACAAGTTTTACACATTGCACAATCTTCAATATTAACCACTTTGGGTTTTTCGGGTCCTTCTTCTAGGATTCCCCTGGGGCATGCTTCTACGCATTCATAGCATTGTTCGCATTCTTCCCCGATTGTTATCCTTGGATAGTATTTGTATGCACATGCTGTGGTGGGCTTCCATTTAGTATGTTCCATTCCAATGCCGAGTTGTGCTATGGCCTCTAATTCTATGTTTTCATCCTCTCTAAGTCTTAGGATTGGTATGGTATCATATACTGGTACTACTTTTTCATCCTCTGATATCAGATCCTTTGAATAGACTATCCCCGGGCCTTTCTTTTTTAGTGTTAGGGATACGCTGCATCTTGGACAGTAGTCCTCGCAGTCGCATTCACTCGGCATTAAAATCCCATCTATCGCTTCTTTATCCGATTTTAATGGGATTAGACCGAGTCTGTGTGCTATGATTTCGTCGAACATGGATGAGTCATTTTTTATCATGTTAACGTATTCTATTGCCAGTTTGGGGACTTCTGTCATGCTGGTTCTTCTTATAGCGTTAACGAAGGATGTGTCAGCATCCTCTATTATGAGGGTTATTTCATTCTCGGATTTTTCTTTCATGTTTATATCCATTTTAGACCCTTCTCCCTCTCCTGCCTCCAGGTCTCCCTGTACCATCATGTGGTATTGGTGTAACATCCTCTATCTTACCTATTTTCAAACCTGCACGGGCTAATGCCCTTATAGCTGCCTGTGCCCCGGGTCCTGGTGTCCTTGGACCGTTTCCTCCGGGTGCCCTGACTTTTATGTGTAATCCTGTGATGCCCTTCTCCTTGGCATCCTCTGCTGCCCTGGTAGCTGCTTCCATTGCAGCGAATGGTGAGGCTTCTTGTCTGTCAGCCCTTACAACTCTTCCACCAGACCATTGTGTCACTGTCTCGGCTCCTGTGATATCTGTTATTGTGATTATTGTGTTATTGAATGATGAGTAGATGTGGGCGATGCCCCATTTTTCTTCTCCTTTAGCCTTGGCCATTTATACCCTCCTATTCTGTGTCTTCTGCCTTGGATTCTACCTGTCCTATCATGGGTGATAATGGATAGAATCCTATCTTATCTTCTTCACCCTTTTTCACTAGGTAGCCTGGGGCGTTGACTTTACCACCATCCAAGGCTATGTGTCCATGTACTATCATCTGTCTTGCCTGTCGTATTGTCCTTGCAAGTCCCTTCTCATATACCATGGTTTGTAGTCTACGTTTCAAAACATCTTCGATTGTTAGATTTAGGACGTCTTCTAGTTTAGCGTCATCTGATAGTATACCCATCCTTTTAAGGTGTCCTAGGAGTTGTTCCCTCTCCTTTCTTGTCTGTTCCTCGGGGAGGCCTAGGAGGTGCCTTGCATCCCTCCTGTATCTTCTGATCATGGTCTCGGCTTTCCATATCTCTTTTTTGTTCTTTAGCCCGTATTTTGTGAGTAGTCTGTTTTCTTCTTTTATCCTTTCAGCGTTCCATGGATGGGGTGGAGTGTCATACTTTTTACGGGGTTTTCGTGGGTGTCCCATATCAGATCATCCCCTCTATTTTCTTCTCCTTCTTCTAACACCTACAGATTGTCCTTTTCTGAAGGTTGATTTTGTCCTTTGGCCCCTTACTGGGAGGCCTAGTTCGTGTCTTATCCCCCTGTAACTTCTTATCTTCTTCAGACGGTTCAAGTCTTCTCTGAGACTCATTTCAAGGTCTGCCTCGATCAAGTGCTTGTCTTCGCCTGTTTCATAATCTTGGCGACGATTCATCATCCAATGGGGAATATCATACTCTTCAGGATTTTTAAGAGCTTCCTCTAACCTTGTTAGCTCGTCCTCTGACAAGTATCCTATCTTTTTCTGGCCATCAAATCCAAGAACACTTACTATGGCCTTTGCAAAAGCCTTACCAACACCTTTAATGTCTGTCAGCGCATGTTCTATTGTCTTATTACCGTTTAAGTCCTTTCTAGCTATACGTACTATGTGTTTGAATTCTTCTTCCATCTGTTTAACCTCCAAGGGTGTGAGAATGAATCCACAAACCTCTTGTGGATGTTATCCCCCCATATCCTCAAGGCGATAATGGGTAAAACCTAGGATTGTAGACATTAACCCGGACGCCGGGACTGGGATTTGAACCCAGGAGGAGCGAAGCTCCACAAGATCTCCAATCTTGCGCCTTACCTGGCTAGGCTATCCCGGCACCTGTATAATGAGATTAATCCAAATGGGGGATATTATTTATTCATTTAGATTCTATTTAAGTTTTACCATAACTTTGGATATGTTCCTCGTTCCATAAAAACTTTCTGGGTGTCTACTACGATACCCTTTTCAGCATCTAGGATCTCAAGGGAAGAGCACATGCTTTCACCGGCAGCTACGAGCTCGTCCTTGAGCGTCATCAAGACCACTGTGTCACCCTTTTCTATGTTATCATCTAATCCTATGATACCACCTACTGCAAGGTTTGCACCATGACAGATGGCATCAACTGCACTGTCCCTGATAACTATCCTTGGAAGGTGCTTGACCGCAAATTCCATTGGTTGTATACATTTTCGCAGGTGGGATTCGTCGCCTTCCTCTATCCAGAAATGGTATGCGTCGGTTAGGTCATGGAGCGTTATTAGTGTCTCATCTTCAGTGAATGGTCCGACTTTCGTACGTCTTAATTCGAGCATGTGAGCTCCTGTCCCAAGGGCTTCCCCAATATCATGACAATATTTCCTTATATAGGTTCCGGCTTCGCATCCGATCCTGAATAGCACATCCCTCCCATCTACTTCTAGTATTTTGACATAATAGATTTTTCTAACCCTTAGTTGGCGTTTCACAGCAGCTTTCATTGGTGGTGTCTGGAATATTTTACCCTGGAATTCTTGGAAAACATCCTCCAGTTTTGACATTTTAACGGGCCCATGCAATCTCATGACGCAAACATACTCTTTACCCGCTTCTAGGAGTAATTGGAGCACCCTTGTAGCCTTTTCGATGCCTATGGGTAGTATCCCAGTGACTTTGGGGTCTAGTGTTCCTCCGTGTCCGACTTTTTTCACGTTGAGTAGTCTGCGGATCCATGAATCTACTTGATGGGAGGTGGGACCTGGGGGCTTATCAAGGTTGATAACCCCCTTTTGTATGTGTTCCTCTATGGGCCTCTTATATGGTGGGCAACCATATGCCGGGTCTGTTTCGGCTTCAGTTTTGATTAGGAACCTTGCCATGGGGCGCCCCATTAATCTTATTGTTTTTCGAGTTGTTTTTTAATCTCTTCTATGTCGTCTGATTTTATTTCTATCTTTTTTTCTGTGGGTTCTAAGTGTTTTATGTTGCACCTCCTGTTTTTGACGTTGACCCCAACGACTTCTACGAAATTTTTATCGATTATATCAATTATCACACATTCTTCTCCTGCTTCTCTGCCTGCGGTTTTGATGCATATTCTTCCCACTTCTATTGCTGTCATTTGATCACCTCGATAATTTTTATTATTATATTCGTGATTTCTTCGGGTTTGAAATGGGCGCTGTTTAGTATTATATCATAGACTTGTAGATCTTCTATGTCAATCCCGTGGATTTCCATGTATCTTTTGGCTTCGCTTTCCTCTCTTCTCCTAATCTCATCCTCAACAACCTTGCGGGGCTTTGATTCTCTTCTACTTATCCTCTCTGCTCTAACATCGAATGGGGCTATTATGAGAATTTTGAGGTCTGCTTTGACAAAATAGGCTGAAAGTCTCCCCTCCACTATCAAGTTATCCGCTCTTTTAGCCATCTCTGCTTGTCTTTTATCTATCTCCTTGTCGATTTCATGGTCTTCTTCCGCTAGTCTGCTAAATTCTAGGATGTTCATCCCCTTTTCGGCTGCCATCTGCCTGAAAACTTCACCCGCTGATATGAATGGTATCCCTAGTTTCCTTGAGAGTACCCTTGTTATTGTTGTTGTACCAGCGCCTGGGAGACCACTGATGGTTATTATCATGACCTTGCCTCTTCCTTAAAAACTTTTCTCATACACTCTGAACAGTAATAACCACCATATGGCCTGTTAGGTCTTCTCTTCGACTTTGACAATTTTCTTATCTGGTATGGTCTTCCGCGTGGGACTCCATGGAGTGGCTTGCCGCATCCTGCACACACATGTTTTGATGGTTTTTTCTTCTTGTAGTGTATGACCGTCCTGCCACCTGGAGTCCTCTTGAATGTTCTCTTATATGACTTGGATCTGTATCTTAATTCTGGCATTGAGCGTTCCTCCAAAATTACATTCCTTTAAGTCCCATGAATTTCCTGAATATCTGGGACATTGCAAATGAACATAGTATGTACCAGCCAAGCCATCCTATAGCATAGGCTGGTGAACCAGCCGGCATCTTATAGAACATGTGCCATACTGGGACTAGGAGCACGTAATATGCTACTTGTGGGAGTATGATCGTGGCCTTTGAAATATGGGGGTGTTGGGCCATCCAATAGAATACTAGGATTATGGGCAGGAAGGTTACTATCATCGGCTTGAATGACATTGTCATCATTTCCCTCTGCTTGTCCATGAATTCCATCTGCTTCTCTTGGAGTTCCTCGAGGGCTTTAACGTCACTGGATTTCCTGGCTTCCATGACCTCTTGTTGGAATTCTTGCATTTCAAGTCTAAGTTTTTGTAGTCGTTCTTGGTCTACGAGTAGTTTGTTTGCTAATGTTATTATGAAGGCTACTAGGGTGGCTATAACAAATATTGTGAGTATTGGATTTTGTGGATTAGGGTCTAATGCTAGGAATGGGCCGAATATGATATCTAATCCCTTGTATATAATGTCAAGTACCATTTTCTTGTTTCTCCTCTTATAGTATCTTTTTCATTTCCTGAACTGCATTTTCTAGGCGGTTGTTATGGTTTTCGATTATTTTCACTGTTGCACCTGTTAGGGTGGCGTAGGCCATGGCAGCTGCTCTGTTCATTTGTTGGTGCAAGTCTATTTCTTTGAGCATTTCCATGTCCCTTGTCCTTGTCTTGTCCGAGATTCTTCTCATGAAGATTTCCTCTGGGTCTGCCTCAATAAGTACGAACATGTTTGGTTGGAGTTCCTCTAGGACCCATTGTGGTAGTCCTGGTAGAAAACCAGTCGGCGTTTTTATGGTGCAGTGGGTGTCAACGATTATATTAGTTTCCTCGGATCTCTCTCTTATATTTTTCGCAGCCGCCTTTTGTATCTTCTTTTGTTTTTCTGGTGAAAGTCTCCTCAACTGATCCCTATCCTCCACCAGACCCTTTGATTGGGCTATTTCGAGCATCACATCCCCATAGTTTACGTTTATATAATCTAGGTCTTCTAGTGCATGTTCGAGTACTGTTGTACTCCCAGATCCTGGTATGCCTGCAACTACAACAACCTTCATATTTTATCCCCTTTTTTTATTCTCCAAGGAAGCGTCTGAGCATTGGATGCATGTCCATAAGTTGTTCCTGGGCTATCTCCTCATATAACCTGTAGACTATACCCACTGTTAAAAGCACACCGGTACCCCCACCTAGGGCCCCTGTTAGGTCAGCTATGAATGCTAGGAATCCTACGAAGGCCCCCCCTATTATGGTGAGTGGGGGTATATAACGTTTTAGTATCCTCTCAAATTGTTTCTTGGTACTTCTAAAACCAGGAATTTGTAATCCCATCTGGTATAATTGTTTGGCAACCTCTCGGGGTCCGAGGCCGCTTATTTCGATCCATAACCATGCGAATAGGATAGAGAATCCTATGAATACTATTGCATAAAATATGACTTTGAAGGGATCCAAGTAGAGGATGTCAATAGACCTTGGGGGGGTTAGGAGGTATGCTATGCCACTTATGGCTTGCCCCCTTGAAACCTCTCCGAGTATTGGGTGTCCCATTTTCTGGAATACGTTGGCCATTAATTGCACGTTTAATAGTAGGGCGCTTGTGAGTATAACTGGCATGTTACTCGCATATACGAACCTGAGCGGGTACTTGCCTATTGGACCCCTCCCCCATCTTTTACCTCCACCCATTGTTAAGGGTATTTCAACCCTCATGCTCTCTGCATAGACCACAATTAGGAATACGAAGATTAGGGCTAGTATTGGTATAATATAATATTGTATATCAGGAGATTGGCCAGTTGCTAGCAAGTATAGGAAACCTGGTATTCTGCCGGCTGGCACTCCTGGTTGTGCTGGTGAGGGAAGGGGGTTGAATGCTCCCACCATTATCTGCTGGGATACTCCTGCTGCTATGAATAGTCCAACTCCACTGCCAAAGCCCCACTTAGAGACCACCTCATCTAGGAATATTATGAGCACGCCACCTATTGTCATCTGTAATATTAGTATGCCTGTAAATGCTGAAGATAAAGGTGTGAGGGCCCCTGTTAGTACTAGTATGGCTGCTTCAAAGACTGTGAAGATTATGGCTAACAGTTTCTGGGTTCCTTGGAAGAATGCCTTGTCTTCGTGGCGTGAGAGGTCCAATTTTAATAGTTTTCCACCTACTAGCAATTGTAGTATGATTGATGCTGAGACTATGGGCCCTATACCTAATGTTAGGATTGAGCCGAAGTTTCCTGCGATAACCGCCCTTAACTGTGCGAATTGGTCCACTGCGGTGGGACTTAGACCATATAGGGGTATCTGGCCGAGGAAGAAGTATAATATTAGGATTATTCCCGTCCATTTGAGTTTTTCCTTGAATGTTTGCCTGTATTCAGGCCGTTTTACTTCTGGTATTATTGAGAATATGGGGTCTAGTTTCTCCCTCAAATTTGTTCAACTCCCAGGGATTATATTGTCTCGGTTTTTCCCCCGGCCTCTTTTATCTTTTCTTCTGCTTTAGCTGAGAATTCGCGGGCTTTAATGTGTAATGGTTCTGTTACTTTGCCCTGGCTCAAGACTTTCTCGCAGCCTATGCTGGTAACGTCTAAGATTGTTATATTTTTTTCTTTTTTGGCTATGCCTTCTTCTATGAGCTTTGGTAATTTTTCTTGGATTTCTCCAAGGTTTATCGCCTTCTGGTCCTTGATGAGTTTCTTTGGACGTTTGAATCCCCTTTTACCGAAGTGTTCCGGGTCGTATTTGACTATCCATGTCCAGTGGTGTTTGTGTCCTCCTGCTTGTCCTCTGCCGCCGCGGTGGCCTGCTCCTCGCCTTTTCTTTGATGATCCTCCGCCGACTGTCCTGGAGCCTCTCATCTTTGTGATCTTTTTTCTTTTTCTGATCATCGTATCCTCCCCCTATATCATTCGTTGTATTAGTTCGTTTATCTTATCTCCTCTGTAGCCTAGGCTTCCACCTTCTTTGAAGGATTTTTTCACGCTCTCATAGCCTTTCCTGGGTGGTTGGAGCCTGAATACTGGTTTTATATGAAGGTCTTCGAGTGTGGTTTCTCCTTTGATTAGGGCTTCTGCTAATTCTTTGAATGTTGAATAGCCTTTGTCTTTTATGTGTTCTTTTGTGATTCTTTTGTTACCTGGTAGTCTGCCTCTTTTCTTGATCATTGATGCTAGTGTCCCGTCGTTTATTTCTCCCCATGTTATGTAATCTTTTGCTTTTTGCAGCATTCCTTTGTAGTCTGGTGTTTCATCGACTAGTACTGCGTGGTTGATCCTGTGTAATCTTAGCATTGCTAGGGTGTCCTTGATGTCTTTTCTCACGCCCACGGAGCCCCTCACTCTTATGACTACGAACATTCTGGCTCACTCCCTTATGCTGTGGTGACTCCAAGTTTTTTAAGGTCTTTTTCTGTCGATTTTATCTTGTTTAACTGTTTTAAGGCGTTGAAGGTTGCCTTTGCAAAATTTATGGTTGTCTGGGTTTGTCCTTTTGTCCTGGACCATACGTCTTCTATCCCTGCGAGTCTTAGTATTGTTTTGCCAACGTCGCCTATGGCGAGTCCCACTCCTCCTGGTGCTGGTAGGAGGGTGACTCTGACGCTCCCACTTTTACCTGTGACTTTGAATGGTATGGTGTGTTCTTGGCCGCATGCGCATCCCCAGTCCCCGCATCCTCTTCTAACTTTGATGATGTTGAATTTAGCATCATCTACTGCTTTTCTTATGGCTGGTCCGACTTCTCTTGCTTTTCCTTGTCCTAGTCCTACGTAGCCGTCCTTGTTTCCAACTGCTACTATGACTCTAAAGTTTACTTTTCGACCTGATTTGTGCATTCTCTGGACTAGGTTAACGTCTATGACTTCCTCTTCAAGGTCTGGGAGTAGTGCGTCTATTATTTCTAGTTCCATTATGGGGAGCCCTTGTTCGAGTATCTCATCTATGCTTGTGATTTCTCCTTCTTTCACCTTCTGGCCTAGGCTTGTTTTGGGCTCCCATTCTTCGATGTCAAAGTTCATGATATTACCTCATCTATTTTCCTTCTGATTTCTTGGAAGTGCTCTGGTAATCTTGTTGGGGGGATCCCTCTTTCAAAGTATTTGGAGAACCTTTTTTTTGCTTCTTCTTCATCTAATGATTTTGCATAGGCTGCTATGTGTTCTCCTTTTATCCTTGACTCGTCTGGTAGGATGGATTCACTGTGAGGCACTTTTAAACCCGCATCAACAGCTCCTTTAAGGGCTGCGAAGACCCTCGAGCCCTTAATGGGCGGTCTTAACCCTATGTCAAGGACGGCCTCTGTGATCCCCTCTTTTAGGGCTTTTTTACCGCATAGGTATCCTGTTAGGTAGGCTGCGCTTATATTATTAGTATTAGCTAGCCATCCGAGTTTCTGTAATTGTTTTGAGTGGGCTGAAATGAGGGTTTCATCCCCCATTTTACCAATTTTGGCTATCTGGGTTATAACATGATAATTGGTTATTCTTACAATGAATCTTAATTTACCAACATCCATTAACCTGTACCTTGCCCTGTAGTCTGTTTTCCCTTCTCTACGTCTTCTGAAGGGTAATCTGTATCTGGGTCCGTGTGCCAAGTCTGATCGCCTCCTATCTTAGCATGTCATGGTCTCTGGCATAGGTTTTCATATAGGATTTGCTCCTGAAAGCCCCGCCCTTAGCCATTTTGTAAAGTTTACGATATGTAGTCTTGTTTATCTGCCTTTTGTCCCTCATTTTTTTAAGATCCTTCCTCAGAGCCCTTATTGTGCTTATCCACTCCCTCTTGCGGGGTCTTCTAGCACCTTTAGCCCCTTTTATACTACCTTTTCCTTTTCTTCTACCTTTCTTTTTTTGCTGTTTTATCTTCTTGGACCTGTAACTGCTTATACCTTTCTTGGGTTGGGCTTTTATGGCCCCGTCTTTTATTAGTTGTTTTATGCTTTCTCTTGTTATTGCTGTTGAAACTTCTTCGACTCTTTCAGGGTCTATCCATACCCTGTTTGTTCCTACTTTGAGTATTTCTGCAGCTAGTCTCTTTTGAGTGGTGAGATTCATATTGGGTTTCCCTCCCTTAGGTCATTTTATGGGCTTTTATGGGTTCAGGATTTTAACGCCTAACTCTTTAGCCCTTTCAATGATTAGCCTCTTCTTCCTGGCGCCTACCGTGGATGCTATCCTTGCAGCCTCTTTTTCCGGGTCTAGGGATTCTATCTCCTCCAAGTTCCTGATTAGTATGTCCTTGTAACCTGAGGGGTGTAATCCTCTTTCTTTCCTGGGCTTCCTGTATCCTATGGATGGCATTGCCGGTTTTCCCTTCTCGTATCTTCTCATTTTACTGGTTTTGCCCTTGGGTCTTCTCCATTTTTCACCCAATTTTTTGTATCTTGCATACTCTTGTCTCTTGAATCTTTTTTTCATAGGATCACCCTTTACTTATTAAGTATATGCCATCCTGGAATACTCTCGGGTCTCTTCTTTTGATTTTTGTGGCCTGTTCTATGTTCGCCATTGTCTGTCCCACATCTTCTTTGTCTATTCCGGTTATGTGGACTTCATCGCCTTTTACTTGTACTTTTGTGTCTCCGAGGATTTTTGCCTTGCGTGGGTGCCTTTCACCTAGGAAGTTTTCGATTATGACTTTGTCTCCTTGGACTTTAACTGTCATGGGGAAGTGTGCATAGACAATCTTCATTTTATAAGTGAATCCTTTGGTTACTCCTGTTATCATGTTGTTTATGTGGGCTTTTATGGTCCCGAGCATGGCCTTGTCCCTTTTACGTGGAAATTTAACTTCTAGGATGATCTTATCATCTTCTTTACCTATTTTTATGTTGTGTTGGTCGAATCTGCGGGATACTTTCCCCTTAGGCCCCTTTACTGTTATTTCATGGTCTATTGTGACCTCTACATTGTCTGGGATGGGGATTTCTTCACGGATTATTGCTGCTATGGCCATTATTATCACCCTCTAGTAGATGTATGCTAGTAGTCTGCCGCCTATCCCTTTTTCTTTGGCTTCTTTGTGAGTCATTATACCTTCTGGGGTTGTGACTATGAGTATTCCGAAGTCTCTGGCTGGCAGATATCTTTTCTCGAATTTTTCGAATTCGTCTTTTTTGACGGCGTGCCTTGGCTTTATAACCCCGCAGTGGTTTATGTTCCCCTCTAATTCCACTATGAATTTCCCGGCTCTGCCGTCGTCAACGTATTCGAATTCGCCTATGTATCCTTCCTTTTGCATTGTCCTTAGTACTTGTCCGATAAGTTTGGAGGCTGGTGATATTATGCATTTGGTGTTTCCTCTAAGTTCGTTGTTTTTGATGTTTGTCAGTGCATTGGCGAGTGGATCCATTAGTGTCATTTTCTTCCCTCTTTTAGTTGTATTTTTTGAAGCCTATTTTTGGTGCGAGTTCTCTGAAGCATTGTCTGCATAACATTAACCCGTATCTTCTTACAATGGCTGAATGATCGCCACATCTTGAACATTTCCTTGAGGCTTTCCCGTATTTTCTTGGCATGGATTATCACCCTATGTTATTTTGACATTGAACTTTTCTTTCATGAATTTGATGGCTTCTTCTCGCGTGACTCTATGTTTCCTTGGAACCTTCCTCTTCTGTATTCTGCGCCTACTTATCCTGTACCCTGGTTTTTCGAATGTTATTGACAAGTCCATCCCGAATATTCCAATGTCTGGGTCGTATTTCATCCCTGGCATGTCTATGTGTTCTTCTATGCCCATTGAAACGTTTCCTTGGTCGTCGAATTGGCTTGCTTTGATTTTGTTGCCGATACCATCTAAAAATTTCTTGATTATTTCTTCGGCTTTTTCTCCTCTTAGTGTTACCTTGCAGCCTATTGGTTGTTTTTTTCTTATTCCGAATTCTGGGTTTGTCACCTTTGATATGGTTTTAACCGGTTTTTGTCCTGTCATGGTTTCTAGTAGTTTCTCTGCTCTTGCTAGTCTTTCCCCTCCTTCTCCAACGCCTATGTTCAGGGTCGCCTTTGCTATTCTCACTTGTTCCATGGGGTTCATATTTTATCCTCCTAGTTGTATGAGCGGTTCTTTTTCTCCGATGACGAATACGTAGTCTTTTAATGTCATGAAACTTTTATTATCTTTGGTTTCTATGATTACTGTGTTGGGCATTGATGATCTTGTAACTGTTATCCTTTTGATAGTCCCAATCTCACCTGTGTGCTTACCACCTGTAATTAGTCCAATGTTACCTTCTTTGAAGCTTATTGAATCTACTATTTCCTGTTGTGGGATTTTGAGTTTTATAACATCTCCTACTTTGAAGTTTTCATCAACTATATGGTTGCGTCCATCGTGAAGGTTTAGTTGTGTCCTTCCACCTTTGAGTGTTGTCTTTTTGATGATCTTACATAATTTGAAGTTTTTATCCTCTTCTTTTATTGGGTATAATGTTAGGGTGCCTTTTTCGCTGAGACCTACCCTGTAGGTTTCGCCTGTTAGGGGTATTTCTACAACATCCATGAAACCGACTGGGAACTTGTAATCTTTCCTTGGACGCCCATCTATGAAGATTTTCCCATTGTTTATTATCTTTTTAGCCTCCTTGGAAGTGTCAGCCACCTTAAGGATGTCCCTTACTATTACAAGGAGTGGTAGGGAGTTTTCTATGGAATGGGGTCCTGGTGAGGGTTTAACAGTCCATTTACTCTCCTTTGGTGGTATTGGCCAGTGTCTAGGTGATTTGAAACGTTTAAGATGTTTTCTTGATCCCATTTTAGCCATTTTTTATCCCTTCCGTTCCAATACTTTGAGTCTTTTCTCATCTTCTAAGTTCAATTCTATTATCTGCAGGTTGGAGGGGTGTATTGGGAAGTATGTGGTGGTTCCGTCTACCTTTTGTATGGTGGCACCCTCCACATAGACTTTATAGTTTTTGAGGTCCACCCTCTCTATTTTTCCCTGGTGTCCTTTGAAGTCTCCGCGCATTATCTCTACCTTGTCTCCTTTTCTTACTGGTAGTGATCTTCTATTGTATTCTTCTCGGAGTTCTTTACTCAAGTTTGCGCTCATTATCTTGTGACGAATGTGTAAAGGCGCATTATAGAGGAATTTCCTCTGTTTCCTTGGCTGTTTTGATCTTGGTCTTCTCCTAGCCATTATCATCACCATATTATACTATTATGCTGGCTGCGCTCCCTATGCTAGGCCATCTGGTGGCTGCTTCTTTCGCAACGGGTCCTCTTATCTCGGAGCCCTTCAAGCTCCCGTCTGGGTTCACGATAACCGCGGCATTATCCTCAAATTGGACCCTTAACCCGTCCGGTCTCCTATACTCTTTTTTCTGTCTTATTATGACTGCGTTTAGGACTTCTCTTCGCATGTCCACGGTACCTTTTTTAACTGAGACCACTATCATGTCACCTACACCAGCTGCTGGCAACCTCCTTCGAACACCCTTGTAACCTTTAACCGCTATTATTTCAAGTTGCCGGGCTCCTGTGTTGTCTGCACAGTGTAGTGTCGCGCCTACAGGCAGTGCCCTGGTGACATTTGCTGCTATGGCCTTCATACTATTTCTCTCCCTTTACTTCAACTACAACGAAACTTTTTGTTTTGCTTAAGGGTCTGCATTCTGCAATCTTTACTGTGTCACCGACTTTAACGTCGATGCAATCAGGTTTGTGGGCTTTGATCTTTGACTTTCTCTTCTCATATCTTTCATATTTTGGCAAGAAATGGTAGTAGCTTCTTTCTACAGTAACCGTTCTTTCTGCCTTGTCACTGGCTACTATACCTTCTAGTATTCTGCCCCTAACCTTTAGGTTACCATGGAATGGACAGTTAGGATCGTTACATTTGGATTTTGGTTCTGGGACGTCGATGCCGATCATTTATTATCACCCTTAAATTTTTTTAAATTTCCTTTTTATCCTCTCTTCTGGACGGCCTAATATTATTCGCCCGTCTATTTCAACTATCTGACCGTCTGGTAATTTGAAGTGGAATATTGCCACGTTTTTGGGTACTATGATTTCTTTCTCATCCTCTAATTCTATTTTGAGTGTGTTTTTTGTTTCGTCAATGACTTTGCCCTTGAGGCCTTTGAAGCCTTTGTGTGAACTTTCTGCTACTTTGACCTTCAAGCCTATGAGTTCGTGTCTGAATATGTTCCTTGGTGTTATCATCTTATCTCGATGGTATCTGGGGAGAAGCCTAATTCGACTAGGACCTTTTTGACCTTCTTTTTATGGTCTCCTTGTAATTCTATTCTACCCTTTTTGGCTGTCCCCCCACATGCGCATTTGGCTTTCAGCGTCTTTGTGAGCTCTTTTATGTCTATTTCTTGTTCGTTGATGCCCTCAATTATTGTCATGATTTTCCCGAACCGTCTCCTTACTGTGTACACCTTTACTCTTTGTATTTCCCTCGCTATCTCTTCACAGACGCATAATTCCTTTGGAAGACCGCATACCTCACAGATTTTCATTTATGTCTCCTTCTATTTTTCTTTCATGATTGTGAGAACTCTTGCTATCGTCTTTCTAAGTTCGCGCATTTTACCAGGGCTTTCAGGGGCCCCTGTTGCCGCGCTCTTGGATAAGTACTTTGAATATTCTGCCTTCAGTTCATCTAATTTTTTATAAAGTTCCTCAGCGTCCATTTCTCTTATCTCATCACTTCTTAGGATGGCCATTTTTAATCACTCTTCTTTAATTTCTTCCTCAATTTCTTCTAGTTCCTCTAGTTCTTCCTCTGATTCCTCCTCAACTTCTTCTAGTTCCTCTAGTTCTTCTTCTGTGGTTCTTTCCTCAATTTTTGGGGTTTTGACCTCCACGTCATCGGGTAATTTAGCATCTGGGGGCATTATACGCACATAAACTCCAAGTACTCCTGGTTTTAATTGTACTGTGGCGAATCCTTCCTTGACGAACTTTATGGCTGGTTCGCCACACTTTTTAATATAGCCGTCTGTGAATTTGGCCATAGCTGCCCTGGCACCCCTTATCTTCCCTGAGATTGTGATCTCGACCCCCTGGGCGCCAGCGGCCATTATCCTCCTCATGGCCGTGTAAGCCACTCTCCTGAAATGCATGCCCCGCTGGAGCATGGCAGCTATCTTATGGGCCATTATCTTAGGGTTTAACTCGGGTACTTCAACTTCTTTAACTTCTACCTGGGGATTTTCTAGTTTGAACTTGTTTTTGAGTCTCTGGGTTATGGCTCGGACTGTTTTACCTCCCCGTCCGATTACCATGCCCGGTCTTTCTGCATAGACCACTACCATGGTACCTAGTGGTGTTACTTGGATGTCCATGCCACCATAACCCGCCCTTTCAAGCTCCTTTTCCAAGTATTCATCAATCTTTGTCCTTCTAAGGCCTTCTGTGACGAAGTCTTTTTCTATCATTGGACTAAGCCTCCCCCAGTACTACTTGGATATGTGTGGTTGGCCTGTTGAATGGTGTGGCTCTCCCGAATGCCCTGGGGATCCATCCCCTGATCGGTTGTCCCCTGTGACTTGATATGTGGATTATCTTCAAGTTTTCTGTGTCTAGTCCCTTGTATTCTGCGTTGGCCTCAGCATTCTCCAAAACTTTTAGTATGTGTTCGGCTGCTTTGACTGGGTATCTGCCACTGTCCCATCCTCTAAGTCCCCTGCGATGTCCTACTTTCTTATTGTATCTTTTGAATGGTACTGGTCTTTTCATTTGGATGACTTCTTTGAGGTAGTCTTTGGCTTCTTCTAATTTCATGCCTTTAAGTTCTCTGCAGATTTCAACTGCATGCTTTGGGGAGATTTGGAGTCTGAATCCTGCCGCCCTTGCTATTTTGGCTTCATCTTCTCCTTTATAAGCGTATTTGATCCTGGCCATTTTATTGTCTCCCATTTTATTTCAGAGGAACGAACATGGATGATCTGGTCGCGCCCATTCCTGGGTCTCCGTGTTCAACTTTTTTCCTTGTTGGTGCGAATTCTCCAAGGTAGTGTCCGATCATCTCTGGTTGGATTTTCACTTCTACGAAGTCTTTCCCATTGTATACTCCGAAGGTTAAACCCACCATCTCTGGGAGTATTATCATGTCCCTGCAGTGGGTTCTTATAATGGGTTGCCTTCCAGTTTTTTCCATCTCTTTTTTAACCTTCCTTACCTTTTCCAATAATTTTTTTTGTCTTGGTAGGAATCCTCTTCTTAGGGATCTTCTTTGTCTGGATGGGAATAATTTTATCACATCATCTAGGGGCATTTTTTGTAATTCGTTTAATTGGTAGCCTCTGTAACTGAATTCTCTACGCGCCAATAACTCACCTCCCAATATTTTTTATTTTCTTTTCCCGGTTCTTTTAGCTGCGATTGAACCAACTTTCCTTCCTGGTGGGGCGTGTTTTGATACTGTTGTGGGTTTGCCTGGATGTTGTCTGTTACCTCCACCATGTGGGTGGTCGACGGCGTTCATTGCAACACCTCTTACAACAACGGATTTTTTACCCTTAGCCTTGAGGGCATGATATTTTTTACCCGCTTTTAAGAATGGTTTCTCTCTACGCCCTCCACCAGCCACCACACCAATTGTGGCCCTGCATTTTGGGTTTAGGGCTTTCAATTCTCCTGATGGCAATTCTATAACTACCTTGTCGATGTCGTGTGTGATTAATGAAGCATGGGTTCCTGATGATCTGACGAGTTTCCCACCATCTCCTGGACGGTTTTCTATGTTGTAGATTGGCGTCCCCTCTGGGATTTCCCCCAATTCTATGATGGTGCCTGGTTTTATGGGTGCTGGGCTTCCATGGTATACTTCTTCCCCGATTCTGATGTTCTCTGGTGCTAGTATGTAATCTTCGTTGCCGTTGTCATATTTTATCCTGGCTATAGGGGCTGTTCTCCCAGGGTCGTGGATTATATCAACTATCTTACCTTTCATGGCTTCTTGGGATTTGTATTTTATTTTTGCTTTGAATCTGTGGGAGGCGCTCCTATATGTTGGTGTTCCCCTCCCAAGTCTCTGTGATCTTAATCTTTTACCCATTGTTATCCCCTCATCTTAGAATACTCCTAGTTTAACTGCTATGTCTTCTGCGTTGTGTTCCTTGGCTAATTTTATATATGCTAGTTTTTCTCCTTTGTGCGTGATTTGAGTGTTAACTCTTTCAACTTTCACGGCGAAGAGTTCTTCGAAGGCTGTTTTTATCTCAGACCTGTTACTTGTTTGGTTGACTATGAAGGTTAATTCATTATTTTGGTCTATTAGGTTCATAGTTTTTTCTGTTACATGGGGTTTTATTATGATCTTGTATGGGTCCATTGTGCTTACACCCCAAAGAGTTTGTCAAGTTTTTCTATTGCGGATCTTGTGTAGACTGTTAGTCTGCCAGGGTGTGTGCCTGGCGCTAGTAGTTCCGCGTTCAGGTTTTCTGCTCTTATTATGTCTATGCCTGGGTGGTTCCTCGCACCTAGTCTTATGCCTTTATCCTCGTGGACTACTATGAGGGGTCCTTTGGGTGTTCTGTATTTTCTCCCCCTCATTTTACCTTTCCCAGCCCTTATTTTTTTACCTTCTTTCGCCCTTATTATGTCATCTATTATTCCTAGTTTTTTGAATACTTTCCTGGTCTCTTTTGTTTTTTTGATCTTGGAGAGTTCATCATCCACTACCAGTGGGATTTGTGGGATTTTGTCTGTGATATGTCCCCTTTCCTTGACTAGTTCTTTGTTGGCTGTTGCTGCTATGGCTGATCTGATGGCTAGGCGCCTTTCCTTGGTGTTTATCCTCTCATGATAGTTTTTGTATGGTTTTGGTGGGTGTGCTTTTCTTCCCCCCACGGTTTGGGGTGCGAATGCTGCTCTTTGGCTGCCTTTTATTCTGGGTACCATTGCGATTCCCCGGCCGGCGCCGTATGATTCTGCTGAGGTTCTTTTGCCAGCCATGGGATCTGAACCCCATGGTTGTATTCTTGCTGTTTGTGCTGATATGACCGCCCTTTTTATGAGGTCTGGTCTGTATTCTTCGTTGAATATCTTAGGTAGTTTTATCTCGTCTACTGGTTCTCCGTCTAGTGAGTAAACTTTAATCTTCATGCGAACCACGCCCTATGTGCCCTGTTTTGATGCTGTGCTTATATATGTTACCTGGGGTGCTTCAACACCCTTTTCAGGTGCTCTTATGGCCTTTCTCATGATTATCAGCCTCTTGGCTGGGCCTGGTACCGAACCTTTTAGGAGGATGTGATCATTGCGGATGAGCCCGTATCTTATGAATCCACCCTTCGGGTTTATTTTGTCGGCTTCTGAGGCTTCTCCTATTCTGAGTATTTCCTTGTTGTATTCTGTTCTCCTATGGTAGCCCATTTGTCCTGCTTGTGGGACTGTCCACATCGTCCTTGATGGTGTCCATGGGCCTAGGGATCCTATGTGCCTCCCTTTGCTGCTTCTCGCTGCCTTACCATATTGTATCCGGATACCCCATCTTTTGACTGGCCCCTGGAATCCTTTGCCTTTGGTTACTGCTATCGAATCAATGTATTCCCCTTCTGAGAACACGTCACTTACTCTGACGTCCTCTCCAAGCAACTCCAATGCATATTCTAATTTTTCTTCGATGCTTTCACCGCCTATGGCACATTCAAAGACTTCTGGTTTCTTCTTTGGCAGCGCTGCTAGTCTGGGGTTAGTATGTACTAGTATTCTTATCTCTTGGATGTAATCCAGGTTATCTTTTAATTTTTGGATGGCTGCTTCCTTGTTGTAATTGTCTCCTGGTGTGGATATTCTTCTTCCAAGATCCTCTTTCAAGTTATCGGCTAGGACATCTGTTAATGTCCGGAGTCCTCTGCTGGTTCTTTCATAGGCTCTAACGCCCATTACAGTGATGGGTGGAGTTTCTATTACTGTGACGGGTGTTGTGATCTCCATACCCTCTGTGGGTGAATTTTTCCTATTATCCACCATTGTAATGTGGGTCATCCCGGCCTTGTAACCGGCGAAGGCTAGTGGTTTCAACTCTTGGATTTTTGGCCAGGATTTTATCCTGGGTGTTTCCTTCGCAGCCCGTTTCCTTGGACTGTATGCTAGTGATCCTTTTTTTGGTTGATGATGTCTAGCCATTAGATTATACCTCCTCTTCCATTATTATGTTAAATATTGATAAAGTTGCTAGTACAGCTTCCTCGGTCCTTACAGTTTCGGTCCCCTGGCATGGTATTGTATTCAAGGTGAAGTCAGCTTCGATCTCTGGTAACCCCTTGTAAGGACCTCCGAATAAAATAGCCACGTCATGGGCTTTTTCTAGTCTGGATTTTACTTCATCTAGAATAGAAGTAAGGGGCGCGCCATACTTGGATGTTGCTATGACAACATCCTTCCCCGAGGATTTTAGGGTTTCCTCGAGGCTTTTACCCGTATCCTTTACCTTGTATCCCCAGTACACATTTTCTGGTTCCTCTGGTTCCACTATTATATTCTTACCATATTTTATTATTTTGAAGGTTAGTATCTTGTTCACTGTAAGCTTTTCTTTGCATAAGGCTGGTCTGTTCGCTCCTATATCAACTAGGGTCCCCCTTCTAGTTCTCTTGAGGGTTAGTCCTTGTCTGTATTCGCCAACGTATGGTTTGCCTGTTGGGTGGTGTGGGGTGCGAAGTGGGGGGAGCACACCCACATGCTTCAGGTTAGGCGATAAAGGGAAAACCTTCCTTCGAAGGTATTGGGGTGTATCCATATAAGTTAGTATATCCCTAATAAACTTTGCCTCTCCCTCACCTTCATCCCTGTAGATTATGATCTCATCGACTCTGAATATGGCCGCTGCACGGCCAATTATACCAACCTTATATGTTTTTATTTTAGGATCCCTTGTCTCCTCTGTTAAAGTGTCCGGGAGGAATATAGATAAACATGTTTTATACATCTATTAATCTCTATCTTCATCTTTTATAAATATTTTCATAACTATTAATGGGGAACTGTCCCTATAGATCAAAGGTATTTTTTTAATCCTCTCCACCATTTTGCAATAGGCCCTCAAAGGGTGGGTATTCAAGTTAAATACCATACTTTGCAGCCCCCACACTTATTATGTAGTAAGGGGGGCCTTGAAGACCCCCGCTTGGAGGGGTATGGCTAGTCTGGGGTTAGTATGTACTAGTATTCTTATCTCTTGGATGAGCTCAAAGCGTGAAATATATTTCCCAGATTTTGTGGGGGGGTTCAATGTTGGAAGCCCCCTTGCATAAGCAGCTGTGGGGGGGGTCACACTAGGATGCTGCGGGTAATGGGAGGATTCCCAAAATGTCGAGGAGGGACTGTGAACTAAAGGCTAGCCAGTGGAATGCGTAGTGGGGTATTCCATACTTTAGGTTCTGATAACCCTTAAGACTATGATATCCACAAGTTTAAATTCCTTTTTGTGGAAATCATATACCCTTGGGATGGGAAACCTATAGTATAATTTGTGTGTTATTTTCCCACCCATCCTTTCGAAGTATCCTTTGACAAACTCTTCTGATCCCATCATATGAAATGAATAAACAACAGGGGAAATTTTAAGGGATCCTCTAATAAAGATCCTATCAGCACCACGCTTAACCATCCTCTGGGATCCGAATGGTGGATTTTGGATCAGCGTATCAATCTCCAACCTTGAAAGTTCTGGGATACTATCCTTTATATCGGCTTCTATGAATTGTATCCTATCAGCAACATCCAATCCTTCAGAAGCGCCCTTGGCAACTTCCAAAGCTTCCCTGTCAATGTCCACGGCGAAGACCTTCCCGGCTCCTAAGATGGCGGCTCCAATAGCAAATATACCAGTACCACAGGCCAGGTCCATGACATTTTTGTCATGAATATCACCAAGATTATATGCAAGCCAAAGAATGTCAGCAGCAATAGCCGGGGGGGTTTTATACTGCTCCAAACCCGCCTTAGGATTAACATAATCTGGTATCCTTTCAAGTAAAATCTCAAGATGCCTTTTCTTTAATATCCTATGCTTCATATCAGATCCTGGGGAAAATTTTACTCTAATCTTATTCTATGGGGGGGAAACTATTAAATAATATCTTCACGAAAATTATCATGATAGGTCTTAAAAGGGAGAGTGTTCGTCCATGTTCAACAAGATTCTCATTGCGAACCGTGGTGAAATAGCCATAAGGGTTATGAGAGCATGCAGAGAATTGAATATCAAAAGTGTCGCCATATACTCAGACGCTGATAAGAATTCATTATTCGCACGTTATGCTGATGAATCACACCCCCTTGGCGGTTCAACACCATCCGAAAGCTACCTAAGAGTGGATAAAATAATAGATATAGCCGAAAAATCTGGTGCAGAGGCCATACACCCAGGTTACGGTTTCTTAGCTGAAAACCCGAAACTTGGCATGGAATGCGAAAAGCATGGAATAAAACTCATAGGCCCTAAAAGTTCAGTTATCGAGGCCATGGGTGACAAGATAAGGGCGAGGAAACTCATGAAAAAGGCCAGGGTTCCAGTGGTCCCTGGTACGGTTGAAGGCGTGAAAGATGCTGAAAAGGCCATTAAAATTGCCGAGGAGATAGGCTACCCAGTCATAGTAAAAGCATCCGCCGGGGGCGGTGGTATAGGTATGAGAACTGTCTATGAAGAAGACGAGCTTGTAAGGGCCATAGAATCCACACAATCAGTAGCATCATCCGCCTTCGGGGACCCCACAGTTTATATAGAGAAATATCTTGAAAAGCCAAGGCACATTGAATTCCAAGTGCTGGCAGACGAACATGGGAACATAATACACCTTAATGAGAGGGAATGTTCAATACAACGCAGACACCAGAAATTGATAGAGGAGGCCCCCTCACCTATAATGACACCTGAACTCAGAGAGAAGATGGGTGCTGCGGCTGTCAGAGCCGCTAAGCATATTGGTTACACCAATGCCGGTACTGTTGAATTCCTATATTCTAATGGGGATTTCTATTTCCTTGAGATGAACACAAGAGTGCAAGTGGAACATCCCATAACAGAGGTTATAACAGGTGTGGACATAGTGAAGGAACAGATAAGGATCGCCGCTGGCGAGGAATTATGCTGTTCACAGGATGAAATAAAAATAAGGGGTCATGCCATCGAATGTCGTATAAACGCGGAGGATCCCTTATCAGATTTCAAACCGACACCAGGCAGGATAACGGGTTACAGATCGCCTGGGGGCATAGGAGTTAGAGTTGACAGTGGCGTTTATATGAATTATGAGATACCAAGCTATTATGATTCTATGATATCAAAGCTTATAGTATGGGGTCGTGACCGTGCAGAGGCCATTGAAAGGATGAAAAGAGCCCTTGCAGAGTATATAATATTGGGCGTTAAGACTACCATACCATTCCATAAGGCCATAATGAGGAACGATGCCTTCAATAGGGGTGAACTCCACACACACTTTGTAGATTATCATAGGAAGCAGATAGAGGAGGAGATGAAGAGGATAGTCATCGAGGATAGAGATATGGTAACCAGGTTACAATCAACATTCCTACCATCAAAGAAGGTTGCCGCGATCTCAGCGGCGATAGGAAATTATATAGCATCCAATAAAAAGGTGTTATAGATGAATTATAAGATCCTTGAATTCTTGTATGAGAACAGGGAAAGGTTCGTGTCCGTAGATGAGATGGCATCAAAATTAGGATTTAAACCTGATAAAGTTCTGGAAGTACTTGAAATTCTTGAGGATAAAGGTTATAGGTTCGAAAAATCAGGGAAAAGTTACAGGTTAAAGGGGTCGGCAGGTGATCTGTCACCATCTAAGATAAAAGATGGCCTTGGGACACGCTATATTGGTAGGGAAATCTATTGTTTTGATGAGGTTGACTCCACTAATATTATAGCTAAGGAGCTTGCAGAGGATGATGCCAAGGAGGGTGTGGTTGTCATAGCAAAGACCCAGACAAGGGGTCGGGGTAGGCGAGGAAAAAAGTGGATATCGCCCCGTGGCGGTATATGGATGTCAATAATATTAAGACCAGAGATACCCCCAGCGGAAGCTCCCCATCTAACTCTTGTAACTGGTGTTGCGGTTGCTAAAACCCTTAGGGGGGAGTTTGGCTTAGATGTTGGGATAAAATGGCCCAATGATATACTTATCGGGGACAAGAAAGTCTGCGGTATATTGACAGAGGCCCATGCCCGTTTTAACACCATAGAATATATTGTTGTGGGTATAGGGATAGATACGAACGTTGACGTGGACTTGTTCCCCGAGGAGTTCCGTGAAGGGGCCACATCCCTTAAAAAGGAGCTTGGCGTGGATGTTGATTCTGTTGATCTTATCAGGAAGCTTTTAGTCGAATTCGAGAAGGTGTATGATGACTTCAAGAATGGGGGCTTCCCTGAGATATTGAATGAGTGGAGAAGATTTTCAAAGACTATTGGAAGCTATGTTGAGATTAGGAAGCAGCTGGGGGAGATTGTAAGGGGTGAAGCTGTTGGTGTGAACAGTGAGGGCGCTCTTATCTTAGAGTTGGATAATGGAAAATTGAGGAAGATAGTTTCAGGAGAGTGTATACATTTGGGAAGGTAGACTATGGACATTCTATTGTAGCTGGTTTTCCAAGCTCTCCTTTTACTTTGAATTTTTTGCCTGTGATCTTCTCTGTGATGTGTATGTTGGTGTAGGCATGCATTGAGAATTCAACAGTTTTTATTATGGAGTTTCCTGCAATTGACATGTATGGTATGATTTGATCCCCCATGTATTTATCTAGGGGCGCCCCCAATTCTAAGGATCTTATTAGTTCTTCAGCAGCTTCTTTTCCAACAACTTCTGCAGGTTTGCCCTTTTCACCGAGTGAACTGGTCCCTATTCTGGTGTTGCCCTCGGCCCAGAGTATTATACCCGAACCTGGTGAGAGCGTATTAGTGGAATGTTCTATCCTTATATCTGCTTCTAGTCCCCTTTCCTTTAGTTTTTCTCGGGCCGCCCGTGCTTGCCTCTCGGCAACGTGTAATGGGAGTTTGCTGGCGTGTGATATCCCCTTTATGGAGCTTATCCTGGCTTTTGTCAATTTTATTGGTTTTAGTTTTTTTATGGGTTGTATTCTTGCTTCTATGATACCCCCACCCTTTGGGTAGTATCCTCTCTTTAGTAGTTTTATCCTTCCTTTGTAGCCCATCTTCTCTAGTAGTGGTAATGTCACATTTTCAAGGTAGTCTATTGGTGGTGACCATTTGACATCGGTTCCTCCCCGTATCTTGAATTTTGTCTTGTCTTCTGCGAATGCTGCAGGTATCATGAGGGCTTGGAGTACTAGTCCTATGCTCCCTGCGGTTTTAACATCGAAGTAGAAGTTTCCCCCCTCTATCCTTTGTGGGATGAATCTGATTTCCATGGATCCTAGCTTGGCCCCTTCTATCCTTGCTCTTGTCAGTTTGGCTAGTGCTTTGATTGCTGTTAGGTGTTGGTATGATAGGCCTTTTTTGGGCCTGTTGGCCCTTATGTTGTATATTCTTATGGGTGTTGATGTTAGGGCTGCGAGTGCTGTGGATATTCTTACGAGGGCACCCCCTCCTTCACCGAATGATCCGTCGATTTCGAGCAAAAGGTTTAGCCTCCTAGTATGGTTTTTGCCTTTGCGGGTTCTTTTATGGTTTTTAATAGTTTCTGGAATGTTTCTTCTATGACTTTTGTTATCTGGTCTGGTTTTAGTCTTTGGGCGTCTGGCGCTGAGAGGTCCAATCTGAGTGTTGGGGATGCTCCTGGCATTCCAGCAGCTGGTATTGTTATTATTCCATGTTCTTGGAGTAGTAGCATGGCCCAGAGGTATGATATGTCTTGTGGGGATAGTCTTGTCCTGATATGGCGCCTTTCTATTTCCTTTTTTATCTCCTCTGGGCGGATCATAACACCTGTTGGGGTCTTCTGGAAGCCCTTGAATGCTCTTTTAAGTTTTATGTGTACTTCGTCTCTTATTTTGATTGCTTTGATGATCTTTGAAGGTTCGAATTCTTCTAGTGCCCTTACCATCGCTGCTATGAGTGGTGGTTGTGCTTCAAGGCCGAACTGGTATGCTATACTCTTTATTTTGTTGACTAACCCGGCTTTTCCTGCTAGTATTCCGCCACGGGGTCCGTTCATGAGTTTGTCCGTGCTTGTAATCGCTAGATCTGCTCCTAGTTCTATTGCCTTGGGTTGTTTGTATATTATTGTCCTTAAACGGGCTCCTGACGCGTCATCAACCACTACAGGGATCCCTGCTTTCTTTGATAAGCTGATTATCCCCTTAAATTCTCCTATTCTTATTATCTTGTGGTCCATGGTGGCTCCTGTTATGAAGATAAGTGTTGTCCCTGGGGGTATGTGAAATTCTTTAATGTTATCAAATTCTAGGTATTTTGCGCCTCTGAGCTTGGCACTTTTTGGTATTGATGGGTGTGATGGGGATTCTGGGAGGTAGTGTACGATTTTGTCTCCTGGTTTTGTTAGGGCTATTATTGTGGCGAGTATCCCTGATGTTGTACGGTTGAATGCTATGGCTTCTTCTCCCCCCAGATGTTCCAATGCCAGTCCTTTGAATTTTTCTTCGTAGACGGCCGGCCCTATGTATGTTTCAAGGAGCCCTTTGTCCTCTTCCTTTATGGGGAATCCGCCTGCAAGGCCTGTGAGGTCATAAAGCGCCTCTCTACCCTTCTTATCTATGGTTGATCTGATTATCTTGAAGGCCTGTTCTTTTTTAAGTATTTCATCTTCAGGCCCTTTGATGAGCATGTTCAATCAGAGGCCCCCCCATGCTATTTTTTCAGCCTTTTTTCTTCGGATTTTAATACTATTGCATCATCCGCGGCATTTTTTAGGGCGGCGCTGAAACCAGGCTCTGCTCCAATAACAATAGTGTGTTTACCATTTTCTTTTGCTTTATTGATTATGGGGAGAAAATCGGCATCACGAGTCATCAAGGCTATTATGTCAATATTAGGATTATAAATAAGTTCCATGGCCTCCACGGCCATGTAAACATCAGTATCCCCCGCTACAACGATCGGAGTGAAGCCCTGGTTTACTATGGCTTCTATAAGTTTATCAGAGGCATATTGGTTTAAGAGGACTTTACCAACCCTCATATTACCATACTCTGATAATATCTTCTTCACAAGGTCGAGGTCTAAGCTGAACTCCTTCCTGAGCATGTTAGGACCATCAACCAGCAACCCAATATTCTTATCCTCAGACTCCTTTTTCTTTATAGGTATATAATCCCTAATCGATGTCAGTTTTTCAAAACGGCGCATTTTCATCCTCCAATATTTTACCTCCTATGTAATACTAACAATTATCTCCCACATATCAGGTGGAAGTTACTATGATTGGTTGACAGAGTACTATAAAAAAATAGTATGTTTTTGCGATCTTTTATGCCTTTCGAATATTAGTTTTCTGGGGGCTGATGAACACATCCAAGTGACGTGCTTTTCTTTTAATCCACTTTGAATGAGAAACCTTATAAACCATTTAAGCCCATCTATAGGGGATGGGTTATGTTCCTGGCCAAGGTCTGTGGCAATTATACACCTCTTATATCCAACATATTCTATGGCTTCTATAATCCTAGTTGGGGGTAATTGTTCATGGAAACATGCTACAATGCAATGTTCAAGGAAGCTATGCCTTGACATTTCCTTTTGTTCTTCTAGACTTGCACCTACTATCCTAGTCAGTGGATGGTTGACCAGTATCCTCCGTATCCCAGCAGATCTTGCCAAATCTATAACTTCTAGGATCTCATATGGTTTAAGGTGTCCTGTTGCAAGTACTAGGTCATGTTCTGCTATAATATCTAGGACTTCCCCTATATTTGAAAGATCTGTTTTTTCCCTTGAAATCGTCGGCATCCACACGAATCTGCCCCCAATTTTTGCTGAGACCTCCACTGCACTAGGATTTAAGCCCCCGATGGTTTCATTAAGTGTCACACCACCCATGACCTTCAAGCCCGTGACTTTGGATGCTATTCTAGCCCTTGAGGTGGTTGGTTCCACATGATTTTTTATTACTATAGCTTCCATTCCTTCAAGTTGGGCTTGTCTTGCAGCTTCGATATCATCCAATAACCTGGGTACAATATCTGGTCCTGGGTGGATGTGAGTGTCTATCATCCCCTCCAAGCTAATGTTTAATTCTCTCATACAAGTTTTCACCCTTGGAGTCCATGGCAACGATCAAAGGCCCGAAGTCTTGGACTTCGAACTCCCATACAGCCTCTGGGATGCCAAGATTCGGCCAGTAAACCCTCTTAACCTTCTTAACATTCTCTGCGTAGAGTGCTGCGCATCCACCAACCGCCGCGAGGTAAACTGCACATTCTCTGGTCAGAGCATCCTGAACGTTCCTATCCATACCACCCTTGCCTATTATAGCCTTCACTCCCAATTTTATGAGTTTGGACTGATATGGGTTCATCCTAGTGCTTGTTGTGGGCCCTACAACTATAAGATCCACTGGAGGATCCTCTATGGCATCCCCTTTAAGCGGCCCCCTTTGCCTTATTATGGGCCCTGCATGGAATATCACAGTCCCCTCTAGGTTGTAGGGCGCCCCTTCTTTCACCATTTTTTTGTGCGCACGGTCGCGGGCCGTGAATATAGTCCCTGAAATATAAACGATATCACCTATTCTAAGCCCTTTAATGTCATCATCAGACAATGGTGTTTTAAGTTTCACTTCCATTCTTATCAGCCCCCCAATCTAAGTGATGGGAACATAACATTTTATTGGGATGATCTTATGGTAAATACTTTTATTTATAAATGAGATACTCTAATGTTAGATAACTAAAGGAGTGGAGAATCAAATTGTCGAGTACGAAGAATATCATGGGCCTTTCAAGGTATATTATGAGTTTGCCTTCTACTAGGATCTCCCTACTTTCAATGATATTTCTAAGCTTCATTATAGGGGCTGTCGGATTCCTATTAGATCCTATCAAGGCTGGTCTTCTTGAGGATATAGTTGATGGCGGCACTAGCGGTGTCATAATATTCGGGTTTGGGTCTATCATGGCCGGTGCTTTAACCCAGCCCTGGGTTAATTCTCTTGGCGGCCGGAAAATGAAGATGAAGCAGTCCATGTTCCTAGCGTTTTTTTCCATGTTAATATTTTCAATAGTATACCTCATGGGTTGCATATTCTCAACCTTGCTTGGGATGGATCTTATAATCAATTTCATAGTCTTGGCTTCTGCTTTCATTTTCGCCTTCAGGCTCCTTGTTATATGGAGCACTTCTAATATTAGTTTTCTGAATTCTATGCTTATTGCAGCAACTCAACCAGCCCTCATAATCTCCATAGATATTATGGTCGTGTTCCTGAGCCTTACAACGACTAATATTGGCTATTTCAGCATACTAGCATTCTTTGTTAAGGCTATAATAGCATCAGCCATCCTAGTATTGGCCGTTTACTCATTTGTGCTCGTGGTTGAATCTCCCATGCGACGCAATCTTGGTGTTGGCTCCCTAGAATTTTTAAGCCTTTTCCTATCCCATATCACTGAGAATTCACCAGCCCTTGAAGGCCTATTTGAAGAGATAGGTGAGCCAATAGATACCATCGTAGGAGTGATAGCATTCAAGAAGGGTTCAAAATTTAAAGGCTTATTCTTGAGCCCATCTGTACACCCTGGCCCAATTGGTAGTATTGGTGGGGGTAACATGCCCACACTACTAGCTGAAAAATTTAACACTTTCACAATGGTGGCCCATGGGCCATCAACCCATGATTTTAACCCAGTATCTACAAAGGAAATCGAGAAGATAGAGAAGGCGGTAAAAAGTGCCTTGGATAGTATGGAGTATCATAGCCGTGCCAGCAGATTCTATAGGCTGGAAAATGGTAATGCCAAGATTGGAGTGCAATTCTTCGGTGACGATTTATTATTGTTAGTTACCATGGCACCGTGTGGTTTTGATGATATTGATTTTGGCGTGGGCCTTTCCCTTATAAACCTTGCCAAGAGTCGTTGCAATTCAAAGAATGTTATACTGGTTGATTGTCATAATTCATTTAAAGGGGAAGCTAGCAGGGTCATGCCAGGTAACAGTGAAGTTTTTGATCTTATAGACGCCTTGGAGGAACTTAAATGTCCAAGGGAGATGGGAGATTTGAAGGTTGGTTGCGCATCCAACGGTTTAGAAGGATTATCAAAGGAGGATGGTGTGGGTCAGAGTGGCGTGAAAGTATTTATAGTGGAAGTTAATGGTCAGAGGACGGCTTATGTCCTCCTTGATGCGAATAATATGGTCCAGGGTTTCAGGGAAGAAATACTTGAAAGTGTGAAGTCCCTAGGCATCGAAGATGGGGAGGTGATGACTACCGACACTCATTATGTGAACACCTTTTCAGGAGGCCACAATCCTGTGGGTAAAAGGAAGAGGAATAGGATCCTAGAGGGTATAATTGAATGTGTGAAGTCTGCGATTGATGATTTAGAGCCCGTGGAAGCGGCCTGTGCCACTGTAAGGGTGGAAAATCTTAACACTCTCGGCCCTACTAATTCAACCGAGCTTGTATCCACTATAAGTTCTATTGTGGCTGTTAGCAGAATACTGGCCCCTATAATCTTCATGGTAGCGTTGGTTTTTGTTCTTTTATGGATATTCTATCTCTAGATTGTGGTTGTGGTTAATAGGATCGCCCATACCATGAACCAGACGAATATGAATGGGAGAACACCATTTGATAACCATCCTTTGAAACCGCCAACTTCTTCCTTTTCAAAGATTCTTTCAGCAATATTCCCGGTTAATAGTAGGATTATAAGGCCTATGAATGTTCCAAGCGCCTGATTTTCACCGAGTATGGGTATGGAACCGCCTGATACTATGAACGAGATTATGGCAGCTATAAAACCTGCCAGGCTATGGATTGCTGTTATCTTGGCATCAACGTCCATCTAAATCTTACCTCCATGAAAAAATTCATAAAGGATTTTATCACCTAATTTAATATAAAACTTGCCACGTTAATCTATTTTTTGTGGTGGAATCCCAGATGAAGACAATGTCAAATGTTGATGTGTTCGCGGTAGCCCATGAATTAGATGAATTATTAAAGGGTGCTAGGGTCGATAAAGCATACCAGCCACTAGAGGACACCATAATCCTAAAATTGCACGTTAAAGGTGAAGGTAGGGTGGATCTTCTCATACAAGCTGGTGTAAGGGTGCATCTGACACGTTACCCCCTAGAGAATCCTATGGTGCCACCACCATTTTCAATGTTACTGCGCAAACACCTCAAAGGTGGAATAATAGAAGGGGTTGAACAATACGATTTTGACCGGATACTGAAACTGAGAATAAAAAGGGATAAAATATACACCCTTGTAATTGAATTGTTTGGGAAGGGTAACATAATACTCCTAGATGAAGACGATAAGATAATATTACCTCTTAGGGGGGAGATATGGAGAGGGAGGAAAATCCTCCCAGGAGAAACCTACAAGCACCCCCCAAAGCAGGCTATAAACCCGCTAGAATTCGACATAGACCAGTTAACCCAACAGATAAAAAAATCTGAAACAGATATTGTAAGAACCCTTGCACGCAGCGGACTTGGGGGCTTATACGCCGAAGAAGTCCTCCTAAGGGCTGGTATCGGGAAAAACCTGCCAGCTGCCAAACTAAAACCTGAAGATATTCGTAAGATCTATGATGCCATCAATGAAATCTTCAAACCCCTTAAAAAATTGGATTTCACACCCAACATAATCCAAGAAAAGGATGTTATACCCTTAGAACTTGAAATATACAAGGACCAAAAGCGAAAATATTACAATACTTATAACGAAGCCGCTGACGAATTCTTCGCAAAAAAAACCCGGGAAAGGATTAAAAGGGAAAAAAAGGAAATATGGGAAGATAAAATAAGAAAATATGAGAAAAGATTGAGAATACAAGAAGAGACTCTTAAAAATTACAAAACAAAAGCCAAAGAATCCCACCTAAAAGGCGACCTAATTTACTCAAACTATAAACTGATCCAAAGCTTGCTAAAGACCATATCAAAGGCCAGGAAAGAACACCCATACGAAGAAATACTTAAAAGACTGAAAAGGGGTAAAAAAGAAGGAATACCCGAAGCTCAATTAATAGAATCACTCGACAGAAAAGGCAAAATCACAATAAGGATAGAAGACAAGACAATAACCCTAGACGCGACAAAAAGCCTTGAAGAAAACGCAGAAACATACTATGAAAAGGCCAAAAAAGCCAGGAGGAAAATAGACGGGGTGAAGGACGCCATCCAGGAAACCAGGGACAAAATAGAGAAGATCAAAGAAAAGAGGGAAGCGGCACTCGAAAAGATAATCCTGCCAAAAAAGAGGGTTAAAAAGAAACTTAAATGGTTTGAAAAATTCAGATGGTTCATCTCATCCCAAGAATTCCTAGTATTAGCTGGTAGAGACGCCACAACCAATGAAATACTTATAAAAAAGCACATGGAACCCAAGGACATCTACCTGCATTCAGACATCCACGGCGCCCCATCAGTCATAATAAAAAACAAAAACGAGAAAATACCAGAAAAGACAATAGAAGAAGCCGCAATATTCGCCGCATCATTCTCTAATGCATGGAAACAAGGCTACAGTCACCTAGACGTCTACTGGGTCCATCCAAACCAGGTTACAAAGACGCCACCACCAGGAGAATATGTGCCAAAAGGGGCCTTTGTAATAAAAGGCCGCCGAAATTATATAAGGGGCGTGCCACTTGAAATAGCAGTCGGCATAATAGACTATGATGGTCCAAGGATTATGAGCGGCCCTATAAGCGCCCTTAAAAAACACGCGAAAAAGTATGTTATAATAAAACCTGGTTACACTAAGAAAGAAGCCATAGCCAAGGAAATACTTAAGAGGATAGACCCCGATCAGATTTTCACCCTTGAGGATATTATAAGGGCTCTTCCACCTGGAAAGTGCAGCATAATCTAGAATCTTTTTTTCAAGTTCTTCTTTAGGAGGAAATTCAAGTCGATGACATATTTTCCTTCTTCATCTGATACGATTATGGAATCGTCCTTGAGCAGAGGCGTCAAATTAATCTCATAGATTCCATTTTCATGTATCATTATAGTTTCTATGGAATCTCCCGGACTTTTATCTTCTCGCCTCTTCTTGTGTGTATACTTGAAGTATCTGCCACCACACTTAGGGCACCCCTCTGAAAGCTCTGCAACACTTTTATACTTGGCGCCGCAGTTAATGCACTGATGCACCAGAATCACCAATCTTCGCAATCATGGAAAGGAAATTGGATCTTTTTTTAACTGTCTTCATAACATTTGCCGGGCCGATTATGGTAAGTCCGATGGTCTTCTTCTTCGAGAAGCCGAAGAATGACTTTTCATCCTTTTCCAGGGTGTGTATGTCTATCCCTACGAAATTTTCAACGTCTATCTCCCTCATTGTTGTTTCAATGAGCTCCGCCTCCTCTGATGGTGTGAGACTCCCCTCAAGTACGAGTATGTCACCGTCTTTCACCCGTTCTATGATCATTGAAACCTTCTCAATACTACTTTTATCCTCAAGCGCCTTTGACGATAAAAAATCCATCTTTAAGCCTTCCATCTTTTTAACCTCTACCTAAATCTTTTCACCATTTCCATGTATAACTGTTCTATGTTCTCTCTATGTAATGCCGATATTGGCACAACTGTGTGTTGAGGGAAAACTGCTGATATTCTATCCGCTGATGACTCTGGCAAATCTATCTTATTGGCTATTATAAGGAATGGTATTTTCCTCGCCTCCAAGTTCCCTATTATTGTTATATTTGCCTGTGTTAACGGATCCTCGGCGGAATCCATGACAAGCAAAACCCCGGTAACGTCATCCAACCACTTTATGGCCTCTATTATACCCTTCGTGGCCTCTTTAGCCCTTTCCTTGGCCTCTCTCTCTGACAATCCATATTTTAGGAAATTCTTGTAGTCGACTTTTGTAGCCACGCCAGGGGTGTCTATAATGTCAAAGTATAACTTGGCCCCGTCCTTTTCTATGACAACCTCCTCCTGTTTATAAACAGTCCTTGTCTCATGGGGTATGTCTGATATCACCCCTAGGGGCTTCCCAATCCAATCTTCACATATTGTATTTGCTAGTGTGGTTTTACCCGAATTCGGATGCCCATATAAGCCTATTTTAACTTTCCTCCTCCTTCGAAGCAACCTATCTAATAAAGTTTTGAAAAAGTTATTCATCATACTCAACTCTTTATTCTTTATATGTTTCACCTAGCCCTAAAATTATAACCTCTATAGATGTTTCTTTTTCTAAGGTTTCCTTGAATATGGTAGGGTCTTGTTCTATGACCGGGAACGTGTTATAATGCATTGGTATAACCTTCTGGGGTGATATCCATTTAGCTGCTGTTATAGCATCCTCTGGTCCCATGGTGTAACGGTCACCTATTGGTAAGAGTGCGATATTTGGCTTGTAGATCTCTCCGATAACTGTTTTCATGTCTGTGAATAGGCCGGTGTCGCCTGCATGGTATATTCTCCGACCATCTTCTAATTGGAATATGAAACCGCAGGCACTGCCCCCCGGGATTATCTCATCTGTGAAGTCTATGTCAGGGGAGTGTCTGGCATCCACCATGGTTACCTTGATATCGTCAAACTTTAAAGACCCTCCTATGTTCATCCCCTCACTTTCAAGTCCCTGTTTCGAGAAAAATACAGAAAGTTCATGGGTGCCTACAAGTAACGCCTTGTTTCGATCGGCTATTTCCATGGCATCACCCATGTGGTCTGCATGTCCATGCGTTACAAAGATTAAATCAGCCTTTAACTCTTCCACTGGTATCTTACAGGTTGGGTTGTTACTTATGAATGGGTCTATGAGTATCCTGGTTTCCTCTTCTGATATTATTTCAAATGCGGAATGTCCGAACCATCTAAGCTTCATGGGGCTTATCCTCCTATTGATATCTTATTGGAGAGACTCCAAGCTTTTTCGAATAATTTTTGTATTTCTTTGATAGATTTTTTATCATTGTATACTACGCCTACTTCGAAGCTGTCATATATAGGATCCGTGGAGATTATAAGACCCTTTTTATTATCTGCAACGGCTGCGACGGTGTGTACATGTGGCATCGTCCTTATATCTACGTTGTTGTCCATTAAAAGCTTTATAAGCTCCACTGAAGCATCATCATCTAGGCTGGCTTCTTGGATTATCACCTTACTCTTTGTATCTATGAATTTTTTTAATATCGAAGTGTCTAGATTGCGGATCCAAGGATACATTATCATTATACTTTCATTGGCTTCTGTTAGTATATCTTGCATGGTTTCTTGGACATCTGAAGCTTCAAATGACCATATTATGCTAGATTTGGTTTCTGATTTTATTTTGTCAAAAACCCCCCTAAGTGGGGTTAAACGCTCTTCTATAACATCATCAAGGCCTTCAAAATCCTTCACATACTCTCTTTTAAGGGAGTGCAAGCGTTCTTTAACAAAATCCGCATCCTTCCCCTTCCTAGGCTTCGGAGCCTTAGAAGGTTCCCTAATGGGTTTCTTCTCCCTTTCAAGTTTGGTGGAAGCCTCCACCACTTCCTCAGTCTTTGGTTTTTCCATGCTACTTGGGCGGGGTCTCTTAACAGGCTTTGGCCTTTTCTTGGAAGGTTCTTCACCAGAAACCTTTTCTGCCCTTTTTTTGGGTTTTATTTCAGTTTTTAGTTTTTCCATGATGCTTAGGCGGGGGGTTCTCACGGTTTTAGCTGGTTTCCTTTTTTTTGTTGGTCTTCTTTCAGGGATCATTGAGGTTGTTTCAAGTTTTAATGATCGTAGGTCTATGCTCCCTGCGAATAATACTACCATGAGCATTCCTACGACGAAAAGACATAATCCTAAAAGGAACAAGCCAAAGTTGGGTGGGATTCCAAACCCAAATGTCATAAGATAAAGTCCAAATATTAGTAGACCAACACCTCCAAGAGTGATTAATAAATAAATCAAATGAAAACCCCCATATGATTATCTATTATAATGATAAGAATTTATATTTATTAAATCTTTAATCCATTATAAATGGTTTGGTGATCTATGATATTAATATCTGATGAGAGTGGTCAGAGCGCGGCAGAGTACATATTATTATTTGCTGCTGTTATATTCTTCGCAATTTTGGCATTATGCATCTATAGAGCATATTTTGAGGGTGCTGTGAATCTATCAATTGCCAATGATATCAATGAAGTAAGAGACAATGTAAAACAATAATAGAAGCCTATCCAACACGTCTCATCCTAAAATAGCGTATAATCTCCCTAAATTCTTCCAATGAATCCTTTTCATCACTTAGAGCCCACGAAAGCTTCTGGATTATCTTATCCCTACTCTGCGGATCCATGAGAAATATCTCATGCATCATCCTACTAAAAAGAGTATAATCCCTCATACCCAATAGCGCCATCTTCGCCATGAAAAACCTCTTAAGCTTCTTAAAGGCCCTTTCAGCCTCCCGAGCATCATCCGATTCCATCTTCTTAAATAACATGCTTATTTCAAAAGGATCCCTCTTTACAAGGGTGAAAACAATACCATCCGCTTTTATGGATTGTATCCGTTCAACACCATCATAAACTCTAATATCATAATCTATAACCTGTATATTATCATCCCTTAAAAGTTTCATCAAAGCCTCATTAATACTCTTATCAGAAACAGGCCTTTTCAAAGTTTTTCTGATATTCTCAGCTATCTCACGCCTTGAAAGATCACCATTTTCAAGTATTTTGAGTATGAGCTGGTCAAGATTGTACTTCCTCGGCATCTGAAAAACCACCATAAACTTTTATGTGAAAATATACACAACAATTTATAAATATCTTGTGAAAAAATATGAATAAAAGATGATTGTGCAGAATGATAGCGGACAAGCCCAGCTAGAATACATACTAATACTTATCATCACAATGATCCTAGCAATAATAGTACTATTCGTTCTTAGAAGCTACTTCACAGGACAGTCATTGAATGTTTGAGCGGTGTGGCCGAGATTCAAAAGTCGACAAAAATATATATATGTGAGAAAATAATCTAAAACAAATTAGGAGGTATGAAATGATGAAGTTTTTGAAGGATGAAGGAGGACAAGGAGCAGCAGAATACATACTACTATTCGGCGGAGTAATCGTCATAGCAATAGTAGCACTACTAATCTACAGAAGCTACTTCCAGAGACAAAGTCTAAACGTAGCACAGGACATAAATACGGTAAGGACAAACGTCAATACTAACGTACAAAACGTCTAACATTACGCGTGACAAGATAATCTCCTCTTGTAGGTAAATGATGTTATTTGAGGACAAGGCTCAAGTCAGTGCTGAGATGATATTGATCATAGGCGCATTACTAGTGATAGTAATAGTTGTAGGTGTGTATGTCAGAGGTATCGCTGGTTCTATCGCTGGGAACATCACTGATGTAATTGATTCGGCCCGTGATTCCACCATACAAAAATTATAACATTTATTTTAATTTGTATATTTTTATTTTTTTGTTTTCGAAGATTTTTACAAAGTCTATTCTGTTTGATCTATTTTCCATGTTGCTTGTGATTATGAGGATGAATGGACGTGGATTAATGGGATGAGTGTAGTTTAAAATTTTCTCAGCTTTTTCATCTGAAAAGCCATTCTTTTTTAGGAAGAGATATGCAGAAGTTCTGTTTAATTCTAGTATTTTCTGTAGAATAATAGATGATTGTTTTTTGTTTTTGGTGTAATTATTAAGTAGTAGGTATGCGTTGTCGCCGCTTGTTGCAAGCATCTTAAATATATTTTCTGATAATGTGGGGTTATCTATTGTAAATGCAAGGTTTATCCAATAGTCACGGGCTGTTGTGGGAATCGCCGAATCCAAACTTGAATCATACCATAATTTTCTCACGGGTAATGTTTCAATATAGGCAAGCCTACCATCGAAAAGAACAGGCCTTTGACTTTCGCTGGTAAAGAAATGTCCATAACTCCAGTCCGTGATTATAACAGTATCATTTGAAGTGTTATTTTTTATCCATTGTGCGGCTTCATCGAAATAATCATCATACATCGGATTAAATTCCCGTGCATTATTAAAATAGACTACACATTCTAAGAGTATCAGCAGCAAAATACTCATTTTGCAGATAACAACAACCTTATTTTTGAATGTCCTTTTTAATCTACTTTTTATGGTTTCTTCGAATTCCTTCCAGAATATCCCCGCGAAGATAGATAATGGTCCTATAAGTAACAAAATGAACCTAGTTCCCTTTAATGATAACAAGGCAGCTGAAAAAATCCATAAAACTAATATAACTCTTGTCATAGGAGTGATTTTCACATGCTTATGATATGGGATTGTTGTCACGCCTATAAATCCTAGAAGAGATAAAGGTGAAATAGCAGTTATAAAAGTTTTTATGGCGGGTGTTTGAAGTTCTGCAACGTTTTTGTAAGAATCAGGCCAAGGATACCATGGATTACTATGAAGAAGATTTATATAGGTGAGGGGCATCATGAATATCTTATAAAAAGCGAATATCCTGAAAATCCCAATAAGTATTATTGAAGTCATGAAAAAGGGTAATATTAAAAAGGAAAGCTCCTTGTAATCTTCTTGTCCAATTTTCAAAAATATAATGGACGCTATGAGGATAATATAAAAATAATATAACCATCCATCCCATGCGAGTGAAAAGAGAAAAACTAGGAAACCAGCGAAAACTGAAAACATTATTCTCTTTTTCCTGTTAGCATTTTCAGCTTCAAATAAAAACCAGATAATAATAAGGGGAAAAGTTATATTTAGTATGTCAGTATCAAAAAAACCAAAAGTTGTCCTAGAGGCATATAATGGCGTTGTTACGATCAGCACACCTGTTAGAAACCCTCCAAAATCGCCGCTGATCCTACGCGAGAATAAGAATCCTACAACACCAGCTAATGGACCGAGGATTACCGGAAGCCACAGGCAAACCTCCTTTAAACTCATGGAAGTTACAAGGTTCAAAAGAAAATAGAATCCAATTGTAGTATATGCGAGTAGCGGCGGATAATCCACTGGGACGCCAGGCGGATAATATGAGTGAAGATCCCATGGTTTTCCATCAATAATCTTGTCTCCTAAATGACCATATTCTAACAGATTCTTTGTTAGACGATAGTTGTAGTATGAATCGCTCTCTTGGAAATATTGAAGTCCATTATCATCATAATATAGGCTTTTATCTGGGGATGAGAGATTGTAGTTTCCGAGTCTAAGGAAAAACCCGGATAAAAATATTATAACAGCTAATAGTATGATGAGGACTATTCTATGTTTCATCATCTCACGGCCCAGATTATGGTGGAGTTATTCTTGTAGATTGGTTTGATGTGTTCTGTTTCTTCTTTGAGGATTACAAGTTTTACGAAGAGCGAATCCTGAAAACTTTTATCTAATACGATAGCCTGGTTTTTATCCAAAAGGACTATTATGGAAAAATTGCTTTTATCATCACCTGCTATTATCCTCTTAGAGTTCCCATCTTTTATTATGGTATTATATGGTTTCTTGTTCTCCCAGGACCCTCCATTATCCAAGTCTAGTTTAACATTATTGGAGTAGTATCTTATCTGACTAGTGTCATTTGACGAACCTATAGAATAAATATAAGGACGGCCTTTGGACTTGTTAAAGTCCCAGAAGCCATAATAGATGTACCACTCCACCCATCTTATCATGTCATCTCTTGTTAATATGATAAATGGTTTATTGGCTGGGTGAGTATATGAGAGAAGCTCCCTGGTGAACCTTGAATCCATTCTATACTTTTCTTCCAGTATTTCTTCCGCCTCTTTTTTGCCAACACCAAGTATATCATCTAGTATAGTTACCGTTAGGCTTGTATTCCCCGTTTTATTGTCGAGTAATTCTATAGCTTGATTACCACTCGTGGATACCATGCCTAAAATGCCAATAGACAAACTCTCATTATTAGTTGCGAATGCATGATAGAACCAATAAGTCCTAGGAGTGTCCTGGGATCCGCCATCAATGAGAACAGGCATTTGAGAAAAAGCTTCAAGTGGATAACCATAACCCCACTGTGTAATCACAACAATATCCTGGGATGTTTCGTTTTTGATCCAATAAGATGCATGTACAAAATCATCGTCGACAAAGGGCACAAATTGTATCTCGGACGCTCCTATGAAGGAAATCGTGGATAACAGGACTACCAATGTTAATATGAAAATGTTCCCAGATCGACGTAATCGCCTAAAATTTGAATGTTTAAGATAAGAGTCCATAACTCCCACGAGTAATCCGAGAAAGACTATAAGTGGTGGTATAACTAATAAAGCGAAACGTATGCTTAAAGAATATGCTACAATACCTATTATAAGCCATGTGACGATTAAGATGAAAGGATACCAGCTAAAATATGGAAGATGAACTTTCTTGATTTTATCCCTTAACATGATACTTCCAATGATAATAGTCCCAAAAAATCCAAGACCTATATTAATCGGCCCAACCCATGACAAAAATTCATCAAAGGTTGGAGCATGCAATTCGGCTATGGATTCATAAATCCCGGGCCAGCCACTAACACTTAATGGTTTAAATGTGAATTCGAAGAAGGTTGTAAAAATTGAAATATATTGTAAGCGTCCAAGCAATCCTATAATAGCCAGGGAGATTATAATAAAAATTGTTAATTTTTTGGCGAAATCCACTACCCTTCCTCTGATCTTGATCATATATAATATGCTTGATACGATTATTATATAGAATATGTATGGCCATCCATTCCATGCGAGTGAAAATAGGGCGAGTGAAAGAGATGATAAGACAAGTGACGGCATATAATTTTTGTTTGTTTCAATGGCTTTGCAAAAGAATAAAACGACAATGAGTGGGAAGAATATGTTGAACATGTCAGTATCAAAGAATCCGGGCACCGTCCTGAAAAAGTAAAATGGTGCCAAAACCAATAAGACTCCGCTTAAAAGGCCTGGAAAATTACCAGCATACCTCCTAACAAAGAAGAACATGACAATCCCTGCTAACGGTCCTATAATCGCTGGTAACCAAAAACAGGATTCCATGAAATCAATGACGGTGAAAAGATTCAAAAATTTATAGAATATGATGGAAAGCCACAATATTAATGGGGGCCAATCCACCATTCTACCTGGCGGATAGAAACTGTGGAGGTCCCATGGTGTCCCGTTTATTATCTTGTCCCCGGGGTGTCCATGGTCTAATATGTTAGCTGCGAGACGGTAACTGTAGTAGCAGTCGGGTTCGTACATGTATGGCAGGCCTTTCTCGTCAGTGTAGTAAGCTTTCTCGGTATTATTCAAGCCTCTAAGTTCCACTGTTTCTAAACGTGTGATGAAGCCCATGAGGAATATTATTAGGATTATTGTGAGGATTTTTAGTTTTTCATCTACCAATATTTTTCACCTTAGCTTGTAAAGTTTTGGGTTTAAATAGGGTATCATGGCCATTAGTATGCATTGTTCTGTGTTTTCTGTCCGATCTAGTAGGCCGCGAGTGAGGATGGCTATTGCTCCGGTTTTTTCGCCGAGGTTTTTTATTCCTGTGATTTTGTCCATGATGTCTCCTACTTCTTTTCCTTCTTCTAGCACTTTTTTTATGACCTTTGGGGGGTATTCGAATCCTGCGCTTACTCCTAGTGTTGTTGTTTTGCCATTGTAGGTTGCGCACCATTGTAGGTCGATGTAGCCTGTTAGTGTGTGTGGTGCTTCGAGTAGTCCGGATTCTATTCCTATGCTTAGGTCGCAGTCTTTGTATGCTCTTTGGGCCCTGTTTATGGCGCCTTTTATTGTCTGTTCTAATCCTATTGGCTGGTCTGGGACTCCTGGGTCTACTTTAACGCCTTTGACTTCTACTTTTTTGTAGATTTTTTCTAGGACGTTTTTGGCTGCTT
>NZ_AP042449.1:0-44848 GCF_055397825.1 Methanothermobacter crinale
CTCAAGTCGCAGGTTGTAAGTGTTGTGATGTTGTATTGTCCTGCTGCGGCGTCTGGTTTAACTTTTAGGGTTAATGTTAGTGTTGCGTTTTCACCGAGTGGATCATCGTTTTCATTGTCGTCGTTGTCGTATGCTAGCGTGCCAATTGTCCAAATCCCCGTCTGTGGGTCGAATGTTCCCTTATCGGCTGTGTAGGATTGGTATTCCACTGTAGAGGGTAGGTTTATTTGCATTTGTGTGTTAGTTGCGTTTTCCACACCCATATTCACGATTGTGACAGTATAGTTGAAAGTTTGTCCGGGTGATAGTCTGGTGGGTGCTCTTGCTGTGGCTTTTAGGTCTGTGAATGGCACATCAATGTCTATCCTGGCATAGTTGTTATCCCAGTTTTCGTCGTTGTTGGCTCTGAGGTAGAATTGTCCTGTGAGTGTTCCTGTTCCGTTCACGAGGCAGTAGAATGTTGCGGTTGCGGTTCCGTAGTATCCGTCTCCGAGGTACCATGTGCCGTTCTCATATGTTCCATATGTGGTGCTTACATTTTCTACTTTGAGTCGTGGCGTGATGTAGGCCTGTACTGTTACGTTGTCCAGGCTATAGCCCTGATCTGATGGGATGGTGTCTACTACTACCTCTATTTGTACGTGGTCGCCAACCTTGGCAGTTGTCTGGTTTTGGTTTACTTCGTAGAAGTAGCCGTCAGCTGCTGAGGCTGAGTCTGCCATGACAAACATGAGCCCTAGCAGCAGCAACGGCACAAACAGATATTTTCTCAAGGTGTATCACCCCACTTAACATTTTTTTCTGCGATAATATATTTTATAAAATTAGTATTATATGATTTTAGGCCCGAAAATGGCTCAGATTTTGGAAAGAACAATGAAATAAAACCTATGTCAACAAAAGAGAATTCAATATTATTATAAAGAAATAATAGAAAAAAAGAGTAAGACATCAAAACTTGTACCTTACACTTGCCAGCAAACCAGTTGCTATTAAGGTCACTGATAGGATCACAGGTAGTAGTGGGGCCCCTGTGGGTTGCATTGGCACGGTTCCTGCAGCCGCTTCCTGGCCTTCGCTTTCGGTGTCGATGGCTGGTTCAAAATTTGTCAAGTCTTCTTCGAGTCCTTCATCGTTTTCCACATCCTCGTTGAGATCTTCACTTTCGTCGATGATTATCTCTTCATCGTTATTTTCTTGTGCTACTACCGTCCCTACGCTGATGCTCGCGCCGAGTATGGCCAATAGCATTAATGTGATTAATGCATTTTTTATCCTCAATTTTTCACCTCCACAATTCTATGTTAATATATTCTACTGATATAGTATTATGATATTTTTGGGCCCAAAAACGGCTCAGATACTGAAAAAAGCGTTCAATTATTCAGAAATAAAATTCCGCGGCCGAGCCGGAGGCGAGGCCGCAGCTAATCGTATGGGTGGGCGGGTGAGGGTGCACTATTGATGTTTCATCTTGTTTAGCAGGTTGCCGTTTTTGGATTCATATGCTTCTATGAATAATTGTATTGCTTTTCGTGCTATCTCACTTTTTGATCTAGATTCTAAGTAACTTATGATCTCGAGTTTGCAGGCTGTTCGCGCGTCTATGTATGTTTTTTGTGTGTAGATTTTGTTTTTGTTGTATGTTCTTTCGAGTTTTTTTATCATTTCATGTATTTTTTTGATTTCTACTCTCCTTTTTACCACCCCTTATCCCTCCTCTTCCTCCTCTTCTTGGGGTGACGTATTCTTGGGTATGGAAGGTTCGCGATAAATAGGGTAATATCTGGGATAGGATCTTGGGTAGGAGTAATAATAATTGGTCATATATCCTTGCCCTTCGTCTACGATGTCGATAAATATGCTCCCGTTGGGTAATGGATAGATCCACATGTCTTTTGTAGGATCGTTAAGGTTTATGCGAAGATCTAAGTGTGTAGAGTTTGTTGAATTAGTTTCATTCTTGTTACCTGTCCAGGCGCTGATAGCGGACATGAATGGGCCCTGTGGCAAAAGAATCAGAACCGTTAATAACGCGAGCAATGAGACCGTTGCAAGAATCCTTTTTTCCCGTGCCTTGTTGTCACTGTACTTCCATTTTACGTCGTACTTTTTCTTATTTATTGGCCAGAATAGTGGGCATCCTGTTGGTGTTATGCAATCCAGGATGATGTGTGAAAGTATTCCTGCAGTTAAGGCCGCGCCGATTGTCATATCAAAGAACAAGTAGGCCAGAATACAAGGTATTATGGTAAATATGTTGTGTAGTTGTCTTTTGTGTTCGTTGAAGATCGCTTTTTCTGCGAAGTCGATGATGAGGCTTGCGATGATTGTTATGATGAAGAATCGTATTGTCAGTTCTGCCCCGAGTAGAAATCCTATGTCTGCTCCTATTACTATTGCAAAGATTGCGTGTGTGTACCATTTCATCTTATCTCATCCCTTTCCCGCGGCCGAGCCGAAGGCGAGGGCGCGGAGGTACCTTTCAAGCATCAATTCTTGTATGTTGCTGCATAAAACCAGAAGGTGTACCATACCGTCCCTATGACTATCATGAGTGTGACATGTAGTAGAAAGAGATCGGTTATGTCCAATGTCATTACTCTCCTTATTTTGCGATCCACAGTAATGTTCTGGCGATTATTGTCCCGAACCATACTGATGCGAGTATAATGTATGCTACAAGTCCTTGTAGGCCCATTGCTATTTTCAGGTATGTGAGAAAAGCAAGTGTACCGGCGAATATCACGATTGGGATTTTGATGTCGATGATTTCGTCTTCTGGGCTGCTGAGGATCATCATTTTTTCCAATATTTTCATATGATATTTTTCCGTTTTTCCTCGTATGCTACAGAAGATCTGTATGTTGTCTAGGATGTCAAGAAAGATTCGCATTGTGCTTTTGGACATTTGCTGCAAGTCGTTAAAAATAATTAGTATCATTCTGTTCTTTGTTTTCTTTTTAATTTCTTGTACAATTTCATTTGTTGTGTATTTTTTATATATTGTGTTTCTTGTCGTTTTAGTCAATTTTGAGAGTATCTCTGATGCTATTTCCTTCGCGGGATTGATATGTTCTAAAAATATTTTCTCGTGGCCTGTTTCCAGATCCATATATTCTTTTATGTTTTTGTATCGGATTGCAATGTGTTCACCATCCCGTAGGTGCAAAAGTATTTTCTTTTTAATTCTTTTCACCTCCGCGATTTAAAATTGATAATATTATTTTGTGATTTTATATTAAAATCTTACGATTTCAAGAATTAGTATTACAAAATATTACTTTCGTGGGGGTGGTCTTATGGTGACAATGGTTTTGACACCCCTTGACACCGGCCATGAAAAAAGTTATTTGAGCTTGCAGAACGGGTAATCTTATGGTGATTTTTCGGTCTTTTAGGACACTTCCCGCTTTTAGGCCATGAAATGAAAAAATAAGCGACTTTTTTTAGTTTTAATTGGTGGTATTTTCAGGGTTTCACCAATATATATAATATTTTTTTCACCCATAGTGTTTTCTTCCTTATTTCATAACATCATCCCACAGACTGTATGAATCCGGGGGGTGGAGTTATAAGCCAATCTCAAAAATCTTATGTAACATTTTGTGTTCCAAGCCAATATTCCTGTTACATAAGATAAATGGAATCTTAAAAAATCCCGCGCCTTCGCTTTCGCTCCGGCGCGGCTAATCATGGGGTTGGGTGGGAGGGGCGGCCCAAGGGGGTTATGTTTTCCTTGTGGCGGTGGATTATGTGGCTTTGAGGGGTTTTGTGTGATGAGAAAAATAGTAGTGGGGGCCCTGAAAACGAGTTATGGCTAGGTCTCGTTCGGAGGGTTCGAATCTCCTTATAGGGCCCCCTGTTGATTAGTATCATTCTTTTGTATATATGATTTTATCCGAAATGTATCTGTTATTTCGTTATATTCTTGCATAACGAAGTCAACCAAAGCATGTAAAATCAGACCAAAAGATGGGATTGAAATGATGTTGTGATAACACATATTAACACAACGTATATGCTGATATTATATAGGTATAGTGTGATTTGATTGGAGAGAGTAGATTGGTGCAGGTAAAATAATAATTGCAAGAGGTTTTAAATATGCACATGAAAAAAGCAATTATGACGATATGTGTCCTGGCAGGCCTTGTAGTGGCTGTTTCCGGGTGTATCGGCCAAGAAACCACCACATTCTCTGGAAAATATGTGACATTTGAATACCCCAAGGATTGGAATATATCAAACCATCAAACAGATCCTACTGGATCTCCTTGTGAGTTTGTTCTGCTTAAGAACCAAGAAGGTGAACAAGTTGCTTCACTTGCAGTTTTTGGGGGTAATGTTTCACTGGAGGATGTTGAAAGTGATGTTTCTGTAGATTGTCTTGGTATATCAGATGAAGGGGATATAGGAGATGTGCATTATGTTGAGTACTACTCAGATGAACCTCGTTTACATTTCTATGTTTTCGAAAAAGATGGCAGACCATTCGTAGTATCATGTGACCTACTCTCCGATGATGTTGCTAAGCAAATCATAGAGTCATTGAAAGTGAAGAAATAACCACCCACACCTTCCCTTTTTTGTGATAACCAACAATAGCACAACAATAACGCACATCACCCACCTACAGGGGTGCCACAGACCCCTATCCAGTGTATGACAATGTAAAAGGATTTTGAATTATTCTAGGCATTTATTTTTAATTATAGGATCTTACAGGGGAGTCGTCTGTCAATATAAATAGGGGACATTATTGGGGATCAACAGATTTATAATTCTGAGAGAAGAAACCATAAAATGATCCAGTCCAAATAGAGAAAAAAATCCACCCAGTTAAAATCAGACCAAAATGGGATTGAAATTTTTTTATAGCCTTCAGAAATTCACAAAAAGAGAGCCCCCCATCTAAAGTTTTTTTGAAGGTATTGAAAGTCCCCCCTCTCGCCACGACAACCAAAAAAATCAATGGAACTTTAAAGTTTCAATGATATGGGCGAAGTTCTCTGGAATCTCAAACGTCTCATTCCCAAGGGTGATTTTTCTTGTTGGATAATTTGAGGTTGTAATAGTGTAGGTGATTTCATAGACATCATTCTGGCCCTGGATATTCAAATGATATACCGGGCAGCCTCCGATCGAAACTAACAGATCCAGTGCCGCTGGCCTTCCCTGTATCTCGCCTCTCCACAACGGCGTTAAAAAAGGGTTGTCGCTGAATTCTTGGAGTCTTTCATCAAGGCTCCTGTTATGCCATTTAAAAACTTCGATGTTCTCTGAATAGTAATCGTCTTCTGGAATCTCTGCTCTGAGTAGTAACACGTCGCCGTCAGCATATTTCGTGTTGTTCTCTTTTACTTCGAATTTGACCGGGTATTCAAATTTGATTTCTCCGTTGTCATATACTGAATAGGAAGGGGCCAAGCATCCCGCCACGACTACACTTAGCATTACTGCCGCTAGAATGAACGCCGCCTTTCCCCCATTTTCTCACCCCCTCTAGTTTTTGGTTGTTGGGTAATTATGAAAAAAGGAGTATTTGTATTTTATTGTTGTGTTAATGAGAATTATCACAAAAAGAGAGAAAGATGTGGAGTATGGGGGTTATCTTCCCTTTTTCACCATTCGTATCATTTTTTCTTTGATATTATCCTGTAATTTTTGGAGTTCTTGATTTTCTTCCAGCCAAAAATGCTAGGGGGATTCTTATACCCATGTGAAATGGGCTGTTCAAGGCTTGTATTGCTCTTTAAGGCAGTGTATTTCTTCACTATTTAGGCATAACGAAGTTCTGGGGGCGTAAAGTATATATATGAGAACCTATAGAGTATGTAATGGTAGGGGTAACCCTTATATACCCCTTGTGGCATATATACTATACAGGGGGCCACCCCCCATGGAGAAAGGGAGAAAGGTAGGTGAGATAAAATGAAAGAAATCGTCCACATGATAGAGGAACCATATCTGAGGGGACAGGTGAAAGAAAAAATAAAGAGAATAGAAGAGATAATAGAGGGCATTCATGAAATGCTCGATAGTGATGAAAGCGTCTATCAAAAGCTTGGATATGTTGAGCAGGCTATGAGGAGTTTAGATGAACTCCTCTAATCTTCTTTTCTTTGGAGATGAGTGTAACATGAAAAATATAGAAGAAAAAGTTAGAGAAAAAATCGGAAGAATCCTAAAGGAAGAAGTTGAACGCATAGAAATCTTCCCCGTTCCATTAGATGGGTATCTATGGGGGACAGCTATCCTTGAAGATGGGGAGGCCGAAGCTGAATTTAGAATAGATGAAAATCGCAGGATAGAAATTACAGATGTACATGAGTTCTAAAAAAAATTAAGGGGTCTATATGCCCCCTAACAAATTATTTTTTCGGGGGATGCCCATGTTTCACGTGATCGCTCCTATCCATTTGTTGTTGTTTTTTGCGCCGGAGCGAAAGCGGAGGCGCGCCCCCCGCGACCGAAGCGAAGCGAAGGTCGCGCATTCGGGGGCGAGGTTATAGGAGGGGGGCGAAAGCCCCCTCTCCTAAGGTACCTTTCAAGCAGGAGGTGAAATCGTGTACAAGGTAGAAGTTCTGAAGAGGGAAATAGCTGAGCTTGAAGAGGATTTAAAGAATGTGAAGAATGTTGCAGTGAAAAACGTGATTAGGAATATGATTGTTCAAAAGAAAAAAAGACTTAACAAGATCCTTTTGAAGGAAGAACTTCGAGAAAAAAGTGAATAAAATTAGGGTAAGGGGATTTTTCCCATTCTTTGGGGAGAAAGGTAGGTGAGATAATTTTTTTCTCACTTGGGAAAAACCCCCTCAACTAAAAAATATCACACTATTATATTTTAATCTTTTTCTCTTGTCAGGGATATTGCCCCTTTTGTCCTTGTTTTTTCGGGCGGCCGAGCGTAAGCGAGGCCGCCCCTATGGCTTGTTTCAAAAATTGGGGGGAGTATGGAAAAAAAATAAAACCGCACCCGTAAGGGTGTGGCTAATCATATGGGGTGGGTGGGCGGGTATAATGGTTTTTTCAATGTTTAGTAAATCATCAAGGGGGGCAGTTCATTCAGTTTAGAAGTATCCATGAAGGAGTGGTCAGGATATAGTGGTTCAAGATTTCTTATGTAACAGTCAATATCCACACATGTGTTACATAAGACAAAGATCATGCCACCCCTCATTTTGTTTCATCCTTGGGGAGTTCCTTACCAACGTAAAAACTTACAAGTTTGCCGTTTACTCTCCTATAGCCATACCAGTAGGGACCGTGTGGACATTTTTCACAGTTGGGTTTTCCACAATTCACCTTTTCGAGCTGGTAAGTGATTTTCCCTGCCGGTCTAATCTTTAGCACTTCCCGGCCCGCCTTCGATCCTGGGAACTGCTCCTTCTCCTTTTCTATTTGCTCCTGTAACACCTGGATCCTCTTTTCAATGTACTCTCTCATCTCTTCAAGTTTTTCTATGCTTTTCTGCCTGTCCACAATGTCCTTAAAGGTTTTAATAACCATCCCCTACTCACCTGGTGGGTTTTGGTGTTGCTGTTGGTCGTGGCCTAGATGCGAGGTTGGCGTCATCGTCTTCGCTTGCAATCCCAAGAAGGGCCAAGATCTGGTATCTTCGGGCGTAGGTGATCGCTGATCCAACTGATTGTGGTGAACCTTTCCCTTTCCCTTCTACTTTCATGTATAATGGGCTTGTCTTCAATGATTCGCCGCTTTCATGTATGAGGTGTGTCCGCACGCATACAACGCCCTCGGGTGTGGATCCAACATCCTGGTAAAGTACAAGCCCATTTTTTGCTAAGAGTGGCCGTATAAGGTTCAGGATGTCTGGTAGTGGGGCGTATTTGCTTCGGTAGTAGGGGTTTATTTCCGTGTTTTTGGGGTTTTTTATTTCTTTTTGCACTTCAAGAAGCGCCTTCACAAGGTTTCTATTTTCCATTTTTTCCATGAGGGGTCACCTCCGCCAGGGGCAAATGCCCATGTTCCCTACAATATCTTATGTAACATATCATATATATACTTTGTTACATAAGACACCTTATAAAAGAAAAAGACTCTCCCTCCTGGAAAAAATATGGGGAGAGGGGGGGGCTTTTGCATCGCTTCGCGGAGGTGACGCAAAAAAAGCGGATCCCCTCCCCCCAGGAATAATATTTGTCTTCACCCTATAAAATTTTTCTCGCACACAAAGAAACCCCCCCTAAAAATAGGGATGAAAAAAATAAGGGGAAAAAAAGAGAGGGGAGGGGGGCCCGGGGGGAGGGGAGAGAAGAAAAGGGGGAAATCATAAGGATCGGCGAATAGCCTCCAACATTACGTCATCGTCGATTGTTGATGATGGTCTCACAAGCCATTTTACGCCGCGGCCGCGGCCGCGGCCTACGACTTCGATTTCTACAAGGCCGTAAAGTTCCAGTTCACGTAGTAGTTGTGATAGTCTTCTTTGTGTGAGGCTGTTGATTCCGTATTGTTTTGCAAGTTTGTTGTATGTCTTGTAAACTCTTCTTGGGGTTTTTTCTTTTGATATTAGGGTGGCGTATAGTAATAGTTTTTGGTTTTCTCTTAATTCGGCTATGCTATTTCTTATGAATTCGATTTCGACTTCGTCTTGTGCGGCTCTTACATGCTCTTCTGTTATCTTTTTTTGTTTGTTTCTTATTGCTATGTCAGCTGCGAATGTTAGGAGTTCGAGGGCGTATCTTGCGTCTCCGTTGCGTTGAGCCGCCATGGCGGCGCATAATGGTATGACGCTATCTTCTAGTACGTTATCATAGAATGCTCTTTCTGCCCTGTATTCTAATATTTCGGTTAGTTGGTTTGCGTTGTATGGTGGGAAGTTTATCCTACGAGGTTGGAATGATGATAGTACCCTGGGGTCTGTGATCATGCTCATCACTGTCAGTTTGTTTGATATTGTTATGGTGCAAATGTCGGGTTCTCTTGAGAGGTGGTATAGTAGTCTGTCGCTGTCTTTTGCGAGCATTTTGTCGACTTCATCGAGTACGATTATTGCTTTTTTGCCTTGTATTTTTTCTCGTATTTTGTTGATTAAGTTTAGGAATCCGGGGTCGCGTCTCTCTGCAATGCTTGCAGCTACTTGGTATGCTGTGCCGTCTGCTTTCACATATTTTATTGGGGCGTCGGTGTGTTTTTGGAGTTCATTTAGGATGTATTTTATTGTGACGGTTTTACCTGATCCTGGAGGTCCTGTTATCAGGATGTTGGGGGGTGTGGCCCCATCGAGGATATAGCCAAGATATTGGCTTATAATTTCTACTTCTTTTTTTCTGTCTTGTAGGGTGTCTGGGACGAATAATGGGCTGAGTATGTCCCTGTTTTTAAAGATTCGGGGCCTTTTTTCAAACAATGTTGCCACCTCTGTGTGGTCTTGTTTTTTTATTATTTTTTCATGTTCTTATATGTGTTTCGATTTGAATTGTTGTATGGAATATCACACACGCATTTCGACTTGTAACGAGAATCAACCCCTAAAAGAATTCGAAATAAGACTTCGACTTGTAAAAACATTTGCAAAATTTCGATTTGAATAACTTCTAAAACAAGACAAAAAACAAACAAAATTACAAGGAAAAAACCAAAACAAAAAGACCAAAGCTCATTTTACATCAAAAGAATGTAAATAAATATCATTTTTTTGGTTTAAAGCTTGTAGAAGATATCTTATGTAATATATATATACATATATATACATATATTGTTACATAAGATAGATAATATACAGGCCTGCGAAATCCCTATTCAAATCGAAACCTGTAATCCAAACCCACACATTTTATGAAAAATTACTCAGATAAGTATTAATATGGGTGGGGGTACATTCCCGTTACAAATCGAAATCCGTGTGTATGTTACCAGGAGCATATAATTTGCAGGGCCACATGGTTCCATGTTACAAGTCGAAATCCGTGTGTACATTCCACATAATAAGTATTAACTTTGTGTCCTTTATGTTACAATCGAAATTTAGTGTGTCCCTGGACTCAATTTGTACATTCTCATTACAAGTCAAAATCCACTCCCAAATCATGCGTTTAACCGTAAAGGGATATAGTTTACTTTGAGAACACCATGAAATTTTTGGTAGCGGATATGTAATAATGTTTATATGGGAGATTTCGGGATATTAAACATGAAAGTATTAGAAATTAAAGAAATTGAACGGATCGGGGGAATATAACACTCTCTAAACCCTTAGCAACGCTATGTGATAAAATGATATGTATTATATGTAAAAAAAATTTACCTAAAAATGAGTTTTCAGATGAACACGTTTTTCCAGAGTCTATTGGAGGAAGTTTTGTCTTAAAAGAAGCAGTATGTAAAAAATGCAACCATCTATTAGGTACTAAAATAGATGCACCCCTTGCAAAGAATTTTTTCATCGAATTGAAAAGGTATCAACATAAAATTTCAGGTAAAAAGGGTTCAGTTCCAAATCCTTTTGGGGAAGGGACAATTGCAGGCACTAACCGAAAAGTCATTTGGAAGCCTGGAGATATTCCTGTTTCTCTCCCCTCTATACAGATCAAAAGGAGAAAAAACGGATCCATTGAACTAAATGTTTCCGTAGACGCAAGAAAGGGCGAAGAAGGGGTTTCTAAAATAGCTATAAAAAAGTTAGAGCGCATGAGTGTAGAAAATCCTGAAGAAGAGCTCAAAAGTAGTTCTACTATAGAATATAAAGAAGAGCTTCAACCAACAGTTCATTACAACTACAAAATAAATCTTCTTGAACCTGTACTAGCCTTTGTGAAGATAGCTTATGAAATGGCTTATTATTGGTTAGGTAAACGATATTTAGAGGATGAAACAGGAGAAAAATTAAGAAGATTTCTACTTGATATGATTCATGGCAAATTATCAATCCAAGGTTTATCTAAACATGATATAGAAATGAGCACACTATTTCAATGGCCTTATTCTAATATTCGTGGTTGGGAGAACTCTCATTGTGTCAGAATTTTTAAAAATGGCAACACCATAGCATGTGACATCAAAATATATGAAGAATACCCACCTACAAAAGAAACATTAGATCAGACTAAACCCGAGTCATTTCAACCAACTATATCATACAAAAAAATTAAAGGAAATATTATAAATAGTATTATCAGAGACATCAGAGACTCACCAAAGCCTATATCAGACAAGAAATTAAAGGAAATAAAGGAAATGGTAGAAAGGGTATTAGAGACAAAAGAAATGGTATCGACCATGAGAATAGCGAAAATGATATCTCCTCCTTTTCGGAAAAGAATAATAGTTAGTCAAAATCCAGAATTGTACCCTGGATGGGAAGACAAGTACCTAATATTAGATTATATTAAAAAAAGACACAAAGAAATATGACATTTAGTTTACATTGGTTGAATAAGATCAAAAAAACCATTCTTACACCACCTTGGGCTTCTTAAAGAAGAAAATTAAAAAAATACAAAAAGTATGAATCATATAAAATTTTTTTAGATTTACTGATGATTTATACGCGTTGCCAATTCTTTTTGTCACTTATTATTTCCATGAATCTCTTTGCGAGGATTCTACATTCGAATATTCTTATCTTTGGAAAAATCCATTTTCTGGACGATCCGTTTTAGTCTACTTTTTGGAAGAATAAATTCTCTTTCTTTTTTCCATAATCTGTGTTTTATCACAACAAAGCCCCTTCAATGATCTTCCTCTCTTTTTCAGTGAGTCCATAAAGCCCATATACGAGCTCGTCTATCTGCGTGTCAACATCCTGGATCTTCTCTTCCAACTCAACTAAATTTGGTCTGGAACCATGGAACCTTTTTTCATGTTCTTTGTCTGCGAAATCCACTTTCAAATCGAAACCTGTCATCCAAACTCACAAATTTTATGGAAAATCACCCAGGTGAGTATTAACATGTGGGTGTATTCCCAGTTTACAATTCGCAATTTGGTGTGTGGGTCCATCTTTCATGGATGAGATATTCCCAGTTTACAAATCGAAATCCGTGTGTATATTTCGACTAGTAAATATTGACATAGGAAGGAGTGTCAATCCACTACGTATTAATTTTGATAGGGTACATTTTCATTTACAGACGAAATCCACACACTCACACATCCCATTTATGAAAAACTTACTCTGCATGGTTTTTTCCTTGGCTGTTCAAAAGTTACATGCCAATGTCTTATGTAACATAGACATTTATAGGTGTTACATAAGATGCTTGTGGGCTTAGGTCATCTGCGGTATTTTGGCTGGTTAAACAATGTCAGGTTTTGCCAAATTTTTAAATTTATGGGAGTGAAAATATTGGTATAGGGGGGTGAGAGTATAGGGTGGAAGGCAAAGGCCTTGGGAATACTCATACTTGCTGTTATAGTAGGCGTGCTGGTATGGCCAAAAGGGCCAGAATACGGGGAATATGACAATGGCATCTTCGAATTCAAGTACCCCAAAGACATGAAGGTAATATCAGCAAAAGATGATCTATTTGTCGCCCATAGAGAATATGGCTCTAAAGAACACATTGGTGTAGAGAGGCACGAAAATACTACTATAGAGCGCTGGTGTGAAGGGATGCTCTTTGAGCCTGGTACTGATTATAAAGACTATATCATATGGGAAGGTAATATCCAGGGAAGACCAGCGATAATGTTAGAGGATTATGATCCTCTCATCGACATATTAGACTACTATTTACTCATTCAAGAATCCAATGATGTATGGCTTTTCCACGTCGATGGCAGAGGTGACATGGAAACGACCGTCATAACACTCTCTGGTAAGAGTGTGAAAGTTCCTAAGGAGATGGGCATCATGCTCCAAACATTAAAGTTCCACAAACCAGCAAAATAATTAGCCCATACCATTCTAATGGCCACCATTTTGGTTGTGGCCGTTGGAGTGTCCTTCCTTGCCGGCTACAGCCTCCATCAGCCTCCTACCAAAGGGCCCATATCATTTCTTTCAAAGAATAATACTAGCGTTGAGAATCAGAGCACCAAAGGTGTGAATGGTAGTGGCCCGGTTAATGGCTCATCTGGGAGTTCATCGAAGAGTTCCAGCCATGACAGTAGTGGTGGCAGGGATAGTGAGAGCGTCTATGACCTGATAAAAAGTGGAAAACCTCCTAAGGTGAATGACCCCCATTATCCCAATGGCTTACCACCCGGCGGCCACTATGAATATTTTGACGATCGTTGGTTCTATGTATGGGAGGATAGGGACGCTCCTGCTTGTTATCCAGTGACATAATCGTTAAAGACCACTATCTTAAGCCCCCTTTTTCCTTTCTTTTTGTTTTGGGCTATAATCAAGCCCTTCTGAGAGTTTACCCATCGAGGTCTCCATATTTTCACTTTTGTGGTTCATTGTAGGCTTGTAACCGATTTAGGGGGCTCTTCCATGGTAGTTTTGGTCGAGTATTGTGAAGTATTTCAATCCCATTTTGGCCTGATTTTAACCCTTTCTGATAAAATATGCACTATCACAATCGCCCTTTTTTCCCTCCAAAATCTCCTCTCCTTTCTTTTTTTATAATTAAATCAAACAATTTAACATGTTTAGCGCTTATAAATATAAATTATAGGAGCAGTATAACTTTTATGTGGGATATCATGAAGCTTCCAAGGATAGAAGAAAGGACCCTCTATTCTCCAATAATAGATTGTTTACATGAACTTGGATTTGAGGCAGTGGGTGAAACTAAAGTTGGCAAAAAACATCCTGACATTCTTTTCACTTATGATGAAACTTCCTTTGTAATTGAAGTTAAAATAGGAAAGCCAGAAATTGGATTAAATGCTGTTGCCCAAGCTCATGATTATGCTAAAAAATTGGGAACACAAAATAATATAATCATTCTCATTTACCCCGAGAATTATAGAAATCAAGTAATTCTTGATGAGAGTATCGTAAGGAGAATTGCACTAGAAGAAGAAATTCATACTTTGGTTTTAACAGAATATTGGACTGAGAGCCTTGTTACAGAACCAATCAGGCTATTTGAATCTCTAAAAGACAAGATTATTAATAAGAAAAGAAAAGTTGATTTCAATACAGTAGTCAATTTAATAAAAACCTATGTTAAAGACCTCGGCGACATAATTTATCAAATAGAAACAGACCAATTAGTTCCGGAGGTTGTAGACAAGTTAGATCTATTTTCTTCAATAGGTGAAATAAAAGACAAAAGAAAAGCAGAAAAACAAGTTAAAGTTTTGGCCTCCTACCTTTTGTTTAATCAACTTCTATTTTACCACATTTTTAAAAGAAAGGCACAAAATAAATTATTGCCAGAATTGGAGAAAATAAAGAACGTCCAAGAACTGCAAAGTTACTTTGATCACATTACAAGCATAAATTACAAATCTATTTACAATGTTAATATTTTAGGTCACATTCCCAACGAAAAACCCGTTATTGACACTCTAAATGAATTAATAGAAGCAATAAAATTGTTAAGAGCAGAACATATAACTCATGATTTAGCAGGCAGATTCTTCCATGATTTAATCCCCCAAGAAGTTAGAAAAATCCTAGCAGCCTTTTATACACATCCCATTGCAGCAGAAATATTAGCTGGCCTAACTATGAATTCTTGGGATGAAAAAGTTATAGATCCAGCCTGTGGATCAGGCACATTACTAGTTTCAGCCTATAAAAGAAAACAAAAGTTATATCAACAGCTATACGGTTACAAAGATCACGACAAAATACATAGAAGATTCCTCGAAGAAGATCTTACAGGGATCGACATAATGCCATTTGCTGCCCACATCACTACAATAAATTTAGCAGCCCAAAACATAAAACAGGAAACTAACGTTGTCAGAGTTGTGACCCAAGATTCCCTAGAATTGGCTGAAAAATTAAGAAGGGGAGAATTTAAGGACAGAGGTATAAGATTCTCTCCTTATACAGTAACTGTACAGCAAACTCTTTTCGGAGCTTCCAACCAAAAAGAAAGCAAGGGGACAGTATCCCCAGAAGGAAAAGGAGAGAAATTTCATCTGAAGCCTGTTGATGTCGTAATAATGAACCCCCCCTTCAGTGATAGGGAGAAAATGCCAAGATATATGCTGGAAAAATTGAAAAATAACGACACCCTTGGAGGGATCTGTGGACACAAGGTTAATCTTTGGGGTTACTTCATAGCCCTCGCAGACTACCTACTCAAACCTGGTGGGCGCATAGGCGCTGTTATACCAATAAACATATTCAGAGGAGAGGCCACAGAAAAAATAAGGAAATATCTGATCGAAAATTACAAAATCGAATACATTATCAAACCAGAAAAAAATATTGCCTTCTCAGAGGATGCGGATTTCAGGGACATATTATTAGTTGCAAGAAAAGAAAAGCCATCCAGGGAGGATAAGGTTCGATTTGTTATATTAAATGAAGACATCCATAGCCTAAGTTTACAAGACGCTGCAAAGATCGTCAAACATATAAAAGGATCTCTGGTTTCTGAAAATAGGTTGGATATTGTCGACTATGAGTATGCGTTGATTAGGGAGAACATCAACAACCTAATGCCCTTATTTGGCCCTACAAGCACCCGAACGGGCCAAATTCTAAGCAACTTCCTTTCAATTATCAAAAAACATGCAGGACACCTGCTAAGAAACCTAAAAAAGTCAGAAATTCGAGAAGGCTTCAAACCTCCTTTTGCCGGCCTCTCTGAGATGGCATTCATAAACAACCCGTCCTTTGGCGAGAATAGGATTAAACGCGCATTCTTAATATTAGAAGAAGACAATAGAGAGTCTGTGAGATTTTATATAAAAAAATGGCCAAATAGAATATTCAAAATTGGAAAATCAAAGTTAAAACCGGCCCTAAGAACCCTAACAGACATCAAAACATTTAACATACCAGACAATGCAGACTACATAATCACAGACAAATTCAAAGACTATAAAACTGTCCTAAAACTCTCCAAATTCAAAGATAAAGAAAACTTCACCTATGACATCGTCAGAGAGAGAATAAAAGGCAAATGGACATATATGGTCACTGCCCGAAGATTCAGGCCAAATTCTAAAAATACTTATTTTTTCGCATTTTCTTCAAATAAAAGGATCATAGCACCTGACACATTCAAGTGTATCCTATTAGAGAAAGAGTCCGCCAAAATTAACACCCTATACCTGAATTCAATCATGGGAATAACCAGTTTAGTTTTATTAAGAGAACAAACCACAGAAGGATACATAGATATAAGAGAAAAAGATTTGGTTCTTTTTGACATAATCGACGTGAATCTTTTAGATAGAGAACAAAAGGCCGAGTTACTCAGATTATATGATGAATTGAAAGGATGCGAATTCCCCTCATTATTAGACCAGTTCAAGGATAGATTTTGGGGAAGAACCAAATTAGATAAGAGATTATTAGAAATTCTTGGGGTGCCTGAGGATGTAATCGAAGAATGGCTTCCAAAAGTCTATGATGCGATAGTGGGTGAATTATCCCATGACTGATCACGATTATGGGAATTAGTTATTATGCATTTTCAGACGAATCATATGGGCCAAAATATGATGGTTTGGGCATGATAAGCCTTCCATCTAATCAATTAAATCCTGTTGAAAAAAAAATCAAGGACATATGTGATATATCTAAAATAAAATGGGCTGAAATTAAGGGTCATGATAAACAAGTTCTCGCGCTCGAAATAATGGAATATATCATTCAAATGGCCCTAAAAGGTAAATTAAGAGTTGATATTTTAATTTGGGATAAAACAGATAGTCGTCATAATATTCAACAACGGGACGATGACGAAAATCTACGAAGAATGTATTACCATCTTTTTAATAATGTAATGGGCAAAAGGTGGCCCATAGGAAGTTGTTGGAAACTTCGTCCAGACAGGAATAATCGAGTTGACTGGGAACGATTAAAAGAAATTTTAAATTCAAAAGGAAAAGAGTTAAGTTCCACGCTTTATGGATTAAAACCTAAGTTTCATGTTGTTGATATCCAAGAATCAACACCTTCCGATTATCCTTTAATCAATGTTGCAGACTTATTTGTTGGAATGGTACGTTATTCTTGGGAAAAATCTGAAAAGGTAAAAGAAAAATTAAAAGAAAAAGAAAAAACGAAACATCAACACGAAAAGAAAACAAAACTTAGTGGGGTAGACCGTCATCGTTGTGAACTTATAATTGATTTTTATAAAAAATGCAAAGAAAATAAGTTGGGAGTTAGTTTGAAAAGTAGTCGAGGAGGATTGAAAACACATGATCCAGAAAAGCCTGTTAACTTTTGGTTATATGAACCACAATCAGAAAAAGATAAAGCCCCTACAAAAGATTAATTTATTGCTTTCTTTTTCATTAATACCCTATTCTTTTTTGTAGTTGAATGTCTTTCCTGTATTTTATTGAGGGATCCACATTTGCTTCATTTAAATAAGGTTTCTTTTGTGGGGTTTATGATTTTTATTTTGTCGTCTTTTAATACTTTGAAGTTTTCTTTCTTTTCTGTGTGTATAGGGTGAAGTTTTTCTGGTTCTATCTCTCTTATCATTTCTATTATTTCTGGGCCTGAGGCATGGCCTGATGCGTGCATCCCTTTGATTAGGGTTAAGTTGAAGTGTTTGAGCCAATTTTTCACCTTCTTGTAGTCTATTAGCATTTCTTCATCGAATGGCTCTGTCATGGACCTTATATAGATTCCCTTTTCAGGTTTGATGTCAATTAGTTCCTTGAGTTCGAAGAAGTCGCACCTGAAAATGTATTGGTTGGGCTCTTCTCTAAGATCCTTATAGGTTATGGTGTTTTCTAGTTTTAGGAATTTTCGCTCCCAACGCTCATAGTCTCTTTCTATGTAGTATGGGTCCAGTTTTTCTATCTCTGATGCTGGTAGCCATTTTCCATCGAAGCATGCATATGAGTCTCCTATGAGTCCCCAATTCTTCCTTGGCACATAGATGGCAACATCATCTAGGCTTGGATAGTCTCCTGTTTGGAGTTGGTTGAGAATATAGGCTTGTTTCAAGTTTACTGTGAGTGTTCTGTCTGTGTTTTTTGCCACATTATAGAATGTTAGTAGTCTGTCAAGGTCTCTTATAGGATAATCCACAACCACAAGGTCCTTGGAATCTGATATGATTTTTGTGGCCCTTTTTTCTATGTCAGCTTCTGTTATGTTTTCATTCTGGTCTATTCTCGTGCCTTCACAGATCATGGTTGTGGGACTGACCTTCTTGGCCTTTTTCACGAATTTTTTGGTGTCTTTTCCTCTTCTACCATGGAATCGCAAATCACCAGTATATACTATGGTTTCTTCGCTGGTTTCTATTATTTGGGCTGAAGCCCCTGGCAATGAATGATCAACAGGTGCAAACATCGCAGCAACTTCACCTATCTCGAACAACCTATAAGGTCTTATTATCCTCATATCCCTTTCTATTTGAGCTTCTCTTCCTTGTAACCTTTTGAATCCATCGCCACGTGCCTTTGGGATGAAATGGAATGTTCTCTTTAGGCTTACTAAATCTGTGAATGATGTTCTACTGGTCTCATCCAAAGCCTCTAAGATTATATATGATTCCAAGGTAGTATAGGTTGGTATATCATCCCTTAGATGGTTTATGTATGCTGAATGGTCCATATGTGAATGGCTTAAAATCACACCATCAATGGCTGGCCTATCTTCACATGGTAGTCCACAATGCCTCAAATAATCTTCACGGTAAATACCTTTTATCCAGGGTAGTAGGCCTAATTCGACAAAGTCCAGGATCCCGTTACATTTGCGTGGTTGTAGGAATGCTGAAAGGAACTTGTTGGCTTGTGAAAAGCTCATCCCAAAATCTAGGAATATACTGTTTTTGTCTTTGACTAGTATTTTGTTGCCGCCGATTTCATCCACCCCACCATAAAACCTGAGGGATGTCATAAAGACATATATTCTACCCACCAAATACATAAAGATTATGTAAGACAGCCTAAAAGCTGGGGAGAGTTTGCATGAAAGCTGAATTAAACGATAAACAAAAAAAGAAAGTGAAAGAGTATTTTGAAAAGCTTTATCCAAGTTACAGAGAAAGTGGAGAGTTTGAAGAGGATGAGAAGGATATTTTGTACCGTATATCCTATTTCCAGAAGAAGTTCCGTGAAAAGGTAGATGGTCTTTCAGAGATTGACTTTGAGGAAATACTATCAAATACATGGGCCTTTAGAAGATTCCGGGGAAACATACATTATCGCGCTCAAGAAATCATAGCAGATAATGGGATGGAAAAGGTCAGAGAAGCCTTTAAGATATTGACAGACACTTCCATGTCTCCACATAAAAGGTATGGAAAAGTTCTTGGGATGATTAAAGGCCTGGGACCAGCCACTATAACAGAGATTTTAGCATACCTTCAACCTCATGAGTGTGCTTTATGGAACCGCAGAGCCAGGGAAGCCCTCGACATCCTAGGCATAGACATGGTAGATACAAGTAAGTACGCGCTTTCACCAAAAGAATATAAAATTTATAACGAACTAGTAAAATCCATCCATAAACAACTAGATGAACCAGAAGGAGAAAAAATAGGTTTGTTTTTTGCACATGTCTTTTTCTTTGAATTAAGTCAAATGGAGCAAGAACCCGATACATCGAGCATTGAAGATTTCGATGATTTGACAATTCAGAATGTTAGGGGCCACCGGCGAGTCTTTGCTTTCGACCATGATGAAATACGGGATTTGACAAGGGATATAGGTTTAATGTTGGGTTTTGAGGCTAATACAGAGGTTCAGGTTGCCCATGGTGCAAGGGTGGATGTGGTCTGGAGTGCCAGGATCGGAAACCTTGGAATCGTAAACTATGTTTTCGAAATCCACAAGAAGGGATCCATCGACAGCCTATTAATGAATTTGCAAAAGTCCAAGAGCAACCCCACAGTACAGAAAGTTATCGCAATATCAGACGAAGAACAATTAAAAAGGATAGAAAGAGAGTCTAAGGGGCTACCCGAAGAATTCAGACGTGATTTAACGTTCTGGTCCGTTGAAGAAGTCCTAAAAGTCGCTGAAAACCTCGAATCAGCCATGAAAATCATTGACAGCCTTAACTTAACACCAGAACCATTCAAATAACCATCTCTATTCTTCTTTGGATGTTTCTATCGCCTTTCTTTTAGTTAACTTTTCTAGGATGATTTGGATTATGCCACGGTTTTGTAGTCTTTTTACTTCGTTTTCCAGGTGGCTGATTTGTTTTTCTCTCTTCTTGTACACTTCTTGTAAGTGCCTGTGCTCATTTTTCAATTTATCATAATCGACCTGCACCTGATCTAGTTGTTTTGTTAGTTTTCTGTTTTCTTCTAGTATTTTTTCGTATTTTTGGTAGGTTTCTATTAGTTCTTGGAATTCTGGTTTGGGGATTATGTATATTTCTTGGTTGCATTTGAAGCCTTGTGATTCTACTTTGTCTTTTTTTAGGTTGATTGTGTATTGTATTGTTTTGTATTCTCTTTTTTTGTGCTTGTACCTGCGCTCATAACACTTGAGGGTAGACTCTAAAAATTTCATATTGTATTCTATTGTAGATTCTACAATATAATATTGTAGTATATTGTAGTATATTGTAGAATATTTTCGTTGCTACGATAATCTATTGTAGACTACGAATATTCGCTGTATTCTATTGGTATTTTACAATAGTATATTGTAGAATCTATTGTGGTCTATTGGCATGATACAATATTATATTGTAGAAAGTTTTGATTCAAAATTTTTTAATTTTAGAAGGCTTTAAGATTTTATTTGTAATCTAAGTGCAGATTTAGATACTATACATGGGGGGATAATTGGGATGGGCTATACACAACACATGAGCATACTATATGAAATAATGTATGGGTTAGGAGGAATTTTAATCATGCTGGGAGTAGTCATAGTACTCCTAACACCTAGTGAAGCTCATATATCTATTTCCATGATTATCTCAGGGATCATTATAATTCTCGTCGCCAGAAAGGAAGGTTATAGTTGGAAAAAAGGAGTTGAAGGCGAAAAGGTAATTTCAAAGATTCTATCTTTCCTACCAGATGACGAATACAAAAGATATGATGACCTGAAATTCTCCAATTATGGAGGTAATATTGACCATCTCGTAATTGGAAAAAATAATATTTTTGTAATAGAAACAAAGAACTACACCGGCCAATACATAATAGAAGGAGAAACATGGTACAAAAAAACCAAAAATGGCAATAAAATAATTTTCCATAGCCCTGGCAAGCAAATCAAAACCAGCGTTTTGAAATTTAAAGAATTCCTACGATCAAAGGGGATAAGAAAAAGAATATGGATAGAAGCCATAGTCGTCATGGTAAACAAAAACGCAAAAATACACAAAGAACCAAAAGGATATGTTGTCTTAATGCCAGTTGAATTAGTCAACTACATCAAAACTAGGAAAGGAAGTATTGACACAAAAACATTAAAAGATATCGACAAAATAATCTCAAAATTAAAAAAATAAAAATTTAAACTGCGAGTCTCTCTTCTAACTGTTCAGAAACTATCGTATCAAATGAAAACATCATGCCCTTTGCTTTTTCCGTGTCCAAAACAAAATATTTCCCGGCGTCTTCAAGCGCATGTAATGGATAAAATGCCGCGATCACATTATATGTTACGAGGTATGTTTTTGCATTGAACTTGTAGGCAAGTGTTTTGAACTTCCAAATGTGCCTCTTGAGTATTTTGAATTTGTCCTGGTAGGTAGTAGTATTAGGAGTAGGTATAGTGCTTCGCCGTCGCCTGCAATTGCAAGATGCAATTCAGCATCCTGCAACAATCTCATTTCGAAATCATATTCCTTGAGTTCATTTCTAATTTCTGTGATTTTTGTTACCTTCTTGAAATTTTCAATATCAGTCATGGAAGAACCTCCCATTTTTTTTAACCTCCCTTGGTTGGAAAGAATAATAAAATCCCCGCGTCCCTTACGGGGCGCGGCTAATATGGGGTGGGTGGGCGGGTACACTGTCTATGTGTAGATTATTTGGAATTGGTTGTTGATTGTGGCTCTTGTGATTCTTTTTATTGCTTGTCGTTGCCTGCCTCTCACATTCTGTACTGTGGTAATTTTTTCGTTTTGGTGTGCGTTACTTGTGATTTTCTGTTTGTATTGTATTGTCTTGCTGGTGCGTTCGGCGTTGTATGTGTATTGTGTGATTTTGATCTGCGCTCCCCTGTGCAAGTTACCGAGTGTTATCGTCCTGGTTCCTCCTGCTCCTAGATAGAAGTTGTAGCTTCGTTTTATTGTTGTTGAACCATCTATTATCGTCAGGTAGATCACATGTCTTTGTCTTACACCGGTTGGATTGGATATCAGTAACTGTACTCTGTTGGTGTCTAATACAGTGAGTGCTCTCGTTGGGCTGGCTTGGAATACACTTAGCAAGCTCAAGTCGCAGGTTGTAAGTGTTGTGATGTTGTATTGTCCTGCTGCGGCGTCTGGTTTAACTTTTAGGGTTAATGTTAGTGTTGCGTTTTCACCGAGTGGATCATCGTTTTCATTGTCGTCGTTGTCGTATGCTAGCGTGCCAATTGTCCAAATCCCCGTCTGTGGGTCGAATGTTCCCTTATCGGCTGTGTAGGATTGGTATTCCACTGTAGAGGGTAGGTTTATTTGCATTTGTGTGTTAGTTGCGTTTTCCACACCCATATTCACGATTGTGACAGTATAGTTGAAAGTTTGTCCGGGTGATAGTCTGGTGGGTGCTCTTGCTGTGGCTTTTAGGTCTGTGAATGGCACATCAATGTCTATCCTGGCATAGTTGTTATCCCAGTTTTCGTCGTTGTTGGCTCTGAGGTAGAATTGTCCTGTGAGTGTTCCTGTTCCGTTCACGAGGCAGTAGAATGTTGCGGTTGCGGTTCCGTAGTATCCGTCTCCGAGGTACCATGTGCCGTTCTCATATGTTCCATATGTGGTGCTTACATTTTCTACTTTGAGTCGTGGCGTGATGTAGGCCTGTACTGTTACGTTGTCCAGGCTATAGCCCTGATCTGATGGGATGGTGTCTACTACTACCTCTATTTGTACGTGGTCGCCAACCTTGGCAGTTGTCTGGTTTTGGTTTACTTCGTAGAAGTAGCCGTCAGCTGCTGAGGCTGAGTCTGCCATGACAAACATGAGCCCTAGCAGCAGCAACGGCACAAACAGATATTTTCTCAAGGTGTATCACCCCACTTAACATTTTTTTCTGCGATAATATATTTTATAAAATTAGTATTATATGATTTTAGGCCCGAAAATGGCTCAGATTTTGGAAAGAACAATGAAATAAAACCTATGTCAACAAAAGAGAATTCAATATTATTATAAAGAAATAATAGAAAAAAAGAGTAAGACATCAAAACTTGTACCTTACACTTGCCAGCAAACCAGTTGCTATTAAGGTCACTGATAGGATCACAGGTAGTAGTGGGGCCCCTGTGGGTTGCATTGGCACGGTTCCTGCAGCCGCTTCCTGGCCTTCGCTTTCGGTGTCGATGGCTGGTTCAAAATTTGTCAAGTCTTCTTCGAGTCCTTCATCGTTTTCCACATCCTCGTTGAGATCTTCACTTTCGTCGATGATTATCTCTTCATCGTTATTTTCTTGTGCTACTACCGTCCCTACGCTGATGCTCGCGCCGAGTATGGCCAATAGCATTAATGTGATTAATGCATTTTTTATCCTCAATTTTTCACCTCCACAATTCTATGTTAATATATTCTACTGATATAGTATTATGATATTTTTGGGCCCAAAAACGGCTCAGATACTGAAAAAAGCGTTCAATTATTCAGAAATAAAATTCCGCGGCCGAGCCGGAGGCGAGGCCGCAGCTAATCGTATGGGTGGGCGGGTGAGGGTGCACTATTGATGTTTCATCTTGTTTAGCAGGTTGCCGTTTTTGGATTCATATGCTTCTATGAATAATTGTATTGCTTTTCGTGCTATCTCACTTTTTGATCTAGATTCTAAGTAACTTATGATCTCGAGTTTGCAGGCTGTTCGCGCGTCTATGTATGTTTTTTGTGTGTAGATTTTGTTTTTGTTGTATGTTCTTTCGAGTTTTTTTATCATTTCATGTATTTTTTTGATTTCTACTCTCCTTTTTACCACCCCTTATCCCTCCTCTTCCTCCTCTTCTTGGGGTGACGTATTCTTGGGTATGGAAGGTTCGCGATAAATAGGGTAATATCTGGGATAGGATCTTGGGTAGGAGTAATAATAATTGGTCATATATCCTTGCCCTTCGTCTACGATGTCGATAAATATGCTCCCGTTGGGTAATGGATAGATCCACATGTCTTTTGTAGGATCGTTAAGGTTTATGCGAAGATCTAAGTGTGTAGAGTTTGTTGAATTAGTTTCATTCTTGTTACCTGTCCAGGCGCTGATAGCGGACATGAATGGGCCCTGTGGCAAAAGAATCAGAACCGTTAATAACGCGAGCAATGAGACCGTTGCAAGAATCCTTTTTTCCCGTGCCTTGTTGTCACTGTACTTCCATTTTACGTCGTACTTTTTCTTATTTATTGGCCAGAATAGTGGGCATCCTGTTGGTGTTATGCAATCCAGGATGATGTGTGAAAGTATTCCTGCAGTTAAGGCCGCGCCGATTGTCATATCAAAGAACAAGTAGGCCAGAATACAAGGTATTATGGTAAATATGTTGTGTAGTTGTCTTTTGTGTTCGTTGAAGATCGCTTTTTCTGCGAAGTCGATGATGAGGCTTGCGATGATTGTTATGATGAAGAATCGTATTGTCAGTTCTGCCCCGAGTAGAAATCCTATGTCTGCTCCTATTACTATTGCAAAGATTGCGTGTGTGTACCATTTCATCTTATCTCATCCCTTTCCCGCGGCCGAGCCGAAGGCGAGGGCGCGGAGGTACCTTTCAAGCATCAATTCTTGTATGTTGCTGCATAAAACCAGAAGGTGTACCATACCGTCCCTATGACTATCATGAGTGTGACATGTAGTAGAAAGAGATCGGTTATGTCCAATGTCATTACTCTCCTTATTTTGCGATCCACAGTAATGTTCTGGCGATTATTGTCCCGAACCATACTGATGCGAGTATAATGTATGCTACAAGTCCTTGTAGGCCCATTGCTATTTTCAGGTATGTGAGAAAAGCAAGTGTACCGGCGAATATCACGATTGGGATTTTGATGTCGATGATTTCGTCTTCTGGGCTGCTGAGGATCATCATTTTTTCCAATATTTTCATATGATATTTTTCCGTTTTTCCTCGTATGCTACAGAAGATCTGTATGTTGTCTAGGATGTCAAGAAAGATTCGCATTGTGCTTTTGGACATTTGCTGCAAGTCGTTAAAAATAATTAGTATCATTCTGTTCTTTGTTTTCTTTTTAATTTCTTGTACAATTTCATTTGTTGTGTATTTTTTATATATTGTGTTTCTTGTCGTTTTAGTCAATTTTGAGAGTATCTCTGATGCTATTTCCTTCGCGGGATTGATATGTTCTAAAAATATTTTCTCGTGGCCTGTTTCCAGATCCATATATTCTTTTATGTTTTTGTATCGGATTGCAATGTGTTCACCATCCCGTAGGTGCAAAAGTATTTTCTTTTTAATTCTTTTCACCTCCGCGATTTAAAATTGATAATATTATTTTGTGATTTTATATTAAAATCTTACGATTTCAAGAATTAGTATTACAAAATATTACTTTCGTGGGGGTGGTCTTATGGTGACAATGGTTTTGACACCCCTTGACACCGGCCATGAAAAAAGTTATTTGAGCTTGCAGAACGGGTAATCTTATGGTGATTTTTCGGTCTTTTAGGACACTTCCCGCTTTTAGGCCATGAAATGAAAAAATAAGCGACTTTTTTTAGTTTTAATTGGTGGTATTTTCAGGGTTTCACCAATATATATAATATTTTTTTCACCCATAGTGTTTTCTTCCTTATTTCATAACATCATCCCACAGACTGTATGAATCCGGGGGGTGGAGTTATAAGCCAATCTCAAAAATCTTATGTAACATTTTGTGTTCCAAGCCAATATTCCTGTTACATAAGATAAATGGAATCTTAAAAAATCCCGCGCCTTCGCTTTCGCTCCGGCGCGGCTAATCATGGGGTTGGGTGGGAGGGGCGGCCCAAGGGGGTTATGTTTTCCTTGTGGCGGTGGATTATGTGGCTTTGAGGGGTTTTGTGTGATGAGAAAAATAGTAGTGGGGGCCCTGAAAACGAGTTATGGCTAGGTCTCGTTCGGAGGGTTCGAATCTCCTTATAGGGCCCCCTGTTGATTAGTATCATTCTTTTGTATATATGATTTTATCCGAAATGTATCTGTTATTTCGTTATATTCTTGCATAACGAAGTCAACCAAAGCATGTAAAATCAGACCAAAAGATGGGATTGAAATGATGTTGTGATAACACATATTAACACAACGTATATGCTGATATTATATAGGTATAGTGTGATTTGATTGGAGAGAGTAGATTGGTGCAGGTAAAATAATAATTGCAAGAGGTTTTAAATATGCACATGAAAAAAGCAATTATGACGATATGTGTCCTGGCAGGCCTTGTAGTGGCTGTTTCCGGGTGTATCGGCCAAGAAACCACCACATTCTCTGGAAAATATGTGACATTTGAATACCCCAAGGATTGGAATATATCAAACCATCAAACAGATCCTACTGGATCTCCTTGTGAGTTTGTTCTGCTTAAGAACCAAGAAGGTGAACAAGTTGCTTCACTTGCAGTTTTTGGGGGTAATGTTTCACTGGAGGATGTTGAAAGTGATGTTTCTGTAGATTGTCTTGGTATATCAGATGAAGGGGATATAGGAGATGTGCATTATGTTGAGTACTACTCAGATGAACCTCGTTTACATTTCTATGTTTTCGAAAAAGATGGCAGACCATTCGTAGTATCATGTGACCTACTCTCCGATGATGTTGCTAAGCAAATCATAGAGTCATTGAAAGTGAAGAAATAACCACCCACACCTTCCCTTTTTTGTGATAACCAACAATAGCACAACAATAACGCACATCACCCACCTACAGGGGTGCCACAGACCCCTATCCAGTGTATGACAATGTAAAAGGATTTTGAATTATTCTAGGCATTTATTTTTAATTATAGGATCTTACAGGGGAGTCGTCTGTCAATATAAATAGGGGACATTATTGGGGATCAACAGATTTATAATTCTGAGAGAAGAAACCATAAAATGATCCAGTCCAAATAGAGAAAAAAATCCACCCAGTTAAAATCAGACCAAAATGGGATTGAAATTTTTTTATAGCCTTCAGAAATTCACAAAAAGAGAGCCCCCCATCTAAAGTTTTTTTGAAGGTATTGAAAGTCCCCCCTCTCGCCACGACAACCAAAAAAATCAATGGAACTTTAAAGTTTCAATGATATGGGCGAAGTTCTCTGGAATCTCAAACGTCTCATTCCCAAGGGTGATTTTTCTTGTTGGATAATTTGAGGTTGTAATAGTGTAGGTGATTTCATAGACATCATTCTGGCCCTGGATATTCAAATGATATACCGGGCAGCCTCCGATCGAAACTAACAGATCCAGTGCCGCTGGCCTTCCCTGTATCTCGCCTCTCCACAACGGCGTTAAAAAAGGGTTGTCGCTGAATTCTTGGAGTCTTTCATCAAGGCTCCTGTTATGCCATTTAAAAACTTCGATGTTCTCTGAATAGTAATCGTCTTCTGGAATCTCTGCTCTGAGTAGTAACACGTCGCCGTCAGCATATTTCGTGTTGTTCTCTTTTACTTCGAATTTGACCGGGTATTCAAATTTGATTTCTCCGTTGTCATATACTGAATAGGAAGGGGCCAAGCATCCCGCCACGACTACACTTAGCATTACTGCCGCTAGAATGAACGCCGCCTTTCCCCCATTTTCTCACCCCCTCTAGTTTTTGGTTGTTGGGTAATTATGAAAAAAGGAGTATTTGTATTTTATTGTTGTGTTAATGAGAATTATCACAAAAAGAGAGAAAGATGTGGAGTATGGGGGTTATCTTCCCTTTTTCACCATTCGTATCATTTTTTCTTTGATATTATCCTGTAATTTTTGGAGTTCTTGATTTTCTTCCAGCCAAAAATGCTAGGGGGATTCTTATACCCATGTGAAATGGGCTGTTCAAGGCTTGTATTGCTCTTTAAGGCAGTGTATTTCTTCACTATTTAGGCATAACGAAGTTCTGGGGGCGTAAAGTATATATATGAGAACCTATAGAGTATGTAATGGTAGGGGTAACCCTTATATACCCCTTGTGGCATATATACTATACAGGGGGCCACCCCCCATGGAGAAAGGGAGAAAGGTAGGTGAGATAAAATGAAAGAAATCGTCCACATGATAGAGGAACCATATCTGAGGGGACAGGTGAAAGAAAAAATAAAGAGAATAGAAGAGATAATAGAGGGCATTCATGAAATGCTCGATAGTGATGAAAGCGTCTATCAAAAGCTTGGATATGTTGAGCAGGCTATGAGGAGTTTAGATGAACTCCTCTAATCTTCTTTTCTTTGGAGATGAGTGTAACATGAAAAATATAGAAGAAAAAGTTAGAGAAAAAATCGGAAGAATCCTAAAGGAAGAAGTTGAACGCATAGAAATCTTCCCCGTTCCATTAGATGGGTATCTATGGGGGACAGCTATCCTTGAAGATGGGGAGGCCGAAGCTGAATTTAGAATAGATGAAAATCGCAGGATAGAAATTACAGATGTACATGAGTTCTAAAAAAAATTAAGGGGTCTATATGCCCCCTAACAAATTATTTTTTCGGGGGATGCCCATGTTTCACGTGATCGCTCCTATCCATTTGTTGTTGTTTTTTGCGCCGGAGCGAAAGCGGAGGCGCGCCCCCCGCGACCGAAGCGAAGCGAAGGTCGCGCATTCGGGGGCGAGGTTATAGGAGGGGGGCGAAAGCCCCCTCTCCTAAGGTACCTTTCAAGCAGGAGGTGAAATCGTGTACAAGGTAGAAGTTCTGAAGAGGGAAATAGCTGAGCTTGAAGAGGATTTAAAGAATGTGAAGAATGTTGCAGTGAAAAACGTGATTAGGAATATGATTGTTCAAAAGAAAAAAAGACTTAACAAGATCCTTTTGAAGGAAGAACTTCGAGAAAAAAGTGAATAAAATTAGGGTAAGGGGATTTTTCCCATTCTTTGGGGAGAAAGGTAGGTGAGATAATTTTTTTCTCACTTGGGAAAAACCCCCTCAACTAAAAAATATCACACTATTATATTTTAATCTTTTTCTCTTGTCAGGGATATTGCCCCTTTTGTCCTTGTTTTTTCGGGCGGCCGAGCGTAAGCGAGGCCGCCCCTATGGCTTGTTTCAAAAATTGGGGGGAGTATGGAAAAAAAATAAAACCGCACCCGTAAGGGTGTGGCTAATCATATGGGGTGGGTGGGCGGGTATAATGGTTTTTTCAATGTTTAGTAAATCATCAAGGGGGGCAGTTCATTCAGTTTAGAAGTATCCATGAAGGAGTGGTCAGGATATAGTGGTTCAAGATTTCTTATGTAACAGTCAATATCCACACATGTGTTACATAAGACAAAGATCATGCCACCCCTCATTTTGTTTCATCCTTGGGGAGTTCCTTACCAACGTAAAAACTTACAAGTTTGCCGTTTACTCTCCTATAGCCATACCAGTAGGGACCGTGTGGACATTTTTCACAGTTGGGTTTTCCACAATTCACCTTTTCGAGCTGGTAAGTGATTTTCCCTGCCGGTCTAATCTTTAGCACTTCCCGGCCCGCCTTCGATCCTGGGAACTGCTCCTTCTCCTTTTCTATTTGCTCCTGTAACACCTGGATCCTCTTTTCAATGTACTCTCTCATCTCTTCAAGTTTTTCTATGCTTTTCTGCCTGTCCACAATGTCCTTAAAGGTTTTAATAACCATCCCCTACTCACCTGGTGGGTTTTGGTGTTGCTGTTGGTCGTGGCCTAGATGCGAGGTTGGCGTCATCGTCTTCGCTTGCAATCCCAAGAAGGGCCAAGATCTGGTATCTTCGGGCGTAGGTGATCGCTGATCCAACTGATTGTGGTGAACCTTTCCCTTTCCCTTCTACTTTCATGTATAATGGGCTTGTCTTCAATGATTCGCCGCTTTCATGTATGAGGTGTGTCCGCACGCATACAACGCCCTCGGGTGTGGATCCAACATCCTGGTAAAGTACAAGCCCATTTTTTGCTAAGAGTGGCCGTATAAGGTTCAGGATGTCTGGTAGTGGGGCGTATTTGCTTCGGTAGTAGGGGTTTATTTCCGTGTTTTTGGGGTTTTTTATTTCTTTTTGCACTTCAAGAAGCGCCTTCACAAGGTTTCTATTTTCCATTTTTTCCATGAGGGGTCACCTCCGCCAGGGGCAAATGCCCATGTTCCCTACAATATCTTATGTAACATATCATATATATACTTTGTTACATAAGACACCTTATAAAAGAAAAAGACTCTCCCTCCTGGAAAAAATATGGGGAGAGGGGGGGGCTTTTGCATCGCTTCGCGGAGGTGACGCAAAAAAAGCGGATCCCCTCCCCCCAGGAATAATATTTGTCTTCACCCTATAAAATTTTTCTCGCACACAAAGAAACCCCCCCTAAAAATAGGGATGAAAAAAATAAGGGGAAAAAAAGAGAGGGGAGGGGGGCCCGGGGGGAGGGGAGAGAAGAAAAGGGGGAAATCATAAGGATCGGCGAATAGCCTCCAACATTACGTCATCGTCGATTGTTGATGATGGTCTCACAAGCCATTTTACGCCGCGGCCGCGGCCGCGGCCTACGACTTCGATTTCTACAAGGCCGTAAAGTTCCAGTTCACGTAGTAGTTGTGATAGTCTTCTTTGTGTGAGGCTGTTGATTCCGTATTGTTTTGCAAGTTTGTTGTATGTCTTGTAAACTCTTCTTGGGGTTTTTTCTTTTGATATTAGGGTGGCGTATAGTAATAGTTTTTGGTTTTCTCTTAATTCGGCTATGCTATTTCTTATGAATTCGATTTCGACTTCGTCTTGTGCGGCTCTTACATGCTCTTCTGTTATCTTTTTTTGTTTGTTTCTTATTGCTATGTCAGCTGCGAATGTTAGGAGTTCGAGGGCGTATCTTGCGTCTCCGTTGCGTTGAGCCGCCATGGCGGCGCATAATGGTATGACGCTATCTTCTAGTACGTTATCATAGAATGCTCTTTCTGCCCTGTATTCTAATATTTCGGTTAGTTGGTTTGCGTTGTATGGTGGGAAGTTTATCCTACGAGGTTGGAATGATGATAGTACCCTGGGGTCTGTGATCATGCTCATCACTGTCAGTTTGTTTGATATTGTTATGGTGCAAATGTCGGGTTCTCTTGAGAGGTGGTATAGTAGTCTGTCGCTGTCTTTTGCGAGCATTTTGTCGACTTCATCGAGTACGATTATTGCTTTTTTGCCTTGTATTTTTTCTCGTATTTTGTTGATTAAGTTTAGGAATCCGGGGTCGCGTCTCTCTGCAATGCTTGCAGCTACTTGGTATGCTGTGCCGTCTGCTTTCACATATTTTATTGGGGCGTCGGTGTGTTTTTGGAGTTCATTTAGGATGTATTTTATTGTGACGGTTTTACCTGATCCTGGAGGTCCTGTTATCAGGATGTTGGGGGGTGTGGCCCCATCGAGGATATAGCCAAGATATTGGCTTATAATTTCTACTTCTTTTTTTCTGTCTTGTAGGGTGTCTGGGACGAATAATGGGCTGAGTATGTCCCTGTTTTTAAAGATTCGGGGCCTTTTTTCAAACAATGTTGCCACCTCTGTGTGGTCTTGTTTTTTTATTATTTTTTCATGTTCTTATATGTGTTTCGATTTGAATTGTTGTATGGAATATCACACACGCATTTCGACTTGTAACGAGAATCAACCCCTAAAAGAATTCGAAATAAGACTTCGACTTGTAAAAACATTTGCAAAATTTCGATTTGAATAACTTCTAAAACAAGACAAAAAACAAACAAAATTACAAGGAAAAAACCAAAACAAAAAGACCAAAGCTCATTTTACATCAAAAGAATGTAAATAAATATCATTTTTTTGGTTTAAAGCTTGTAGAAGATATCTTATGTAATATATATATACATATATATACATATATTGTTACATAAGATAGATAATATACAGGCCTGCGAAATCCCTATTCAAATCGAAACCTGTAATCCAAACCCACACATTTTATGAAAAATTACTCAGATAAGTATTAATATGGGTGGGGGTACATTCCCGTTACAAATCGAAATCCGTGTGTATGTTACCAGGAGCATATAATTTGCAGGGCCACATGGTTCCATGTTACAAGTCGAAATCCGTGTGTACATTCCACATAATAAGTATTAACTTTGTGTCCTTTATGTTACAATCGAAATTTAGTGTGTCCCTGGACTCAATTTGTACATTCTCATTACAAGTCAAAATCCACTCCCAAATCATGCGTTTAACCGTAAAGGGATATAGTTTACTTTGAGAACACCATGAAATTTTTGGTAGCGGATATGTAATAATGTTTATATGGGAGATTTCGGGATATTAAACATGAAAGTATTAGAAATTAAAGAAATTGAACGGATCGGGGGAATATAACACTCTCTAAACCCTTAGCAACGCTATGTGATAAAATGATATGTATTATATGTAAAAAAAATTTACCTAAAAATGAGTTTTCAGATGAACACGTTTTTCCAGAGTCTATTGGAGGAAGTTTTGTCTTAAAAGAAGCAGTATGTAAAAAATGCAACCATCTATTAGGTACTAAAATAGATGCACCCCTTGCAAAGAATTTTTTCATCGAATTGAAAAGGTATCAACATAAAATTTCAGGTAAAAAGGGTTCAGTTCCAAATCCTTTTGGGGAAGGGACAATTGCAGGCACTAACCGAAAAGTCATTTGGAAGCCTGGAGATATTCCTGTTTCTCTCCCCTCTATACAGATCAAAAGGAGAAAAAACGGATCCATTGAACTAAATGTTTCCGTAGACGCAAGAAAGGGCGAAGAAGGGGTTTCTAAAATAGCTATAAAAAAGTTAGAGCGCATGAGTGTAGAAAATCCTGAAGAAGAGCTCAAAAGTAGTTCTACTATAGAATATAAAGAAGAGCTTCAACCAACAGTTCATTACAACTACAAAATAAATCTTCTTGAACCTGTACTAGCCTTTGTGAAGATAGCTTATGAAATGGCTTATTATTGGTTAGGTAAACGATATTTAGAGGATGAAACAGGAGAAAAATTAAGAAGATTTCTACTTGATATGATTCATGGCAAATTATCAATCCAAGGTTTATCTAAACATGATATAGAAATGAGCACACTATTTCAATGGCCTTATTCTAATATTCGTGGTTGGGAGAACTCTCATTGTGTCAGAATTTTTAAAAATGGCAACACCATAGCATGTGACATCAAAATATATGAAGAATACCCACCTACAAAAGAAACATTAGATCAGACTAAACCCGAGTCATTTCAACCAACTATATCATACAAAAAAATTAAAGGAAATATTATAAATAGTATTATCAGAGACATCAGAGACTCACCAAAGCCTATATCAGACAAGAAATTAAAGGAAATAAAGGAAATGGTAGAAAGGGTATTAGAGACAAAAGAAATGGTATCGACCATGAGAATAGCGAAAATGATATCTCCTCCTTTTCGGAAAAGAATAATAGTTAGTCAAAATCCAGAATTGTACCCTGGATGGGAAGACAAGTACCTAATATTAGATTATATTAAAAAAAGACACAAAGAAATATGACATTTAGTTTACATTGGTTGAATAAGATCAAAAAAACCATTCTTACACCACCTTGGGCTTCTTAAAGAAGAAAATTAAAAAAATACAAAAAGTATGAATCATATAAAATTTTTTTAGATTTACTGATGATTTATACGCGTTGCCAATTCTTTTTGTCACTTATTATTTCCATGAATCTCTTTGCGAGGATTCTACATTCGAATATTCTTATCTTTGGAAAAATCCATTTTCTGGACGATCCGTTTTAGTCTACTTTTTGGAAGAATAAATTCTCTTTCTTTTTTCCATAATCTGTGTTTTATCACAACAAAGCCCCTTCAATGATCTTCCTCTCTTTTTCAGTGAGTCCATAAAGCCCATATACGAGCTCGTCTATCTGCGTGTCAACATCCTGGATCTTCTCTTCCAACTCAACTAAATTTGGTCTGGAACCATGGAACCTTTTTTCATGTTCTTTGTCTGCGAAATCCACTTTCAAATCGAAACCTGTCATCCAAACTCACAAATTTTATGGAAAATCACCCAGGTGAGTATTAACATGTGGGTGTATTCCCAGTTTACAATTCGCAATTTGGTGTGTGGGTCCATCTTTCATGGATGAGATATTCCCAGTTTACAAATCGAAATCCGTGTGTATATTTCGACTAGTAAATATTGACATAGGAAGGAGTGTCAATCCACTACGTATTAATTTTGATAGGGTACATTTTCATTTACAGACGAAATCCACACACTCACACATCCCATTTATGAAAAACTTACTCTGCATGGTTTTTTCCTTGGCTGTTCAAAAGTTACATGCCAATGTCTTATGTAACATAGACATTTATAGGTGTTACATAAGATGCTTGTGGGCTTAGGTCATCTGCGGTATTTTGGCTGGTTAAACAATGTCAGGTTTTGCCAAATTTTTAAATTTATGGGAGTGAAAATATTGGTATAGGGGGGTGAGAGTATAGGGTGGAAGGCAAAGGCCTTGGGAATACTCATACTTGCTGTTATAGTAGGCGTGCTGGTATGGCCAAAAGGGCCAGAATACGGGGAATATGACAATGGCATCTTCGAATTCAAGTACCCCAAAGACATGAAGGTAATATCAGCAAAAGATGATCTATTTGTCGCCCATAGAGAATATGGCTCTAAAGAACACATTGGTGTAGAGAGGCACGAAAATACTACTATAGAGCGCTGGTGTGAAGGGATGCTCTTTGAGCCTGGTACTGATTATAAAGACTATATCATATGGGAAGGTAATATCCAGGGAAGACCAGCGATAATGTTAGAGGATTATGATCCTCTCATCGACATATTAGACTACTATTTACTCATTCAAGAATCCAATGATGTATGGCTTTTCCACGTCGATGGCAGAGGTGACATGGAAACGACCGTCATAACACTCTCTGGTAAGAGTGTGAAAGTTCCTAAGGAGATGGGCATCATGCTCCAAACATTAAAGTTCCACAAACCAGCAAAATAATTAGCCCATACCATTCTAATGGCCACCATTTTGGTTGTGGCCGTTGGAGTGTCCTTCCTTGCCGGCTACAGCCTCCATCAGCCTCCTACCAAAGGGCCCATATCATTTCTTTCAAAGAATAATACTAGCGTTGAGAATCAGAGCACCAAAGGTGTGAATGGTAGTGGCCCGGTTAATGGCTCATCTGGGAGTTCATCGAAGAGTTCCAGCCATGACAGTAGTGGTGGCAGGGATAGTGAGAGCGTCTATGACCTGATAAAAAGTGGAAAACCTCCTAAGGTGAATGACCCCCATTATCCCAATGGCTTACCACCCGGCGGCCACTATGAATATTTTGACGATCGTTGGTTCTATGTATGGGAGGATAGGGACGCTCCTGCTTGTTATCCAGTGACATAATCGTTAAAGACCACTATCTTAAGCCCCCTTTTTCCTTTCTTTTTGTTTTGGGCTATAATCAAGCCCTTCTGAGAGTTTACCCATCGAGGTCTCCATATTTTCACTTTTGTGGTTCATTGTAGGCTTGTAACCGATTTAGGGGGCTCTTCCATGGTAGTTTTGGTCGAGTATTGTGAAGTATTTCAATCCCATTTTGGCCTGATTTTAACCCTTTCTGATAAAATATGCACTATCACAATCGCCCTTTTTTCCCTCCAAAATCTCCTCTCCTTTCTTTTTTTATAATTAAATCAAACAATTTAACATGTTTAGCGCTTATAAATATAAATTATAGGAGCAGTATAACTTTTATGTGGGATATCATGAAGCTTCCAAGGATAGAAGAAAGGACCCTCTATTCTCCAATAATAGATTGTTTACATGAACTTGGATTTGAGGCAGTGGGTGAAACTAAAGTTGGCAAAAAACATCCTGACATTCTTTTCACTTATGATGAAACTTCCTTTGTAATTGAAGTTAAAATAGGAAAGCCAGAAATTGGATTAAATGCTGTTGCCCAAGCTCATGATTATGCTAAAAAATTGGGAACACAAAATAATATAATCATTCTCATTTACCCCGAGAATTATAGAAATCAAGTAATTCTTGATGAGAGTATCGTAAGGAGAATTGCACTAGAAGAAGAAATTCATACTTTGGTTTTAACAGAATATTGGACTGAGAGCCTTGTTACAGAACCAATCAGGCTATTTGAATCTCTAAAAGACAAGATTATTAATAAGAAAAGAAAAGTTGATTTCAATACAGTAGTCAATTTAATAAAAACCTATGTTAAAGACCTCGGCGACATAATTTATCAAATAGAAACAGACCAATTAGTTCCGGAGGTTGTAGACAAGTTAGATCTATTTTCTTCAATAGGTGAAATAAAAGACAAAAGAAAAGCAGAAAAACAAGTTAAAGTTTTGGCCTCCTACCTTTTGTTTAATCAACTTCTATTTTACCACATTTTTAAAAGAAAGGCACAAAATAAATTATTGCCAGAATTGGAGAAAATAAAGAACGTCCAAGAACTGCAAAGTTACTTTGATCACATTACAAGCATAAATTACAAATCTATTTACAATGTTAATATTTTAGGTCACATTCCCAACGAAAAACCCGTTATTGACACTCTAAATGAATTAATAGAAGCAATAAAATTGTTAAGAGCAGAACATATAACTCATGATTTAGCAGGCAGATTCTTCCATGATTTAATCCCCCAAGAAGTTAGAAAAATCCTAGCAGCCTTTTATACACATCCCATTGCAGCAGAAATATTAGCTGGCCTAACTATGAATTCTTGGGATGAAAAAGTTATAGATCCAGCCTGTGGATCAGGCACATTACTAGTTTCAGCCTATAAAAGAAAACAAAAGTTATATCAACAGCTATACGGTTACAAAGATCACGACAAAATACATAGAAGATTCCTCGAAGAAGATCTTACAGGGATCGACATAATGCCATTTGCTGCCCACATCACTACAATAAATTTAGCAGCCCAAAACATAAAACAGGAAACTAACGTTGTCAGAGTTGTGACCCAAGATTCCCTAGAATTGGCTGAAAAATTAAGAAGGGGAGAATTTAAGGACAGAGGTATAAGATTCTCTCCTTATACAGTAACTGTACAGCAAACTCTTTTCGGAGCTTCCAACCAAAAAGAAAGCAAGGGGACAGTATCCCCAGAAGGAAAAGGAGAGAAATTTCATCTGAAGCCTGTTGATGTCGTAATAATGAACCCCCCCTTCAGTGATAGGGAGAAAATGCCAAGATATATGCTGGAAAAATTGAAAAATAACGACACCCTTGGAGGGATCTGTGGACACAAGGTTAATCTTTGGGGTTACTTCATAGCCCTCGCAGACTACCTACTCAAACCTGGTGGGCGCATAGGCGCTGTTATACCAATAAACATATTCAGAGGAGAGGCCACAGAAAAAATAAGGAAATATCTGATCGAAAATTACAAAATCGAATACATTATCAAACCAGAAAAAAATATTGCCTTCTCAGAGGATGCGGATTTCAGGGACATATTATTAGTTGCAAGAAAAGAAAAGCCATCCAGGGAGGATAAGGTTCGATTTGTTATATTAAATGAAGACATCCATAGCCTAAGTTTACAAGACGCTGCAAAGATCGTCAAACATATAAAAGGATCTCTGGTTTCTGAAAATAGGTTGGATATTGTCGACTATGAGTATGCGTTGATTAGGGAGAACATCAACAACCTAATGCCCTTATTTGGCCCTACAAGCACCCGAACGGGCCAAATTCTAAGCAACTTCCTTTCAATTATCAAAAAACATGCAGGACACCTGCTAAGAAACCTAAAAAAGTCAGAAATTCGAGAAGGCTTCAAACCTCCTTTTGCCGGCCTCTCTGAGATGGCATTCATAAACAACCCGTCCTTTGGCGAGAATAGGATTAAACGCGCATTCTTAATATTAGAAGAAGACAATAGAGAGTCTGTGAGATTTTATATAAAAAAATGGCCAAATAGAATATTCAAAATTGGAAAATCAAAGTTAAAACCGGCCCTAAGAACCCTAACAGACATCAAAACATTTAACATACCAGACAATGCAGACTACATAATCACAGACAAATTCAAAGACTATAAAACTGTCCTAAAACTCTCCAAATTCAAAGATAAAGAAAACTTCACCTATGACATCGTCAGAGAGAGAATAAAAGGCAAATGGACATATATGGTCACTGCCCGAAGATTCAGGCCAAATTCTAAAAATACTTATTTTTTCGCATTTTCTTCAAATAAAAGGATCATAGCACCTGACACATTCAAGTGTATCCTATTAGAGAAAGAGTCCGCCAAAATTAACACCCTATACCTGAATTCAATCATGGGAATAACCAGTTTAGTTTTATTAAGAGAACAAACCACAGAAGGATACATAGATATAAGAGAAAAAGATTTGGTTCTTTTTGACATAATCGACGTGAATCTTTTAGATAGAGAACAAAAGGCCGAGTTACTCAGATTATATGATGAATTGAAAGGATGCGAATTCCCCTCATTATTAGACCAGTTCAAGGATAGATTTTGGGGAAGAACCAAATTAGATAAGAGATTATTAGAAATTCTTGGGGTGCCTGAGGATGTAATCGAAGAATGGCTTCCAAAAGTCTATGATGCGATAGTGGGTGAATTATCCCATGACTGATCACGATTATGGGAATTAGTTATTATGCATTTTCAGACGAATCATATGGGCCAAAATATGATGGTTTGGGCATGATAAGCCTTCCATCTAATCAATTAAATCCTGTTGAAAAAAAAATCAAGGACATATGTGATATATCTAAAATAAAATGGGCTGAAATTAAGGGTCATGATAAACAAGTTCTCGCGCTCGAAATAATGGAATATATCATTCAAATGGCCCTAAAAGGTAAATTAAGAGTTGATATTTTAATTTGGGATAAAACAGATAGTCGTCATAATATTCAACAACGGGACGATGACGAAAATCTACGAAGAATGTATTACCATCTTTTTAATAATGTAATGGGCAAAAGGTGGCCCATAGGAAGTTGTTGGAAACTTCGTCCAGACAGGAATAATCGAGTTGACTGGGAACGATTAAAAGAAATTTTAAATTCAAAAGGAAAAGAGTTAAGTTCCACGCTTTATGGATTAAAACCTAAGTTTCATGTTGTTGATATCCAAGAATCAACACCTTCCGATTATCCTTTAATCAATGTTGCAGACTTATTTGTTGGAATGGTACGTTATTCTTGGGAAAAATCTGAAAAGGTAAAAGAAAAATTAAAAGAAAAAGAAAAAACGAAACATCAACACGAAAAGAAAACAAAACTTAGTGGGGTAGACCGTCATCGTTGTGAACTTATAATTGATTTTTATAAAAAATGCAAAGAAAATAAGTTGGGAGTTAGTTTGAAAAGTAGTCGAGGAGGATTGAAAACACATGATCCAGAAAAGCCTGTTAACTTTTGGTTATATGAACCACAATCAGAAAAAGATAAAGCCCCTACAAAAGATTAATTTATTGCTTTCTTTTTCATTAATACCCTATTCTTTTTTGTAGTTGAATGTCTTTCCTGTATTTTATTGAGGGATCCACATTTGCTTCATTTAAATAAGGTTTCTTTTGTGGGGTTTATGATTTTTATTTTGTCGTCTTTTAATACTTTGAAGTTTTCTTTCTTTTCTGTGTGTATAGGGTGAAGTTTTTCTGGTTCTATCTCTCTTATCATTTCTATTATTTCTGGGCCTGAGGCATGGCCTGATGCGTGCATCCCTTTGATTAGGGTTAAGTTGAAGTGTTTGAGCCAATTTTTCACCTTCTTGTAGTCTATTAGCATTTCTTCATCGAATGGCTCTGTCATGGACCTTATATAGATTCCCTTTTCAGGTTTGATGTCAATTAGTTCCTTGAGTTCGAAGAAGTCGCACCTGAAAATGTATTGGTTGGGCTCTTCTCTAAGATCCTTATAGGTTATGGTGTTTTCTAGTTTTAGGAATTTTCGCTCCCAACGCTCATAGTCTCTTTCTATGTAGTATGGGTCCAGTTTTTCTATCTCTGATGCTGGTAGCCATTTTCCATCGAAGCATGCATATGAGTCTCCTATGAGTCCCCAATTCTTCCTTGGCACATAGATGGCAACATCATCTAGGCTTGGATAGTCTCCTGTTTGGAGTTGGTTGAGAATATAGGCTTGTTTCAAGTTTACTGTGAGTGTTCTGTCTGTGTTTTTTGCCACATTATAGAATGTTAGTAGTCTGTCAAGGTCTCTTATAGGATAATCCACAACCACAAGGTCCTTGGAATCTGATATGATTTTTGTGGCCCTTTTTTCTATGTCAGCTTCTGTTATGTTTTCATTCTGGTCTATTCTCGTGCCTTCACAGATCATGGTTGTGGGACTGACCTTCTTGGCCTTTTTCACGAATTTTTTGGTGTCTTTTCCTCTTCTACCATGGAATCGCAAATCACCAGTATATACTATGGTTTCTTCGCTGGTTTCTATTATTTGGGCTGAAGCCCCTGGCAATGAATGATCAACAGGTGCAAACATCGCAGCAACTTCACCTATCTCGAACAACCTATAAGGTCTTATTATCCTCATATCCCTTTCTATTTGAGCTTCTCTTCCTTGTAACCTTTTGAATCCATCGCCACGTGCCTTTGGGATGAAATGGAATGTTCTCTTTAGGCTTACTAAATCTGTGAATGATGTTCTACTGGTCTCATCCAAAGCCTCTAAGATTATATATGATTCCAAGGTAGTATAGGTTGGTATATCATCCCTTAGATGGTTTATGTATGCTGAATGGTCCATATGTGAATGGCTTAAAATCACACCATCAATGGCTGGCCTATCTTCACATGGTAGTCCACAATGCCTCAAATAATCTTCACGGTAAATACCTTTTATCCAGGGTAGTAGGCCTAATTCGACAAAGTCCAGGATCCCGTTACATTTGCGTGGTTGTAGGAATGCTGAAAGGAACTTGTTGGCTTGTGAAAAGCTCATCCCAAAATCTAGGAATATACTGTTTTTGTCTTTGACTAGTATTTTGTTGCCGCCGATTTCATCCACCCCACCATAAAACCTGAGGGATGTCATAAAGACATATATTCTACCCACCAAATACATAAAGATTATGTAAGACAGCCTAAAAGCTGGGGAGAGTTTGCATGAAAGCTGAATTAAACGATAAACAAAAAAAGAAAGTGAAAGAGTATTTTGAAAAGCTTTATCCAAGTTACAGAGAAAGTGGAGAGTTTGAAGAGGATGAGAAGGATATTTTGTACCGTATATCCTATTTCCAGAAGAAGTTCCGTGAAAAGGTAGATGGTCTTTCAGAGATTGACTTTGAGGAAATACTATCAAATACATGGGCCTTTAGAAGATTCCGGGGAAACATACATTATCGCGCTCAAGAAATCATAGCAGATAATGGGATGGAAAAGGTCAGAGAAGCCTTTAAGATATTGACAGACACTTCCATGTCTCCACATAAAAGGTATGGAAAAGTTCTTGGGATGATTAAAGGCCTGGGACCAGCCACTATAACAGAGATTTTAGCATACCTTCAACCTCATGAGTGTGCTTTATGGAACCGCAGAGCCAGGGAAGCCCTCGACATCCTAGGCATAGACATGGTAGATACAAGTAAGTACGCGCTTTCACCAAAAGAATATAAAATTTATAACGAACTAGTAAAATCCATCCATAAACAACTAGATGAACCAGAAGGAGAAAAAATAGGTTTGTTTTTTGCACATGTCTTTTTCTTTGAATTAAGTCAAATGGAGCAAGAACCCGATACATCGAGCATTGAAGATTTCGATGATTTGACAATTCAGAATGTTAGGGGCCACCGGCGAGTCTTTGCTTTCGACCATGATGAAATACGGGATTTGACAAGGGATATAGGTTTAATGTTGGGTTTTGAGGCTAATACAGAGGTTCAGGTTGCCCATGGTGCAAGGGTGGATGTGGTCTGGAGTGCCAGGATCGGAAACCTTGGAATCGTAAACTATGTTTTCGAAATCCACAAGAAGGGATCCATCGACAGCCTATTAATGAATTTGCAAAAGTCCAAGAGCAACCCCACAGTACAGAAAGTTATCGCAATATCAGACGAAGAACAATTAAAAAGGATAGAAAGAGAGTCTAAGGGGCTACCCGAAGAATTCAGACGTGATTTAACGTTCTGGTCCGTTGAAGAAGTCCTAAAAGTCGCTGAAAACCTCGAATCAGCCATGAAAATCATTGACAGCCTTAACTTAACACCAGAACCATTCAAATAACCATCTCTATTCTTCTTTGGATGTTTCTATCGCCTTTCTTTTAGTTAACTTTTCTAGGATGATTTGGATTATGCCACGGTTTTGTAGTCTTTTTACTTCGTTTTCCAGGTGGCTGATTTGTTTTTCTCTCTTCTTGTACACTTCTTGTAAGTGCCTGTGCTCATTTTTCAATTTATCATAATCGACCTGCACCTGATCTAGTTGTTTTGTTAGTTTTCTGTTTTCTTCTAGTATTTTTTCGTATTTTTGGTAGGTTTCTATTAGTTCTTGGAATTCTGGTTTGGGGATTATGTATATTTCTTGGTTGCATTTGAAGCCTTGTGATTCTACTTTGTCTTTTTTTAGGTTGATTGTGTATTGTATTGTTTTGTATTCTCTTTTTTTGTGCTTGTACCTGCGCTCATAACACTTGAGGGTAGACTCTAAAAATTTCATATTGTATTCTATTGTAGATTCTACAATATAATATTGTAGTATATTGTAGTATATTGTAGAATATTTTCGTTGCTACGATAATCTATTGTAGACTACGAATATTCGCTGTATTCTATTGGTATTTTACAATAGTATATTGTAGAATCTATTGTGGTCTATTGGCATGATACAATATTATATTGTAGAAAGTTTTGATTCAAAATTTTTTAATTTTAGAAGGCTTTAAGATTTTATTTGTAATCTAAGTGCAGATTTAGATACTATACATGGGGGGATAATTGGGATGGGCTATACACAACACATGAGCATACTATATGAAATAATGTATGGGTTAGGAGGAATTTTAATCATGCTGGGAGTAGTCATAGTACTCCTAACACCTAGTGAAGCTCATATATCTATTTCCATGATTATCTCAGGGATCATTATAATTCTCGTCGCCAGAAAGGAAGGTTATAGTTGGAAAAAAGGAGTTGAAGGCGAAAAGGTAATTTCAAAGATTCTATCTTTCCTACCAGATGACGAATACAAAAGATATGATGACCTGAAATTCTCCAATTATGGAGGTAATATTGACCATCTCGTAATTGGAAAAAATAATATTTTTGTAATAGAAACAAAGAACTACACCGGCCAATACATAATAGAAGGAGAAACATGGTACAAAAAAACCAAAAATGGCAATAAAATAATTTTCCATAGCCCTGGCAAGCAAATCAAAACCAGCGTTTTGAAATTTAAAGAATTCCTACGATCAAAGGGGATAAGAAAAAGAATATGGATAGAAGCCATAGTCGTCATGGTAAACAAAAACGCAAAAATACACAAAGAACCAAAAGGATATGTTGTCTTAATGCCAGTTGAATTAGTCAACTACATCAAAACTAGGAAAGGAAGTATTGACACAAAAACATTAAAAGATATCGACAAAATAATCTCAAAATTAAAAAAATAAAAATTTAAACTGCGAGTCTCTCTTCTAACTGTTCAGAAACTATCGTATCAAATGAAAACATCATGCCCTTTGCTTTTTCCGTGTCCAAAACAAAATATTTCCCGGCGTCTTCAAGCGCATGTAATGGATAAAATGCCGCGATCACATTATATGTTACGAGGTATGTTTTTGCATTGAACTTGTAGGCAAGTGTTTTGAACTTCCAAATGTGCCTCTTGAGTATTTTGAATTTGTCCTGGTAGGTAGTAGTATTAGGAGTAGGTATAGTGCTTCGCCGTCGCCTGCAATTGCAAGATGCAATTCAGCATCCTGCAACAATCTCATTTCGAAATCATATTCCTTGAGTTCATTTCTAATTTCTGTGATTTTTGTTACCTTCTTGAAATTTTCAATATCAGTCATGGAAGAACCTCCCATTTTTTTTAACCTCCCTTGGTTGGAAAGAATAATAAAATCCCCGCGTCCCTTACGGGGCGCGGCTAATATGGGGTGGGTGGGCGGGTACACTGTCTATGTGTAGATTATTTGGAATTGGTTGTTGATTGTGGCTCTTGTGATTCTTTTTATTGCTTGTCGTTGCCTGCCTCTCACATTCTGTACTGTGGTAATTTTTTCGTTTTGGTGTGCGTTACTTGTGATTTTCTGTTTGTATTGTATTGTCTTGCTGGTGCGTTCGGCGTTGTATGTGTATTGTGTGATTTTGATCTGCGCTCCCCTGTGCAAGTTACCGAGTGTTATCGTCCTGGTTCCTCCTGCTCCTAGATAGAAGTTGTAGCTTCGTTTTATTGTTGTTGAACCATCTATTATCGTCAGGTAGATCACATGTCTTTGTCTTACACCGGTTGGATTGGATATCAGTAACTGTACTCTGTTGGTGTCTAATACAGTGAGTGCTCTCGTTGGGCTGGCTTGGAATACACTTAGCAAG